>NZ_JBDVXF010000025.1:0-113112 GCF_039964565.1 Paraglaciecola sp.
TACCACCTGATCCCATTCCGAACTCAGAAGTGAAACACATTAGCGGCGATGGTAGTTTGGGGTTTCCCCATGCGAGAGTAGCACATTGCCAGACTCCCATTCTAAGAAAGGGCTAACCGAAAGGTTGGCCCTTTTTTTATGGAAAAATTAAATTGAATATGCAGTACCTATCGACTGTGACGCAGGTAAACTCGTTGGAAGGCCAACCTGCACGAAGTGGATTCCCGGACTTCAAGCTTAGCTCGTATTACTTTCGAGCAGTCAAATACACATCCCTGATGATATGCACCCAATCTTGGCATCTCGATAAATGCTCCTGCTTTATTCTACCTTCCTACATCCATGTAGGTCGCATGCCAAGCTGTTAAACCGCTGGAGCAGTGCTCCAGAAAGCCTCGGTTTAACCCTCCTGCGAGAGTAGCACGGGGACGCCTGTTAAGGTGCCCGCACATTGCTGGTTGGCCAGCCCCGCAGACTCCCTTTCGTTTATGTTCGAAATTTGAACTATTCTCTTTTTAAACTAAAAAGTCTTTCTTTTTTTGTGTGTATTATCAATCTAATTAGCTTGCCGTAAACTTTGTCTTAATCTTTTATTGGTTTATTAAGAAAGGCGGAAATTACAATGTCTCATCAAATTATCAAAGAACTTAGCACTCGTTATACAGTCAAGAAGTATGACCCGAGTAAACGTATTTCAGCTGAAGATATAGATGTAATTAAGGAAGCGCTACGTCTATCTCCATCTTCAGTTAATTCACAACCTTGGAAGTTTATACTAGTTGAAAGTGATGAAGGGAAGCAGCGTCTTCACGATACCTTTGCTAACAAACACCAGTTTAATCAATTACATGCAAAAGAAGCTTCACACTCGTTGTTACTGGCTTATGATCCTAAGTTTACTAAAGAGAAATTCTCGAAAAGAGTGGATGTGGAAGTCAGTTCGGGACACTTGCCTGCTGAGATGTATGACTCCTTTATGGGGGCCTATGCTTTTGCTGAAATGAATACAGATGAAAGCGGTAACAATAGTAGCTGGACGAAAGCGCAGGTTTATTTAGCGTTAGGAAACCTTTTACATACTTTGGCTCGACTAGGTATTGCGTCTACTCCTATGGAAGGAGTTGACCCTGAGTTAATTGGAGATATATTTAAAGATGAACTTGATGGCCACGTTTGTGAAGTAGCACTAGCCATGGGTTACCAAAATGAAAAAGAAGATTGGAATTTTGGTTTACCTAAAGCTCGCTTACCTGTTACTGATATTCTTGAGGTAGTCTAAGGGATTATAAGCTGTGTAATTATCATTGCTAGTTAATGATATTGAATCAAATAGCCGGGTTTTTACTCGGCTATTTACTATTTTACGTAACCTTAGTGAAAGTTTCTGGAACGGTTGGCTAATCCATCAACTAAGTGACTGATGTCTTCCAATTTACCAGCAATAATATGCGTTACGCCCCCGTCTCCACGTTCTAAAATGCCACTTACTTTCAATATATTGGCTTTTAGATAAGCTTGTTTTTGTGCTCTAGCGGTTGCTAACCAAACGACCACATTAACATTACCAGAGTCATCTTCTAGGGTAAGAAACGTCACACCTTTAGAGGTGCCAGGCCTTTGTCTACAAGTCACAACACCAATTACTGTGACGGCACTACTATGCTTTTTATTGTTTAATTGTGTGGCTTGGGTGTACTTAGGTAATAAGTTAGCTTCCTTTAGTAAGGTGATAGGGTGCGAGTACAAACTAATACTAGTGGCGTTGTAATCTTCTATTAATGTTTGAGATTTACTAGGGCTAGGGAGGTTAGTAATGGGATCGCTTAATTGATTTTGGAATAAGTCTAAACTATCTTGATTGTCCATCAGTTGCCAACGACTCTCAAATCTATTGCCACTAATGGTATGAAAAGCGTTTGCACTGGCTAATGCTTCTAAAAATTGTCGACTGAATTTTAGTTTTTTTACTTGGTTAATGTGTTTAAAGCCTGACATCGGACGTTTTTCAATTAACTCCATAGTTTCTTGTCTATTTATTCCTTTTACTAAACGGATCCCTAGTCTAATGGCCCAGCTTCGATTTTTATATTGTAATAGATGGTCATAACTTGAATGATTAATACAAACAGGAAGAATATCTACATGATGTCTTTGTGCATCTTGAATCAGTTGATTGGCTGAGTAAAAACCCATTGGTAAACTATTTAATAAGCCCACATAAAACGCGGCTGGATAATAATACTTCAACCAAGATGAAACATAAGCTAATACGGCAAAGGATGCAGAGTGAGATTCTGGAAAGCCATATTCTCCAAATCCGCATATTTGTTTATATATACGTTCTGCATAATCAAGGGTGTAACCCCGCTGTGACATTCCAGTTATTAGTTTGTCTTTAAAACTTGTCAACTCTCCTGTTTTCTTCCAACTACCCATAGCGCGTCGCAATTTGTCAGCTTCTCCGCCTGAAAAACCAGCAGCTACCATCGCTATTTTAATCACTTGCTCCTGGAAAATTGGGACACCAGAGGTGCGATCTAATACCTTTTTTAGTTCTGGAGACTGATGTTCAATTAGTTTTGGATTGGCGCGATGCTTTAAAAAGGGGTGTACCATTCCGCCTTGAATAGGACCAGGTCGTACAATCGCAATTTGGATCACTAAATCATAAAAGGTAGCGGGTTTTAGTCTGGGTAGCATACTCATTTGTGCCCGAGACTCGATTTGGAAAACACCTACAGTATCTGCTTGTTGGATCATACTATAAACTTGTTTGTCGTCACCTAGAGCGGTGATCTGGGCAATGCTAAAGTGATGCTGATAATGTTTTTCTATTAAGGCAAAAGATTTACGTATTGCGGTAAGCATGCCCAAGGCTAGTACATCAACTTTTAAAAGCCCTAAACTTTCGAGATCGTCTTTATCCCATTGAATCACGCTTCTATCTTGCATGGCTGCATTTTCGATTGGGACCAAATGATAGAGCGGCCCCTGTGATATAACAAAGCCCCCTACATGTTGTGACAAATGACGGGGAAAACCCTTTATTTCATTCACTAGACTGACAAATTGCTTACCTTGTAATGACGATGGATCTAAACCAAGTTCGGCAATTTGGGTTTGCCAACCTAATTGCATATCTCGGTGATTGATATTCTTTATGAAGAAATCTAGTTGGCTTTCGTTTATGGCAAATGCCCGACCTATTTCTCGGATAGCGCTCTTACTGCGGTAGGTTGTGACGGTGGCTGCTATGGCAGTGCGTTCTCGGCCATACTTTTGATAGATGTACTGAATAATTTCTTCACGCCTTTCGTGCTCAAAATCTACGTCAATATCCGGTTCTTCTTGGCGCTCTTTGGAAATAAACCGTTCAAACAATACTGATATTTGCCTAGGATCGACAGCCGTGATTTGTAGGCAATAACAAACTATCGAGTTGGCTGCTGAGCCTCTTCCTTGATACAAAATTTTTTGTTGTTGTGCGAATTGCACCACATCGTAAATAGTAAGGAAGAAATACTCGTATTTTAACTCTTTGATTAGTCTTAATTCTTTGATAATTATTCGTTTGATTGCGAAGGTTAATCTGCCGCCAGTGGCAAAGCGTAAACCTAAGCCTTTGATCACAAGCTCACGAAGGTATTCAGAGGCGGTTTTATTATCTGGTACTAGTTCGCTAGGATATTCATAGCGTAAACTTGCCAAACTAAAAGTACACAAATTGGCAATTGTTAGGGTTTCTTCAAGCCAGGCGGATTGATACAAAGTCGATAGTTTATTGATAGGGCGTAAATAACGTTCACTATTGGGCAACAATTGACGACCTAATTCTGAGATGGGTTTACCCTTACGAATTGCAGTGAGAGCATGTTGCAGTGGTAAACGTTGTTGCTGGTGCATCAATATTCCACCACAGGCGCAGATAGTGAGTTGGTGTTTGCCGCTAAGTTGTTGTATATGCGTTAGATAACGATGTTCGTTAGCTTGTAAATGCCGTTGATAGCCTAGCCACACTTTGCGTTTATAATGTTTTTTAAGCCATGCTCCCCAATGGTCATCTATTTCTTGAGTGCCTTTAGGTAACCAAATAGCTAAACAATGTTTGATGCCAAGTAAATCCCATTGATTCAGCTGGTACTCTCCTTTAGGTGCGCGTTTGCGAGCATTAGTAATGGTTCTGCATAGTTCTGCATAAGCCAGTCTGTCAGGACACAGTAAAACTAACTCTAAATCTTCCCCAAATCGAAACAGACTACCAATGATCAGTTTGATGTTTAGGTCATGTTCTTTTATAGCGGTATAAGCTCTTGCGATCCCTGCCACTGAGCATTCATCGGTAATAGCAATGGCGTGATAACTTAAAAAATCAGCTTGCTTAACTAATTCTTGTGGGTGGGATGCGCCATATAAAAAGCTAAAATTACTTTGGCAAAATAACTCTGCATATTGATGTGTTTTTGCCATTAGCTGAATACGCCATGTAAATACCAATCACCTTGTGGGGTTTTAAATACCCAGTACCACTGACCCAATTGGTTGCGAGCCATAAAATAGTCGCGGATGATTGGTTTAGGGTCCCACCAACCTGTTTCTATACGTTCTGGTCCATAAGCAATAGAGACTTTTTCATGTAAACGTTGCGGCGAGGGTAATAAAAAGCTTGGGCGTAATGGATAGAGTTGAAAAGTCTGTATAGGCTTAGCTGGTCGAATGGAGCTTTGAATTACTTGCTCAGGTCGATAATCATTCGTTAGTGTTGGGGTAAATACAGCCTCCTCTCCCAGTTTTGCTTGGAGAAGGGATATCAATTGTAAACGTGACAGCTTCCCTTGCTTCCCCGCAAATAAATCATTTTTTTCTGGCGTTCTAATATAGGTATTTTTTGCTATTAAGCGGATCGCAAAAACTGGTGCACTGAGTACGATGTTTTCTAATTTTAGAGATATTAATACCGCCCAAGATTGCGCCAAATACTCGCCTTGCTGAGAGTGAATGTTTAGCTCAATGGATTTTTCATCTCTCTGACTAAGAATGAAGACTAAAGTCTGGGTTAGTAAGTCTCGTGTTTTTAAAAATTCTTCTAAACCTTGTAAAAGTTGCTTGAGTGGCGCCTGTAATACTTGTACGTTTTCTATGTCATATAACAATTCAATAAAACGATCGAAAGACTTTTTAGGATGAAAAAATTGCACTGGGTGGGGAATTTGAGCGGTGAGTTTTCCAATATAAGTTGCCACTTCCATGTCAAAGCGCTTGGCAATATCCGCTAGAGGGACTTTGAGTAGATCTTGTATGGTATATATGCCCACTCGTTGTAACTTTTCTACTGCTTTAGGCGTCAGGTCGGTGTCCTGTAAAGCGCTACCTGCGATTGTTTTTTGGATTTCATTCGGGTTGTCGGTTATCTGATCCCAAGCCGTGTTTGCTAATAATTTAGCCCCGAGGGGGGAGTGCCCTGTAGCATAATGAAACACTACCTCTTGTTGTGATAGTTGATGCTGCACAACTTGCCAATAAGCATGTAAATTGCCATATAGTGTGAGCATATTATGTACTCTTAGCAACAAACTATTATCGTTAAAAAAGCAGATGTCGCTGGTGACTAAATATAAGCTTTGAGCAATATCACTTAACCTGTTTTGAGTGATTTCTCGTTGGTATGGTATGACTTGCAAGTCCCCATTTAACATCGCGGCAGTGCCTAATCCCATACTTAAACGTATACCAGATTGGTAAGCTGCGTGGTTGAGTTGACAGACTTGATTGGTTCGCTCATCTAAGATCACATAAGCTTGGGTATGGATATTAGACTCAGGATTTTGTTGTAACAGCGCGTCTAATTGTAAATTAGGAAAATGCAGATATAGCCAAAGGTGTTGCATCATATCGCTGTTAAAAGTTAGACGTTAAAAGTGCTTTATCCCGCGCGGGATGCACGAGAGGGAAATGTCAGCACGTTAGAATCTTCAGACTGACTCAGTTCAGGCCAATAAGCTCCCATGTAGATGTTAAACGAAGCGTTAGACCAACTGCCTTTACGTTTAGTGATTTGTGCTTTTATCCCCACTTTAGAAGGGCTGAGTCGTATTCCTAAAGTGACGGGCAAGGAGATATGTTGTTGTTGAGGTTGACGTACAATAAAAAGTAAACACTGCCCTTTTTCTGAGGCGACTTGCAGGCGCTTGACTTGTGTCACAGACAATGAAGCATGCCACAAAATCACGCTATGACAGCAGCCACTTTTAAGGCTTTGCTCAGTGCTCCACAACACCTGTTTATTTAAAAGAGGTTGCACCACCATTACTTGATCAAGTGCAAAACCAAACTCAGCTAACATTTCACTATTAATCGACAGTGGTGGTGCGATAAAAGTGACTAGTTCTGTTGGCTTTTGTTGTTGCCTTGTAAGAATACTAGGTAGCAATAAGCGCAGCTCACCAATGCCAATTTGGCTGCGAATATCGATGACGCCATACTCAGGAAACCCTCCTTGTAATGCATTGTCTAATTCCTTGAATCCAGTGTGCTGGCCATGACCAGTTGGTTGAGTATGACTCGCCTGCCAGAGCAAATTTTTATGTTTTAAATAAGAAATCGTAGGGTGCATAAGATCATAAATATACTGTATTTATGTACAGTATATTTATGATCTTCAAAGATGCAAGTTTTAGTGATAAATCAGCTATCGATAGGTTTTATTCAACTAGCCTCAATTGACTGGGAGTGAGGCCTGTCCAGCGTTTGACAGAGCGCCGAAAATTGGGGATGTCGTTAAACTGCATAAGATGAGCGCTTTGTTCATTACTAAACTGTTGAATTTGTAATAGGTAAGTGGCCTGCTGTTTACCTAGTTCATCCTGCAATTGTTTAAAATGTGTATTGTGTAACTTTAACTTACGTTTAAAGGTGGCAGGGCTTATTGAAAATTGTGTGGCAATGTTATTTAAGCTGGCTTGCCTGTGTTTGGTGATTGCATGACGTACGGCTTGTAAAAATCCTTGTTTAGGGAGATTTTGTAGACGGGCTTGTTTGATCGCATAACTCCGCAACCCGTCACTTCTTTGAAGGCAAGGTGTTGTCAGCCACTTTTTTTCAAAGCTAATACTGAACATGGGTTGTGAGAACGATAACCTATATCCAATGTTTTCTTGGTATTCTTGGATGTATTTGGGTTGTTGAAAAGGGAAACTAAAATACATAGGAATGCGGTGCCCGAAGAGTAACTTAGTTGCAGAAATCAAAGCGCTACAATAAATTTCGGATAAAAATTGTACCTGGGTATGACAACCCAAAGCTGGGTTAATCAGCAAATATTGTCGTTGTTTAGTTTGATAACTTGAGGCGTCGAAGAAAGGGCAGATTTGCATACGTAATATATTGAGAATTTTTAGAGCTTGAGCAAAGTCACGACTATGTAATAAGGCATTAGATACTGCACCGTAATTACTAGGGAATAAACGCCGACCAATTTGGAACGCGCAATCATAGCCAGGTGTTTGGGTTCTGACATTGCTGAGCAATTGTAATAATTGACCTAGGCTGATTTTTTTGTCGGACTTAAGGTCTTCACTGAAAATTCGTGTGCCACGTAGAAGTTTGTGTTTGTTGACACCTCGAGACACGGAATAATCCACTAAACTCGCAGCTAACTGATGCGCTGGTATGTATTTATCTTCTAAGCACAGAAATGTAGTCGCAGAAGTTTTCATAATGCAGCTTCACTTGGATAAAGTAATTGTTTAGATGCATCTAAGCTTTGATTGACTCGGTTAATAATATTGTCGGTTGTGTCGCCCGGCCTCACTGAGTCAATTGCGAAGGTTAAATTGTGATATATCGCCTGTGGATGTTGATGCGGTTTGTAAGCTAAGTGGAAAATGGCTTGACGAACTTGTTCTGCTAATTCCAAGGCCAAGGTCTTCCCTGTATTGGGTAACAATAGAACAAAGCGGTCGCCAGCATAACGACAGGCTAAGTCGGACGAGCGTAAGTTCATAACAATTAATTCGGATATCTGGCGAAGTAATCTATCTCCTTCTGCATGGCCAAACTGACGATTAAATTGATCAAAGTTGTCAATGTCTAACATGACTACAGAGAAGTCAGAGTGAGGAGGCGCTGCGAGCTTGTTGTGAATTTGACCTCGCATATAATCGGCGCCATATAGCTTAGTAATAAAGTCAATCTGATCATGCTGGCGTAAACCATGTTCGCGGTTACGTAATTGTTGATTGAGCACCAATTGCTCTTGATGCCATTGATATAGTGCATAACTCATAATCAGCATGCCAATCGCCGCGGGAATTGATTCAAACATGCTTAAACCTTTAGCCACCTCTTGGTAAGCCATAAATTCGTCAAAGAAATCGAGCGAAGCTGAAAAAAGAAAGCAGCATAATCCTATTACCAAGGCTGAAGTCACTCTGCCTGGGGGGCGGCTAATGAGTATAAAAAACACCCAAACGATAGAAAGTAATCCCAAGCTACCTTCCCCCAGCACATCCAACCAAGATATATCAGAAAGGTTTTTCAACTGTCCTAAACCAAGACTTAAACTACTAGACACTGCTAAAGAGCCACACAGCACCGAAAAAAGTGTTGGGTGACGAGCTAACAAAGATAAGTTCATCGGTAGTCCTCTTACTGAAAATAGTATGACGTTATAAGAAAAAACATAGCGGGGTCATTTTGGCTCAGCTAAATGACAGATAGATGAAGGTCTTTAGCTCTTTCCTTCAATAAAACCATCCAAATCCATATTTCATAGGGGCTCAGTAGGAGGTCAAATTGGCTCATGCAACTGCAAAAAGGGTATTAAAGCGGTAGTGATTAAGCCTAATTTAGCCATTTATGAGAGGTGTCGTCATAAATATGTCATGCCAATTCACTAGCGTATTTGCCCGAGCAAGATTACAGACTCGCTACACGATTACTAAAAAGATGACAGCAACGAGAACCTACTACTATGAAAATGATTAAATCTACTTTAGCCATAGCTTGTTTAACCGCATTAGTCGGTACATCTGCACTAGGGCAAGAGGTTGGTGCATTACAGGGCGTACTAATGGACAAAAGCCAAACCAGCTATTTTGCTGGGGCTGATATTCAAATTAAAGAGCTAGGGGCAACTGCGGTATCTCGTCGTGATGGGTCGTTCCGATTTACTAATTTACCTGAAGGTCACTATACCTTAGTGGTTCAGTACTTAGGGGCTCCAACAGTTGAGCTACCTATTGAAATTAGCGCGGGGCAAACTTTGCAACAAGCTGTGGTATTGGCTGCTGCCAATACATCACTGGAAAGCATCATTGTATACGGGCAACGAGCAGGTAAAGCGAGTGCGCTTAACCAACAAAGAATGTCTGACAGTATTAAATCTATAGTGTCGGCTGACGCTATTGGTCAATTTGCAGACCAAAATGCTGCTGAAGCTTTACAACGTTTACCGGGCTTGTCTATTGAAAGAGATCAAGGTGAAGGGCGTTTTGTGGGTATTCGAGGCATCGATCCTAATTTGAATAATGTCACCATTAACGGGGTTAATGTGCCTTCTCCTGAAGGTGGGGTACGCTCAGTTGCACTTGATGTTATTCCATCAGAATTGATCCAAAGTTTAGAGGTATCAAAATCAGTTACCTCTGATATGGACGGTGATGCTATAGGTGGTTCAATTGAGGTGAAAAGTCTTAGCGCTTTTGATAAAAACGCTACCTCTGCAAGTCTAAATGTACAACTCAGTCAAAACCAACTACGTGATGAAACGAGCCCTAAGGTATCTGGTAGCTTAACCACTATGTTAACTGACACAGTGGGGATCGCTGCGGCACTATCCTACTTTGACCGCAGTTTCGGCTCAGACAACGTCGAATCAAATGGTGATGATGAAGTAGAACAGCGTTATTACTCAATTGAACGTGAACGTATAGGTGGTGCTGTAAATATAGATTTTCGTCCAGACATGAATAATCAGTATTATGTACGTACTTTATACAGCAGTTTTGCTGATAACGAATTTAGACTATCTAATACCTTTGTGTTTGACGGTGAAGATTCTGAAATTGAGCGTGGCAGCAAAGACCGTGAAGAAACGCAGAGTATTTTTTCTATAACGGCAGGTGGCGAGCACCAACTTGACGATTGGCTAGTAGAATATCAAGCGGGCTACTCCAAAGCTGATGAAGATGAGCCAGACGCCTTGTATTACACCTTAGTGGGTGAAGGCATGGAAATCGATTCAGATATGGCGGGGCCAATTCCAGTTGTTGCCCAAGTTGCCTCTGTGATGGACTTAAGTCACTACGAATTAGATGAAGTGAGTTTTGAAAAAAACTATGCAGAAGACACCGAGGCTATGGTCAAAGCTGATTTTACTCGATACTTTGATTGGCAGTCGAATCAGCTTGAGTTTAAGTTTGGGGGGAAATATCGTAGCCGAGAAAAATCTGCAAATGCCGACATCTTAATCTTCGACGGTGACTTTGACGACATTGACCCTAGTATCTTTGCCTCATCTACCCCTGATTGGGGGTTGGGTGATTTTGGTCCGGGATTAGATCGGACTTTTATGCGTGAATATTATGGCCAGCAAAACAGCAACTTCGAAATCGCGGAACTTGATTCAGAAGTCGAATCAAACGGTGCCTCTTACGTAAACCAAGAAGACATCTTAGCCCTTTATCTAATGGGCAAAATAGAGTTGCAAAATTTACGTATAGTGGCAGGTTTGCGCTACGAAGATACTGACTTTAGTACTTCGGGTATGCGAGTGGAGCTTATCGAAAATGAAGCAACTGACATAGAAGAAGTGGTCAATACACTATGGGAACGCGATAAAAATTATTCGCATCTATTACCTAGTGTCAACCTACGCTATGAATTTAACGACAAATTCATAGGCCGTGCAGCATTTACCCAAACCATTTCGCGTCCCAAATTTGAAGACTCAGCGGCATTTCAAATCATTGAATCTAAAACAGAAGAGGACGACGGCGAATTTGTCACTGAGCGCGAAGCAGAAGTCGGTAATCCTGAACTGGATCCCTATGAAGCCGATAACTTTGACTTATCTTTAGAATACTATCCTGGTGATATTGGGATCTTATCAGCAGGGTACTTTTATAAAAGTATCGATAACTTCGTTATCATTACTGATGTTGCAGGAACAGAAGATTGGGAAGGGTTTGATGAAGTTATGCAGCCGATTAATGGCGAATCCGCTAGTGTTAGAGGTCTTGAAATATCTTGGGTAAAAGGTTTCGAGAACGGCTTATTGCTGAGTGCGAATGGCACCTTTTCTAGTTCAGAAGCCATAACTATGTTAGATGGCGAGCGTTATGAAACGTCTTTGCCAAACCAGTCCGACCGTATCGGAAACTTGACCGTAGGATACGAAAGTGAAGATTTTAGCGTCAGATTAACTATGACTTACAAAAGTGAAAACCTCGAAGAAATAGACGGTGATCTACTCAGAATGGAAGATAAACATCAACAAATGGATTTTATGGGGAAATACTTTATTAACCCTAATATGCATGTGTATTTTAATGCAATTAATCTAACGGATGAGCCTTTTTATAACTACTTCGATCGACCAAGTGTTAACGCTCAATATGAAGAGTATGGTCGTACTTTTGAGCTCGGTTTTAACTGGAAATTGTAATTCAGCGTTCGTCAACAATTGGTAGCAACAAACACGCGCCTAACGGGCGCGTGAGTCTATTTATTGATACTAGCCCCTCAACCCAGGGTACAAAAATGTAGCAAAATATACTGAATCCCAAAAGCACGACGGAGTAAAACAACTCGCTTGGATCGAGCAGAAACTAGAGCCATCTAACGCAAAATGGAAAATTATTGTGGGTCATCACCCTTTGTATTCAAGTGGTAAACGTTACGGAAAAACCGCAGATATACGCGGTGTACTTGAACCCATCTTCGAAAAAAACAACGTGGATGCCTATTTCGCTGGTCACGAGCATGACTTGCAATACAACCAACCTAAAGGCACCACAGTTCAGCACTTTGTTTCAGGAGCAGGTTCAGAATTAAGAAAAGTAGCACAACGACCATTTACGCGTTTTGCCGAGGCCACTGCAGGTGTTGCATCTGTTTCAGTGAGCTCAAATGCGTTATTAGTGCAGTTTATTTCTGGCGCAAATGAAGTGTTGTATCAATATAGTATTCATAAGGATTAAGCATGAAATCAATATCAAACATCGTTTTTTGTTGTGTGCTTTGGGCATTGTTAAGTTCTTGCCAAGCACCCAATCACTCAGCTCAAAATCCCGTTTCTCTATCTTTAAAAGCATTAGAAAAAAATAGCAATATTGCGGGAAAAGTCGCCAAGCCTATTCGCCATCAACAAACAGAGTATTGGTTGCTTACCAGTGAAACCTCAGGTGTGTTGTTAACTGACCAACAAGGTAACCTACTTAGTAACATTGCCGGTCACATTGAACTGCTCGATTGGCGTGACAATATCAAAATTGGCAATCAAACTTTTGGGCTAATTGCCGCTTTAGATAGCAATCTAGGGCAAGTCGTGATCATCCAATTAGATTGGCAAAATTTACAATTGTCAGAACTAACCCGATTCAAAGACTTTAGTTCACAAATAGAAAGCCTATGTTGGTACCAAATGCCACAAGGACACCTGTCTTTGTTTACCACCGATGCCTTAGGGCAGGTAGAACAACGAATTGTGATAGACGAATCGCAACGGGCGTTAACAGATGTGATCGTACATGCTTTTATTGGCGCACCGCAAACCAAGTCTTGTGCGGTCAATGATCACACTCAATCACTCTACATAGTAGAGGAAAATATCGGTGTTTGGCGCTATTTCGCCGATCACGAGTCCGAACTTTCCCGAGAGTTAGTCATCGCCACTCAACCTCATGGACCCATTGATAGTGAAGTGACTCACATCGAAGTCTTAGCATCAGGAGACTTGTTAGTTAGCACACCAGAGCAGCAAGGTGTTTGGCTAGTTGAGCCTGAAAACAACGACCAAGCCAGTTTTGTACATTTTCAAGGCATTCATATGCCAGAAACTGTCACGGCTAGGTTAGATGATGAGCAGCTTAAATTAGGTATATTTGATGATAAAACAGCAAGGTATTTCACATCACAGCTGCATTATTCTAAAAAACCGCAATCAACTATTCTGCCATTAATGCCTGCAGTGCAAGCGTACGCACAAAGTACACCTATGGCAGCATACGGAGACGCAGCCGATGACCCCGCAATTTGGATTAACTTTGATGACAGCGCTCAAAGCCGAGTCTTGGGTACCAATAAAAAACAAGGCCTAATGCAATACGACTTACAGGGTAACTTATTGCAAGAACTGAATGTGGGGCGGGTGAATAACGTGGATATCCGTTATGGCATGACTTTGGGAGGTAAGCGTTTTGACATCGCTACCGCTAGCAACCGCAGCACAAAGTCTATTAGTGTGTTTTCAATAGAGCCGAATACAGGTTACATGACTCATATCTCCGATATCAAAACGGATATCGACGACGTTTATGGATTGTGCATGTATACCAATGGAAACCAGTATTACGTATTTATCAATGGTACGGACGGGCATTTTCAGCAGTATTTGTTGCAACAAGATGCGGCAAAAATTTCAGGTGAATTAGTCAGAGAGTTCTATGCTCCTAGTCAACCCGAGGGCTGTGTGGTAGACGATCAAAATCAACAACTCTACTATGGCGAAGAAGCCGTTGGGGTGTGGCAAGTTTCTGCAGAACCTATAGAAGAAGCAAGTAGACTCATAATTCAAACCAATGAAACTTTCGTGGCTGATGTCGAAGGTTTGGGAATATATCGCTACAAAGAACAACGTTTTTTGTTTGCTTCGAGTCAAGGCAACGATAGTTATGGGGTGTTTGCTTTAGATATAAATAATCAATATCTTGGCAGTTTTAAGATAGAGATGAACTTGAGCTTAGGATTAGATGGAGCATCAGAAACCGATGGATTAGCTATCACTGCATACCCTTTGGGTGAGAGTCTTCCTGCTGGGCTTTTAGTGGTACAAGATGGACGAAACCGCTTACCTTTGGCTCCGCAAAACTTCAAGCTGGTGGATGGTAGAGATATACAGCTGCTATTACAAAACTGGCTGACTAATGAATAACTGGCATACCTTAAAGAGTCACTACAAAGAATGATTACATCAACAACTTGAAACCGCAGCGTCATTTTTACCTAGCCTGAGAAACTCTTGGGCCAAGTGTTGTGTTTGTCTATCCAATTAATGGTAAATAATATTCACTTGGCCTGATTGCTGCAAATACCTTGTTTTATCCCATTGCTTCTGCGCATAACTTTGTTTTTCATAAGGTTATGTGAGCTTACTTTTCAGTATTACAGAGGCCTTCTATGTAGGTAATTAACAAGGAGTTTCATTTTGTACAAGAAATACATCTTTGCTCTAGTGTTAGGTGTTAGTTTAATTCCGTATCAGCCAGCAACCAAGGCACAGCAACCATTAGTAGCGGACAGTAAACCAGAGCGCAAAGATAGATTGACCGAGCCTTTTGACAGAAAATGGCTTGAATCTAAAGCGATGGAACTAGCCACTAAAGAGTATCAAGTAAAACAAATTCCAGCTGACAATCCACTTAGTCAAATGAGCTATGATGACTACAAAAAGATACAGCTTGAAAGAGGAGCCACTATTTGGTCGAAAGAGAATAGAAATTTTCGAGTTAATCCTTTGCATCCCGGCTTTTTGTTCAAAATTCCAGTAAAGCTAAATTTAGTCGTAAACGGTGTTGCTAGACGAGTTTTCTATACTTCAAAGATCTTTAATTATGATTCCGAGCAACAGGACCTTAAAAATACCGAAGCGCAAGGTTATTCGGGCTTTAGCGTCACTCACCCTATTAATACACAAGATAAGTGGGATGAGTTTTTGGTGTTTCAGGGAGGTTCTTACTTTAGAGCCGTTGGTCAGACTAATTGGTACGGGTTGTCTGCAAGAGGTTTAGCAATAAATACTGCTAAACCTTCGGGAGAAGAGTTTCCAGTATTTACCGAGTTTTGGCTCGAGCGACCGAACAAAAACAATGACAAATTAATCATTCACGCGTTGATGGAAAGTGAATCGCTAACTGGGGCGTTTACATTCACAGTAAAACCACAGCAAAATACAGAAATACTGGTTAACAGTACGCTGTATCCAAGAAGAGACATTGAGTCATTTGGTGTAGCACCCTTAACTTCAATGTTTTTATTTAATGGCATGAACCGTTCTCGTTTTGATGATTTTCGGCCCGCCGTTCATGATTCAGATGGTTTGTTAATGATAAAGGCCAATAACGAGAAAATTTGGCGACCATTAGCTAATCCTAAAAGATTACAGGTCTCAGCCTTTGAGGATGATGCGATTAAAGGTTTCGGATTAATGCAACGTTCCAGAAATTTCAATGATTTCAAAGATATGGAAGCCCATTATCATAAACGTCCGTCAGCTTGGATTACACCCATGAATGACTGGGGGGCGGGGCATGTTGAGTTAGTAGAAATTCCAACTAAAGCAGAAATTCATGACAATATTGTAGCTTTTTGGCAACCAAATCAATTACTAAAAGCCGGCCAACCGCGAGAGTTTAGCTATAAAATATCTTGGGGAAATGATGCACCTGTAAAAAATATCCAAGGCAAAATTGTCGCTACAGCCGCAGGGAAATCTTTGGGTTCAGAAACCGTTCGCGAATTTGTAATTGAATACGCTGGGCAGGCTATTCCATCTGACTTAAGTATTAATGCGATTAGTAGCTCTGGACAAATTGTCGGTGTCACGAGTCAGATCATCCCCGAAACTAACCACCTTCGTGTGGTCGCAAAATTTGAACCGGGAGCAGAAGACGTATCGGAACTGCGAGTATCACTATCTAAAGAAGACAAACAGTGGGGGGAGACATGGCTATACCGATGGACCAAATAGCTTATGAAAGCTTGGGAGTGCCCTCTGAGTCACCTCTTCACATGCCGGCTCAAGATTTTTCTAAAAAGCCCAATGTAAAACATACTAAACAGGGCTGGACCCAGCTTTTTGCCAGAATCATCACGTTTGGTGGAGCGCTAGCCTTAACCACTTATGCCACCTATCAAATGGTACTCATTGTGTCTCAAGGAACGGTGACGAACATGCAGTGGATTATGGTTGGATTGTTTTGCCTGACTTTTGTGTGGATTGCCCTGGCAGCTAGCGCATCATTTGCCGGGTTTATATTGGCAGGGAAAAGGCTAAATTCTACATTGAATGATATCAGTGATAAAAAAACAGTGTTACTTATGCCCGTATATAATGAAGAGCCTAGTGAAACCTGCGCCGCTCTCTACAGTATGGGCAAAGACTTGATAGCCAATAACCTTGCTCAGCAGTTCGAAATTTTCATTATTTCAGATTCTAACGATCCAGATGTTTGGGTTAAGGAAACGGCTGCAGTTAGACAACTCAAAGAAGCCTTGTCTGGTGAGATTAACGTGTGGTACCGGCGCAGACATAACAACAAGGCCAAAAAAGCAGGGAACGTGCACGAATTTGTAAGTCGCTGGGGCGCACGATATGACTACATGATAGTGCTTGATGCCGACAGTCTACTGTCGGCTAATACTTTGAAAGTGCTTATGCAAGAAATGGCAAGTGATGACAATGCGGGCATTATCCAAACCTTACCTTCTTTATATCGAGGTGATACGTTATTCGCTCGACTGCAACAATTCGCTGGAACTGTATATGGCCCCATAGTCGCCCATGGCATCACCGCATGGCAAGGTAATGATGGCAATTATTGGGGGCACAATGCCATCATTAGAGTCAAAGCTTTTGCTGAATCGGCAGGGTTACCCACTTTAGGTGGGGTCAAACCATTTAAAGGGGATATTTTATCCCATGATTTTGTTGAAGCCGCACTTATGAGGAGAGCGGGTTGGGCAGTGCGGATGTTACCTGCTTTGAAGGGGTCGTGGGAAGAGAGCCCTCCTAGTTTATCCGATGTTGCGACTCGCGATAGGCGCTGGGCGCAAGGAAACATTCAACATCTTGCAGTGCTTAAAGCAAAAGGTTTGCGTTGGCCTAATAGGTTTCATATGTTGACTGGTGTGATGGGGTATATGGCATCGCCCATTTGGTTTGCTTTAATACTTATTGGAATAGTAATGGCCATTCAGATCCACTATGTCAATATCGAATATTTTTCGGATCAACCATCGTTATTCCCTCAATGGCCAGTATTCGATTCTGAACGCATGGTGGCATTGTTCTTATTTACCATGGGAGTATTACTTTTACCCAAGGCGTTAGGCTTAATTCGGGCATTTTTCCAAAATACATTGAGAAAACCATTAGGTGTTATTCGATTGATTTTGGGAGTCTTAGTCGAAATTTTCTTTTCTGTGCTGTATGCACCTATTTTTATGTTGATCCATAGTCAGCATATCTTCGATATATTTCGTGGTCGCGATTCAGGGTGGAATACACAGCAACGACTGCATAGTGGAACGCCTTGGTTGCAATTGTGTAAGCAGCATTTTTGGCATACTGCGATTGGAATTGCCATGACGGTACTACTTTACCACTACTCTCCCACTTTATTGGTTTGGCTGTCTCCTACATTAATTGGACTGACCCTCGCTATTCCATTATCTGCAATGAGTGGCAGCAAAAGTATCGCAAAAGTTTTGCGTTTCCTTGGTATTTTGAATATCCCTGAAGAGGTCATTAGCCTAAATATCATTACTCAGCGCGATAAATTTGCTGCGCAACTTAGAGACTATCTACAAGATGTGAGTATTGAGTCTCTGATTGAAAAGCATAGTTACCAACATAATCACTTTAGTTTGTTATGTAATCCGCCTAAGCCAACCCGAGGAGAGCCCAATACAGACAGTATCATTGCAAAATATAAAATTAATGATGCTACCCATCCTCATGAAGCCTTAAGTTGGATGACTAAATTGGAGAAATTAGCGTTACTAAGTGATAGCACTTTGTTTAATAAGCTAATTAAAGTTCCTGGTTAGCATGGTTTCAGTGGGATGGTTATCTTACTTGCAAGTGAATGTTTTAAACTATATGGTTTTGCAGGGATTCATGAGGAAAGATAATGCAATATTGGTTGTTTAAAACTGAACCCGATGCTTTTAGTATCGATGATTTAGCCAAGATGCCTAATCAAACCGAGCATTGGGATGGTATTCGCAACTATCAAGCGCGCAACTTTTTGCGAGATCAAATTAAGCTTGGTGATCAGGTTTTTATCTACCACTCTAGTTGCAAGGAAGTGGGGATTGTTGGTTTGGCTGAGGTAGTGAAGGAAGGTTATCCTGATCACACTCAGTTTAATCCAGAAACTAAATACTTCGATCCTAAGTCCACGCAAGATAATCCACGTTGGTACATGGTAGATATTAAGTTCAAACAAAAGTTTGAGACATTATTGCCACTTAAAACTATCAAACAGATGGCCAATATAAGTGAAATTGGCCTAGTTAAAAAAGGTGGGCGTTTGTCAGTGATGCCGGTTACTGAGCACGAATTTGAGATTTTGCTCAAGGAAACTTCATAAAGTAACTTAGTTTGAAGACAGATTTTCAATAGAACTAGGTTCAAAAATTTTGACACCTCTGATTGAACCTAGCGTTATTGGATACTTATAGTGTTTGACTAATTGAGCATTAGTTAGGGGTGTTTTTCGGCGTATAAATAGGTGTGGGGAAAGCGGTGACCTTATCCGAAAGCGTAGTGATTTTTGACGTGCCCTGTTTTTTTACTTCATCTATTCGCAATACACTATGCATGGGCAAGTAGGTGCGCGTGACATCA
The DNA here is from genome assembly GCF_039964565.1 of Paraglaciecola sp. Taxonomy (GTDB): domain Bacteria; phylum Pseudomonadota; class Gammaproteobacteria; order Enterobacterales; family Alteromonadaceae; genus Paraglaciecola. Next base: position 18,848 of record NZ_JBDVXF010000025.1, read on the forward strand.
GCAAATTCATCCTTAAGCTTTTCGTGGCTAGGGTCTAATACCAAACTAGTATGGGTATCCCAAACAAAGTCACCAATTTCAATAAATCCAAACATACTTCCTTGGCATACTTCACGAACATAAAGTTCGTAGCGCTCGCCGTTAGCGATAAATTGGATGCGAAACAAATGTTTTTCACTGGTCATATTTACTACTCAATATATTAAGCTATTTTGCCCTTTTCTAAATAGGGTTATCAATAGAATGATTCAACTCCCTATCAATGGAGGTAACCTAAACAATAGCAAGGTTAATAACAGCAAGTATCAGAAATATTTATTGAATGACGTTTTTTAAAGGGTAAATGTTAGTACGCATTAAAAGCTTTTACTGACAAAGTCTTTAATTAGCAAGGAAACCTCTAAATTAACGGGTTACCGCAAGGGGGCCTAATAAAGCTTGCGTGGCCAGTTGTAATTCATCGGTATCACCGGCCAAAATGGCGTTAACGGCGAAACCTTGAACATAACTGGTAAGCTGCAGCGCGGTTGATTCTATATTAATATGGGTATGTACTTGGCCTAAACTTTGGGCTTTTTCCAAACACCCTATAAAGTCTATCTGTAATCTATCAAGATAGTGGCGGCCAATTTCTTGTACTTTTTGGTCATCAAAACCCAACTCAGTAATACAGTTGATTAGCAAACATCCTTTACCCTTGATGTGTTCTACGTACTCTGTAAAAAATGCATTAATAGAGTCGAGTCCTTGGTTAGATTCTAAATGTTTGACTAGCTTGTTTAGATGAACAGTTTGATAGTGTTTTAATACCATGTAGAGAAAAGTTTGCTTACTGCCAAATTCGATATAAAAGCCTCTTCTATTGAATTCTGTTCTAGCAATAATTTCATCCATAATGGCACCGTGATAGCCATGTTCTAGAAATACATCAATCGCTTGGCTTAACACGTCATCAACGTTGTATTGGGCTTTTCGTGGCATCGCAGTTTAACTGGTAATTGGCAGAATAGTTGTTCTTCACAGAGTAGCCCAGTTAAATTATCTGTCAAGGTTGTAGTTGGCCTACATCTCGCTTAATCTGGCCAGCGAAATAATTACAATAACGAAAATAATTTTTAGGGAGACCATAATGAAATTACGTCTTGGCTTCGGAGCCATTTTGACTGCCGCACTTTTAGTTGGGTGTCAGTCTGAAGGGGAAAAGCAAACAAATGAAGTGTCTGCTGACGCTTCACGGATTAAATCTCATCTTAGGTTTTTGTCTGATGACTTATTAGAAGGTAGAGATACAGGCGCACGAGGGCATGAAATTGCTTCTCTTTATATTGCCGCTGAGTTTGAAAAATACGGATTAAAACCAGCTGGGGACAATGGCACTTATATGCAAAGGGTGAATTTTGTTCAAGCGAATATTGAGCAAACATCCATTAAGTTGTCGCTAAACGGTTCTCAAGGTGAAGTGTCGTTAAATTACCCTAAACAATTTCTTACAGCTCCTAATCCTCAGGAAGAATTAACACGGATGGCTGGCAAGTTAGTGTTTGTTGGTTACGGTATTATTGCCCCTGAGTTGCAGCATAACGATTATCAAGATATGGATGTGAAGGGCAAAGTTGTTGTGGCCTTATCGGGAAAACCTAAGTCTTTCCCTAGTGAAGAAGGGGCACACTTTGGTTCAAGCCGTGAAAAGCTTCGCCACGCATCTGAAAATGGAGCGGTCGGATTTGTTACTATCAGTACACCTACCGCAGAAAAAGTAAGGCCATATCAAAACTTATTGAATTATTTGCATACTCCGTCAGTGCGTTGGTTAGATCAAGCTGGCATACCTTCTGGTGTGTATCCGCAAATTAAAGGTTCAGCATATTTTAGTCAAGAAGCGGCAGAGTTAGTGTTTGCCGATGCTGAACAAAATTTAGAGCAAATCTATTCGATGCTTGAAAAAGACGAGTCGCCTAAAGGTTTTGATATACCACTTGAAATCCAACTTGAGTCTACTAGTACTCATAAGCTTATTTCTAGTCCTAATGTGGCCGCTATTCTAGAAGGCTCAGATCCAAAGCTTAAAAACGAATATGTGGTGTATTCAGCCCATTCAGATCACATTGGTTTTGCTAAAACGGTAAAGAAAGACAAGATTAATAATGGCGCTATGGATAATGCCACCGGCACTTCTGTGTTATTGGAAACTGCGCGATTATTCAGTTTGCTTGAGGCCCGTCCTAAGCGTTCTATTCTGTTTGTTGCCGTGACAGGAGAAGAAAAAGGATTATTGGGTTCAGACTATTATGCTCAAAATCCTACCGTTCCAATGGGGTCTATGGTTGCTAATGTGAATCTTGATATGCCCATATTGATCTACGAATTTGCAGATGTCATCGCATTTGGTGCTGACCACAGTGATATGAAAAACTCAGTGGCAAAAGCCGCTGAAAAAATTGGATTAGAATTAAGTCCGGACCCTATGCCTGACCAAGCTTTGTTTACACGTTCTGACCATTATAGTTTTGTAAAACAGGGCATTCCCGCTGTCTTTTTAGTGCCTGGTTTTAAATCGGCAGACCCTGAAGTTGACGGCGGTAAACAATTTAGTCATTTCCTTAAAACAAATTATCACAAGCCTGGAGATGATTTTAGCCAACCTTTTAACTGGAAAGCTGCGACCAAATTTGCTGAGGTGAATTACCACATAGGCATGACTCTGGCCAACCAAGCTCAACGTTCTAGCTGGAATGAAGGTGACTTTTTCGGTGAGAATTTTTCAAAGTAAAGTTTAACAATCAAAAAAGCGGACTCAGTTGAGTCCGCTTTTTCACGCTAGGATAGGACAAATTGTCATCAAATTAAGCAAAAAATTGTTTATTAATTAATTGCCATTGTTCATTAAAGTTTTCTGTAGGCCGTTTGGTAAACTCACTGCGAATAAACTGATTAATACGTCCATCAGCAAAACAAATTAATATGTTCGCAATAATACCTTCTTCAGCGGGCAAGGTTTTCCCTTCACGTAACTTGCGCTCTCGTAACACTTGCTTTAATTGGGTTTCCAAACGTTCGAATAATTGCGTAATACGTTCTCTTAATCTGTCTTGTTCACCCATTAAAGCATCACCGTTTAAGATACGCGTAATCCCTGGATTTTTTTCGGCAAAACCTAAAATAAGATGCAATATAAGCTGGCAGCGCGTGGCTGTGTCTTTTTCTTCATTTATTATTTTATTGATTCGCGAAAATAAGGTTTCTTCAATAAATTCAATCAATCCTTCAAACATTCGCGCTTTGCTTGGGAAGTGACGATACAAAGCGGCTTCAGATACACCTACATGCGCCGCTAACTTGGCTGTAGTGATCCGTTGTCCTGGACTGGTTTGTAACATGCTAGCCAGTGCTTGAAGAATTTGAGCACGGCGGTTAGGGCGTTTTGTAGCTGGCATTATGGGTTCCTAGGCGATAGTGGCGTTTGTGTCTTCTGTGTATCTTTGGGCTACCAGTTGCATCAACTGCCTAGCGAGTAATTGCTTATCGGCAAGATCCAACTTTTTTTCACCCTTTGACCAAAATACACTTAATGCATTTTGTTCACTGTTAAAACCAATTGAATTATCAGATACATCATTTGCAGCAATCATATTGAGCTTTTTACGCTGTAACTTACCTAAGGCATATTCCCGCAAATTCTGGGTCTCTGCGGCAAATCCTAAAGTAAAAGGTGCGTGTTGCAAATGTGCTACATCACTAAGAATATCAGGATTCTTAACAAAAGTAAGTGTTAACTCACTATCTGACTTTTTAATCTTTTGAGAGGTTTTTTGTTGTACCCGATAGTCAGCTACGGCGGCACATCCAATAAAAATATCGCAATTGTGGGTCGTTTGCATTACGGCATCATGCATCTGCTGTGCGCTAGAGACTGATACTGTTTGAATTTTCGCTGGTGGCGCTAAGTTCACAGGCCCGCTAATTAAGGTCACTGTTGCCCCTAACTCTTGCGCAGCAATTGCCAAGGCATAACCCATCTTTCCAGAACTATGATTAGAGAGATAACGAACTGGATCGATTTCTTCTCGCGTGGGACCTGCGGTTATCGTTATACGTTTGCCCGCTAATACTTGTTCGGTGGGCTCTTGGGTTAATAAATCTACAATGTCGAGAGGCTCAAGCATACGTCCAGGGCCTACGTCGCCACAAGCTTGTTCACCTTGAGCTGGGCCTAATACCTGTATCTTACGTTGCGTCAGTAGCTTTAAATTGGCTTGGGTTGCAGCCGCGAACCACATTTGTTGATTCATGGCAGGTGCAATAACAATCGGAGCATTAGTGGCCAGACATAAAGTAGATAATAAATCATCCGCCAAACCATGAGTGAGTTTAGCCATAAAGTTAGCCGTGGCGGGTGCAACAAGTAATTTATCTGCCCAACGGGCTAGTTCAATATGTCCCATAGCGGCTTCTGCGTCTTTATCTAATAAATCATCAGATACAGGATTACCAGATACCGCTTGCAACGCTAAAGGGCTAACAAACTCTTTTGCTGATTGAGTGAGAACTATGCGCACGTTAGCGCCGTTAGCGACCAGTTTGCGCACTAAATCAGGGGTCTTGTATGCTGCGATACCGCCTGTAATGCCGAGAATTATATTAGTGTTTTCGAGTTGCATTGTTTCTTTTATATTGTTCCATTGTGCTCGATAGCCACATTATTGGCTGGAATTGACTCTATTTGCTAGGCTTATTTTGAAGTAAATCACCTTCACCCGCAATTTAAGGCAAGGAAGCATGAAGATCACGGATTGGCCCAAACACGAGCGTCCCAGAGAAAAACTCTTATCGCAAGGTGCTGTCGCGCTATCGGACTCAGAGCTCTTAGCCATTTTTCTACGCACTGGCATCAAAGGGTTAAGTGCTATTGATCTGGCAAGAAGCTCACTTACAAAATTTGGTGGATTACGTGGTTTGTTAAGTGCTTCAGAGCGTGATTTTTGTGAAACTAAAGGTTTGGGTCAGGCGAAGTTCGCGCAATTACAAGCTAGTCTAGAAATGAGCCAACGTTTTATGGCTGAAACCTTAGATAAAAGTGATGCCTTCAACTCAGTAGAACAAACCCAAGCCTACCTTATTGCTAAGTTACGAGATCAACCCCATGAAGTATTTGCAATGTTATTACTCGACAGTCAACATCGATTGATAAAATATCGGCCTATGTTTTACGGTACCATTGATAGTGCTTCCGTTTATCCAAGGGTTTTAGTGCAACAAGCATTGCTCGATAACGCCGCTGCGGTCATCCTAGCTCATAATCACCCTTCGGGCATTGCAGAGCCAAGTCAGGCAGATAAAAGCATCACCAAACGAGTTATAGATGCCTTTAACCTGATGGATATTAAGGTGCTTGATCACTTTGTAATTGGTGATGGTATAGCAGTCTCATTTGCGCAAAGAGGGTTGCTTTAGAGCGTTCTGGGTTTACCCTGCCTTAAGCTAAACTTGAGACTTAGTTGCAACCAATTATAAAATCACTAATAGGCCTTAAAACTAAGCTTTGAGAGGTTTTTATGGCCACAAGCCATAAAAGAGCTGTTTTTCTACACATTATTCTTGAACTCGCCCCTTGTTTGCTGTATAAAATGCGCCCTCTTGTTAATAGCGTTAGCTGACTCGTAGATTGATTACGATTAAACGTGAGTCAGAGCTAAATTTTTTTAGATTGTTTGGAGACAAAGGCCATGGCCAAAGTATGTCAAGTTACAGGCAAGCGTCCAGCGGTAGGTAACAACCGTTCTCACGCTAAAAATTCGACTCGTCGTCGTTTTTTGCCAAACCTTCAATCCCACCGTTTTTGGGTTGAAAGTGAAAACCGTTTCGTTAAGTTGCGTTTATCTGTTAAAGGTATGCGTATTATTGATAAAAAAGGCATAGATACAGTGTTGTCTGATATGCGTGCCAACGGTGTTAAAGTTTAAGGAATCAGATTATGCGCGATAAAATTAAATTAGTGTCTAGTGCTGGTACAGGCTTTTATTACACTACAGATAAAAACAAACGCAATATGCCTGGCAAAATGGAGATCAAAAAGTTTGATCCTAAAATTCGCCAGCACGTTATGTTTAAAGAAGCCAAAATCAAGTAAATTCGCTAATTTTGTCTCCTGAAGAACCCGGCTTATGCCGGGTTTTTTGCTTTCTCACCTTATGTCATAATCCCCATACTCAATTATTCGGTTGTTATTTTTAGATGGGCAAGTTATCTCAGCGAGCTTGGAACAATGTCATCATAGTCAGTATGTTAATATTGATCATGTTGTTTAATTTCAGTGGTAATTTTCTAAATAGTGGGAGTGATGAAACCTCCACAACCCGTAATCTTGTACCTAGCGACAAAATAATTACTACTATGGTTTTCGAACAACTCAAAGTAGAGCGTATTGGTCAAGGTTGGCGCGCTATTTCTGGCGAGCGTACAATAAAGTACACAAATGAAATGCTTGCAAACTTAATCGAAAATTGGGTCAATGCAGAGATTAGTTTGATTGAGCAACACAATAGTTGGCATTCCCCTAGCGCTGCGGTAGAACTATGGTTTGCTGGCCAAGCCTTGCCTACTGAATACCAGTTTAAACAACACCAGGACCAGACGTTGGTCAAGATTAACCAGCAAACCTATCAGTTAATCAGTCCTAGTTATCAATCCTTAACCCCGCAAGAGTAAAACATGCCTGAATTACCTGAAGTAGAAGTGAGTCGTCTGGGCATCAGTCCTCTCCTAGAAAATCAAACGATTCAGAAAATTATTGTGCGACAGCGTCAATTACGTTGGCCCATTCCTGAAGAGGTGCATCAAGCTGAAGGTTTAGTGATTACCTCAATTCGTCGAAGAGCAAAATATTTGTTACTAGACACTCTTAAAGGCAGTATTGTTTTGCATTTGGGCATGTCGGGAAAACTGTGTGTTGTGGACAAGCATACCGAACTGAAAAAACACGATCATTTAGACATAGTGATGCAAAATGGTAAGTGTTTACGGTTTAACGACGCCAGAAGATTCGGTAGCTGCTTATGGCAAGGTTGTGATGAGCCACAACTCAGTTTGCTGTCTGCTCTTGGCCCTGAGCCATTAACCGATAATTTTGACGGTGACAGATTGTTTGAGTTGTCTCGTGGCAAATCGGTAGCAGTGAAAAAATTTATTATGGACAATAAAGTAGTAGTAGGTGTCGGTAACATTTATGCAAATGAGTCACTTTTTATTGCCGGTATTGATCCTCGAAAATCAGCCTCTAAAGTGACTAAAAAACGCTACGTGCAACTTGCCGAGATCATCAAAAAAGTTTTAGCTAGTGCTATTGAGCAAGGTGGCACTACCTTGAAAGACTTTATGCAAGCAGATGGCAACCCAGGTTACTTTGCACAACAATTGTTAGTCTACGGCAGAGCAGGAGAGAACTGTGATGCATGCCTCTCTCCTATTCAATCCGTTACCATTGGGCAACGTAATACTTTTTACTGCGAAACCTGCCAACGTTGACATAAATAACTGGCTTTGCGCTCTTATTTATCGTGTAACTTTTGTTGTAATGCGTCGATTACCGCAGGATGACAAAATTCATTCACACGGCCTCTGTGAAGTGCAACTTCTTTGACTAAGGTGGATGAAATAAAGGAGTTTTCCTCAGATGGTGTCATAAACACACTTTCGAGTTCTGGGTTGAGTCTTCTATTCATATTGGCTAATTGAAACTCATATTCGAAATCCGAAACGGCTCGAAGCCCTCGAACTAAAACACTGGCACCTTGACTCTCGGCAAAATCTGCAAGTAAGCCTCTAAAACCAATCACCTCTACATTATCTAAATGTGCGGTTACGTGTTTAATGAGTTCAACCCGTTCTTCTAAGCTAAATAAAGGTTTCTTATTTGGATTAGAAGCTACACCCACAATCACATTGGTAAACATTTTGGCCGCGCGTTCAATTAAGTCGGCATGTCCGTTTGTAACAGGGTCGAACGTACCAGGATATATCGCTTTTCTATGCATAATAGGCTTTATTGCTTCGTTTCATTTAGGCTAACCCGATTAGGTAATATTTTACTAATTTATTTGTATTATGTTACGTATTAAAATTTCCAATAGCACAATTTTTTGCGTGTTCTTAACTTGCGTAACCAATTCCTAGGCTTAGGTTTTAAACCTGCAGGAGGTGCTTGAATAATTTTTTCTGCCGCATCCAATACTCTTGCAGATGAATTCCCATCCACATAAGGGTGCATCAAGCTAGTATTATATTGAATTTTCTCTAGTAACAATGAATCTGCCTTTAAGGCTTTTTCAATTGTTGAGAACAAGTCTTTTGCCTCGGATATATTTAATAAATGAGGCTCTGGTTCTTTATTTTTGAATGTGACGATTGGTTTATTAAGTAAACCAAATTCAGTAATAATTGATGACGTATCAGAAACGATGATATCCGCAGCTTGTAGCACAGGAGCGAGCGCAGCTGTTTCTATGACATGTATGTTATCGCTAGTCAGTCCTTGATATTGCTCAACTAAATCCTTTGGCATCTTAGGATGAAATTTTATTATCCATTGCCATTCATTATGGGTCTTACTTAATTGAGAAATTTCAGAAAATAGAGCGCTTGCCGAGCTTAGAGCGGGCGAAAAAGTAGGAGCATATAGTATTGTTTTTGCATCGCGTTTATTGGGCCAGTCATATGCTTTTGCGTTGAATAACGTATCTGTTTTTGGCCAGCCAGTTTCTATTACAGAAAAATGCGGGTGCTCCGCGTGCATCTTTTCGAAACGTTGTGTGAAAAAAGGGCCCTGTGTGCAATATAAATCAAAACAACCACGCTCTCGAAAGTGACCTTTTTTCTTCCATTCGAAACCATGAAAAACTTGTACCTTTAGTCCTGGAATAAAGTCTGGGACTAAATTACCCGGCACAAATACGGCTCTAGGATTATATTCGACCGCTTGGTCAACAGTTTCGAGTATTTTTTCATTCTGCTCGAAGTAATTGGCATCAATTTCGTTTCCTTCAACAAACCAAGCAACCTCATCTCCACGTAAACGAATTTCTTGCTGCAGCGGCCGTAGTATTTCGAAAGAATAATTGTGAGCGATATAGAATAAATATTGCTTCACTTAGTTTCCTTAATTATTTCAATCACTTCAGTAGTAGAAATAGAGGGGGTTCTTGGAAGATAAACGACTTTACAGTACTCATTTAAGTGGTCAAATCGACCCTGCCAATCATCACCCATAACCAAAATATCGGCATTATTCGAAATAATATATTCTGCTTTTAACTCTAACGAATCTTCGACGAATACTTCGTCAACAAACCTAAGTGAAGAAATGATTTCCAAACGACTTTTTAAAGGATATATCGGTCCTCGTCCTTTTTTATTTTGGTTAAGTTCATCAGACGAGACTCCTACAATCAGATGACTTCCTAATGACTTCGCACGTTTGAGCAACTTTATGTGTCCGATGTGTAACACATCATATGTACCAAATGTTATGATTCTACTCATTGCTCGCCTATTGTAAAAAACTTAAATAATATTGCTAAGACCTAATGTACTTAGCTCAAGGTCGTATGATATCGGTTCGTTAAGGATTATAAAAGCCGCCGTCTAAGTCTTGCGGAAATGATCCACAACGGTGATAAATATTGGTATATCTGAGTTATCTCGATGTTACCTGAAGTAGGCGTATCCAAATAATAACACTCAACGTGCAGTCGCTTGGTTGTAAGCGGTCGTAAGTGTTTCCCAATCTGTTATTTGCCAGTGAATATTGCTTAAACTTCGTTCTTTTTCAAAGGAACGTTTCAGTCGATTCATATTTGAACTCTTCCACTTATCACCTTGTTTTACCTGGCATTTATCAAAGTCGATAAGATAAGTTTCATAGCCATCATCTAACATAATGTTATGGATGTTAAGGTCATGGTGATAAATTTGATTATTATGAAATTCAGCAACCGTGCGTCCTATTTTTTTCCAAATATCCGCGCTTAATTTGGTATTTAGTAATATGTGATGTAAATCTTGAGCCCTCGGTATTCTTGTGGAAATAATATCTGCTTGATAACTTAATCCATTCCTATTCAAAATCGCGGCAACAGGTGTGGGGCAGGGTAAATCCAAGGACTGCATATGTTGCAATAACCTAAATTCTTGCCACGGGCGAGATTGTTCCAGTCCAGTATACAAATATTGATCATCCAGTATTTTGCCAATTAGGCCTCCTCGACAATAATGACGAAGTACATATTCTTTTTTGTTATGTTTGAAAAAGTAAGTAATGCTGCGGCCTTTAGCTTGGCCTGTAATCGCATTTTGGGCTTGCCAAAATTGGCCAGTAAACATCTTTGGGGAAAGTTTAGGGAAGTGTTCTTTATCAAATAACATCACTTGTGAGTTAATAGTTTTTTGCTGGATAATAGCCATGTTACAATTTTGTGTCCGTAGTAATATGTGCATTGTATACGTAATACATAGTTAAGTGCAGACTCAGATAGACCTTTATATTCCAACAAATAGAGTAATCCCCACCTATGAAAAAGCAGATTTCTAGTGAATCATCGTCACATGAAGTTGAATTAATTATTGGAAACTCCAATTCAAACTTTTCAGGTGTGACATCCACTATGTTGCAAGTCATGTCTTATCAAAAAAACATGATCAATCTACGTATTATGGGACCCCATTTTTTGCCTGACCCTAGCTTAGCGATTAGTTTTTGGGAAACCGCAAAAATGTGTCGGTCGCCCCTTAAAAATGGTAAATGGCGAGTTTTCCATGCGCGTCGTGTAGACGAAATGATTCAAGGAATACTGCTTAAATATTTGTTTAGAGCGAAAATTAAGTTGGTATTTAGTTCTGCGGCACAGCGTACACGTTCAGCTTCAACTGTATGGTTAACTAGAAAAATGGATGCTGTGATTGCGGTGAGTAAAAGGTCAGCGGGGTTTTTATGCGATCCTCCTGATATGGTCAATCCTCATGGTGTGCAAGTTCAAGATTATCTACCTGCTGCAGACAAACAAAAGGCGTGGCAAGAGTTAGGATACGGGGGTAAGTATGGCATTGGTATTCTTGGCCGAGTCAGAAAACAAAAAGGTGTTCATCTGTTAGTAGAAGCCTGTCTTGAATTGTTTGACAAATATCCCGACTACCACTGCGTTGTGGTGGGAGCCATTTCTTCGAGTAATAAAGAGTTTGTAGAACAACTAAAAAGTAAAGCTGCCAAAGCAAAATTGTCAGATAGAATTACTTTTACAGGTGAATTACCATTTGAACAAATACCTCAGATTTTTAGTGCCTTGTCTTTGGTTGCTGCTCTGAGTGATAACGAGGGGTTTGGGCTAACTGTATTGGAGGCCATGAGTAGTGGTGCAGCAGTGTTAGCGACACAAGCCGGTGCTTGGGAAGAAATAGTACGTCCAGAAGTGGATGGGTACATTGTACCTGTGAATGACCAGCAAGCCGTTTCCCAAAAAATGGACTTGTTATTGTCTGATCCACAAAAATTAGAACAAATGGGCATAGAAGGGCGAAAGCGAGTAGAGAACGATTATCGTGTTGAAGACGAAGCAACACGATTGATCGAGTTTTTCCGTAACTTACAATAAAAGCAGTGCCTCTGATATAACTTAGTGGTTAAGTACAGCCATAGTTTTTTCGAGGGCGCCGCTGTTGTTGATTAATACTTGTTTACCCGCGTCTCCCGCACTTTTTCTTTGTTCTGGATGGTTTAACCAGGTATTACATGCCGATTCAATTTGATGAGCATCGGTTACGTATAATAAGGCTCCGCTATCAGCTAAAGCTTGGCAGATGGCGGGATTATTATAGGTAGAATCGCCCATTAAAATAGGCACGCCTACAGCAGCCGGTTCTAAGGCATTATGCCCACCTCTTTCCGCTAAACTTCCACCTACAAAACTAATATCTGCTAAAGCGTAAATAGAACGTAATTTGCCCATTTGGTCGCATAATAGAACTTGGGTGCTGGGTTGACATGGCTGAGATTCACTCATCAATACCGTTTCTATATTCTGTTTTTGTAATAGTTGATGAACCTTGTCAAAACGCTGTGGGTGACGAGGGACAATGATTAGCAGTAACTGTGGGTACACTTTTGCCAATGCCAAATAAGCATCCACTAAAATTTGTTCTTCGGGTTCGTGGGTACTTCCGGCTACGAGTATAAGACGCTGCTCTAAGGAAAAATTGCTTTTAATCGTTTGGCTTAGTGCGATGTCTTGGTTAGAAACACTCAAGTCAAATTTGATGTTATTGGTCAAAGTCAGTTTTAGAGAAGGCACTCCAAGGGACAAGTAATTCTGATAATCTCTGCGACCCTGAGCACAAATTGCTGTTATTTTTGCAAACATAGGTTTAAACAACGCAGGAAATTTCTGATAAGTTTGCTTTGATTTGTCACTCATTCGGCCATTAATAACAATCACTGGGATATGCAAGTTCCAGCATTGATGACATAAATTTGGCCATAACTCCATTTCATTAATGAGTACTTTAGAAGGGCGTTTGGTTTTTAGAAATAGCTTTAAAAAGAGAGGGAAATCATAGGGTAAATAGGCATGACTAACACGGTCTGAAAATAGCAATTTCACTCTATCAGCACCAGTGGTGGTATTAGTGGTGATCGTAATATGCTGTTTGGGAAATTGAACTAATAAGTGTTCGACCAAACCTTGTATCGCTACTACCTCACCTACCGACGCGCAATGGATTACTAATGCATCCATTTTCTTATTTTGATTTTGAGTAAAACCATAACGAGATAATCTTGCTTTTGTGTACCCAGGTTTACGCCTGATCAATTTATAACTAAAGTTAACCAAAGTGAATGGAATAATTATTAGCCACAATAATGAATAACCGAGTAATACAATATTTTGCTTAGTACTGGGCTTAAAAGATTTAGTCATGCTGTGCGTATAGTAGATGAGAGTATTTAAAACAAACACAACTGTAGCAGACTTTAGCCATTGAATAAGTCTTTTTAGTGTAAATTACCTCAGCCTTCTGGTATTCATAACAGTATGAATAATAATTAATTTCTAATAAGTAATAGCTTTTTTATTAAACTCATTTAGTATAAAAATTCACCCCAGAATGGAGTTCGTTTTTGAATCAAACTCGTCTACATCTTTTCTTGGCACTATTGGTTTTTTCGAGTTGCCTATTATTTGTCGCTTTTTCGGTTGGCAGTCAGGTACCCGAGGTAAAAGTTGTAGTAAATCCTTCTGTAGATCCCAAAGATCTGAGTGTCGAACAAATACGTAGAATTTTCTCGATGCGGCAAACCACTTGGTCAAACGACCAAACAATCACTGTGTACGTTCTTGCAAATCAACACCAAACCCATCAAGTATTTAGTACCCAAGTGCTCGGAATGTTTCCATATCAATTGGATCGTATCTGGAACAAATTAGTGTATTCAGGATTGGGAGAAGAGCCTATTAAATTACAAAGTGAAGAAGAGATGCTTGAGCGTGTCAGTCAAAAGCCCGGCGCGATTGGTTATGTGGCGCAACCGATTAACGTTGATAAAATCAACGTAATCAAAGTGCTGGAGAAATAACTCTATATGAAACTAATAATACGGATTGCCAGCTTGATTGTAGGGATATTGTTTACAACATTTTGTGTTGCTGCTGACTCTCTCAAAATAAATGGTTTTGTTGCTCAAGGAATTGTACAGGCAAAAGATTCGAACTTCGTAAATGACGATGGTGACGTGTCGGTTAAGTTGACGGAGATAGGCGTTAATAGTGCTTACAGATTTAATTCTTCATTACGAATGGCAGGGCAAGGGGTATATTTAGAAGGAGGAAATCGCTATCCCGATGGTTTTAGAATTGATTATCTGTTTTTAGAATGGCAATTGCTACAAACTGCTAATTGGCTTATCAAAACCCAGATTGGTCGAAACAAAAATTATCACTGGTTATATTCGTCAACCCGCGATGTACCCCATACTCGCCCCTCTATTGTGCTGCCACAATCACTATATTTCGATGTATTCCGAGACGTTGCTATAGGTGTTGATGGGATAGTATTACTGGCACAAACAGACAATAAATGGGGAGAATGGGACTTTAATTTCAGTTATGGCAATTCAAAAATAAGTGATGAGCAGAAAGAAAATTTATTAGGAACTTATGCTTCAGGAAAGCTGGCACACGATACCGATACGCAGATTAGTGTGTATTGGCGCCCCAGTTTAAGTAAGTTTCAATACGGTTTATCTTTGCTTGATGCTGATTTCAGTTATAAACAGGGAGATAGCGACACTTTGTCTAGTGGTGAAGAGACTTCCCAAAGAATCATGTTTAATCTTTTATACCAAGGGCAAAACTGGGAAGTCGCTTCTGAAGTTATGCGTGAAAGGGTTATCGTAGAAAATTTACTGTTTCCCGGTTTTCAAAGTGACCTCACTGCAGAGGGGGGCTATTTACAAGCCAAGTATTTTTTATCTAGTCAGTTAACTTTGCTTGCTAGGCTAGATATTTATGATCGTGATAGACGAGACAGAGACGGTAGTAATGTTCAAACGTTGAGCCAAGGATTAGTGCCGGGTTATTTTGGTTTAATGGATCAAGCGACGACGGGAGTGACGTGGAAATTTGCTAAAAATATTCAGATACAAGCCGAGTATCACAAAGTAAAAGGTACTGCTAGATTAGCACCTATATTTACGCCGAATACCATTTTAAACGACAGCAAATATTGGGATATGTGGGCAATTCAGCTTATGTATTGGTTTTAATCAATGCGTAAATTTGTCAGCTTACCTACTAAAATAATGGGAATATTAATGGCTTTCTTATTGATAGCCAGTGCTTCGTTAACGTATCTGTGGGTGAATAAAAACAATCAAGATTTTTACGTTCAACAACAAACCCTGCGAGAACAAGATAAAAAGCAATTTGAATTGATCCGGGACTTGTTGCGAACCAGAGTTGAGTCCTGGTTTGAGTCGTTTGTTCATTTTCAAGCCAACTATGCGGATAATATTGATGCCACTGCGTTTTTCTTTGAGCATGAGTTCGATTACCTACAACTCAATTGGCAAATCAATGACTTATGGTTGTTTGATAATACACTTAAGTTACGCTTTACGACCTCCACAACTGAAAAAAATTATATTTTAAATGATATAGAACAAGTGATTAATACCCAGACTTCGGTTTCACATATCCGCTGCGTACAAGAGTGCCAACAGCAAATTAGCATGCCAATTTTGTCTAATTCTGGGGAACTGGTGGTATTATCCGTTAGTAGCTCGTTAATGGAAGCATTGGCCGCAGTTAATCGTTCAACTTTTGCTAAATTGGCTGTGTTAGGACCAGAAAATACATCTATCAAAGCAGTAGAGTTACAAAATTTAGTTATCAAACCTCCAATAAGTTTTGCAAATAGAAAATTTATGCAGGAAATTCTCACTGCTTTACCTAAGGAGCTTCCTCTCTCAAAAATGCTTGATTCCGGCTATAGGCTGACACTTGATAAAAATGTGTATTTGTTAAATTTATTGCCTATCGATCCGCATTTAGAAAATTCAGTTTATCTTATGTTTATACATGATATTAGTGAGTCGTCCTTAGCTCATAATCAATATCAAGAACAGGTATTATCAATATCCATAATAGTCGTTGTGCTCTGTGTTTTTGCGCTCTTTTTGCTGACATGGCGAATTCGACGTCGATTGTTATTAATAGCTGAGCAACTCCCTCTTTTGGCTCAAAAAAAGTATCAAGAGTTTCGAACCCATAAATATGTAAAAAGCTGGCTTTTTTCTGACGAAATAGAATTACTGCAAAATTCTGCCAGCTTGCTTAGTGAAGAGTTGGAGTCTTTGGATCAGAAAATTGAGCAGAATACCCGTGAATTAGAAAACATTGCCATGTACGACCGTCTAACTGGGTTACCTAATCGCAATATGCTAAACCACCAGTTAAAAAAATTATTGGCAATCATGAAACGAGAAGCCAGCAAATTAACGGTAATGTTTGTTGATTTTGACAAGTTTCGCAAAATTAACGACACCCATGGCCATGATGTGGGTGATAAATTTTTGGTTAACGCAGCTTTGAGAATACGTGGGTGTTTACGTGATTCCGATATGTTATTTCGATTTGGAGCCGATGAATTTGTGGTGGTGTTTTTAGAGAAAAAACATAACGAAGGCGCGCCTTTTCTGGCTACTAAATTGATTGAATCATTTAGAGAGCCAATAGCAGTTGATGAATTGTTGTTTTATACATCCAGTAGTATTGGGATCGCTAGCTCCGTAGATAGTTCGATACTGATGGACGATTTAGTAAGACAGTCAGATATGGCCATGTATGCCTCAAAGGATGCCGGAGGTAACAAATACAGTACCTTTAATGACATTATGCAAAAAGCCGTCATACGAAAAGTAGAGCTCGAAAACGAAGTGCGCGAAGCTCTTGAAAGAGGCGAGTTTAGTTTTGCACTACAACCTCAGGTAGAAATTGCAACTGGGAAACTATTTGGGTTTGAAGCTTTGATTCGTTGGAATCATCCCGAACGTGGTTTTGTTCCCCCTGACGAATTTATTCCTTTGATCGAAAATACCGAAAATATGCTAAAAATCGGCTATTGGGGGCTAAATAAGGCGTTTGAAATATTACAAAAATTAGATGAATTAGGAATATTCGATCTAAAAATTGCCGTCAACTTATCCGCTAGTCAATTTTTAGATCCTGACTTGTTACCATTCCTCCGTGAACAGATTAAAACCTTTAATCGCAACCCCGCACAAATTGAAGTGGAGCTAACAGAAAGAACCGTGGTGGCCGATATCGAACAAACCCTTGATACTATGCAACAACTTAAGGCAATGGGTTTTATATTTTCAATTGATGACTTTGGTACTGGGTATTCATCACTAGCTTATTTAAAACAAATGCCTGTTGATATTATCAAAATTGATCGCAGCTTTGTGTCAGGTATGAGTGATAATAGTGCAGATATGCAGATTGTTTCTTCCACTATTGCAATGGTGCAAAAGTTAGGCATGCAAGTTGTTGCCGAAGGTGTTGAAACTTGCGCTCAGATGAAACTCTTGCAAGGACTGCGATGTGAGATTGGACAAGGGTATTTTATCTCTCGCCCAATACCAGAGGGCGATTTATACCAACTGTTACCTGAAAAATTACAATTTGGTGTATGGGACAAGTTAGACAAACTTAACCATGTCACCTAATAGCATTGGCATAAGCTGTACAAAAAAATTGCCACTTGTGTAGAAGCGTCTACGCTGAAAAATATCATTCAGTAAATTGAATATATATGATCCACTCTTTTGCCATTCCACCATTAGGATTTCCTTATGAAACAAGACTTTTATAAACGTTTGTCTCAGCAAATAGCAGACACTAAGGCTCAGGGACTTTTTAAAAGTGAACGTATTATAACCTCAAGCCAACAAGCGGATATTGAAGTCAATAATGAGCAACAAGTTCTTAATTTTTGCGCCAATAACTATTTAGGTTTAGCCAATCACTCAGAATTAATTAAGGCCGCAAAATCAGGCTTAGATAGTCACGGTTTTGGTATGGCTTCAGTGCGTTTTATTTGTGGAACTCAAGATATCCATAAACAGTTAGAAAACACTATTAGTGACTTTCTAGGTACCCAAGAGACAATCCTTTACCCCTCTTGTTTTGATGCCAACGGTGGATTATTTGAAACCATTTTGGATGCCGAAGATGCCATCATTTCTGATTCACTTAATCACGCAAGTATCATCGATGGCGTCAGGCTTTCCAAAGCGAAGCGGTATCGTTATGCAAACAATGATATGCAGGCCCTAGAGGCACAGCTTATTCAAGCTGATACTGATGGTGTTCGAACCAAGCTTATTGCCACTGATGGAGTGTTTTCCATGGATGGGGTGATTGCTGATTTATCCGCCATCTGTGACTTGGCGGATAAGTACCAAGCGTTAGTTATGGTTGATGATTGTCATGCCACGGGATTCGTCGGTGCTAATGGTAGAGGAAGCCATGAGTATTGTGATGTGATGGGCAGGGTTGACATATTGACCGGTACCCTAGGCAAGGCCTTAGGTGGTGCGTCTGGTGGTTATACATCGGGGAAAAAAGAAGTCATCACTTGGTTACGTCAACGTTCTCGTCCTTACTTATTTTCTAATTCTGTTGCTCCGCCAATAGTTGCTGCATCAATAAAGGTGTTTGAAATGATGCAAAACGGTGATGCATTGCGTAAACAACTTATTACTAACGCAGCGTATTTTCGTAAAAAGATGACAGAAGCTGGATTTACTCTTTCAGGTAAAGATCATGCCATTATTCCAGTGATGCTAGGAGATGCGCAGTTAGCCAGCGATATGGCCGATAAGATGCTGCAAAAAGGTGTTTATGTAGTGGGATTTTCATTTCCAGTGGTACCAAAAGGGCAGGCTCGCATTCGAACCCAAATGTCTGCTGCTCACAGTATTGAACAAATAGACTTAGCTGTTGCAGCATTTATAGACGTTGGCAAAGAGTTGGGAGTGATTTGATGAAAGCCTTATCCAAGTTACATTCCGAAAAAGGCATATGGATGACGCAGTGTGAAAAACCGAAGGTTGGCCACAATGATTTATTAATCAAAATTCACAAAACCGCAATTTGTGGCACTGATATGCATATTTATCAATGGGACACATGGGCGCAAAGTACTATTCCGGTGCCTATGGTTGTAGGTCACGAATATATAGGTGAAGTAGTCGATATGGGGCAAGAAGTCTTGGGGTTTGCCCTTGGTGATAGAGTCTCGGGCGAAGGGCATATTACGTGTGGGCATTGTCGAAATTGCAGAGCCGGCCGTCGCCATTTATGCAGAAATACCACGGGAGTAGGCGTCAATAGGCAAGGGGCTTTTGCCGAATATTTAGTGATCCCTGCATTTAACGCTTTTAAAATACCTCACAATATATCTAGTGACCTCGCAGCTATTTTTGACCCCTTCGGCAATGCAGTTCATACCGCTCTATCTTTTGATTTAGTGGGTGAAGATGTGTTAATTACAGGCGCTGGGCCAATAGGTATCATGGCCGCTGCAGTAGCAAGACACGTTGGGGCCAGAAATGTCGTTATCACCGATTTAAATGAATATCGTCTTAATTTGGCAACCCTGATGGGTGCTACTCGCGCAGTGAATGTAGCTAAAACTCCGCTAAAAGACGTCATGGACGAGTTAGGGATGACGGAAGGTTTTGACGTTGGTCTAGAGATGTCGGGAGTGCCTGCTGCGTTGCGTGATATGCTCGATAAAATGAATAATGGTGGTAAAATTGCTATGCTAGGTATTCCTCCTAGCGATGTTGCGATAGATTGGAACCAAGTTATTTTCAAAGGCTTGATGATAAAAGGTATTTATGGCCGTGAAATGTTTGAAACATGGTATAAAATGGCTAGCTTGATCCAAGGTGGTTTAGATTTAACACCTATGATAACTCATCAATTTGCGATCGATGATTTTCAAAAAGGCTTCGATGTGATGGAGTCAGGTCAATCCGGGAAAGTGATCCTTAATTGGTGTTAGTATGAAGTTCGAATATCTGAGGAGCGTTATTTAGATGGAGCAATTTGCCCATATCTCTGTACAAGAAACACAGAAAAAACTGTTGCAAGGTGGCGTGCGTATAGTTGATATTCGCGATGATGCAGCATTTGCAGCTGGACATATCAAAGACTCCACTCAATTAACCAATGGTTCGCTGCATAGTTTCATGTCTGAAGTAGAATTCGATACGCCTGTTATCGTCTGTTGTTACCATGGCATTAGCAGTCAACAAGCGGCGCAGTTTTTAATTCATCAAGGTTTTGAAGAAGTGTATAGTTTAGACGGAGGTTTTGAGGCGTGGCGCCAAAACCAACCGTTTGAAACCTCATAGGAAGTTTTATTCATTTGTCTACTCCCCTTAAGTTAGTCGCCTTCTCTAAAGAACAACCGGCAAGATTACTGACTATTTACCTCATTGAGCAAGGTATTCAGGCAGAGTATCAATACTCAGAAAATGACTATGCACATGCCGTCATGTTGTTAGATTCATCAGAACAAATACGAGCTAAAACACTGGCAGAAGAATTTGTTCTCAATCCGAGTAATGAAAAATATCAAAAAGCGGCTTGGCAGTCAGGCGAAACAGTTAAGCTAATCCCAGAGAAATCTTTTTCCGCTGCTAAAACCCTTTACGATCTAAAACAAGCTCCTTTTACCTCAAGTATACTGGCTATTTGTTTGCTTATTTACCTATTAGCTATGGTAGGGATAACGGCTCCTTATTTATGGCTTAAAATCCAACCCATCGATGTACTTGTTGATTCGGGGCAATGGTGGCGATTATTAGGTCCTGCATTGATTCATTTCTCTGTGTTGCATATTGCGTTTAATCTGTTGTGGTGGTGGAGTTTAGGTAGACAGATTGAAATCACTTTTGGCATCAGTAGCCTGTTAATGTTATTTGTTTTTTCTGCGGTAGTATCCAATGTTGCTCAATTGTTGGTAAGTGGTGCAAATTTTGGTGGTCTTTCTGGCGTAGTTTATGCCTTGGTGGGGTGTGTTTGGTGGCTGGGTTGGCTAAAACCAAACTGGGGATTAACGTTACCTAAACCTATAGTTGTATTCTTATTAGTTTGGCTAGTTGTTGGTTATTTAGATGTTTTACCTGTGCATATGGCCAATACCGCGCACCTAGTGGGATTAGTTTGTGGCTGCTTGTTTGCCTGGTTTTTGGTTACTAAGTCAAAGAACTCAAATGTTCAATAAAGTTTGATGATTAACTCTGGAAATACAAGTATTTAGTGAAAATCACATCCTTGATCATTTCAGAGCCAGTTTCTCTTAACATTAGCTCCCTGAGTTTTTCCAAACAGTTTCTTCTGATATCTTCTCTTCCCGTAAGAGATTTTACTTTTTCTGCTGGCTGGCTACCAAACGATTCAATAGTGGCAGCTCTGAGAAGAGGTGAGTGATGTTCCGCAGCTTCAAGAAACTCTGCATCTTCTAACATTAACTCGATTGATACTCTTACAAAACCTAGTTTTCTTGCACTAGAGCCTAAATAATTAGTGACTATTTCCGGTTCAAGACTGAAGTAAGCATAGTTTTTTTTAGCTGCTTCCTGCCCGTTTACCACTGAGTGATAACTTAAAAGGCTCAGTAAACCAACAAGTGCCCATATTGTCTTTTTCATCTTTAGTTTCATTTTTTAATTATCGTTACAGATAACATCAGCTTAGCAATTTTTGTTGGTCGCATAAAACTAAATTCACCACAAATGTATTTAACTTTAGTCTAAGTCACGCTCTTGTTATGATCACGTTTTACCAATCAATAACGTTGTAAAATTGAATTTATCATATAATTTCCCAATTGGTATTGCATCATCATGGGCAGCTCCTGAGCGATTTATTATCCCTAACCGATGTTTAGAGAGTTGGTTATTAAACACTGGATCATTGACGGAAAGATTACAATCACAATGCACCTCATTTCATTTGACCCTATTGGGTCAGCAGCATGCGCAGATAACGGCTGAGGAGTTTCAACAAGTGTGCACTCCTCAGCAACAGCTAAATTTGCAACAGTGGCAAGTGAGAGAGGTGTTATTGTGGGGCGATAATCAACCTTGGGTCTTTGCGCGCTCGATTATTCCGCAAAAGTTATGCGACATTGACTTTGTTAACCTCAACACGAAACCTTTAGGTCAATTGATTTTCAATGATGAAAGATTCACACGGTTACCGTTTGAATTAACCAATATGCGCGCCAGTCAAACATTCTTATCTCAATTACATATCTCGAATGAGATGGAATTATGGGGGCGTCGCTCGGCATTTAGTTTTGAGGGACAAAAAATGACTGTCAGTGAGGTGTTTCTGCCTAGTTCGCCCGCCTATCGAGGGATGAAATAAATCAACATGGATAATTTAGGACAATTCTCAACCGCAAAATTAAACGCCTATTGGCGCTTAATGCGTGCCGACAAACCTATTGGTATTTATTTGTTGCTTTGGCCCTGTGTATGGGCGCTGTGGATAGCTTCACAAGGTGTTCCAGAACTTCATATATTGATTGTATTCTTACTGGGCGTAGTGGTGATGCGTTCCGCTGGTTGTGTCATTAATGATTACGCCGATCGTCATGTCGATGGTTTAGTGGAGCGCTCTGCTACTCGTCCTTTGGTGGCTGGTGAAATAACCGAAAAAGAAGCGCTTGGTCTATTCTTAATATTGATATTTTGCGCGTTATTGTTAGTTTTAACTTTATCATGGCAAACCGTTGTTATGTCTGTAGGTGGCTTGGTTTTGGCTACTATTTACCCCTTCATGAAGCGTTATACTCATTTACCCCAAGTGGTGCTTGGCGCAGCCTTTGGTTGGTCTATACCAATGGTATTTGTCGCTACAGGGCAAAGCCTAAACTGGGTGGTATGGGCATTGTATTTTGCCAATTTAGCTTGGACAGTGGCTTACGATACACAATATGCCATGGTTGATAAAAACGATGATATTAAAGTTGGGGTGAAATCAACGGCTATCTTATTTGGCCAATACGATAAGTTTATCATTATGTTGCTACAACTGTTTTGTATGGTATTGCTTACTGCGGTTGCTGTGTCGTTAAAACTGAGCTGGCCCTTTTATCTTTCGTTAATTATCAGTCTAGGATTGTTTTTATATCAACAGGGCCTAATCAAAGATCGCGACAGAGGTTTGTGTTTTAAAGCTTTTTTACATAACCACTATGTCGGTCTAACTATCGCTATTGGTGTTATAGCGCATTACTCTTTTTTTAATTGAGATTTATTTAGGCGAGAAGTAAACCACTCGAATTGTATGAGTGGTTCACATTACCGTTGGTTTGAGAGTGACTCAGTTAGATTAAGCCTCTGGTTGTTCCAATTTGGCTAGTCGAGCTTCCAAATCGGCTAATTTCTCCCGAGTACGCATTAATACTTGGCTTTGAATATCAAACTCCTCGCGACTCACAAAATCTAAGCGGCTGATTTGTGACTGTAACACCTGTTTTACCTTAGCTTCTGCTCCCTCTGCCATATTTTTTACGCCAGGTGGTAGAGCTTCGGATATTTGCTTAGCGATTTCTTCTAGTTTTTTAGGGTTTAGCATTGGAATATGTTTACCTTGTTGAGTTTAAATTGATTTCTTAAACGTAATTAGGGTCCAGTTTACAAGCTATTGATCGTTAATCTACTTGGACTGACCAGCGTATTCTCTTACAATCACTGCCCCATAATTATAGGCTGTTTAATTTAGCATGAAACTTAATCCTGGTCAGAACCAAGCTGTCACTTTTATTTCTGGGCCGTGCTTAGTTCTAGCTGGTGCTGGCAGCGGCAAGACCCGAGTTATCATTAATAAGATTGCCTATTTAGTTAGAGAATGCGAGCTACCAGCGCGTTATATAGCCGCAGTCACCTTTACTAATAAAGCTGCTCGAGAAATGAAAGAGCGCGTCGCGCAATCTTTAGGTAAAAAAGAAGCCAGAGGGTTAAAAATATCTACTTTTCATACTTTAGGCTTAAATATCATCAAGTCTGAAGTTAAAACTTTGGGGTTAAAACCTGGTTTTTCCTTGTTTGATGATAAAGATAGTATGTCGCTACTCAAAGACTTAACCGAAATTGAATTTGATGGTGTCAAGGAGCTGTTGTCAGCGTTGCAAAGTTGTATATCTAACTGGAAAAATGCACTCATTCTGCCAGAGGACTTAAAACGTCAGACGCTTTCTCCTAGTGATCGTGAGCATGCAGAATTCTATGAGCGTTATCACAATCATTTGCGCGCCTATAATGCCCTAGATTTTGATGACCTAATTTTATTGCCAACCTTACTGCTTAAAAACAACGAGACAGTTCGACAAAAATGGCAGAATAAAATCCGTTATTTGTTAGTTGATGAATATCAAGACACAAATACAAGCCAGTATGAATTGGTGAGACTACTAGTGGGTGAGCGTTCTAGGTTTACTGTGGTTGGTGATGATGACCAATCCATTTATTCGTGGCGCGGTGCGCGGCCACAAAATCTAGTGTTACTACAGACAGACTTTCCAAATCTAAGAGTCATCAAGCTAGAGCAAAATTATCGCTCCTCAGAGCGAATTTTGCATTGTGCCAATATTCTTATTCAGAACAACCCTCATGTATTTGAGAAAAAATTATTTTCAGAGTTGGGTTACGGTGAACCACTGCAAGTGATTACTGCTAAAAATGAAGAGCATGAGGCAGAGCGAGTCGTGGCTGAATTGATGGCCCATAAATTTATGGGGGCCACAAAATATAAAGATTATGCCATTTTGTATCGTGGCAACTTCCAATCTCGAGTGTTCGAAAAAGTGCTGATGAGTAACCGCATCCCTTATAAAATAAGTGGAGGAATGTCGTTCTTTGGTCGAACTGAAGTCAAAGATATCATGGCTTATTTGCGGCTATTGGTAAATCAAGATGACGACAATGCCTTGCTGCGGGTAATTAATACACCTACTCGCGGCATTGGTCGGGTGAGTCTAGAAAAACTTGGAAACCTCGCCAACCAAAATCGCACCTCTATGTTTGAAGCCGCCTTCGACCCAAACCTTCAGGAGGTGTTGTCGGGTAAAGCGTTGGTTTCAGTAGAACAATTTAGCCGCTGGATAGTTGAGCTTTCAGACCGAGCGGTTAGGGGGGATGGCATTGCCACTATACGTGAAATGATTAAAGCCATGGGTTATGAAGAGTGGTTATACGAGTCGAGTACTAGCCCTAAAGCAGCTGAAATGGCTATGGCGAATATAAGTACCTTGTTTGGTTGGATTAGTGACATGCTTGAGGGCAGCGAACTGGACCCTCCCATGACACTTCAAGAGGTGGTTAATCGTTTAATCTTGAGGGATATGATGGAGCGTGGCGAAGATGATGAAGAGTCTGACCAAGTACAATTAATGACGTTACACGCCTCAAAAGGTTTGGAATTTCCCTACGTATTTATGGTCGGTATGGAAGAAGGGCTGTTGCCCCATCAAAGCAGTATTGATGAAGACAATATTGATGAAGAAAGACGCTTAGCCTACGTGGGAATTACTCGTGCGCAAAAAGTCTTGTTTATGACTTTAGTGAAAGAAAGGCGTCAATATGGCGAAGTGATCAACCCTGAGCCCAGCCGATTTTTACACGAACTTCCACAAGATGATTTGATATGGGAGCATAAAAAGCCAAAAGTTTCTGCTCAAGAACGTCAGCAAAAATCTCAGGTGGGAATAGCGAATCTACGGAATATGATGAATAAAAGCTAGTGAATACCAGAGTAATCTAGCTGTTTACAACTTTATTTTTAATTTCGTTAAATTCAATTTTATTGGCTGTCTGTACATATTTACCCTGACCTAATTCACATCCTACATTGACCAAGGCTTGATACTGTTCTTCTGTATCTATGCCTTCGGCGATTAACTTAAACTTCAAATGGCCTGAAATAGACAGCACAGATTGAATTAACTTTAAGTTTCGTTCAGATCGAGGAAGGGTCTTAACAAAATAGTGGTCAACTTTTACGTAGTCAAAAGGATACGAATACAAATAACTAAGAGAGGCTAAACCACTACCGAAGTTGTCCAATACTAAAGTAATGCCTGCGCGTTTTAAAATTTTAATCGCAGGTAAGAAAAACTGAGAACGGCGATTTAAGGCATTCTCGTCGAATTCAATGACTAACTGTTTTGGGTCAACTCCTGCCTCATAAACTTGTTCAATCAATTGTTTCGCCAAAGATGTTTGAGTAAGATGATGAATAGACAGGTTGATAGAAATTTGTTTGTTGTCAGTCGCAGTATCTAATTGCCAATTTTGTAAAATTTCGCAAGCTTTAGATAGCATAAACCTATCCATTTCAACAGTCAGGCCACATTGTTCAGCAATTTGCCAATACTGGTCTCGTTTTATCTTACCTATTTTGGGATGTTTCCAACGAACATAACATTCTTGGTATATTAACTCGCCACTAGCCAAATTCAGTACTGGCTGTGTATAGCTTTCAAATGCTCTCGTCTTGAGTATCTTCCTAAACTCGCTTTCAATCTCCATCTCTTCAAGCAGCTTTTCTCGCATGGTTTTATCGAAAACAATATAACGCCCACGTCCTAACGACTTTGCTTGGTACATCGCAGCGTCTGCATCTCTTAGTACTTCGTCTGCAGTTTGATAACCACTTTCGATGTACGCAATACCTATACTGGCTCCAGAGTACATATCTCTGTTTTCGATTTTAAAAGGTTTGGCAATAGATTGGATTATACGAGAAGAAATTTCTTCAACATCGATAGGAGAATCATAGTTATCAAACAATACTACAAATTCATCGCCGCCTAACCGAGCTAGCAGATCATGACCTCGAATGCATGAGCTAATTCTACTCGCGACCTCTTTTAGAAATTGGTCTCCAGCCATGTGGCCTAACGAGTCATTAATTTGTTTAAATCTATCCAAATCAATAAATATTACCGCAAAGTTACTCTCTCGGTATCGTTGCTTGCTGGCAAGCGCCAATTCGAGTCGGCTATTAAACAACACCCTATTTGCTAAGCCAGTGAGCGAATCATGTTGCGCGTCGTATTCGAGTTGTTGTTGCGCTTGTAACCGCTCTTCAATTTGTTTTTGCAGGAATAAATTCGTACTGTTTAACTCTTCAGTGCGTTCTTTTACTTCTTCTGCAAGCCTTTGGTTATAGGCTTGAATTGCCTCAGAAGATCGCTTGCGACCTAACGCAACGGCAATGTGGTGCGAAACGAACCTTAAAAACTCTAGGTCTTTATGGTTATATTGCTTTTGTTTGCCATAACTTTGAACCGCTATTACTCCGCATATATCACCGTCTATTATTAGTGGTGACCCTATCCAAGAATTCACTTTTTCGTGGATACTTTCTACTAAGTCTAAGGATAGCTCGTTTGATTCATATAATTGATGCGCATTTGTGTTGTCTATTAACTCAGCTCTGCCGTGCCGGATAACATACTCAGTCAAACCTAACCCCATCGGCCTCGGTTCAATTTTAGATTGCACTTCGTCCTTATAATAGGGGAACTGTAAGGTTTGTTTTTGAGTGTCGATGGTTGCGACATAACAGTTAGGCGCACCAATTAGCCGTGATAAAGTGTCATGGATGGCAGAATAAAAGTCATCCATATTGCCTTCAACCGAAGCTGAAAGTTCAGAAATTTCAAATAATGCTTGTTGCAGGGATTCTATTTTTTGTCTTTCGCTGATTTCTTCTTGTAATTCTTCGTTGATTTGCCGCAATTGCTTGGTACTTTGGCGAATCGACTTTTCAGTTAATTCTCGACTTTTAACCCTATCAACGCAATTAACAATATGCTGAGAAACAAAAAGTAATATTTCCAAGTCGGCTTGGCTATAGCGAATGGACTCGTCGTAACTTTGCACTACCATAGCGCCGATTACTTGAGAGCCTCTTTTTAGCGGAACCCCTATCCAGTCAACAGGATGCGCACCTAAATCTTTGACCGATATGTCGGCAGTTTGTTCTCTATAGGTTTCTTGGGTTAGAAATAAATGATTACCGGTGCGCAGGATATAGCCAGTGAGACTGTTTTTAAGATCATCTGCGGAGATTTGCGAGACTACTTGTTCATCGAACTCGTCCACAAAATACACAAAATCAATAATCTCTTTTTCTTCATCATAAAAAGCCACGAAGAAATTTTGTGCAGACATAAAACCAGCAACAATATTATGTATTGCGGGATATAAGCTAGATAATTCATTGATTGAACTAGCTAATTCAGAAATATCGAACAGCGATTTTTGAATAGATTCCGAACGCTTATATTTACGCGTTATCTTCTGCAATTGAGGAACGAGCTCTCGCAATTCCTCCAATGACAGTTGATCGGCAATTTGTTTCGGCGTTATCGGCAAAATATATTAGTCTTCTAAATTGAGAATTAGGTGCAGATACTAAACTATCAAAAATAAACTATTAAGATCAAAAAGACCACCCTAATAGTGGTCTTTTTTACAACAAGTTAGCGGTTATTGATGTAAAGCTAAATGCCTTCAATCATATGTTCGATTGCGGCTTTGATTTCGTCATCTGTACAATCAGCGCAAGTGCCTTTAGGAGGCATACCACCAATCCCATTGATAGCATTTTTCCATACAGTATCAAAACCTTTGTCTAAACGAGGTCCCCAATCTGCTGCGTCTTGAAACTTAGGTGCATTCAAAACACCTGTGCTATGGCACGCAACGCAGGCTTTGGCGTATATATCTGAACCTGCTCTGGGTCCTGAGGAAGCCGATTCAGGTTTTGCACCTGCTACATGCACTTGACCAACTGGCTGAATACGAGTCTTAATGTCATCTTCGCTCATTTCTTGTGCTTGTACCGCTAAAACGGTAAAAACACCCATACAGATACATAATAAGGCTTTAAATTTCACAAAATTCTCCAAAACAAGCTTTGTTTACCTAAAAATCTGGGACAGATTATAACTACTAATATTGTGCGAACAACTAATTAACGCATAAATCTAAGTGAATTAGTATTTTTAGCGTCAACAATATGAATTTTAAATTATATAAAACGACTTCATTTGCAGCAGACTTATTCATTCTACTTATTCGGTGATATTCTGTATCTCAAGTGAAATTTTCTAACGAGGAATTGATTATGAACATTATCATGCGTTTACTTGGCTTAATGTTTTGCATTATTTTAACTGCTTCTGCCTGTGCTCAGCAGCCAAATATTCCAGTTTCAAACAGTAATCAGTCATATGAATATCAATTAGTTACTAAAGGGGTAGATATTCCATGGGGTATGGCTTGGCTAACTAAAGAAGACATTCTGGTTTCTGATCGTAAAGGAGAGTTAAGGATTATCAGCAATGGTAAACTGCTGAGTCAAAAAATCACAGGATTACCAGCGCTGCGAGCGCAAGGACAAGGTGGACTGCTGGATGTGGTAGTCGACCCTAATTATGCCCAAAATCACCTCATCTACTTTTCGTACTCTGGATTAGAAGGCGAGGGGGAAGGTGCCCACACCTCTGTTATGCGTGCGAAACTGCAGAATTTTAAGTTGTCAGAGCAAACCGTTATTTTTGGTGGTGGACTCAATTCGACCAAAGGTCAACACTTTGGTAGTCGTCTAAGTTTCGATAAACAAGGTTATTTGTATATCTCCAACGGCGACAGAGGCAATCGAGATGTTAATCCACAACGCTTAGATCGAAATGCGGGTAAAATTCACCGTATAAACAGTGACGGCAGTATTCCTAAAGATAATCCATTTGTTAAACAACAAAATGCCCATCCTACTATTTATTCATACGGACATCGCAATCCTCAAGGTATGGCGATGCACCCTCTTACTGGGGATATTTGGACACATGAACACGGCCCTAAAGGCGGCGATGAAGTGAATATAATTCAACTAGGAGCCAACTATGGCTGGCCGGTCATTAGTTATGGCGTGAATTATAGCGGTACCTCTTTTACTGATTTGACCGAAAAAGAAGGCATGCAACAACCCGCTTGGTATTGGGTACCCTCAATTGCACCTTCAGGTATGACATTTGTTACTAGTGACATTTATCCCGACTTGAAAGGTAAAGTATTAGTTGGTTCGTTAAAGTTCGCTTACGTAGTGGCACTTGAATTAGATGGAAACAAAGTGCTCAGTCAAGAAACTTTGTTTCCCGGAATAGGCCGAGTTCGCAATGTGAAACAGGGCGCTGATGGTTATATTTACGTGGCTACGGATGGTGGTGGAATATTTAAAATAGTGTCTAAAACGTAAATTTGTCACCGCTTATGTGACCGGCAAGCGGCGTAGCTTCTCAATTACAACATACCAGAACCAAAAAGCCCTGAACATTTCTGTTCAGGGCTTCTATGAATAATGGTGCAGACTCGGAGTTGATAAGTTTGTTTAAGTCTATGATTTTAAATTTTTTTAATTATGTAGTCGTGTTACCAAATGTGTTACTAAAATATTAGACGTACTATGGAAAACCATCCCACTCATCTGATCAGTAAAATAACTGGAAAATCACTCCCCCATCAATTATTAGGATCTTTATAGGCGTGACAATTTTTAGAAACAACGCTTATTTTTCGGCTAACCTTTTGTTGATAGCTTCAAGGTTTCCCAGCTCTTTAATGTGTTCACTACCTAAAGCTGAGGCTTTTTCCATCATGCTCTTTACCTGCTTGTCCAGCTTGTCATATAAAAGTTGGTTTATTTTCAATTCTTTGTTTTCACAGGAGTTTATAGTTTTAGTGAAACCTTCAAAAGATACATCCATTTCCCACAAAAATTGATGTATTTCCATTACCAGTTTCAACTCTTCTTCTTTTAGATATTTTGGCAGATCTCTTTGGATTGAAGAGTAGAAGGCCCACCTTGCAACAGAATAATTGACCGGAAAAGGGAAATGTTTCCCCCATTTAATAAATTCATCTTTGATATTTTCAGCTTCCCTTACTTGCTTTGATATGCCCGTTATGTGTTTGTTTATGTCAGCTATGACACCTGCTTTAAGTCGTTTGCTAGCCTGATTATGGGTATAATATTCCTTAAAGCCCCAAACAACCAATCCTGCAAAAATAGCCAACGCCAATTTTACTATAGCATCCTCTAAAATATTTTTAGTGTCTCCATCAACGCCAGCAACTGATTCAGTTATAACAGTGCCAGATTTATTCACAGAGTCTTCAGGACAATTTGAAAGTACTTCTTGTGCGGAGGAATGTGTGGAAATTATTAGTGTTATAGCTAGAGTTAAATTGATTACAGATATCAAAACGCATCCTTGACCTTGAAATTTACTACCAAATGTTAGTATGTAGTTTTGTTTCCGCAAGTTTGTTCATACCTCGGTATCAATTCCATCTGATCAGCCATGTTAGTGACTCTGCTGTTCAGGGTTTCTATAAATAATGGTGCCCAGACTCGGAGTTGAACTTACGGTTACCGGCAAGTGCATGAGGATTTTCAATTTCAAAGTGCTAGAAACCCAAAAGCCCCGCAATTACTTGCAGGGCTTCTATGAATAATGGTGCCCAGACTCGGAATTGCAACTTACGGTTACCGGCAAGGACACGAGGATTTTCAATTCTCATATGCCAGAAACTAAAAAACCCCGAACATTACTGTTCAGGGCTTATAGAATAATGGTGCCCAGACTCGGAATCGAACCAAGGACACGAGGATTTTCAATCCTCTGCTCTACCAACTGAGCTATCTGGGCTTCAACACAACAGGGTTTTGTCTGTAAGACTACGTCCGTTTCGCTGAGGGTGCGTATTAAACGGATTTAGTGCTTTTAAGTCAACCCCTTTTTAGGGATATTTTGCAGATTGTGTATCGATTGAACAAAATCTCGGCTAAAACAGCTTAGTTCGTAGCTAGAGTTGTCCAAAAACTGTTTTATTTTAACTCTTCGGAGGAACATAACCTTCGATATCCGGTTCTTTACCTTCGAACAAATATCCTTGCATTTGTGTTTCTAAAAATGTTCTCGCTGCGGGTTCCATCATGTTGAGTTTATTTTCGTTAATCAGCATGGTTTGTTTCTTTTGCCAATCGGCCCATGCTTCTTTGCAGATGTTATCGAAAATTTTCTTACCTAACTCACCAGGATATAGTTGAAAGTCTAAGCCATCTGCTTCTTTTTGTAGTCGTTGACAAAATACTGTTCTGCTCATAATGCTCTAATTTAATGGTGGGGGTGCAACTTAAAGTTCACCCCTATTAAAATGATGTATTGATTGTACTAAATAGTTTCTTGGTTGGCGCGGCTAATCCAACATTTTGCGGTTCAGTTAAGTCGTACCACATTTGGGTTTCTTCCATTACTCGGTCCATAGGTTGTTGCTTTAGGTGTAACACAATAGGTTGAATGTCTAGATGAAAATGACTAAAAGTGTGCCGAAAAGCCGCTAGTGGCTGTTGTTGGATATCCTTAAACCCTAAACTCGAAGCAAGTTCAGCTACCTGCTCCTGCTGTTCTACTTCATGGAAACACCACAATCCTCCCCATAGTCCAGCTGGTGGACGTTTATATATGAGTAGTTGTTTCTGCCACATGGGGATTAACATAAAGGTAGTGCGCACCGGAATGGTTTTTTTAGGCTTCTTGTGGGGTAACTCAGTTTGCCGACCTTGTACAAAGGCCAAACACTCATGGTGTACTGGGCAACTATCACATTGCGGTTTACTGCGGGTGCAAAGTGTGGCGCCCATGTCCATCATAGCTTGGGTATAGTCACCGGTTCTGGTACTTGGTGTTAAATTATCTGCATATGTCCAAAGCTGTGTTTCAACTTTTTTGTTACTTGGCCAACCTTCTACTGCAAAATAGCGTGCTAATACTCGCTTAACATTGCCATCTAAAATGCTTTGATGCTGATCGCAGGCTAAAGATAAAATGGCGCCTGCGGTCGACCTTCCAATACCCGGTAAAGCGATCAACTGCTCTATATCTTCAGGGAAAATCCCTTGGTATTGATCCCTAATTACTTGCGCTGCTTTCTGCAAGTTTCGCGCGCGAGCGTAATATCCTAAACCTGTCCAGTGATGTAATACTTCATCTTGCGGTGCATTGGCTAAACTGAGAACGTCAGGAAAGCGCTGCATAAACGCCTGATAATATGGGATAACGGTTTTAACTTGAGTTTGTTGCAGCATTATTTCTGACACCCATACATTATAAGGTGTTTTATTGAGCTGCCATGGCAGGTTTTTTCTACCGTTAAGGTCAAACCAAGCCAAAACTTTTAGACTAAATGTCTTATTTAAAGCGTTAATATTGTTCGGCACCGAGTAAGGTTCTGTTGTTCTGAAGGTAATTACCCGATAATACCCTAACAAAGTCGAAATAGTTTAGTTGAGAATAGATTGCTTAAAACAAAAGGTTCAATTTATCAAATTAGTCAACCGCTAGTGTTTTTCCCGGGAACACTCTGCGATGAAAGGGTGTTTAATCCATGCTGGCAACATCTAGACATGCCTATGCGAGCTTTTGTACCTTTGCAGTGGGCTGAAAACTTAGATCAAATGAAAATGTTGAGTGCAGACAGGTTGGCGTATTTTGAGCCGCCAGTGCACTTAGTGGGGTTTTCTATGGGAGGGTATATCGCTGCGCTGACAGCCATAGAAAATCAACGTAAAATTGCTTCCTTGACGCTTATTTCCAGTGCCTGTGATGCATTACCCAAAGACGAAATTCAGCATCGACAACAATTGCTAAAGTTAATTAGTGCCAAAAAATATAACGCTATGACTAAGAAACGCCTTGCTAGTTTTTTTTACGCAGGTCATCAGCATCAAAACGATTATTTAAATATTGTAAAACAGATGGAGCAGGATCTGGGGCCTGATGTGTTAGCAACCCAAGTTAGCGCTACTCAGTCTAGGAAAAACTTATTACCAGCACTCGCAAAATGTGCGTTTCCTATCCACATTATTAGTGGTGAGCAAGATAACTTAGTGAGCCAGTCAACCATTATGGCTATGCATAAACAGTTAACAAATAGTGATGTGATAATACTTGAACAAGCTGGGCATATGTTGCCAATTGAGCAATCGGAGAAATTAGCTGAATATTTAGCATCAAAAATTGCCTAAATTGTGCTGAGTGGCTTGCAATCAGGCTGTGTCACCGGATAATGCGCCGCATCTATGCTGGCTAGTAACCAAGCAAAATTTGAAAGAAGAGAACCTAATATGAGTCAGTTTAAATCTGAACAAGAAGCAGCCGAATCTGGCGTGTATATCCGAAAAATACAGAGTTTTGTAAAAAGAGAGGGGCGTTTAACCTCTGGGCAGGCCAAATCTATTGAACAAAATTGGCCGGTTATGGGCTTAGAGCATAAAAATGGTATGCAAAACTTCGCTGATACTTTTGGACGTGTCGCGCCTTTAGTCTTGGAAATTGGCTTTGGTATGGGTAAATCTTTGGTTGAGATGGCATTAAAAGAGCCGGATAAAGATTTTATCGGTATTGAAGTGCATCGCCCGGGAGTAGGAACTTGCCTAAGTGAAGCTGCCGAAAACAACGTGCATAATTTGAGAGTATACGAACACGATGCAGTAGAAGTGTTTGCGGATTGTATTGCAGACAATACTTTGGCTAGAGTGCAATTATTTTTCCCTGATCCTTGGCATAAAAAGCGTCACCACAAAAGACGTATTGTACAACCTGATTTTGTACAAAAATTGCGAAGTAAATTGGCGATAGGTGGGGTGTTTCATATGGCCACTGATTGGGAGAATTACGCTGAGCACATGTTGGAAGTCATGTCTGCTGCCGAAGGTTTTAAAAATCAATCAGACACTAACGATTATGTGCCAAGACCGGAGCAGCGACCGTTAACTAAATTTGAGCAGCGAGGGCATAGATTAGGCCATGGCGTGTGGGATCTAATGTTTGAGAGGGTGTCTTAATGCTTTCTGCTCCTAGTCAACTACTAATGCGCAGTGCTGAAACCTTTTCGCAGGGCAAATGGTTGTTAGTTAACCCCACCGACAGCCATATTGTGCAACAACTTAACAACCCTGATATCAAAGTGTTTCATCAGTACTTTGATATTTACCAACAAAGCTGTGCGGCTGGTAAATCCGAACAACATACTTTTGCAGCTGCCTACCCAACTGACGAAAAATTTGATGGCGCGGTTATTTACATGCCTAAGTCTAAAGAACAGGCAAAAATGTTAATTGCCAATGTCGCAGCGAGTTTGAATGACAACGCTAGCCTTTTGCTAGTCGGTGAAAATAAAGGCGGTGTAAAAAGCGCCGCAAAATTTCTAGAGTCTGTTAGTAACCAAGTTAATAAAATAGATTCAGCGCGCCATTGTGCATTATTCGCTGCACAACTAGATAAACCCATCAAAGCATTTGATTTAACTAAGTGGCAAAGCGAAATTACTATCGAAGCAGGTGGTTTAACTTACACACTATGTTCGCTACCAGGTGTGTTTAATCATGGTTCGTTAGATACCGGCACTGCAATATTGTTGGATAATTTACCCGAAATTAAAAAGGGGCGATTATTAGACTTTGGTTGTGGTGCTGGAGTCATTGGCTGTTACCTAGGGCTACAAAGCCCTGAAAGTGAAGTGGTAATGAGTGACGTCAGTGCTTTAGCGGTGCATTGTGCTAAAGAAAGCGCAAAACTTAACAATCTCAATGCTAAAGTCATCGCTTCAGATGGTTTGATGGATGTGCAAGGCAAGTTTTCTGCGGTCTATACTAATCCCCCTTTTCATACAGGAATTGTGACTGATTATTCGGTTACTGAGAACTTCATTGCGCAGCTTAAAAAGTATTTAGCGCCAGGCGGAACGTTGACATTAGTAGCCAATAAATTTTTACGTTATTCTGAATTACTAGAACAAAAGTTCAACTCGGTTAGCTCAATAACCCAAACAACTAAATTTACTCTCTATCAGTGTGCTCGAATAAAATAGAATAAGGTAAGCTTCTCGAATGAAAATATTGTTTGTTGTGTCTGAAGTAGAAGATCTAGTTAAAACGGGCGGTTTGGCCGACGTAGGTAAAGCCTTGCCTTTGGCGTTAGCAGAGCTAGGTCATACAGTGACAATTGTCATGCCCTATTACAAACAACTGGCCGACAAGTTTGACGCTGCTGATTGTTGTGCTAGCCAAAGGTTGTTTGCTGGGCATAAAGCTTATTACTTTGCGGTTAAAAAATTAGAACTACAGGGAGTACAGGTATTAGCTGTAGATTATCCAGAATACTTTGCTCGTAACGGTTTATATTCTGATGATTACCATGCTTATCCTGATAACGCAGAGCGTTTTGCATTTTTCGCACATGCCGCATTGCAAGCTTCAAAAGCGGTAGGTTTTCAACCTGAAATTGTGCACTGTAACGACTGGCATACTGCTCTTACCCCTTATTTTGTGAGTATTGACGACTCCGGTTTTTTCACTCAAGCAAAAACAGTTTTCACCATACACAATGGTGCCTATCAAGGCACACACAAATTTTCTGACATAACCTATCTACAACCACATTATCAGCTACACAGTCAGTTAGATGGCGATGCACTAAACTTTGTGCGCATGGGGATTCGCTATGCCAATAAAATTAACGCGGTTAGCCCAAATTATGCATTGGAATTATTAACCCCATTGGGCTCTCATCACCTGTTTGAAGAGTTTCAAAACAGAAGAAGTGATGTCTCGGGTATTTTGAACGGTTGTGACTACAGTCAGTGGGACCCAATCAATGACCCACATATCGCAAAAAACTATCATCATGCTGATCTGAAAGGCAAAAATAGCTGCAAAGCTGAGTTGCAAAAAGAATTTGGGTTACCCAAAAAAGCAAAAGTTCCTATTATAGGAATGGTGTGTCGTTTAACTGAGCAAAAAGGTTTTGGTTTTATTTTGCCAATGTTAGAAAAGCTGTTGCAACATGATATACAGCTGGCAATTGTAGGAACCGGCGACCCCGAAATTAGTGAGTTTTTGCGACAAGTGGCGCAGAAATACCCTAAAAAAATGGTGTTTGTCGAAGACTTTAGTGTACGTAAAGCCCACATGATTGAAGCAGGTAGTGACTTCTTTTTGATGCCGTCTTTGTTTGAACCTTGTGGCTTAAATCAAATGTATAGTTTGGCATACGGTACTTTACCTATTGTAAGAGCCGTTGGCGGGCTTAAAGATACAGTAATCGATTTAGCAGAAAACCCCGAGATGGCGACAGGGTTTGTATTCGAACAACCCGATAGTGACGCGTTGTTGTCATGTATTCAAAGAGCCTTGTTGTTTTATCATGAGGCACCTAGGGTATTTGTGAAAGTACAGAAGAGAGCCATGCAAAGTCGTTTTACGTGGGAAGTGTCCGCCAAAAAATACCAAACTCTTTATATGAATTAAAAATGATAAAACGTGGTTTGTTCTAGTCGTTTTTTGAAAAACAACTGCAGTTCATGCCGCCTCTTTGATTATTGGCCTTTCGTCAGTAACGCAAGTTGCTTGCGTATATGGCATAGACAAAAAATAGTTCGCCATTCTTAGGTATCTATTTTCTGCGCTAAAAAACGACATAAATTCAGTCAATTAGTTTCAATTTGAACGTTTTTGTATCAATATCATTTCTGACGAGTTGTCAGACTTAGGAATACGTTACAAGTAATATGGCTTCAGACTCTAAATCTTTATCAATTAAAAGCCTGATTGTTTGGGTAGTGATGGCAATTACTTCATTGTCATTAATTTTGTCTTCAGGGGTTAATTTGTATAGTCAAATTAATACCTATAGGCAATCACTAGAAGACAATGTGGAAATATACGCCGAGATTATTGGACGTGATTCAGTCGAGTCTTTGCTTGCCAATGAAGGTTTAGCCGAAGATAAAAACCTGCAGATACTATCCGCCTCGGAATTAATAGAAAATGTCCATATTTACAGAGCCAATGACGATCAAACCATAGAATTTTTTGCTAGTTATAACAAAGAAGGCATTGCGCCTGTAAAAGCCAAGATTGATCAAATAGACCAGATATATTTACCTAAAATAGCCGCGGGGATCATTGAAATCATTCGCCCGATTCAGCATGAAAATAAAGTAGTAGGCTACCTCTACTTACGTGCCACCGCAGATGAATTACAAACCCTTACCTCCAATTCAATTTTGTTTTCTATCAGCGTGTTGGTTGCATGTTTGATTATTTGTTTCTTACTTACCTTAAGGCTGCAAAGAGCCATTACTTCCCCTATAAATGGATTGGTTAAATTGGTGCAGCGAATTTCTCGTCAAAAGGATTATTCGAGTCGCGCTGAATTGAATGGAATTAAAGAGCTGGATATTCTCGGCGCTGCTTTCAACAACATGTTGCAACGAACCCAAGAACATATGCAGCGCCAAACTATTGCTGAAGCTGAACAGGCAAAGTTAAATATCAGTTTAGAAGAGAAAGTAAAGCAGCGCACTAATGCGTTAAAAGAAGCCAATAGTGAACTGATCCAAACCTTAGAAAAACTCCATCAATTCCAACGGCAAATGGTTCAAAATGAAAAAATGGCTTCGTTAGGAGACATGGTGGCAGGTGTTGCTCATGAAGTTAATACGCCGATTGGGCTGGGGGTGACAGCATCTACTATGATGTTAGACAGACTTGCTGATATGCGTAAAGCGTTTGAAGATAAAACCCTTAAAGCTAGCGCTTTGTCGAAGTTTATTGCTGAGGGGGAAGAAAACCTCAATATCATTTATCGTAACTTAAATAGAGCTGCTGAATTAATATCAAGCTTTAAACAAGTTGCGGTTGACCAAACTTCTGAGAACAATCGAGTATTTTCTTTTAGTCGCTTGATGGATGAAATCTTGATGTCGATGCGTCCAAAATTAAAGAAGGTCAAACATCAAATCAATGTTAATTGTGCTGATAATTTAGTCGTCGAGTCTAAAGCTGGGCCAATCAACCAAATTATTATTAACTTAATCATGAATTCTATCATTCATGGTTTTGAGAATATGGAACAGGGGCAAATAGATATTACCATTGAGGCGATAGGCGACACTAAAGTCAGCATTGAGTTTAAGGACAATGGAAAAGGTATCCCAGAACATCTGCGTAAGCGGATCTTCGACCCGTTTGTTACGACCAAAAGAGGTCAGGGAGGCAGTGGTCTTGGAATGCACTTAGTTTATAACTTAGTAACCCAAGCTTTAAATGGTTCAATATCAATTGTTAGTGAAGAAGGGGAAGGCGTGGCCTTTACTATTTTGTTCCCCGTTAAAAAAGTGAAGCAGGACAAAACACAGGTTGGCTCCTTTTTATAGAAACATATCGTGCTCACGTCGGCCATAAGCGGGCAATTTTTGTGATGTAATCGTATAATTGCACAAAATTTGGTTATATCTGCAATTTTTGGTAGATAAAACCCTGATTTTTAGATATTTTCTGATAAACTTTTACACAAATTCCTAATCAGGCCTGAAACATGCAGACTCCAAACATATTAATTGTCGAAGATGAAGTGGTCACACGCACAACCCTTAAAAGCTTGTTTGAAGCAGAAGGGTACAACGTATTTGAAGCTGAACATGGCGAACAGATGCATGGCATCTTTGAAAACAACACCATCAATTTGGTTATCATGGATATCAACTTACCTGGTAAAAACGGCTTGCTTTTGGCGCGCGAAGTGCGCGGTCGTAAGAATGTAGGCTTGATATTTTTAACCGGTAGAGATAATGATGTAGACCGTATTTTAGGTCTAGAAATTGGTGCTGATGACTACCTCACTAAACCTTTCAATCCTCGCGAATTGACTATCCGTGCTCGTAACCTATTAGCACGTACCACTAACAGTAGTGAAGATGATGATTTGCCAAGTCGCGTAAACTTTAACGGATGGATTTTAGACGGTGATAGCCGTAGTTTGATCTCTCCAAGTAGCAAAGAATTTCGCCTACCACGCAGTGAGTTTAGAGCCTTACATTTGTTTTTAAACAACCCAGGTAAAATTTTGACACGTGAACAACTGATCATGGAAATGACTGGTCGTGAATTGCGTCCAAATGACCGTACAGTTGATGTGACTATCCGTCGAATTCGTAAACATTTTGAATCAGAAGTGAATGCGGATGATTTGATTGTGACTATTCACGGTGAAGGTTATCGTTTCTGCGGCTCTGTAGACTCATAACACTTTTATCAAAGACGTTTCAAAAAAGCTCCTTCGGGGGCTTTTTTATTGCTTTAAGTTTTACTTAAGATTTACCATCTACACTCACTACATACTAGTTAACAGGTAAATGTTTTGAGTTATATTCGCTTAAGTATACTGTTTTTTACTCTCAGTTTTTCTCCGCTCTCTTTAAGTATTGCACAGGAAATTTCTGCCCCTGACTTTGCTATCTCTCATGGTCAGCTGCCAAGCAAACTATCCGCCCTAAAAGGCCAGGTAGTCTATCTCGATTTTTGGGCAAGCTGGTGCAAACCCTGTCGCAAATCCTTTCCATGGATGAATCAAATGCAGAAAAAATATGCCGCGCAAGGGTTGCAGATTATTGCCATCAATTTAGATGCTGAAAACGCTTTAGCAAAAGCATTTCTAGAAAAAGTGCCGGCACAAATTCCCATTATTTATGATCCTGAAGGAAACATAGCCAGCGATTATCAATTATTAGGTATGCCAAGCAGTTATGTTATTGATAAAAACGGCAATATCCGATTTTCTCATAAAGGTTTTTTCACACGCAGCGAACCTTTATATGAGCAAGAGTTAGTTTTACTTCTTAATGAATAGAAGCCTTTAACAAATAAAGAGACGAAGTTATGTTAAAAAAAGCACGCATTATACTCGCATTTTTGGTCAGTACTCAGCTTGCTGGTTGTGCCAATCTTGGGGTCAAACCTTGGGAACGAGACTTATTGGCTAAAGATGAAATGGCTTTAGACGCTGAGGGAAACGACCTTGGTTTAGATGATCATATTTACTTTAGTAAAGAGGCTACAAGTGGTGGTCGTGCGTTTGCTGGTGGAGGTTGTGGATGCAACTAACTTCTAACAATCAATTAGCTAAAGGGACAAAAAAAGTAGCCAATATTAATACCGCACTTGCAGCCGCAACTTGCGCGCTGTTAGGCACATCTCCAGTGGTACAAGCTGAAGAAAACGTATGGGAAATGGACACTGCATTGTTGTATTACGGTGAAACTGACAGAGTGACTGCTGTTGAAGGCGTGTTTTCAGCCAAAAAAGATTTTGGTGATGAACATATTTTTTCTGGGAAGTTCGTACTGGATACACTAACTGGAGCGTCTGCAACAGGTGCAGTGTCTCAGCCGAATGCACAAACCTTTACTCGTCCATCAGGTAAGGGCCAATATGAAATTCAAGGGGGCGAATTACCTTTGGATGACACCTTTAGAGATACGCGACTACAACTTGAAGCGCAGTGGACTCAACCTCTTTGGGATAACATGCGAGGCAGTACAGGTGTGCATTTTTCAAAAGAATATGATTACCTATCTATTGCGATTAATGGCTCTCTCGCCAAAGATTTTAATCAGAAAAACACGACTGTATCGGCAGGTTTATCTTTGGCTTTTGACACTATAGATCCCGAAGGTGGCCGTCCTGTC
Organism: Paraglaciecola sp.; assembly: GCF_039964565.1. Classification (GTDB taxonomy): domain Bacteria; phylum Pseudomonadota; class Gammaproteobacteria; order Enterobacterales; family Alteromonadaceae; genus Paraglaciecola. Next base: position 60,075 of record NZ_JBDVXF010000025.1, read on the forward strand.
GCTTTTTCTGAAATGGTCATAGATGAAGGTCAGTTTGCTGACGAACAAGACTATCAAGCCGCTTTTGATGCCACAAGGCAAAAGGATTCCGACGACAAAAGCACCGTAGATTTGATGTTTGGTGTGACTCAAATTATTAATCGACGAATGTTAGTGCAATTTAACTATGGTTTGTCTACATCGGATGGCTATCACACCGACCCCTTTAAGGTTTTAAGCGTAATTGACGACCAAGGGTTAACTAAGTCATTAGTCTATGAAGAGAGGCCAACAGAGCGCACAAGACATAGTTTTTATTGGCAAACTAAATATGCGTTGGATAAAGGTGTAGCAGATATTTCCTATCGATACGCCACAGATGACTGGGATATCAATTCTCATACTATTGATTCTAGGTTGCGGTTTAATTTGACCGACAATACTTATATTCAGCCTCATTTTAGGTACTACCAACAAGGGGCTGCAGAGTTTTATCAACCCTTTTTACTGGAAGGATCAACACTTCCTACTTTTGCCAGCGCAGATTACCGCTTAGGAGAAATGACGGCTTATACAGTAGGCTTAAAATATGGAATGAAAATGCCTAGTGGTAACGAGTGGGCCTTTAGGTTGGAATATTATCAACAAGATCCAAAAAACGCTGGTTTTGACGCACCAGGAGCGTTGCAGCAACTTGACCTATATCCCAGCTTGAAAGCGGTGATTGCACAAGTCAGTTATAGCTTTTAAGCTAGTGTTTTTATCTTAAGGGCTACCTTTGTCTGTTAGTGATTTTACTATAGAGCAGCAAAACGACCATATTATTGGTCGTTTTGCTGCTATGGCCAGTCCTTGCGAGTTGTTGGTTGAAACCCAAGATCCCTTGTTAGCTAATCACCTCACTTCACTCGCCTATTTAGAAGCGAAACGAATCGAACAGAAATTTAGTCGCTATTTATCAGACAACCTAATGTCTACTATCAACAAAAGTGAAGGGACGCCGATTGCGATTGATAATGAGGTTTTTCGACTGCTGGAATTTGCTGAAACTTGTTTTCAATTAAGTGCTGGTATGTTTGATATCACTTCTGGTGTGCTGCGCCAGGCATGGAAATTTGATGGTTCAGATAATCTACCGGCTCCTAAAGTGGTAGAGGCGCTAATGCCCTTTATTGGTTGGGGAAAAGTCAAATATGATCAGACATCAATTACATTGGACAAAGGCATGGAGTTGGATTTTGGTGGCATTGGCAAAGAATACGCCGTTGATTGTGTTGCCAAGGTATGTGCTGAATATGCAACCACTACATCAGTAGTCGTGAACTTTGGTGGTGACATTCAGGTGACGCGTCCAAGGCAAAATAAGCAACCATGGCTTATAGGAATTGAAAGTCCTGAAGATGACAATGGTTCGACTAAAGTGCTAAAAATTGTCAGTGGTGGTTTAGCCACCAGTGGTGATGCAAGACGTTATTTATTAAAAGACGGTAAACGTTACAGCCATATCCTTAATCCTGAAACCGGATACCCCATTGAAAATGCCGCCAGGTCGGTGAGTGTCGCTGCCCCCTACTGTATCCAAGCTGGATTATTAGCAACGCTAGCACTATTACAAGGTGCTAATGCCGAAGCGTTTTTGCAAGAGCAGGGAGTCAAGTTTTGGTGTTATCGATAGCGTGCTGATAAGCGCTGAAGGCTTAAGAAACAGCCTTTCGGTCTATCTCAGTCGAATAACTGCTATGCCCAAGATTGCAGGCGTAGCTATTTATTTCGCTTACTTGCGCTTTAAGCGATCGAGAGACGGTCAGTAATGACGCCTTCAACGGCAAGTTTACCGAGATAGCGGTCGTTGTTTTTTATAGCCACAGCGCAAATGCTAAAAGTAAGACCGTCATTCCCGCGCAGGCGGGAACCCCCAACAACATCAGTAAAATTGAGAAATAAACTCGTATTCATCATCTTAAAAGTAGAGGGAATATGGCTTTATTATGCGGTGGTTAAAAGAACTTAAGTGAGGTTACGGTAGTTACCAGTGGGTTCCCGCCTGCGCGGGAACGACGTGTAATAGCTTGTAACTCTTCACCAGTTGAACTCTCAGATAATTGAGGTCGTTCGGAACCAGCGTCACCTAGAACCGCTTTTGGCACAAAACATTAATTTCTGATTCATAGGATTATGATCGCTTTGACAAATTAGCCATACAAAAGTTTAGGACGTCGCCCTTCGTGTATTGGTCCCAGCGAACGGAGTGATTGGCTTGTTATGCGCCAATGTTAAATATTACTGATCAATTTTACTGACCAGTCGCCCCAAGCTTGCCATTTAAAAACAGTGTGCATAGTAAGTACTAAAAAACAAAATAAAACAAACGATAACACCGTACTGGAATATAAACGGCCGTGTCCTTTCCAGTCATAGAACATGAGGATTAGGTAGACCGAAATCATGAAAATAAACATGGAGTACCCTGGTATTGATAGTAAGTGCGTAACGCGATTCAAGCCCTCTGGCATCATTTGAGTGGCAGCTGCAATCATAAACCGTTTGTGGTGAGCCGGATTTTTTACATTTAGAATACCTAGAATGTACAGTACTAAAAAAACTAACCACTGAAGAAAAGCTCCGCCGAGAAAACTACCTGCTCGCAATCTGGCTTGTGCATCTTCAGGGTTAAATACACCAAAGCCCTCCATGCGATGATAAAACTCATAAATCATTATTGATCCAGTTAATAATATTCCAAGCACCAAGAAAACACTCAGCTTTCCGAGACTTTTGTGAGTTGAATAGTTACCCTTGCTCGATAATTTTATTTGACTAAGAAGTAATAAATACCACGTTGCACTGAAAGCACCGTGTAACCCAGTCCATAAGGTAACTCTATCTAGATTACTTGGATTAGATATCGAATTTAGGGCAAATCCACCGAATACTATGAAAGTAATAAAGAGTGCAAATAAACCAAAAAACTTATTGTCCGCAGATCTGCTTTCAGTCGAATTATTGCTAATGATGATTGACTCCATGTTTAAAAGGTTGCCGTTTATTCTATGAATGCAAAATATACCTAGTTTGGTGCATAACGCTTCGCATCAACAGCGGAGTCAGATTTGCTGTGTTTGTTAGGTGAGCTAATCTCCAACACTGCCTCCGTCACCACCTGAATTGTCATAATTAGATAGTTCTTGAATCTCAGGTTCAAAATCTTGTTCGCGATCTCTTCTACTACGTTTTGGGTTGTTAGAAGACTCTGCCTTTTGAAAGACGATGGCAAACAACCCAATTATTAAAGTAAGCGCGCCAAACAAACTAGGATTGTCCGACGTAAAGTCAATTAAGCTCAAAGTCATAGATATAACAGCAATAGCATATCCTAGTTTCATCGTATTCCTCTGTACACCTAACAATATGTTTAACTTCGATATAACGTCTTAATCAAATGATAACCAAACTGCGTTTTCACTGGGCCGTGAACCGTTAGGATTTCTTTTTTAAATACCACATTGTCAAATGCCTTAACCATAGTACCTGGGCTGAATTCGCCTAAGTCTCCGCCTTTTTTACCAGAAGGACAGATGGAGTGTTTTTTGGCTAGCTGGTGAAAGTTACCACCTTTGTCGAGCTGGCTTTTGAGTTTTTCGGCTAGGGCTTTATCTTTAACTAAAATGTGACAGGCGCAGGCTTTCATCTTGTGTGACCCAATTAACGTGAGAACAATATTAGATGGGTGAGTTTATCAGTTAGCAGTATTAAAAAAAGAAAAAGAGCCTAAGCTCTTTTTCTTTTTGATTGTGAACTGTTTATCTAAAAATAGTTCTATTTAATAAATAACATTTCTTGATACTTAGGTAATGGCCACAGTTCATCAGAAACGATCAGTTCTAAAGCGTCTGCATGAGAGCGTACTTCTAACATAAGCGGACATAACACATCGGCGCAGTGATTCATGTGTGCTTCTGTACTATCAAACTCTTCTACAGCTAATGCTTCTTTAAGTTTGCTAACAGAAGCCATCATAGCGTCAGTCTCTGCGGCGATTTCATCAATACTATTATGACTGATAGTAATGTTCAGAGCGCTAAGATTAGTCGCGGCGCTTGAAAGGCTATCTAGATACTGAACTGTTGCCGGATATATTCTAGTGTTGGCCATGCCGATGACTAATTTGGCTTCTACTTCAATCGACAAAATGTATTGTTCAGCATAAACCTCAAAACGACTTGCAAGTTCAGCGGGCGATAATACATCCGTTGACTCAAACAATTTAATCACTGATTCATCTTTAAAAGCAGGTAAAGCATCAGCAGTAGTAGGAATGTTTTTTAAGCCTCTTTCTTCAACTGCTTCTTTATGCCATTCGCTAGAATAGCCATCGCCTCCAAATATGACATTACCGTGTAACTGCATGAGTTCTTGCAATACAGTGATGACGGCAGACGTTTTGTCCTCACCTTTGGCCATTACTGCTTCAAGTTTATCAGCGATCCAATTCAGTGAATCGGCTAACATGGTATTCATGGCAACTAAAGGACCTGATACCGACTGAGAAGAGCCAACAGCTCTAAATTCAAAACGGTTGCCGGTAAAGGCAAAAGGCGATGTGCGGTTACGGTCGCCAGGATCACGTTCAAATTGAAGGATTTGAGATAGACCAAGATCCATTAAGCCGCCCTTGGCTTTTTTAAGCAATTTACCTTCTTTAATATCGTTGAATACACTTTCTAATTGGGTACCTAAGTACACCGATAAAATAGCAGGAGGTGCTTCATTTGCCCCAAGGCGATGATCGTTTGCTGCTGAGGCGATAACCGCTCGTAGAAGTGGACCATATTTGTGTACGCCACGAACAACAGCGCCGCAGAATAATAAGAAGTTTAGGTTATCGTGAGGTGTACTACCCGGATCAAGTAAATTACCTTGAGTGGCGTTTCCTACCGACCAGTTAACGTGTTTACCTGAGCCATTGACTCCTGCAAAAGGTTTTTCATGTAATAAACATAAAAAGCCATGCTCTTTAGCCGTACTTTTCATAAGTGTCATCAATAATTGTTGATGATCGGCGGCAACATTCGCTGCTTCAAAGTAAGGGGCGATTTCAAATTGACCAGGTGCAACTTCGTTATGATGGGTTTTGGCTGGGATGCCTAAGCGGTAAAGTTTGTCTTCGAAATCTTGCATGAACACTTGAACACGCGCTGGGATAGCACCGAAATAATGATCATCAAATTGTTGACCTTTAGCTGGAGGTGCGCCAAATAAGGTACGGCCTGCCATTAATAAATCTGGACGAGTATTAGCAAAGTGCTCATCAACTAAGAAATATTCTTGCTCAGCACCACAACTGGAGTTCAGGGTCGCAATCTCTGTTTCGCCCATTAGGGATAGCACTTTTTGCGCTGCTTTATCCATGGCTTTATTTGAGCGTAGTAGCGGTATTTTTTTATCAAGTGCTTCGCCAGTCCATGACATAAACACACTTGGGATCATTAATGTTGCCCCATTAGCCGTCTGCATAACGTAGGCCGGACTCGTTGGATCCCATGCTGTATAACCACGAGCTGCGTTGGTCATACGTAAACTGCCGTTAGGGAAAGAAGAACCATCAGGTTCACCCTTAATCAGCAAACTACCAGTAAACTCAGTAATGGCGCCACCGTCTGAATTAGTGATGATAAAACCATCATGTTTTTCAGCCGTAATATTGGTCATAGGGTAAAAGATGTGCGAGAAAAATTTTACGCCTTTGGCAATTGCCCAATCTTTCATGGCTGCCGCTACAATATCAGCTGTTGCTGAGTCTAATGTTGCACCTGTCTGAACTGTTTTTTTAATCGCTTTGAATGCGTTTTTTGATAACGCCTCTTCCATTGCTGCCAAACCAAAAACATCTGTCGCCCAAATTTTGTTCAATGGTTCAGGCTTTTTGCACGCTTTTGGTGCGCGATTAGTGATTTCAGTTATTGCATTTTTACGTGATGTCATTCCACTCATATCTTGTCCTTCGCTTATTTTAAAGGGGGATTCAAAGATTCACTCAATAGGTATAGAGGAAATCTATGCAGGTCTAAGCAAAGACAAAGCACCTTTTAGGCCAGATATGGAGTATTAGAATTCGTATTCTAAGGCGAACCTTAGAGTATGGTCTTTAGTGTCGCCGTTTAGGCCAGCGATAAAGGCTAACTCCCATTTAAGTTGTTTTTGCCCTTGGTACCTATGTACTCCCATAAAGCCGGGGCCGATGCCAACAAAATCTTCACCCGTATAGAGTTCGATAGAAGGTTGTAAAGCAGGCAAATAACGATAGCGATACTTAAGTCTAATTTCAGTTTCAAATTCGTTTTGAATGTCCTTTCCCCATTCATAAACAAGCAAAGCATTGATGGTTAAACTGGTTTGCGTAAATTCTTTTTCAAATAGCAAACCACTGGTAAATTCGTAAATGTCTTCTCTATGTTGCTTTTCAATCTCAAACAACATCCCCCAATCGGCCCATAACTCACCTTGTTCAGTCAACATCCAGCGGGTTTCTATTTCATAGGCTTGTAATCCAAAATCGCCTGTGTCGTCTCTTTCCCCTACAATATAACCCTCAATTGTGAGGTATTCAGAAAGGGCGTGTCCGTAGGCAAAACGCTGCGCTAGCACGTTGCCGTTATCGTTCTGCCTAGAAACAAAACGCCATTCTATCTCCCTTTCATTGGCCAATACGTATGGGTGGTACACTTTGTCCACTGGAATGCCATCGGCCCAGCTGATGGGCACAAAGCATAGGGAATACAAAAGCGCAGTATAAACGCGATAAAAGGCTTTCATTGTTTGTTACCTGCATGTTTGGTTGTGCTTAGGTTAAGCCAATAAAAAGTAACCAGAGGGATTGATAAAGCAAAAACGTAGACAATTACTTGGAAAATAGAAGGTGTCGCTTGATAGCCAAATAACACATTGAATAAATGCCCGAATTCAAATTCATCACTTAACACACTCTGACTACTCCAAGCCGTGCTTGAAGCATCAATAAGGTCGACCTGAACCAATAATGGTAGCGCGTTAACGAATTGACCCGTTGCATAAACCAGTATTAATAACCAAGTCGCCCAAAGACCAAACTGTTGCTTTAACCAATGAGCTGTCAGATACAATAGCACTGCTAAACTTAGGCAAATTCCTAAACCTAAAAACGTCCCCAGTAACATAGATTGCAATACATTGCTTTGATGTAGGTATCCTTCAAAATATAAAATGAAGTTACTACCTTTAGATACCATTGTTAGACAGGTCATTAAACCCGCTATCCAATATACAATGTAGTGTTTTGAGCACCGAGAGAAAGTTAACTCAGCAGCCAAAATTACCGCTAACAAGTACACCAAAAGTTGTGAAAGCCATATTAATAATTCAATGCCTGTACCATCAAACCATTGTTCAATGGTATGGATTTGACTGTTATATATCAGGCTTAAAATAGCACTCGCCACTAAGCTTATTAATAACCACGATTTGCTAGTGGGTAGGTGTGCAAATAGATACGCGATTAAGACTAAAATGGGTAAAGCGTCACGTAAAAACAAAATAACTGTATTAATGAGCATCAGGTACCTCTTGATTTTGATGTTCAACAATGACAATTCCACGAGCAGTATTAGGGTTATATTCGCCAAAGAAGCTGTATTCTCCGGGTTTAAGAGGTCCAATGAATATGGTCGCTTTTTGGCGAGCAAAAATGACTTTTTCTCGGTTTAGAGCAAAACTGTCGAATTCTTCAGGCGTGGGGTCTAGGTTTTCGACTATTAACTTAACTTTTTGATTAGCTGGAATAGTGATTTGTGAAGGGAAAAAAAGATGATCTTTGAGGGTCAGGTGGTACTCAGTCACCGCAGCCAACACAGGAAAACACAATAAGACACTCAAGGTGCCACAGGACAATGAGAGGTAACGTACCAATTTACTCATTTGGATCACTTTGTGGCAAAAGCAGCTCAACCGATAAGCCAGATAACTGTTTAGAACGGCTTAATTTTATGGTGGCTTTATGTAATTCAGCTATATGCTGTGAAATGGCTAAGCCTAGACCACAGCCAGATACGTTAGTGTTATGACGATCACCTCCGATTCGATAAAATCGCTCAAACACTCTTTGATATTCTGATTCATCAATTCCTGGGCCCGTATCTTCTATTTGAATTATCACCCGTTTATTCAGTGATTTTAAAGTGACTCGTATTAGTGAACCTTCTGGAGAGTATTTACTCGCATTAGAGATTAAATTTTGCAACAGTATGCCCAGCGAAAATTCATCGCCATTAATTTTGGCAACTTTTCCAAGCAGTTCGATTTCTTGTTTTTTAGCTTCAATTTGTGGAAATAAACTAGTGATTACTGTTTGACAAAGTGACGCTGGGTCAAAGTATTCAAATTGACCTTGATATTGCTCAGGGTTGGTACGATTGAGTAGTAAAATTTGCTCTACCACATGACTCATACGTTCAATTCCGAGTTGCAGATATTGCATGTTAGTGTTCGAGGGATCGTTGAGTTCTATTGCTAAATTATGAGCGTTGATTTTTAACACACTCAGAGGCGTTCGTAGTTCATGTGCTGCATCAGATGCAAAACGTTTTTCACGGGAAAAAGCTGCGTTTAGGCGTTCAAACAATTGGTTTAAGGTATCTAAGACTGGACTGAGTTCGTTACGCTGGTTTTGCAGCAAAATGGGACTAAAGTCGTCAACTTTTTTATTTCGCAAGTTCTCAGATAGCAGTCGCAAGGGGCGCAGACCAGAGCTCACCAATAAAAATATAATGATAGTTAGCAATGGAATACAAAACACAAGTGGTGTGACAGCAGCTAAAATCATTTGTTCTGACAGTTCAAATCGACTGTTTAGCGGTTGCGCCACTAATACCCATTTTTTACTGGATTCAAAAAAATGCCCATAGGTACGCCATCGCTGCGCCAAAAAATTGTGTTCAGAAAACTCACTTTTGAACTCAGTAATGGCCGTGTCTAACGCCGGGTGTGAATTGACAATTAATTTATCCTGTTGCCATATTTGGAAGACAAAAGCGGCACTTGTTTGGGGTTGTATTGATTGGGTTCCTAAGTCAGTAATATCAACCAAAACAAACGTTAAGGAACGCAACTGATTATCAAACACGCTGGTAGCTTTTGCCATACTGCTGCGGTACCCCTGAATGGCAGCGGCAAAAGTAATGAGCGTAATCACCGACAATAAAATCAACGTTAGATAACGGCGTATAGACAAACTTAGTGCTCTAAATTCGCAGAAGCTTTAATACTGTACCCTACACCGCGAATTGTTTTGATAAAAGCGTCGGGGAGTTTTTTTCGAAGGTGGTGAATATGCACTTCTACAGCGTTACTCGCAACTTCTTCACCCCACTCATATAATTTAGATTCAAGCTGTTCTCGCGATTGTATTCGCCCAGCCTGTTCTAATAGCACTTTTAACAGCATAAATTCTTTGCGTGACAACTCAACAAATTTACCTGCAACTGTTAGCTCATGGGATGCGCAGTCCAAGTTTACCTCTCCTATAGTGATAGTCGAAGTGGTAGCGGTACCTAATCTTCTCTCGATAACGCGCAGGCGAGCAATCAACTCGTTTACGTCAAAAGGTTTACTTAGGTAATCATCAGCCCCTTTATCAAGCCCTTTAATTTTGTCTTCAATGGAATCTCGGGCAGTCAATATCAACACCGGCAGTTTTAAATTTTTTTGCCTTATTTGTTTCAGTAACACTAAGCCATCCATGTCAGGTAAACCTAAATCGAGGATCAGCATGTCACATTCATTGGTATCGATGGCAAGCAAAGCGGACTTGGCATCAGCCACATGGTTAGCCGTAAACCCTTCGGTTCTGAGTGATTGATGCAGTGCGGTTGCTAATGGTAAATCATCTTCAACTAATAAAATTCGCATAGTATTAATGGGTTCTGTAAGGCGGATTTCCGTTAAGCTCAAAAAGCAATAATCGGCAAATCTCCTAATTTAAGTGTAAAAGGTATAGTCCAAGTTTAATCAGGTTTTCTTAAGTCGTCCTTAAGGGGCAGGTTTTCTGCAGGGTTTTCTTTGCGCTCAAATTCACCCTCTATGATATCTTCAGATTGATTGTTACTGTGAGTTTGGTGTTGAGTATAGTTGCCATTAAAGGATTGAGTCACAACCTTAACTGATAAGTGCTTGAGTAATCCTTTAGCGATGATTGGGCGTGTCATAGGTAGGCTCAATAAAAATCCGATCCCGTCTGTGATAAAACCAGGTGTAACCAATAAGATCCCTGCAATTACCAGTAATAAACCTTCAGCCATTTCTTGGCCTGGCATAGTGCCAGACTGCATTTTCTGTTGAGCTTGCATCAAGGTGCTAAGCCCTTGTTGTCTAACTAATTGCGCACCTGCAAAGGCAGTTAAAATAACGATAGCCACTGTATACCACCCCCCAATTTGTTCACCTACGTTAAGTAAAATGGCGATTTCGACAATAGGTAAAATGGCGAATAATAAAAATAGTTTAAACAAAGGAGCCTCGTTATTTGGGTGATACCTTCAGTCTTAAGGTATAACCTATTTTTGATGGGGTTTGATATAATACTGGTATTAAAACCTCAAAAACCAAGTGATGCATTGTTACAGAGTGTTGCGTCATTTGTCTAATCACTTAAATGACTCAGGCGGGTTTATTTTAATTTCGAGTAAATTGACTCATGGGTGAAATTTGCTGAACTAATTTGGGGTCTGTAAACAAAGTGAGGTGCAGTCTTAATTATTTGTTAAGGTTCGTCCATTAAAGTATAAATAATACCCACTGGCATTTCGCCAAGTTACCTTTAAAGAAGAAGTGTTGTAGATGAATTTGAGTTTGAGATATTTAATTTTAGTGCTGACTTTTGGTTTGTTCTCAACTGCGAGTTTGGCGCAAATGGCGGACCCTTTAGCTGATTTGTTTGCTGAAGAGCCAGAGTTTTTACAAGTTGACCAAGCGTTTCAATTTGATTTTGCCCAGCAAGGCGATCAACTCACCTTAAGCTGGAAAGTTGCAGACGGCTATTATTTGTATAAGAAGCAGTTTAAAACCGTCGTTAAACAAGCTGAATTGGGAACCCCTGTTTTTCCCGTTGCCGAACAAGTGGAAGACGAGTTTTTTGGTTTGTCAGACGTTTTCCGAGGGCAATTGGATATTACTTATCCTATTGTTACGTCGGTGCAAGATGGCATCGTAAAAATTCGCTATCAGGGCTGTGCAGATGCCGGGTTATGTTATCCACCTACAACCAAAGAGGTGTATCTAAATCAAGTTGGCACTGCTGAAATTGAAAAGATGGAGTCTACAAAAACGTCGGCCGATGCTGTCTCTGCTGAAAAACCAGTTTCGGAACAGTTTGAGTTAGCCAGTTTGTTGTCTAGCGAACAAAGTTTAGTTATCACTTTGTTGTTATTTTTAGGCCTAGGAATCGGACTAGCTTTTACGCCTTGCGTATTCCCTATGTATCCTATTTTATCTGGGATCGTAATAGGTCAAGGTAAGAGCATAAGTACATCTCGGGCATTGACGTTATCGTTTGTGTATGTCCAGGGCATGGCAATTACCTACTCGTTATTGGGGTTAGTAGTGGCTTCTGCTGGAGTGCAGTTTCAAGCCGGTTTGCAACACCCAGCGATCCTAATCGCGCTAATCGTGATTTTTGTGTTGTTGGCAGTAGTCATGTTTGGTGCTTATGAGCTTCAATTGCCGTCTTCATGGCAAGAAAAGCTGAATGCCATGAGTAACAAACAAACCAGTGGCAGTTACATAGGTGTGCTCATTATGGGCGCAATTTCTGGGTTAGTGGCGTCTCCTTGCACCACCGCACCGCTAACAGGGATCTTGTTATTTATAGCCCAAAGTGGAGACTTAGTTCTAGGATTCAGTGCCTTGTATGTGCTGAGTCTAGGTATGGGGATCCCGCTGATTTTATTTGCTATTACTGGTGGTAAGTTATTACCCAAAGCGGGTAATTGGATGAATGTGGTCAAAGTCACTTTTGGCTTTATGATGCTAGCGGTTGCCATTATGTTTGTAGAACGATTGGTCAGCCATATTGCCACAGATATCGCTTGGGCGTTACTCGGCTTAACTACTTTTACTTATTTTTATGTGATGAACCAAAATACTCCCAGCACTTTTTACAAAGGGCTTAGGGCACTATTGATATTTATTGGCCTATTTGTTTCAGCTGGTTATGGATACCAAACCATCAACTCCATGGGATATGGCAACGGTGCGGTTCAGTCTAAAAGCCAGTCAGTTGCCCACCCTACATTTGTAAAAGTCAGTAACCTTGAAGATTTCAACCAAGCATTAGCCGATGCCAATGCTCAAGGTAAATCGGTGATGTTAGACCTTTACGCAGATTGGTGTGTGGCCTGTAAAGAGTTTGAAAAATATACTTTTTCAGATGAGCAGGTTATTGCTGCTCTAAGTGGTTCAGTTTTAATGCAAATTGATTTAACTGACAACACTGCTGAAAATATTGGTTTTCAGGAACACTTTTCAGTGTTGGGTTTGCCTACCATTTTGTTTTTTGACGTCTACGGGCAAGAAATTAGTACTGCTAGAGTGACTGGTTTTATGCGCGCGGAGCCATTTGCTCAGCATGTAAATAGTCTTTTCGCAAAATAGCTTGAATCTAGGTGCCACTGTGAACCGCTGTTTAACTTTTGGTTGGGCGGTTAACTTTTACCCTGTTGTTGTTTTTTGTATGTTGCTTAGCGGTAGCGGCTTTGCGTCGCCCGTGAAATCAGCTAATTACTGCATGGATGAATGGGCTTGTGTGGAAAAAGTGGCACAAAACAAAGGGGTCAGTTATTGGCTATTCAATAAAAAGCCCTTCGTGGTGACCGTTACCTTAGATGTGAAATCGAGTAACTTAAAATCGTCCAACGCTCGACAAAATCACTATACGGTCAATCAAGTTCTTCAAGGGCATCAACGAGTTAAAGTACTTGAATTACAGCCCATCAATCAAGCCCGAGATACTTGGTATGATGAGTCTTTTTTTTGGTCTCCCGGCAATATGTTGGCAGTGCATCAAGCGGATGTCGTTTATCACTTTCCATATGCTAAAGGTGAGCATTTTCGAATAGTACAAGGCTTTGGAGGTGGTTATAGCCACCAAGGTGCTTCGAAGTATGCAGTTGACTTCGCCATGCCTATTGGTACGCCTGTTCATGCTGCAAGAGGGGGCGTAGTGATTGATTTGGTAGCGCATAATTCATTAGGTGGCGCCAATCGACACTATGCCCAATATGCCAACTATGTGGTGATTTTGCATGATGACGATACTACAGGTGAATATTATCACCTCAAACAAAATGGCGTTGCGGTAACTTTAGGTGAACGTATTGCGAAAGGCCAAAAAATTGCTTATTCAGGTAACACAGGGTTTTCTTCGTTGCCTCACCTACACTTTGCTGTTTACCGGGCCAAACCTTTTGGCAAGTATCAGTCTCTTGCTTTTGAATTTGAATAACAATTCAAGTTTGCCCATCGGTATTTATAACACTTCCCACTCTTTCTTTAACAGTGCAGGGATGTCGGCAGCTGGTACAGGTTTAGAAAAGTAATATCCCTGCAAGTGCTGGCATTTATTTTTCTTAAAAAATTCAACTTGACTGGGCGTTTCAATTCCCTCTGCTACACAGCTCATATTGAGCTGTTCGGCCATACTCAAGGTAGTGAGAATAATAGCCTCATTATTGTGATTTTTGCCTATATCCTCTACAAAACTCTTGTCTACTTTTATGATGTTTATTGGAAATTCTTTCAGATATTTGAGGGATGAAAAGCCAGTACCAAAATCATCTAGTGCGATTAAAAATCCCTTTTGTTGTATTTGTGTCATGTAGGTGAGCGCTTTGTCATAATCGCGCATCAATGCACTTTCTGTAATTTCAAAACGAATCGCATGAACCGGTATCATATGCTGCTCTAGAAGTAGCATAATTTTATCTATTGAAGTTTGGTTGTCGAAATGTTTAGCCGAGAGGTTTACTGAAAGATAGCCATTAAAGCCATTTTGGCGCATGGCTTTGAGTGTAGGCATAGCCCGCTCAAATGCATCTAACGTCATGTGCTCTATCAAGCCTAGTTCTTCTGAAACTGGAATGAATTCACTCGGTGGTATCATTCCTTTGTGGGTTGGCCAGCGCATTAAAATTTCAAAGCCTTCAATTTTTTGGGTTTGCGTATCCACAATTGGTTGGTAGTAATTCACAAATTTTTTGGCTTGGTGCGCGTTTTTGAGCTGATTTTCTAATTTCAATCTACCTTTGACCAATTCATCCATTTGCGCGGTGAAGAATTGGAAATTACTTCTACCTTGTTCTTTAGCATGATACATGGCGATATCAGCATTTTTGAGTAAATCTTCGGCATTTAAACCATCACCCGGATACATGGCTATGCCAATGCTCGAAGACACACTCACGGTTTGTGTGCTTAAAGTCACTGGAATATCAATTAAATCACTAATTTCCGTTACTAAAACGCTAATAGCCTCTACAGAAGTGACGTCTTCAATCATTAATACAAATTCATCGCCTCCTAAGCGCGCGACGGTATCTTCTTTGCGTAATTTGTTCTCTAGTCGTTTAGCTATGTTAATCAGCAATTCATCACCGGCTTTGTGACCTAGACTATCGTTGACCTGTTTGAATTTATCTAAATCAACAAAAAATACAGCCATAGATTTGCCATGCCTTTTGGCATGTTCTAAACCTCGATTAATTCTGTCTAGTAATAAGGCTCTATTAGGTAAGCCCGTAAGAGAATCAAAATTAGCTAGGGTCAAAAGTTTTGATTCTGCAGCCTTTTGTTCTGTGATATCAGAAATGATCACTACAAAATTTTCTACTCTATCTTTTTCTATCAAGCTGGCAACAGCGTGCACATGAACCATAATGTCGCGAGTATCACCATTAGGTAATATAACTTTGTCTTCTTCGTGCCAATTTTGGCCTGCCTTAATGGTAAAAATTTTCTCCCAAAACTTGACCGTATTAGGCGTCTGTAATTTGAGTAAGCTATTCAATTCACTGGTTGCATCTGCGCCATCTCGAATACCAAAAAATTTCTTAAAGGCTTCGTTTAACGCTATAGGGTAATATCTATGGTTAAACACTATGACCCAATTTAAAGTATGTTTAAATGCCTCGCCGAATAGCCTTAGGTTTTCTTGATCTGACACTGTTTCAGTAATATCAGTGTAGGTGCCTGTTATCAAAAGAGGTTTACCGTTTTCGTCGGTTTTTACAACTTTGCCTACATCACGAAACCACAACCAGTGCTTTCCTTTAGTTAACATCTTGTAGCTGATATCCAATTTTGAGTCTTTATCCGCTAAAAAATTCTGCCACGCAGTTGTGTAGCGAACTTTGTCCCTATTGTGGATGAGTGACAAATGCTCTTGAAAACTAATGACTTTTTTACTCGACAGTTCTTCACCCATTCTAGAAATTAGAAATGCATCTTGCTTAGTTTGATACTCCCAAATACCGCTGTTGCTGGCATTTAATGCAAGTGTTAGTTTGTTTTTGCTTTGAATCGCTTCGTGATGCGCCATCGCCAATCGTAAATTATGGGCGCGGCGGAAGAGCAATAGACTTAATAATACAATCACACCAATTACGGCATATAGCGAATACGCAATAGGCGATGCCCAAAGAGCATGATTGACCGTGATGTTAATTATTGCCGGTTTAGATTTGGTGCCATCTTCCGAGCTAAATGCTAATACCGAAAATACATATCTCCCTGGATCTAGTTTGGGAAACATCACCTCAGAATTCGTAGTAATAGGATACACAATGTTGTCTTTACCACTGAGTTGATATTGATATCTGGTGCTATTTTGATTATGAAAATTAAGGGTTGAGAAATGAATAGAAAGTCCAACATCTTCATGGTTTAGTTCAATATCTTGTCCGTCTAAATTTGATAAAGGTAGTGTTAAAATATTTGAAACCAGCATTAAATTGGTAATGGTCACCCTTACATCATTTTTCGGTTTTAGATCTAGTTTAAGAGGGTCAAAAAAGATGAGGCCTTTTGGAGAGCCATACACCATCCGCCCATCTGAGAGCGTAATACTAGTATCTGAGTTGAATTCGCTGGTGGCGAGCCCTTGTTGGTAGTCGAATTTTTGTATGTGATGGTTTTTAGAAGAAAATTTAATGAGTCCAGAATTGGAGCCTAGCCAAATATTGCCATTTGTATCTTGTTGCATATCGAATATTGAATTGTCCGGTAGTAAATTTTCTTTGTTGTAGAAAAACTTCTGTTCGTAAGTAGTGGCATCTAAGCCAATTAATCCGAAACCTGGATAGGTGATCCACATGATGTTATTGGCATCGACTAAAACATCATTGGGGTAAATTTTTGATTTTAACTGCTGCAATGGTGTTTCGTGGATTAGCGCTACTTGGGTGGTGGTGTTATCCATTTCCCACAACTGCCCGTAGGCACTGATAAGTGTTGTGTTTGGCTTAACACCTTTAATAAAACTGACTGAATTGAGAACGTCAATTGATACAGACAACTGCTCGATATTATGAACTTTGCCTGTTTCTGGCGAGTAACGAGAGAACCCTGCTCTAGACATCAAAAGCAGTTCGCCCGTAGCAGTAGAAATGATATCCCAAATATCTGATTTCAATATTGCATCATCCGCAGCACTGCTTACTTTCAGTGGTAAGGGTTTACCTAGTTTGCTATCAAATTGTAGAATACCATCGGCTGTATTTAACCATAATTGATTATCTCTACCTGCTTCAATATTATTGATTGAGGAGGAAGAGTATTGTGCTTTTTCATCATCCGATACTAAAAAGCTCTGGGTACTGTTATCAAAAAGGTTGTATAAATTAAGGCCATTTCGAGTACCTACCCACAAAGAATTATCGTCTTGCTGGTGAATACTCCAGACGTTATTGTGACTGAGGCGTTTTTCTTGCCTTCCCCCTTGAGCGTTATAAACACTCGTAAAATGTGTGGTTTGCGGAGACCAATAAATAGCGCCATCATCTTCTGAGCCTATCCAAAGGTTGTTATTGCTGTCTATGACTAGATTTTTTAATACATCGCTGGCGATATAGTCTCTACTGTCGGTAGGCAAAAATAGATGTGTTAATTCCTCGTTTTCTGCGTGATAGCTGTAAAGCCCTTTATCAGTTGCTATGTAAAACAAGTCGTCGTTTACGCTAGCAAATCCCCATATATTTCGATTTCTTAAGTGTATTTTTGCTTCGAGAGCTGACCGAGTACCAAGTACAAATTCTCTCGCTTGAGAGAGTGAGATACTAAACAATCCTTCTACTGTTCCTATCCATAACCGGTCTTTACTGTCGGCATAAAGCATCTTGACGTTGTTGTTATCTGCAGTGGGTTCTACGTCATGTAAATGATTAATCAAAAGTGGCGTATTATTGCCTCGTACCAATGCATACAAACCATCTGATGACCCAATGAAAAGGATGTCTTGTGACAATAAATGAGATCTTAAATAGGTCCCCTGATCAATCATTGCGTCCGACAACGAATACTCAATCGCTAACTTTTTAGTGGTATATGAGTAGGAATAAATCCCCTCATCCATTGAGAACAATACCTCTCCTTGTTTCTCTTCACTAATGTGGCTGGCGACTTGGAGCAATTTATTGTCGCGTCTTAGCCGAATATCAATAACTTGCCCAATAGTTTTAGTTTTTAAGTTAAATTGGTGAATACCGTTTATAGGATCGCTGACCCAAAGATTGCTTTTGGAATCTTGAAACAAGTAATTGACCGGTGCATCATTGAACTCATTGTTGGGACCGCTTATTTGTTGGTTTCGATAACCATCATAGCGGTTTAAGCCTTGCTCTGTGCCTAGCCATAAAAATCCATCATTATCTAACAGCAGCGAGTTGATAGTATTCTGAGACAAACCGTTTTCAGTCGATAAACGAGAGAACGTTGGATCTTGAATTAATGGGGCACTTTTACTACTGAATGAAATGAGAAGTAAAAACAGGTTAACCAAAAGGTAATACTTCTTTGCCATAAAATAGTGACAGTTCATCGATTTACTTAGACACATATATTTAGGTTCAAAAAATTAACGCCTCGGCCTTACATACTGCGATGCCTTTTATTCCTAAAGACATTCTTGGTTTTAAATTAACATCGACAATATTGCTTGTGGTTATTGTTATCGGGTACCAAAAATTTTATCACCAGCGTCGCCCAATCCAGGCAAAATATAACCTTGTTCGTTGAGCTTCTCGTCTACTGACGCGGTATATATTTCAACGTCAGGATGTGCACTTTTCACGGCAGCTAAACCTTCAGGAGCTGCTACTAAAAATAACCCCATAATATGTTTGCAACCTTTTTGTTTGAGTAAATCAATGGTTGCGATAAGAGTACCTCCTGTCGCCAACATGGGATCGACAATTAATGCTGTGCGCTTGGGTACATCTTTGACTACTTTATCGAAATAGGCGACTGGTTGCAGGGTTGTTTCGTCACGATATAGGCCCACTACACTGATTTTTGCGTTGGGTATTAATCTTAACACTCCATCCAACATACCTAAGCCAGCACGCAAAATCGGTACTATTGTTATTTTTTTCCCCTTGATTTTTTTGGTCTTTATTTTATGACCATCCCAAGCTGTGATCTCAACACTTTCGGTCTCTAGCTCCCTCGTTGCTTCATAAGTCAATAGGTTACCTACTTCGCTGGCTAACTCCCGAAAGTCTTTGCTGCTGATCCCTTGTTTGCGCATTATACCGATCTTGTGTTGAATTAACGGGTGATGAATTTCGTGTACAGCCATATTAGATTTCTCGTGTTGATAGTGAAGGAACATAGGA
Source organism: Paraglaciecola sp. (assembly GCF_039964565.1). Lineage (GTDB taxonomy): Bacteria > Pseudomonadota > Gammaproteobacteria > Enterobacterales > Alteromonadaceae > Paraglaciecola. Next base: position 78,965 of record NZ_JBDVXF010000025.1, read on the forward strand.
CTGAATAAATCGAACCCCATGATCAAGGCATTCAGGATAAAACTGTTGAAAGCTAGACTCAAGTAAATCACTATTTTTGAGTACAAAATCCTTCGCACGTTCAGCAAATATTATTTTATTTTTTAATCGATTTTCGATGCTCAAAAATGCATGGAAACAAGTCTCAATATGCATGTATCGGTGTAACCATCGGTGACTTTTTAGGCGTTGTGCTTGTTTATTAAAGTGCAGATTGTCAGTTAGGGAAAATTGTTCAAGTTGGTTATAAAACTGAGAGAACACCTTTTTAAAATGAATATCTGAAAAATCATCCCAAGATTGCATAAGTAAGTAATCAAAATAGATATCAATGATAACCCCGGCCATCCTTCGAATATCTGCAGGAAAGTTTTGTCGTAGTTCAACGATTAAAGGATGAGAGTCAGTGAATACGTCTATACATCTATGTAATCTAATACCTTTTTCAATTTCTGTTGGCAAATCCTGTAGTTGACTGCCTTTCACAAAGTCACCAAGAAAGTTTCCCAATAAACTTGTTTGGGTGTGGCAACCAATATGAATATGCGCAATGTAGTTCAATTTTAAAAAGGCTCTTTGTATAGCTGTTTAACTAGCAACCAAATAGGTCCAAGTAAAAACATAATATTCGTTAACTTTGCAGCAATCTTCGCTGATAAGACCAGTATTTTGCTGCTAATTTCTATTTGCTCTCTATAATGGTCGGATAATTTAGGTTATTGTGTGTTTATTGCACGAGAAATGATTTTTAAATGAGGTGTTTCCTATTGAAGTCCACTCATAAAAATCTAGTTTTAATTAAAATGGTAAATCAGTGAAAGTATTAGTTATCAATGGCCCAAATCTAAACATGCTAGGTAAACGTGAGCCTGCTACCTATGGTTCGCAAAACCTTCAACAAATTGTCAGCAAGCTGAATGATTATGCCGCTTCAATTGACATGAGTTTAACTCATTTTCAATCAAATGCAGAGCATGAGTTGATTGATACCATCCATAGTGCTTTTGAAAAAATAGACTTTATAGTCATCAACCCTGGCGCATTTACCCATACTAGTGTTGCCTTAAGAGACGCACTGTTAAGCGTGTCTATTCCTTTTATCGAGGTGCATCTTTCCAATGTACATGCTAGAGAAGCGTTTAGGCAGCATTCTTATTTATCTGATATTGCCCATGGGGTAGTTTGTGGATTAGGCGCACAAGGTTACGAATTCGCTTTATTAGCGGCTAAACAATATTTAACAAAATAGACATCAGCAAAATTGACTTGTTGATTAACTGACTTAGAGAGAAAAAAATGGACATACGTAAGATAAAAAAATTGATAGAGCTGGTAGAAGAATCTGGCATATCTGAATTAGAAATTACTGAAGGTGAAGAGTCAGTGCGTATTCACCGCGGTGTTGCAACAAATCAAGTGGCAGCAGCGACACAATTTGTTCCACAGCCACAATTAGCGCCTGCGGCACCGGTAGTTCAAGCAGCGCCTGCTGCTCCTGAAGTCGCTCCAGTTGTCAGTGGTCATACTATGTGTTCGCCAATGGTGGGTACGTTTTATCGTTCCTCATCACCAGGCGCCAAAGCGTTTGTAGAAGTGGGTCAAAAAGTAAATGTTGGCGACACGCTGTGTATCATCGAAGCAATGAAAATGATGAACCAAATTGAGTCAGACAAGGCCGGTATCGTTAAGCAAATCTTAGTTGAAAATCAAGAACCAGTAGAATTCGACCAGCCTATGTTTGTGATTGAATAAAAGGTTAATGACAATGTTAAAGAAAGTCCTTATTGCGAATCGCGGCGAAATCGCTTTGCGTATTTTGCGTGCCTGTAAAGAGCTAGGCATCAAGACTGTTGCAGTGCATTCGACTGCCGACGAGTCTCTCAAACATGTGTTGTTAGCTGATGAAACAATTTGCATCGGCAAAGCATCAGCCACAGAGAGTTACCTTAATATTCCTCGCATTATCGCTGCAGCGGAAGTCACTGATGCCGATGCTATTCACCCAGGATATGGATTTTTAGCGGAAAATGCTGATTTTGCAGAAGCTGTTGAAAAAAGTGGGTTTACGTTTATTGGTCCCACAGCTGACACCATTAATTTAATGGGTGATAAAGTCTCAGCGATTAAATCCATGAAAAAAGCGGGAGTACCTTGTGTACCAGGTTCTGATGGACCATTAGGTGAAAACGAAGCGCGAAATAAAGAGCTTGCTCGAGGTATAGGTTATCCCATTATTGTTAAAGCTGCCGGAGGCGGTGGTGGCCGTGGTATGCGTGTGGTTCGTAGTGAAGAAGAGCTTATTTCTTCTATCGCAATGACCAAAAGCGAAGCTGGCGCCGCATTTAATAATGATGTTGTCTACATGGAAAAGTTTCTTGAAAACCCTCGCCATGTGGAAATTCAGGTATTAGCTGATGGGCAAGGTAGCGCAATTCATTTAGGTGAACGAGATTGTTCTATGCAACGCCGTCACCAAAAAGTAGTCGAGGAAGCCCCTGCGCCAGGCATTACTCCTGAAATGCGTGCGGCGATTGGTGCTAGATGTTGCCAAGCATGTATTGATATCAATTATCGCGGTGCCGGTACCTTTGAATTTTTGTTTGAAAACGGCGAATTCTATTTCATTGAAATGAATACGCGAATTCAGGTTGAGCACCCAGTATCGGAAATGATTACCGGGGTTGACTTAATCAAGGAGCAATTACGAGTTGCTGCAGGGCAAAAACTCGCGATTACTCAAGATCAAATACAAGTGAAAGGTCATGCTATTGAGTGTCGAATTAATGCCGAAGATTCGAAAACGTTTATTCCAAGCCCAGGCAAAATTACCAAGTTTCATTCGCCAGGTGGCTTAGGGGTAAGATGGGACTCCCACATTTACACCGACTATATTGTGCCACCTTACTACGACTCTATGATTGGCAAATTAATCACCTATGGTGAAACTAGAGAAGTGGCTATTTCCCGCATGCAACATGCTTTGGATGAGTTAGTCATCGGTGGAATTAAAACCAATGTTGATTTACAAAAAAGTATCATGGCTGATGACAGTTTTGGCGCTGGTGGTGCTAATATTCATTATCTAGAGAAAAAACTAGGAATGGGTGGTCATTAACCCGGCGTAAACAAATAGTCATAAACAAAAAGAGCGTTTATCGCTCTTTTTTTTGCCTATATTTAGGGGCCTGTGACTGATGTTATACTACTGAAAATTTTTGTTATTGAGTTTATTAATGCCTTGGATCCAACTTAAAATTAATAGCCAAGCTGAACATGCCGAACAAATCGGCGAGATGTTATCGGCTAATGGTGCGCAAGCTGTGACCTTTGTCGATGCCAAAGACACCCCTATGTATGAACCAAAACCTGGCGAAGTGATGTTGTGGCCAGACACACAAATAGTAGGTTTATATGATGCGCAATACGATATGACTCGTGTTATCAACCAATTAAGTAAATCTAAGTTACTAGGAAAAAACTTTAACCATAAATTGGATCAGTTAGAAGACAAAGACTGGGAAAGGGAGTGGATGGTTAATTTCCACCCGATGCAGTTTGGTAAACGTCTATGGATATGCCCGAGTTGGCGAGATGTGCCTGATCCAAATGCGGTGAACGTGATGTTAGACCCTGGATTAGCCTTTGGGACTGGTACTCACCCCACTACTAGTTTGTGTTTAAGATGGCTTGATGGTTTAGACCTATCTAAAGCGACAGTGGTTGATTTTGGTTGCGGTTCAGGGATTTTGGGGATTGCTGCCCTTAAATTGGGAGCCAAACGTGTAGTAGGCATTGATATTGATCCTCAGGCATTATTGGCCAGCAAAGATAATGCTAATCGCAATGATGTAGGCAAAAAAATTGAATTATATTTGCCCGAAAATCAACCCACATTAGAAGCTGATGTGGTGCTTGCGAATATTTTGGCAGGGCCAATTAGAGAGTTAAAAGAGGTGATCTCAGGGTATTGTAAACCCGGAGGGAAATTAGTGTTGTCGGGGATTTTAGATAACCAAGCTGATGAAATTAACGCTTTGTATAGCGACACTTTTATTATGCAAGCCATTGCCATTGATGGTGAGTGGGCTAGGGTGTCTGGAATTAAAAAATAGACTGAAGATTCAGTGTATGCATCTTGCAGAGTTCTTACTGTAAAGTTCAATAGCATCAAACGTCAGTGACTCACTTGCACTGACGTTTTGATAAGTTGCTCCTAAGAAAAACTTCCAGCGCGGAAATAGTTACAGTGTTAGCCGAATTCTTTATATGCCGTCCGTTATAATCGCTTATACACTTAGAATTATTGTTAATGTAATGTAATTGGATGTTAACTGTGGCAGTAGTGAAGGGAATGTTTCTGGTTAAATAAGGCTGTTGTTAAATAGGCGGATTAATCCACCACAATTCACTAAGGGATAAAAATGCAAAGTAAATTAAAATTATCGTTAATTATTGGCTGCTTAATTTGTCCATTGACAATCACAGCGGCAGAAATCGAACCTTGGCAAAAATCTGAAGTAACCGAGGTGTGGGAGCCAACGCCCGAGGTGGTCACTTTTGATAAAAATAACCTGCCTTCGGATGCAACGGTATTGTTTGATGGCTCGTCGCTAGATCTTTGGGAAAGTACTGAAGCAGGTAAAGCCAAATGGTTGCTAAAAGACGGCGCAATGACTGTAGTAGCGGGTACCGGTGATATTAAAACCAAACAGACGTTTTGTGATGTGCAATTACATATTGAATGGAAAATGCCCACCCAAATAATGAATGAAAAAGGAGAGTTGTTAACCGGACAAGGTCGCAATAATAGCGGTGTTTTCTTCCAACAACGTTATGAAATTCAAATACTTGACTCGTATAACAACAAAACCTACGCCAATGGTCAGGCTGGCGCTGTATATAAACAACATATCCCACTCGTCAATGCCACTAAGGCGCCGGGCGAATGGCAAAGTTATGACATTATTTTTACCGCACCTGTGTTTGATGATGCTGGAAAACTAAAATCTAAAGCAAAAATGACTGCTTTGCATAATGGTGTCCTTGTTCAAAATAATGTAGAAATACAAGGCACTACAGCTTGGATCGGAGCACCAGTTTATAGCGCTCACGGGTGTGATTCAATTCGTTTACAGGATCATGGAAATCCTGTGAGCTTTCGTAATATTTGGTTGAGAAAATTGTAAGACGTATTGTAGAAAGTCGTATTCACTAAAGTCTAAAGTTGTTCGCAGAACCTAACTTATTAGTCAAATAAACTAACTTACTAATCAAAAATCAAAAAGTGATCAAACTACTATTGGTTTTGTCACTTTTAACTGCGCTTAGTAGGTTATTACCATTTTAAATGTGCATATGTTTAATTAAACATATGCCGTCAGCTTATGCTGACAAACGTTAGTTACCCGAGGTTTGTTTTGAAACTACACCATCTTGGATTAGCCGTCAGTTTGGCTACGAGCATGTCGGCTGTAGCCGAAGAAAAAAATATTATTGAAAATATACTGGTTACCGGAAGTTATAACGCAGTAGAGCAAGCGCAACTCACGTCATCTGCGATTGTAGTAGAGCGAGAAGCTTTATTAGCTTTAAGCCCCTACAGTTTAGTGGATGCCCTACGTCAGGTTCCTAGCTTATGGATAGAATCACAAGGAGGGCCGGGAGGTTTAACTTCTATAGTAATGCGCGGAGCTGAAAGTAATCATACTTTGGTTTTAGTGGATGGCGTGCAGTTAAACGATCCAACAAATACTCGCGGTGGGTCTGTCGATCTAAACCATATTAATATGCAATCAATCAAGCGAATTGAAATTATTCGAGGGGCGCAGTCGTCTATTTATGGTTCTGACGCACTAGCTGGTGTGATCCATATCATTACTATGGAACCTGGAAACGAGACCGAAGTGAATGCTTTTGCGGCGCTTGGCAGCGATAGTTTTTATACCTATGGCGCAGGTATCTCAGGCTCAATGGCGAATTTTGGTTATTCAATTAAAGCCCAAAAGAAAGATTCAGGTGAACCGTTAAGAGGCAGTACAGCTGATAATAACGACGTGGTGGCAAAACTAAACTGGTTAAACGATAGCCATCAAATTGATTTTTCGTACCGTTATTTTGATGGCAACAATACCACTTATCCTGAGCAAAGCGGTGGACCAACGTTTGCGCAAAGCGACGACCTAGACACTACTAATTACGTTAGCGAACAAGCAGCAGTTAATTGGGTGTGGGAAGTTACACCATTATGGCGTAGTAGAATCTCAAGTACTTGGTTTAATCGTGAAGATGACTACCAGTCCCCCGGCATAGTGCCTTATTCATCCGTACCTGCAAATGGCGCTGAAACAGACTTTACTCGTACTAGCACTACATGGGTGAATACTATTGGGGACCAAGAACTACTTTGGGTAAATGTAGGCCTAGAAACAAAACAAGAAAAAGGGATTAGCGATGGTTATTTGGATATTGGCTTTGAGCTCCCAACAACATTCGATTTGGACCGTCGCATAAACAGTGCCTTTATGAATATAAATGGCATGCTACTAGATAGTTTTCTGTTGCAAGCCAGCGTACGCCACGATGATGCACAGGGCTTTGAGGCTGATCAAAGTGTGCAATTAGGTATGCGTTATCAATTAACAGATAATTTAAGTATTTTGGCCAATAGAGGTGAAGGGTTCAAATTACCTAGCTTTTTTGCGTTAGGTCACACCTTAGTCGGTAATCCAGACTTACAGCCAGAAACTTCAAAAACTATGGAACTAGGCATCGAATGGCAGGGTTCGCAAATCAATGCATCGATTAATTACTTTAATAATGAATATCGGGACTTAGTTGATTTTGATGCAGAGTTGTTTACCAACGTAAACCGCTCGAGTGTTGACATAAGTGGCGTAGATGGCAGCGTTAAATGGCAATCATTAGACAAACAATGGCATATCAATGGCCAGTTTAATTATAGTGATATCGACTCGCCAACTCCTCTTAACGGTCGACCTAAGATGACTTTAGGTAGTTCCATTGGTTATGACCCAGATGAACCTGTAAGTTATAACCTGCAAGCTTTATGGGTTGATGAGCGTTATACGACATCTTTATACACTGGGGAAGTACAACAATACACGTTAGATAACTATGTTCGGTTGGATGCCAACGTACAGTATCAGTACGATGCCAACTGGAAATTTTCTTTGCAGGTTACCAATATAACCGATAGCGATTATCAGGATGATATTGGTTTTGCTGCAAATGGCCCTGGGTTTTATCTGGGTGTTAGGTATGACATCTAAACATCTAGAACTCTAGTCAGTGATTCTGGACGCTGTATTTTAGATAATAGGTGGAGTCGCGCTTTTTGAATTAGGAATTCACTTGAAGGTTAGGGTGATGTTTAGGATGTTTATTTGACCTTTTTATCTGGTACATAGACTCATCTGCCTGACTCAACATATAGTCTGCGCCCTTCGGTGGTTCGTCATATATCACATGACCAACACTGGCACTGGTAGCTATGGTCGTGAGTTTATCAATACGTAAATTAACAGCTTGCAATCTTTTTTGTACACGTAGTGCTAAGTTTTCGGCTTCAGTTCGATTTTGAAAAATCCCTATGGTGACAAATTCATCACCACCAATTCGGCCAATGCTATCGTTGGAACGTAATTGGTGGCGGATAATATCCGCAAAAACCTTAAGGACCTTGTCACCGACATCATGCCCCCACTCGTCATTTATTTGTTTGAAATCATTTAAATCAATGTATAACAAACAGATAAACCCTCCCATTAACTTTTGTTGATTTATTATTTCATTGGCGCTTTTGTTCCAACCGCGACGATTTAAAACGTTGCAAAGTTCGTCAGTATTAGCTTGTGACTCTGCGAGTAATTTTTCAGCTTGAATGTTTTTGATTCTGGCAGACACGGCCACGGCTAAAACAAAAGCTTCAATTGCAAACGCAATAATCAGAGCGTATCGCTGAAGAAATGGATTAAAATCGCTGAATACCACTCGAAACACCATTGCAAGCACCATCAACACTAAGCTTAACAATACTAATCTAGCACTTTGTACTTTTCTAAAGGCTTGGATGGCTACTAACAGCAAAATGCCAAACATGATTAACAATGTGACTCTTGCCATCGCGATCCCTAAAACAGCTGATAAGGTGTTGTGGTCTAAAAACAACAACAAAACCGACATCAATAATACGCCGCTGGCACCTAGTTCCAGACCATAACGAGTTAACCTAGGCCACTTTGAATCGATATCAGTCAAACGTACGATAAATACTGTGGCAGTGAAAACCGTCAAACCGGCGAATAAAAGATAAAATTGATGACTCAACAAGAAATTTTGTTGCGGTAAAAATATATGCAGTTGCCCTTCTTGCAATAAAAAGAAGGTAGCGGCACAAAATACATATAAGCTATAAAACTGAAATCGTGTATCTCCAACAACCCGCCCCATAAAAAACACGTAGAGGATCAAGGTCAAGCACAACCCGTAAAAGACCCCCATAATAATATTATTGAACAAACTGTAATTGAGGAAAGTGGCAATGGGTTTCCAAACAAATCTCTGATTGAACTGGTGATGGGTCAAAAGTACAAAGTCCGCCGAAAAAGTACCGGTAGGTAATAAAAATGCAGGGCTACTAGCGGCCAATGGGATGAGATTAACCTGCTGAGCTTCCCAAGATACATCCATTATTTCGTCCTTACCAAAAGTAAAGACCGCTTGTTGATCTAAGCGGCAACTTAGCCGCAACCGGTTGCTACCTGCTGGCAAGGTTAACAAGGCCACTTCTTCTTTTATTAGATTTGCAACCACAGGGTTAGACGAAAGTGTTGCTGCAGAGTCAGTGTTTATCAGTTGAATCTGGCAATATTCGTTATCTGTCATATCTTGCTGTGCGATTGAATACGAACTGAACATCAGCGTAAACAGCAGAGAGAAAAGTTTAATCATTATTGCCTTGTAAATGAACCGGAAAATAAACCACCCTAACGCGCAAATTCGCGCGTAAAACGTCAGGGTTACGTTGACACTATAGAGCATTCCTAGAGCATTGAATAAGTCTCGTTGGTAACTAGATATAAAAAACAGTAAAGTCCTTCGCCCCAGCAACTCTTCTGTAATTGTGAGCTAGTGGCAAAAAGCGTAGTGATAGTATTATCTGTAGTGTTCTACTTTCGTGCAAAATTAGTCATGAGCCTTACTCTTTTTAACAGCCTTCTGTTGTTAGCGTAAATTGTGGTTCTCGATTCTCTCGTGCAGAAGTGTAATAAATTTTACATTGACTAGGGTCGGGCGCGGTGCTGATTCGCACATCAATACCTCCAAGCTGTCCAGCACAATTACCACCTACCCATGTAAAAGGTTCTTCAGTATTCACAGTCTTTGCAATGCCATTAGGGTGCGGGCAGGGGTAACCACAACGCAAAGTAATAGCTTCGCCTCCCATTTCTATTGTTGGATCTGTGGAGCAATCAGTCTTGTTTTCAATTCTAGCTTTGTAATTCGCGAGTTGACTCGATGACCGCAAACTGCCTTCTAAAGATTCAAGGGTAGCGATCCGAGCATCTGAGCTCATATCCAAAAATTTAGGTGCCGCAACAACCGCTAGAATACCTAAAATAACTATCACAATAATTAACTCTATTAGAGTAAAGCCTTTAATGTTTGGGTGCATATTTTCAACATTCATTAGTGTAGATTTACATCTAACCATAATATCAAAATCCTAAAACCTATAAATATGTTTATGCAATCCTTAGTATCTAAAGTAACGATTAAACGGGGGAGGGGGCGCAAGCAGGTAAATGTATCAAGGAAATGAATGACTTCAGTGCTTGGTAAAACCACCTAAATTTGCGCGTATCTCTAGATATAGATCATGTTCATTTTTGTTTTCCTCAAACACAATATCTAGTTTTCTATCTAAATCCAGACAATGCCGTCGTAATGAATGCTGCACCGCATCTAAGTATGGGTATAGATAATTTGTTGGGCGTGTGATTCGAAATTCTTCAAACACACATGATTTTCGGGTTAAATCATAAAAGAGAAAATGGTGCTAATTATCGGAGTCGAACTGCTATGAGGCTTAGCTGCTGATTACAAGTCAGTTTGATATATTTGAAAAGAAAGAACTGTGCCGACTACCGAAGTTGAACTGCTATGAGGCTTAGCTACTGATTACAATGATTTTCTGGGAGTAAACCCGATTACTTATGGCTGTGCTTGTTGGTGGGTTGCGCAAATGTCACCTCAATAATATGAAGTCGCTGCGCTTGGCTGTTTGTTTCGATGAATTTGCACGAAAGAATGGTGCCGACTACCGGAGTCGAACTGCAATGAGACTTAGTTACTGATTACAATGATTTTCTGGGAGTAAACCTGATTACTTATGGCTGTGCTTGTTGGTGGGTTGCGCAAATGTCATCTCAATAATATGAAGTCGCTGCGCTTGGCTTTTTATTTCGATAAATTTGCACGAAAGAATGGTGCCGACTACCGGAGTCGAACTGGTGACCTACTGATTACAAGTCAGTTGCTCTACCAACTGAGCTAAGTCGGCACACAGGGTAAATCTTTCTGGGTGACGCTACTTTTGGGTTGTTGGTAAACTGCTTGGTAGCAGCTAATCCCGAAAGCGAGCGCCATTGTATGCATAATTTAAATGTTGTCAATCAATTAAAAAAAAAATCTAAACGAATGCTTAAAGTTTCATCAATCTTTGGGCTTCACCTTTTAGCATCGGGAAATTTTCTATAGGTAGATACTCGGCCAAGGCGTGCATTGTTTTCCCTAACTCAGCATAATCGCTAGCACATAAATTAAAGTGCCCCATCTTGCGCTTTTTCCTTGGGCTTTTACCGTACCAGTGTAAATGGCAACCAGGAATACTTAACATGTCTCGCGAGAACGCTTTGCAGCCTATGATATTGATCATCGCTGTTGGCGAGGTGACTTTTGTTGAGCCTAAAGGTAACCCCTTCACCGCTCTGAGGTGATTTTCAAACTGGCAGGTGTCTGCGCCTTGCATGGTCCAGTGACCCGAATTATGCACACGAGGTGCGATTTCATTGACTAGCAATTGTTGACCAATCTGGAAAAACTCTACTGCTAACACTCCTACGTAATCTAAGGATTCCGCTAGTTTGTTAAATACTTCTTGAGCTTGTTGATTAAGGGCTTCGTCTACCTGTGGAGCAGGCGCAATAGAAACATGCAGTTGTCCTTGATAGTGCAAGTTTTCAGCAAGGGGATAATAAGCAATATCACCATCACTGCCACGCACTGCAACTAACGATAGCTCACGCTCAAAACTGAGCATTTTTTCGACTACTAAAGGAACTTTGTGCAAATCTAGTTGCGACAACGTTTCCTTTAATGCGGGTAGTTCGCTTTTGTTTTGTAGTCGCCATTGTCCGTAGCCATCGTAGCCATCGCGGCTTGCTTTAATAATCAGTTTTTCCCCAAGTTTAGCCACTGCTGCATCTAGTTGGTCAACCTCGGTGACTATTTCAAATGGACAGTTTGCGATAGCCAATTTTTCAAGTAACTTTTTTTCTCGGAGGCGATCTGCACCGGTCAAAATAGCCTCTGCACTGGGTTTGAGTTTACCACTGCTGTGAACTAACTCGAGTAAGTCTTCTGGGATATGCTCAAACTCAGCCGTGATAGCGTTCACTTCTTCAATCTGCCTATCAAGGGAGTTATTGATAATCAACTTAGTCACAGGGTCTACAACTTTGTTATCTGCGACATCTACTGCCTGAACACTTATTCCAAGTGGATAGCCTGCCAATGCCATCATTCTAGCTAATTGACCCGACCCAAGAACTAATACGCTCATTTAGACAATCTCACCTGTGGTTTCATCATGTATGTTTTTATCATGTTTGTCTTTATCATAAAGAGGGAAGGACAAGTTCATCCTGAGCCAAAACGGTAGCTGTTTGCTCTGCTCGAAAATCTTTGACTGCTTGTCGCACATCAGGATTTTGCAGTGCAACAACTTGCGCTGCTAGTAGTCCTGCATTGGCTGCGCCGGCTTCTCCAATTGCTAAAGTGCCGACGGCAACACCTTTGGGCATTTGTACTATCGACAGTAAAGAATCAATGCCGTTAAGTTGACTAGAACGTACTGGCACGCCAAACACGGGTAAATGTGTGTGTGCGGCAATCATACCTGGCAAATGTGCTGCACCACCTGCGCCACCAATTATTACTTGAAAACCCTGGCTTGCCGCTTCCTCAGAGAAATCTGTGAGTAAATTTGGAGTACGATGAGCAGAGACAACTTTGGCTGTATAACTGACGCTAAGTTTTTCTAACATTTGGGCTGCGTGTTGCATGGTGGGCCAGTCTGATTTTGATCCCATTACTATTGCCACGTCCGGCATAACATTCTCTCTTAAATCACATTGAGTGGTTTGGGGGCCATTCCCCTAAAATTTTGGAGGCGTATTGTAGCTTATTGCAATCCGCATAGAAACCAAATCAATCTATGGCTTGATTCCGACTATTTTAATGCAAATCCATGTAATCCATGGTCAAGTCGGTGAGTAATTTCACTCCTGTTTTCATGGCAGAGTCATCAACATAAAATTCAGGAGTATGGTGAGCTGGGGCTTCGTTTGCCGGTACGTCTAATGGTTTACCCCCAATCCATAAATAGAGTCCAGGCACTTTTTCTTGAAAAAACGAGAAGTCTTCAGCACCGGTTACCGGTTTGCTATAAATCACATTGTCGCTGCCGGCACTTTTAATCAGCGTAGGGACCATTTTTTCGGTGAGTGCAGGGTCATTGTAGGTAATGGGGTAGTAATAATCTAAAGGTAAAGTGATTTCTGCGGTGGCGCGCATACTGTCTGCGATACCATTGACTTTCCTTGGAAGTGCTTCATACATATGTTCTCGTGCGGCTTTGTTTAAAGTTCTTATAGTACCGACTATTTCCACTTCACTTGGAATGATGTTTGAGCGGTTGCCGCCATGAATAGAACCTATAGTGACCACGGCCGCTTCATCAATTAGTTTGATTTCTCGGCTGACTATGGTTTGTAAACTCATGATGATTTGAGCTGCGGTGGTAATAGGATCGACACTTAACCATGGGTAAGCGCCATGGGCCTGTTTACCTTTTACTACAATTTTAAAAGGATCAACCGCTGCCATTGCGCCCCCCTCTTTGTAGAGTATTTTACCCACGTCCGTTCCCGCACTGATATGTAATCCAAATATAACGTCTACTAATGGATTTTTTAGTACGCCTTCTTCAACCATTAGTTCGGCTCCGCCTTTTTCTCCTCTTGGTGCGCCTTCTTCAGCGGGTTGAAAAATAAACTTCACTTTGCCACGTAGCTTGCTTTTCATTTTCACCAAAATTTCCGCTGCTCCCATTAACATTGCAACGTGGGTATCATGGCCACAAGCATGCATTACAGGTACATTCTTACCTTCAAGCTCTCCTCGGGCGGTAGACTTCCAAGGTAAATCGTTTTGCTCAAGTACTGGTAGTCCATCCATATCCGCTCGCAGCGCAATTACTGGCCCGGGTTTACCACTATCAAGTACCGCTACCACTCCCGTTATCGCAATTCCCTTTTGTACTTGTAAACCCAAACTTTCAAGGTGTTTGCTGACGTAGCTTGCGGTTTTAAATTCGCGGTTGGATAGCTCTGGATTCTTATGTAAATGGTGACGCCACTCGATTACCTGTGGCTCAATATCAATTAACATTTGTTCAAGGCTTGCGGCGGCGAATATACGAGGCGTAAAAATTAGCAATATTAGTACTGCAGGTATGAACAGTTTCATAGTTTATCGACTGTGAGTGAGCAGATACCTAATATCGTAAAAGCACATGGGCTTGTCAAATTTTAAACAGGTATGCGTCCAAAAAGTCAAAAAAAATCCGCCAACAGTTTCCTGAAAGCGGATTTTCGTGATTTAGGGTAGCGAAACGTGACTAACTTTTTTGTCTGCGCATCGCAGTAAAGAATTCATTGTTGGTTTTTGTCATAGACAACTTGCCAATTAAAAACTCCATCGCGTCTATTTCAGACATTTCGTGCACTATCTTGCGTAATATCCACATCTTTTGTAATTCATCTTGAGTCGTTAATAACTCTTCTCTACGAGTACCTGAGCGATTGTAATCAATTGCTGGGAACACGCGTTTTTCAGCTATCTTGCGGTTCAAGTGTAATTCCATGTTACCTGTACCTTTAAACTCTTCGTAGATAACTTCATCCATTTTAGAGCCTGTGTCGATCAACGCAGTGGCAATAATAGTTAAGCTTCCACCTTCTTCGATGTTTCGGGCAGCACCAAAGAAACGTTTAGGTTTGTGTAATGCATTGGCGTCCACACCACCTGTTAGTACTTTACCCGAAGATGGAATAACTGTGTTGTACGCTCGTGCTAGTCGGGTAATTGAGTCCAGCAAGATAACGACGTCTTTTTTATGTTCGACTAATCGTTTGGCTTTTTCGATAACCATTTCTGCCACTTGGACGTGACGGCTAGCGGGTTCGTCAAAGGTAGAAGCGACTACTTCACCTCGAACTAAGCGTTGCATTTCTGTTACTTCTTCAGGACGTTCATCTATCAACAACACCATCAATAAACATTCAGGGTGATTGGCTGCAATTGATTGCGCAATGTTCTGAAGTAGTAATGTCTTACCGGCTTTAGGTGGAGCGACGATTAAACCACGTTGACCACGGCCGATTGGTGAGGCTAAGTCTAAAACTCGCGCAGTGATATCTTCACTACTGCCATTACCCCGTTCCATAGTTAAACGTTCGTTAGCATGCAGAGGAGTTAAGTTTTCGAACAATATTTTATTGCGCGCATTTTCAGGGCGATCGTAATTTACTTCACTAATTTTTAATAATGCAAAGTAACGTTCGGTATCTTTTGGCGGGCGAATTTTCCCCGCTATAGTGTCACCAGTACGCAGATTGAAGCGTCTAATCTGACTAGGTGATACGTAAATATCGTCTGGCCCAGCTAAGTACGAAGAGTCGTTGGAACGCAAGAATCCAAAGCCATCTTGGAGAATTTCCAATACGCCATTTCCAAAAATATCTTCACCGCTCTTAGCGTGTGATTTAAGGATTGAGAAAATAATGTCTTGTTTACGAGCGCGGGCCATGTTTTCTAGCTTCATTTCTTCCGCTAGGCTAACTAGTTCACTGATCGGTTTGTTCTTGAGTTCCGTTAGGTTCATAATTGGTGGGTCTTTATGCTGAAGCTTGTTTTTAAAGCCAGTTTGATTGAGTGATTCAAAGGTTTTTTACTTATTTACATCTCTGATTTGAGCGAAGTATAGGGGTGTTCAGGTGTGAACAATATAAAAGTTAGCACCAAATAATTCCTGAGTCCAGTGAATTGTCTGCCGCTTATTGGATTTTAACCGTATCACACATTGCTACTTTACAGTATCGGTCAATTTCCAAAAACTTGAATAACAATTTATTTACAATAGAAATAGGCGCTGTAGGCATGTTGCTGGCATTTTCAGATATAAAAAAGCCCAGCATTTGCTGAGCTTTGATATTTCTTTTTGTAATAACAAAGATTAGATATTTTCGTTCAAAAACTCTAAAAGTTGCGCTTTTGACAACGCGCCTACTTTAGTTGCTGCTACATTTCCGCCTTTAAACAACAACAATGTAGGTATACCTCTTATGCCATACTTAGGTGGTGTTTCGTTATTTTCATCGACATTCAGCTTGCCAACTGTTACTTTGCCGTCAAATTCGTCAGCTACTTCATGCAGTATAGGTGCGATCATTTTACATGGACCACACCATTCTGCCCAAAAATCAACTAACACAGGACCAGCAGCATTGATAACATCGGCCTCGAAACTATCATCAGATAACTGGATAATTTTGTCGCTCATTCTTTTCTCCGTAATTTTTTCTCTGGCTGACATGACTCAGCGCGGTTATGATTGTTATATAGAAACTGGTTTTTAATGCAAGCAATGATAAGCTATAAGCTATGCCAACTACACATTTAACCGATACAAAATTTTCAGACTTACCCATTAATACAAAGGTTATAGAAGCCCTAAATGCGGCCAATTTTAGTCTTTGTACACCTATTCAAGCTTTGAGTTTACCGCAGCTACTTGAAGGCAATGATATTGCCGGCCAAGCGCAAACAGGAACAGGTAAAACCATCGCATTTTTGGTCGCCACTTTCCACTATTTGTTGACTAACCCACAAGACTCAAAACGTCAGCCTCGGGCGATCATCATGGCGCCTACCCGTGAATTAGCGGTGCAAATTTTTAACGATGCAGAATTGCTTAGCCAACACACGGGTTTAACCCTTGGATTGATTTATGGGGGCGAGGGGTATCAAAGTCAACGGGAAAAATTACAAGGCGGTGTAGATATTATTATCGGCACCACAGGTCGAATCATCGATTACTATAAACAAAATATCTTTTCTCTGGCTGGCATTCAGGTTGCGGTGTTAGACGAAGCTGACCGTATGTTTGATTTAGGCTTCATCAAAGATATTCGGTTTTTATTCAAGAGAATGCCAAAACCAACTGAACGTTTAAGTATGCTGTTTTCAGCAACTTTGTCTTACCGCGTCCAGGAGCTTGCTTACGATCACATGGACAATCCGACTCATGTACAGATTGAGCCTGAAAGAAAAACTGCGGAACGAGTAAAAGAAGAGCTATTTTATCCCTCAGACGAGGATAAGCCGTATTTGCTATTAACTTTGATGGAAGAAGAGTGGCCAGATAAAGCGATAGTGTTTGCAAATACTAAGCACGGTTGTGAAAGAGTATCAGATTGGTTAGAAGCGGATAATCATAGAGTAGGATTGTTAAGTGGTGATGTCCCGCAAAATAAACGTTTAAAAATACTGGATAATTTTACTAGTGGCGTAATCGATATACTAGTCGCCACGGATGTTGCCGCACGGGGCTTACATATTCCAATGGTAAGCCACGTCTTTAACTACGATTTACCCGATGATCCCGAAGATTACGTACACCGCATTGGAAGAACAGGTCGTGCAGGTGAAAGCGGCAGTTCAATTAGTTTTGCGTGCGAAAAATATGCTTTGAATTTACCGGCAATAGAAGAGTATGTGCAACACTCAATTCCAGTGACAGAGTATAATCCCAATGATCTATTACGAGACGTGACCCCACCTAAAGCGCGTTATAAAAAACGTATGCAAAGTGGTAAAAGTCACCAAAAACGACCTTCAGGTCCACGCCCAAATCGAAATAGATGAATAATAATACCGAGATATTGACACCCTTTTCGCAACCTGAGCAATTGTATGCCGCCGTAGATTTAGGCTCTAACAGCTTTCATATGGTTATTGTGCGAGTTGTGGCCGGCAGCGTACATATTATTGGTAAAGTAAAGCAGAAAGTACGACTCGCGGCTGGTCTAGATGAAAATATGATGCTTGACCAGCAAAGTCTTGATAGAGGTTGGAGTTGCTTAGAAACCTTTGCTGAACGATTACAGGATATTCCCCTTTCAAATATTAAAATTGTCGGAACCGCTACATTACGTTTAGCCGCTAACGCAGACGTGTTTATCAAAAAAGCAGAAAAAATACTCAAACATAAGTTAGATGTGATTGATGGTGAGGAAGAAGCCAGACAAATATATTTAGGCGTGGCTTACACCTCTGCCAATCAAGGTAACTCTTTGGTGATTGACATAGGCGGTGCAAGCACTGAAGTGATTGTCGGCAATGATATGAACCCGATCCACTTAATTAGCCTGAATATGGGATGTGTCACATTTAAAGAGCACTTTTTTACTGACGGGAAAATATCAAAACAGAATTTTGAGCAGGCAATTCAGCGGGCTAAATCGCTGTTAGAACCAGTAAAAAACGACTTTATTAGTTTTGACTGGCAACAGTGTTTAGGCGCCTCAGGCACCCCACAAGCGATTACTGAAATTTTAGTGACACAAGGTATCAGTGATTCTATCCGCTTGGATTATCTACATAATTTAAAACAGCAATGTATAGATTGTGAGTCTATTGATTTATTGCAAATAGAAGGGTTAATTGAGTCTAGAAGAGCTATTTTTCCTAGTGGTTTAGCAATATTGATTGCGCTGTTTGAACAGCTCAATATTCAAGAAATGCAAATATCAGGTGGGGCGTTAAGAGAAGGGCTTATCTATGGCATGTTAGATAACATGCAACAAAACGACCGCAGATTGCAAACGTTGGAGCAGAGTATTGAGCGCTTTCATATAGATCCTGAACACGCTAACCGAGTTAAAAACATCGCACTTGGATTGTTTAAGCAAATACAAAATCAAATAGTATTAGGGAAAGTCGACTGTGAAGCTATGTTGATGGCTGCCGCAATGTTGCATGAAATTGGTTTACATATTGAGTATAAATTACACCATCAACACGGTGCATACATTCTACAGCATCTACCTATGGTGGGTTATACCCAACAGCAACGCGCCGGTATTAAAATGTTGGTTCAAAGCCATAGGCAAGAAATAAAGCTCGGTTTATTTGATTCCTTCCACCCAGAAGTGCGCCAAGCGCTTTTGGTACTAGTGAGAATCTTACGTTTATCTTGTTTACTTTCGATTCGTCGAAAAGATAATCTGGTTGCCGACTTTACGATCAAAGTATCAGATAAAAAGTGGGTGCTTACTTTTCCTGAAGGCTGGTTGAAATCTCATCCTTTAATCGATGCTGAATTAGCCAATGAAAAGTGGCAACAGCATAAAGTGGGTTGGGTACTTGAATGTTTTTAGTGTTGTAATCCAGGCTGCGCATCTAGGGCAACTTTTTCCAATCAAGTAGTATTGTACAAAAACAATAGAGCGTTGGCGCTAGCTGTGGGTCATTAAGCTAACGCCATTTAAAATCTTAAATGATAGGGGCTTAACCGTTAACTAACGTAAAAGTTGCGCGGCTTGCTTCGCAAAATAAGTTAAAATTCCGTCCGCCCCAGCTCGTTTAAAAGCCATCAACGATTCTAATATCACTTCATCTTCTTTTAACCAGCCGTTGTCAAACGCTGCTTTGTGCATGGCATATTCACCACTGACTTGATAGGCAAACGTGGGCACTTTGAACTCATCTTTACAACGTCTAACTATGTCTAAGTACGGCATGCCGGGTTTGACCATCACCATGTCTGCACCTTCTTGTAAATCTAATGCAATCTCACGCATCGCTTCGTCTGAGTTCGCAGGATCCATTTGGTAGTTCTTTTTGTTTCCTCCTTTTATATTGCCAGCTGAACCGACCGCATCTCTGAACGGTCCGTAATAGCTAGAAGCGTATTTGGCAGAATAAGCCATGATACAAGTATTGAGATAGCCATTACTTTCAAGTGCTTGGCGCAATGCTCCTACTCTGCCATCCATCATGTCGGATGGGGCAACGATATCCGCTCCTGCTTCTGCATGTGACAAGGCTTGTTTAACCAGCACCTCTATGGTCTCATCATTGAGCACATATCCGTGCTCATCAATTAGGCCATCCTGTCCATGGGAAGTAAATGGGTCTAGGGCGACATCAGTAATAACTGCTATGTTAGGCACTGCTTGTTTGATAGCGCGCACAGCTTTTTGCGCTAGACCATCTGGGTTAAACGCTTCGCTGGCACACAATGATTTGGCATTCATTGGAGTTACCGGAAACAAAGCAATGGCTGGAATTCCAAGTTCAACAAGCTCATGGGCTTCATCGACTAGCAGGTCAATAGACAAGCGGTTGACACCGGGCATCGAAGGTACCGCTTGTTGCAGATTTTCGCCTTCCAATACAAACATGGGGTATATTAAATCACTAGATGTCAGTTGATTCTCTGCCACCAATTTACGGGTAAAGCCTTGTTTACGTAATCTACGCATACGAGTATGCGGGAATTGTTGTTTCATAATTAATCCTACTGTTCTACACCACTTAATTGGCTGCCTTTTACGTTATTTCGACCTGAATTTTTGGCGTTGTAAAGTTGTTTATCGGCCAAAGCTAAAATAGCGTTTTCCGGTTGGTTTAGCTCTGCTATTGCACTACCTATGCCCGCACTAATAGTGATATCCACAGACACTCCGTCTGCTTGTATACTGGTTTGTTCTATCTCTGTTCTGAGTTTCTCGACTAGCGCCAAGGCTCCTTCTAGGTCAGTACTAGGCAAAATGAGAGAAAATTCTTCGCCACCGTATCTGCACACGTCATCACTGGGTCTTTTTAAGGCTTTTTGCAGAACTTGGGCGACCGACTTAATACACTGGTCACCCACTAAATGACCGTATTGGTCGTTTACTTTTTTGAAGTGATCGATGTCCATCATGACAACAGATAATTGCGTGTGTTCGCGTCGGCTTCGGCGTACTTCAGCTTGGTATTTTTTATCAAAATAGCTGCGGTTGCGGATCCCAGTTAACGCATCCAAGGTGTTTTTTTCTTGGAGTTCACGGTTTGTTTCAGATAATTCACGCAGTGCAATCTCTAACTCTAATGTGCGCTCCTGTACTTTGTATTCAAGCTCTTCAGTCGCATTTTCTTGTAATAACAACAAATCTTTTTGGGCATGTTGCGCTTGCCTTTCTTGGTTTAATAATTCTGATTGAGTATTGATCAAAGCTTGGCGTTGTTCATTATGGCTAACAGCCAAAATAAGTGCCAAAAGCACGGTTTCAAAGGCCGCACCTGACATCAGTAAATAGTAGCTAGGAGAGTTAAATTCAACGATGTTTAAGGCATCTAAACTCAAGGCAAAACCACTAAAGAAAAGTACAGCCGATGCCAAAGCATAATACCCAGCTATTCGTAAACCTTTTAGCCATAACCAAATAACGACAACCAAAACAATGAGTTCAGCAATACATAAAATGGCTAAAAATGCCGTGAGGAATACTGGAAGTGGTACAAATAAACTGACAATTAAACCCAATATAAAAGTAGCCGCGACAGATTTGAGAAGCCGACTCAGTTTGGTATTAAAGGCATTAACGTTAAGTAATCCATCACAAAACATAATCGACAACCAAAGAGTTAGGTTGGCAAAAATTCCTATTGCATGTTGTTGTAACCACGGCGAGTTAGGCCAAATGTAGCGATAACCTAAACCTTGAATGGCCGCCAAAGTTAACGCGATACATACGACATAGCCGGTATAGGTCAAAAAAATTGGAGAGCGGGTTGTAATGAAAAAGAATAGGTTGCTCAATCCCATCGCTAACATTAATCCAAAGAACCCTCCCATGACCAAATTGTTTTTACTGGTACGCTCGAGATAATTGTTTTGCTGCCATATATTTAAGGGTAAACGCATCGCACCTTTAGTATAAGTGCTGATATACACAACAATAGGTTGCGCGTTATTAGGGATCGCAAAAACAAAGTTTTCATGTTCAATAGTGCGTTGTGAAAAAGCTAAGGTATCTCCTACGGCGTATTCGCTAAGCACCTCATTGTGTTGCACAAACCAGACCTTAACCTCGTCCAATAAAGGATAGTCAATTTCCAACAACCAAATTTGTGCAGTGGAAAGGTCCTCTAAGGTGAACCTAAACCAATGTTGGCTATTGGACATTTCTAATGTGGTTAGGTCGTGGTTAAGTGGCTGCCAACTATCATTGGGCTGACCGATGATATCCGTAATCGAGAATACTTTTTCTGAGTCAACTAGGTGTGTAATGTTTTGTACCTGTTTATGACTCACTCGCGTTGTTTCGAATAAATTAGTCGCAGCAAAAATTGCCATTGCACAGAAAATGCTAAGCATTAGTAACAACCAATTTTTGCTTAATACTAACCCAATTGAAGTATTATTCATGGGCTGCTCGTTGCTTAGAAAATTTGAATAATTTCTGTGAATTGGTTTGGCATGCTACTTTTAGAGTTTCCGTATCAATTTCCATTAACTCTGCCACTTGTGCTGCAATATAGGGTAGGTAGGCGGGTTCGTTATTACCTTGGTCTACTTTACGGTTGTTCGCTAGGCTTTTAGGTCGTAGGTAAGGCGCATCAGTTTCCAATAGTATCCGGTCTAAGGGTAATGTTTTTAGGGCCTCTCGCAAATCTTGGCCGCGTTTGAGATCACAAACCCAACCTGTAATACCAATAAAGAGGTCTAGATCTAAATAGCGATGCATCTGTTCGCTATTACCGGTAAAACAATGAACAACGCCGCCTTTCAACTGTGCTCGATAATATGTTAATAAATCAATCTGCGACTCAAAAGCATCGCGCTCATGCAAAAAAACTGGCAACCCAAGTTCACAGGCTAGCTTAAGCTGTTCTTCAAAAGCAAACAACTGTTGCTCGGGAGTGGAAAAGTTTCGATTAAAATCTAAACCACATTCTCCCATTGCGACAACTTGGGATGATTTGGCTAAGGCTCTAAGGTCATTGACCGTTTGCTGGGTAAATTGGCTAGCGTCATGTGGGTGAACACCAATTGTTGTAAATAAGTGACTCGGATACTGGCGCGCCAATTGAGTCGCTTTATGGCTCTTGTCTAAGTTGGTACCAGTTATGATGATTTGGGAAACGTCAGCTGCTAAAGCTCGTTCAAATACTGCCTCAAAAGATAAACGTGGATCAGTAAAATTAACGCCAATATCGCACCAAGACATCTGTTTACCTCATTGGTCTATTACAAAAAGGAAGGTTCATTTAAAAGTCGTAGATTTAGATTAGCTTGATGGCGTTTTAAGCGTAGTCTCGTACAATTCGCCACAATAAATTCTGTTGCATACTTCAAGGGGATTCCTGCTGCTCTTGATCTGCTTTATTACGAGAATAAATACTGCCAACAATAATACCGAATTCATACAGCACCCACATCGGTATAGCGAGCAAGGTTTGAGAGATGATATCAGGCGGAGTAAGTAGCATGCCTACTACAAATACAGCCACTATAACATAGGGGCGTTTTGCCCTAAGTGCTTCCACCGTTGTCATACCTGTCCAGCACATCAATACAACAGCAACAGGGATCTCAAAAGCCAAACCAAATGCAAAAAATATTTTAAGCACAAAATTAAGGTAACTACTAATATCGGTATTGATTGCCACGCCCTCTGGCGCGACGCTAGAGAAAAATGCAAAAGCCAATGGAAACACCACGTAATACGCAAACGCCATCCCTAAGTAAAACAATAGGGTGCTGGAAAGCAATAGCGGCGCTACTAGTCGTTTTTCGTTTTTATATAGTCCAGGCGCAACAAATCCCCATATTTGATAGAGAATGACGGGAATGGCAATAAAAAAAGATAACACCATAGTTAACTTAAATGGTGCGAAGAAAGGAGACGCCACATCTGTCGCAATCATTTGCGCGTTTTCAGGCAAAGTGTCTAATAAAGGGGTGGCTAACCAATGGTATAAATCTTGGGCAAAATATACCAAGCATAAAAACACTACAAATACACTAACAACAGCCTTTAAAACACGGCCTCGAAGCTCGATTAAATGAGCAATTAAGCTATTGGGTTCAGCCATAGTTACTCTTTAGAATAAGGTTTTTGAACGGACTTGGCGGCATCGCGAAGTTCATCAACAGATTTTTGTAATTCAGGAGATAGATTCTCTAGGTTTTGCTGTTCGGCTTTTTTTAAGTTTTCGTGTAATTCATGAATTTTGAATTGTTGTTCTACTTCTTGCCGAAAACCACTGGCCATACCTTTAATGCTGCGTACTGTTTTCATAGTCGAGCGCACAGCACCAGGTAATCTCTCCGGTCCTAGGACTACTAAACCAACAACGGCAATAATTAGTAGTTCAAAAAAGCCGATATCAAACATTAACTTTGCTCTTTTTGTTCACTCTTGGTTTGCTGAACTGTTTTTTCTGCTTCTACGGTCGTTTTGTCTTCGACTTTTTCTTTCGCAACAAAATCAGCGTCCTTTTCTTTTTCGTCGTCACTCATGGCTTTTTTAAAACCTTTTAGTGCAGAGCCTAAATCTCCGCCTAAACCTCGTAATTTTTTGGTTCCAAAAAGTAACACTACGATCACCAAAATAATCAACAACTGCATAGGGCTAATGCCAAACATAAAATACTCCTAGAAACTGTATGGATTTCATTATACTTAGCTTATTGGAAAGGTCACTGGATTTGATAGCAAATCTGAGATGTTTAAGCTATTGAGCATCAATTACGCTATTCTAAAATCGCAAACACCAATCGTTTACTGATATTAAAAGGAAATATGTGAGAAACGCTCTGTTACTGTTCTTTGTTGTTATGGCTTTTGTCGCAAAAGTTAATGGGCAAGAGACAGAACAAGAATATCCGTGGTTAGACAGTATGCATGAGAGCATTGCCTCATCTGTTAATTCTAGTGCGATGTGGTTTGATGATTATTTTGAACTTAAGGAATTTAATCACGATGAAGAAGCAACAGGAGAGGCACGGATCCGCTTGGGCTGGGAGCCGAGAAGTCGCCATTTAAATGAGTTTGAAACGCGGGTTAAAATTAGGGTTAGATTACCTAACTTAAAAAATCGAGCAGATTTAGTTTTTTCAGATTACGAAGATGATAGACAAAATAATGATCTGCAATCCTCAGGCAACAACGAGTTTACAGAAAGAAACCGTTTTAGTTTAGCGTTGCGTTGGCGTAGTAGCCCTGAAAGTGGTTTATCACATCGTATCGGGGTAGGACGTCGATTGCAGGCATTTGTCAAAAGCCGTTATCGACACTCCCATTTGTTATCTGAAAAAACCAAGTTAAATTGGGAAACCTCGGCCTACTTGTATAGTAACGACGGCTTAGGTGCGAATTTTTCATGGCAGCTTTCCCATAGCGTCACTAAAAATTCCATATTCAGGTGGAACAATCATTTTTATTTTAGAGATCACAGTAATGATTGGTTATGGCAACACAATGTGCAGAAGTTAACTCAATTTGATGAAAAAAATGCTTTGATATCGGGCTTTTATATTGAAGGTTTGAGTCGCCCTAACTATCGTTTAGAAGAATATTTAGTGAGTCTTAGATGGCGTAAAAACACATTACGCAAGTGGCTATTTTACGAAGTCGAACCCTTTATAATGTGGCGCCGTGACGAGAGTTTTTCGGCTTCGTACGGCATAGCTTTAAGATTAGAGGGGTATTTTGGTCACGATTAACCGCTTTTTATAACCGCCTCGAACCTACGTACTTTTGAATCGCCAAGCCACTACCCAGCTTATTAATCCTAACGCTATACAGCATATACTTGGCCACCAATTCGGTTGATAAGTAGGCAAAATGGCTGCGGAGATGATAAAAGTAGCGCCCACTAAAACTAGCTGCGAACTACGGTGTTGTTGTCTTAATTGTTTTTGTTGTAACTCAAATTGCAGCTTTTGCTGCTCAGGTAATTTTTTAACTTGTTTTAAAGTGTCGTAAATCAAGTCTGGCATTTCAGGCAATTTCTCAGACCAATAAGGTAGGTTCGCAGAAATTTTTTGATACATAGCTTTCAATCCAATTTGTTCCTTCATCCAGTTTTCTAGAAACGGTTTTGCGGTTTTCCATAAATCAAGCTGTGGGTATAACTGACGGCCTAGGCCTTCAATATAAAGGAGGGTTTTTTGCAGCAGTACCAGTTGCGGTTGTATCACCATATTAAAACGCCGAGCAGTATTAAATAGTTGTAGTAACACGTTGCTAAATTCAATCTCTGCTAGCGGTTTTTGAAAAATAGGTTCGCAGACTTTGCGAATCGACGCTTCAAAATCGTCGATGTCGGTATTCGAAGGCACCCATCCCGAGTCCACATGTAGCTGCGCCACCTTACGATAATTGCGATTAAAAAAGGCGATGAAATTCTCTGCCAAATATCGCTTGTCTTCGCTATTGAGGGTACCTACTATGCCAAAATCAATGGTGATATATTGTGGATCATCAGGGCTGTGAGTAGAAACAAAAATATTGCCAGGATGCATGTCTGCATGGAAAAAACTGTCTCGAAAAACCTGGGTGAAAAAAACCTCAACACCGCGTTCAGCCAATTTTTTCATGTTGGTATTGCGGGCAACTAACTGGGTGACGTCAGAAATAGGCGTGCCGTAAATTCGTTCCATTACCATCACATTTTTATGGCTGTAGTCACTATAAATAGTTGGAACGTACAAAGCTGTCGAATTTTCAAAGTTGCGTTTAAATTGTATGCCATTCGCGGCTTCATGAGTCAGATCTAATTCGTCAATTATGGTGCGTTCGTATTCTTCGACCACTTCGACTGGGCGCAAACGCTTACCATCTGGTAATAGTTTTTGTAAGGCATTGGCCACGGTACGCATCAATTCAATATCAGATTGAATGGTATGTTTGATTTTGGGGCGAATGACTTTAACTATTACATCTTGATTACCGCTTTTTAACTTAGCAGCATGAACTTGCGCAATTGAGGCTGAGGCTAATGGTTTAGTTTCAAATTCAGAGAATACCTCAGCAAGATCCGCCAGGCCAAAACTTTGGCGGATAATTTGTTTTGCTAACTCGGGATCGAATGGTTCAACTTGGTCTTGTAAAATAGATAATTCAGCAGCTAAGTCTTCTGGTAGTAAGTCTTTGCGAGTCGATAACATCTGACCGAATTTAATAAAAACTGGCCCTAAGGTTTGCAGGGCTAACCTAACACGAGTTCCTTGGGATTTATCTGGATGTTTATTACGTAACCAAAAAAATCCAATTCGTCCTAATTTTGCATACCAAGGCAGCCATTTGTTAGGAATAAGCTCATCTAAGCCGTGCTGCAACATCACCTTATTTATTTGGTAAAAGCGTAGAATTCTCACGTTAATTATCTGATCCTGTTGCGGTTTTTTGGCGTTGTTCTAATTGGGCGACTCGGGCAAACAATCGCTCAGTGGCACTACGGATCTCATTTACTCCTTTGCTAAACTCATGAACTTCACTTGGTTTGACGGCAATTGAATCGCCTTGGGTTAAGCGTTCACTAAGATCAATGGCGCCTTGTTCTATCTGTGATTTTGCGGTATCAAATAAGGCTCTCATGCTCGCAAACGTCTGGTGGGCTACCACATCTCCCGTATATTCAGAAAGTTGTTCTTCCCAATCTATGTCTATATCTTTAAGTAAGTTACTAAAGGTTTGTGCCACATAGACATCACCGATTAGATTAAGCTGTTTTTGCTGGATAAGTTGCGTGAGTTGACTGCTATCTTTAAGTTTGGGAAGCGTTTCTAGATTCAATTCGATTAAACAATCAACAGATTCAGTCGTAGAGGCCAAGTCTTTGTCAGCACTAGTGACAGACCGCACTACCACTTGCTCCGAAAAATTAAACACTAAAGGCCATGGCAATTCTGCAATAGTTACCTGCAGCGATTTTCCGGATAATTTTTTCAAGCGATGTGGGCTATCTTCATCGAGTTTAAGTAAGCGATTAATCGCTAACTCGATACCTGCGGTCATTAACTGAGCAAAAGGCATACTAAAATTTGAAGCCTCTGTGTAAGGCTACAATACCGCCTGTTAAATTATGATAAGTGGTTTGTTCAAATCCAGCGTTGTCCATCATTGTTTTGAGTACTTCTTGCTCTGGATGCATGCGAATAGATTCGGCTAAGTACTGATAACTATCAGCGTCATTTGCCACAAGCTGCCCTATTTTTGGTAACAAATGAAATGAATACATGTCATAGGCTTTATTTAACATTTCGTTGCTAGGCTTAGAAAACTCTAATACCAATAAGCGACCGCCAGGTTTTAAGACGCGATACATCGACGCTAACGCTTTGTCCTTATCTGTTACGTTTCTAAGCCCAAACGCGATAGTAATAATATCAAAACTGTTATCAGGAAAGGGCAGAGTTTCGGCGTTAGCTTGCACATACTCTACATTGCCAACTATACCTCTATCGCGGAGTTTATCGCGGCCAACCTTTAACATGGCGTCATTGATGTCGGCCAATATTACCTGGCCTGTTTCGCCTACAATACGAGAAAATTTAGCAGTTAAATCTCCTGTGCCACCGGCTAAATCCAATACTTTGTGCCCAGCGCGGGCACCGCTACAATCGATTGTGTAGCGTTTCCATAAACGATGGATCCCAAAAGACATTAAATCGTTCATTACATCGTATTTTGCTGCAACCGACTGGAACACATCTTTGACCATATTAACTTTTTGGCTGGTGTCTACCTGTTTAAAACCAAAATGTGTGGTTTGTTGTTGCTGTGAATGAGTTTCAGGTGTTTCAGGCGCGCTCATGAGTATTCCTTGAGTATCAATTATTACTAGTTTACCGAATTAAGGCGCGCGTCAACAGCGAATGTTTGTAGCTTTTTTGATTGTGTCTGTTTGTTAAACACGGAAATCGAAGGATATGGATACAAATACCTCAGTTGAAAATATTGTCATCAACTGAGGCAATTTAGGCACAATGTGCCTAACATTATAGTGTGCTTATTATTTTATCTAAGCCTAATTTTGATTTCTTAACAGCCTGCATTGAAGACAAACCATCTGGGTATTCCTCCTGTTCTAGCACTAACCAACGAGTCCCACCCACTGCCGCTTGGGTTTTAATCAAACTCGCCCAGTCGTATTGGTCTTCACCAATAATTGGACTCGCTTGTTGCGGAGTTCTATCGGGGCCATGATAATTTCGGATCTTAATATGAGTCGCTAAAGTACGTCCTGCGTAACGTTTCACGTATTCAATTGCATCCTTATCAGCAAAGTTTACCCAACCAACATCCAACTGCAATAACACATTCTGTGGAGTGTTCTTAGCAATGTAATCCCAAAAGGTTAAGTTTTGGTAAGGGTCAAATTCTCTGTCATGATTATGGTAACCAATCAACATACCTTGTTTCGCTAATTTAGTAGATAGTTCAGTCAATTCTGCTACCAAACTCTCCACACCATCAGGACTCCAAGCTCTGCTATCCATAGGTACAATGACCATTTCAATCTCTAGTGCTTTTAAGAAATTGAGTGTTGGTGTTAATTTTTCACCTCTTAGTCCGTCAAAACCAACGTGAGCACCACTGGCTTTTAAACCCAATGAGTTCAGATATTCTTTCAAACCTTGAGGGTTGTCAGAAAATTCACCGTAATTCCCAGCAAACTCCACACCTTGAAACCCCATATCTGCAAGTTGTTTTAGGGTACCCTTAAAATCCTTTTCAATCGCGTCTTTGACTGACCAAAGTTGCACACTCACTGGTGGAACTTGGACGTTTTCTATTTGATTAGGTTCTGTGCCAGAACAAGCCGTAAGCCCAAATAAAGCAAAAACCAAATAACAAGTCAGTAAAATTTTATTCATGTTCTACACCTTTGTAAAAGTAAACTGGATTCCAGAAGCTGTGCATATCTACCTTTAAATCGTCAGAATCAAAATAAACTTGTTAAGGTTTTGTAGATATAACATTAACGAGATGATAACCAAAGAATGGCAAAACTGATAGTTAGGAATCAGTCGCTAATGCAATAAAATCAGCGTTGTTTGCTCTCGGTTAAATGCCAATAGAACTATAAACAATGCACAAAGAGTTGCTGATGAACTAAATTAAATTATCACCCACACTTTTTGAGAGGATCATACTCAACTCCTGCAATGAAAGACCGCTCTGTTGTTGTAGTTCGTTAAAGCTTTGCTGGATCGCGGTAAGACTGCGTTTCGACTGAGCAGAACCAGAAATGATATGACGCTTATAAAAATAACCTATCACATCATTGGTTAATAGAAAGGTATCTTTGCCTAATGCCCTTAACCCATAAGGGCCGGTATTGCCCCCAAGTCTAGCGCCATGTTTTTTTAAATAGGCCCACAGACCGACAATATCTTCAGTTGGCCATTGAGCGACAAACTCAGCAAAACTACCATGCTCGCGAGCCACTGTATCAATCATTATGGCGTTGTCACGTATGGTTTTAACTTTAGTAAAATTGCGAATGATACTAGGGTCAGTGGCCTTTTTTTCAAGCATTTCATCAGGTATTAATAGTATTTTTTCGATATTAAAGTCAAAAAACACTCGTTCAAAATCCGACCATTTGTTTGTTACCACGCGCCAAACAAAACCCGATTGAAACACTTTTTTAGTGAACTCAGCCAAAAACCTATCATCGCTAATTTGGCTCAACTCAAAGCTATCTAACGGTCTGTCGATAATGGCTGACAAAGCTTGCGGGCCTCCCTTTCGCTCGCAAGCTCGTTGTTGGATTCGCTTAAAGGTTTCTAAATTGCTCAAACTCATTGCTAAGCTGCAATACCAGAGTGTCGAAGCAATGCATCCACTTCTGGCTCTCTTCCTCTAAACGCAATAAACAACTGCATCGGATCTTTACTGCCACCCATTTCTAAGATGTTAGTCAAAAAATCGTGTCCAGTTTGTCGATTAAAAATGCCTTCTTCTTCAAAACGACTAAAGGCATCAGATGACAGCACTTCAGCCCACTTATAGCTGTAGTAACCTGCAGCATAGCCGCCTGCAAAAATATGCCCAAAACTGTTTTGGAATCGATTAAAGCTTGGCGGAATAATCACGGCGACCTGCTTACGCACTTCATCCAACCATTGTTGAACATTGGTTTTTCCTGCAACAAAATGTTCATGTAAGCTGAAATCAAACAAGCTGAATTCCAGTTGTCTTAGCATCTGCATCGCGGATTGAAAGTTGCGAGCTGCTAACATATTGTCGAGTAACACTCTAGGAAGAGGCTCACCTGTTTCAAAGTGCCCAGAAATAAAACTTAGCGCTTCTGGCTGCCAACACCAGTTTTCTAAAAATTGACTGGGTAATTCTACTGCATCCCATGGCACACCGTTGATACCCGATACTCCACCTACATTTATTTTGGTCAGCATATGATGAATGCCATGTCCAAACTCATGGAACAAAGTCACCACTTCGTCGTGAGTAAATAACGCCGGTTTGTCGCCAACAGGGCCGTTAAAGTTACAGGTTAAATAGGCAACTGGGTATTGCTGGCTGCCATCTAACTTTTGTCTGCGCACTTGGCATTCGTCCATCCAAGCACCGCCACGCTTTTTTTCTCGAGCAAATAAGTCAAAATAGAAACTGCCACGTAATGCGCCAGAGCTATCGTGAATATCATAAAAACGCACGTCTTTGTGCCATGTATCTATATTGTCACGAGCTGTAATGGTTAAGTTGTATAGGCGTGAAATGACTTCAAATAAGCCCTTTACTACAGTGTTTTCAGGAAAGTAAGGGCGTAATTGTTCATCGGAAATTTTGTAGGTTTGTTCTTTTAATTTTTCGCTGTAATAAGCGTAATCCCATGCATTTAAGCTATCTTTTTGAAAGTGCTCTTTGGCATAGTCTGCTAGGGTTTGTATATCTTGTTGTGCTTGTGGTTTAGAACGTTTTGCTAAGTCTTGTAGAAAACCATTAACCTGTTCACTTGAATTGGCCATTTTACTGGCCAATGAGTAGTCTGCAAAATGTTTAAAGTCTAACAACTGCGCCAGTTCTTGTCGTAAACTCAAAGTTTCGTTGATGATTTCGGTATTATCCCATTTACCAGCATTGGGACCCTGATCAGACGCTCTAGAGGTATAAGCTCGGTACATTTCTTCACGTAATTCTGGATTATCTGCATGGGTCATTATCGGTAAATAACTAGGAATATCTAAGGTAAATAACCAACCCGTTAGGTTTTTACTTTCAGCCAACTGTTTAGCCGCAGCTAAAGCGGAATCAGGTAATCCTGCTAATTGCGCTTTATCTGTCACGTGTTTTTGCCAGCCTAAAGTCGCATCCATCACATTGTTGCTAAAGGTTGAGCCTAAGTCAGATAAGCGACTCTGTATCTCGGCATAGCGTGCTTTTCTGGTTTCATCTAAAGCTACACCCGAAAGTTTAAAATCTCGGATCCCATGAGCAATGACTTTTTGCTGTGCTTCTGACAAGTTTGCAAACTCGTCGCTAGCTTCAATTTGGCAATAAGCATTGTATAAGTCAGCATTTTGTCCGACCCAAGTTCCATATTCTGACAAAGCAGGTAAACAAGCGTCATGAGCTTCTCGCAGTTCATCATTGCTTACCACTGAATTCATATGGGAAATAGGGGACCATTTACGACTTAGTTGATCGTCTACTTCCTCAATGGGGGCGATTAGATTGTTCCAGCTGAAGCTATCTTGTTTTAGTAACTCGCTAATTTTGGCTTTGCAGGCTTCAATCGCTTGCTTAATTGCAGGTTGAATATGCTCAGGTTTGATGGCCGAAAATTGCGGTAGGCCGGATAAGTCATTGATTGGGTTGCTCATAAAATACTCTTCTTTGTATCAGTTATACCAAGAAATTGGGTTACTTAGGTGAAATCTCAATAGCAGACCGCTTGATGTAGCATTTAATTTTGGTAGATGTAATTTATTTTGAGCAGGGTCGTTCTAATTGATCCGAAAACTCATCGATTAACTAGATTGCGATAATTGCAAAATTGCGGTGTTATTTTTGTCGTATAGGCATTATCTTTTACTCACTTATTTTAAATAGACTTCAACTAGGCAGACTCATGGCAGATTTTGATTATATATGTATTGGTGGTGGCAGCGGTGGTATTGCATCGGCCAATCGCGCGGCGAAACATGGTAAAAAAGTAGCGCTGGTGGAAGCCAATGCTATCGGTGGAACATGCGTCAACGTAGGTTGTGTACCTAAGAAAGTGATGTGGTTTGGCGCCCATGTTGCTGAGGCCATTAACTTGTATGCACCTGATTATGGTTTTGATGTCACGGTGAATAACTTTAATTGGCAAACCTTAGTAGATAGCCGCGAAGCCTACATTAAGCGTATTCATGGTAGTTACGGAATGGGATTCGAAAAAAATGGGGTCACATTAATTAATGGATTCGCTACTTTTGTGGATAAAAATACCATCGAAGTAAACGGCACACAGTACACCGCAGATCACATTTTGATTGCCACTGGTGGGCGACCTACCTTACCTAAAATACCGGGAGCAGAATTAGGAATCGATTCAAACGGATTCTTTGAGCTGACTGAGCAGCCAAAACGTGCCGTAGTAGTAGGCGCTGGTTATATTGCTGTAGAACTTGCGGGGGTGATGCATGCATTAGGCACTAAAACCGATTTGGTGGTGCGTAAACATGCTCCATTGCGTACTTTTGACACTATGTTATCCGAGACTTTAGTCGAGCTTATGGCTCAGGACGGCCCCACATTGCATACGAATGCCACACCTAACTGTGTCACAAAAAACTCAGATGGTTCTTTAACTATTGAATTTGAAAACGGCACATCCATTGAAACGGATTGTGTGGTTTGGGCTATAGGCCGCGAACCAGCCACAGATAAAATTGGCTTAGAAAATACCGGCGTTGAACTAAACGAGCGTGGCTATATTAAGGTCGATAAGTATCAAAATACTAACGTTGAAGGTATTTACGCTGTGGGTGATAACATTGGATACGTTGAACTCACCCCCGTTGCAGTGAAGTCCGGTCGTTTGCTGTCTGAGCGCTTGTTTAATGGTCAAACTGATGCGCACATGGACTATTCGTTGATCCCTACTGTAGTGTTCAGCCACCCTCCGATTGGTACAATTGGGCTAAGTGAGCAAGAAGCCATTGAGGAATATGGACTCGCTAATATTACTGTGTATAACTCGGGTTTTGCCGCCATGTATACTGCGGTAACTAAACATCGTCAGATGACCCGTATGAAGTTAATTTGTGCTGGCGAAAACCAAAAGGTAGTGGGGCTTCACGGCATCGGAGCGGGCATGGATGAAATACTCCAGGGTTTTGGAGTGGCTATGAAAATGGGCGCCACCAAAGCGGACTTTGACGCCTGTGTGGCAATTCACCCAACTAGCGGCGAGGAGTTTGTTACCCTCAACTAACAATCATTTTTCTTTTTGTTATTAAGCTTTATTAGAAAATCAATCTTAAGCTGAAAGTATCGTGAACGATACTTTCAGCTTTTTTTATTCTTCTAAGTTTTGTCTCTTTCTGAATTGATACCAATCCATCCTAACAATTGATCGCTCAGCGAGGTTTAAAATCACCTAATCAAGGCGTTCGAATGAAGCAATAGTTATTCTATTGTAAGTTCGAGCAACGCAGAGTAGGTGCTTTTAAACCTCGCCCAAAGGGAGAAC
>NZ_JBDVXF010000026.1:0-43887 GCF_039964565.1 Paraglaciecola sp.
AAATAACAACTTCATTCATGGTATTGGTCTTTAGAGATGTTTGGCGATTGATCTGATCACCAAATACCTTGAATGTTCCAAATTATTTTAACAATGACTTACCAACTTATTTCGTGGGGATACCTCAGTCTCTGACCCTATTGATTTCCTAAACGATAAAACTCCTTTGTTTTCATGTATATCTCAAAATATATCGCTTGGTAGCCTTTGATCTCTGATATACCCTATTGTGTGATGTGAACGTTATTTCAACAACAAAAGCAATATCTACAGACTAGGTAAAAAGGTAGTTTAATGACAGATCGGGTAATCAATCATATTGAAAAACTGGGCGAAGATTACTTCACCCAAAGTATACTTAAGCCGATTTTTGAAGCTAAAAACTACAAATGGGTAGACTTCAATGGAGGACCAAACGAATTTGGAGCCGACCTCATAGCCGTAAAAGATGATGATCTTACTGGCGATTACGAATTAGTTTGTATCCAGTCAAAAAAAATTAAATCCTCAAAAAAAGAAATTGGTCAAGATAGTAAATTATATAAACTGATTATCCAATTACAGCAGTGTCTAATACGTAATCGCCCACTGCCTGACGGAAAAGAAAAGTGCGCGGACAAAGTCATACTAGCCGTACAAGGAAGGCTCCACGTCAGGTTGAGGGATGAAATAAAAGATCATACAAAACAAGGAATTATAATACTAGAGTCTCCTAGAATAGCTGAACTTTTAAGAACCCATTGTTTTGAAATCTACAAAAAAATCAACACAACTGTTTCGTCAATCACGAACAATCCAAACTTAATTTTTGGCAATCAATCTTTAAAAAAGGCTTTACGTAGTAACAATTTAAAAAACATTACAGACTATTCATGTGATTTAGAGTTCTTTATAGGCGGACGAAAGAAGCCATTATTTATCATAGAAGACTACAAAAAATTTCTTGCCCCGTTGAACGCCAAAGAAAAAGAAATTTTGTGGCTTATTTCTGCCTGTAAAAAAACAGAATCATTCGCTCAAAATCCGTTGATAATTGGTGACATCGCATCCATAAATTGTAAATTTCAAGAAGAGCTATTGAAGTATGAGTCTGAATCTAACAAGAATCTTAAACACGACATACAAAATAAAAAGGAGGCGTTACACAAACTTGAGGTCCATATACAAAGAATAACAAAAAGCACATTGAGGGAGCATGAAAGTAAAATAATCGAAGAAATATTAAACTTAATCTATTCAGGAGAGCAATCAAAAATTGATGGTGACATAAAGAAAAAGATTGAAGAATCGTTTTTTTCAACCAATTACTTAAAAGAGCACCTTAAGCTATCTAGGTCAATTTCATTGAAGGAATCAAGCCTTTTGGAAGAACCCTCCGTTGAAATAAATTTTTCAGAAAATTTCATCTCAGAAGTAAACAGGGTTTCGACGCAATATAAACATAATTTAAATGTAATAGAAAATGAAGATTCCTCAACAGAAATCGTCCAAGAACTGTTGGATGCCGCGAGTTTTTTACTTAATTTCCAGACTGTATTCTTTGACAATGCATCTCCTCTCACTAAGCGAGTAACGAATGATCATATTAAAAAATACAATTCTAGAATATCTTTTTCTCCATCAATATTATTTGACTCAACTAGAGATCTAGCCCTTCTTGGAGGTGCGGGTTATGGAAAGACAACTACACTTCAAAGTTATGCGCTTAAATGTCAAAGCAATGGAAGAAGAGATTGTATTTACATAGAACTCACAAGGTATAGGGACATACTCAAAAAATATATTCCTGACACTAAAGGAATCGCGATTAAACGATACGCTTTTCTAGATTTCATTCTTGAGTCTCACTCAATAAAACCCAACAGAGAAAGCCGTGATGAATTAAAAGCAATTCTGGATTCTGGATTCTGGATGCATCCTAATTGATGGGATTGATGAAGTATATAGCTACATCCCTAGAATTCTAGACGCCATAGATAAGCATAAAGAGGAATTTCCATCTTGCCAAATTATTTTGGCAACCAGAGATAACTTCGACTACATCGCCGACATTAATTTCTTAAATGTATCTCTTTTATCCTTTACAGAGGAGCAACTAATAAAGTTTATATTCGGGTGGTGCGAATCACAAGAAGATGCAAAACAACTTGAAAAATCAATCGAAAAAAGAAATCTATATTCTGTTTTAGGAAATCCTCTTCTAGCTACGATAGCTTGCACACTTATTTCACAGGGAATTAAAGTACCCAACTGTGAAAGTAGGTTATATGAAGAGAGAATTAGGTTACTTACAGGTGAGTATGATTCCGCAAGAGAAATTAATAGACAGTCTGTGAGACCTGAAATCCTATCAGAAGTGGCAAAATTTGTTGCTTTTAAAATGCACTCTCTTGAGTGCCGTTCAATTGGTAAAGATATATTGCAAAACTATTTGATTGAAAAGTTTAGCCGAAACTACAGTGTGAATATAATAATTAATGCCTTAAATGAGTTAATCACACCTTGTAATGTACTGATTTTAGACAGAGAAACTGATTTAATTTCTTTTGACCATTTTAGGTATCAAGAGAGCCTAACCGCTCAATATATTGAGACGATACAGTTTTTTGAAATCGTGAGCTATTTAAAGAGTGAATTTTGGACAGGAGCCTTTATTCTCTTTGCAGAAAAGAAATCCATTGTTCCAATTATTGAAGAACTAGTCAGAGGAGACTATCTTTATGACTCTTACTTTGAAACTTTAAAAGCTATGATATTGAACTCCTCAGATCCTAAGCATGTCCGCCAAGGACAGCTTGAAATTATAAATATGCATTCTAGTGAATCCTCTTACAAATTGTAATATCGCTTATAGAGACATATATGGGCGCTCCCGCGATGTCAACGCATTACCTATCTCTTCGAGCTGATTTTCAGAGCGATTATCATCACCGGCTTAACGAGACACTCACTGTAACAAAAACGATAAAGCATAATGAAATCATTACACTATGGAAAATGGTACTGCGGAAAAGTAGTGGCGTAGCCACCATAGCTGTTGTCGGCGAAGCCGATTTCTTTGTCTTTTGATTTACCCTCGCATTTATGTTCGCCGATTATCTGGTGAATTTAGTGGGGCAATTTGCATGGGTGAAACTGGATTCCTTAGAAGCACAGCTTCGCCCAGTTGAACAGCTCGACAAGCGACCGCCATGGACGGCGGAAGGTAGAACAATGCAGGAGCAATTGTCGAGAAGTCGAGATTGGGTGCCGATCATCAGGGATGTGTAATTGACTACTTTGAAGGTTTTGAACTTAGTTACTATAGACCCGCTAAATTTACCTGATAGTCGAATGAAGAACATATTTGGCGAGCGGCCTTTTTTGCCTACTTTTTTTGGCTGTTGACCATATTTACAGGATAAATATGGAACAGCTTTAGCTGGCCTGAAAGGTAAAGTGCAGGACGCACTTTATAAAAAAAGTATGGTCGTTTGGCAGGGATGCCAATCGAAAAACTGCATGGATGCAGGTAAGCGACAGCGCATTATGAACAAGGAGATTCCGGCCCAAAAGACTACCGGAATGACGGTATGGGGTGACGGTGCAAACCACACTCACTTCACAGCAAACTCACGATCCAACTCACTCACCCCCAACCCACTCTTCTTAGTCACCCGCAACTGCGTTGGTATCCGCTCCTTCATCGCCTCAATATGACTAATCACCCCGATCATCTTCCCAGAAGCATTCAGGTTGTCTAGGGCATCTAAAGCGATATCCAAAGTCTCAGCATCCAAAGTCCCAAACCCTTCATCTAAAAACAACGAATCAATACTGGTTTTATGACTGACTAAGTCAGACAAAGCCAGTGCCAAAGCTAGGCTAACCAAGAAACTTTCACCACCTGATAAGGTTTTGGTGTCTCGCTCTACGTCACCTTGCCAAGTATCGAGTACGGTTAACGCTAACCCTTGCTCTTCTTTACGTTTAAGCAAATAACGGCCATGTATGCGGTCGAGTTGTTTGTTGGCAAGGTACACTAAGTTATCTAGCGTTAGGCCTTGGGCAAAACGGCGGAATTTATCGCCGCTGGCGGAGCCTATTAAACCGTGTAGGTAACTCAGTTCATCGTAATCTTGTTTTTGTTGTTCTATTTGTTCGAGTAAGGCTTGTTGTCGGGTGGCTTCTTGTTGGTCTGCTGATAATTGGCTGCTAATGCCGCCTCGGCGTTCTACCAATAGGTCTTTTTCAGTTTGTAGCTGTTGTAGCAGTGTTTTCACTTCTTGTTGTGGGGTTTGCTGCCACAAGGACGCTTCTTCGATAGCATTAAGCTGTTCGAGCTGGGCAGCGGATTGTTCTAATAAGGTATTCGCCCGTTGTAATTGTGTATCTAATCTTTGTTTTAAACTGATTAGATGGTTGCGTTGCTGCTCGGGTAACAGCGCCATTTCAAATTCGGCTTGGTTAACAAAAGGGCTGTTGTTTAATAGCTCATGCCATTTTTCGGTGAGCTCTTTAAGTAACAGTTCAAGCTCTGTTTGCTGGTGTATTTTGGCTTTGATGGCGGCTAATAAGTCACTATG
The DNA here is from genome assembly GCF_039964565.1 of Paraglaciecola sp. Taxonomy (GTDB): domain Bacteria; phylum Pseudomonadota; class Gammaproteobacteria; order Enterobacterales; family Alteromonadaceae; genus Paraglaciecola. The sequence goes on from NZ_JBDVXF010000026.1 coordinate 4,566, forward strand.
TTGCAGGTCGATTTGTTTGTGCGTAGCCATAGCCAACTGTTGGGCTTGTTCGGCGTTGTTTAGCTGAGAGTTGGCATTTTCTCTGGCCTGTGCCACTGTTTGCTCACCAAACAATTGCTGGCGCTGTTTGCTGGCTTCATCCCACTGTTGTTTGAGCGTAACTTCTTCTGACTGTAGCGATAAGAGTTGTTCAGATAGGTGTTTCAACTGCTGTCCCATCGCAGCATGTTCAGCACTTTTACCTGCCAACTGCTGACTTAACTGCTCCTTTTCTTGCGTTTTATGCTGATAACGCTGCACATCTTGACGTTTAGTTTGCAGCCATTGTACTAGTTCATTTTCTGGCGGTGCGATGTAACCTAAGGCAACAATATTATTGAGTAATGCGCTGCGGTTTCTATCTATCGACTCAATTAGCTGGGTGTATTCTTGGGTCGTTTTTTGACTGCTTTGTTGCAAGGATTGTTGGCTTTGTTCTAGTAATTTAAGTTCGCTGCTGAGTTTGTCACTGTCGCGCTGGGTAAGGTTTAACGCTTCTTTGTTTGTTTGGCGTTCTTTATCTAATTGCTTAAGTTGTTTTAATTGATTAGATACTTGGTCTAGCTGGTTTTTAAGCTCCACATCAAAGCTTTGTAAGCTGGGCTGATCGTTAATAACAAAACTTACCTGCAGTGTTGCTGCCCTCTCCTGCCATTGGGTGACTAACTCATTTTCAAGTGCGCTTAAATCAGCTAAACGATTTTGTAATTCTGTCGCTCTTAGCTTAAATGAATCCAGTTTTTCACGCACCTCTGTGCCTTGTTGTTTTAATTGGCTTAGCAAAGTTTCGGCTTGTTGTTTTCGGTTCACGGTTTCGGGAATATCTATCGCCATAGCCGATGATTTTGGATGTTCTGTGGCGCCGCATAATGGGCATTCTTCATCTGCTTTAAGTAACTGTCGATATTGCGCTAGCTGTTCTTCTTGGCTAACCAGTTGTTGTAAGTCTTTGCAGATTTGTTCTTGCTCTTGGTATTTTTGCACTAAGGTATTGCGCTGCGCACTTAGCTGCTCTACTTGTTGCTGGCTAGTAGATAATTCATTCTGGCAAGCTGTTTTATCTTTTTCTAATTGTAAATAACGACGCTGGGTATCTTGTGCTTTATGCAGCTCAGGCCAAAGACTATGAATATGTGAAACTTGGTTTTCAAGGGCCGTGGCGTCTGACTCATGGGTTAAGCTTTGATACTGGGCTTCTTTTTCTGCCTGTTTTGCCTGCTGCTCATTTAAACGTTCAGACAGGTTTTGCCATTGCTGTTGTAGACCTAGCTTAACTTGTTTTTTTTCATTGAGTTGGCTATCAATGTCTAGCGTTTGCTTTTGCAATACTTGAGCGGTTTGACTATCTCGTTCAAGTTGCTCAAGTGCCCCACTCCAACCACTAAGTTGTTCGCCTACCGCACTATCAGCTTGATGCTCAGTTAGGTAATTTTGAGCAAAGCTGTGCTGCTCCTTTAAGGCTGTTAACTCGGTGTTTAGTAATTGCTGTTTAGTGGCAGACTCTTGCTGTTGTTGCTGCAATTGGCCAATAGCCTGTTGTTTATCACTGTGTTTTTCAGTTAAGGCGCTTATTTGACTATCCAGCGGCATAACCTGCTCGGTGATTAGCTTTTCCTGACTTTGCTGCGCTTGTTTACTGCTTTTTAATGATTGTTCGGCCAACGATAACTTATCGGCGGCGCTGGTTAGCTCTATTTGTAACTTGGCCTTTGTTTCTTGCTGGTCAGCCAACTGCTCAGTCGCTTTAGTGTGTTGCAGTGTAACTTCTACTAAACGTTGCCAATTGGGGCGCAGGCGTTCGGCGGGTTCGCTTTTTTCAAGCAATGTTAACTCAACTTTTGCATCAGCAATGGCTTGCTTGGCATCAAGGTTTAATAGGTTGGCAGCTTGTTGGCTTTGCTGGGCAGCGAGTAGTTTGTCCCACCAATTCATATGATTTGTATGGGTTGTAATTTGTTGCTCAATGCCTGTTTGTTTGTCTTGTAATTGATTGAGTTCGTCTTGTAAGACTTGTTTCTGCTCAGCTGTGAGCACTTGAAAGGTATTCGCCCCTACCTGTAATTCGTTTAACCTTTGTTTGGCTTGGCTGTGATGTTCATGCACCTTAACTGAAATCTGCCCATATATTTCAGTGCCGGTTAGCTCTTCGAGTAACTCAGCCCTTTTATTTTCATCGGCATTCAGAAACGCCGCGAAATTGCCTTGGGATAACATCATAGATTTGGTAAAGCGGCCAAAATCTAGGCCGGTGAGTTTTTCTACTTCTTCACTTTTTTGCCTAATTTGGGTCGCTAGCACTTTGCCCGTAGCTACTTCGGCCAGTTCAGCGTCGGCGGGTTGTAAGTTGCCATCCACATTGCCCCGTGAGCGGCGCATACTCCAAAACGCTCGGTAAGCCGTGCCTTTTACTTCAAACTCTACTTCGGCCAAACATTCGCTGGTGCCTCGGGTCATGATTTCATTTGAGGTATTAGTGATTTGCCCAAGCCTAGGAGTTTGATGATATAGGGCTAGGCAGATTGCATCTAATAAAGTGGTTTTGCCTGCGCCTGTTGGCCCGGTGATAGCAAATAGGCCATTTTCGGAAAAAGGTGATTGGGTAAAATCAATTTTCCATTCACCCTTAAGTGAATTGAGATTTTTCAATCGAATACTTAAAATTTTCATGCATCAGTCTCCTGATGCTCTACCTCAGACAATATTTGGCTAAAGCGCAGTCGTACTTGTTGCAGAGTCTGCTGCTGATCATCGGTTTTTTCTGAGTCAACTTCAGGGCTTGTAACAAATGTCTCCATGGCTAAGCGTTTTTCAAATACATCGCGAGGGGTTAACTCTGCTAGGGTTTCACTTTGCATTTGGCTAAGCAATTGCCTGCGCTCGTTGCGCGAACGGCGCAGTTGTAAGACCTCAACGTTTAACCCTTCGGTCATGGTTTGAATGCGCTGTTGTAAGTCAGACAAATAGTCTTGGCTCTCGACTTCTAGGCATAACCAACAAGGTAAATCTGTCTGGTGATTTTTTAACGTCTGTAAAGCACTTTCTATTGCCGTCAAGTCGCCCTTGATCACTTGCATCGGCTGAAACAATGGCACTTCAATTGGCCTTAAACTTGAGCACTGCGCGCCGCTAAACTCCACCAGCATCACTTGTTTAGGTTTGCCGAGTTCATCAAAACTCAAAGGTATAGGTGAACCGCTATAACGAATATGCTCAGACTTGGCCACGATTTGCGGTTTGTGAATATGTCCCAACGCAATGTAATCGGCAGGCGGGAAACCATCTGCAGCAAAACCATCTAAAGTACCGATGTAGATATCCCGTACACTTTCAGATTGGCTCACACCTAGCGCGGTTAAATGGCCGGTGGCAATAATAGGTAAATCTAGTCCGCTTTCTTGTTTCTTCGTTAAAGCTATTTGATACAGCGTTTGGTAATGCTGCTTAATCGCCTCGCCTAAAGCTTGGCGCTTTTGTAATCCGGTTTCACCGGCAGTGCTTTGCAACACATCTCTGGCTCTAATAAAAGGCACAGCACATAAAATAGCGGCCGGTTGGCCTTGTTTATCAGGGATAGTAAACACTTGCTCATCAATAGACATACCAGTGCTTGCCACCACAAAGGTATTCAAACAAGCCAACAGTTGTTTTGACTCGTTTAGGGTAGACACCGAATCGTGATTGCCACCCAATACCACCAATACACAATTGAGCCTTTGCATGTCGACCACAAACTGGTTGTACATTTCTCGGGCATAACTGGGGGGAGTGCCGGTATCAAAAATATCACCGGCTATTAGCACAGCATCTATTTGCTCTTGTGCCACTATGTTTAACAACCAATCGATAAAACCTTGGTGTTCATCCTTGCGGCTTTTAGTGAAGAAACTTTGGCCCAAGTGCCAATCAGAGGTATGCAGTATCTTCATTGCGATTCTTCCCAGACTTCAAAAATAATGTATTTCATTGCTACATGCGCTAATCGGCATTATACCCATGGCACTGCAAAATATTGAAATAACAATATCTGGAAAAACTGTTTTAGATAATGAGCGCCCCTATTTTTGAGAGCGTTCCAGAGACCAATCTAAAAAAGACTATGGCGTGTCTAGTTTAATACCGTTTCATTTACGATACGGCTCTCTGCCCCGTTCAATCACAGCGTTTATTAATGTCGTTAGCTTTTTCTAATTCAGTGATGTGTTTATTTGCGGCATTTAATTGTCGCTCCATTTCACAGCGCGCATCAATCATTTCGTTGGCGATAGTGGCTAAATACTTAAATTCAGAAAATCCCAACTTTTTACTGTCCATATGTTGGTATTCTCTTTTACAACGATAAAAAAACATCACAAAATTCAAAAATGCCCGTTGAAAGGTAATATAACTTTTAACCAGTAAAATAATTAACGCCAAAGACGTAATGGTCATAATCACCAAACTAATGCGCTCTACTCGTTGTTCAGCATTGGAAATAAGCACCGCCAGCTTGTCATTGACTCTGGTTAATTGACTTTCCAGTGCGTGGGCTTGTTCGCGAAATTGACCTTGCAGCCCTAGATTGTGATCTAGACCATTGGTTTGATACGCCGACACTAACTGCATAAAACTTTGCTGGTAGGTATTCAGTAATGTTTGTTGTTGCTGCACGTTGAACTGATTGCTTCGAGAAATTGCCAATGAAAGCTGCTGATAAAGCACGGTTTCTCGGTCGACATACTCTAATTTTTTGCGCAACAAAAAATCCTTTTCACTACGGCGCATTTGCAATAGCAGCACTTGCAAATCATCTTGGCGCAGTTCTTGAAACTGTTTTTCTAAACTATGGGTAGCTTCTCGAAAACGTCCCTGATAACCGCTGTTCTCATCAAGACCAATCTGGGTTTGCAAATTGACTAACGCAAAAAATTTGCTTCGATACTGAAAAAAGTTATGACTAAGCTCATCAAATAGGGTGTTGGTATCTCCTAACTTCGCAAAAACAGGTTTTATCTGCGTAATCTGTTGCGAAAAGTCATCGGCTCGCGTTTTAAAAAGGTCGACATATTGCGGGTCTAATCGCAGTAGGAAGTCTTTTTCATGACGGCGTAGTTGTAATAGTTCCCTGCTTAGGCTCAGTAACTTTTTGCTTTGAGTATTAAGGTTAATTAATCTGTCAGTATTATAAATTTGGTTGCCGACTAGCACTAACATACCTAACAAACACACTCCGATAATGATGATTAAGCGGGTTTTGATAGAATCAAACTCTAATGATGCAAACACAGTCTAACCCTCTGAATTTTAATATTTGAGCATGACATTTTTTTATGACGTTTTTATGTATTGAGTGTCAGATCAGCCGAGACGTGAAGTTTTAGATAATAAAAGCAGTCAATTGGTTTCGAACTTCCCGCTAAGTGAATGACGCGGTATTAAGGGTATGAACCCATGACCCAAAAGCTGTATTTTGTTTTTATTCGAGTCATTTAGCTTGTTTTTATAGCTTTCGTCCTTACTATAACTGCACTTTAAAGTACTAGAATTAAAATCCTAGATTGTATTGAGAGTTCTAAATAATAGTGATGTGGTGTTGGCGCGGATTAATTTTCAGTTTGAGTGTTGTTATGTTAATAGCAATAGCTTGCCCTGCCCGAGCCATAGATAACACTCCAGAAACCACAAACTCAACTAAGCTAGTTAGCTTAGCTTTTGATTTTCATAATAAGTTTAATGATTTAGATACCACAGACAATTACGCCCAGAACCTATCCCCCTCCCAAGTTTTAGAGTCTATGCTCGACCTAGATAGCAATCTAAGTCACACAAACGATTTGGCTGAGCATCTAGGTAACAACGGTCACTCTCCAGAAAAAGCCCCCACTTTTGAATTCACGATAAACCCCAATTTCAGTTTACCGCCCCATGAGCGGCTCGCGGCCAGCACCTTTGGCGCCAGCGTACAAATTGAAGCCCTGTTCCTATTAGTTTTTGAATTTCATCCCGAAATTTTAGGTATAAAACACTTTCTAGCACCGTTAAATACAATTAGTGCTGTACCTTGGTTTTTACGTCCCAGTGCCACAAATAGACAAGGCCGTACCGCTGGTTGGAAAGAAAGTAACACCCTATATACCGGCATTATCACTTACCTAAGCTAAGTTCTTCTCTGGCGCTAAACAGCGCACAATTTTAGTCAGTACTTGTTGTACTACATTTTTTCGCGCCTGCGTTTTATTGCGCCCGCGTAGTCCAATTGAGCAGTACATTTTATCACTGCTTCTTGGCACCAATAGAGAACACTCATGCGTAAAGCCAATTCCAAGCCCAAACACACTTGGCAAATTTTAATCATTATTATCACTGTGACCATTTTAGGGCTAAATGCCTTGCCAACTTTTTATGGCAACAACAATGCCATATCGGTCAATACCACCAACGCAAACCTAACGCTCCCCAATACACAACAACTGCGGGACATATTGAATAAAAATGACATTGAGGTTAAACAAATAATTAACACCGGAAGCAGCAGTAAGCTTGTGATTGCGGGGGATGACAACAGGTTAAATCGTGCTCAACAACATTTAGAGGACACCTTAGGCGAAGGCTACAAAATAGCGTTAACCAATCAATCTGCAGCACCTGAATGGTTACAGAATTTAGGTATGTCACCCATTAAACTGGGATTAGACTTAAGTGGCGGCGTATTGTTTGTGTTAGAAGTTGACACAAACAAGGCCGACCAAGAACGCCTTACCAGTATTAAAGATCAAGCCTTGCAAATCATTCGTGACCAACGCCTTAGGGGCACAAGTATTAAGCTTGGTACTGCAGTTGAGAACCAAAGCAAATTTGACAATCAACTTCAGGTACAGTTTTTCAGCCACCAGCTTACGAAAGTCAAAAGTTTAGTACGACAAATTCAACAAACAATGCCTGGCATTAGTTTCACCCAAACCAGTGACCAAAGCGGTATTTTGGGGTTTTCTGAACAAAACACCCTTAGTTTTCACCAAGAAATTATGCATCAGGCGCTGTCTACTTTACGGGGTCGTATTGAGGAACTGGGTATCACCGAGGCAGTTACTCAGCGCCAAGGACAAAACCGTATTCGTATCGAATTACCGGGTGTTAAGGATCCTGAGCAGGCTAAACGTATTATTGGCGCAACCGCGTCGCTAGATTTTTACGAGATGGCCAATAGCAGCACAGCGAGTGCCAAACACCTTACCGATAAAAACGGGCAACGCTTAAGTCTGGCGCCTAAAGCTATTTTCAGCGGCTCAAATATTGAAAATGCCAGCGCCGGACGTGACGAAATGGGTTCGCCCCTTGTCAACCTGACACTTGACGGACTGGGTGGCAAAAAGATGTCTGAGTTTTCCAAAGACAATATCGGTAATCCTATGGTCTCTGTTTTCTCTGAATATCACAAAAACAGTGCCGGAGAAATGGTCAAAAACAGTAAGGTGATTAATGTAGCAACTATTCAAAGTCAATTAGGTAATCGTTTTAGTATTACCCATCTTAATAGTTTGCAAGAAGCGTCAGATCTGGCGTTGCTGCTTCGGGCCGGTTCGTTAGACGCGCCCATTACTATCGTGCAACAACGTACCATTCAAGCCTCGCTTGGAAAAGAAAACGTCGGTAATGGCCTAATGGCACTCGCCATTGGTCTAGGCATAACATTGCTATTTATGGGGCTGTGGTATCGCAAACTAGGCCTGATTGCCAATATCAGTTTAATGTTAAACCTAGTGTGTTTATTGGGATTAATGGCGTTATTACCTAACGTGGTATTAACCCTGCCCGGCATAGCAGGATTAGTGCTAACTGTAGGCATGGCGGTTGATACCAACGTGCTCATCTTTGAGCGAATAAAAGAACAACGCTTAAGAGGTAGAAGTAATTTTTTAGCCATTGAAACCGGTTACAAAGAAGCCTTCTCTACTATTTTAGATGCCAACGTAACAACAATGATTACCGCGTTAATCTTACTGAGTATCGGGTACGGTCCAGTGAAAGGTTTTGCTATGACCCTAAGCTTAGGCATATTAACCAGCATGTTCAGCGGAGTGTTTATTTCTCACATATTGACTTATTTGGTTAAACCACAAATTGCAGTTAAACAGAAGGAGTTAATCTAATGAGTAGTCCATCCATGGGTAAGCAAGATCTCATCAAACAACAACAACAGCTGCAGACACAGCAAGCTCCAGCATTAACACGCTTCAGTAAATATCGTTTAGCTGGCTTTTATCTAGCCATGACCTTGATAGTACTGTCACTCATAGGTCTTGGTTTTAAAGGCTTAAACCTAGGTCTCGATTTTACCGGTGGTTACATGACTGAATTTACCACTGAACAAAGTATTGATAAAACCCAAATGCAACAGCAATTAGGCGAAGTGTTGTCTGACGGATTTGAGCTCAGCAGCAGTTCAGCAAATACTCAGTGGAGCATACGCCAAGCAGTAGGCGCAGAAAATGTCATCGATAAGGCATGGTTAACCACTTTTGCCAACCAAAACAGCTACAGCATTACTCCACAAGACTCTACATTTATTGGGTCACAAGTGGGAGCTGAACTCATCGATAACGGCAGTTTAGCGCTATTGGTCGCTGCAATCGCGATGATGCTGTATTTGACTTGGCGTTTCGAATGGCGCTTAGCTTGTGGCTCGCTAGTTGCTTTAGTTCATGACGTTGTAGTGGTACTTGGTTTATTTGCGTGGCTCGGCTTACCCTTTGATTTGACAGTGCTAGCTAGTGTTCTTGCCATAATAGGTTACTCAATTAATGATTCTATTGTTATCGGCGACAAATTACGCGAGGTCATGGGAGCCAAAACCACTATGAGTATGAATGACATTATAGATACCGCTATAAAATCGACTCTGACTCGCTCTGTTATTACCTCGGGAACAACCTTAGCGACTATTGGCGCTATCTGGTTATTTGGCGGGCCGCCTTTGCAAGGTTTTGCTATCGGGTTATTTGCTGGGGTGATTTTTGGTACGTTGTCATCCATTGCATTGTCGGCCACCATTCCGCAACTAATTGGTTTAGACAGGGATTTTTATCAACACCGCGCACAGGAGTTATTACTCGACGAAGCCCCCTAAAACACTTTCATTTATCGACACAAACGCCCTAAAACCGAGGGCGCTTGTGTCGATACAAGGGTTTGAGAGCCAACCAAAACAATAAAATGAAATAAAAACAAATTAAATGAAATTTATTGAGAGATAAGGTAATGTTGAGTTTCTACATTGCTAAGGAGCACCTAGATGTTTTGGACTTCTATACAGAAACTATGCAACATTTTATTTTTGTTTACGTTAGTAGCTTGCAGTTCAAGCTCTAATAGTGATGACGAAACTGATTTTGCTGAAAATGAGAATTTCAGCAAGATCCCCTTACAAGCCAGCATATCCAACGTACAACCTATGACAGGCTTAGTTTTTTGGACTGACAATACTAGCGCCCTAGAAAGTTTAGGTTCCAGTGTGCAATTAGAGTTTTCCTATATGTTGTTTAGTGATGTCGTTCAACAAGTGGGTGAATACAATTGGCAGGTAGTCGATGAACTGCTCGATGATGTCGCCGGCCGCGGGCATCAAGCAATATTACGGTTTCGCTATACCTACCCCGGCCACACCCAAATATCAGTACCTGATTCCATAGCTAATTCAGCCAGTTACAACATAATGTTCGATAAAGTAGAAGGAAGAGATACCTTTTTGCCTGATTGGAGTCACCCCGCACTTCAAGACTTTAGTTTACAATTTTTCGTCGACTTTGCGGCACGGTACGATGGCGATCCTCGTTTGGCCATGTTGCAAGTGGGTTTTGGCTCTTATTCTGAATATCATTTATACGACGGCCCAGTGAGTCTAGGGATTAACTTTCCAAGTAAAGCTTTTCAAAACAGTTTCTTAGAAAAGATGTCTTCGAGCTTTAACACCACGCAGTGGTCAATTTCTATTGATGCGGCCAATGATGTTTATTCACCTTTGGCCACAACGCCAAGTCTCAAAGAAGCAGATTTTGGTGTCTTTGATGATTCATTTATGCATAAAGAGCATTCAAATAGTGATTCAGAATATAATCGCGCTAGCTGGCTATTTTTTGGTGCAGACCGGTACCAATCTAGTATGTTGGGGGGCGAATTTAATTACTACTCTGGCTACGACCAACAACATGTACTTAATTTACCTAATGGAGCTTGGGGACGTAGCTTTGAATCATTCGCCCAGCAATATCATCTCAGCTACATAATAGGTAACGACCAATACAGGTACCAATCTGCTCAGCGTATAAAACAGGCCTCTTTAGCCATTGGTTACAAATTTAACATCGATAGTTTTAGCGCCTCACCTAAGCAAAGCCGAGTTACGATTAGCAATACAGGCATCGCCCCTATTTACTATGATGCCTATCCAGCCATAAATGGCACTCGCTCTGCAATATCGTTAAAAGGTTTACTGCCTGGCGAATCACGTAGTTTTGAGTTTGAAATCGGTGGTCAATCCCCAGTTTTGACTATAGAGAGTGAACATCTGGTGCCAGGTCAACACATTGAGTTTTCAGCTAATTTGTAGCCTTAACTCAGGTTAAAGCTTTCCATTTATCATACCCACTGTAAGCGAAAGCGCTGCACTCGAATAAATTTCAATGAAAAGAACAGCTACGTAGAACCAAAGTGCCGTTCAATTCCTTTAATTTTGGGTAATTGATTGAAACGAAAATTTGAATACAAGCGTCGCCGGTTGTTTTAATTTTCACTGTACTATAAATTTGGATATCTGTTATTGAGTTAGGGTTAGCGATGTCATCTGAAAAAACACTTAAGTTTGTATTCGAAAAACAAAACAAAAATAGTATTCGCTATAAAGAGATCCCCGCAGATGGCATGCCTGCAGTCATTGGCAGTATTTACGTGCAAAAATGGTTTGCAGGCGATGCTAAAAATATTGAAATAACCATTAATAAAAGCGACTAAAACAATAGACTATCTGACGCAGTCATTTAATGGCTATGGTTGGCTTTTTTAAAAATTTTTACATGGAGTACCTAATGTGCAGTGATCGCCGAAAATCCACTAAATTACATGATTTATTAGCATCAAAGTTGCTTCAAGCTGAAAATTTAGTGGCAGCTCTGGTAAAAAACCTTGAATCAAATCATCTCTTCAATGTTACTCAAATCCACAATTCCCTTGACGCCATAACGAGTAACAACCACCAAATCTCTATCACCATGCAACAAATATCAACCATGTTGCTAAACGTTGAACCCAAAAAAGCGGATACTTGCCCTACCCCTGAACTCCCCACAGCCTTGCCTAAACACTTTGAAATACGAAACTGGTTATTAGCTTGGCCACAAATTGATGAGTTGGTCAGAACGCAAGTGCCGGCCACGAAACGAGCGTTATTTCGTGACACCAAGGCGGCGAATGACATCACTGTTAGTCAATTATCTGCCTACGATAGTGCCTTTGATTATTTACGTGGGAAATTCAATACCGAATCACAGGATTGCAAAGCAAAGGAGCACGGCTGTTTTGCTGATATTTCCTTTCCTAACAGTGTATTTTTAGAAAACATTCATGCTGCGTACCGGATACTGCTAGCTCAAGGGGTAGCATCCCAATCTCAATTTATCGATGTTGGCTGTGGTAGTGGTTTAAAAGTGATGCAAGCATCACTGTTTTTTAATCGAGTTGTTGGGCTTGAGTATGACTTGGGTTACGCAAACATCGCGCGAGAATTACTTGAACAGGTACATATTGCAAATTGGGATGTCATTCATGGTGACGGCATTACTTTCGATACTTACAGAGATTTTAACCTTGTATATTTTTATCGCCCTATGCGAGATCCCGCAATGTTGAATAAACTAGAGAACCAAATCGCTAACACGGTCGAACCTGAAACAATTTTGTTCGCTCCCTATGAACAGTTTTATTTTCGCCACAAAGAGTTAAATTGCGCACCACTTGGAGGCAGTTTATACCTTGCAAAATCGAATCAATCCCAAGCCGATTCGCTTCGAACAAAGGCTGAATATACCGGCACTTTTTTCAACAAACCGCGCAACACTCCCCCTTCAATTTGGGATCCGATCATCAAGTTTTCCCATAAAAACGGTTTTGGATTAGATAACTAAGCCAGCAGGTAAGGCGTTGAATTTGCAATAGCCTAAAGGCTAGTTATAATCCTGCCCTTTCGTTTTATCTACCTTATCTCTGAGCTTTATCACTTTGCAGTTTATTATAAGATTACACCCAGAAATCATCGTTAAGAGTCGCAGGGTACGCCAGCGTTTCACATTTTTACTAGAAGGCAATGTACGTAGAGTATTTGAACGTAATAATCTGGCCATTAACTTAGTTTGGGCTTGGGATAAACTTACCTTAATCGTTGCGCCTGAATCACTGCACAAACAAGATGAAATCATTGACTTGTTACAACGAATACCCGGCATCAATCAAATATTGCAGGTACAAGAAAGCACCTTTACGGATCTAGACGATATTTGCAAACAGGTTACACAAGTCTGGCAGCCATTGTTAGTTGGGAAAACGTTTGCGGTACGGGTTAGACGCCACGGCAAACACCCATTTTCGTCGATGGACATTGAAAGATATGTAGGCGCTCATATCAACCAACATTGCGAAAGTAACGGGGTTAAGCTTAAAGATCCTGATGTGACAATCGAATTTGAAGTAGATGGCAACACCCTAATACAAAGCCATCGTCGAATTCAATGCTTAGGAGGTATGCCTTTGCCCTCGCAGGAAGAAGTGCTTTCGTTGATGTCAGGAGGCTACGATTCTGGTGTTGCAGCCTACCAAATGATCCGCCGCGGTGCGCGCACCCATTTTTGTTTCTTCAACCTGGGCGGACGGGAGCATGAAATAGGTGTAAAACAAGTCAGCTATTACCTCTGGAAACGCTATAGCGAATCTCATAGGGTCAAGTTTATCGCGGTAAATTTTGAGCCTGTTGTAGCCGACATCCTCAAAAATGTTAAAAACAGTCAAATGGGCGTGGTGCTCAAACGCGCTATGTTAAGCGCCGCCGCTAAGGTCGCAGATAAGCTCGCGATCGACGCGCTAGTAACCGGGGAAAGTTTAGGTCAGGTATCGAGTCAAACCTTGAGCAATCTCAGTGTTATCGATAAAGCTACCGATAAGCTGGTACTGCGTCCGTTGATTTGCATGGATAAAATGGAAATTATCACCCAAGCTAAACACATAGGCACTGAAGACTTTGCTAAAGTTATGCCGGAATATTGTGGCGTTATTTCACGTAAACCAACGGTTAAAGCACAATTAAACGAAATTGAAATTGAAGAAAGCAAACTCGATTTTGGAATAATTGAACGTGTGGTAGCAGATGCCAGAATGCGTGATATTCGTACCATAGCCGAAGAAGCCGAACAAGAAACCCAATATGTGAGCAATGTTGACGTACTACCAGCTGGATGTGTTGTATTGGACATTCGCTCTACAGAAGAGCAAGAGCGAGCCCCTTTGCAATTAGCTGGAATAACAGTGAAACACATTCCCTTTTTCAAACTATCCTCAGTCTTTCCTTCGCTGCCACAACACCATGCTTATTATTTGTACTGCGACCGCGGGGTAATGAGTCAATTGCAAGCCTTGTTGTTGCATGAAGAGGGATACACACAAGTGCAGGTATACCGTCCTTAATGACTATGACCATTTAATTAGAGGCCACTTAATTAGACATTCAAGCGAAAAATCACTGTCTATATTTGTTTATTGATTTCCACAACACTTAATTGCATCATAATGGGTCTAAAATTTACTCTGCATAAGTCACGAGAAAAAATTGGATATTTTGAACTTCGCACTCCCCATAAGAGGTGGTTTTTATATCACTGCTTTGCTAATTTGTGTGTTGTTTCTAAGCTTTATTAAACAAGCAAAATTAACCAACAAAGGTTATTTAACGGCGTTTTTAGGTATAAAAATGACGATGGCCTTATGTGAATGGTTAATCATTTATGTACCTGCTCCCCAGAGTCATTTATGGCTGTCTCTATTGTTTGTTTTATCATTTGCTTCAGCGCCACTTTTGTTACGCTTTGCCTATGGTGTAACACCTTGCCATAATCAATCATTGTCCCATAACTTAAGATTGTGGGAATGGGGAGTCATTCTTTCTAGCATCCTATTAATCACGCCGTTAGTCTTGGCATCTGGCGTTTTCATAAATTTTGAATTTGGTCCGAATTTTGGCCATTTTATCCACGTCACTATGTCCATTTGCATAATATTGTTTGTTTTACAGGTGGTACTCTACTGGCAAAAAGCTTACAAAATTTATAAGCTTGAAGTACGTCGCACTATGCAGCAGTTTTCTGACTTACAGGTTCGTTCATTGTCAGTATTAAAATTACTGTTGATACTGGTGTTAGCCAATCTGGCCTTTAGTTTACTTCGCACCTTTAATTGCTGGTTTTGGCAAAGCCAAATTGAAATAACTGTTATTGCTAATATCTTGGAATATGCAATTCTTTTGAGTTGTTTATTCTTTATATTTCATGGCACCTTACCCACTCAAAACCTGACAAATGAAGAAACGCTAGTTGTACCGACACTTGACTCACTCAATCAAACAATTGGGTCGAGTGAACAGATTGCATCGATTGAAACTGGCAAGTCACCCAAATACGCTAAAACACAACTCGACAAGGAATTTAGACAAAGAGTGAAAACTAAGCTGCTCAGCAAAGAAAATATTACTCGACTGGCTTTAAATAGTGGTATTTCTTTGACTAAATTTGCCGAGGCCATAGGAGAAAAACCTTATTATGTAACACAAATATTGAATCAGGATTTACAAACTAATTTTTACGAGTTTATAACCGAACATCGAATTCAACATGTTATAAGTCAATTATCAGAATCGTCTGAACAAACGATTCTTGATATAGCTTTGACTGCCGGGTTCAATTCAAAGTCAACCTTCAATACAGCCTTTAAAAAACAAACGGGGCTTACTCCTTCTCAATATCGCACAAAAATGAAAACTCATTCGTCTGCTGTTTCTATCTAGTTTAGGCTCATAAGCGTTCGCCCCGCTGAGTCCGTACGTTTTAAAAACCATCTGTTGTTAGCCTTAGGTCTTTAATTTACACGAGGCAAAACAGTGAAAAATTTCTATTTACTTGCAATCTTGTTAAGCGTTACACAAGTATTTTTACCCATTAATATGGTTCAAGCGACCCCCGACACTAAGGTCGAAAGGCATGTCGTTGAAGCTATCAAAAAAGCTAATCAGGCTTGGCAGCGACACCTAGTTCAAGGGGAGATTGCCAAAGTGCTTAAAAACTATGGGGATAAGGCGATTTTTATGCCTGAGTATCAACCCACATTAAACGGTATAAATGACATTAATGAATATCTCACCACCTTAAACAGTCGGCGTACCTTGCACAAAGTGAGTTATCAATCAGAAGAAATGCTCAAGCTAGGACATTATGTGCTTGAAATAGGCCGTTTCGAAAAAGAAATTGAATGGCTAAACGTTCAGCCAGATAAGCATACACACTACACAGGTAAATATTGGCGAATTTGGAATACAGAGATACCCGAAGACCTTAAAATTATTGGAGAAGCATTTGGATTTTATCAACACCTAAAACACCCAGAGTTTTGGGTCACTAATAGAAAAACACGCTCAGGCACTTCACCCAACCACTTTAAAGCGAGTAACGCGAGTATTGAATTGCAAGCCTACCACGCTTTAGGGCGCATAGGCGTGAAACAAAAAGACGGTGAATTACGGGCTAAAATGTATACACAAGACGCCATTTTTTATCCCTTTGCGGCGCCTCCTAAAAAAGGAATGGCTGAACTTACCCCTTATTTAATTCAATATTCTTCCCATGGCGCAACGATCGAGTCTGTGCAAACTTACACCCATGACGTGATCTATTTTGATAATTTCATATTGGAATTTGCCAAATTTGCTGTGGCTTGGACTTACGAGGGGCTACCTGGAAGCGCTAACGGTAAAGGTATTTCCTTACGCAAACGCTTAGAAAACGGTGAATTACGTTTTTTTCGCCATATTGGAATGCACAATTACGATGGGTACTAGGCCTGCAACCATGAGACAAATCACATGAAAATATTGATGAACAGATACACAATAGTTAGTCGCAATCTAGTGATGATTTTTATTAGCCTGATACTTTCAACAACCGGTGTGAATGCAGGAAATCCGGTGTTGAATGCTGATATTAAACAGACTCTAAGCCCAAAACGGGTAAGTTATATGCAAGCCATGCTCGATGAAAATACACAAGAATTGTTAACACAATATTCTGTTGATACCCGGTTGATGCCTGAGGCTCACCCAACCATTTTTGGTAAACAAAACGCTCAGCGTTTTTTCGAGGCGCTTTTTTCACGTTTCGATATTCAGCGTTATGAAAAATCAGCCATTGATTTTATTCCTATTGCGAATGACATAATTGTAGAGTCAGGCGAATTTGAGCTAACAATGCTCAACCCAACAGGACAAAAAAGAGTATTAGCCGGTAGTTATGCCAATCTCTGGCGTCAGCAAAACCAATTCGAATGGCTTATAGAAACCGACATATGGAATTTTCACCAATGGATTGATTTCAAAGACGAGCTGACTTTTGATCATATTCCCTCAGTTGTCACCGCGCTAGGCCCGCGTATTCCGTTAGATAACGACCTAGCAATAGAAGTGGCCGCATATCAAGTATTAAACAAAGACGCGGTATTAGAGGGGGATGCTGGTATCTTAGTTGAAACTTATGGCGAGAAAGCGCGACTCTATCCCAATTACCACTCGGCATTGACTGGTAAAAAGGCGATCAAGAAATACTGGCTCAAACATATGGCAGAGTTGCCCACTTTCAGTATGTTGCAAAATCGAACAGACAAGATTGAAGAATACGGCAAGTACATCATCCAATATGCCTCACATATCGCAGCATATCGCAGCATATCGCAGCATATCGTAACGCGACTACATCAGGGGTAAGTACTGGAAAACACTTTAAAATATGGAAGCGAAATTCAGCGGGCAGAATAAAAGTCCAATTATCAATCAGTGCGTACGACAACTAGAACTTGTGTTGTTGAGGTTTAGACAATACCACCCAACCACTTTTTTGCCGTGTAAATGAATACATAGATTTACAAACATTGACGTTTTTTTGGCAAACACCTTTCGTAACGCTTACCAAAAATACAAAAATTAGTCGAAATTTAAGCCTGCCTCCGTCTGTCCTTTTTTGATCCTGTAGAATAATGGCTATTCAGACAATAAAGTGGGCACTTCATTAACGGCAAGGATGAAGTCACCCACAAGGACACAAATAAAGTCAACTAAACCTCGAATCCCGTTGATATCCTTGCTATATTTCGGCGCCTATAAATAAGGTTTTGTGTGTGTATGCGCACAACTTAAATGGGAATTTGGTGTAAATCCAAAACTGTGCCCGCAACTGTAAACGTTGATCAATACGTAAGTCAGATACCAGCCTTGTATACCTTTGAAGTATAAATTTATTTCAAATAATCCTTTTTAATTTTCGTGCGGGAACACACGGATACATTATCTCTGTAGCGCTTTATGCTGTTATTGATGTGTTTCCCTGCCTGCATGACTTAAGTCACCACTTTGATTTTGAAAGTTGTGCTGAGTATGAGTTTACACGTGTCTAATTGTTGCGGCCTTGTCGCTAAAAATATCAATCTGAGGATCGGTCAACAACAGATTTTGTCTGATGTGAGTTTGAACTTGGACTCAGGTAAAGTGATGGGCATTTTAGGCCCTAATGGAGCGGGAAAAACCAGCTTACTCAAAATATTGTCGGGACAATTAGCGAGTCAGAATAATGTAAGTTGGAAAAACAAAGCGTTAAACCAGTACGACTCGATGTCTCTGGCGCAACAAATCGCGGTAGTAAATCAACTCAACGACAGTGTGTTTGCTCTAGATTTATATCAAATTGTGCGTATGGGATTGTTGCCGCACAAATCTTTGCTTAGCAGGCAAACGCGCAGTGACAACAAGAGTATTCATGATGCAATTGCAACAGTCGGTCTCGAGAATAAAATCAATCAAACGTTTAGTGCATTATCTGGTGGCGAACAACAACGCGGCTTAATCGCCCGTGCTTTAGTGCAAAAAGCGGCGCTCATTATTTTGGACGAACCTGTTAATCACCTAGATGTGTATTACCAACATCAAGTTCTAAAGCTGCTACGTTCCCTTGCCCACAAGCTGAATATCACTGTGGTCATGAGTCTCCATGACTTAACTCTGGCAGCCAATTATTGCGATCATTTATGTCTGTTAGACCACGGAAAGATGGTTGCTCAAGGCGCGCCACAACAAGTGCTTACTCCTGCTCGCCTACAACAAGTATTCAAGTTGCCTTGCCAAGTCACAAAACGCGAACATAACGCAGCCTTTCGAGTGGACTTTTATCCTCCAGATGAAATAGAGCTAGATGATATGCCAGTTTCCAAGGACTTAATTAAATGACTCTAAAATGGTTATGGTTAGGTTTATTGGTTGTGGTTTCCCCCATTGCGGCTCTATTTTTTGGCGCGGCAGATTTATCAACTAGCCAGCTGATTCAATGCATAACTCAGGGTTGCCAAGATCCAGTGAACAATATGATTTTTTGGGAGATTCGCGCCCCTAGGGTTTTTGTTGGTTTTTTAGTGGGTGCAGGCTTAGCAGTGGCAGGTGCAACATTGCAGAATATCACCCGAAATGGTCTAGCCGATCCATACTTGTTTGGCGTGGTATCAGGCGCAGGATTAGGTGCCAGTATCGCCACTTTGTTATTTAGCAGTCAATTAACCGACCAACTGGGGGTGATGGAATTCTTTCCTAACCTACCTTTTTCTCTGGCTTTGCCCTTTGCGGCATTCTTAGGGGCTTTATTTTCGGTGTTTTTAGTGCAAATCATCGCCTTAAAAAGCTTTGGTAGCCGGACCGAACATATGCTTTTAGCGGGCATAGCCGTGTCTTTTATGTTGAGTGCATTAAGCCATTTCATTTTATTTTTAGGTGAGCCTTTTGCAGCAAACAAGGTGATTTTCTGGCTGATGGGTAGCCTCGCCAGAGTGGAAGTTTGGTATGCCTGGGTCATGCTGCCGGTTGTGATGATTAGTGTAGCCATTTTATTGCTTTATGGGCGTCATATGGACGCCTTACTACTAGGTGATGAAAACGCCAAAACTCTTGGAGTACAGGTCACTCGCCTACGAATTTTGTCTCTAGCAATTTGCGCCGCGCTAACAGCTTGTATTGTGTCTTATTGTGGTGGTATTGGCTTTGTTGGTTTGATGATCCCACATATTGTCAGAAGTTGGCTGGGTGTGACTAGCCGCATAGTCATAGTCGGCTGTGTGCTGCTAGGGGGATGTTTTATGGTGTGGGTTGATGTGTTAGCCCGCGTGGCGCTCTCGGAGCAAGAAATTCCAATAGGCATAATCACATCCGCTATCGGCAGTGTATTTTTTCTATTGGTGATGAGTCAAAGACGTCATTGAAGATGTCATTTAAAAAACTAGCGACAAAGGAAAGCAAAGTAGTATGAATCAATTAGTGGGTAAAATAAGGCGAAATAGAAATGGCTTAAGTTTAACAATGCGAGAGGATAACGTCAGTTTTCCATCACCATTAGTCGCTGCGGTCTCAAAAGACATCAAACTATGACGCAGAACGTTAACCACTCAAATACAACACAATTCGATCTCATTCGACACGGGCATATTGAGGGACCGGCGGCTTTATATGGCCGTACCGACGTCGCATTGAGCCCTGAAGGTTGGCGACAGATGTATCGACAAACTAATCGCTTAGAAACCTTCGATAATATCGTTAGCTCACCGCTAAGACGATGCGAAGCGTTTGCAAAAAAACTCGCCGCTGATCATGAACTAACGTTACAAGTTGAAGCTGGCATACAGGAGTGTGACTTTGGTGAATGGGATGGCATTGAATTTGATGATCATTCCCAACATTGGCCTTTAATGACTTCGTTTTGGCATGATCCTGACCACAACTCTCCTCCTCAAGGCGAATCCTTAGAAACCTTTCATGACAGGGTCATTTCAACCTGGCATTCACTGTGTAAACAACATCTGGGACAACACAGCTTACTGGTTTGCCACGGTGGTGTGATTAGGCAGATTTTAGCTCACATTCTTTCCACTGATTGGCGCTCTGGGGACTGGTATAGTCAACTACAAATAGGTTACGCAAGTTTAACACGTATTATTATTCCGGCTCACCCAGAAGCGAAACCAAGCGTGGCTTTTATTGGTCTTCCAGCCGACTTTGGACGTAATGATATTGATTTCGAATAAAACATCAGCACCCCAATCTTATTTAGATAAAGAGTAACCACAATGACAGACGAAAACGAAAACGACAACGCCAAACACAAAGCGCGAATGCAACAGCAAAAAGCTAAAGTAGACCAACGTATTGCATCAGCACAACAAGACAAGGGATTATTATTGGTCATAACCGGTAACGGTAAAGGCAAATCCACCTCGGGTTTTGGTACGATTGCCCGCGCGGTGGGGCATGGTTTAAAGGCCTCTGTTGTGCAATTTGTTAAAGGCGGTTGGGAATGTGGTGAGCGGGATTTACTACAACAACATGATGTGGAGTTTCATGTAATGGGCACAGGTTTTACCTGGGAAACTCAGGACAAAAACACTGATATGCAAGCCGCACAATCTGCTTGGCAGCACAGCAAGACGTTACTAAAAGACCCGTCAATTGATGTGGTTCTGCTAGATGAAATCACTTACATGATCACCTATAAATACATCGATTTAGATGATGTATTAGCCGCGTTAACGGCACGCCCTAAAGATCAACATGTAGTGATTACCGGCCGAGCTTGCCATAGAGCAATTATAGAACTTGCTGATACCGTAAGTGAAGTGAGGCCCATCAAACATGCCTTTGATAACGGCATTAAAGCGCAACAAGGAATTGATTGGTGAAACCACTACGCATCTACATATTAGGCGCCGTTTTTTTGGCTATACTTGCTACTTCTTCATTTATATATGCAGCAAATAGCGATAGTAATGACTCACTACAAAAACTGCGTATCATTGCGCTAGCACCACATATTGTGGAGTCGTTATATGCTATCGGTGCAGGTCAACAGATTATTGGCACCACTGCATACGCCGATTACCCCAGCGCCGCTAAAGATATTTTACAGGTCGGAAATTACGCACGTTTACAAATTGAGAAAATTATTCAGCTGCAACCTGATGTCATCATTGCTTGGAAAACAGGCAACCCAACTGATGACTTAGCACGACTAGAAAGTCATCAATTAAAGATAATTTACTCTAACCCGCAAACGTTAGAAGACGTTGGCAAAGAATTGATCATGTTAGGCAAACTTACAGGTCGAGAAAAAGTTGCCAACAAATTGTCCGATCGCTACTTAAATGAGCTTAGTAACATCAGGCAACGTTACGCAAAACTAGAACAGATTAAGGTGTTTTACGAATTGTGGTCACGGCCACTTCGTACGGTGGCTAACAACGCTTGGCCACAACAACAAATTGAACTTTGCGGTGCCAGCAACCCTTTTGCAAAAGCACAGGACGATTATCCTAGCGTTGGCCTTGAGCAAGTTTTAGTCACCCTACCTCAAGTGATTATTCAACCAAAACAAACAAACGCAGACAACCCTGATGGTTTGAACTGGTCACAATGGCAACATATTCCTGCGGCAAAGAATAATTTTATCTTGCATCCCAATGCCGACAAAGTGCACCGGATGACGACTCGCATGTTAGATGAAGTGGTGATTTTGTGTGAGCAGATTGATAAAGCTAGGCAGTTTTATCAAACACAGTGACATCCCAACGTATATATCCCGTCATTCCCGCGAAGGCGGGAACCCACTGCAACACCTGTGAAATGGCGTATATATTAAAATTAACTCTACAGTCGCTTGTTTGAGGTTCCCGCCTTCGCGGGAATGACGTGTAATAACTTGTATATTCTAACTTGCTTGGTTTCTTACTGCTAAATTCGATTATGACCGACTAACTCTTGCAACACTTTGACTGTGTCAGATTCATGGTTAAACCCTAAACCAATTTCCCGGGAAATTGATAAATCAGTTATCTGCTTAAGATGTATGTTTTTGTCTTTAACCATATCGTCGGATACAGGGATAAAGGCACAACCTAGACCCGCTTTCACTAAACCCAGGGCATATTCAATGGTTTGTATTTTTGCTCTGGTATCTAACCTTACATTGGCATGAGTGAGAGCATGTTTCAAATAGGCCCAACCTTCACAGGGACTACGTTGTATAAATGCGACACCCTGCAAATCAATAATACTCAGGCTGTCGATTAATGCTAACGGATGAGATAACGGAATAGCCAATTGATATTGCTCTTGCCACATAGGCACAAAATGCTCGTTTTTAAGTAATAGGTCGCGGCTAATAATTCGTGCTTGGCAAGGTTCGTCTGGCGACACTAAAGTAAGTTCTAAAGCATCAATCGCACGGGTAAACCTGCCTAATAAATCACTCATTCGTGCCACGCCTAGGCCTTTAATCAACCCTAAGCGAAACGGTGTTTTTGTGGTGTCGGTACTAAACACATCTCGAATGGCCGTGGCTTGCCCCAATAACTGTTTGGCCAAAGGATACAGCTGCTCACCTGCGTGGGTGGCTTGTACGCCTCTAGCGTGACGAACAAATAGACTAGTAGACAGGCTGTTTTCCAAAAGTTTTAAGGACGATGAAATGGAAGGCTGAGCCACAAATTTTTTCTTTGAAGCCGCACTTAAACTGCCGGTTTCGTATATTGAAACAAAATACTCCAATGCACGTAAATCCATCTTCATTTCCTTCACTTTCTGATATAGATAAAAACTATAGCAAATGAAGGTTATTAATATTATTCCTTCATCTAAATAATGCTTATGATTTACCCAAGTTTAATTTAAGCCGACCGACATCTGGCTTATAAACTTTTACCTAAGCAGCAGATTTGGGGCATAACAACATGATGCAAGACCGTAATATCAAGGTTAAACAACAAATTATTGAGGCCATAGAGTCTGATACTTTGCCTTTGGTAAACTCTTCATTCACACCTACAGAAGTAGGTTTGAGCAACGCGCAATTAATTGACTTATTTGAATCACAGGTGATGAGTCGACACTTAGATTTTCAGTCGCGCATCATGCAAAAACAAGGTCAAAGTTTTTATACTATTGGTAGCGCAGGCCATGAAGGAAACGCCGCCTGTGCCTTAGCGTTTAAACCAAATGACATGGCTTTTTTGCATTATCGAAGTGCTGCTTTTGTTATCCAGCGATCTAAACAAGTGCCCAATCAAAATCCCTTGTACGATATGTTACTGAGCTTCGCCGCCTCTTCGGAGGATCCTATTTCAGGTGGCAGGCACAAAGTGTTAGGCAGCAAAAGTCTGCTTATTCCGCCGCAAACCAGCACCATCGCATCACACTTGCCAAAAGCAGTAGGCACGGCTTTTAGTATTAGTTTGTCGCGCAAGGTGGCGGTCGATAACGTTTTAGAAAAAGACGGTGTAGTGATTTGTAATTTTGGCGATGCATCATCAAATCATTCCACAGCACAAGGTGCAATTAACGCAGCGGCATGGGCGGCGTTTCAGTCAGTGCCTATTCCTATTGTATTTATTTGTGAAGACAACGGCATTGGGATCTCTACCGCCACACCAAAAGGGTGGGTGCAGGCCAATTTTGAACACAGAGCTGGGCTACATTATATTCAGTGTGATGGCTTAGATTTACTCGATACTTACCACAAAACCCAACAGGCAGTAGAGATAGCCCGTAAACAACGTAAAGCGGTATTTTTGCATATGAAAACCGTGCGACTACTTGGCCATGCTGGTTCTGATTCTGAATTTACTTACCGCAGTACTGCCTATATTGAAGACACCGAAGCCCATGATCCGTTGTTATTTAGTGCTGCCATATTGTTGAAACACAATTGCCTTGAGGGCCAGCAAATAATTGATTTATATAAAGACATAGCAAAAACCGTTGCAGAGATTAGCCAGCAAGTCATCACTAAACCTAAATTAACTAGCGCCGAACAAATCAAACAAAGCATTATTCCGCCTAAGGTAAGCAAAAAATACCTCAGTAAGGTATCCAAAGCCGAACGCACTCAGTTATTTAGCCATGAAAAACACAACCTAGCGAAGAAACAACACCTCGCGAAATTGTTGAATTGGACCATGATCGACCTAATGGCGCAGCAACAAAATATTGTTATGTGTGGCGAAGATATTGGCGCAAAAGGTGGGGTGTATAACGTCACCAGTAAACTGGCTGATAAGTTTGGACCACAACGGATCATTAATACCCTGCTAGATGAACAGTCGATTTTAGGTATGGCAATTGGCTTAGCTCACAATGGCTTTTTGCCTATGCCTGAAATTCAATTTTTGGCTTATGTGCATAATGCTGAAGATCAAATAAGAGGAGAAGCCGCCACCCTGCCCTTCTTTTCGAACGGTCAATTTAGTAATCCTATGGTCATAAGAATTGCTGGGTTGGCTTACCAACGCGGTTTTGGTGGACATTTCCATAACGACAACTCTTTTGCGGTATTTCGTGATATTCCAGGACTCATCATTGCTTGCCCTTCAAACGGTGCCGATGCGGTAGAAATGCTCAGGGAATCGGTCAGGTTGGCCCAAGAAGATCAACGAGTGGTGATTTTTATTGAGCCTATCGCGCTGTATATGAAAAAAGATCTACATCAAGAAGGTGATGCACTTTGGTCATTTGATTATGTACCAACAAACGATGCTAAACCCATAAAAACTGGGCAGTTGGGCTGCTTTGGCAAGGGTAAAGACCTGTGTATTATCAGTTATGGCAACGGATATTATTTGAGTCGGCAAGCTGAAAAACTGCTAGCTGAATCAAACATTCACTGTACTGTGATAGATCTTCGTTGGCTTGCACCTTTAGATGAAAAAGCCATAGTTAAAGCAATTGGCGACATTAAAAATGTGTTAATCGTAGATGAATGTCGCCAAACAGGCTCCATTAGCGAAGCACTCATCACCCTGCTACTTGAACATGACAAAGACTTTCCCGAACGAACAGTACAGCGCTTAACTGCCCACGATAGTTTTATTCCCTTAGGCGCCGCAAGTTATGAAGTTTTGCCTTCCTGTGAATTGATCGTTGAGCAAGCCAAGCGCATGATTAAAAAAGAAAAGTAACAACAGATCTGTCATTTAGCCAACTAAAATCTTGTGTGTGCTTAGCTGTAATTGTATCTTGGTACTGGGGCAAAACGCAGGGCGCGCTTATGTGGAAATTAGTACTAACATATTACGTTACTTTCTTTTATTTAGTTGTACATAGCTCGCAAATATACTCTCGGGAAATAGTTGTTGGTTTTGAACCGTTTCCTCCATTAATTAATGAAGACGGCAGTGGCTTAGTTGTCGATATGCTTCACAAATTTTCTGGCACTGAAGATATCCACTTTAATGTCGAAATCATGACCTATGCCAGAGCCAAAAAGAACTTACAAAACAAAAAACTAGAACTCATCGGTATGACGCCTCATCAATTAGAAACAGATGACTTTTATCAATATGCCACTGAACTCGATTGGCATATTGATACCCATGTTCACCTATTTGCCTTGGATAAGAGTTATTTCAATATTAGCCAACTACCAACCCGAAGCATTGGAACTCTTTTAGGCAACGCTGAGTTTCTTTCTGAAATAGTGGGCTTGCCAGAGAAAAAATTTGTTGAAGTGAGTAAATTAGAGCAGTTAGTTAAAATGCTAGCCTTAGGACGCCTCAAAGTAATTTTGTTCGAAGGTGTCGCAACTATGAACGCCATCAAGTCACTGGAATTACAAGGTGTGTATTATAAAGAAATGGGCATAGTTCCAAGCACTCTGGCGATTCCTAAATCAGCAGAAGGCCTGACATTAAAACGAAAACTAGATGCATTTTTATCTAATCCAAAAAATCAAAATCTCTTCTACGAGTTTGATCACTATGTTCCGAGTAATCATGTCGGAATTCAGATGGTAGAGTAGAATACAGCGCCATTTAACCCTACTTATGATGCCCCAAATTATTCATCGGGCAAGGCGATAAAACAATCGCCTAATAAACGTGTTGGAATTTCATGTGAGGCTACAAATCGCAACTCCACGCTGGTTCGATTCGACCGCATTTGCTCAACCACGTGAGTACGATGTAAGGTACCGCCTTTAAAAATCGCTGCGTCACCTGCATGCATTTGAGGTTGCCAAAATGAATCAGAAGGATATCGGCTGTGAATACTTCTATGGGTTAATTCATTTGGATAAAGCAACTCATCAATAGTCTCGGTAACAAACTCTAGTCCTGGGGCATCTGCTCCGCATTGAGTCAAAGCTATCCAACATGTCACTGTGGGTAATAAGGTTTCAGTTACTCTAGGGATGTTCTGCGAAGCCGAAAAATCGAAACCTAAGGCACCATCTTGATGCCAACCGTGAGGCGCATGCATAGGTGGGTATAAGTGAGGCGCATATTGGCGTCGTATCCATGCCTGGTCATAATCACAACTTATTTGCTCACTTCCCAACATTTTTCGAATTTCACTCGCTACGGGACCCTGAGCGATTTCCTTTAATAAGTTAGTTTCGAGAACTTGATCGTTTATTGAGTTAAGACTGAAAGAAGATGCATGGGGCAGAAATTTTTGTGCTGGCAACAAAGGCGCGACTGCCGCATCCCCCCTTCGAGTTTCCATCAACAAGGCGTTACGTTGATAGCATTGTTGCGCTGCAAAATATAGGGATTTTGAAACGTTTAGGCTTATCGCATGCCGAGTCATTGTCACGGCATTCGCTGCAGTACTGGGATAAACCAAGTTTGAGTTATTCATATTATTTGGAAAACGTTATTTTGAATAAAGCGCTAACTCAATTCAAAGCGCATAGTTCACTAGTTTAGTTGCTTATTTATTGTAAGGAAATTAGCTCGCAATTTCACTCAAATAGGTTTCGAACATCACCAATAATTATCCGGACCGAGCTTTGCGGAATCCTGTTTTGAAACCCGACTTAAAAGCCTTATTGAGTAAATCAATGTAATGCTGAGCAGTCATTTCACTGGAGGTTTCTAGCCATGTTTGTTCATTACCATCTATCACTTGGTACTTCCCCTCTTGTGTACTCATCACAAAAGGACTGAGTTGTTCATCGTTCATATCATGCCTTAATAATTTGCACTTTTACGTAGCATACAATAGTGAAAATTTTATGATAACCATTATTTTGAGCACCACAATGACTACTGAATTTTCTGTACAAAGCCTGCAATGCCAATTATGTTTACTGGGCGAGGTTTAGCATTTCCAAGATTCAGGGTCAGAAATCAACTAGAGGTAGTATGGAAAAAGGAGTTTTAACATTAGCCAATCGAATCGGAGACTTTCTTAGTGTATCTCAAGATGGATACGCCATTTTTTCTGCAGAAGACAAGTTAATTGGCTGTAACCAAGCGTATGCCGATTTTATGTGTATGGACTTAGAGCCTATTATCGGACAGTCATTCAGCCAATTGATGCGTCTTGCTCATGAAAAAAAGCAGGGCCCCTATATTGAGACAAAGGATATGGAATCATGGCTAACAAATGCACAAAACAAAAGGCGTAGCCAAGAGTTTCGACTGTTTGAAGTAGATCATACTAACGGCAGTTGGTACTTGATATCTGAACAAACACTTCCCTCGGGCGAGGTGTTATTGCAAGCCAAAAGTCTCTGTGCTCAAAAAGATATTGAAAGGAAACTATCTGAGCATATTCATGAATTGACTGACTTAGCATTAACAGATGAATTAACCCGAATCGCCAACCGCCGCAGTTTCATAGGTAGCGTCAAGTCTGAAATTAATCTCTATAAAAGAAACCATCATACTTTTACTTTCTGTCTATTAGATATTGATTACTTCAAGAAAATTAACGACACATTTGGCCACCAAGTAGGTGATACAGTACTTCGTCAATTGTGTTCGCTGGTGAGTGGCACTTTGCGCGAGTACGATCTATTTGGGCGAATAGGAGGTGAAGAATTTGGGGTGTTATTAAGAAATACTCAAGCCACTGAAGCATACGACATAATGAATCGATTACGAGACAAAGTAATGAACAGTGCGTTTAACACGCCATCCACTCCAGTCAATATTACCTTGTCCATTGGCTTGGTTGAAAGTTGGATGAAATGTAGTTTCGAATTACTCTACAGTCAATCTGACATCGCCTTGTTTAGAGCGAAAAAAAACGGTCGAAACCAAGTAGCTGCAATCAATAAAGTTCAATCCATTTGAGAAGCTACAACTTTGGTTTTATAGCCCCCCTACTGAAACGTTTTATTCTAAACCCAGAGGTTTGAGTTTTTGCCGTTTTACATATTAAGTGCTGATTTGCATGCTTTGCTCCAAGCAACGCACTTTGCATCGCATCCTATTACATTGACATTTACGTTAAACATCCTCAAAATTGCGCGCTCAAATTGCTCAGGTGCTCTAACAAACAATCATGTATCGTTTGACTAATAGAGATAATCGGGAAGTTAGTGCGACATAGCAACCGTCTAATTCTAACGCTGCCCCCGCAACGGTAATACTGAATTTCAGTTAAGCCCGGAGACCGGCCTGTCAATATACACATTTACGGTGCGGTGGGCGCTAGGAATTGTATTGAAACATTCGCACTTGAACAAATTGTTTACGTGCTGTTTCGGCATTCCTATTGTCCTCATTTCAGAGGTCAAAATGTTTTTCCAAAAACGCTTTTTAGTGTGGCTTTTATGCTGTTGTTACCTGCATCTGGTAGCGGCAAATGAGCGCCCGTCAGAAAGTGTTGAAGTGCTCACAATTTACGACCAACCCTCTCTATTGTTAAGCAATTATCAGATTTTATCTGGTGACAAGTTTACCAACACATCTCAAACTTTAGCGGATATTTTACAAACAATTAATGGCATCCAGATCCGTCAAATAGGCGGACTAGGCAATCCTGTTTCTGTATCAATAAGGGGATCAACCAGTAAACAAGTACAACTGTACATTGATGGTCAATTAGTCAACGACAGTCAATTTGGTGGTTTTGATTTAAACCAAATTCCTATCGAACAAATTCAGAGTATCGAAATCAGTAAAAATCAAGCTATTGGTGCAGGTTCAACTCCAATTGGAGGGGTAATTAGAATCAACACCTATAACCCTAGCGAAACTAAGTTGAAACTGAGTTTGGTTCTGGGCGCTTATGACCACCAAGAACTCAACCTTTTATATAACAAAGCACTTGCTTCAAATACTCTATCAATTGGAGGAAGTTATCTAAAAACGGATAACAATTATGATTACCTTGTACCTCAAAGTTTTAGCAACAGTAACCAGTCTACTTATGAGCCTTTGAGCAATAATGAGTTTGAAAAACACGATTTTTTTATAAACAACCAGA
Organism: Paraglaciecola sp.; assembly: GCF_039964565.1. Classification (GTDB taxonomy): domain Bacteria; phylum Pseudomonadota; class Gammaproteobacteria; order Enterobacterales; family Alteromonadaceae; genus Paraglaciecola. The sequence goes on from NZ_JBDVXF010000026.1 coordinate 34,171, forward strand.
TAACGTTGGCCAATCAGCAAATTAGACTTAGCTTGCAATACAATGACCAAAAGAAGGCCATCCCTAACTATCAAAATAATACCCCTGAAAACTCCTCGAATCTCTCGTCTGAAACCTGGCGATTGGGATACAGACACAGTATTTATGTGCCAACAAAATGGTTAGAGAACCTTGAATTTGAAGCATACCGAGAAAACAAATCTGAACGTTATTTAGATATATTGGCCGATATAACCCGTTTAGATGGGCACTACGATATCACTAAAACCCATGCCGAATTCAATACGTTTTTTATGTTTGAAAGCCAATATGGCGACTTTGCTGTTAGCCCATTTATACAATTTAACCAACAACAGTTCGATTCTTTGAGCATCGACAGAAATGGCCCAATTGTTTGCAATGCAATCAGTAGTTGCGATGTCATAGCCAAACAAGATCAGCAATTGTTGGGTTCTCGATTTGAGTGGCAGCAAAATGACGGCGCATTTTCTGTTTATTCATTATTAACTCAGCTGAGTGAAAAAAATCAAAATATAGCAGTTAACCAAGCTGACGCTGAAAAGTTTAATAACAAGCAACACCACCAAACCCAAGAAATAGGCGTGGTGTATCAAGGGCAAAAATTAAAAACACAACTGGTGGCGAGTAATGGAATTCGTACTCCGACCTTATTTGAATTGTTTGGTGATAGAGGATTATTTAAAGGCAGCCAAGAGTTATTACCAGAACAAGCTAAAACCGTCAGTTTGGGAGCTACATTTGAGCACAATTTTGCACGAATGAATTACGCCTTAATTTCTTCGGTTTACCGGCAACAGTCAGATAATGCCATAGTTGCTATTTTTAACACTAGCGGTGTTGGAGCCTATGAAAATGTCAGCAACGCAACACTACATGGCCTAGAACTAGAATCAAAACTAAGGGTAACTGCTGCCTTTAATATTAACTTACAAGCCAACTTCATTGATAGCCAAACTGACTCTGCTATCTCATCATTTGACAATAAAAAGTTACCTGGGATTTATCACCAACAATACAGTTTTTCAGTTAACTATCAGTTAACGCCTCAATGGAAAATACAGCTTCGCAGTGCAATAGATAAAGACTTGTACTTTAACCGCGCGAATATATTCGCGTCTAATAATGGCCAAACTGGCAAACCAGCACAACGTAAAGTGACAGATATTCAATTAAGTTACGTTCGAGATATGTATCACTTTAACTTCAGCGTGAATAACCTCTTTGATCAACAGTATCAAGACTTAGCAAACCGTCCTGCACAAGGTCGAAACATCTTTTTCAAACTCTCAATACAAGGCATCTAAATGTTAATACTATTCAAAAAGTCTGCGATTACACTAGGCTTAATCAGCACCCTATCGATTTTGGGAGGTTGCGGAAGCGACGATAATCAAGCGCCAGAGTTGTCAGGTAACTTATCAATAACTGTGGCAGAAAATACCACTACAGTAGGCCAATATACTGCAACAGATGATGGCGACGTATTAACGTTTTCTATTGAGGGTTCTGACCAACAACTTTTTGCCATAGACAATACGGGGGCAGTGGAATTTATAAACGCCCCAGATTTTGAAAATGGTGATACAGGACCTTACAGTTTCACTGTAACTGTCACTGATGCCAAAGGTTTAACTGATTCAATTGATGTTACTGTAAATGTTGGAGATGAATTAGATACACCTTCTCTTGCAGTAGTACAAACCTTAGCGGCTGACTTCTCTAGCTCTCAAGTGGCGTATTTAGACTCTGCGTCACAAACTGTCGATGACGGTTTTTATGCCAAAACACAATCTGATTACACCATCAATGTTTATGAAAACGAGCTGTATCATATTGGGCGTTTTTTCATTGATACCATTAGTAAATATGATGTCGAAGACGCCGATACAGAAATTTGGTCTTACTCAACTCAGGATGATTTGGACTCCACCAGCCGTAACCCTTATACCTTAGTGTCACTTAGTGCAGAAAAAGCTTATCTCATACGTTATGGCTCGGATAAAATTTGGATAGTGAACCCACAAGCTAACGACTTTGAAAGTTTCAAAATTGGTGAGCTAGACCTATCAAGTTACATTCCTGACAACAATACCCTAGGTACCCCTAGTCCATCTGCAGCTGTTATTCACGACGGAAAATTGTTTGTAGCTATGCAACGTTTAGATGATGCTTATGCCGCTTCAAACCCAGTATATTTAGCGGTGTTTGATACCACAACAGACAGTGAAATTGAAACCAACGCAGACGCGACAGACAACATGAAGGGTATTCCTATTCTGGGTCTCAATCCTCTGGAACACAGTATCAGAGCGTTTGAAGACAATGTGTATATCACCACTCGTGACTCGTATGCCGCAATGAGTCCAGAGCTAAGTATGATCGAAAAAGTAGATACTAACGATTTCAGCCTAAGCACAGTATTAACTGCAACAGACATCACCGACAACACCACTCAATTCATCCAGTCAGCAGTAGTTGTTTCTGCCGACAAAGGTTACTTTTTTGCGAACGAAACCTTCTTTGGTCCTTACCGCGAAGAATCGACGCTGTATCAATTCAACCCCAGTACCGGTGAGATAAGTAGCGAAACAGCCTATGACGTAGAATCTAGTAATATTGGATTTATCGACGTAGATACGGCAGGATTTTTATGGATAAGTGTTAGAGAAGATGCAGCACCTGGAGTAGAAGTCATTGATACAGATACCAATCAGCCTGTTATCAATCGTTTAGAAACCCAGTTAAACCCTAGTGTGATTAGATTTATTCAATAACAAAGTGTGAGTTTTTGATTAAGTTTTTAATCACAAACAACTAACTGGTTCTAAATAAACAGCCCTGTTTAATTCACAGGGCTTTTTTACCTCTAACAATCAATCACTGAGGTTGATTGACATATCAATAGCAGGCATAGTTCTGTAGTTTTTTGCCTTTTGATCCCGCGAGTACTTATCTATGCCCATTTCATTTTCTCCTAAGCCCTGTTATCAAAACTTTGTTGATGGTCGTTTTCTAGCCAATCAAAGTGGTGAAACCTTTGATGTTACGAATCCAGCAACAGGAGAAGTGATTTATCGGATGGAAGTAGCAGACGATTTTATTCAACAAAACGCGATTGCTAGCGCTCAACAAGGTTTTGCCAGTTGGTCACAAATGACCGGAATACAACGTAATCGTATTTTGCTCAAAGCGGTTGCATTATTGCGTAAATACAATGACGAACTCGCCTTGATTGAGGTCGCGGATACAGGAAAACCATGGCAAGAGGCAAGCGTAGTAGACGTTGCATCAGGTGCCGATGCAATCGAATTTTTTGCAGGTCTTGCCCCAGCAATTGAAGGTAATCAACAACAAGTGGGTGACGATTTCTATTACACCCGGCCTGAACCCCTTGGTGTATGTGCAGGCATCGGTGCGTGGAACTACCCTCTGCAAATCGCTTGTTGGAAAGCAGCTCCCGCACTTGCGTGTGGCAATGCCATGATATTTAAACCTTCCGAAGAAACACCATTAGGTGCGCTAAAACTAGCAGAAATATTGACTGAGGCTGGGTTACCTTCTGGAGTATTCAACGTGATCCAAGGTGACGGCAAAGTAGGCGCTTGGCTTAGTCATCATCAGGACATTGCAAAAGTGTCTTTTACCGGAGAAGTAAGCACCGGCAAAAAAGTCATGGCTGGCGCGGCGACAACCCTCAAAGAGGTCACTATGGAGCTCGGCGGCAAATCGCCCTTAATTATTTTTGATGATGCTGATATTGATAACGCTGTGTCTGCTGCCATGCTCGGCAACTTTTACACCCAAGGAGAGATTTGCACTAACGCCACTCGAGTCTTTGTACAAAAAGACATCTACCCAGTGTTTATCAAAAAACTATTAGCGCGAATCGAAGCCAATATAATACCAGGCGACCCTTTGCATCCAGACACCAACTTTGGTGCGCTTATTTCCAAAAAGCATCAGGAGTTGGTGTTGGGTTACATTGCCAAAGGAAAAGCTGAAGGGGCGACGCTATTGTGCGGTGGCGAACCACTGCAACCACAAGACGCACCTAACGGGTATTTTGTGGCACCAACGGTATTTACTGACTGTGAAGACAATATGAGTATTTGCCGCGAAGAAATATTTGGCCCAGTAATGGCTGTTTTAACCTTTGAAAATGAAGACGAAGTGATAGCTCGCGCCAATAATACTCAGTTAGGCCTAGCCGCTGGAGTATTTACCCAAGATATCACCCGAGCGCACAGAGTGATTCACCAAATGCAAGCTGGCATTTGCTGGATCAACAGTTATGGGTTATCTCCTGTTGAAATGCCAGTTGGAGGTTACAAACAATCAGGGTTAGGTCGAGAAAACGGCTTAGCTACCCTGAAGCAATATACCCAATTAAAATCTGTGTATGTAGGTTTAGCACCTTTAGACAGTCCGTTTTAGCTTAGGAGATAAAGATGCAAGCAGTCTATGATTACATCATAATCGGTGCAGGCTCAGCGGGTTGTGTGTTAGCCAATCGGTTATCTGAAGACCCTAACAGTAGCGTATTGTTATTAGAAACGGGAGGCAGTGATAAAAGTATCTTTATTCAAATGCCGACTGCCTTGTCTATTCCCATGAATACCCAAAAATACGCATGGCAATTCGCTACCCAACCGGAACCCCACTTGAACGACCGAGTAATGCATTGCCCTAGAGGTAAAGTGTTAGGGGGCTCATCATCAATTAACGGTATGGTGTACGTGCGTGGGCACGCCAAAGATTTTGATGAATGGCAACAATCAGGCGCAACCAATTGGGATTATGCCCATTGCCTACCCTATTTTAAAAAAGCTGAAAGTTGGGCCTTTGGTAAAGACGAGTATCGTGGTGATGATGGCCCGTTGGGCGTTAACAATGGTAATCAAATGCAAAACCCGCTTTATCAAGCCTTCATTGATGCTGGGGTTGACGCTGGATATTTTGCGACTAAGGATTATAACGGCCAACAACAAGAAGGATTTGGCCCGATGCATATGACAGTCAAAAATGGCCGCCGTGCATCCGCTGCCAACGCCTATTTACGCCCAGCAATGCAGCGAACCAACTTGACGGTTTTGACTCACGCATTGGTACACAAGGTATTGATCGAAGATAAAACCGCTGTTGGGGTGCGATTCGCACACAAAAATCAAATTAAAGAAATCAGAGTCAATAAAGAAGTGGTTTTGAGCGCCGGCTCAATTGGCTCACCTCACCTGTTACAGTTGTCAGGCATAGGCCCCAAAGAGGTGCTAGAGAAGGCTGGTATTGAATGCCTACATGATTTAAAAGGTGTCGGTGAAAACCTGCAAGACCACCTTGAATTTTATTTTCAATTTAAATGTACTCAACCCATTACTCTAAATGGTGAATTAGACTGGTGGAGCAAACTTAAAATTGGCGTTCGTTGGATTTTAAATAAAGACGGTTTAGGGGCCACTAATCATTTTGAATCATGCGGCTTTATACGCTCACAAGCCGGTGTAGAATGGCCAGACTTGCAATACCATTTTTTACCAGCGGCTATGCGTTACGATGGTAAAGAAGCCTTTGCTGGGCATGGCTTTCAGGTGCATATCGGGCATAACAAACCGAAAAGTCGTGGCAGTGTACGAGTGGTATCTGCAGATCCCCAAGACGCGCCGCAAATTACCTTTAATTATTTACAGCATCAGGATGATATTCAGGGATTCAGAGACTGCGTTAGACTTACCCGCGAAATCATCAATCAACCTGCATTAGATAATTTTCGAGGTGAAGAGATCCAGCCCGGCACAAATATTCAAAGCGACGAGCAGATTGATAAATTTGTACGCGAATCAGTAGAAAGCGCCTATCACCCAAGTTGTTCATGTAAAATGGGGATTGATGCGTTATCTGTGGTAGATCCACAAACTAAAGTACAGGGCATTGAGGGTTTACGAGTTGTCGACTCTTCAATTTTTCCGACTATTCCAAATGGCAACTTAAACGCGCCCACTATTATGTTGGCAGAGCGCGCCGCAGACTTGATTAAAGGTAACACTTTAGCTCCTGAAACAGTTAAAGTGATGGGCGATGCTCATTGGGAAACGCAGCAACGAACCAATCAAGCTAAACGTTAAAAGGACGCAGTCATTTATTACATTTTGATTAATTGTTTAGAAACACATTTTCCGGTCTCGGGGCATAGGGATATGTCATGACACTTTGGTTATCCGCCGGTATTTTTTTCACCTTTGCATGTATCGTTGGCGTTTTACTGAAATGGGGCAATATCCGCTGCATTGGTGTGACGCCTGTTAGTACCTTTACATTTATCGCCATACTCTTCACCTCCGGTTTAGATGTAGGGCTCATTATGTTCCCATTGACGGAGTTCGCTGGTTATGCAGATATAGTCAGCAATCCTGAATATGCATTTTCGAACCCTCTGGCAATAGAGTTTGGGTTTTGGGCATTTTTAATTTGGAGTTTTTACTTTCTCACCTGTTTTTACTTTTGTGTACTTGAGCCTAAAGTACAGTTTTTTAGTATTCCCGTGGTCAAGCTTGTTAACAATATTGTGATCATTGGCACTTGTGCATTTACCGCTTTTTTACTACTCAGTAACTTACCTTGGTACATCCCACAGTTAGCCGATGCAGGGAGCCTTACTGCAAGTTTTTACATAATAGTCTTGGCCATCATTGCACTATCTGTGTATTCCAGTACGGATATTCGTTACGTCAAAGTGCTTAGCTTAGCCAGCACTTGGCTGTTCATAGCATTAATACTTTTACTTTGGGCAAGCGCTTTGTTTTCTCAACAAGGAACCGCAACGGAGTTTTTTTCGACGTTTAATTTACTCGGTAACTATTTCGCAAATCTCCATAACTTTGTATTACCCCTTAATGCCTACCACGAGTTTTACCTGTACTGGTGGTTTGCGTGGTGCATTATGATAGGCCAATTCACTTCTCGCTTTGTCAGTGGTTTACGCACCTATCAAGTATTGTTAGCCATGCTGATCTTTCCTTCAATACCTATCGCAGTGTGGTTTGTAGGTTTATATTATTACCATCTAAACGAGTTAAATATGAACAGTTTTATCAACGTCTCTATGGTTGTTGTGGGTATTATTTTTGTAATTAACTCTTTGGACTCACTGATACGTTTATACACAGACAATCTCAACTTAACCGTTGAACGTTATGGAGCGACTCAATATTTTGTCGGCAACTTAGCTGTGTTAAGTGGCCTTACTTTGTTATTTACTTTGGATTTTTTACAGATTCAATGGGTAGGAGCCTTAGTGATTGGTCTGATATTTAGTTGTTTTGTGTTTGTGATGTTTAAGCGGTTTACCTCAGAGCCTACAATTATCTCGGAAATTGCTGGCTCCAATAAAGTGAATGTGAAAAGAGGGAATTAGTTTACCGCAGAGATAAAATTCCGAGTGCCGTTTAAACGCTTCACTAATATGTGCAGCAATATGTGCAGCAACTGGCATCACTGCCGAAAATATTTTATTACACAATCGAGTTATCACTATTGGCAATATTGGGTGATACTTAAATCGCACAAAAAACACGCTAACCATTGTTACCGTTTAACGCGTTGAAAAAAGTAAGCCTCGCATATGCGGACAATTAAATGATTAAGCAAACATTCTCTAGGAGGAGATTATGCTTAAATTAAACACTTTTTCTACACAACTGAAACACGTTACTCGGTCTACCTTGCCTTTAAAGCTGTGCACTGGGTTATTAATTATTACTTTGCCTTTTTATGTCAACGCCCAACAGGCCAATGCCCCCAAAAGTGACGAAGAAAAATCTGATACAACAGAACGAATTGAAGTGACGGCGGCATACGGCGATGCTGCGTTACAAGCATTTAATTCTGGCAATTTTGAACTCGCAGAAGTTGAATTTAAGAAAAATGCCAAGTGTGCATTGCGGGCTGAGCGCAACAAGAGAGCGGGTATCGATGGGCTTATTAACAGCCAAATCAATCAGAATATGCTGGCCAACCAAACATCCAATAGTTCAGGCCAATACAGTCAAACCAGTTCAGGCAATGTATCTGCTTCATCTATTTCCAACTCAGGCCGTAGTAATAAAGATCCTAATGAGCAATTAAGAAAAAGTACCTGTACCAATCGAGGCTTCCAACTATACATGATGGGTATGTCACAAATTCAATTGGGCCGACCTGAAGAAGCCGAAAAGAACTTTAATACCGCAGTCGTGTTGAACAAAAATCTCTACGACGCCCACCATCGCTTGGCGTTAATGAAATTGCTTCGAGAGGATGTTGAAGGAGCAGAAGACGAACTTTCATCAATCAAAAGCATGCTCAATCGCTGTTACGACTGCGACGCTCGCGACAAAATTTTAGCTCGAGTCGATTTTCTTGAAAAAGCCTTATCTGGGGAAATAAAACTTAGATAATTATTTGCAAAGGCCCCTTGTTCGTCAGATTTGAAGCGTACACTATTCACATAAACGATACGAACAACGGGCTCTTTTGATGACATTTTCGTTTTTCAGTACCTTTAGTAAGTACAATGCGTCGACTTTCCCCATTGCTTACAACATTGATAACGCCTATTCTTCTAAAATCTAATCATCCTCATTCTGTAAAATCATAATGCGTCAGTTCCTACTATTTTCTATCTGTATATTTTTAATGGCTTGCTCCAAAGATGAGACTGGTGAAGTCACCGGCTCAGCAGTGATGTTATGTACCGATGCTCAGAATAAGAAAATATGTGATTTAACCCACGATGGTGCTTTATGCGGTTTACCCCGCGCCGATACTATTCGAGCGTTGATTAATCAAAAACGTATCCCCACTGTGAAAAATTCCTATATTGCACTTACTGTTCTCGATAAGTACAAAGCGTGTTTAGAAAATGTTGTTTTGGCCCAGAGTTCGATTCAAAAATCTGACGAGATATCTCGCTTTTCAACTATTGCTAATATTCCCAAGTTTCAAGATAAAATCGTTAAGGAAACCAAAGGCGTTAGACCCGAAATTAACTTATGGCTTTACCAAAAAACAGGCAATACGGACTATTGGGAGTCAATGGTCAATGGCGTAGATTTGAAGGATGATGTGCATCAAGATGTTTACACAGTGATGATGGCAAAAGCCGCCACGCGAAGTATGGATGAAGCCAGAAAAATAGCGGATTTGTTACTCGATCGTACCGAATTTTTAAATGATCTCGCTCCCGAAGTGTTTGAATTTTATATTATGTATAACTTAAAAAACCAAGATAATTTTAAAGCTGCCGTCTGGCATGGCCTATACACTGAATATATAAAAGAAAACCCAGGAATAAATACAAGATATTTCAAGTTTCATCGCAAAATGGCGAGCTCTACGTTAGACAAAGCGCAAAACCTGGTGGACAGTATTGTATTTGATACTAATTGGAAAGGAGTAAGAGTAAAGGAGCTCAGAAACGCCCTTATGTAATACCAATTCATCTTATCAATTAGTCACTCAGAGAACACCAGCGACTTTCAATCGAGGCGTAGTCCTGCAGGAATGGCTACCCCCTTTCAATGGACTAGAACGAAGAGTGAAAGTCGCTGGTGTTCTCCCTTTGGGCGAGGTTTAAAAGCACCTACTCTGCGTTGCTCGAACTTACAATAGAATAACTATTGCTTCATTCGAGCGCCTTGATTAGGTGATTTTAAATCTCGCTGA
>NZ_JBDVXF010000027.1:0-82913 GCF_039964565.1 Paraglaciecola sp.
TCGCCCAAAGGGAGAACACCAGCGACTTTCACTCTTCGTTCTAGTCCTTTGAAAGGGGGTAGCCATTCCTGCAGGACTACGCCTCGATTGAAAGTCGCTGGTGTTCTCTGAGTGACTAATTGATAAGATGAATTGGTATAAACACCTAAATAGTTTTGAACCGAATACTCAACGAAACGTCTGAAAACTGAAATAATTAGTCAGAATCATTAGAATTAAGGAAAAACAAGTCAATGAATTTCACCACCAAGATCATATTCGCAAGTTATTTGAGTTTCTCATCTGTCACCTATGCCAGCGCTTCTTCGTCACTGGATAACGCTATTGCAGTATTAGACTCAGGGAAAACGCAACAGGCGATAGCATTGTTTGAGAAACAGTCTGGTAACCCCAAAGCTTTGGTTTATCTTGCCAAAATCTATATGAACATTGATTTAGATGACGCTGAAGAATGGATTGAAAAAGCGGTAGAATCGCAATCTAATGATCCTGAAGCCCATTACGTTCGCGGCGCCATTATGGGCAGGCAAGCTGCCAATTCGATTTTTTCAGCATTGAGTTATGCTGAAAAGTCGCAGAATAGTTTTGCCAAAGCAGTTGAGCTAGAGCCAGATTCAATTAAATACCGTAAAGGTTTAATGCAGTTTCATACTAGCGCTCCTAGCATCGCGGGCGGCGATCTTAAAATTGCTAAAATTCAAGTAGAACAAATTAAACTTCTAGATCCCAAAATGGGGTTAGAAGCCGAAATCAATTATGAACTATCCCAAGATAACGACGCGCTAGCAGCTAGTCTTTTGCAACAAGCAAAACTGACATACAAAGATATTCCCGACTTTTTCTTTTTAGCAGGCATTGTTCATCAGCAAAAAGAGAATTTTGAAGCGGCATTTGAAGAGTTTAGTCTCGCTATTGGCAAAACTGCCGAAACGCAAGAAAGTGTCACCGCAAAATATAACGCTATGTACCAATTAGGTAAAACCGCTGTACTAAGTGAAAGTAACGTTGAAGAGGGTATCAAGGCATTACAACAATATATTGTTGAAGCGCCAGACTTGGACGGCATGTCACCTAAGGATTGGGCTGAATTTCGTTTAGCTAATTTATTTGCTCTTAATGCTAAAAAGGTACAAGCGAAAGAAATTTATCAACGTTTGGCTAAGACAGATAATCAAGAGCTGGCAAAACAAGCTAAAAAAGCGGCGAAGCGAATCTAGCCTTATACATTCACCTGAGCCATTATAATGCTTAGGTGAATAATCAAATTTTCTTGCTTTGAAGAAAATAGATGCTTGAATTATGCAACAAATACCTCAAGATCAGGTTCATCTGTATGTACCAATCATTTATCTGTTCAATTAACCTTGAACAACATCTCTAAGGAACAATTTTGACCATTAAACTTGGCATAGTGATGGATCCTATTCAGGACATCAACATTAAAAAAGATACCAGTTTTGCAATGTTGCTCGACGCGCAGAAACGAGGTTACCAATTGTTTTATATCGAAATGGGCGACTTGTATTTGCAAAATGGTCGTCCAATGGCACGTATGGCAGAGTTGGCTGTTGAATCTAATGCAGATAAGTGGTTTACCTTAGGTGCCGGCGTTCAGCAAAGTTTAGCTGAGTTAGATGTTATTTTAATGCGCAAAGATCCGCCAGTAGACAACGAGTTTATTTATGCCACTCACATGTTTGAATTGGCTGAACAAGCGGGGACTTTGGTGGTGAATCGCGCACAAAGCTTGCGAGATTTTAATGAGAAACTGTTTACGTCTTGGTTTCCTGATTTGGTTGCGGATACATTGGTGACAAGAGATTCAAACTTAATTAGAGAGTTTCATCAAACCCACCAAGACATTATTTGTAAACCCCTAGATGGAATGGGTGGTACCTCTATTTTTAGGGTAAAAGCAGATGGTAATAACCTAGGGGTAATTATTGAGACACTCACAGAGTTAGGCACCCGATATGCTATGTTTCAAAAGTTTTTACCTGAGATAAAAGACGGCGATAAACGTATCTTAATTGTGGATGGTCAAGTGGTGCCTTATGCATTAGCTAGATTACCCACTAAAGGTGAAAATCGCGGTAATTTGGCTGCTGGTGGTACAGGTCGACCGCAACCCCTATCAGAGTCAGATTTGAAAATAGCAGAAACCATTGCGCCACTATTGGTAGAAAAAGGCCTGATATTTGTTGGCTTAGATGTAATTGGAGACAGAGTCACTGAAATCAATGTCACTAGTCCAACATGTGTCCGCGAGATTGAGGCGGCGTACGACGTGAATATTACCGGAATGTTATTCGATGCCATTGAAAAACGTCTGGCCACGGGTAAAGGAGCCTAACTGCTATAATGCAAAGTTTGCAAAACTATTTACTTATCGCATCACCGAGCATGGACGATCCGTATTTCGCTCGTACAGTGACCTATATTTGTGAACACAATGAGCACGGCGCAATGGGCCTAATAATTAATCAACCTGTTGGCATGAAATTAAAGGAGTTGGTTAAACAAGTTGACGATAAAGCCGAGGTCATAGACGAAAAGGCACAAGATATTATCTTAGCTGGTGGCCCTGTTAGCCAAGACCGTGGTTTTATTTTGCATAGTTCACAATCAGGTTGGGCTTCAAGTTTAACTATGACCCCTGAATTGATGGTGACTACTTCTAAAGACATCATCTCTTCTTTGGGCAATAAAGAGGCCCCTGAAAAATCGTTAATTATGCTCGGATACGCGGGCTGGACTGCGGGGCAGTTGGAAGAAGAAATACAAACTAACTCATGGTTAATGGTCGAAGCGGATAGCGATATATTATTCGATACGCCTATCCATAAAAAATGGGAAACTGCAGTGCAGCGTTTAGGTATAGATGTGTGGCAGTTAGGGCCAGATGTAGGTCATGCATGATGTTGGTGCTTAAATGAGCAAGCAAGGGCAAAGAACGGTTTTAGCCTTCGATTTTGGCACTAAAAGCATTGGTGTTGCCGTTGGGCAAGAAATAACAGGTACCGCTTCTCCGCTAAATGCACTAAAGGCAGTCGATGGTATTCCTAACTGGGATGAAGTGGCTCAGCTATTTGCTGAATGGTCGCCGCAATTAGCTGTGGTAGGTTTGCCGCTTAATATGGACGGTAGTAGCCAACAAGTGACATTCTCAGCCAAAAAATTCGCTAATCGGCTTAACGCTAAATACAAAGTGGCGATAGAAACGTGTGATGAACGTTTAACTACGGTAGATGCCAAGGCCCGATTGTTTGAACTTGGCGGTTACAAAAAGTTAGATAAACAAAAAATAGACAGTGTCTCTGCCTGCCTAATTTTTGAAAGCTGGATTGAAAACCACTACTAGCGAGTAGAGAATATCTATCTGACGTGGTGCTTAACTTATACCAAGCCGTATTGATAACTAACGACTCAGAATGCCCCAGCCGTTTTCAATCGAGGTGCAGTCATGCAGCAATGATATTACCTTCGTTTTTTCAACTGTCATTTATTATTCGCTTCAAGTTTTTGTATGGCTTCCCAAATTTGTTCTGCTTCGGCGGTGAGTAGGGAATAGGTTTTAATGTCGCCTTTACGTTGCGCCAACATGGCTTTTGTGGCTTTTTGGTCATAGGTTTTACGTAATTTTTTGGCAGGGTCTGCTTTTAAAAAACTGAACATGGCTCTCTCGACAAATTAGCGTGATATGTCATTAGGTACTCACCAAGTGACTAAGACGATCAGTTTACCAATCGAATTTTTGAAATAGTGACAGGTTGCGCCAACATTTGTCCTTTCACATAGTTGTCTTCGACTTCCAATGCATCTTGAATTTGATGGATCTTTCTAACAATTGGCATTCCTTTAGTCACTCGACCAAAGGCTGCAAAGCCTTGACCGTCTGGATTGCGCGTTCCTCCAAAATCTAAAGAAGGTTGTGCAGCCACGCAGATAAAAAACTCAGAAGTCGCGCTGTCAGGCGTGCCGCGAGCCATAGACAACACGCCATCTAAATGTTGAATGCCGGTGTGTTGAGTGGTTTCAAGTTCAATTGCCGCAAAGTCCTTGAATTCAGGATTGGCACCACCCTGTATCACTTCAATTTTGGGCGCGCCATTATCATTGTCTAAACGCACAACTCGATAAAAACGCCCATTATTAAACGCTCCGGCTTTGATATAGCGTATAAAGTTGCTCGCAGAAATGGGCGCATCACCGGCATAAAGTTCAATGTGTATTTCTCCCATAGAGGTTGAAATAACGGCGTTTTGAATTGCACTGGGTCTCGGCTTAGTTTCGTTGGCAGAAACGGTAGGCGTAATTAGGATGAGTCCTAATGTATATAAATAAAAGTGAACAACGGCAAACGCAAAAATATTTTTCAATGTGAGCTTTCCTGTATGTAGCAGATTACCATTTTGTCAGACTACGACACTAAGGTATAGGTGCTGTTCGAGTTGAGACTAAGTGTACAAAATGTCGTAGTAGGTATGCATTGAAAAAGTAGCGATTAGAGGCGTTTATGGTGTTAAATAGCGTCACTTCTTGGTAAAATTCGGCGGTTATTACACCCTTGATTGAAGGAAATCTATGCCTGGGTTACACCGTATTATTCTAATTAATTGTCACCTTCCTGGTTTTGTTGAACTTGATGTATCTGGTCACAGCAATATCTGTGGTACCAATGCATCGGGTAAAACCACGTTGCAACGTTTGATCCCTGTTTTTTATGGTGAGTTACCCAGTAAAGTGGTACCCAAAACCCGTAAAAAGTTTGATGATTTTTATTTACCCCATGCTAACAGTTATTTGATTTACGAATATCAGCGTGAAGGCGGGCAAGATTGCCAAGTCATTTTAACTCGCAAAGGTAGCGATGGGGTACAATATCGCTTTGTCGAAGCCCCGTACCATCAAGAACAAATTTTGGTGGATGCAGAAGACGGCAATGTACAAGCGATGTCGCCAGAACAATGGATAAAACAGCTTAGACACTTAAGCATAGACTCTTCTCACAAAATCCAGTCCACTAGTGAATTTCGTAGCATCATTCAAAACGATGTTAGTGCTGGTCGTGGTGCAGGGCGAGAAAGTACCAAATTAAGACAATTAGCTAGCCGTTATAGTTTGGTGGCTAGTCAACATCGTATTAGACATATGGAAAAGCTAGTCAGTGCGGTCCATGCCAAAGAAGGAAAAATGGACACGTTACGTACTATGCTCGCGGCAATTTTTGAAGAGGATGGGTTAGTTCAACCCAGCACCACGGTCAAAAATACTAAGGCCCGTGAATGGATCACGCAGATGCGCCAGACCATGCGTTTACAGGCAATGCAAAACGAATATCAAAAAATTCAAGCACAAACTGAAACGCTCAATAACATTGAAAATCAATTACTACAGCTCAAACCTATTCTAGAGAAAGATCTGCAATCGCTGGCAACACAAAAAGCGGATGCTCAAGAACAGCGTAGTAAAATTAAAGTCCAGCAAAGCACCGAAAAAGAAGCCTTCGAACAAGCAGAAGGCGTGTTAAATAGCCGTATTAGTGAAACGGTAGAAAACCTTAAAGCTAAATCGTCACGATTAGACCATATCCAACAGCAATATGAAAAATATCAAGATTCGGATATCGATCAGTTGCAAAAAGATATGGAGTCCTTGCCTCTAAAGCGCGAAGAATACGAACAAAAATTAGAGCAATATAATTTGCTAATTGAGCAACATAAAGACTTACAAAGTCAGCTTGAGCAGCAGAAATTCAAGTTGTCTGAGTCCTTAGAGCGCTTATCTCGTAAAAATCAGGCACAAGTCAAAACGATTAGTCACCAAAAAGAAACGGTGCGTAATATTCACAGTGAAAAAGAAGTGGATTTACGTGGTCAGTTTGAACAACGCAGGGAACAACAAGCTAAAGAGTTCGATCAGCAATTACTGGAAATAGAACGTAGCATTGTGCGTCAAGAGCATCAGGCCAAGCAAGCTTCAGCAACAGAGCAAGAGATAGAAAACGGCGCGCTGGCCGACAAACGTCTTGAACTCGCGCAGCGAGCATGGCAACAAGGTTCTGCCGCTAAAAAAGACGGCGAAAATCGTTATCAAGATCTTAGAGATAAACGTGAAGAGGCAGACAAGGTTTTACATCAGGCGCGACAAACAGCGCGACAAGCCAAGGAGCGTTTACAACAGTTACATAAGCAACTTTCACCTGAGCAAGATAGCCTAAGACAGTTTTTACGTGACCATAAACCTGGCTGGGAACAGACCATTGGTAAGCTAATCAATGAGCCTTTACTGAACAAAAAAGACTTGTCTCCACAAATTATTGCGGATCTCAGTGAAGAGCAAGCGCATAGCTTTTTAGGCGTAAAACTAAATTTAGCGGCCATTGATGCACCTGAATATGCTCAAGATGAGACCGCGCTGTCTGTATCTTTAGAGCAAGCTAAAAAACACTTAGCAGCGGCCGAAAAGCAACAAAAACACGCTGAGGCCGAATTAGACGAGTGCCATCGAGAAGCTGAATTACAGCGAGAAGTGGTGGCTGAAAAGAACCGCGCGTTTGAACAAGCAGAACAAGAGGTGGCTTACGCTCAAAGTGCAAAACAACGTTTTGCAGAAGAACTAAAAGCGGAACTAGACAAGCGTAAGCAGCAAGCTAAGCTCGCCTTGCAGCAGTATGTAGATGAAAAACAACAAGTTTTAGCCCAGAAACAAAGTGCCATTGATGTATTGAAGTCGGACTTTGAAGAGCAGCTCTTAGAATTTAAGACCGGTTGGCAAGATGAGCTGGCTATTTTAGATGAACAAATCGAAGAGCTAGAGCGTCAAGTTGATTATAAACGGCAGCAAAACCGCGAGCAGATTAAACAACTCGAAGATGCCTTTAATCAAGAGTTAGCCAATAAAGATATTGATCCCAATACCTTGCGGGAGCTTAAGCAACAAATCGAGTCATTAAAAAACCATCTTCAAGTCGTTACCGCAAGACGTGATGAGCTAAACGAATACAAAACCTTTATGCACACAGATTGGTCGAAACAACGACCAGAATTGCTCGAGCAGGAGGCTGAGTTAAAGGCATTGATGCAGCAGTTAGAGCAACAACAGAGCACTTTGCGGAATCAATACCAGAATCAACGCAGCGAATTATCTAAAGTGTTGCTGGAAGTGGAAAAAAGTTTGTCTAACTGCAGTTCTTTAATGACAGAAATTGAGCCTATGGTACGTCAGCTTGGTCACATTGTATTTTCCTTTAAGGCAACAGATCAGCAAGACGTTAACTTGGGTGATCAGGCTGAGAGAATAAACCGTTGTAGCGAAGCCCTTGAAAGTAGAAGCCGTGGTGAAAAGAAACTCAAAGAATCCTTAATTGAATTTGAAGCTACCCTAGGAAAAGATGCAGGTAAAGACTTCTTGGATACTATGTTACAGGCATTTTCGGTATTAGATGAAGAGGCGAATGTTCGCGAGCGTTTGCCTATTTTGCAACGTTTATTAAGTATTTTGGAGTCACGTCAACGTCAAATAGTAGAGCAAGGTGAAACCATAGGTGGCGATTTAAATAAGTTCTTTACTGTATTTAGTGACATTAACCGCAAAATTGCGCAGCAAAGCAAACGCTTAACTGATGAAGTCTCCGATGATTTAAGCCTAGATGGGATCGCTCGTTCAGAAGTAAAAATTATTTCTACTGTTGATGAGCTAAATTTTTGGGCACCTCTAAAGCGGTTTGCGCAGCAGTACAATAAGTGGAACACCTCAGACGATTTTCTGCCTAGTGAGGCATATTTAGATAATCTGGCTGACGTAGTCGAAGTGTTACCCAACGATGCAAATTACAGTATTGAGTCGCTGCTTCGACTAGAGCTTCACTTGAATGAAGGCGGTTCAGACTTAGTGATCAAAAATGACAGACAATTACTTGAATCATCTAGCCACGGTATGGCCTATTTGATCTTGTGTAAGTTTTTATTGGCCTTCACCCGTTTGTTGCGTAATCAAGCCGATATTCACGTACATTGGCCTATTGATGAAATTGGCACCTTGGCCTATCACAATGTAGAAAAACTATTTAAGGCTTGTGATACCAATCATATTCACATTTTGGGCGCGTTCCCGAATCCAGAATCAGATGTATTGATGTTATTTAAACATCGATACTTGATTGATAAACAGAAACAACACTTAGAAAAAATTGAGCCGAAACTCAGTCGTATTGCCGAGCGTTTGCAACAAAATAAAAACCCAATCTCTGAATCATCACAGGTGACCTCATGATCGAAAATGGTCCATTATTAGAACGTTTGTTAGAAGGCGAATATATTTGCTCCATCACCGATGAACATAGTTTTCATAAGTTGCAAAACGATGAGTTGGTGGATGACTTAAATCACTTTTTACGACCTTTAAATAGAAGAGTCGCTAAAAATGATGATGGTTCGGTGTACTTCTTAGCTTATTGTGATTTAACCCAAAATGCTCGCCAGCAGCTTAGTCAGCAATTTACCAGCACAGTGCAATCTTTATTACCTATGTTGGAATGGATGCAATTGGTGCAAGAAGCCCTTGGTCGAGATGGCGCCCTTAGCTTAGGGGATACCATTAAGTTGCAAGATTTTGAATCTAAAGTGGTAGATAACCAGTCACTTATCCAGCGTTTGGCGCATTTGGCTAGCGATAAATTGTTTAAGTCGACTAGTGATAAACCTGAAATGCAGATCAAACAAGTCTTTAAGCGCATCAAAGAGTTAGGATATTTGCATCAGCCCCATAAAGACAGATTGTTTTACCTCGTTACTGGCAAAGTCGAACAGCTTATTGAGTTAGTGCGGTTTATCAAAGATGAAGAAAATCTACCCATTGACGACGACATCCCAGAACAAGAGGTGATGTTTTGAGTCACATACCTAAACAAAAAAGCGGCGCCCAAAGTAATCCACTTTTTGCCTTAGGAAAAGAGCGCTTAGAGCTGATAGGAAAACATGCTGATGCCTTAATGCAAGGGTATTTAGATGGACAAATTAACGAATCAGCGTTTTCAGAACAAGCACTTCAAAAATTGCTGGATAGCCGAGTATTGGATTATCCTGATGAACAGACCTTACGATTACGGCCAATAGTTAACGAGTTGATTGCCAGCTTGACTCAAGATGAGCGAAAACGCCAAATTAACTCGGATGTGGGTGAACACCTTGACCAAATTCACACTAGGGTTCAGTCGTTACAAGCGGCAAGACAAAAAGGCGACTATGCTGCCAGCGAACATCACTTACAGTTACTTACAGAGCGTGTGAATGACATGACTGGGCAGTTTGGTGATGCCATCGAAAGCTTATGGCATAGACTCAATACTGAGTTTGGTTTTGTTAGTAGTTTAGACGACAAAATTTTAGAAATTGAACTTGCTCAACGCCAACTTAGGCGAATACTCGACGGCTTTGGCATTATCAACTTTGACGACCTGATTCAATTAGCGGGTAGTGATGGTTCATTGCGAAAGTTGTTGGTGAGTCAACTTCAGGCGCGTATTTCTGAGCATTCTGGCTCCTTATTAGAAGTACAAAAACGTTTAGTATTATTGATGTCGCGCTTTCGCCAACAGCAAGACAAAGCGTTACTCATTAATCGTATGAGCGCTTTTTTACGTCAACATCCTAATTTTCAAGTAGGAGATTATCCTAATCGTAGTCAAGTACCCGCAGTTGTTAATCAGGCGCATGGGATCAGTGCTCAGGCTTTTATTGCCCTAGATAGAGCTGAAGATAGTTACGCCCTAGCAGAGTTGGCGAGAGCCGTGCCTAGGGAGCAAGAACAAGGCTCAAATTCTGAAAAACAAACCGAAGGTTTTTCTATGGCGCTACAAAGCTTAGTCGCCACTGAGCAAAAACAACTCGCCAAAGACGTAGAAGATTTTTTTATACATGTAATAGAAAGTCCAGAGGCACTAAGCGGTGTCGATTATTTAGCTGAAAAGGAGCTACCTTGGGAGCCAGAAATGTGGCTGTTCCAAATTGTGGCTGAGTATCAAGGTTTACCGGAACAAAATAAACAAAGTTTTATGCTCGAAAAAGACAGTGCCCCTAAAAGCCGTTTTAATCAGCTTTATATTATTCAAGACGTGACGGTAGGGATGCGCTTTTTTGGTGACTTTCAGGCCGCAGGCTAACGTCAGTTATGGCGGATGATCTCAGTTTAAAAGCAAAACGTTTGTTAGCGGCGCAGCATCATAAACTTTTGTTTGATGAAAAAGCGGTGGCGAATACAAGTAGTGTTCTGTATGAGATTCTAGATTGGTGCGATAATTTGGAGTTTCAGCCTGGGAAATGGCTCAAGTTTGATAAGCATTATAGGTTTGATATAGATTATATCGCGCAAATCAATCAAACCTTATTAGATGAAAAATACGCCAGTATTTTTGATGATTTTAGCCAAGATACGCATAGAAGCGCGGCCCAAAGAAATCCAAATGAAAAACAAGGGCAACTTAAACCCACTCAGCACTTAGTACTCGCTGCAATCACAGACTCTGCCATGCTTGGGGTAGTGCAGCAAAGTTTCTATTCCAGTCGACAAATTAATATCGAATTAGATGTGCAGCACTTGAACTTGGGTGCTTTTGACAGCCTAGTTGTAGTTGAAAATCGTGATAGTTTTAACGATTGGTTTGACTTTAAGCGCAACGTGAAATTACCTAAAACATTGGTGGTTTACCGTGGTGATCAGCATCACTCCAAGGCGTGTAAAACTTTAATCATGAATTGGTTAACTACTCAGAAGTATAAGCCCGCTATTTACTTTGGTGATTATGATTTAGCTGGTTTACGGATAGCGGTTAGCGCGGGTTACACTCATATACTGTTACCCGAATACAATTGGTTAAGCCGGCAGTTAATTTCCCAACATTACCCTGATAATCAACAAAAGTACTTGGCTAGATTAGAGAAGGATTGTCCTATGGGTTGGCAATCGCTACTGCTCCTGCTACGAGAGAAACGTGCAGGATTAAGACAGCAAAAAATGTATCAAACACCTCTAGTTACCTATCCTGCAACAATTTGATGACGCTGAAAATGAAAAAAGCCAAAAGTAAAAGCTTTGGCTTTTCGATAATTGGCTAAAGTGGACCGAAGGTTACGGAAGGGCTTTCATCGCTTGATTAAACTTTTCTTGACCTTTAACAACCCACGCCGGAGTGGCATCACCTGTGCCCGCATGGACTAGTGAATGATGACGTTCTGCTACTTCACTTAAAATATCATATTGATTAAGGTCTACATCTACAAAAAATACGTGTTTACCTTGTTTTAGTAAGGCTTGAAAACGTTTGAATTGATAATTGGGTATTTGGATCCCTACTAAACCTCCTTCCCAAGTGCAAAAACCTAAAACTACTATGGCTAAAAATCCAGAGGGTAACCATCCTGCCGCAGTGGTATGCCATTGCATCAAGTATGTTATGCCAAGTATAAATACCGCGCCAATCACACCCACTACCGCACCAAGTTGAGTAGAATGAACTACATCTTGCTTGAGGACGGCTTCGATGGCATGTAAATGATGCTTTTCTACTTCTGCATCATTTTCGCTCAGTACATGGAGTTGCGGTGAACTGATTCCACTTTGTTCAAGCTCTTTTTCTACTGCTTTGAGGTCGTTTAAATCGTCACTAACGTAATAATGTCTTTGCATAGCTATCTTCTCCTGACGCGTTTATCAATAGACTAATGGTTAAAAAGTAACCACGAAAAGAGTATAGCACTGTTACAGAAATGTTAATTTTGATATTTGTGAAAAGAGGAGTATCAACAATAAATACGAAAAATTCTTTGCGAAACAATAGTTAAAGTGTTTTAGGATCTGAATCCGCTGTGCTTAAAAAGTATAATTGAGTCCTAGCGTTATGCGCTTATCACTGCCATCACGGTCAAGATCATCAGACTCTCTATCCAATACTCTCAAACCAAGGTCTAACTTTAAATTTCTAGATAAGTTTCTATTAAAATTCAAACTGTTGGTCACTATGGTATCTGCTTCCTCGAGTTCACTGCGTTGATTTTCGGTTAGGGTAGAGGCAAAACTCAGATTGGTTTTCCGGCCTAAGGAATAATTCAAATTGAAGCCAAGACTGCGATTAGTGTTTATTCGATCCGACTCTAGATATTCAGTTTGGCTATAATTAGCGTTGATAGATATTTTGATTTTACGTTTGTCATAACCGATTGTGGCCGTACCTGATTTACGAAATAATACTTCTTCAGTGATGTCGGTATCTATTTCGGTAGTGGCTCTAAATTCTTCACCGGCCTGTAATTGGTAATCTAGGCTATCAGGTTGAAAACAATCTGCGAGGTCAGTAGACCCAAATTGGCACACAAAAATACCCGTTATTGTAGTGGTAGACGCACCAAGGCGCGAATAACTGGTAACACTTTCGGAGTAGGAAACCGAGGTCCTGAGGGATTTAAGGTTATGGGAAAAGTTAAAGTTGAAAGCGTCACCATAAAAACGCTTACTGTAATCAAAATTCAGTGCTGTTCTAGAAGTAAACGCCCAATCGATATTTAGCCCTACAAATTCTGTACGTTTATCTGTTTCGTCAGATTGATTGTCGTCACCCTCTTCTTCATTACCAGTTTCAATTTGATTGTCACCTTCCTCCAGTTGGTTATAAGTCAAAGTAATATTGCGCTCGTTGCTGGGACTCCACTTTAGACCGGCTCCATAACTGGAGCTGTCTAGGTTGGTGCGACTCGCAAACTCGGTAGTACCCGCATCGTATTCCGATAAATTGCCTGTAAGAATAAAATCAAGTTTTTTAATAATAGGAAAGCCAATTTCGGTCTGTACTATTGTCGATTTGAAATTTTGAGAATTTGTGCGACCCGTATCATTGTACTGAGCCGAAACATCAAAACTCATACTTCTTATATTCCTACCTTGATACAACCTAGCGGTCACACCCAAGTTGTCGTTGTCTAAACCTGAGGTACTTTCTTGGGACTGATCTGTTTTGGTTTGTGAATAGGTGCTCTGTAAGTTGAACCCTAAAATTATTGGATTGGGAATAGAAAAGTTGAGTTGCGCACTATTGTTAGTGGTTTTGGTTAACCCTTCTGGTGCTAAAATTTGATCGCTAAAATAATTTTGCTGTTGTTGCACGTTGCGATAACTTTGGGCGCCATTTAAGGTGAGAGATAATGCATTGTCAATGAGTTCCAAAGTACTGGTGTATCGTAAGTCTGTGTAATTTTGTGTTTCACTATCAGTTTCAATAGCAGGGTCAGAGTCTTCATCTACATCGGCGTCTTCAACAACGATACTTTCACTATTATTTTTTACTATAGAGTGATTGGCGGTAATTGCAGCGGAAAAGCGCCGACTCGAATAGCTAGCTACTATAGAAGGTTTGACGAGAATTGAATCACTCTGTGTGGACTCATTGTCCCCTATTTGAGTTTCGTAAATATAACCTGTTGTGTTTATTGTTCCCCTGACATCAACTTCTTGGCAAAAAACACCGAAAGGTAAACTCACCAATAGCGCAGAGACATAGGTAATTAGTTGGTTTTTTTGGGCCGATTGATGATGTTTAAATAAAGGCCGCAATAACACTAATTTGCTCCTCCATAATAATAACCATAACCACCACCTTCCAAGTTGACTTGTTCGGTCTTGTTGACAACGAAACCTATGGCCATTTCTGGATTTAAGTGTTTAACCGCGTTTTCAACATCAAATAACTTAGTTTTAAATTCTTCAGTTACGACTAAGGCCTGACCGGCGAGATTAGCCAAAATTGCGGTTTCGTTTATACCCAAAAGTGGTGGGGTATCAACAATTACAATTCGGTCGGGATAGCGATTGGCAAATTCTTCTACCGCGTCAAACATTCGTTCACTGGCTAAGAGTTCGGCAGACAGGTGATGAGATTTACCGGCAGAAATGATGCGTAAATTGTTTAAATTGGTTCTACACATGACTTCGGAAATATTCTCTTTGTCACCTAGCAGATATTCCATTAGACCTTGTTCGTTCTTTAGTTCTAAAGTGCGCATTACGTTGGGCCGTAATACGTCGGCATCCACAAGCAGCACGGTTTTATCTTGTTCTAAGGCGATACTTAAGGCTAAATTGATCGCTGTGAAAGTTTTTCCTTCTCCCTGACGCGAACTGGTGACCATAATAACGTTGCTGTTATTCAACGATTTAGACAAAGGACCGAAGGCATTATCTAACAATTTACGTTTTATTACGCGATACTCTTCGTTGATTACCTGTCGGTTTGAATCAGTGGACACAAACCCTTTCTTAGCCAACATATCGAGATCAATTTCGATCTGTGTATTGGATACAATACCATCACTGACTGGGGTCTTAGCCCGGGTGACTTTTTGACTTGTTACTTGCTCGGTTTGACCTGCATCTTGTTGGGTTTGTGCTTTCTCAATTGAATTGTCTGCTTGCACCGGCTCAGTGGTAGTGGCTGTTTGAATCGCTTGGTTTTTATTTTTTGCTTCTGCTTCTTTCTGCTGTTTTTGCAGTGCTTTTTCTATCGAGTTCATGATAATAACCTCGCGTAAATATTAATCTGCATCATTTCCGCTGCCATGAGTACTGCATACATCCCAACGATGATACTGGACGATAGTAAAAATACCAGTAGCCTTGTACGTTTCACTTTCAAAATGTGTTTTTTGTTCAAATGACTTACCGCGCCTAATACCGGATACGAAGTCAAAGCAGTTAATTGATTCGCTTTAATTAATACAGGGTTCAATTGGCTGATTAAAAAAGCTAAGCCTAAACCAGCAGCAAAACCAACGAATAGTACACTAGTATATTCCAATGGTCTGTTAGGGAAGGCGGCATTTTTGGGTGTTCTAGGGGCATCTAGGATCCTAAACTGAACACTCTCAGTTGAAACATCGGCTTTCCTGGCTAGTTCTGATGATTCCCTCCTGTTAAGTAGTCCTTCGTATTTCCTTTTGGTGATATTATAATCCCTGTCTAATGCGGTGCGCTCTGCTTCAGCTTGAGGTACAAAATCAATCTTTTGCTTTAGGTCGTCGACTTTTGTCGCATAATTTGACTCTCTCACTCGCAGAGAGGCTAATTGCCCTTGTAGTCTGCTTATTTCTAAAGTGAGTTCATTGGCGATTGAACCCACTTTTTCTGGGGTTGCAGTGCCGCTATCGGCGGCTATAAACTCTTCAATTTCTTGTTTTCTCGCTTCGTTTAATGAATCAAGTAAATTACTGGTTTCTATTACATCTGGGTGCAATTCGGTGTATTTGAGCATCAACTGGTCTAAGGTTTGTTCTAAATTTTTGATGCGATTATCGTATCGAGTTGTAAAGGACGAGGGGCCTTCAAAGTTACGAACTGCAGAATCCACCGTTTTCGTTTGGCTGGCACTGACTTGTTTCGACAGCGATGCAATTTGTTGTTCGGTTTCTTTTATTGTGAGTCGTGTTTGTTCGAGTTGCGCACTCAAGGTATTGTAGTTTGCATAAAAACTGCCTTGGTTCGGCAATAAGGTATTATATTTTCTTTTGTAATTAACTAATCGCTGTTCCGCGTTTAATAACCTAGTTTCATACTCATCTATTTGTTCATCAATAAATTGATTCGCTGAATCTGTTTCTTTTCTATTATTGCCTTTGGTTCCTTCAACAAATAAATCAAGGGTTTCCTGTACGACGGTTCTTGCCATCTCAGGGTTTCTATGACGATAAGATATGGTATATAAATTTTCTCGTCCAGCTCTTCGCAAACGAATACTTCTGGATAACGAGGTGATCAGGTTTTCATATTGCTCTTCGTTGGTGGTGGTGATGTCAAGGTCAGAGTTGCGAGCAATGATTTCTAAATTGGGTCTCGTCAACAATGTTCTAACCATCATGGACACTTCTTCCTGAGGGTTAGATTGTAGCGCAAGCCCTCTTAACATAGGGGCTAATACAGAACGTGTATCAACATAGACTCTTGCTGAAGATTGGTAAACATCGGGTTGAGAAGCGACATAGAAAAAACCAATCGGACAAATAAGCCAACTGCATATCATGATATAGCGCTTTTTTACCCATACACCCTTGATATACCCAATGATTAAATCAAGGGTTTTTTGAAGATCTTGCATCTAAATATCCATTTTTTTACTAACGACTAAAACCATGCTTCTGGAATAATAATGATATCACCAGGCAACATATCAATGTTTTCTTCTATTTCGCCGTTTTTGATCAAATCATCGATGCGAATCTCAAATGTTTTTTGTACACCTGAAACCATTCTTACTAATTTAGCGTCGTTTCCTGAGGCGTACTCAGTTAGTCCACCGACCGCAATCATAAGGTCTAACAATGTCATTCTTTCAGTATAATTAACCGCTCTGGGATTAGAGGCTTCTCCAATCACGCGAACCTGCTCACTTAAGGGACCAGAAAAGTTTCTTACGCTAACCGTTACTCTTGGGTTGTTGATGTATTTTCCCAATTGTTCTTCAAGTTGTCTAGCTAATGCGGTAGGAGTTTTGCCTGATACCTCAATATCTTCCACCAGTGAAGTCGTGACCTTTCCATCTGGACGTACAATAAACGATCCCGAAATATCAGGGTTACGCCAAACAAAAATACTTAGGTTATCACCAGGACCAATTATATACTGATAATCATCTACCGACGTAGTGATAGAATTATAGTTTGTTGCACTGGGTAACTTCCCGCTGTTACTGGAACAACCTACAGTGGTCAACATTAAAAAAAATATCAAATTTGACCATGCTATTTTGCTAGTCTTCATGTAAATTACCATCCATTAATATTTGCACCCATGGGCGCAATGTAGCAAGTTTTGGGCAGGCTAGACAACTATAATATGATGATTAAATTGAAAAAAATGGATTATAGATATGTTAAATCATGTGTATTCTTATTAATTTTGTCGAATAGGGTGATTTATTAATGAGCTTTGGTAATCGTAAAGAGATACGTCGCTCAAATATAATGATGTTGCTCGAAGCTATCATTATTGGTTATATGGGTTACTTGTCTTCTGTTTTGGTCAAATATTTCTTTGGAACCTCTTTTTTTGATATCCCGCTAACAGACTTTGTTTCCCAAGTAGCGTTATTTACTATACTGGTCGTGCTTGCCGCTCTATCCGTTGGACTGTATGAAACCAAACTAAGGGAAACTTTTAGAGGCGTTATCCGAAGAATCTTTGTCAGCGTAGCGATTAGCTACTTTGTCATTGAAGTTATCACCAACACGTTTCTTACAAATATCGAGATAAGTCAATATTACCTGCCCACTTATGCCGGGGTGACTATTATTGCCTTAGTTGTGTTTCGTTACTTTATTAACCGCTTGGGTATTCTTGGATTAGGGCAGTCAAAAATAATAGTGATTGGTGCCGGTGAAAGGGCGTCTATCATTGAAAAAAGAATGCGAAGGGAAGTTGACAGATTTGGATTTGAATTGCTCGGTTTTATTCCAATTCCAGGGGATAACAGAGAAGAAGGCATTCAAAATGAGAAACTCATACATGTAAAAATTGACGAAAACTTTAGAAACTTCATTGCAGATAATG
Organism: Paraglaciecola sp.; assembly: GCF_039964565.1. Taxonomy (GTDB): domain Bacteria; phylum Pseudomonadota; class Gammaproteobacteria; order Enterobacterales; family Alteromonadaceae; genus Paraglaciecola. The sequence continues at coordinate 17,587 of NZ_JBDVXF010000027.1, forward strand.
ACATTGATGAAGTGGTGATTGCCTGTGATCAAAGGCGTGGTACCTTACCTGTAGAAATCCTGTTCGATTGCCGACTCAGAGGGGTTGGTGTTACCGACTTACTTGACTTTATGGAAAGAGAAACCGGACAGATTGTGGTTAATCTGATGTATCCAAGTTGGGTCATTTATTCAAATGGTTTTAACTCACAAAACTACTTACGAGATGCCCTTGATTACTCGATGAATTGTTTAATGGCAACAATAGTGCTGCTGTTAGCGTGGCCTTTCATGTTGATAACCGCAATTATTATATTTTTTGAAGATGTTAACGTTAAGAATGCTTCAGTATTTTATAAACAAGAACGAGTCGGTTTAAATGGGGAACTGTTCAATATCATTAAGTTTCGCAGTATGCGCATTGATGCCGAAAAAGACGGCGCGAAATGGGCAACAGCCAATGATTCCAGGGTAACAAAAGTAGGGCATTTTATCCGTAAATTTAGAATTGATGAATTACCGCAACTCTGGAATGTCTTTCGTGGTGAAATGTCGTTTATTGGCCCGCGGCCTGAACGGCCTCAGTTTGTAGAACAATTAATCCGAGAGATTCCCTATTATAATCAGAGGCATAATGTTAAGCCTGGTTTGGCTGGCTGGGCACAGCTTAATTATCCATATGGTGCCAGTGTTGAAGACTCGATGGAGAAACTCAAATTCGACTTGTATTATGTGAAACACCAAAGTTTGATGCTAGATATTCTTATTTTAATAAGAACCGTTGAGGTTGTGCTCTTCGGCAAAGGGAGATAGACATTGCCTAACCCGGTACTCAATGCTATGACAGTGGACGTGGAAGATTTTTTTCATGTTTCAGCTTTTGATTCAATTATAGATCCTTCGCAGTGGCATGAATACCAACCTCGAGTGGATGCCAATACCCGAAGACTACTGGATTTATTTGCTAAGCATAATGTGAAGTCTACGTTTTTTGTGTTGGGGTGGGTGGCAGAACGATATCCTGAACTCATCACTGAAATCCATCGTCAAGGGCATGAAGTCGCCAGTCATGGTTATGCTCACCGTAGAGCAACGGAGCAGAGCCGAGATGTGTTTTTTGACGATGTTAAACGCTCCAAAGATCATCTCGAAAACCTATTGGGAGAGCGAATTACAGGGTATCGAGCACCTAGCTTTTCAATAGGTTATGACAACGAATGGGCTTTTGAAGTGCTAGCTGAATTAGACTTTGGTTATAGTTCCAGTACTTATCCTGTAAAACACGACTTATATGGTACTCCTGATTGGCCTAGATTTGCGTATAAACGTAAAGAAGGTCTTATCGAAATTCCAATCCCCACCTTAAAGTTGCTGGGTAAACAAACACCTATTGGTGGTGGTGGCTATTTTAGACTTTACCCTTATTTTTTGAATAAATTTTTGCTGTCCCGATACCTCGCGAAAGAGCAACAACCTTATTCATTTTATTTCCATCCTTGGGAAATTGATCACCAACAGCCGCGACTGAGTCATGCTCCTATGAAGTCGAAATTTAGACATTATGTGAACTTAGAAAAGACCTACGGCAAACTAGAGCGACTGTTAACTGACTTTTCTTGGGGCACGATGAAAGATGTATATAACATTCCCTCAAAATAAAAGGCGTTATAGTGAAGGATTACACAACAGATAGCTCAAACAAAACGACCATTTTCGATGTAAAGCCTGTGTTAGGTTGCTTAGTACTTATAGTCGCAGCTTGGGTTGTTGTATTTTGGCAAGGCGTGACTACTGCGGTCGATATCTGGATTATTTCAGATATTTTCAATCATTGTTTGTTTGTACTTCCTGGCGTTTTATATCTGATTTATTTAAAACGAACTGATTTGGATATTGCAGCCTTAAAGCCCAATTATTTTGTATTGGTATTATGTACTGGCAGTTTATTTCTTTACGCCATAGGACTGGCTGGTGATGTACAACTCTTTATGCATGTGGCCACTTTTACATTTTTACCCTTAAGCATTTGGGCATTTATTGGTAATAAGTTGGCATACAAAATTCTGTTTCCCTTGGTTTTTATTCTATTTTGTATCCCTATTGGGGAAGAACTCATTCCAGCGTTGCAAGAAGTCACTGCTGATCTCGCCATGGTAATGCTTGGGTGGAGTGGCATTCCTGTTTATAGAAGTGGTTTGTACATTGAAATTCCTCAAGGGCAATTTTTAGTCGCTGAGGCTTGTTCAGGCATAAGCTTTTTTATTGCCTCTATCGTGATAGGTTCATTGTATGCCTACCTTAATATGTATTCGGCGAAACGCCGTATCGTATTTATGGCGATATCGATACTTTTTCCTATTATTGCCAATGCGATTCGCGTGTTTGGTATTATTCTTACTGGCTACCTTAGCGATATGGAGCATGCAGTTGGCGCAGACCATTTGGTGTATGGCTGGATCTTTTTCTCACTTGTTATTGTGTGTTTATTAGGTATAGGCGAATTAATACGAGAAAAACAATTTAACACTGATGATTCCGGGCAAATTGAAACGGCACCAGCGGCAGAACTGAACTTTAAAGCTTGTTACCGTTCGTGCACCAGTATCGTTGCCATCATGCTAGTCTTTTTGGCATGGTTTTATTCAATAAATTCGCAACTAAGCATACCAACCAACGAATATAGGCTTAGTGCGCAATTAGAAGCTGAGCAAGAAGCGTCAAATGCCCGATATTCAAATGCTTGGAAACCGGAATTTAATCAGGCTTACCAAGAATTTCAATTTGTTAGACAACTAAACACTGTGCCAGTAGATATTTACATGGTGTGGTACCCCAAAGGGCATGGGGAGTTAATTAGCTCGCTAAATAGGCTTTATCCCGAGAAGGCATGGACTCTAGAGACAAAAAGCTCCTATCCTTTGAAACAAGGTCAAAACATGGGGGTATCGACTATAGTCAATCCTAGAGGTAAGCGTTTATTGAGCTATTGGTATTTGGTTGATGGCAAAATGTTTACCAACAATAGAATGGCTAAATTATATGAAATTTACAGAATTCTTATTGGACGTTACGTGGGCAGTGGGTTAGTGGCAATCTCGCAGGTAACGAGCAACACATCTGAATCTCAAGACATTGTTTCGTTTGCCGATTTAACTCGAGATAATTTGTCTGAGTTGAATCAATATTTTGTTTTTGAATAATCAGATCTAGTCTATGGAGCCAAGTAAAGTTTTTCCTGTTTGGTTAAATGCTGTTTTAGTGTTTTTGCAAAAGACAGAATGGCGGGGTAAACACCGGTTTTATCTGTGGCTAGCTAAAAGGTTTGGCAATAAAGTTGTTACTCACACAATTGAAGATAGACCTTTTAGTGTGCCAGTAGGTGAATGGTGCTTTTGGTTAGAAAAAGGGCCAGAAAACTACTACCTAGAAGAGTTTTTACCTTTTTGTGAGGTGTTGAACCAATTAGACACCCCTTTTACTTTATTTGACTTGGGAGCCGATATTGGGGCGGTATCTTCATTAGTGGCAGTACACTGCAAAAACCTCAAGAATCTAGTAGCCTTTGAACCCAACCCTAAATCCTTTGATGTACTAAGTGCCAATTTACATAACCTTAAACAACCAGTGAAATGTGTTAAATCGGCTGTTTCTAACTTTGAAGGCTCTACTACCTTTCACAGGGATACCGAACGATTAAATGACCATGAAGGTTATATCGACACTAGCGGCGTAGGGGACACAGCCGTTACGTCGTTAGATATTTGGCGAGAAAATCAAAACGCCAGCGATGAATTCGAATTGGAAGAGACATTAGCGCTAAAAATTGATGTAGAAGGGCAAGAAATACAACTGCTAGAAGGTGCAAAAGCGCTGATAAAAAGTGCGCATAAAGTGATTATATTAATTGAAGTACATCCAGAAGTGTTAAACAGAACTCAGCATACACCTGACGATTTGTTCGTCACAGCCGAACAGTACAGAGATTTTGATTGGATTGTGCCACTTCATCAAAATAAGCGAGTGAACCGTAAACTAGGTTTGTTTGAACAAGTTCCAATAGGGCAATATGATATTATCGGTGTATCTCGTTAATAAACATTTTAGGTACATTATTTCGGGTGCCCAAAACTTTGAAATACACTTAGTGTTAAAGGTTAAAATTTAGGTAAATAATGAATAAAAAAGTGTTAGTGCTAACTGAAAACTTTCCGCCTATTTCAGGGGGAAGTGGTCGCTGGTTCTGGGAACTTTATTCGCGATTGCCTAAGGAAAAATACCTGATTTTGGCTGATGAGGTTGAAGGTGCCGCTGACTTTGACAAAACTCATCAGTTAAATATTCTGCGTATGCCACTTAAATCAGCAGAGTGGGGATTAAAAAGTTTTACAGGAATAAAGTTTTACTGGCGCTTAGTTTGGCAAATCAAAAAAATAACTAAACAGCATCAGATCACTCATATTCATTGTGGCCGTGTGATTCACGAAGGTGTTACCGCTTGGCTGCTAAAGCTAATCACAGGCACGCCTTATTTATGTTATGTACACGGTGAAGATGTGGAAACAGCCGCCACAAGTGGTGAACACAACCTTATGGTCAAACAGGTATGTAAACATGCCACGAGATTAATCTGCAATAGTCAAAATAGCGCGTCAATTGTAAAAAGATTGCGCTACGCCGGTGACGATAAAATTGAGGTACTTCACCCTGGAGTGGATGCTTCTTTGTTTGTGCCTATGGCTGAAGATCAAGACTTTAAACAGCTAATGGGCTGGCACGAACGCAAAGTAATGATTACCGTAGGTCGGCTACAAGAGCGAAAAGGGCAGGATATGATGATCCGCGCCATTGTGTTGTTAAAAGAACAGTTTCCAGAAGTTCTCTACGCCATTATCGGGCGAGGTGATCGTTTAGAAAGCCTTAAGGCTCTAGCTTTAGAGTTAGGTGTGAACGATCACGTACAATTTTTAACTGAAGTCACCGATCCGCAAATGATTCAATGTTATCAACAAAGTGATGTGTTTATTTTACCTAATCGCACCATTGGGAATGATATTGAGGGCTTTGGTATGGTGTTGGTTGAAGCACAAGCTTGTGGTAAACCCGTAATTGCTGGTGACTCTGGTGGCACCAAAGAAACCATGCTTATCAACCAAAGTGGTTTTGTGATCGATTGCACTGACGCACAATTAGTATCTCGTACTGTTGCCAAGCTATTAGCCGACCCGGTCCTCAGTGCAAACATGGGTAAGGTTGGTCGTCAACATGTAGAGTCTGAATTAGATTGGCAGGCACATGTTCAAAAGGCCAGCATGCTGTTTAACCAGTGATAGCAGCAAAAGGGTTATTAGCCAGCGCTGCTTTTTCTAGTGGTGCTCAATTTTTAAGTCGCCTTATTGGGTTAGTCAGCACCCTTATTCTAGCGCGCCTACTCACACCCACCGATTTTGCGATGATCGCTATTATTGCCATTGTGTTGCACCTATTTGATATTTTGTCACATACAGGTTCAGAGCAATATATAGTGCAAAAGTCAGCAGTGTTGGCTGGCGATTTGAACACTGCTTGGACATTAGACATTTTATTAAAGTCATCAATGTGTTTATTTTTGATTGTACTGGCGCCCTTTATTGCCGACTTCTTTGAGCAACCCCACCTTAGATTTGCCATGCAAGTCGCTTCGTTCACACTTATTATTAATGCCCTTAAAAATCCAGGCCTGTTGTTATTAAAAAGAGATCTAGATTATAAAAAGGTGTTTTATCTGTCTTTGGTGCAAAAGGTGGCCAGTTTTGTCACTGTCATAGTGTTAGCACTGGCATGGCAGAGCTACTGGGCTTTTGTGATTGCTGATTTAGTGGGAGCCGCTGTGTTTACCTTAGGTGCCTATAAAATTCAGCCGTTTCGCCCAGCTTTTAGTTTACTCAAAGTGAGTGAACAATGGCTATTTTCAAAATGGCTATTGGGTAAAAGCATTATAGGGTATTTACGTTCGCAGATTGATACTGTGCTAGTTGCTAAGTTTTTTAACCCTACCCAGTTAGGTAATTATCATATGGCCCGAGATGTGGCTATGTTGCCTGGATACAACATTATAGGGCCAGCCATAGAGCCACTTTTAGCCGACTTTAAAGACTATAAACAAGACCCCATTAAACTTGGTCGCCGAGTCAGCAAAGTATTATGCATAGTGAGTTTTATTGTGATGCCAATCACCACTTACATTGCATTTTATCCTGCATTGATTGTTGATGTATTACTTGGCTCACAATGGGGCATTGCAGGCGAAATTCTTAGCGTTATGTCGTTATTGTTTTTCTATTACTGCTATTTGCTAGTGATCGAAAGTGCCTTAACAGCAATGGGGAAAGTACAAACCATCTTTGTGTTTGATACCCTAAGTTTGCTGGTGATTGTGGCCATCTTACTAAGCTATTTGCAGATGTATGATGATTTAACCACTATGTTGTGGTTGCGAGTCTCAATTGGAGTGGTTTCAACCTTAGTGATTGGCATTGCCTTACATATCATTGTGCCACTAAAGTGTCTGCAGATTGCGGGTGCGTTGATTCTTTCGGGAGCCATGTCTGGTATGGCTATCACCCTGACAGGTTGGTTCACCAAGCAAGTCGCGCTAGGTCAATTCTCATCGTTTTTGTTTTCGGGTGTGCTATTTTGCAGTGCTTACGCCACTTTGTTGGTTATCTTATTACCGCGGATAATGGGCACAACAGTTCGCAACCTATTGGCAGAGTATCGCCAAACTAAAAGCGCTCAATAAGATACTCTAGATTTTGTTTTACCTGACTCAATACGTTCGCTTGTTGATTACCTGACAATTCTGCTTGACCGCCATCTCTGGAAACAATGGATTTATTCGTCACATTATTTTTGATGACAACATTTTTAGTTGCCGCAAAGCGATACTCAATAGCATTAGGGTAGTGACCTTCTATTATAATTTTGTTGTTATTGATCTCAATATTAGGACTGGCTTCGATTGCGATCCCAACGTCAGCAAATTGATGTAAGGGATTGCTATTGGAAATACTATTATTAGCGATTAAACCACCAACTGTTTGATTGTTTACGTCTTTACCTAAGCCAAAACCAATGCCTCTGTCACAGTTTTCAATAGTGTTATTAAGCACCGTAATATTGGCGCTTTTTCGCCAAAAATGAATTGCGTGTTCAGCCACATGCTGCGATGGGCTGGCGATATTTCTAAAAGTATTACCCACTATTGTCCAATTCCGTGAGCTATGTGCATCTATTCCGCCAATATAAAACTGCGGCCCTACACCGGCCGAATACTCGAATACACAGTTTTTTATACTGCCATTGTCTGCAAATGCTTTGCTAGAAGGTGAAGATGACACTTTTAACAGCTGTTCATAAGAGTCACGCAACACGCAGTTACTCAAACTAAAATTATCGGCGTTTTTTTCGGCCCGCACTTGAATAAGATGGTTAGCAGATTGTTGTAACGTGACGCCCGACAAACTAATATCTGAACCACTGACATCAATTAATATCTCGGCCGAGGGGGTTTTTCTCATGCCTTGGCCAGACAGTATCACTAAAGTGGGATCACCCGACCTTGATGTTAACTTGATATGTGAGCCACTAAAACTCAGCCTTTGGTTAAGATTATAACGGCCATCTGCAAGCACAATACTAGTAGCACCTTTTGCGTGGTTGGCTTGATTCACTGCTTTATAAAGTTGCGCTGTGTTGTTTACCTGTATGGTGTGCACTGCAGGGGCTGATTGCACTATCCCCGTTAAAGTACAATAAACAATCACTACGGTGAATAACGTTAACAAGTGTCTACCCATAACTTAGTCCAACCTATTTTTGATCACCTTTGCCGGATTGCCCGCAACAATGGAATGAGCAGGCATGTCATTAATCACCACTGATCCCGCACCTACAATACACCCATCCCCTATGTTTGCCATTATCATGGCACCATTTCCTAACCAGCAATTTTCACCAATGGATATTTTTTCAAAATATCCACCTTGGTCTTTTATGGGCTGTGTTAGATCGTCAAAATTATGCTGACCTTTGCCACTCATCACGTTTACACCACTGCCTAAAAGAGTGTTTTTGCCTATACTGCATCGGCCTATATTGCATTGGGCGCCTATGTATACGCCCTCAGCTATTTCAGTGTCTGCCTGTGATAGCAGCACTAAAAATGAAATGACAGCGTCAGGACTGCAGTGAGTCAAAACAAATCGGTAAAAACCTGCCCGTAAATACACACCTAGTTTGCCCGGCATTAAACTTAATAATTGGCTATAGCTGCTAAGCACTGCATCTTTCTTTAGTATGATTGCAAACACAAAATACAATAGAGTTATAGGTGCCATTAGCAGTGCACATACTACAAAAAGTAGCTCTTTGATGACTTGTTTCATTGCTTACACTCTGTGCCAAGTAGGTTAATTAATGGCTGTAACTGACCTTGCCAAGAATAATGATTTTGGATCAGTTGCAAAGCATTTTGGCCAACTGATTTGGCAAGTTCGGCTTTTTCAATGAGCCGATTTGCCTGAGCAACAAACTCATCTGGATTAGTGGCTATGAGAATGTCTTGGTCTGCTTGACACAATATGCCTTCTGCGCCCATAGGGGTAGAAATTACCGGCAATGCACAGGCAAAGGCTTGTAATACTTTGTTTTGTACGCCTCGAGCTAATCTAAAAGGCGCCACAAAAATATCAGCTTGGTGATAGTAGGGCAAAATGTCATCTACAAAGCCAGTGATCTCTATACTTTTATCGCTTGCAAGCTTCAAAATGTCGGCACTTGGATTCATGCCTGCAATGATAAACTTGGCATCAGCATGCTGTGAGGTAATGGTTGACCAACAGTTTTTTACAAACCAAATTACTGCGTCTTCGTTCGGTTTGTAATCCATAACACCGGTAAATAAAAAGACGGGAGAAGGGTTAGGCTGCTTTAAGTTCGGTGGGTAAAAGGTTGATGTGTCGAGTCCATTTCCCATAACGTGGACTTTGTCACTTTTTATGACTTTTTGATTAAACAGTGTAACTTCCGCCTGTGCGATTAAATAACTGGCATCAAACTCTTTAACAATTTGTTTTTCGTATCGAGCTAAGAGTTTTTGTTCTCTGGCATACACACTACTCATCGGAAATGCACTACTTTGCTGGTATTGGCTCCACTTGTCAGAATCCACATCCATAAAATCCATGATCAGCAAAGGCTTTTTATCTAAAGTATTTAGCACAGTGCTTTTAAAAATGTATTCAGCCATCGAAGAGGCACTAGATACAATGGCATCCACGTTATTAGTCGATAAAAATACATCCAATTTATGTTGCAAAGTTTTATCATAAAAATTGGCCACACTCATGGGCTGACCTTTGAATAGTCCAGTTACCAAACGAATTACTTTATTTTTAAGAGGCGTTGCAGAAACCGACTGGCACAAAGACTCACCTAAAGCCGTAAAATACGCTAACTCTGCGGGGTCTTCAAAAGGTGAAAACAGATGTATCTGATGACCCAGTTCACTCAAATGTTGGATTTGGTGAAAAGTGCGAATTTTTTCACCCTTATTAGGCGGGAAAGGTACCCTATGAGAAAGTATCAAAATATTCACAGTGTTAGTGTCCCAAGTCCCTGATCTAAATATAAAAAAATAGAATCATAACATATCGGATTTTTATAATTGGGTACAGTAATAACAATATAGAATTTAAAAGGTTAGTTTTTACCGACTGCTTTTGACTCACGAACCCTAAGAGACTAAAATCCCAACTACTTTTCTATCATTTAAAATACCTTTGATTCGGCATGTTTATAGTAAGTTGTTGAGTTATAAGTAGTCATTCGGGATGTGTGGTTATGAAAACTTTACAAATGTCAGTAAAATTAGCATTGTCGGTAGTTTTGAGCTTATCTTTATTGTCTTGTGGATCGGGTGGAGGTTCAAGTACTTCGGTTAAGATCGACACTCCACCGACACAGATAGAAACGCCGACCGAAACACCCCAAGAAAACATTCAAGTGCTTTTTGAAGAAGATATCGCTGAAGACATTCGTCAGTCAGAACCAAACGATATTAACCTTCCGTTAGGTTTGCAAGCAGCTTTCGATATTGAGTATTTAGGTGCGTTTAGGGTGAATGCAGATGGGCAATCTACTTCGGATTATGCGATAGGAGCATTGGGGTTTAATCCTGACAATAATAGTTTATTTATGGTCGGTCATAGTCATCATAATGCTATAGCAGAATTTGCAGTCCCTTCTAATCTGTCGTTTGAAACGGAACCGGCAAGGATCCCAGAGGCCGCAGTTCTTCAACCTTATGTGCAGGTATTGAGTAAGAAAGATATAGGGAATAAGACCGACAAAATTAACGGCCTCTTGTATCTTAATCAGAACTTATTGGTGACCTCAGAGATTTGGTATGATGGGTCTGCCAATAATGCTGATAACTTGCAAGTTTTTTCAGATGCACTCAATATCAGTTCGTCTTCATATAAAGGAATGTTGCAACTTGAAGGGCAAGCAAGAGCCGCTGGTTATATGTTTAAAGTACCCACCGAGTTGAGAGAAAGAATTGGCTCTGAATATTTAACTGGCTGGGCAACTAATTACTCTATCGTTTCACGGTACTCCCAAGGGCCTAGCTTATATCGTTTTGATCCTCAACAAGCCATTGATTCTGTAATTTCAGTCGATAGAACAATTGATACTGATGCCATTATGGTTTTCCCTTTTTCTGAAGGTAAACATTTGGTCGCGAATTCCGATCACTACTCTTTAGATATATCGCCGATTTGGGGGCCAGTTACTAATGCTAAATTTGGGTTTATTATTCCAGGCACAACTTACTTTTTAGCGGTTGGTCAGCACACAGGTTTACATAGTGGTATCGGTTACAAAATCACCCAGAGTAATGGCAACGTTTGTGGCGGTCCTTGTTCTTATGATAGAAACGATATCTATAATTATTTTTGGCTTTTTGATGTTGAGGATATGCTCAGCGCCGATGAGCCGTGGTTAGTACAACCTGTTAGTTACGGAAAATGGAGCCACCCCTATGATAACAAAGGTGTTCGTGGAGTGATTGGAGGAGCTTTTGATGAGCTAAACAACATACTGTATTTAGCCGTCAGTGGTGCAGGTCAAATTGGTCTATATGACACCCCACCATTAATTATTGGTTATCAGGTGAAGGCTAAACAATAGTATTTTTAGGAGACCTGTTCGCTATTTTCCCTAGATACTAGCGGTTGATTAGTAACTAATATAACCCGATAAAATAATATGAATTTTGATCTAAGTGATACTGCATTACGACTTATATGGGCTAAAAAATCTGAATGAAACTTCATAACTTACTAGCACAAATCCTAGAAGTTAAGGATTATCAATGCAATACTTCACTACACAGGCTTTAAAGTCGTTAGCCGTTAAAATAACCTACATTCAAATTAAAAGTGCATTGACCGAGCGAGTTAAGAAATCCCAATGAAGTTAATTGTTCAAATTCCCTGTTTTAACGAAGAAGAGACGTTACCAGCAACCTTTAGCGACATTCCCAAACAAATTGATGGTGTCGACCTAGTTGAAATTATGATTATCGATGATGGTTCCAGCGACAAAACTATTGAAGTAGCTGAAGCATTGGGTGTGCATCACATTGTAGCTAATAAGAAAAATAAGGGGTTAGCTAGAACGTTTCGAACCGGTATTAATGAATGCTTAAAGTTGGGTGCTGATATTATTGTCAATACTGACGGTGATAACCAATACGCAGGATGGGACATCCCCAAACTGATCCAGCCGATACTTGATGGTAAAGCTGATGTGGTAGTGGGTGATAGAAATACTGCTAAAGTAGCGCACTTTTCGCCTTTTAAAAAGTTTCTACAACGGCTTGGTAGTTATGTCGTTAAAACACTATCTGGGGTACAGGTGCCCGACGCTGTAAGTGGTTTTCGGGCCTATAGCCGCGATGCTGCTTTACAATTAAATATTGTCTCGCCTTTTAGTTACACTATCGAAGCTTTAATTCAGGCTGGGAAAAAACACATGGCAGTTGCTTCTGTTCCGGTAGAAACTAACGAAAAGACCAGAGAGTCACGACTTTTTAGTAGTATCCCCAAATTTATTGAGCGGCAGTTAACCACCATTATTCGCATGTACGCCATGTATCAGCCATTAAGGGTGTTCTTTATAATTGGTTTAACGCTGTCTTTATTAGGCGTCATTCCCATTATCCGTTTCTTTTATTTTTATTTTACGGGCGATGGTGAAGGGCACTTGCAATCTTTAGTACTAGGTGGAGTATTAACAATTTTGGGTTTTATCTCCTTTTTAATCGCCTTGTTGGCAGACTTAATTAACTTTAATCGTCAACTTATTGAACAGACCTTAGAAAAAGTGCGCAGAATGGAATTGAATCAACTTGAATTAGAAAAAAAGGCCGCTGACAAGGAATGAAACTACTGATTGTCACGTCCAACTACCCTCGTTGGGAACGTGATACCACTACTCCATTTGTGCATAATTTTGCTCGGGAATTGGTTCAACAAGGCATACAAGTGCGTGTAATTGCCCCGCATTTTGTTGGTGCAAAAACCAAAGAAGTTGTAGACGGAGTTGAAATAAGGCGCTTTCGCTATTGGTTGCCCCTTAGTGGCCAAACTGTATGTTATCAAGGTGGTGCCTTAGGTAACCTTAGTAAAAATCCTATTAATAAATTAAAACTCCCTATTTTAGTTTTATCTGAATTAGTGATCACGCTAAAAGAAATTATTTTTTGGAAGCCAGATGTGGTTAATTCTCATTGGTTATTGCCTCAGGGATTTGTGGCCGCTTTAGCCTGTAAATTAACGCGTAGTAAACATGTGGCGACTGTACATGGCGGTGATGTTTTTGCATTAAACTCCCCTTTGTTTCGCAAGCTTAAGAAATTTGCTATCAATAATTCAACTTTAGTTACCGTTAATAGTAGCGTGACCGAAAAAGTAACCAAAGAGCTCGCACCTGGCACTCAAACTCCTTTTTTAAAGTTACCAACAGGTATTCTACCTTTACCTGTTTTAGACAAAACAAAAGTTACTAACCTAAGAACTCATTTACAAAAAAATTCAAACGAAAAACTTATTCTCTTTGTTGGTCGTTTGTCAGAAGAAAAAGGTGTGAGAGAAGCTATTCAAGCCACAGCCAAATTAATAGATGCAGGATTAAGACTTCGCCTGATTGTTATAGGTGAAGGCCATGAAAAAGAAGACTTTAAAAAAGTGGTTAGCGATTTGGGTATTAACGAATATGTCGACTTTTTAGGTTGGATTGAAAATAAAGACGTTTATTATTATTTTTCAGCTTGCGATGTATTTGTAGGGCCATCAAAAACCGCCGCAAATGGTCAGGTAGAAGCACAAGGCTTAACATTTATTGAAGCTATGTTGGCAGGTTGTCCTGTTATTGGTTCAAATAGTGGGGGGATTATTGATGCGGTTATTCCGGAGCAAACTGGTTGGTTGGTTGAACCAAATAACGTCGATTCCCTGGCTAATACAATTGGAAAAGTACTATTTAGCAATACTGAAGATGTAGCTAATGTTGTTAAGACAGCCAAAGAGTTCGCTTACAGTACATATTTAATCCAAAACACAGTAAGTAGATTTATAGATGTAATTAAATCGCAGGGCTGCTCAATAGATGTACGATAAAAATACTTTAAATCCCAAAAACAGTATCACATCAACGTTACCGCTAGTTTCAGTTGTTATGTCGTGTTACCGAGAGCCATTAAATTGGCTCTGTGAAGGCATTGATTCAATATTAAATCAGACCATGGCTGATTTTGAATTAGTAATTATTATTGATGATCCTGAGAATTTATCGCTTATAGATAAAGTCCAATCTTATACTGAAAAAGACAACCGAATTAAGCTACTAATAAACGAAGAAAATGTAGGTTTAGCTGTTTCGCTTAATCGCGGAATAGAAAACGCTAGGGCAGATATTATAGCTCGGATGGATGCAGACGATATTGCCGAGGAAAATAGACTGCAAATGCAAATAGATTTTCTTATGGCAAATCTACACATTAGTTTAGTTGGAAGCGCGATTAAATTGATTGATGAACACGGGACTGTCATAGGGCACAAACGTTATTATCAAGACGAAACTTTAATTAAAAAAGTCATTCCCTATTCTTCTGTTACTTGCCACCCTACATGGATGTTTAATAAGGCTTTGCATACAAAAATCGGAGGGTACAGGGATTTATTTACTGCCCAGGACTATGATTTTTTATATAGGGTTTTAGATGCAGGTGAAAAAATTAGTAATATTCAATCGAGTTTACTTCGTTATCGTGTTCATCAGCAAAGTATTACTGGGGGATTTAGTCTTAATCGTTACAAAGTGAGGCATTATATTCATAAAATGCATCACGATAGGATGCGTTTAGGGCTAGATACTTTTAATAAATCAACTTTAAACGAGTATTTACTGAAAACAAAAGATAATTCAAAAATTAATGACTTATTGGCAAAATTAAGACGAACGAAAAAAAATAGTTTTATAAAAAAAGTTTTTTATTTAACGCTGTTATTTTTATTTTCGAAAGACATACGTGAGCGGGTTTATGACCACTTCAAGTTGAAGTACATCTTAACAATGCACAAGGAAGTTAAAAATGACATCTAAGATGACTGACAATAAAGTTACCAAACGTGTTTGTTTTGTGAGTAGCACATTGTCTAGTGGTGGTGCAGAAAGGGCACTTAGTAATTTGTTATGTAACATGGACAGAGAAAACCTCTGTATTACCGTTTTATTGTTAAATGGCATAGTTACCTATCCAGTTCCGGAAGATGTGAATATAATCGACTTGCGTAAGCGTTCTGCTATTTATTTGCCAATTTGTTTTTTACTTTTAGTGCGTAATTTAATAGAACTTAAGCCTGACGTACTAATCAGTGTCTGGTCCTTCCCGAGCTTATTAACTGGCCTTGCCCTTAAGTTCACGCGCTTAAAAACAAACTGGGTTGTGCGTGTTGCGAATAATCCAGCGGATCAGGAAGATGATTGGCGAAAAAAAATATTTGCATGGCTGTATAGACATGCTCAGCGCTATATTGTGTTATGTGATGACCTAGAAAAAAACTTTATCGCCTATTACCCCTTTTCAAAAGGTAAAACTCACATGATCCGCAATGGCTTTGACTTGGCCAGTTTGCAGCAAAAATCTAAGATTAAACTGGATGATGATTTTGAATTAAACCAAAATTATATGGTGTCTGTCGGCTCTCTGTCAGCACAGAAACGTTACGATCTGTTACTCAAGGCCTACGCTAGTTTAGATATAAAATATCAAATTCCCATGGTGATCTTAGGTGATGGCCCATTAAGAAATGAGTTAAAGCAATTAACAATAGAGTTGAATATTGCAAATAAGATAGTGTTCAAAGGCTATGTGACTAACCCTTACCCGTTTGTCGTAAACGCAAAATTATTTGTCTTGAATAGTGATTTTGAAGGATTATGCAATGCCGCAATAGAGGCACAATGTCTAGGTGTTCCTGCTGTGATTACAGATTGTCCAACCGGTAATAGAGAGATTGTCGAGCACGCTACAACGGGGCTACTAGTCCAAACCAGAAACCATAATGCAATGGCAGAAGGTATACAAAATATATTAGATTTAAACCCAAACGATTATCAACAGATGCGGAGTCAAGCAATAGATATTGTAGGTTCGAAATATCGAATTGAGTATTCTGCCAAACAGCTGAACTCTCTTATTGAAAACTTGTAGCTCAAGAAGTAACCATAGTTATTTTGGCAAACCAAATTGCACGCGTATTATACAAAAATTAGATATTTCCAGACTTGCGCTATAAATGAAGGGATTTGAATGAAAAAAGTTTTGTACGATTTAGCCGCCACGCATCCCGGTAAACTAGGCTCTGTTCATGGAGGAGGGGTCTATGCCGAAGTGGTATTTAAGCAATTATTATCCATGGCAGAAAAAAATACAGTCGAAGTTTTCTATTTTGCTAATAAAGTCATTTCACCTCAAATCATTGCCTTGTGCCAAAAATATCAGATTGTTGAACATCCAATCCGAGCGATGGAAGATGTTCAAAAGTTGTTAGATTCAGGAGATTTCCATACTCTATATTCAGCTTTACCCTACGGGCACTTCACTGGAATAGACACTAAGCTTGTTCGTTTTGTTTATACGATACATGGACTAAGAGAGCTTGAAGTTCCTTACTCTATCCAGCAATGGCGTTACAGTTCACATTGGAAAAGACTGACAGAATGGTTATGGGCAATGTTGTTTACTCGAACATTTACTTACCAGACTAAGAAAAAAATAACTACATTACTGAACAAGCCAAATAGTAGAGTGATTACGGTATCAAACCATAGTAAGTATTCCTTGCTAAACTTCTTTTGCTCACAAATTACAGCAGATGATATTGATGTATTTTACTCACCATTACTAGAAGGTGAAGATGCCTCTCAGGCTGCGTATGTTGCTCCAATTGAACAACCATTCTTTCTAGTAATTAATTGCAATAGATGGATTAAAAATAGTTACAGAGCGTTGCAAGCGCTTGAACATTTTTATAGTAAACATCCAGATTGTAGGATAAAAACGTTGATACTTGGAGTGCAGTTTCCTCCAAAAAGATTCGCGAATAATCCTAACTTTATATTTAGAGGCTATGTAGAGCGTAGCGAGTTAGAATCGGCTTTTAAGTTTGCCTATGCCCTTATTTATCCCACTCTCAATGAGGGGTTTGGTTATCCACCACTTGAGGCCATGAAGCACGGGACGCCAGTATTAGCGAGTGCGGTTAGCTCCGTTCCTGAAGTATGTGGTAACGCTGTAAGTTATTTTAATCCATATGATGTGTCTGAAATCGAAAATAGAATTACCGAGATAGTGTTTGATACTGAAAAGCTAGAATCATTGAAGCAAAGCGGTTTGGACAGATACCAAGAAATCAAACTTAAACAGGAAAGTATGCTTGTGGAGCTAGTCAACATAATTTTAGATAATCTAAACGTCAATGCGAAAAAAAATAACTGTTGCTAATTTTTGAGTAAAAGTGGCATTTGGGTAAAACGTTACCTGCTTACTCGTAAAGATTGTAATAATTTTTTTAATTTAACTCTAAAAATATGATCAAATCCTAAAAACTCAGCTATGAATATAATATTATCTTTGGTCCGAAACTGCCCTCGAAATGAATAAATATAATATTTCAAAGCCAACTTTCTATCATTCACACTTAGATAAGCAATCGCCAACCTGTTGTAGATCATTTGGATTTTATATTTTACGAAAATAGCCTCTTGCTCAGTAAGATATGTTTTCAATTCATTTAAAGATGAAAGGTACGCTTTGTACATCTCAATTCTATTTTTAGCCTTTTTTAACACTTGAATTGACCAAGAGCCAACAGTTTCGTTTCTATAAACTGACATCTTTTGCGGTAAATAATAAATACCGTTACGCCCCGCAATAACCTCTAAAAAAAAGTCGCCAACCGGTGCGGTCATAAAAAATGCTGGCAAATTTTGTATTACATTTGTTCTTATCATCATTGACGCGGTTGGCGAAAATTGTCCAGATGTTGTAAATATTTTTTTAAAAGGAATAATATACTCTCTGTTTTTTCGTTTAGGAAATTTATTACTTAATGTGCCATCTTTTTGGTTTATAGTAAAAGCATCGTGTACGCACAAATTAATATTTTTGTTATTTTCTAAGGCTTTGAACTGCGATTCCAGTTTGTTTTTGTCTATCCAATAGTCATCACCTTCGCACAAGCAACTATATAAACCATTAGCTAATTTTGCCATATAAGCACTTGGTTTGAAATTTCCTTTAGAAAATTGATTTTCTGTTTGTATAATCGGTTTAATTATATTTGGATATAACGCCTGATATTTTTTGATTATATGAGGCGTATTGTCGCTTGAAGCATCATCATGGACAATTATCTCATAAGCAAAAGTTGTCTCTTGTAGCAGAAAGCCTTTTATCGCATCTTCTATATACGAATCTTGATTGAATGTTGCACATAGAATACTGACCTTTATGTTATTTTTATCATCCCATGTTGAGATGATATCGCACTCTTTCCTAAGCAGAGTTTGGCTAATATTTAGCATGTCCATTTCCTATTTTTCTTTTTATAAATGGTGAAAATTGATCAAATATTACCTTAAAACTCTCAGTTTTAAATACGAAGTTAAGTAAGGTAAAAAGCACCACAAATAAACTCCCTTTTACAAAGAATCCAATTAGGTAGCCAAGTTCTAACATATTAGTAAAGTATAAGATGCAATAGACGCAAAATACGCATAGCGCCATTTGAATAATAATTGGTTTGTAAAAGTCTATTACTTTTAATCTTATTTCTTTAGCTGCAAAGATTATATTTAGCGATATGCCAATGAAGGCAGTTATAACAAGCCCAAATAAATAACTTTCCATACCAAAATAAATAGCATTAATAAAGTTGAGTGAATTTACTAGCTTTTTTAAAATCTCTAATCGCAAGAATGCCTTAGATTTACCCCTACTGCTAAGTATATTGACCAACAAAGCACTGAGGGGGTAGCTAAAGCCGCTGAGTAAAAGAAGTTGCATATAATTTACTGAGGGCAACCATTTTTCAGTAAATAAAAAAACAATTACCTCTTCAGACACTAAATATAATCCACCAAGTAGAAAAAACACCGCAAAACAGAGTGTATGTAAAGATTTTAAAATGACCATTTGAAAACGCGGCAGGTCATCCTGAATTTTACTTAAAATAGGAAACAAAACTGACATTAAGCTGCCAGAGGTATATTGAATGACTAATAGGTTAAATTGTTTGGCACGTTGAAAATAACCTAAAGTGGCGGCAGGAAATAATTTACCAATAATTAAATAATCAACCCTAGAGTAAATAGCGTCGAGTAAACTTGATAAAAACATTCGAAAACCAAAAGACCATAATTGCTTTAAAGCAGTAAGCGAAAATAAAAACGATGGGCGCCAGCCTGCGATTAACCACAAAATAGTACTATTAAAAATACTTTGGCTAAGTAGTTGTGCAACTAAACTCCAAACGCCAGCATCGTAAAGTGCCAATGTAATGCCGATCACGCCGCTTAAAATGGCAGAGACAAAAGCCGCCTTGGTAATATGGGCATACTTTAATTGTTTGCGAAGTTTTATGGTTTGAACACTGCCAAATGCACTAAAAATGAAAAGCGCACTAATGGTTTCTATCAAAGGAATTAATCGCTGATTTTCATAAAAACTAGCAATGGATTCAGCGGAGAAGTAAGTTAAAAGGGTTAAAAGTATTGCCGCTGAGATATTAAAATAAAATACTGAGGAATAATGAGTTTGCGTGACTTCCTTTCTCTGTATTAGGGCGCCGCCTAAACCAATATCGGTAAAAACTTGTGCCATACCGACCACTACCATGATCATTGCGATAAGGCCAAAATCACTAGGTTCTAATAACCGAGCAAGTACTATGGTTACTATAAATCCCATGCCTTGGGTGCTAAGCTTGCCAAAAAAATCCCAAATTAGGGCTGCTATTCCTTGCTTCTTTAAGTCGCTCAAGTATTTTTCCAATATTTTTTAGTTTGTAGCGTCTTCTGTGATGTTGCTGGCATTAAATGATCACCTAAGTAACGCACCACTAATTCATCGCTGACATTGCGACTTAAATTTTCTAGATTTACATTTGGATAAAACGATTCAACTAAATTGCCAATTTCGTCAAACCCTAATAATAATCGCGAAGATGTGCCGCCACTAAATCGCAGGTTTAGTTCATGAGCTAGCCAGTTACCTTGCTCGTCTTGCTTACACTGAATATTGACTGGTCCTCGCCAACCTTCTTTGGCAAGGGCCAAAGCGTAGAGTTTGGCCATTGTTGATATTGCGGTGTTTTCCAGCCTTCTTAGGCTCTCACACCTCCCCAATACCATTTTGCTTACTGATACAAAAGGCTCAATAATTTCGCCATTTGGTTTTATCAGGGTTTGCGCGGCATATTGCTGTTCATCCGCTATTTGATAATAAAGTGGAATAGCAATTTTACATTTTTTAATTAGTTCAGGCAGTTCTTTAGACGGCATCAGCAATTTTTGAAACATGAGTTGTTCAATAGAGGTTAACGCCGCAATATGCTCATCTGACATGGCAACATATATACCATTTGAGCCAAAGCCTTCTCGTGGTTTGGCAATAACAGGGTACCCACATTTACTGACAAAATTCTTAAGACCTGACTGGCTTTCTTTGCCTTGATAAAAAAAGCTCTCAACAAAAGGGAGTTGCTTTTCGGTGGCCCATTCATAAGTTAAAAACTTGTCTCTGATAATTTTCGCTATGTTCGAGCTACCGGCTGGTATCCTATGACAGTGTTGAGAGTGCTTTTCTGAAAACGTCGCCAAAAATACAATATCGTCGTCTCGTCCAGGTAAAATAATGTCAGGTTGATATTGTTCAACAATATCCAAAAAATTAGATTCAAAATGCTCATCAGCTAAGTTGGCAACTAATTGTACTTGGTCGCACTGGTATAGTTGCGGAGCATCTGCATTGGTGTTTAGGCCAAAAAATTCTATGTGATTGCGTCTTGATGCGAGTGAATCAATCACCCCTTTTCCTAATAAACTTCCGGCACTGAGTAATAATATTTTTGTTTTTTTCATGGGGTTAATCTACTCGTCTTCGGGCATTGTAATATCAATTAAAAAAGGTTTGCTTATAGGCCAAATATCTTCAATTACTGACATTAAAGCGCTTATTGAAGAAACATTTGCGGCCTCAATATTTAGTGAATTTGCTAGCATAGTCCAGCTAATGTCTGGATGGGTTTCGTTTAATTTCTTTCTTGTTGTTGTATTTTCCATTCTATCGTAAACGGATTTTTGTTGTTTGTTGTTATTGATTAAAAATAAAACGGGGCTGTTGTATTGCGCTGCAGTAGATAATTCCATGCCCAACATTCTAGTCGAACCATCACCAACAAGGGCAATTACGGGTTTTTCGTCCTTGTTCATCGCGGCGCCTATAGCGGCACACATGGCCCAGCCCATGCCTCCTGTGTTTTCGGACATCACTATCGAGTTCGCTTGGTTTGCTTGCCAATGTTTGGTAGCAAGCGCCTTTGCAGAGCCAGCGTCTACAAAGAGTTGTGTTGTTGTTCCAACAAACTCTTGAATTTTGGCTAAATAGTGGTGACTAACAAAGTCATTTTGTAACGCGTTTAACCACATTTTTCTTTTTTGTTTAAACTGTTTAGTTATTTTTCGAGGGGGAGTTAAACCAGATGGAAAGGGCAGACTGCTCATATTTGGATATCGATTTACAATAGCCTGATCATATTTGTCATCAATGAGCACAATTTGTCGCTTAGCAACAAAAATAGCGGCATGCCAATTTAAAAAGTTTCGTTCGCTTAGGTCTGCACCAATAATAATTAAGGTGTCACATTGCTCATGCAATAGGGCCGCGTTGCCGTGAGTAGTGCCAGCAAATCCTGCCGAACCAATAAAGACAGGGCTGTCTTCAGGTAAAAAGCCTCTGGCATAAATCGTACTAATAACAGGTACTTGCATTTGTTGAAGCCAAGTCTGTAATTGTTTGTTATCAAGCCAATGGGAAACTCGACCGCCTAAATAAATAAGTGGGGCTTCGGCATGTTCAAGTAATCTAGCCACGTCTTCAAACGATTTATCTAGTCTGCACTTGGCTTTGCAAGTGTTAACAGATAATTCCTGTTTAGTGGTTGAAATCGGTTGATTAAATAGATCGTTAGGGATCTGAATATGCACAGGGCCACAGGGGAGGGTTTGGGCTAAAGCCAGAGATTCTGCAAGTACTTTAGGAAGCTCTTCAGGTTTATTTATTCTAGTAGCAGATTTGCAAAAGAGCTGGGTTAGGGTCAGGTCTGCCATAAAATTGCCCCCAGCATTTTGGAATGCGGGTAACTGATGATGTGTGGTAGCTACGTCACCGGTAATCACTAATAACGGGCGTTCATCATGTTTTGCAGATAACAGCGAGGGAAGCATGTTGGCTAATCCAGGGCCACCAATAGAAACGGCAACACCCACACAATTATTTGCAAGACCGTATCCTACAGCCATAAAGCCCGCTCCTGCTTCATGTGCACAGCCTATAGGCAAGATTTTGTTGTTGTTCATTAGGGCGCATACGAAAGGGTCAATATGTGACCCATAGGTCAAAAATATTTTATTAACCCCTTGGGAACGCAATTCTTCAATTAAGTAAGTAACTACATTCATGCTTACTGACGGTTCCCCAAACGAGCAATTCCCCCGTCGATAGCCATTTCTTCCCCTGTCGTTGCTCGGGCGTCTGCAACCAAAAATAATACCGCTTTTGCAACGTCTTCGGGTTCAACCGTTCGGCCAATGTAGTTCTGTTTACTAACATGCTCTGCGGCATTGCTATCTGTGGGCCATACAAACCCAGTATTAACAAAACCGGGCGCAACAGCATTCACCCTTATAGTTGGTGCAAGTACTCTAGCAAGTGAGCGAGTCAGGTTAGACAATGCTGCATTGGCTGCAGCATAAACTATCGAACTGCCTTTAGCCGCGATACCCGCCACAGAAGTAATGTTGACGACATTGGCGTTATCACTTTTCTCAAGGTAGGTGCGCGCTTCGTCTACCAATCTAATGGGCACATTGATTTTAAGGTGCATAGTTTTTGCTATAAGTTCGTCATCTAATGCATTGAGTTGACTGGCTGGGATCGCTTTAGTCCAACCGGCATTATTCACCAAAATATCAAGTGATCCAAAATGGTCGATGCATTTTTTTATTAGCACTTGAGACGCGTAGGGTTGTGACAAGTCTTGTTGGACAACAAGTGATTCAGTAGGCAAGCTTGCTGCTAGTTCGTTGGCCAATTCTAAACGCGAATGGCAATGAATTACCACTTTCGCACCGTGGCTTGCAAGTAATTTACAAATTGCTGTGCCTATACCACCATTCCCACCGGTAACCAGTGCAACTTGATTGAATAAATCCTTTTTCATTAATACATCTACTAAGTAATTGATTGACAACCGAGGTTGTTAATAAACTGAGATCGAAACTTATATTAAGCTGCTTAGTTTATAAACTCAACAAATGGTATGTAGAACATTTAGAACTGATGTTGTACATTGGAAGCGTTTATTGGTAGTTTTTTTACCAGTAAATATCTTGTTTATTTTACTTCTTAAAGGAGGCGCTAACACTAAATGATAATCTAGCTAAGATCTGCTAATAGCTAGCTAAGACATTTGAATGTAATTTACCTGAATTAGATTTAATTTATGCTCCAGCACCTGTAGGTATAGATTTTATTAAGGATTCAACATTAGCGAGTGGAAAATTAGGATGTTCATCAGCCATATCACTTTAAGAAGAGATTGAGTTATTTATTATCTAAGGCAACTAACTACAAAACTGTGTTTAACTTAGAGCAGAAACTCTCCTAGTCCAGCAACCTCACAATTCCTATTAACGTCCTCGATAATTTTTGTTGAAATATTTCCCATATAACTGTTATCAGTTCCCTGCTTTTGCTTATAAACCGAGTACGTATCAACAACCTCTTTTTTAATTGATTGTGCAACAAATTGTTGAGTTTGTGATGAGTAATCTAATTCAACAAAGTTGAATATATCTTTAACAATAGCTTCAGTATTACTTACAAGGTCTGAATAAAAAATTAGTCGAACCTTATCAGGATATTGTGCTGTTAGCCTTTTAAATAGTAGAGTGGTTTCTTTCCAACGGTCGAACCCAAAATATTCTTCTGGTTTCTGTTGATTTTTCAAATTAGCTTCTTTCCACTCATTTTCAAAAGACCACCCTAAATCGGCTCTAAATTCTTTCGGTGCATTCTTCCAACTGCTCAATACCGACAATGGATTACGTACTAAGGCAATTACTTTCTGTGCAGGATTTTGTCTTAGTAGATTGTCTAATACATAGTGGTATCTGACTTCTTTATAGGCCACATGTGTGATTTGACTCTTTGTAAACAGCGGTTTTATACCCGCCTGTCTACCTGCAATCTGAGTGACAAAGTCGTCTTCTGTTACTTCAATGTCTTGATAAAAGGAATCGATCTCTTTTAGAGTACTTGCGGTACTTAATCGTCCCTTAAATTTATAGGAGAATAACGGTTGGAAGGCATATTTCACCTGAGGTGAGCTATTTATTATTTCGCCAAGCCAAGAAGAACCTGATCTTGGGACAGAATGTATGGCTATATGATTCATCAACGGTACCTATGAAATTACATATTTTTGCAAAAGCGATTTGACTTCGTCAATTGAATTCCACATCAACACATCAATGATTGATAAATGACTAACAAACTCATGCTTGCCTTGGTGATAAGCTACGTCGCCCATTTCCAAAAATGATAATTCAATGTTATTCGCCTTGAATTGTTCTTTTTTATAAAGTACTTCGCCATTTTTCATATTACAGTATTTATCTGCATTATTTAAAGAGCACATGGCGTATAACTTTTCGGCAGCAGAAGCACTTTTATCGTAATCTAACTCACTTGAAAAGCTATAATCTAATTCAATTGCAAGGTAGTTAAAAACAGCCAAAACGGAGTTACTGCAAAGCTGAGCAACTTGTGTTTCTTTTGATGCAAATATTTGACTTATTACAGGCATAACTGCTTCAAAGTGAGGTGCTTTACGATAATTTTGTTCAATAGTTTTTATTACTTTTTTTCGATTGGCGGCAAAGTGAAGTTCGTTGATCTTAGTGAAACTAGATGCTTTCTCTACTGGCACAGTAAACAACTGTTTCTGTCCATTAGTCAGAATATTGTTGCGGTTGATATAACCGCCTTTTATAAAGTTCACATCATCATAAAAAATAAATTTGTCACTATGGTATGCAAGTTGGTAGTAGCCTAAATATGGAAATAGATAAGGTTGCATTACAGCTAAAATCATATCAACGTCCGGTTTGCGGGCATTATGGGTAGACTTTCCAAACCTATCAATTTAATCATTTACAAAACACCTGATTCTTTAATTTTACAAATGACTTTGTCCACATCCTCTGCCGTCATTTCAACATGCAAAGGCAAACAAAGTACACCATCGGTAACAGCATCAGAATTAGGCGTGCCATGGTTTTTACATTCAGTAAATACTGAATCTAGAGCTGGTGAAAAATAAGTTCTGCTTTGAATATTGCTTTCAGCGAGCTTAGTAATTAATTTAGAGGCTTGCTGGCTATTTTTAAGTTTTATGGGCATGTAAGCGCCATTGTAATTTGCTTCTGAATGCCATTTTGGCAATTCAACCACATCTTTTAAACCAGTTATATATTGACTGAAAAGTTCAGCTCTGTGCTGTAAAACAATATCCATTCGCTCTAGATTAACTAATCCAACAGCGGCTTGATATTCGTTTAATTTGCCGTTTACTCCGGTTTCTACAATGCCTTTATCTGGTTCAATACCAAAGTTAATCAGGAGCTTAGCTTTTTCAAAATGTTGTTTATCTTTGAAAACCACTGCGCCACCTTCGACAGTATGAAATAACTTAGTAGCATGAAAACTTAAGGTGCTGGCATCGCCGTAACTAAGTACTGATTGGTCGCCAACTTTTATACCAAAGGTATGTGCTGCGTCGTATATGACTTTGACATTTTTTTCTTTGCCGAGTGATTCAAAACCTTTAACGTCACAGGGGTTGCCGTATACATGGGTTGCCAATATTGTATCAAGGGCCGGATCTTGAGTTAAGGCTCGGCTTGTTGCGTCAGGACATAGGTTATAGCTTTGGCGATCTATATCAGCAAACGAAATCGTGTCTTTTTGCCACTGAAACGCACTAGAAGTGGCAACAAAACTAAATGGTGTCGTTATTAAATTATCGACCCCCAATGCTCGGCCTGCCAGTTGTAACGCTACAGTGCCATTAGAGACTAAGAGTAGGTTTTTTACGCCTAGGTAGTCTTCAAGCCTGTCTGTTAATTCGTTGTGTAATGGGCCAAAGTTGGTAAACCACCCAGATGAATTCACTTTTTCTAAGTATTGATGTAATTTTTTAAGATCAGGTTTAAGCGGGCTATTTAGTGCAATCATCTAGTTTAATAAACTCATTAGGTATTCGCCGTAACTGTTTTTCATGGTTGATTGCGCTTTATTTAATATTGCTTCTTTTGACAACCAACCATTGTTAAAAGCAATTTCCTCAAGACAGGCTATTTTAAAACCTTGCAAACGTTCTATTGTTTCGACGTATTGCGCGGCTTCAAGCAGGCTATTGTAGGTACCAGTATCGAGCCAAGCAAAGCCACGGCCTAATATTTCTACATTGAGCTGATTTTGTTTTAAATATTCGTTATTGACTGATGTGATTTCTAATTCACCACGGTCTGAGGGCAAAACATTTTTGGCGATATCGATGACGTTGTTATCGTAAAAGTACAATCCAGTGACTGCATAGTTTGACTTAGGTTTGGTTGGTTTTTCTTCAATACTTAGGGCTTTCTTGGTTTCTTTACATACTTCGACTACACCAAAGCGTTCGGGGTCTTTTACTTGATAACCAAATACCGAGGCGCCAACATCTCGTTGTACTGCAGATTTAAGTTTGGGACTTAACCCAGAGCCATAGAAAATATTGTCACCTAATACCAAACAAACATTATCTGAGCCAATAAAATGCTCACCAATAATAAAGGCTTGGGCAAGCCCGTCAGGAGAGGGTTGAACGGCATAGCTAAGGTTGATTCCAAATTGGCTGCCATCACCTAATAATCGTTGAAAGCTGGCCTGATCCTCTGGCGTGGTAATGATAAGTACATCTTTGATACCTGCTAGCATCAAAACTGACAATGGATAATAAATCATCGGCTTGTCGTATACAGGGAGAAGTTGTTTCGATACACCTATGGTGAGGGGATTGAGCCGTGTTCCACTTCCACCTGCAAGTATAATTCCTTTGGTCATTGAGTATTATCCGTTTTCACTTATGTTGTTGATGGCCACGTTAACTACTGTTATTTAAAAAATTCTAATTAGCCAAATCAGTTATTTGAATTTATCGTAAAAGTTGTTGTAAAACCAGTCTGACGGTAGCGATAGAAAATAGTATTTTTATTTGGTTAGTTACCAATGAAATTAGCTAAAAATTCATAGCTGCCCTAAACGTTCACCTTGATACTTGCCACTTCTTACTCTTTGCCACCAGTTAGTATTTGTTAGATACCACTCAACGGTTTTCTTTAACCCCGATTCAAAGGTCTCTTTAGGAGTCCAACCTAATTCTTTTTCTATTTTACTGGCATCAATTGCATAACGTAAATCATGCCCAGGGCGGTCGGTGACAAAGGTGATTAAATCAACGAAATTGCTTAATCCTGCCGGTTTTTGTGGCTTGAGTTCTTCTAAAATGGCGCAAATGGTTTTAACCACTTCGATGTTTTGTTTTTCATTATGACCGCCAATATTGTAGGTTTCGCCCACGCTACCTTGGGTGGCGACTTTAATTAATGCACGGGCATGATCTTCAACGTATAACCAATCTCTAATTTGTGTACCTTGGCCATAAATGGGTAATGGTTTGCCTTCTAAGGCATTTAATATGGTTAAGGGGATCAGTTTTTCAGGAAAATGATAAGGCCCATAATTATTTGAACAATTAGTAATTACTACAGGTAAATCGTAAGTGCGATACCAAGCTCTTACTAAATGATCAGAGCTAGCTTTACTGGCTGAATAGGGCGAACTAGGCGAATAAGAGGTGGTTTCGGTAAATAAATCATCTGTACCCTCTAAATCGCCATACACTTCATCGGTCGAAATATGGTGAAATCTAAATTGACCTTTTTGCTCAGCTGATAAGATTGCCCAATATTTTTTGGCTGAGTTTAATAGGTTAAAGGTGCCCACTATGTTGGTTTGTATAAACTCTGCTGGTCCATCAATCGAACGATCTACATGGCTTTCAGCCGCCAAGTGCATCATGATGTCTGGCTTGTACTTTGCAAAAACGGCATCCATTTTATCTGCATCACAGATATCCGCCTGAATAAAAGTGTATCGCTCGTTGTTTTCAATATCTTGCAGTGATTCCAAATTGCCTGCATAGGTCAATTTGTCTAAATTAACGACATTATGTTGGGTGTTGTTGATCAACTCCCTGACAACTGCTGAACCTATAAAACCTGCGCCGCCAGTCACCAAAAATGTCTTGTTTTTCACTACAATATTGTCCTTATTTAAATTTAATTATTCTGTTTGAGGAAAGGAGCTCAAATAAAGCTAGGTGTTTTTTAGCGAATCAATTTGATGTTTAGACTTTAAACGTTTTAAAAATAAATCTCACTTTATATTTTCTTAAATAATAGAGATTAGGACCTTTGGAGCTTGAGCTCACATGTTAATTAATAGTCATTGTAATTTATTATTAACATACCTTTTTCTTATAAGCGCTATTAGGTTCTATAGATTTTATTTTGTCTAAATGTGAAGGTTGGACTAAAGAGTATTAACGAAGTAAGTTATTTTTCTGAAATATACTTATCCATAATCGTCACAGCTCCTTCATGGGTTAGATGACCATAATCAAATTGCATAGGTACACCTTCGCTCGTTGTTCGTTGGCATTTTAACTCACTACTGCACATATAATCGATTGTTGATTGATACTCACCACCTGCCATGCTTGTTGCTCTAGCTAACTCTAAATCAAGATGTTTACGTTTTGCATAATCAGTAAATTGCATAACCTTGGGGGAGTCGCCAAATTTTGCCAATAACATAGGTAAGGGGTATTCATACTCAATCACCGGACCAGCTACCAAAACATGGTCAGTGTGCTTTTTAAGTAATGTAATAGTAGATGCTAAATATTGAATGTCTCTTTCAATCCAACGGCCTGAAATTATGATTTTATCTATTTTAGTGTTCGCGATAACGTCGTTGATCGCCCAATCCATCAGATCAGTGCACCGTTTAATTCCCTGTAATGGAAGAAGCGGCCTACAACCACTTGCCGTAACCATTGACAATGTTTGGTTTTCTTGTAGATTTTGTTTGATTGCAGTAAACCAATGTTCTGCATGACTGTCACCTAGTAAGAGAATATTGAATTTACCTGGTTTCGCGGTAATACATTTCTCTTTATTAAATAAGTCGAAATTGTTCCTAAGAGAGGTTAAAAAACAATCAGTCTGACGTTCTGGATTTTTATAAGCGAGATAAGATTCATATTGTATAGTCTGTTGTGTAAAGTGGGTTCGTTGAAAATATGAAGACCCTACAACGGTGAATGCTAACCCTAATGTTACTGTCATAGATATTAATATAGGCTTAAAGCTACTTGGAGTAAGCTTTCTATTTTTAAAAGGAATTTCAATAAACCAATAAGTAACGGAAGCAAGCACAATTGAGATAATTAATGCTATTAACTTTTCGACTTTTTCAAATTCTATAAATTCATCAAATAAATAGATTTTATAAAAGATAATTACTGGCCAATGCCACAGATAGAAAGAATACGAAATATTGCCAAAAAAATTGCTGACTGGATTAGACAATACCCAACCCATTATACCACGCTCAGCGCGAGCGTAGATAACTAGGGCCGTGGCCAAAGTCACTGGAATTGCCATAAAACCCGGAAAGGGAGTTTTCTCATCAAAAGTAAAAATCACAAAAACTAAAATAGCTAAACCAATCAACGACAGTAACTGACTTAGACCTTGCTTTGGCGCATTAATCTTTGAAATGGCTAACAAACCACCGACGATAAACTGCCAAAAACGCGTAGGCGACGCATAAAAACTTAAAGATTGGTCGTAACTAAGCAGCCATTCACTTAGCAATAAGGTAACAATGGCAATAATAACCAATGCGCCCAATGCCTTTTTAGTGGTACTACAGGCTTTGTATAAAAATACGAGTAAGAACGGAAAAATGAAATAGAATTGTTCTTCTACTGACAAAGACCACGTATGTAGTAGGGGAGACGTTTGTAATTCTGCATCAAAGTAACCTGATTTGGTATAAAACCAGAAGTTTGAAAAATAGAACAAAGACGAAAATACACTATACGTATAGTCGCGATATTCGCCAGGTAACAATAAATAGTAGGCGGCTAAGGTTGAAATTATTAACACCGTGACTAAAGCAGGTAGTAACCGTTGAAAGCGTTTAGTATAGAATTCAGTAAAACTAAGTCGACTTTCGTTTAGAGCTCTCCATATCTGGCCCATAATTAAGTAGCCTGATATCACAAAAAATACATCTACACCTAAATAGCCACCTGTTATGTGGTCAGGAGAAATATGAAAAATGACCACACTCAACACTGCTAAAGCACGTAAACCCTGAATATCTAGTCTTAAGTTGCTATTGCCCATTTTGCAGTTCCCCGTTTTTTAAATTCACTCGCTTAAAATGGCAATATTTTTTTAACCAACCTAAACCACTCTATGTTAATTGTCTTTTTGAATACCTCCAAACGTTATCTCTAAAATTAATTTCCAAAAATACCCTAGTTATTAAACTAGTTTCCAAGGTAGCTTTATATTCTTATAAATGGCTAAAAGGGGAGTAGGCTATGTTGATATTGTTTTGAAGCTACTATTGAAAGAATTACATGTTATGAGTGATTTAAATAAAGTGAATTTTGTTGGATTTGTTGGATTTGTTGGATTTGTTGGATCATACTTTAATGAATTTGGTTCTAACTAATTCAGTCGTAACCACAAGTGCTTTTTCAGTTTATCAATATTTACAGCTTTATGTAGTAACTCCGATACTACTGCCAAGCCCACATACATAATAAACACAATAATCGCACGTTTACCCCAGCCACTTTCTACAAATATTAGGGCGATAGGTTCTGCAACATCATACAGCGGCATGTGACCGATAAAGATAAAAATAGTATTGCGTGAGAAAAAACGTACTACTGGATTGGCTGGAATACCGCTGAAGAATTTAACTGCTAATAGAGTATTGCTTAGATAAACGGTCGAGATCGCTACAGATACGACTAGACTGCTTATTAGTGTTGAATGTTCTACTGGCAGCCTAAAAGGAAAGGTTTGAGTAATATTAAGAGGATTAAGCAGGCTAGCCCACGTAAATAACAATAATGCCCATAGCACCATGATTAATAGGGCTTTTAGGTTATTGTGATTATCTTTTTGTTGATGCATGTACATGCCAAGCATAAATACCGTTATCCAGTTGGAAACTAGCATGTAGCCGGTGAACAGTCTTTCAAACTCGATGAAAATACTTCGGATGGCTATTTCACAAAATAAAACCAGTAGTATCAATGGTAAAGTGACATTTACTTTACGCATGACTAGGGCCCATAGCAGTATTATGTGCAGGTAAGTGCCTATATACCAAGTGGTGGGATTAGATGGGAAAAAGTTACCTAAAACATTGATGCCACCAATAAATGGTAGGTAATTGGTGATAGCAGGATGGCCTTTGGTTAACATAAAAATAAGGCTAATAAAAATGGCAATGACAACTCCCCAAAAATACATAGGGAACAGTCGGTTGTAGACTACTTGCCACTGGGGGCGTGTTTCACTAGCTAAACCCCAACCCATCACAAACACAAAAAAAGCTACACCTAGTTGTTTGGGATAAATAGGTTGAGTGAATTGGTCAAATGGCTCGCCGAAGTAATGCCCTAATACTATCAAAAACATACCAACGGCTTTTAGCCAGTCTATAAAATCAACTCTGTTTTTCATTAGGGAGTTCGCTTACAGTTTCTGGTAAGGGTGTTTCTTGAGGTTGTGAAGCTGGAGTTTGTAACTGTGCCGGCAAAGGTAAGCTTTTCACAAAGCGTGCAGGGTTACCGCCCAGCATCACATAGCTTTTAGTATCGCTTGAGATTACAGTGCCCGCAGCTATTTGGCAGCCTTCGCCGATATCGGCCATAACAATTGCGGCTTCTCCTAGCCAAACATTTTTACCAATTTTAATTTGTTTGATGTTGTCGGTGGAAAACGCGCCCCATGTACCGGTTTCGTCATTGTGAATGTGTTGACCGCTGCCACTTAACAAACTAGAACGACTACCAATTAAACTGTTTTCACCAATATGGGCTGAGCCAATAGTGCAATAGTTACCGATATAAACATTGTTTTCGATAATTGAGTTTCGATGGCTAAATAACGATCCAAAGCCAATATGACTGTCTAAAGAGCACTGATGCAGTGTTAACGAATAAAATCCTCTGCGTAAGAAAACCCCAGGTAACCCTGGTAATAAGGCGAAAACATTAGTCCAAAACACAAAGATGACTTCTACCTTTTTATTCACTAAAGACTCAAGCCAACATGTGATCACAAATGGCAGGGCAATAAGTTGTGATACCCGATTAATGATCATTTTAATTAGATGTCGCATGGCATATTCCTTCGCTTGAGACTGCACATTGTCCTATTTAGTCCGTACGTTTACGCATTCGTTTAAATCTTGCATTGTGCGTGTATTGGTCAATTAAGGTGATTTTACTAGGTACTTTAAAGGCTGGTATTAGTTTAGCGCAATGATTCCGTAACCTAACTTTAAATTCTCGCAAAGTCTCATCTGTGGTGATTTTGATTTCTGCGGCTACGGTCATGCCGGTAATAGGGTGCTTTAAGCTGTACACCGCCACATCTTCAACACCGTCAAGTTGTAAAATTACACTTTCGACCTCTGCGGGATACACTTTTTCACCGCCAACGTTGATTATTTCGCTTTCACGGCCGAGTATTCTTATCCATTCGCCATCTTGCTCTACTTGGTCACCAGTGTTCATATAACCGTCTTCGTCAAAAGGCGAGGACGCATTAAGGTAACCCAGCATGGCTGATTTGCTTTTAATACAGAGTTTGCCATCGACTATTTTGGTTTGATAATCCTCTCCACCCACTTTGACCCATAGCGAATCTGAATCACGTGACTTAGAACGCAATATGCCCACCTCTGACAGGCCATAAGTTTGTAACATACGAATATGAGGAAAGTGTTTGTTCATTGCCTCAAGTGTGCTTTGGGGCATAGGTTCGGTGCCATAAGTGACTAATTTTAAAGTACTTAAGTCACATTCGTGTGCCGCGCCCGATAACAACAACAGGTTAAGAAAGGTAGGTGAAGTGGGTAACACTTCACCTTTCTGTGTTTCTATTGCTTTGCAAACAGTTATAGGTCTGCGGTTTTCAGGGATGATGGCCATGCCTTTGTTAGCTATGGTATACAACAAGGTGTTGATACCGCCAATATGGTCAAACTGCAAAAATAACACAGTGCGCATGGTGTTACGTGGCACGGTGAATTTGGCTAACAGTGCCTCCAAATCATGGACAATAGCTTTGCTTTTACCTGTTGAACCAGAGGAAAAAAGCACTAGGCCTGGTGTACCTTTTTGGCGTATTTGCTGGTAAATAGCGTGATCTGCTTTAGTTTGAGTTGCTTTTAGTTGGTATTCATTGTCGACCGCAACAAATTCATATTCGACTTGGCCTATTTCACTGAACTCATCAAACTGGGTGGCAGAATCATTTGATAAAGGGATAATAATGGCTTTGTAGTCAGCTAAAGCCAGAAACAGGGCTATTGCATCGGCTGAATAATCGCCCTTGATTGCCACAACAGCACCTGCAGGTAATACAGAATGTTGTAAATAGGATTGCCAATGATCCAATCGTTCGCTCAATACTTGATAACTAATACAGTTTTCACCAATTGCCACTGCGTCTGCCGCGCCAGCTTCTCGCATCTTGGTCTTTAAAAACGCAATGCTCATGAGATACCCCCGAGGTAGATGATTTGACCTGTGACCATGTGGCTGTTTGGGTTTAAATAAAAATCCACAATATTGGTGACATCTTCCACTGTAGCCATTTTCTTTATGGCTTGTTGCTGGATGAGTTTATTGATCTTTTCGTCACCGACTCCGCTGATAAGTTGGGTGGCGATAGGCGAGGGGCCAATAGCATTACAGGTAATGCCAAAACTGCCGATTTCTTTAGCCATAATACGGGTGAGTGTTTCAACCGCTGATTTTGAAGCTGCATAAGCTGCTTCACCCGCTAGATTTAAAGGTACTGCCACTGTGCTTAAATTTATTATACGAGCATTGGGCGATTTTCTAAGGAGGTTAATCGCTTTTTGGCAGAAGATAAACGTGCCCATAAAATTGGTGTTCATGATTTCTTGCACGTTACTAACAGGGGTAAGAGCAAACGCATTCATTCTGGCAATGCCGGCATTATTGATTAGTACATCTAACTTACCAAGTTGCTTCTTTACGCTAGTAAATACATGTTTTGCGTCAGCCTCTGTGGCTACGTCAGCTAAAAAGTGATGATAATTTTCCGAAACGATGTCTGACCTGGAGCGCGACACACCAATGACTGTGTCACCCATTGCCAAAAAGTGCTCAACTAGCGCTTTACCGATACCTCGGCTAGCACCTGTAATCATGATATTACGAACTTGCATTAGGCTTGGGCTGCAATTACGTCGTAAATATATTGGGTAATGCTGGGAATGTCTTTAAAGGGGGAACGTGACAAAGACATGGCTTTTTCGTCGCTTAATGACACATCGATTGATTGTTCTTGTAGTGCATCTTCAATGTCCATTAATAATGCAACTAAGGCCATTGAGTCTAGGTGCCCATCTTGACCAAATAAAACCGTTGTATCCGTTAAGGGGATTTGAGTGTCATCGCTTCGGGACTGATTGGTGAGTTCCAATGCCTGGATAACGATCTGCCTACAAGAAATTACGTCCATTTAACAATCCTTTTTTACGCAATAGTAACTCTATAGTTTGCGATACATTAAAACAACTGGCGATATGTTAGGTCAAATAATATACATAACATGTTTGATTTAACAATAGTTATCTAGATGGAAACATCATGCTTTGTGTTTGTCATCGTTTTCTTGAGTCAAGCAGTTTCTATCTTCCTGCTAAAGCTAATGCAGATAGTTTAAGAAGCCATTTTGATTTTTCCTCCGTTTTGGTATTAGCTTTCCTATGAGAAAATGATGCAAATTCATCTGTATACACATGACCAGATGTTATGTACCTGTGTAACGACGGTAAATACTTCAATGTAATCAAACTAACCTGCTTTAGTTTCACTTCGCGAGGCGTACACTTTTCGCAACAGCGTTATCTAAGCAATGTTCTTTTGCTGGAATTAGCTTTAGAAATGTCTGCTAAGTTATTGGGCAACATATAATCTGAGTTTGTATACCGTAATGTTGGTTATATTTAACGCCCAATATGTAGTATTTTTCTAGTTAGAATTGCCCCAAATTTCTGATTGGTAATAGTTATCATTTACAGTCACGCTATTTACGCCTGTGAATTTTGCAAAACATTTATTCTTCCAGTCGGATGACTCAGCCGTCAAGTGGACAGTTTGAAAATAAATAAGTGGTATATTATCAATTGACTGAAACACGACTTCGCGATTATTAAGTTCCGTGTTTGTTCCTACACTGTAACGCTTTATCATCTGAGCGTGCCAGGTTTTGATTACTTGTTTATTCCAGTAGTAACGGTTCAATACTGAAAAGTTACTGTTACTAAATATTGTTATAAGTAAAGCCACGCATATAAATATATTGAGTCTAGGATTGGCGAATTGTTTTGTTGCTGGATTTCGAGATACAAAAAATTGTGCCCACATCAAGACATTGAAAGTCATGATGAAGAAAAAGGATGTGTACAAAAAGTTTTGTGTTCTGCCATTTGGCATGTCACCGACAGTTAGTCCAATGAAAGTGCTCAAAATCACAAGTATGAAAATTGAGTATAGTGAACTGAACAGTAAAAATTTAGATTTAATTTTGCTGTTTATTATTCTCAACGAGTCAAACCTAGTTAGGGCAAAGCAAACAGCAAAAAGCATTGAAAATATAAATATTGGATCAAGAAGCCATGGAGCATAGAGTTTGGTTGCTTGGTCAAAAATGCTTAGAATCATTTGAATAAAAGAGACTGAGAAATCTCCTTTTTCGGCTCTTACAAAGTTTCCAGGGGCAAATATTGTTATCGCTGTACCTATGCCCGCAAAGGTAAGTGCAGTCAGCCAAGTTTTTACAAAAATTTTATAAAAGTATGACCATAACAAACCAAGAAAAACCACCATACAATATAGGATGGCAGCTAATTCATGTATGCCAGTAACAATCACGCCAGTCATTATGCCTAAAAGCGTTAAATATACTCTTTGTTTACGATGTTGTTTCATGTTGCAGGAACAGATGAGGCTAGCAATACTAACAAACAAGAAAAAGAAAGATAATTGATATTCTATATTTCCATGCCACCAATACAATGTTTCACCGGGGTAGGGTAAACTAAGTAAGTAAATTACAATCAAGAAAACAGAAAAAAATATTTTTTCTATTGTTCTATTTTTTTCTTTCAAAAGAGAGAAGGTGATTAAGAAAAATACTGAAATAAAGAGGGCATTTACTGGAAGTAATAACAGATAGTAGTCGCTAACAATATACTCTTTTACATGCGTTAGAGTAAACGTATGTATTGCCATGCTAACCCATCTTCCCGTCCACTGAAAGTACAACTCTATAGTATGATTTAACCAATCATTAACGTTAGCTCTGCAAATATCATCAGCAACAGGAAGTGCATAATCAAAAAAATAAATATATAAAAATAAGTTCCAACAGAGTATTAACACTAAAGCGACAAACAAGAAAAGTAGTAAGAAAGAGGTAATCCGAGATGAAGGTGAGAGATACCATTCTATTACTTTTTTTTCCATGTTCATTGTTGCTTTCCTATCAAATTTTGCGAATAATTCAAATGCATCATTTTTGCGACTTTCATTAAGCTATATTAAAGCGTCTTAGCGAGTGAAAACCCAATATTTAAGCAAGACAAAGGTCAATGCTGGAGTGAGAAATCCAATACCTAGCAATGCGTAATAAGCTGAAAAAGATAATAAACTGGTAACGGTGTAAACCCAAAAAGCATTGAGGCAATAGCCAAGCAAACTAACTCCAATAAATCGAACCAATGTGTTAGTTTGCTTATTGGGTTCGCTGGATGAAAAAGTCCAGTAGCGCTGCCCAAAATACGAGACGGTAAGCGCAACCAAGTAAGCTACTAAATTAGCCCACTGCGCTGACATTAATTGCAACGCAATACAAAGTGAGAATGTTCCACTGTGCACCAATGTCGCTATCACACCAATACTAAAAAACTTAAGTAATACTCGTATGTGGCGATTAGCTATCATTACTTGATTCATCAAAACCAACAGTTTCCATCACTATATATAATGGTCTAGCTTTTATTTCTACAAATAATCTCGATAAATATTCTCCAATTACGCCTAAGCACAACAATATAAGTCCACTCATAAAGAGCAAAACAACCATAAGCGACGCGTAACCGGGGCTATCTACACCAAAAACAAGGGTTTTTACGATTAGATAAACACCATAAATAAAGCCACTGATAGCTACCCCAGCACCTATATATGACCATATTTTGAGTGGTAAGGATGTTAGGGAGATAATACCTTCTAATGCGAGCTTATAGAGTTTCCAGTAATTCCATTTTGTTTCACCTGCAGCTCTTGGTGCTCTTATGTATTCGATAGTTGTTTCTTTAAAGCCAAGTGAAGCAAAAAGTCCTTTCATAAACCTAGTTCGTTCTCTGTAGGTTTTTATTACCTCTAATGCAACTCTGTCGAGTAAACGAAAGTCGCCAACGTTTGCTGGAATATGAATGTCTGAAATATTATCAATTAGTTTATAAAATAAAGAGGAAGTCCAGCGCTTAAGCCAAGAATCTGATGTTCTATCAATGCGTTTTGCAAGCACGACTTGGTAGCCTTCTTGCCATTTTTTTATCATTTCTATAATAACTTCTGGAGGGTCTTGTAGATCACAATCAATAGGAATGGCTGCATCACCAGAGGCATAGTCAAGACCAGCCGTCAACGCTAATTCTTTGCCATGATTACGAGACAAGTCTATTATTTTTATCCGATTGTTTTGCTCGATGTACGACTTTAAAATATCAAGTGTGGAGTCCGTACTGCCATCATTTACACAAATAATTTCATAATCTACATCGACATCTTTTAGTGTTGAGTCGATTGTGCTAAAAAAAACACCTATTACCTCTTCTTCATTGTACATTGGGGCGATCAATGAAACTAACTGTCGTCTTCGTATAGGTTCTTCCATAATATTTCACTAATTTTTATTATTCTCTAGCCAGTATTAATGTACTGACCTCGCTTTGAAATTTGTGTTTTTCCCGATTGACTTCGTAGAGTTTAAATACCGACGAGCATAACGTTAGTTAATTAGACAAACAACTGTATTTCCTAGTTTTCATTTGTGTACACAGTGATAACATAATCTAATCATTTTAAGTTTAATACTTGTCATTTACGTTATAATTTTATCCGTAAAAGTCGAATCGACATTCAAAATGGCTTCTTTTCGAATGTGAACAACGAATATGCTAAAAAGGAAATTATGTTTTGATGTTTTTCAAAAAGGACACTGTTATGCCGAACAAGCGTATCTTTGCGGGCGCGTTTTTTCCCCAATTTGCTATTCCTTTGTTGTTTGCCTTTGTGCTAGTTGCTTTGAGCACCAACTGGACATTTGATTTATTTGCTCCACAGTTTTTATGGAAAGCCTACAATTACTATTTCCTGTCGCTCTTGGATGGTGGGTTTGATGTACCAGTTGAAAGTATTGGGCGAGAGGGTGGTTTTTATGAAGGTAAAGCCTACATGTATTATGGTCTATTGCCCGCTCTAGCTAGGGTTTTTCTATACCCGTTTGTCGATCTAACTCAAACTCCCACTTCTTTGTTCTGTATTATGCTCTTTACCCTTAGTGGTTTGTTTATGTTGCAAAGGTCGTTAAATGAAGCTTTTTATAAAAGAGATAAAGGGCTTTTTTCACAATCTGGACTTATTTGGCTGATATTAACCACTATTAGTTGGTTGGGCTCTGCCACCTTTATGATTTCCCAAGGTGGGACTATTTATCATGAGCCCTATGCGGCTTCTTTGTGTTTATTTAATTTCTATTTAGCTTTGCTTATTAAAGATGGTTTTTTTCAATCAGCGGATCATTCTTCTAATTTTCTGCCATACGCCATTTTGGCTGCTTTAGCTATTCATACTAGAATGCCAATGGCATTAGCACTATTCTTATGTACTGGGATAATTTTTTTAGTTCAGGCATATCGCTTTCAAGTCTCTAATCGAAAGTCGACAAATATCGCAGTTGTGGCCATTGCTAGTATTCGCTTGTATTGGGTGTCTATATTGACATTATTTATTGGTGGTTTGAGTATTCTAGTCTTGAACTACATCAAATATGCAGATCCTATGGCTTTTATGGGGGGAAATTATGGCTATTCATTTTTGGAAGGTATTACGGATAGAAAATGTAAAATAATACCCACAACAGAATATAAACGGTTCTTTCGAATTATCGCCAATTCTTATATCTACCTCACTGGTGATTGGCAGGGGCATTGGAGTTTAACTTGGCATCTTAAAACAGGGTATGGTCGTTGGGAACTACCTTTGATTCCCTTGGGGATTTTGTGGTTAGTTCCATTGTTATGTGTCGTCACTTCTGTTGGTATACTTATGAAAGGTATTAAGCAGCTGAGAAATCAGGTTTTGCTGTTAGGTTTTTTTGCTTTATCTGCGGGCGCTCTTTTTCAATTGTCTTACCCTACTATTACTCACCGGTATATTGCCGAACTTTGGGCGCCATTTATCTTAGCCACGGTTTGGCTAGCTTACGCTGTTCGGGGAAAACGATTAAAAAATATTTTGCTCACCGGTATTGGTGTTTTTGCTCTAGTCGGGGTGTGTTATCAGCTATATTTGGCTAATTTTGATAAATATTATCTTGAGAATGGACCTATTTATAAGCACTTTAATTATCATTATTCTGATGCGGACAATGATTTTCTAGCTTCGTTGACACCAGAACTCATAATAACTCTTAAAGACAAAGAAAAAAGTGAAAAGGAAGGTGGGTGCAAGGCTATAGCAGAACGTATGGGAGTTGCTGAACTTCTTGAACAAAATAAGTAGTAAGGAGATGATTTAGATGGAGGGGCAGAAGTATATAGTAGGTGTTACCGAAATGCATGGAGCGTACGAGGAGGTGAGACTTAAGCCACCTAAGAATTTTGATTATATTGAAATGCCGCGGTTGGGTCCACAATTTCGGTTTTTACGAAGTCCCATAAAGGGCTATTTTCATCGCTTTGATGATAGTAACGTGAATATAGTTGAGTCAGTGATTAGTCCGGTCGTAACAAATAAACCGTGGTTTTTTTCTTTGGCGGTTTATCAAGAGGCATTAGCCTTTAACTTTTTGGGCCTGCCGACACCAAAGTTTTTACGCTCTGCGATAGTTAATTATTTGCTTAAAAAGGATAATTGCATAGGTCTACTTTTTTGGAGTCAAGCAGGCTTAGAAACAGCTAAGTCCTATGGTGGAATAACTAACAAAGCTATTATCAACAAGATGCATGTAGTTTACCCTGCCGTGCGCAAAATTAGTGTTCAACGAACCTGTGACGACGATAAAGTAGTGCGTTTGCTGTTTAGCGGCGACTTTTTCAGAAAGGGGGGGATGAATGTTGTTGATACGTTTTTAACATTGTGTGATACGTATACCCAACTTGAATTGATTGTCTGTAGCAGTGAAACTATAGACTTCAATGGCTGTAATTCATTGATTAGAAAGCGATATTTGAACATTCTGAAAGATCATCATCAAATTCAGTTTTTAGGAAGAATACCCCGAGAACAACTTCTTGATGAGATTATGCCAAAGATTGATATCTATTTATTGCCCACTTATAACGAAGCTTTTGGGTTTGCAGTGCTTGAGGCCATGGCCTTTGGGATCCCAGTAGTTGCTACCAATATCATGGCGCTGCCAGAGTTAATCGTAGACGATCAAACAGGATATTTAATAGATGTATCAGAATTTGATATTGATACCTTGTTCAAGGGGTATGTTGTGGACAATCTACCCACAGAATTTATTGAGAGTGTAACATCGCAGCTATTACAAAAGCTTGAAGATGCAATTAATAATCCTGGAAAAAGGCGGGATATGGGCAAAGCTGCACAACAAAGAGCCTGCGAGATGTTTTCTATTGAAGCCAGAAATAGCACTATGAAACGTTTATATGATGCCTGTCTGTAAATTAGCGAGTGACATCGTTATCCGTTTTAGTCATTAACGAAGAGGCCTCTGATAACTTGTAAATAACCATTACAGGTGCAGTTTCAAATTCACTCTGTGAATAGTCTACATTTTCAATTAACATCCACAATTTATTGCTGTTGTAGTCAAAGTCAGCTCCAATTATCTTTCTCAAATTATTACGAGGTTGAAAAGGAATGGCAAGTTTACCTACTTTAATAGGTCGAATCGTATGTGGCGCTATTTTCTTGTCTTGTGCTTTGAGTAAATCCTGCACATCAAATATCCAATAATAATTGTAATAATCCTTGGCATCTCTAGCGCATGGCCCTCCACACATATTGCCGTTATTTTGTTTGATTTTATAACCAATAGAGCTTTCGTGGCCGCCTGAATTGCCAACTACAATATAATACTTACCATTTGGATTGATAAAACCATATGCGGCATAGGAAACTTCG
Source organism: Paraglaciecola sp. (assembly GCF_039964565.1). Taxonomy (GTDB): domain Bacteria; phylum Pseudomonadota; class Gammaproteobacteria; order Enterobacterales; family Alteromonadaceae; genus Paraglaciecola. Next base: position 59,357 of record NZ_JBDVXF010000027.1, read on the forward strand.
GTCCAAATGTTGTTTTTTTTGTGCTCGTTATATTGATCTGGATGTATTGGTTTCTTTATGGAGTAGTCCATAAGCTTATGTGCTGGGATCAATCCTTTATTCTCAGGTATGCCGGCAAATGCATCTATATTTGATGCGTAGGCGCTAGGGCCAATACTAAAGCGTGAATTGATAGCATAGTTATTGGTATAGCCTAATAAATAAGAACCGATAAAATCATTTCTTACTGATTTTGGTATTTTGCTAATCCAACCAGCTGCGTGAGCACCTCCTTGCAATTGGAAAAGTCCGTCAACTTCGGATTTTTTTAGGTTTTGTGGTTGACGAATAATGAACGTAGTTTGGTTGTTGTCACCCGGTGCATCATAGTATTCCACTGCATTGACAAAGAGTTCACCCTCAATCAATTCCATGCCGCTAATTCGGTCTAGTTTTTGAGGGTTATTCAAACGTTTCTTATTTTTTAAAATTGAGGTAAAAGATTGTAAACCGATGGCAAAATTCAGTTCAGAAGCTTTTTTAGAAGTCTTTAATTCAGGCACAGCAAATTCTGCAATAGCTTGATGTTGAGAATGGCTAACAATATATAGCCCTTTACTATTCGTAGTAATTGCGAAAGGCCCACCTGCGTAGGACATACGAGAGTCACCCCAAGTTTCAGTGCTAAACCGAAAGGCGCCTTCATAATCCAGGGTAACACCTTCAATGAGTTCTACGCTCTCATATTCCTGTTCTGCAAAGGCATACGACGTTAAAGAAGACAAATATGTCAGTAGAAATCCATAGATAATTACTTCAGGAATGGATGGGGCTTTTGAAAAAGAAAATAAACTCATTTTAATCACAATACCGACCTATTTAACTCACAATGTTTTCATACTAGCACGCATGAATAGAGGGCTAAAGTATAAGCTTTAGCGATACAAGTCGGTTAGCAAATATAGTGCTGTAATGTGACTAGAATAAGTGGAAGAACAGATACATTCTTCCATTTGTCTATTCTTGATTGGCAAAAAATCGGAAACAACTAAATTCATTTTTATCAAACAAAAAAATTCCTAGAGGTTTATCTGCTTGCATTGTATATTCACTGCTTTAAGGGTAATCGTCTTTTCTTGTGAGAGCCTCTTTTTAAATGCTGGCGTGTAGTGTCATTTTAATGTTGGCCTTTACTGCTTTAGATTACTTGCATAAATGGAAGTGGCGAATATTAAAAGTCAAATAGCAGGGGCAAATAAATGTTGAACGTATTGTTGTTTTATTCAACATATTTAGCTGGTTTCTTTTTCACATTTAAGCGCTCTGCAGCGCTCGCCTTCGCAATTTATCAAGCCGTCTACTATTTTCATCCGCAAAACAGATGGTGGGGCTACATGGTGCCCGACATCAGCTATTCGTTTTTTACTGTATTACTCATGTTTACAGTGTTTGCATTAAACTTCAAAATTCTCAATGAAAATAAACTACTTAAAAGTCCTCACATGAGATGGATTTATTTCATCCTTTTTCTTTTTACAATCGCTACTTTCTATGCTGTTATCCCTTGGAATCACGAGTATTCACTGACTATTTTTTTCAAATTGGTCATTATTATGAGTGTGGCCTACAAATTGGTAAACACCACAAAAGATATGGATTTCATTTTGATTGCGCATATTTTTGGAGGTTGGTATTTGTCATTTGTTGCTTTCCAAATTGGTCGTAACAGTGGCGATAGGGTAGAAGGTATTGGAACTGTTGACTCCCCTGATTCAAATGGGGCTGCGGCAGCTATCGCACCTTCAATTGTATTAGCTCTTTATTATTTGTGGGTCACAAAAAATAAAATTTTAAAAGGAGCGTTGGCCATATCAATATTGTTTATGGTAAATGCTATTGTTTTAATTAATAGTCGAGGTGCCTTTCTAGGCGTGGCTTGTAGTGTTCTATACTTTATTTACCATATGTTCTTTTCGAAATTCCAGCGTCCATATCAAAAAATTGCAGTTATTGGCATCGTAATTATGGGGCTATTAGGTGTTATTCGAGTAGCTGACGATAGTTTTGTGGAAAGAATGCAATCCATATTTACAAGTGAAGTGAGTTCGAAAAAGGAAACAGGGGCAACGCGCACAGAATATTGGAAAGCGGCGTGGGAAATGGCAAAAGATCACCCATTTGGTGCGGGAATTGCTGGTTTTCAGTTTTATGCGCCTTCGTATATTGCTCAAAACGTTAATACTGGTAACAGTCGCAACAGGGCTGTTCATTCTACTTGGTTTGAAGCATTGTCTGAAATTGGTTATCTTGGTTTGGGAGCGTTGATAGCTATGTTGTATTGCTGTTATTCAACAAACCGCAAATGTATGCAGACTTTGAAGCGGCAAAATAGGGTGGATGAATACTTCAAAGTTAGGGCCATTGAAGCCTCGTTGATTTGTTTTATTGTGACTATGACTTTCTTAAATAGGATGCGCGCGGAAGTTCTGTATTGGCTTATTTTATATTGTGCATGTGCATACAATGTTTATGTGTTACGTAACTCTTTTGATGATAAAACAGTGGATAAACTCACTTAATGTCTAGCATTCGTTCTTCCTTTCTATTTTCTTCTATTTCTCAATATTTGAACAAAATCCTTAGCTTTGGTTTCATTGTAATTATTGCTCGCATGCTGACACCCGATGAATTAGGTTTGTATGCAATTGCAACTGCCGTGGTTGTGGTAGCTACTGAATTTAGGTTGATGGGTGCTACTAATTATCTAGTTAGAGCTGAGACAATTGATCGGCAAACGATACGTTCAGGCTTAGGGCTTACTTTTTGCATTTGCTGGGGGATGGCACTCTGCGTATTTCTGGCTTCTAGCCTAATCGCCAGTTTTTATGAATTAGAGCCCTTGAGTGTATTGTTTAAAATTTTGGCCATTCCTTTTTTATTTGCACCTTTTATAAGTATATCAGCCTGTCTGATGACTCGTGATATGCATTTTCATAAAATTATGATTATTAGCCTTACGTCGCTATGTATAAAAATTGGAGTCTCAATTTCATTAGTATGGGGGGGGTATAGCTATTACGGTCTTGCCTGGGGGCTAGTGATTGCAACTGTATTTGAATTTGTTCTGTATTATTTTTTTCGAGGAGAAGGCGTTAGTTGGAATCCCTCTTTTAAAGGCTTTAAGCCGATAATTAGTTTTGGTATTTACAATACTCTTATCAATGCTTTATATCGTTTTGAATCTTCCGCACCAGACGTAATACTCGGAAAAGTTGGTACAGTACGCGACGTTGCTTTGTTTTCGAGAGGCTCTGGGTTTTTGACATTCGTTAACGAAATGGTTACTGCGGGTGTTTGGCAAGTCGCATTGCCTGCAATGTCAAAAATCAAAAGGGAAGGCGGCGATGTTAACGATGGATACGTTAAAGCTAGCCTTTTATTAGGTGGTTTAGTTTTACCGGTTTTAGCTGTGTCAGGAGTGTCAGCATATCCAATAATTTTATTGATTTTTGGCGAGCAATGGGTTGAGTCTGTACCTGTCGCGCAAATCATTGTCGGCTGGGTAATGCTAAAGTCAATTCACACCCTTAGCACACCTTTATTGATATCCACAGAAAACGAAAAGGCTGCATTGCTTAAACAGTTGATCGTTTTTAGCGCATGTATCATTGCCGGAATTATTGCTGCACCCTTTGGGATGTTCTATATGGCTTGGGCTATGGTGTTTGCAGGCTTTGTCGACCTTGTCACTGGCAGTTATATTCTTTATCGTTGTTTAGGTATAAAACCTTGGTTATTTTTAGGTTCTATTTTACGCAATGTTCTGGTTGCCTTGCTTTGCGTAATCGTTGCTTTCGCTTTGGATTGGGTATTAGATTTCAAAACTGTTGAGCCAATAATTGCTTTTATATGTTTAGCGTTGATTATGCCACCCACTTGGTTGGCCTGCGTCTTTTGGGTTAAACATCCTCTTTGTACAGAAATAGCTGGTGTAATGGATTTTGTTAAAAAGCGAGTAAAAAGAAATGACCGATAAAGAAGCGTCATTAAGTTATCAACAAAGCAATGTTGCTAAACCTAGAGTGAGCGTTGTGATCCCAATGTACAACGCTCAAACATACGTTGCTATGACATTAACTAATCTGTTTAAACAAACATTTAGTAATTTTGAAGTAATCATTGTTAACGACGGATCAACGGATAGCTCCGTAGATATAGTTAAACAGTTTGATGATCAACGCATTGTTCTGATTGAGCAGAAAAATAGCGGAGTGTCAGTGGCAAGAAATACTGCGATTATGCAGGCAAGAGGCGAGTTTGTTGCGTTTCTTGATGCTGACGATCTTTGGCATACTGAGAAGTTAGAAGTTCAAGTTAGACAGTTTGAGCTTCACCCTGAAATTGATTTTTGCTATACGGATCGTGACTTGTTTGAAGAGATTGAATGTTTAAATTTAACTAGCGGAGTGAATACTGACATTATTGAGCTAGAGCAGTTATTTCCTGCATTGTTAAAGCACAATCATATTCATTGTTCATCTGTGATGGTTAGGCGTAGTATTTTCGCCAAAATTGGACTTTTTGACGTTATGCTAGATGCTTCCGAAGATTCAGATCTTTGGATTAGAGCTGCTAAGTCAAATACAGTATTACGGGTCGCTTCGGTACTTTCTTTTTATCGCCGTCACGATACTAATACTATCAATAGTATTAAATTTAGGCGCAACCGCGTTTTTGCTGAGTTGTTATTTTATGCTCGTTGGCTTCGCAATCCTGCTGGTAGAGTTATACTTGCTGACAATATCAAAGGGAATAGCCACGCTTTAGCATACGAAGAAGAAAGTTTACAAAATCACGGCCAAGCAATGCGTTATTTTTGTTTGGCATTTTTCTTCGGCAAACGTGACCTACGTACTTTTATCAAAATAATATTGCTTTGGTTTAAATCAAAACTAACGTCAAGTCAGTAACGATTGATAAATGGTTTTAAGTTTGTCTGCTGTTATCTGTGGATGGAATTTTTCTTCTGCAGAGCGGCGAGCTTCTGATGACATACTAGCGTACAGTGGCATATCTTGTACCAGACTAATTACTTTTTCTGCCATCGCTTTTGTATCAAATACATCGACTAAGTAACCACTCTTGCCTTGTTCAACAATTTCTGAAATTCCACCTACATTGGTGGAAACTATTGGCAACCCAGATGCTGCAGCTTCTATAAGACTGATTGGTAGCTCTTCATGTTCGGCAGAGCAGAGTACAAGATCCCACTTTTTGAGAAAAACATCCACATTTGACTGAAAACCTAGCAAAGTGACTACTTTCTCTAGTTTATGTTTCTTTATTAACTGACGAATAGTATCTCCATAGTTGCCACCTTCTTTTAATTCTGCGCCAATCACCTTAAATTGAATGTGCGGATATTGTTGATTAACAATTGCTGCCACTTCTATAAAATCATCAATACGTTTGCGTGGAATGATATTAGCAATCATGCCTATTTGGGATATGCTTGATTCGCCTTTTAAATCAATTTCTTTGGGGCTAAATTTATCAATGTCTACACTGTTATGGACCGCGTATTGTGCTGCATTGGGATAATATTTTTGAAGAGCTGGCCCTGTATCTAATTGTGTTGCGTGACTACAAAACACAAAGGCTTTAGGTTCTTTGAGTCCTTTAAAAACCCACTCACAAAATTCTGCATTTTGCTTAAAGTGTACATGGCAGACTAAGGGAATAGATAAAAGACTTGCCGCTTGGCACACGCCACGAGCAACCCAAAAATCGTTAGCATGAATTACATCAGGTCTATGCTTTCTGAGTATCTTAAGCCAAGCGAATAGATTCTTAATTGTTTTAAATGGTTGATTAAAGTTCGGTTGTTCTGTTGTATAGATCTCAGTTTGTGTACCTTGGTTATGAGCTTCAGATTCCATATTACCGCTGGCAGGAACAACAACTATACTCTCTATCCCTTGACCTTTTGTGGCATCAAATAAATTAAGCAGAAAACGGTTACCACCTGCTACATGAGATGCTGCGGCCAAATACAAAACTTTCATAATTTACTTCCTGTTTATTGACGACAACCAAACACTTAAGTTGTATTCACACTCATCTTCAAATTTTTTGAACCATTGCTCGTCAGCATAAGATACCCAGCGATTTAGTGGCGGGGTTTCCACTACTCGATACATCGATTCGGCGTTGGTTTTTAATGAGAATGCCTTAATTATCTTTTCAGTTGTTTGCTCTTTAGACTGCACTAAATCTTCAAAGCTAATACTTAAGTCAGCATACTTTTGTCCATATAAGAAAGATAATTTCCATAAATAATAAAAACGTTGATAGGGATGTGGTGTTGATTTAATGCTTAAAAATGGGAAATGTTGAGACAAATTTTCACACCAACTATTGAGATAAAATGCGTCTTTATAAGTATCTTGAACGGTGTCTTTAGCCATAGACTTTTTATCACTAAGGAATGACAGCCATTGGTCTCTTGGATTTCTATATAGGTGAAGAAATTTTGCGTTTGGAAAATGATGACGTAACCAAGGTAACCTAAAATCTACTCGATTAAATTGCAAAACAGGTCTTGATTTTGCCCGTTCCACTAGCTGGCAAATGTACTCCTTCATTTTCGGATCCCAACTAGCCTCATCCATATGCAAATTTCTATGTATCCAGCTTGGTTCGTATAAATGCTCAAGGTCTTCCATATTATTGAATTCAGCTGAATAATCTTTTACACCAAGATGAGTTGCATCAACCGTTTCACCTCTATGCTTTTGAGAAAACCATTTACGCTCATTAAATGGCTCGTAATAAGCGGTATTGTTAGGATCTTGACGAAACATATTCCACAAAACAGTAGAGCCTGAACGAAAGCGACTTGATATGAAAATAATGTCTTCACGCTCACATGTCTTTATAGCGGGCGTAATTTGAGGGGAAACGTTTTGATTATAAGGTGAACGTATGTTAGTTAAAGGCGTTAAATTTTGTGTAGACTCTGCTCTTTGTGAGGCCAGCTCAGCTCTAACGTGCTCGGTACTTAGCAAACGAACCATTATTTTGGTTATTAGATTTTTTATACTAACGATTAACATTTAGTATGAGCCATATATAAAGCCTTGTATGATTTATTCATAATGTCAGCGGAAAAGTAATGATTGAATCGTTCAAAAGAGTAGCGAGACATTTCTTTTCGTAATTCAGGTGTGTTAATTAAATCTAACATTGATTGAGAAAATGCTTCGGCATCGTTATTTGGTGTTACGAAACCATTTTTGTTATCGACTATTATTTCTTTATTTCCTCCTGCGTCTGTGACAACACATGGTTTGCCGATTGACATCGCTTCAAGCAGAGTCATAGAGGTGCCCTCGCTAAAGGAAGATAACAGGTAAGTGTCAAAAATTTCTAGATATGGAGAGGGGTCGGTTTTATAACCTGTTAGAATGACGTCATTCTCTAGTTCTAAAGACTTAATAGTAGCAATAATATTTTCTTTCTCTTCGCCATCACCAACGATAATTAGTACTGCATTATCGTATTGATTTTTAACCAATTTAAATGCCTTTAGCATCATAATGTGATTTTTAATGGGGTCGAGTCGGGCAATTGTTCCGAAGACAAATTTTTCGTCTGCAATATCAAGTTCATTTTTGATTTTTGACACCTGTTCAGAGGCAATCAGTAAAGGTTTTATACCGTTGTAAATGACTTCTATTTTTTTGCGTGGAATAAATTCATAATTAATTAGTGCATCTTTAGTTGCGCTAGATATAGCAGTAATGTGATTGGTTATTTTTACTAGAATAGGATTGATATACTTTCGTTTCCAACTACTAAAGTCTGGATAAAACCGACCATGTTCGGTAAATATAACTTTTGTCTTAGTACCAATGGCTGCCAATACCCCATACACCCATGGTGTATATTGATGGCAATGTATGATGTCAATTTGATTATTGTGTAAATGTTTGCGAATACTAAATAGCATTGATAGATCAAAGCCGGGTTTACGTTCTTTTGTGCTAATACTTAGCCCGGCATTTTTTAACTCCACACCCCAAGGTCCTAAAGGCTTCTCTATGCAAAATATGGACATTTCAAACAACTCAGCATCAGAGCCTTCAATGATATTTTTAATTACCATTTCCGTACCGCCTATTCTCATATCATAAGTAATATGCGCGATATTTATTTTTTTACTTGATGGTAAATTGTTCATGTGCTGTATCAGGCTTTAACTATTAGCATTGATTGGTGTCCTGGGAGTGGAGCGTGTTATCTCAAAGTTTTCACGGGCATTCATAAACGGAAGCTCTATAAGTCGATACAGCATTTCGGAAACTGCCAATACAATTAATAATGCCAATATAAAATATACTGGAAAAGGAATGTGATTGAATAATTGCTTACACAAGGCCAGTACCTCAGGATGAATTAAGTACATTGCATAGGACCTCGTCGCGATATAACTGCCAAGCTTAACGAAAACTTTATTATCGATAAATTTTACTTTGGACTTAACTGTATTTGCCCACAACACCCATGAACCGAATGCAATGGCTAACCAAAATCTGGAGGGGGTTTGTATCCAAAAGTTATCGGTGTATTTAGATGCAATAACAGTTAAAAAGCCTAAAAAACTGACATAGATTAGTACTTTATTTACCTTAATTAAACGATCCCAAAAACTCTCATAATTATGTTTGATAAAGGCAAGTAATACTCCCATGATGCAACAATCCCAAGCTACATGGGTTTCATCGTGGTGCCCATATAGTTCGAAATATCTGAATATAGAAGGCAAAATTAACAAAAATAAGATTAGATTTAACTTGATATGTTTGTTTAATTTTCTGCTAAAAAGCAAGAATGGTGCAATAAACAAATAAAATTGCTCTTCAACACATAGTGACCAACTGATTGTAAAAAACGACAAAGGAAATTGGTAATTTTGGATAAAAATTAGATAGCTAAATGGAAACTCAAATATCTCATTTGTAACGTTTAAATAAATGATGCTAAAACACAGTACCGCATAATAAGCGGGAAGGGTTCTTAACCACCTTCGAAGCCAGAACCTCTTTAAATCAATGGTTTTATTTCTTTTAAGCTCTTTGAACAGTTGGTTACCAATAAGCCATCCAGATAAAACAAAAAATAGATCTACACCTACCCCTCCCGTTTGCAGGGGAAATATCCAATAATCGGGGCCATAACTTAAGACGCTATGAGATAATAAAACCATCAAAATAGCGATACTTCTTAAGTAATCTAAGTAAGGAAGTCTGTGAACCATTATTACTTAATTACCTCAACAATATTATTTTTGTGCATATTTCACCCACCACATCTCGTACATTAACATACTCCACAACAGGGCGCTGTGGTCGGCGCTTTCGCTTTGGTGCTCTTGCCATAAGGTTTGAATGTAATCGTGATAAAAGATGCTTTTAAGCCCTTGGACTTGGTCTATTAAATGTCGTTTGGCTAAGTCTTTTATTTCGTGTCTAAACCAGCTTGCAAGTGGCACCGAGAAGCCCATTTTTTTACGGTACAAAATGCCGTCGGGGAGCATGGGTTTGAAGGCTTCTTTTAAAATGTGTTTTTTTTCGCCATTTTTAAACTTCAGTTCAGAGGGCAGGGTGGCGGCAAATTCTACTACTTCTCTATCGAGTAATGGTGCGCGTACTTCTAGGGAGTTTGCCATGCTCATTCTGTCTACTTTTACCAGTATGCCGCCTGGTAAATAGGTTTTCATATCGGTGTAGAGTATTTTGGCTAGATGGTCTGGACCGTCTGATTTTTCATAGGCGTCTATGGTGATTTTGGATGGATGATAATCACCTAGTTTTTCTTTGACTTCTTGTTTAACAAGTTTTTGCCATTGTCTGTCGTCTATCTGTGAGTTGGTGGTATAAAAGCCCATAGCCGGCTCTTGGCTTAGGCTTGTTAGTAAAGACTTACCTTTTCGCCAGATAGTGGCATTACTGCCTGCTAGGAAATTGGCGAGCTTAGGGAAAAGGTGTTTTCTAAGCACTTTAGGAAATTTATTGCGTAACCTGTTTTCTGTGGCATCTGTGGTGTATTTCTCATATCCGGCAAACACCTCGTCGCCGCCATCACCAGCAATGGCTACTGTGACTTGTTGGCGGGCTAATTCGGACACAAAAAAGGTGGGTACTAAAGAGGGGTCGGCAAAAGGTTCGTCAAAATAACTCACTATTTTTTCTAGATTATCTGCAACATTTTGATGCACCGTAAATTCATGATGTTCTGTGTGATATTTGTCGGCTACTTCTTTGGCAAATTCGGTTTCATTGAATTTTTTATCATCAAATCCTATAGAGCAAGTTTTGACTGGAGTGTCGCTGTTATTCGCCATCATGGCGACCACACCGCTTGAATCAACGCCGCCACTTAAAAATGCCCCTAGTGGCACGTCACTGACCATGCGCTGTTTAGTGCACTCGGTGGCCAGCGTTCTAAGTTGTTCGGTAAGGTCAGATTCGCTTGCTGTGTTGGTGTGTTCAAAAGAGACGTCCCAATACTGGGTGATTTCGATGCCATTGGCATCTACAGTCATAAAGTGACCCGGTGGTAACTTGTGAATATGAGTGAAGATGCTTTTGGGGTCGGGCACATATTGATAAGCAAAGAAGTCGTAAACCGCATCTAAGCGGATATCTTTAGGTACATTGGGTAAGGTTAAAATAGCTTTGATTTCAGAGGCAAAGGCAAACTGGGTTGCGGTTTGCAAATAATATAAGGGCTTTTTACCCATACGATCTCTGGCTATTAGCAGTTTTTGAGTGGTGGTATCCCATAAAGCAAAGGCAAACATGCCGTTTATTTTATTGAGCAGGTTTGCACCTTCGGTGGCGTACAAGGCTAATATTACTTCGGTATCTGTGTGGGTTTTAAAGGGGTATCCTTGCGCAGTTAGCTGGGCCCTTAGTGCTTGGAAATTATAGATTTCACCATTAAATACTATGATGTATTTGCCGTCGTAAGAGGTCATAGGCTGTATGCCTGCTTCAGACAAATCGATGATAGCTAATCTGCGGTGAGCTAGACCTACATGTTCATCAAGGTATTCGCCGCCGGCATCTGGACCACGATGATAAATACTATCACCCATTTTTTTTAGGGTGTCTTTATCTCCCATTTGTCCATTAAAGTGGGTAAAACCGGCAATGCCACACATCTACTTACTTCCTGTTTTGACTGCAATTTTGTTTTAGCGTTTAGGTCGCTAAAGACTTATATGTTTACGTATTTTGGGCCCCAAGGTCGTGGTAACACCTAAGGGTAATTTTGCCCAAGTTTTTTCAACCAAGCTTCTGATTTGACTAGGTTTGCTCGGTGTATTTTCAGCTATAGGCTGTTGTTGTGCAACTAAGTTTGACCATGCTAACGGGATTGGCTCTGCTCCCCATTGGCGTTTGAATTTATAGGTACCTTCACCATAGGTTGAACGACCAAAATCAAATTCTGTACAACCTAAATTGCTCACATGTTCTAGCAAAGACCAATATAGCATCATATTTGGGGCTAGCTTATTGTATTTGGCTACGGTAGAAGCCCATGGGATAGCTGCCTTATTGCCATTTAGTAGCACAATTCCCGCGCCTACTGGGATTGTGTCTTTGTACACCACCGAAAGAATAATGTGCTCGGCGTAATGTGTAAATAACGCTTCAAACCATTTTTTACTGTGCACTGGTGAGCCTAGTTTACGCATGTTGATGGCGAATATTTGATAAAAATCGTCGATGTTTTTTGGGCTACTGGCTATTTCGCAATTTAAGCCATTTTTTTCAGCTTTTCGGATTTGACTGCGAAGTTTAGATTTAAATCCGGCTAAAAGTGCTTCGGCGCTGCCGGGCAAAGGTAAAACCATGCGGACTTTTTTACCGTCTAACTCAGTGTCATCTGCAGCGTTGGCTGTGTCACGGTAATCAAAACTATTGCCCTTGCTTTGTTGCAATAAGCTCAGCGCTTCAGACTGCAAAGCGTTTAGTATCTCTTCATCATTGGCAAGTGCAAACCCAATGTCACAAAATGGCAATGCGCAGTAATTGACTCTTCGTAGGGGATTTTGCATTTTTACGCAAGGTAGTACGCCTACTATCTCTTCATTATCAACGGCTAATAAACTTATATTTTGATGTTGGTAGGCTTGTTTAATGCTTAAAACCCAAGCAAATCGATGATAGGGGCTAGCGTCTTTGTGGCCGTTTACGTATTTATCCCATGCTGCTTGGTCTACTGGGTTTGCCTGTCTTATCTTCATACAGCAGGTTTATCCATGCTTTGTAATTTATCCGCTGCTTCAGAAATAGTGCAAAAGTCGATGTCATAGTGAGTTTTTAATTGGGTCACCACTTTAGTGATTGCATCACTAATAAAATCGAAGGGATTTTGATCACATTCTAACAATCCCACTTGGTTATCCAGTAAACTAGAGCTGTGCATGTACATATGTAAAACCGGATACCCTTTATCGATAACTTTTTCGCACAAGGTTAACATGTCTTCAGGTGCCGATAATTCTGGGCATAGATAGATTTTTCTCAATAGATTGCTGTGCCAAGCAAGTCCGTTAAAGCGAGTCCAGCTTAATGGTGGTTTGGCAAAAGCCACATGTACGTTATTAGACAATTCAAAGTTTGTGCGGTTAAATCCCACTGTAACTGGCAGCTCGTAAATAGCTTGTTGCTTACCCTGCTTTAAAGGATCGTTTAGGTCTGGCCAATAGGGAAGTGTTGGAGAGCCAACACAGCTGAAATGCTCATTTTGGTAATAGGGATACACACTTGAGTCTACGGTAATGCCACTATTGACTAATAATTCCATGACATTCTTATTAATCCCCCATCTGCCCGTTCTGAATGATTTGGCTTTTACCCCAAACCCAGCTTCAAGGCTTTCCATTAATGCATCTAGCTTATTGGACACTTGGTCAACGGGTAAATTGATAACATGGGACTCGGCTTCACCGACTTCGGCATAATAAGGAGGGTTACACCAAGGGTGCAGGTGTGCGCCAATTTCGCAGTTGCCTTTAGTCGTAAATGTCAGCATTGTTTCAACTGCGGCTTTATTATCAGACACGGCATAATCCACAAAATAGGTAGGCCTAATGCCAAGATCTTCGCAGATGTTATTAAAAGCCGGTAATTTATCAATATTATTGACGTTAGCCACTTTCTGGGGGAAGGGGCCTGACCAATCCCACTCTTCCTCAGTGTCTATGGTCAATATAAAAATAATCGGTGTTTTGCTTCCTTTCAGGCTCATTGGGCCTCCATAACCAATTCTTCGAACAGTTCTGCATATTCAGTTGCCATGCGGTTGGCCGAATAGTGCTGGTACACAAATTCCTTGGCATTAGCAGCTAATTCAGTGGCATAGTCTTGATTGAATAATAATGTTTCCCAATAACCTTGTAGTTTAACTTTTTCACCTAATGGCGCAAGCAACCCGGTTTTTTGATGTTCAATCAGTTGATCTATGCCAGCTATATCATAGGCTGCAACAGGGATGCTGGCAGCAGTTGCTTCCATTAGACAACGGGGTATGCCTTCGAGAGTGGATGTCATCACAAATAAATCGAATGACTTTAACAAGGATAACCTGTCATCACGAAACCCTAAAAATTCAATATGATCATGACTGGAAAGAGTTCGACTGTATGTTTCTAAATCGGCTCTAGCATCGCCATCACCCAATAGTATCAGTCGGGTATTGGGGTGTTTGTTATGTAGTCGCTCAAAGATATCCAGAATATCAAATATGTTTTTACGGCTAATCATCTGACCTACAAAACCAATGCGTTTTTCATCTGGATTGAGTCTTTCAGGAATAGCGGTGGCTTCTACCTCTGAGAGGTCTACACCATTTTGAATGTATAAGGTTTTTTGCTCTTTAACACCCATACGTTTGCAGTCACGCATAAGTTGTTGAGACAGTGGCACAACTTTAGTGGCGTATTTCATGGCTTGGCAACCTAGCCAGATAAAAGTGCGTAATTTAATGTCTTTGGCATTTTCAAAGCCGTGGGGCGTCACTACACAAGGAATACCCGCTTTTCTGGCGGCTAGCATACCAATGATGTCGGACTTGTAACCATGAGTGTGCACAATATGAATGTCTTTTTCTTTGATTAACTCAGCCATTTTAGACACAGCTGATAAGTCAAACTTACTCTTCATATTAACAATATGGCAAGGCAACGCTAATTTTTGGTATTCGTTGACGAGCTCTAAGGACTCTTGTCCCGGTTCCATTGTAACCGCTAAATCGCAGCGCACTTTGGCTGGGTCAAGATGTTTAGCTAAGGCTAACACCCAGCGCTCTGCACCGTAAAATCCGGTAGGACAAATAAACTGCAGCACATTGATAGTTTGCGTCATAGGTGTATATCCTTAATGTGTCTTTACGCCGATGGATTTAAACAAACCTAAAACCGTACCAATTGCTCGTGCCGGAAAGTAGTAAATATAGAATTTAACAATATGAACAAATCTTATTTTTTTATCTGCTAACGCGTACAACCGCAAACTGTATACAAAAACCGGTATTACCGCTACTAAAAAGGCCATTGTTGCTAGAGGCACCTGTCCAAATACGAGCAAAAACAAAGATAGTGAAAACATCAATAAAATAGCAGGAGGTGCAATAAAGCTCGGCCATTCTCTTAATGGTATATTGCGCCCAGAAATGGATTGTAAATTTGATTGGCCTCGCCAAATTTCTTTATCAAACATGGCCTTGTAGGCTTTGTCTTCACCTAGATGGATGTAGGTGGCGGCAGAAGTGTAATAAAGCTTACCTAACTTGGCTGCTTGGTCGGTAAAAAAGTAATCTTCGCAGGTAATTAGGTGTTCAGGAAATCCCCCAATTTTATCGAATGAGGCTTTGGTTAGAAATAAATTTCGACCGGGTAAAAAAGCGACATCGGCATCAATTTCGGCATTACTTAGACTAGTGCGAATTTTTTCCAAGGGTGGTGCATCATCTTCACAAATTTGCATAGCACTACTGATAATTCTGTCTTGGGTGACTGAAATCTCGGCAATCATTTGCTGAGTCCAATTATTTGATAGCCAAATATCAGCATCAAGAAAAGCCAAATACAGCCCTTGGGCTTGTGTTACGCCATAATTACGTAACGCGGAGATAGTGTCATTTTCTGGGCGAATGCACACTAGGAGCTTGATGGATGGATCTTGTAGCAGGGTTTGATGTTGTATTTCAGGCGTTTGACTGACCACTATTACTTCAATTTCTTGAACATCACAGGACTGCAGGCTAATAGATTGAAGTGTTTGCATCAACATTTCAAACCTTCCTTTATGGGGAATAATAAAAGATACCTGCATCTGCGTTTGTTAATCCTTGTTGTTTGGGGTTTAGGCTAAGCGCTTTTTTAACCAGTCAAGTTCAGCTTTTGGTGAGATTTTCATCAACCTTTTAGTGAATACCTTGAGCAATCCACCATAAACAGAAGTTTGCTGATATTTTGCTGCTGGCCAGTTTTCTCTGGGTGCAAAAGCTATTGGGGCAGGCTGTTTTTGGAAAAACTCCATCGCTCCTTGATTTTGCATCAGCAATACTAAAATCCGTGTATAGGTTTTGGTATCTGCTTTAGTAAGCTTATCAGCAACATACTGCTGAAAAAACTGCGCTTTTGTCAAATATTCAGTTTTTTTGTGTGGCGAAAAATAATAAGCGCCAGCTAAAACATGGGCTTTACGCAGATCTTGAGCGGTCCAAGTATCATTTGGATATTCCAAAATATCAGGTTTTTCCAAGTAAGGGTATTCGTGGACTAACATCCAGTCTGCAAAATTTAACAAGCAATCACGACAATAATAAAAGTGTTGATCGAATTCTTGTCTGCTCTGTTTGACTTGAAGAAAACGACATAGGGCTTGCAGTAGTACAGTGTAAAACCATGTGTTTTCTATATTCTGCAGATCTCTGTGGGTCAGATCTTCATCGGGATGCATGGCGTTGCTTAGTATGTTGTGTACTTGTGTTAAGTAGTCTTCGTTTTGAGTTAACTCAAAACTATCCAAAAGGGCATTCACGTAGTTGGCAATGCCTCTGTCTAATGGATACTGCCCAGTAAAGTGATTTTTATATCCCGCAAAATGACGGTTTTTAAAGGCTAACAACAACTCAAGGCAGGTACCTGAACCTTCGTAAACATGGGTGATCCAATTCGTTAAAGTAAGCACTGCATCTTTTGAACTCTGCTGACCAGTTAAACAATAATGCAAATACAAACCTGTGGTATAGCAGTGTTGACCGCCCGGGCCACCACCGCCAGAATGGTCTTGGTAGGCATCACTTGCTTGATGTTTAGAATAGGACCTATGGCTCGACGTAAAGGCTTGCAAGTAATGATCGGTATGCCAAAACAACCCACCGTTGTATTCGCTTTTATCTAGTTTGGTATGATAGATGTCAATATCTTTTACATGTGTGGCTAAGTCGTTTGCCAGTTCAAACCACTTTGTATTGCCAGTGATTAAATATTGTCTAAGAAATCCATAGATAGGGTCATATTGGTTATTATAGTGGGACACAAATATGTCGTCACCTTGGTAACCTGCGGTTTCATGATCGGCGTATAGTTCACCAAAGTTGCGCCAGCCATATTCATCAAGGGTTTCGCGCTTAGCCATAAAACTAGAAGCGCTGTTTACACCTAAGTCGATAATCGATTGTAGTGAGTTGGGAGCCGGTTGTTCTTTTTCTATAAAGGGATACAGGTCGCATTGGTTAACCCAATCCCAGGCAACGTGACCACGATTATTTAAATGGTTTGACGTTAAATCATTCTGGGCGCTATTAAGTGATAGCCAAAAACTATGAGTTTTTTTCTCGCCACCTTGCAACTCGTGGAGATAATGAGTTGATGGAAATAGTCCCAACGTCACTGTTTGCTCTGCGACTGACAGTGATTTTGGGAAATTTTGCCAAAATTGATCTAGGGTAATCGCGAGATTGTTTTGTAACCCAATAACTGGCTGACATCGCAGGCCTGTGTATTCAGTGTTGCCATGCTGAAGTACAAAACCATTTCTGTTAATTTCAACATGATTCTTGTGGTTAACATGCACAAGACTTTGCCAATTATCTCCACCACTTGAGAATTGCTCGCAGAAAAAACTCTCGGCGTTAAAGCTTTGGTTACTCTGCACATCGGTAAAGGTGTGGCGTTTTGGCTTAGACGTTTGTGAGGTGTCTACTTTCGGAGTCGTGTTTAAATTAATACTAAATGATTTAAAAAAGAATGAACCCGTATCCCCTAAATCCCACTTGCCACCGTGATGCATGGCTCGGTTAGTATTATGTATTTGCAGGGTAAACTGAACTAAGTCAAAAGGAAGCAACCAATCAAGCATCAGTTGAAAGCGCACTAAAGTACCTGAAAAATGTCCTTTTATTTTCAATGTCACCGCTGGAGAATCGTTGTTTTTTAAATTGGGTTGTTGCGTTGCAATAGCACTGTCAAAGTAAGCCGTTAGCGACTGGCCTTGACTATCAGCGAGTTCAAGGTCACCTGCGTTGAGGTTTAACATAGCGTTATCATTAACATCCAACATTGTTAGTTGGTGCTTAGCTAAGTGCAAAATTAGTGTTTTGTCGTCACTCTTAAATGAGTAGTTATCAGTTGCATTAGTGTTCTCTACAAATTGAGTGTTTGAACTTTCAGGTGTGCCTGTTTGGGTGTTGTTAATATTCAAATACACAGGCGTTTGCTTAACACGCTCAATGGTGAGTTTTACCCATTTGATGCTGTTGTCTGGCCAATAAGCGACAACCTGGCAAAGTGCATCGATTTCATTGGGTATAACTGGCACATCGTTAGTATCAGCTGTTACAGACAGCTGTTTAACAGAGACGACCATTGATTTAGGTAGAGGAACAGATACTTCACTAACTAGTTTGTGATTAGCATCTAAGCTGGATTCAAATTCTATTGGCAGTTTTATGGACGGAGAATCAATCATTTAATTTCATTCGTAGGTTCGAAAACAATCTGCCAAATATTAAACGTTTCCATTTTCTCAATAGTTCTCTGAATAGCAGTAATGGTGTGTTGCGATAAAAACAGTATATATTTTGTTCGTAGGGGGGGGCATTAGAAAGCGACTTTTTGTACTGGGCTTCACCTGCTAAAAAGTCGTAAATTTTAATGCCTTCTTTGATCGCTTGTTCAATAATCAAACTGTGAATTACTAATCCTACTTTGATGCGGTTGTCGGCATTAAAATGTAGTGCCGATAAATAAAAACTCCACTTTTCACCATAGGTCAATAGGTATACGTGTCCAAGGGCAACTTCATCTTGATATAAGGTATACAGTCTGCAATTTTGAGCTGAATGTGGTGTTTGAATTAATGCTTGATGAAAATCATAGAAACACGGGTTATCAAAACCACTACCGTAAACCGTGGAGCGCCATTTGATGCGATGCAATTCGGCAATTTGTGTGAGTACAGCTTGTTTTTCTGAGGGGGCTTTTGCCAATTCAAGTCTAATCGGACTTTGTTCATTTAGGAGTTTTATTGAACGTTTAATATGAGAACGAGTGTTTTTTGATAAACTGCCGAGATAATCCTCTAACGAGGAACAACTCTCTAAATTGGCCAAATATCCTATTGATGATAGTTCTGTTCTTCTATTAAAGCCCTCGAAGTTAAGAGTATCGATAAACTGAGGAGAACTCAGACCTATTTTTATGTCATCTACCTTGCCACTTTTTACCAGCTCTTGACAAATTTCATTGGTCAACTGTGGTTCATAGTTTTTGTGAAGTAAAAATGTATTGTGTTCTATCCAAGTTTGGTCTTCCTTGATATTGCCGCTTTTATGTAAAAAATACTGCTTAAAACCCAACCCTAAAAATATTGTTTTGGTTTTTGTACCAAATAGCGCCAAACCAAGGGTTTCCTGTCCTTGCGATACTTCAACACACAAACAGTTTTTAGTGGCTAATCGTTTTTGGGCTAACCACTGTTGTATCCAGAACCACGCAACAAAAGCTGAAGTATTTGTCTTGTTCTGCAAGGCTAACCATTTTTGGGACAGTTCCTGCACATGACTATCGCTTACATGATATGAGCGAGTCTGAAAAGGTAATGAAGGCATGGGATCCGTTTCCATTTGCGACAAGTTAATCCAAGGCAGATACAAAGTTGTAATCTGATAAGGCTAACCGAATACCACTTTAAATCACATAGCAAAATCTCTAATTTGTAAAAAAATCATGGTTATTAGAGAGTTAAAGTTATGTAATTATAATTTTGGAACAACCACAAGTTGTATGATTCGACAAAAAAATGGTGTTTTTCACAGTCCAACGGGTAGTATATGAGCAAGTTAATAATTCAATTTGGATAGAATAATGACAAAAATTCACTTCGTGGTTATTTTTAGCGTATTTTTAGTAGTTACAGGTTGTACAAAAAAAACGTCTGAAGAATATATCGCACTGGCAGAAACAAAGATTCAGCAAAACGACATTCCTACAGCCATCATAGAATTAAAAAACGCAATTAGTGTCAACCCTCAAGATCCTAAATCGCGATTTATGTTAGGAAACTTGTATGCTCAACAAGGAAGTAGCGCAGCAGCGGAAAAAGAGCTTCTTAGAGCATCTGAATTAGGTTACGAACCGAACGAAGTATTGCCGATTTTGGCAAATGTTTACAGTTTGCAATTCAAAAATGTAGAAATTATTCAGTTGGTGGAAGAATCTAGAAACCTTTCACCAGAAGTGAATACTTCGTTATTGTTATACAAAGCAATTGCTCATTTTCAGTTAAGTGAGCCTGTCAAAGCGAAAAAGGCAGTGGCAGATGCGAACGAAATATCCTCTGACTCTTTGTATAGTAAATTGGGTAATGCCTATGTCGATTTCAGTAATCAACAAATCGACACTTCTTTAGAAAAAATAAATGAAATTTTAAAAGAGCAGCCTGATTTCGCCGATGCGCATTTATTGAAAGGACAGTTAACTACTGTATCCAAAGATAATGAAAGCGCAGTTAAAAGTTTCGAAAAATATAAAGAGTTACTTCCTCAAACCTATCAATCTAGAGTGTTTCTAGCTAACGCTTATATAAAAAACAAGCAGTTTGAAGAAGCAGAAAAAGAAATTGATGTTTTGTTGAGGGTTAATCCAGAACAACCGTTTATTAATCAACTAAAGGGGGTCGTGCGATTTCAGGCTCAAGATTTTAATAGTGCTAAGCAGTTTGCTGAGAAGGCCATTCAAAATGGTTCAGATGACTTACCAAATAAAATCATTGCCGGAATTAGTGCATTTAGACTGGGTTCAAATGAACAAGCCTATAAGCACATGAATTCAATCAAGGACAAACTACCTCCTCGTCATCCAATTTTGAAAATATTGGTTGTGTTGGAGTTGAAATTGGGGATCGCTAATGAATTAGGCTCAACAATAACCAATTTAGATGGGTTAACAGAGGACGACGTGATTTTGTTGTCAGCAACTAGCGCTCAGTTAATAGATAATGGACAAAGCGCACAGCGTAAAGCAATTCTAGAAAAAGTTGATACAATAAAATTCAGCGATCCCTTAAGGATTGCCCAAAAAGGCATGTTGCGTTTGTCTCTGGATGATATCGATGGATTATCAGACTTAGAACAGGCACTAGCATTAGATCCTGACCAAGACACTGCAAATACAGCATTAGCCAGAGCGTATATCGATAATGAGCTTTACGATAAAGCTATTGAATTGAGCAATAATTGGATCAAACAAAAACCAGATCAAGTTTTTGGCTATATATTGGCAGCAGTTAGTTATTCTAAGCTCAATAAAACTAATCAAGCAGAGAACATGTATAATGAAGCTCTTCTCATTGATCCTAATAATATTTCTGCCAATACCTATTATTCTGACAAAGCAGTGGCTGAAGGCGATAAAAAAAGTGCCGTTGGATTCCTGAACAAGGTTATCCGTTCAAAGCCAAATCATATAGATACATTAAGAAAGTACTTTGTGTTGCAAAGAGATTTAGGTAACTCTGAAGACGGATTAAGACTAATTGAACGGGCTTTTGAAAATGAGCCAAAAAATATACAGCTTAGTCTTTTATTTGCACAAGCTCTTTTCACCCAAAGCCAATATACTAAGAGCATTTCAGTTTTAGAGCAAATATCTACCGGCGAAACAACGCCAGATAAGTATTGGGTGGTTCTCAGTAATGCTTATTATCTCAATGGTCAAATTGATAAAGCCATTAATGTTGCGGAAAACTGGGTTTCGAAACAACCGGATAGTATAGATGCATATTTTCGTTTAATTACTCTACAAGACGTTAGTAAAAATTACCCTAAGGCTTTGTCTGTCGCCAAGACGGCGCTAAGCAAATTTCCATCTCAAGACCAATTTGGTATGTTTGTAACATACTTTAATCTGGTTACGGGAAGCGTAGAAGCTGCATCTCTAAGTTTCAATAACTTGTCTGAAAAAACAAAGAAAAGCGTTCCTGGCCAGGGATTATTGGGACAAATATTGATAGAAAAAGGCGACGCGGTTTCTGCATTGCCTAAATTAAAAGCGTTTTATGAGCGGAATTCGAGTCAAACTAATGCTTCTTTGGTTGCCAAAGCGTTTAAGGAATTAAAGCAATTTTCAGAAGCCATTACTTTTCTGAATGAGCATCAGTTAAAAGTGGGTAATTCAGTTGTGAGTGACATTCAAATTGCCGAATTAGCCATTAGTTCAAATAATTACGTTTTGGCAAGAAAACACTATGAATCAGTACTTAAAATAGAACCTGACAATACAAGAGCTCTCAATAATTTGGCTTACATTTTGATTGAACAAGGTAATCATGAGGCGGCCTTAAAATATGCTAAACGTGCAGCTGAGTTGAGTCCTGAGTACCCTGCAATTTTAGATACATACGCGACGACCTTGCAAAAAACAGGGAAGCTTGATGAATCAGTTGAAGTTTTTGAAAAGGTTTACAAATTAGATAAATCAAATATTGATATAGCGCTTCGTTATGTAGAGTCTTTGATTGCAATAAGAGAAATTAATTCAGCACAAAAGGTTTTAGAACAGGTCGAAAAAAAACAAGACATGTCTTTCTCACATAAAGCAGAAATTAAGCGTTTAAAAGGCAAAATATAATGTAGGTATCCGTTCACTATGGCGTTTTAATGTGCATTCTATAATAAAGTTGTGCCGCCAAATTGAATCGCTAAAACCGTAAATTTTAGATTAGTCATTTAAGTGTCGGATTACTTTACATGTTTAACCTAGGTCTCTCTTTCAACGTGATCTAAGTGGTTGATAAGTTTAGTTGTTTATTTTTTGGTCTGAATGATGCATTACTACTTGTGATGACATTTTTATCTTGAAGCAGTAGTAGAAATAGTCAATTTTCGTTTAATAATTATTAAAGGATGGATTGTTATGAATAAAATTAAAGTTTTGTTTAGTGCTTTGTCACTATTCGCAGCTTCAAGTGTTAGCGCAGGTACATTAGTTCTAGATAGCTTTAACTATAATCCCGAGCTTAACATCGAAGCAACACCTGATGCAGGTTTTCAAGTAGCTAATGCAGTTGTAACTTCCGCAGAGACTGGCGCGTTAGCAAGCTATGAGCTAACTTGGCTTACCGGAGCTGGTGTTGATACAGCTAAAGGTAATGTATTCGGATCTGGTTCATTGTCGTACGCGGAAGAGCCGTTGTCTGATGGAACATTGGAAATTTCTTATACTTTACCCGGCCTTGGTAGTTCATTAGATTTCAGTGGCTATACTGATTTCTATTTTGATGTTGTAAATATCGATGGAAGCGGCGGTTTTGATGTCATGCTTACTCTAGAAGACTCAGATGGCACAACTATTTCCGCTAGTTACACAGTCGTTTCAACAGGTGTATTCTTAGCCAGCTTTGCTAGTATGTCGCCTGGTCCTGATTTTGACTTTAGTCAAGTTGTTTCTGCAACTGCGTTTATTGATTCAGACGGTCTTGGAGATGATTTTACTTTGGATTCAGTCGGTCTAGTTCCAGAGCCATCTGCACTTGCTATCTTAGGTCTTGGTTTTATTGGCCTAGGTTTACGTCGTAGAAAATTAGTTTAATAATTTAAACTTAAGTTTTTGAAGCCCGCTTTACGCGGGCTTTTTTGTGTTTTCATCTCGTTAAATATTAGAAATATTAGAAATATTAGAAATCGCTATGATTGAAACGTTAAAGTAGCTAAAAAGGTTCTAGGCCCGTGACTTTTATCTTTAATTTTAGTGTCGATATTTTTTACAATGCTATATTTTTTATTTATTGAAAAAAGAATATGTTATTGATTTATAAGTTAAATTAATTTTTGGCCCGATTTGTGCTTTGTTGGTAAGGACATTAGCGCTGTTATTAGATAGTAGACAAGTTAAGTATGCTGTAGCTGTGTAGTGTTTAAATTCTAAATATGCTGAAAGGAATAAAACGATGAAAAATTTAAAAGTATTGCTAGGTGCTTTATCAATGCTAACACTTGG
>NZ_JBDVXF010000028.1:0-520931 GCF_039964565.1 Paraglaciecola sp.
TCTCCCTTTGGGCGAGGTTTAAAAGCACCTACTCTGCGTTGCTCGAACTTACAATAGAATAACTATTGCTTCATTCGAGCGCCTTGATTAGGTGATTTTAAATCTCGCTGAGCGATCAATTGTTAGGATGGATTGGTATTATAACTTTTAGGCTGTCGCTTATCATTAGGTAGGTATTGGGCCTACTTTGAATGATTGTGTTTCAAAGCAGGCTATTTGATCGTTAGTCAACGAGACAATTACTTTAGTTAAAGTTCTAGCTATTCCGGATGAAATGCTTGAGCAACCCGTGCAATTTGATCCCTCATCCAGATATGTGCATCATCTAAATCAGCGCTCATGTGCCAATACAAAAAGTATTCAAGTGGTGGTAATTCAAACGGTAATTCATACATTGCCAAATCATAATGTTTAGCAAGATGGTAAGGTAAACAAGCAATCAGATCGGTTTTAACAAGGGTCGAAGGTACGGTCAAAAAGTGCTGACTGCGCATCACTACCTTGCGTTTTTCACCTGCTTTGTCTAAAGCAACATCGATTGGTCCTACGCCGGTTTTTCTATGAGAAACATTGATATGACCAAGCTGCAAAAACTCGTCCATATTCATTCCTTGAGATAACGAGGGATGATTTTTACGTGCTAAGACGACAAATCTATCTTGTGCGATTTTTTGTTTACATAAATGTTGGTCGCTAAATGATGATGCGTCAGCGTAAAAATCTAAATTACCACTGGCCATGGCAGAGACAATGTTTTTTCGTTCAATTTCGTAGTTGGTTAAAGAAATTTTTGGCGCACTTTTTTGTAGTTGCCCCAATAAGCGAGGAATAATACTAACTTCCAATAAATCTCTGCATGCAAAATTGAACGTTTTTTCAGCCTTAAGAGGATCGAATATATGACTTTCTTGTACACTTTTTCGTAATAGACTTAGGGCTTCTCTTGCAGGACCTATGATGTTCTGAGCTACTGGAGTGGGTGTCATACTGTGACCCGTTCGAACAAATAAAGGGTCGTTGAGCATTTCTCTTAATCGGGCTAAAGAGTTACTAACTGCTGGTTGCGTAATGCACAACACATCGGCTGCTTTGGTTAAACTTCCAGCTGTGTAAATTGCGTCAAAGACAGCAAATAAGTTTAAGTCAATACGGTGCAAATTCATAAACATTACCTAATACAATAAATCTGCAAACAGGATACGTTATTTATTAGTTAAATCAATGTTTGGCTATAGTTAATATTCATTACATTGATATATCAAAACTTGATAAGCTTAAGCATTCTGAAATAAAAGGGTAACGTTATGAGTAAAAAGCTATTAGAACTATCCACTGGTGAGCAGCTTCCTGTGGGCGATTGGATCAGTATTTCTCAGGCTGATATCGATTTATTTGCTAAGGCAACCAACGACCATCAATGGATACATGTTGACCCCGATCGTTGCAAAAAAGAGAGCCCATTTGCGACAACCATAGCACATGGTTATTTGACAGTAACGCTTATGCCCAACTCGCTATATCAGTCTATTCAGCCCGATCCTATTTACCAATCCTTACTGAATTATGGTGTAGACAAAATTAGATTTATTGAACCTGTTCGTGTTAATGACCGAGTTAGATTTGTGTCTACGTTAATAAAGACAGAGCAAAAAGCATCGGGTAAGTTATTTTACTTTGAAACAACTGCTGAAATTGAGGGGAGAGACAAACCAGCTATGAAAGGTATATTTCTCACTTTGTTGGTTGGTGCGAAATAAAAGTCCCTATAGAAAATGACGCCAATTTTAACAATTAAATTAACAAACCTCCTCTCTGGTCTGACCATAGCCTGTGAATATATTAACATATAAGCAACATTAAATTTACATAATGCAGTCCTCAACCTACTATCAGTGTGGAGTGTCTAAAATATTGATTTTTAGGCACTTAAGGAAAAATAATATTATTGGAATTAAATAGCTAAGTGCTCTTTGTTTGCGGTACTTGGTTTGCTCCGTCTAAATGATGGTTGTTTAATATCTAATAGCTCACCTATTGGGGACACATTATGAAAATTAAAACAAAAATATCTACCCTAGCCGTAGCAATTTCTGCGCAACTATTGGCAGCGAATAGCATGGCTATTGCTCAAGAACAAGAAGTAAAAGAAGACCAAGCCATTGAGCTTATTATGGTCACGGGTAGTTTCGTGAGGCGCAGTGAAAATTTTGAATCACCATCACCTTTGGCTGTAGTTGATAGTGTCGCTATTGACGCTATTGGTGCAAAAAGTATTGGTGATATTACTCAAACATTGACTATTAATACCGGTGCTGAAAACACGCCTGATGCGTTTACTCAAAATGCCACCGCCGGTACATCTAATATGAATCTCAGGGGCCTTGGGGTTGCATCGACATTAATTTTGTTAAATAACAAACGTCAAGTTGTCACGGCCCAGCCTAATAATGCTGGGGTCAATTTTGTTGATACCAGTTCATTGATCCCTATGATCGCTTTAAATCGAATGGAAATAGTGAAAGATGGGGCCTCAGCATTATATGGTTCTGATGCTGTGGCTGGAGTTGTCAACTTCATTACTAAGCGAGATTATGAAGGGACCCAAGTTTCATTAGATTATCAAGATGGTGCCCATGGGGATAATAAGGAGTATACAGTTCAGGGCTTATGGGGGACAGTAGGAGACGATAGCAGTATAATGGCTGCAATTAGTTACACCAATCGCTCGCCACTCTTTACTGGTGATCGTCGTTTAAGTCGTCCGCAAGATGATACTAGCTCCTTAGGTAGCCCTGGTTCATATTTTCTAAATGGTACACCTTTTATTGATCCAACAGGCTGTACTGAGTTTGGTGGTTCCGAAATTCTACTTGCGCCCTCAGGCACAGTGCCAGGTTTAGAAATTGGCTTTTGTGGATTTGATTTTGGTAGGACCTACTCATTTGTTCCTGACGAAAGTCGATTGTCCACATTTGTTCAAGCTAAGAAACAATTGACTGATAACATTGAGTGGACAACCGAATTTTCGACTGCTAGAAACCGAGCAGAACGAGGGGGATCGCCCACTTTTCCAATATTAACCTTCCCAACAGTTCCTGCTGACCACCCAGGTAATCCATTTGGCGCAGATGTATCCTATTTCGGTCGTGAGATTGGTAATGCCGGAGACGGCACTTCTTTCCCTGGAGACCCTGCCAATACAGAATCTGATACGTTTAGATTCAGTACTATGTTACAAGGTGAGTTGGATACTGGTTTCTGGGAAATCAGTTATACGGCCGCTAGAAATAACTATCTGTTTACAGTAAACGATACCTTGGCTCAAGAATTCCAAAATGCTCTCAGGGGATTTGGTGGTCAAGGGTGTGATCCCATTACAGGAACAGCAGGTGTTGGAGCGTGTGAATATTTTAATCCTTTTGCAACCTCGTTTACGGTATTACCTAACTCACAGAATGTGATTGATTCATTTACTGGTCGTGAAGAAATTGATTCAAAATCAAACCTCGAAGTGGTTGAGGCGTTTGTTTCGACAGAGCTATTTGAAATGGAAGGTGGTTCAGCCGGATTGGCATTCGGCGCTCAGTATCGCTATCAAGACCTGACCCAGGACTACGATTCCCTCGCCAATCAAGATAGGTTTTCCTTTGTTATCGGTAATGCCGATATTTACGGTGAGCAAGATGTTTACGCTTTGTTTGGTGAGTTAGCTTTGCCCGTTAGCGATGATATGGATATTCAAATAGCTCTTAGATATGAAGATTACGGCGGTACCACTGGCGACACTGTCGATCCAAAGTTTGCGGTCTCTTGGCGAGCAACTGAGGACTTTTCTTTACGAGGCTCTATTTCAACATCCTTTAGAGCTCCCTCAATCTTTCAAAGAGATGGTGGTGGAACCAGTTTGAATCAAATGGTTGATCCATTAACAGGCGCGGCGGCATTTGCTGCTGACAGAACCTCGGGTAACGACCAATTAGTACCTGAAGAGTCTACCGCCTATAACCTTGGGTTCTCCCTCGAACCTGTCGATAGTTGGTCAATTGAAGTGGATTATTGGAACTTTGACTTTACTGATTTGATCATCAAAGAGAATTTTCAAGCGGTTTTAAATGCTGAGCCTCAGAATCCAGAGAGAGTAATAAGAGCTGGGGATCCATTAAACGGTCCATTACTCCAAGTTTTGACTACTTATGTCAATGCCAGCTCACTTGAGACTTCTGGACTTGATCTTGTATCCAGTTATCAATTGGAGACTGAGGTAGGTACTTTTACTCCAAGCATAAGCGCGACTTATATTTTGGCTTATGACTTAGTTGATCCTCAATCAGGGCCTATTGATGGTGTTGGGTTACGTAACTTTAGTAACATCGGTGTATCGACACCTGAAATGCGAGCCAATTTAGGATTGAATTGGAAGCATGATTCTTTTTCTGCCAACATTTTCGCTCGTTACATTGACAGTTACAGTGACGATCAAAATTGCGCAGACGGAACTGTGTTTTCAGCAGCTTGTACTCAAGGATATAAAGATGTGGATAGCCACTTAACTTGGGATGCTCAAGTGAATATTGATCTTGGTGGCGTGTTCGAAACTGAAGGCGCATACGTTTTGTCTTTAGGTGGAGTTAATCTAACTGACGAAGAGCCTCCGCAATTGTTCACTAATGCGGGTTTTGACTCTAAAGTGCATGATCCTAGAGGTCGTCAAATTTATGCGCGACTAGCAGTCGAGTTTTAATTTAAACAGTAAGTTAAGAATTCCCAGCTAGTCTGGGAATTTTTTTGTAAATTTTTTGTTCCATTAGACTTTCGCCAATATTGAGGTTTACCTTTTATTCCTATTGCAACACGCACACACTATCCACAATTATAGAGGCAATAGAAATGGGGAAACTGACTGATGGAAAAGTATTCTAAACAACAAATTCAAACTGAATTGGATAAAATTAATCAAGATTTAGAAGATGAGCAAAAGTGGTGTATAAGTGATGAGAAGTTAAGCAAAACGTTCAAGTTCAAAAGTTTTATTCGGGCGTTTGGATGGATGTCACAAATCGCTATTTGGGCCGAAAAACTCAATCATCACCCTGAGTGGTTTAATGTATATAATAAAGTGGAAGTCCAACTTACGACGCATGACGTTGGTGGAATAAGCGAGTTAGATTTTAAACTAGCGCAAAAAATGGAAGCCTTTTCGAAATAATAGAATGTAGTTTTATTATTGAATTTCATTGCAATAACTAATAGAACAATAAAATAGATGTTTAATTCAACGAATTGTTCGGCAATTGAGCGGTTAAACATGTTTTTAGTATTTATCTGTATTATCCACTTGCGTGACTAAGTTTGCTATGTATAATACGCCCCACTTGAGAAGCGGAAGCGATAAATTACTTCCAACTCATAGAAGATTTCAAGCGCGGGATGGAGCAGTCTGGTAGCTCGTCGGGCTCATAACCCGAAGGTCGTAGGTTCAAATCCTGCTCCCGCAACCACTTTTTAAAACTTGGCTTTTAGCGAGTTTTTTGTAAGATTAGTGGACTAGGGTCCAGAAACAAATAACCCCGCTTGTACGGGGTTTTTTTGTACTTCAAGTTTTAGTTCTGTTTCTGGGCATTTGGCCCTTTTTTTGTTTTTGGAGCAATATTTTGTCGCAACTCGAACAAAAGCTGACGGATATGTTAACCGCACCTGTAGAAGCATTAGGCTTTGAAATGGTAGGCGTAGAGTTTATACGTGCCGGTAAACACTCGACGCTACGTATTTTTATTGATCATCCTGACGGTATTGGTGTTGAACACTGTGCCGAGGTAAGTCATCAAGCCAGTGCTGTATTAGATGTTGAAGATCCTATCAGTACCGAATATAACTTAGAAGTGTCATCTCCAGGAATGGATAGGCCTTTATTCAAAGAGGCTCACTACCTAGAGTGTTTAGGTGAAGTAGTGACTCTTAAATTAAGAATACCTATGGGTGATAGACGTAATTTTAAAGGAAAAGTGTTAGCCTGCGAATCCGGTAATCTAACATTAGAAATTGATAACCAAACCCATGTTTTGGCTATTGCGAATATAGAAAAAGGTAATCTAGTTCCATCTTTTGATTAGGGATAGCGAACTGACAAAACTGTCGGAAAAGAGTAATCAGTGAGGCAACAATGAATAAAGAAATTCTGTTAGTGGCTGAAGCCGTTTCAAATGAAAAACAGGTTCCAAGAGAAAAAATCTTTGAGGCGTTAGAATTTGCTATCGCCAGCGCCACCAAAAAGAAGAATGAAGGCGAAATCGAAGTACGCGTAAGTATAGATCGTGAAACCGGTAACTTTGATACCTTTCGCCGTTGGTTAATTGTGGCTGATGACCACGAACAAGAAAACCCAACTGCTGAAATGTCGTTATCGGCTGCTCAAATGGACGAACCAGACAAACAAGTAGGTGATTTTGTTGAAGAACAAATTGAATCTATTGCATTTGACCGAATCACCACACAAACAGCCAAACAAGTTATTGTTCAGAAAGTGCGTGAAGCTGAACGAGATCAAGTGTTGGCTGAATATGAAGATCGTGTTGGCGAACTGGTTACTGGTACGGTTAAAAAGGTTAATCGTGACAATGTTATTATTGACTTAGGTAATAACGCTGAAGGTGTTATCTACCGTGACGACATGTTACCTCGTGAAACCTTCCGTGCGGGTGACAGAGTTCGTGGTTTACTCTACGTAATCCGTCCTGAAGCACGTGGCGCGCAATTGTTTATTAGTCGAACACATCCAGATATGTTGGTTGAGTTGTTCCGTATTGAAGTACCAGAAATTGCTGAAGAAACCTTAGAAATTAAAGCCGCGGCACGTGATCCAGGTTCAAGAGCAAAAATTGGCGTTAAAACTAACGACAAACGTTTAGACCCTGTAGGTGCATGTGTTGGTATGCGTGGTTCGCGAGTTCAAGCAGTATCGGGTGAATTAAGCGGTGAGCGTGTTGATATAGTGCTTTGGGATGATAATCCAGCCCAATTTGTTATTAATGCGATGGCTCCAGCAGAGGTGGCGTCTATTGTTGTTGATGAAGACAAACATTCAATGGATGTGGCTGTTGAAGCTGACAATTTGGCACAAGCCATCGGTCGTAGCGGTCAAAATGTTAGATTAGCTAGCCAACTTACTGGCTGGGAATTAAACGTTATGACAGTAGAAGACTTAACTGCTAAGCATGAAGAAGAAAACGCTAAGGTCTTAACTGTGTTTACCGCTGGTTTAGATATTGACGAAGATTTTGCTTCTGTGTTGGTAGATGAAGGTTTCACCACGCTTGAAGAAATCGCTTATGTGCCAATCAACGAATTGCTCGAAATCGAAGGATTAGAGGAAGAGATGGTTGAAGAGCTTCGAAATCGTGCGCGTGCGACACTTACAACAAGAGCGTTAGCGACGGAAGAAACCCTAGAGGCTGCAGAGCCCAAAGAAGAGCTGCTAAATCTTGCAGGTATGGACAGACATGTTGCCTATACCCTTGCAAGTCGCGGCATTACCGATCTCGAAGGCCTTGCAGAACAAGGTACTGATGAGATTTCAGATATAGAAGAATTGAGCGATGAGAAAGCCGGTGAGTTAATCATGGCTGCTCGTAATATCGTTTGGTTTAATGAAGAATAGGTCAACAGGAGGAATTCCCATATGGCAGAAGTATCCATAGAAAAACTTGCCACTGATATAGGTACGACCGTTGACCGTTTGGTTCAGCAATTTAAAAGTGCCGGTATAGTTAAAGCAGCCGGTAATGATGTAACAGAAGACGAAAAGCGCATTTTATTGGACTTTTTGAGTAAACAACATGGTGGAACAGGTTCAGAAGCGCCTAAACGTATGACGTTGCAGCGCAAGACAACAAGCACCTTGAGTGTAGGTAAGTCTAAAGCTGTGACTGTTGAAGTGCGCAAAAAACGCACCTATGTGAAACGTTCTGATGTTGAAGAAGCTAAAATGGCTGAAGAAGAAGCTAAACGGTTAGCCGAAGAACAACAAGCTAAACTTGAAGCTGAAAAGCAAGCCGCTGAAAAAGCTAAAGCCGCCGCTGAAGAAAAAGCTAAAGCTGCAGCTGAAGCCAAGGCTAAAGCAGACGCTGAACGCGCCGCTCGAGCTGAAAAAGCAAAAGAAGCCCGCGCTGCTGAAGAATCGGCATTAAGTCCAGAAGAAAAAGCAGAGCAAGAAGCTACTCGTGCTGAAGCAGAAAAACTTCGTAAGGTTCAAGAAGAAGAAATTCAACGCAAGCTTGAAGAAGATGCCAAGAAAGCCGCAGAAGAAGCTAAAAAGCTAGCTGAAGAAAATTCACGTCGCTGGAAAGAAGAAGAAGAGCGTCGTAAGAAAGAAGAAAAAGAAGAAGTTCACGTTCATTCAAACCGCTACGCCCAAGAAGCGGAAGATGCGGATGATATTAAAACTGAACTTGGCGGACGTAGACGTAAAAAATCTAAGAGAAATGCAGGTTCAGAATTAAAGCACGCATTTAATAAGCCTGCTCAGCCTGTAGAACGTGTGGTTCGTTTAGGTGAAACCATCACAGTAAGTGAGCTCGGCAGTAAATTAGCGATTAAAGCCACTGAAGTGATTAAAACCCTCATGAAAATGGGTGAGATGGTGACAATCAACCACGTACTAGATCAAGAAACTGCAGTATTAGTAGTGGAAGAAATGGGTCATAAATATGAGTTGGTTAACGACAATGCACTTGAAGATGAGTTGATAGCTGACGCTTCGGGTGGCAAAAAATCTTCTCGTGCTCCAGTTGTTACCATTATGGGTCACGTTGATCATGGAAAAACCTCATTACTCGATTACATTCGCCGTGCAAAAGTGGCCGACGGTGAAGCCGGCGGTATTACTCAGCATATTGGGGCATATAGTGTAGAGACCGATAGTGGTCGTATTGCCTTTTTGGATACGCCCGGTCACGCCGCGTTTACCGCTATGCGTGCCCGTGGAGCGGTAGCTACCGATATTGTTATTTTGGTTGTTGCGGCTGATGATGGCGTAATGCCACAAACCAAAGAAGCAGTACAACACGCTACTGCCGCAGGTGTACCTTTAATTGTTGCAGTGAATAAAATAGATAAAGAAGCAGCGGATCTCGATAGAGTGAAAACTGAATTGTCGCAGCTTGAAGTTATTTCAGAAGAGTGGGGTGGTGAACATCAATTTGTTAACGTTTCAGCTAAAACTGGTCAAGGTGTTGATGAGTTATTAGAAGCTATAAGCCTACAAGCTGAGGTTTTGGACTTACAAGCCGTTCCTAGCGGACCTGCGAAAGGTATTGTTATAGAATCGCGTCTTGATAAAGGTCGTGGTCCTGTCGCATCTGTACTTATCCAAGAAGGTGAACTAAGAGCCGGTGATATTATGTTGTGTGGTGAAGAATACGGACGTATTCGTGCTATGCGAGATGAAAACGGTAAAGATGTAAAAGTTGCAGGGCCTTCAACACCGGTAGAAATATTAGGTTTGTCAGGTGTGCCTATTGCTGGTGAAACTGCGATTGTAGTGCAAGATGAGCGTAAAGCTCGTGAAGTAGCTACAAAACGTCATACCAAACAACGTGAATTAAAATTAGCGAGACAACAAAAAGCTAAGCTTGAAAACATGTTTGCCAACATGGAAGCGGGCGATGTGAGCGAACTAAATGTTGTGCTTAAAGCTGATGTACAAGGTTCTGTTCAAGCGATATCTGAATCATTGACTAAGTTGTCAACAGATGAAGTTAAAGTGAATATTGTTGGTAGTGGAGTAGGTGGTATTACCGAAACAGACGCTAGTTTAGCGGCGGCTTCAGGTGCAATTGTGGTTGGTTTTAATGTTAGAGCCGACGCCTCAGCCCGCAAAGTAATCGATACCGAAGAGATTGATTTACGTTATTACAGCATTATTTATCAATTGATTGATGAAGTGAAACAAGCCATGAGTGGTATGTTAGCACCTGAATTCAAACAAGAAATTATCGGTTTAGCTGAAGTACGTGATGTGTTCAAATCGCCTAAAATTGGTGCGATTGCAGGATGTATGGTTACTGAAGGTACGGTTAAACGTAGCAGTCCTATCCGCGTATTACGTGATAACGTGGTGATTTATGAAGGTGAGCTTGAATCACTTAGACGCTTTAAAGACGATGTACAAGAAGTCCGTAATGGGGTGGAATGTGGTATCGGCGTGAAGAACTACAACGATGTGAAAGCAGGCGACCAAATCGAAGTATTTGAAACTGTTGAAGTTAAGCGCGAACTGTAGCCTTTATCGCTTTAATAGGTTTAAATTATAGTTGAATAAACGGGGGCTTCGGCCTCCGTTTTGTTTGCAAAACACACAAGTGTTGGGAGAAGCAATAAATGGCAAGAGAATTTTCTAGGACTGACCGAGTTGGTCAGCAAATCCATAAAGAAATCGCCAGTATTTTACAAAATGAATTCAAGAACCGAGATCCTCGGCTTGGTATGGTGACCGTGGCGGGTGTTGAAGTCTCTCGAGATTTGGCACATGCGAAAATTTATGTGACTTTTTTTGAAAATGACGAAGAGCAAGTTAAGAACTATTTAACTATTCTTGAAGATAACAAAGGTTTTATCCGTTCTTTGTTGGCAAGTCGTATGCGAATGCGAGCTGTACCCGCTGTAAAATTTGTTCGTGATGGCTCCTTGGCTGAAGGTATACGTATTGCCAATTTAGTGAGTGAAACCTTAAGTAAGGACGCCGAACGCGCCAAACTTGCAGGTCGCTCTTTAGATGAGCAAGAGTCTGATGAAGGTGAGCAAAAGTAGTTGTTATGGGTAGAAAAAGAAAAGGTCGTGCCATTAACGGCATATTATTGCTAAATAAAGGCTTAGGCCTGTCATCTAACCATGCATTACAACAAGTTAAACGTATGTTTAACGCCGCGAAAGCGGGGCATACTGGTGCATTAGATCCTTTGGCGACGGGCATGTTACCTATCTGTTTAGGTGAAGCAACCAAGTTCTCACAGTTTTTATTGGACACCGATAAAACCTATCAAGTTACAGCTAAGTTAGGTGTACGTACCACAACGTCCGATGCTGACGGTGAGGTGGTTGAAACTCATCCGGTTAATGTTTCGCAATCGCAGCTAATTGCAGCTTGTGAGCAATTTAAAGGGCCTATTAAGCAGGTTCCTTCAATGTTTTCGGCGTTAAAACATCAAGGTAAACCTCTGTATTTTTATGCCCGACAAGGTATTGATATACCCAGAGAAGCCAGAGATATCACAATATTTAGTTTATCTATCGACAGATTTGAAGAAGATGAAGTGGATATGACAGTGCATAGTAGTAAAGGTACTTATATTCGTTCATTGGTTGATGATCTTGGACAGGTCCTGGGCTGTGGAGCATATGTAAGTAAATTGCATCGAACTCAAGTAACCGACTATCCAGTTGAAAAGATGTTGACTATGGAGTCACTGCAAGCCCTCAGAAATGAGATTGACAATGAAACGGCAGATTTATTGGATGACGAAACGTTTTCTGTAATGGATCAACTACTCATGCCTATGGATTCGGCAGTTAAAACCTTAGATTCGGTAGAAATAGATCAAATTGCTGAAAGTTTCTTTAGAAATGGTAACCCAGTCAACTATATCGGTTCTGTTGAATACCCAGAAGATACGTTAATTCGGGTATATAGCAAAGACAGTGGTTTGTTTTTAGGTGTAGGTTTTATCGATACTGACACTAAAATTGCGCCCAAGCGCTCTGTTGTGTATAGCTAAAGAGATAGATTGTGAATAAGTGCGATATTTGTCGACATAAAACTTGTTATTAAGTTTAGCGTCGCTATAATACGCGCTCTTTTTGACTCGCTGAATTAGTGATTGGCGGGTTGTATCTTTAAACTCTTATTTATTGGAGAATATTATGTCACTAAGTACTAATGAAACAGCAGCAATCATTGCTGAATATGCAGTTAAAGAAGGCGATACAGGTTCACCTGAAGTTCAAGTTGCTTTATTAACAAATAACATCAACAAATTACAAGGTCACTTTGCGGATCATAAGAAAGATCACCACTCACGTCGTGGACTTCTTCGCATGGTTAGCCAACGTCGTAAGTTACTTGATTATCTTAAAGGTAAAAACACTGAGCGTTATCAAGATCTTATTAAACGTTTAGGCCTACGTCGTTAATCGATGTTTGCTTTAAAAAAAGACGCGAAAGCGTCTTTTTTTATGCCCTAAAGAGACTGCTTTTCTTGGTTATTTTTGTATGACCCTCCTTGTATGCGTTCTTCTGTTCGACTTCAGCAGCTACAGTAAAAAATAAACTCTCCAAACAATGCTCTTCGTTCAGTCGAGTGGAAGTCAATAGATCAATTGCATTAGCTTTTGCAGTAATTAACGAGAGCGAGAGTATCTTCTTAATATCTCATAAATATTCTAAGTGAATATTTGTAAGACTTCGAAATTTTCAGTTTGCTTCAATAAGTTTCGGTTTATTTCTTAATTTGTAGGTGTTAATGTTGTTTTAATCGTTATTCCAACAATGAAAATAGTAACCGCAATAAAAACGTTAACCTAATTTTTGTGTAGGCCGTGTTAAGACGTTACTTGTCAATACATTTTCACAACCAAACTTCGGAGATTTCAATGTTATCAGTACACTTTAGTTCTATGTTAAAGGTGCTATCTATCTTGCTTTTTTTGACAAGCTTAAAAGGGGCTGCAACGACCGAAATTGCCTCGCCAGAAAAAGTTACTCACTTCGAGCAGCTTAATCTTAGTAATGGTTTATCTAAGACGCCGCCCATGGGGTGGAGTAGCTGGAATAACTTTGGTGTTGAAATAAACGAACAGTTACTCATAGAAACGATTGATAGCATGGTTGCTAACGGCATGCGTGATGCTGGATATATTTATGTGAATTTAGATGATGGCTGGCAGCGCTACAAAGGCAGCAGAGAGGATAGCCCTTTAGAATACGACCCTTTAAAATTTCCGCGAGGCATTAAGTTTGTAGCTGACTATGCACATTCTAAAGGTATGAAGTTAGGTATTTACTCTGGCCCAGGTGTTGATACTTGTGCTGGTTATACTGGAAGCAAAGGGAATGAAATGGAAGATGCCGCCATGTTTGCTTCTTGGGGAATTGACCATCTTAAATATGATTCCTGTTGTTCCCATGCGAAAGAGTCTGCGGAAGTAGTACGAGATGTATTCGTCAACATGTCAAAAGCACTACTTGAGCAAGAGCAAGATATTGTTTTACACGCTTGTCATTGTGGTTGGACTAATATTTGGGAGTGGGGGGCTGATATTGGCGCTAATCATTGGCGGATTGGTCAAGATATCTCAGATGACTTTGATTATCCTGATAATCGTGAAGGTTATTATTACGATGTGTTGGATATGCTTGATCGCGGGGTTGAGCTGCACAAGTACAGCAAGCCTGGACAATGGAATGATTTTGATATGTTGATTGTTGGATTAAATGGTGTGAGCAAAGAGCTGGTTGGCGCTGGTGCATCAAATATCGAATATCGAACACACTTCTCTTTGTGGTCGATACTCTCTTCACCTTTGTTAACCGGAAGTGATATACGAAACTTAGACGACTATACCTTGGAAACATTAACGAATCATGAGGTAATAGCGCTAAATCAAGACGCGCTTGGTTTACAAGCTCAAAAAGTAAAGGATGATGGGGATTTAGAAATTTATGCTAAGCCCTTAAGTGATGGTAGCTGGGCTGTTTTGTTGCTTAATCGCGGTGGTACTACCGCCAAGATGACCTTGAACTGGGAAAAAGATTTAGGACTCAAATGGAAAAACGTCAATATTAGAGATCTTTGGAAACACAAAAATGTAAAAAGAGACGAAGAGTCTTATAGTGTTGATGTTATTGGACATGAAGCTAAGGTATTACGAATCATTAAACAATAGAAGTGGGCAGTGTTTTTTTAAACATTTATTGATGGTAATCCCAGATATCCATTTATGTAGTTAAAATGGCTACTAGCGAGGCCTTTATTACTTAATTTATAAGGCAGCTAAAGCAGTCAATCAAACAACACGGATGTTGACTGAAGATGGCAATTAACAATACTCTCTCGGTAAATTTGTAAAGCGTTAAACTTATCGCGCTGCATCACTACACAAATTGTTAATTGTGATTTGCATGATAACTCATGAAAGTTCTAATCATTAACGGCTAAAAAACATACGCTTAGTTTTGTCGATCAAGGCAAAGTCTAGAGTTTCTTATATCTGAATCGTTTCGATACCATGCACTGGCAAGCACTGATATTTCGCTACAGTAATCGGGTGTGTGATGAAAGAAGTTTTTATGAAAATTCTAGTCATACTCTTAACCTTATGTTTCTCTTCATTTACCTTAGCGAGTCAATCACCTAGCTTAAATGCTGCTAAACAATGGTTGAAAATCATAGACGACAAATATGTTGGAAGTTGGCAAAACAGAGAAAATATTTGTAAGTATCTTAAGCGTAAAATTGTGATTGTAGCGATTTAGAGGCAAAAAAAAGCGATCCTATAGGATCGCTATTTTTAAAAATGATAATTAACTATTTATCAATTTTACTATACGGACGTTGGGCTTCACCAGTATACAACTGACGTGGTCGACCAATTTTTTGTCCTGGCTGGCTTAACATTTCATGCCAGTGAGATACCCAACCTACAGTGCGCGCTAAGGCAAATATACAGGTAAACATATTAGTAGGAATACCAATTGCTTTAAGGATTATTCCAGAGTAAAAATCAACATTCGGGAATAATTTTTTCTCTGCAAAGTAGGGGTCACTCAATGCAATACGTTCAAGCTCCATTGCTACGTTAAGTAACGGATCGTCAATGTTAAGTTCTTCTAATACTTCGTGACAGCTTTCGCGCATTACAGTGGCTCGCGGATCGAAGTTTTTGTAAACCCTATGGCCAAAACCCATCAATCGGAATGGGTCATTTTTATCTTTCGCTCTCGCGATAAACTCAGGTATACGGTCAACAGAGCCTATTTCTTGAAGCATATTCAAACAGGCTTCATTGGCTCCACCGTGAGCTGGTCCCCACAAAGAAGCAACACCGGCAGCAATACAAGCGTAAGGGTTGGCACCAGAAGAGCCTGCCAAACGTACTGTAGAGGTAGAAGCATTTTGTTCGTGATCGGCGTGCAAAATAAAGATTCTATCTACTGCTTTTGCAACAGCTGGACTGATTTTGTAGTCTTCAGCAGGAACAGAAAACATCATATTTAGGAAGTTTTCTGCATAGCTTAATTTATTGCTAGGATAAACAAATGGCTGGCCGATATTGTATTTATAACACATGGCCACCAGTGTAGGCATTTTGGCTACTAAGCGATATGCACTTCGTAAACGTTGCTCTGGATCATTGATGTTTAAATCGTCATGGTAAAACGATGCCATAGCACCCACTGTACCGCACAACATTGCCATTGGATGGGCGTCCCGTCTAAATCCACGGAAGAAGTTATTGACTTGATCATGGACTAAAGTGTGGCGAGTAATTGTATCTTTGAACTCTCTATATTCTTCAGTATTTGGCGTTTTGTCATGCAAAAGCATATAAACCACTTCAATATAATCAGCGTCGCGAGCTAGTTCTTCAATGGAATAACCTCTGTGAAGAAGAATGCCTTTAGCACCGTCAATATAGGTAATTGATGATTCACATGAGCCAGTTGCCATAAACCCAGGGTCATAGGTAAAGTACCCATTAGCGCCGAGAGACCTTATGTCTATTACATCGTGGCCTGCAGTTCCTGACAAAATCGGCAGTTCGATTTCTTTGTCACCCGCTTTTAAAATGGCTTTATTGTCTGCCATACACTGTTCTCCTCAGAATCGTTTTGTGTTCGATAAACAGCATATTTTGCTATTTACTAGGGGGGAAATTGCCGCTATTTGAACTTATAATGACTTACAAAGTCAATTTTTATGCGTTTCCGCTTATTAAATATTCACTTCTTTGGTCACACCAAGCAAATAAAATTTTAGCATAGCTTGGTTAAGTTTCGTATTAGGCAAGTATTCTATTTCGGTGCTATCAATTTTAAACACTTCTTATTACTTATAAACCTTTAATAAAGAACAATAATTGTATTTATTTGAATGGCTGGATATACTTCTGGGGCTCACAGCGCTTCATATTGAAAAGACTATTTTTAGTTTACTTTTTGTTAACAAAGCGATAACAATCTTATGGATGAGAAATAAAGTTATAGCAAAAAATTTACACGCAAATGTTATTAGCCTAAATGTTTAAACCACCTACGGGTAAAAAGAGCGATAAACGTGAAAAAACAAAGACCAGTTAATTTACAACTCAATACTATTAGTTTTCCTCCTGCAGCTATTACTTCCATTCTCCATCGTATTACAGGCGTCGCAATGTTTTTTGCGTTGATGTTTGTGATCTGGGCATGGGCAACGTCTGTATCTTCTTTAGAAGGGTTTGAATTTGTTCAAGAACAAATGGCAGGCCCTTTAGGTAGGTTTGTTGCGATAGGCACCATTTCCGCCTTGATTTACCACGTATTAGGTGGTGTCAGGCACATGATTATGGATATGGGGCATTGGGAAGAGCTTCAATCAGGAGATCTCAGTGCCAAGGTTATTATTGCAGCATGGATTATCTTAACCATCATTGTAGGAGTTGTATTATGGTAACCGGTCAAGCAAGTTTAAAACGAAATGGTGTTCAAGACTTTGTAACCATTCGCGCTACAGCAATCATTATGACTGCATTTTCCTTGTTTATGGGATGGTTTTTCATTTGTACCCCAGAAGTGACATACGCAGTTTGGACTGATTTGTTTTCTGGATTGGCGATGAAAGTCTTCACTTTTATGACATTGGTTTCAATTATGTTTCACGTGCGTATCGGCATGTGGCAAGTCTTAACTGACTATGTAAAAGCACCTGGTTTGCGTGCGTTTGTTCAATTTATCCTTAACCTAATTGCATTCGTTTATGTAGTCGTTGGTTTATTTGTTTTGTGGGGTGTGTAAATGAGTATTCCTGTTCATGAGTATGATGCAGTCGTAATTGGTGCTGGTGGCGCGGGTATGCGCGCAGCATTGCAGATTTCAGAGTCAGGTAAATCTTGTGCTTTGTTGTCAAAAGTATTTCCTACTCGTTCACATACGGTGTCAGCTCAAGGTGGTATTACTGTTGCTTTAGGTAATGCCCATGACGATAACTGGGAATGGCATATGTACGATACGGTGAAAGGCTCTGATTATATCGGAGACCAAGACGCTATCGAATACATGTGTAATACCGGTCCAGAAGCCATTATTGAAATGGAAAATATGGGTCTACCTTTTTCACGTTTTGAAAACGGAAAAATTTATCAGCGACCTTTTGGTGGTCAATCACAAAATTTTGGTGGTGAACAAGGTGCACGTACTGCTGCTGCGGCGGATAGAACAGGGCACGCATTGTTGCATTTGCTATATCAACAAAATGTTAAAAATAAAACCAAAGTATTCAGTGAGTGGTATGCATTAGATTTAGTCAAAAACCAAGACGGTGACGTTGTAGGTTGTACTGCTATTGATATCGAATCTGGTGAAGTCGTTTATTTCAAGTCTAAAGCGGTTGTTTTAGCGACAGGTGGTGCTGGGCGTATATATGCTTCTACTACCAACGCTCATATCAATACTGGTGACGGTCTAGGTATGGCGCTTCGCGCTGGTGTTCCAATGCAAGATATGGAAATGTGGCAGTTCCACCCGACAGGTATTGCAGGCGCGGGTACCTTAGTGACCGAAGGTTGTCGTGGTGAAGGTGGTTACTTATTAAATAAAGATGGCGAACGTTTTATGGAACGTTATGCGCCAAATGCTAAAGACTTAGCTGGTCGTGACGTTGTAGCCCGTTCAATGATGACCGAAATTCGTGAAGGTCGCGGTTTTGACGGTCCTTTAGGCCCGCACTGTAAGTTGAAACTCGACCACTTAGGTAAGGAAGTTCTTGAGTCACGTTTACCAGGTATCTTAGAGTTGTCACGTACTTTTGCTCACGTTGATCCTGTAAAAGAACCTATTCCAGTTATCCCAACTTGTCATTATATGATGGGTGGGGTACCAACTAATGTTGATGGACAGGCCCTTAGTATTGACGCAAACGGTAACTCTTCACCCATTAAAGGCTTATTTGCCTGTGGTGAAATTGCTTGTGTATCTGTACATGGCGCTAACCGCTTAGGTGGTAATTCGTTGTTAGATTTGGTGGTGTTTGGTCGTGCAACAGGACTACATCTTGGTCAAGCTATTGACGGTATCGATGCGCGTGGCGCGTCAAGCGATGATGTCGATGCGGCTTTAGTTCGTTTTAACCGTTGGGAAAATTCAACGCCAGGTAAAGGCGAAGACCCTGTTCAAATCAAGAAAGATTTACAGCAATGCATGCAATTAAACTTCTCGGTATTCCGTGAAGGTGATGCAATGGCAACCGGTTTGAAAGAGTTAGGTGAAATTCGCGAAAGATTAGAGAATGCTCGTCTAGACGATAAAAGTAACGACTTCAATACGATGCGTATTGAATGTCTAGAATTAGATAACTTGATGGAAACTGCTTATACAACAGCAGCAGCAGCTAATTTCAGAACGGAAAGCCGTGGTGCTCATAGCCGCTTCGATTTCCCTGATAGAGATGATAGCAATTGGTTATGCCATTCTGTTTATTTACCAGAAACCAAATCAATGATAAAACGTGAGGTGAATATGACACCTAAATTGCGTGAAGCCTTTCCGCC
This sequence comes from Paraglaciecola sp., assembly GCF_039964565.1. Classification (GTDB taxonomy): domain Bacteria; phylum Pseudomonadota; class Gammaproteobacteria; order Enterobacterales; family Alteromonadaceae; genus Paraglaciecola. Next base: position 18,793 of record NZ_JBDVXF010000028.1, read on the forward strand.
TAAAGCAAGAACGTACTAGGAGTAACGACCATGCAATTAAATTTTTCAGTTTACCGTTACAACCCAGATGTTGATGACGCTCCTCGTATGCAAGACTATCAATTAGAGGTCGAAGAAGGCCAAGATATGATGGTCTTAGATGCATTAATAGCGCTAAAAGAAAAAGATCCTACTTTGTCATTCCGTCGTTCATGCCGAGAAGGTGTGTGTGGTTCAGACGGTGTTAACATGAATGGTAAAAACGGCTTGGCCTGTATAACGCCACTTTCGGCACTAAAAGGGTCTAAAATCGTGGTTCGCCCGCTACCTGGATTGCCTGTAGTGCGCGATTTAGTGACGGACATGACACAATTTTATACTCAGTATGAAAAGATCAAACCGTTTCTTATTAACGATGATAATCACGCTCCAGCTCGTGAATTTTTGCAGTCTCCAGAAGAACGAGAAAAACTCGACGGTTTATACGAGTGTATTTTGTGTGCGTGTTGTTCAACCTCGTGCCCTTCATTCTGGTGGAACCCTGACAAGTTTATTGGTCCTGCAGGTTTGTTACATGCTTATCGCTTTTTGGCAGATAGCCGCGATACGGCAACAGATCAGCGTTTAGGTGAGTTAGATGATGCCTTTAGTGTGTTTAGGTGTCACGGCATTATGAATTGTGTCAGTGTTTGTCCTAAGGGATTGAACCCAACTAAAGCGATTGGCCATATAAAATCCATGCTGTTAAAACGAGCAGTATAGAATTTACATAGAATAAAATACCGTGTGCCTGTGCACACATAATTGCAAGTCTGATTAAAGCAAGGGACGACAATGCAACAAAGCGTGATGAAAGCATGGTGGGACTCTTCCCACATGGCTGGTGGCAACGCTACTTATATAGAAGAAATGTATGAAGCGTATCTAGATGATGCGCAAAACGTATCTGAAGAATGGCGAGGTTTTTTTGAAAACCTACCTAAACTTGATGGCGTAGAAGTTGAAAGCAAGCACAGTCAGGTTCGAGATCAATTTCGAACCTTGGCAGCGCTTGGTCCTGCTGCTCGAGCTGGTTCTGGTGCTACTCAATCCAATATAAGCGGTGGTGACGAAAAACAAGTTAAAGTATTGCAGTTGATCAATGCCTTTAGATTTAGAGGTCATCAACATGCCAATCTTGATCCCCTAGAGTTGTGGAAACAACCTAGAGTTAGAGATTTAGAACTCTCTCACCATAACCTATCCGAAAAAGATTTCGACACTACTTATAATGTGGGTTCTTATGCCATTGGCAAAGAGACTATGCCTTTAGGTGAGTTGTTTGCGTCGCTTAATCGTACCTATTGTGGCTCTATCGGCACAGAATATATGCATATAACCGACACTGAACAAAAGCGTTGGGTTCAGCATCGTATTGAATCGGTACAAGCTAAACCAGAAATTTCCCGGGAAGAAAAAGTCAGTATTCTTAAAGGTTTAGTGGCAGCTGATGGTATGGAAAAATACCTAGGTTCTAAATTCCCTGGTGCAAAACGCTTTTCTCTAGAGGGTGGTGATGCATTAGTTCCTATGTTAAAAGGCCTGATTAGTCATGCTGGTAGCAAGGGGACCAAAGAAGTCGTGATTGGCATGGCGCACCGCGGAAGAATTAACACTTTAGTTAATGTGTTAGGTAAGAATCCTTCGGTGTTATTTGATGAATTTTCTGGTAAACACGATGATTCTCTTGGTGCCGGTGACGTAAAATATCACGCCGGTTATTCTTCTGATTTTGCTACACCAGGCGGTAACTTACACTTAGCGTTAGCTTTTAACCCGTCACATCTTGAAATAGTAAATCCGGTTGTTATTGGTTCTGTTCGCGCTAGGTTAGACAGACGCGGTTGTACCGACGGTTCAGTAGTATTGCCAATTACTATTCATGGTGATTCCGCCATAGCGGGTCAAGGTGTAGTACAAGAAACCTTCAACATGTCGCAAACTCGTGGTTTCCAAGTTGGCGGCACAGTCCGAATTGTTATTAATAACCAAGTAGGTTTTACTACTTCTAATATCGAAGATACTCGTTCTACTCAATATTGTACTGATATCGCTAAGATGGTTCAGGCGCCGATATTTCACGTGAACGCGGACGACCCTGAAGCGGTTTTATTTGTTACTAAACTAGCCCTTGATTACCGTAATCAGTTTAAACGTGATGTAGTCATCGATTTAGTCTGTTATCGCCGTCACGGACATAACGAAGCGGATGAGCCTAACGCAACTCAGCCTTTGATGTATCAAAAAATTAAAGTACATCCTGTTCCTCGAAAAATTTATGCCGAGCAATTGATAGCTGAAGGCAGTATTGAAGAGCACGAAGTTAACAAATTGGTAAGCGATTATCGCGCTGCACTCGATCATGGAGCCTGCGTGGTAGAAGAATGGCGCCCAATGACTGAACATTCGGTTGATTGGTCACCCTTCCTTGGCCATGACTGGGATGCACAATATGATAGCGCGATCAGTGTTGAAAAAATTAAAGAGTTAGGCGAGAAGCTTTGTACTTTCCCAGCTGAGCATAAACTACAATCCCGTGTGGCTAAGTTGTATAAAGACCGTGAATCTATGGTCAATGGCGACAAAGCACTGGATTGGGGGATGGCCGAAAATCTGGCTTATGCTGCTATTGTTGACGGAGGCAGTCATATTCGTATGACAGGGCAAGACTCTGGGCGTGGTACTTTCTTCCATCGTCATGCCGTTTTGCATAACCAAACAAATGGTTCTGCATACATGCCTCTTGCTAATTTACACGCCGACCAAGGCAAGATAGAAATTTATGATTCTGTTTTGTCTGAAGCTGCAGTACTTGCGTTTGAATTTGGATACGCAACAGCAGAGCCTGGTACGTTAACCATTTGGGAAGCCCAATTTGGTGACTTTGCTAATGGTGCACAAGTAGTAATTGATCAGTTCTTGAGTTCTGGTGAAGCCAAGTGGGGGCGTTTGTGTGGATTAACTATGTTATTACCTCATGGTTATGAAGGGCAAGGACCAGAGCATAGTTCTGCGCGATTAGAACGTTTTCTACAGATGTGTGCAGATCACAACTGGCAAGTATGTGTGCCTTCGACACCCGCACAAGTATTTAATATGTTGCGCCGTCAGGCGTTACGTCCGATGCGTAAACCACTGATTGTTATGTCACCTAAGTCTTTGTTACGTCATCCTTTGGCTGTATCTAGCATTGAAGAGTTGGCTGAGGGTGTGTTCCATAATGTTATCGATGAAATTGATGATATTAACCCAAGCAAAGTGAAGCGAGTGGTGATGTGTTCTGGCAAAGTCTATTATGACTTGTTAGAGCAACGTCGTAAAAATGAACAAACCGATGTCGCTATTATTCGAATTGAGCAACTTTATCCTTTCCCTCATGGTGAAATCGAAAAAGTAGTGAGTCGATTCAAACACGTTAAAGATTGGGTTTGGTGTCAAGAAGAGCCTCAAAATCAAGGTGCTTGGTATTGTAGTCAACATCATTTTTGGGCAGCGGTTCCAAACTCAGCTACATTAACCTATGCCGGTAGAAAAGCCTCTGCTTCTCCTGCGGTAGGCTATATTTCAGTTCACAACCAACAGCAAAAAGACTTGGTTGATGATGCATTAACAATTAAATAAGGAACCAGTATGACAATAGAAATAAAAGTACCGGTATTGCCTGAATCAGTGGCAGATGCATCAATCGCTACCTGGCATGTAAAGGTTGGTGATAAAGTTAGCCGCGATCAAAACCTAGTCGATATTGAAACAGATAAAGTTGTGTTAGAAGTTGTGGCTCCTGCAGACGGAGTTTTAAGCGAGATTTTGCAAGCTGAAGGCGAGACCGTGCTCGGCGAGCAAACTATCGCTAATTTTGAAGAAGGTGCAAGCTCTGGAGCTGCCGCTCCTGCCCAAGCCAGTGAAGAATCAAGTCAACCATCCGGTAATAAAGGTGAGTCAGTGGAAATTAAGGTACCTGTTCTGCCAGAATCAGTGGCAGATGCGACAATTGCAACTTGGCATGTAAAGCCAGGCGAAGCCATATCTCGAGATCAGAATTTAGTTGATATTGAGACTGATAAAGTTGTGCTAGAAGTTGTAGCACCAGCAGACGGTTCGCTAAGTGAAATTTTAGCGCCTGAAGGCGAAACTGTAACCGGTGAGCAAGTGATTGCAAATTTTGTTGCAGGTAGTGGAGCCAGTGCTGCACCAGCGGCACCTGCAGTTGAAGCGACATCTGAAGAAAACGATGCCCTTAGCCCGTCAGTGCGTAGATTACTAGCTGAAAAAGGTCTAGATGCTGCAAACATTAAAGGTACCGGTAAAGGCGGTCGTGTAACTAAAGAAGACGTTGAAAAGTCATTGCAAGCGCCAGCCGCTAAAACTGCGGCAGCACCAGAAGCTGCGCCAGTAGCTGCTTTAGGTAATCGTACTGAAAAACGTGTGCCTATGACTCGTTTGCGTAAAACTATTGCGACTCGTTTGTTAGAAGCTAAAAACAGCACGGCAATGTTGACTACGTTTAACGAAGTGAACATGAAACCTATCATGGACTTGCGTAAGCAGTATCAAGAACAATTCGAGAAACGTCATGGTATCCGTCTTGGCTTTATGTCTTTCTATGTGAAAGCAGTGACCGAAGCGCTGAAACGTTTCCCTGAAGTCAACGCTTCTATCGATGGTGACGACATTTGTTACCACAATTATTTCGATATCTCTATCGCTGTATCTACGCCTCGTGGATTGGTAACGCCAGTACTCAAAGACACAGATACTTTAGGAATGGCCGGAATTGAAGGCGGTATCAGAGAGTTAGCGCTTAAAGGTCGTGATGGTAAATTGAGCATGGCGGATATGCAGGGCGGCAACTTCACCATAACCAATGGTGGTGTGTTTGGCTCGTTGATGTCAACTCCTATCCTTAATCTACCTCAAAGCGCAATTTTGGGTATGCATAAAATCCAAGATCGTCCTATGGCAGTAAATGGTAAAGTTGAAATTTTGCCAATGATGTATTTGGCATTGTCTTATGATCACCGCATTATCGATGGCAAAGAGTCAGTAGGCTTTTTGGTAACCATCAAAGAAATGTTAGAAGATCCAACACGTCTGCTTTTAGATGTGTAACTAATTGATACAGGTGAGGTTTTCCTCACCTGTATTGTCGTTGTTACTATGTTTTGTAATGACATAAAAATAAAGCGGCTTATTAGCGGCTTTTTTCTTAAATTAAACGGGTAGAAAAACCATGAATTTGCATGAATATCAAGGTAAGCAGTTATTCAAAGAATACGGCTTGCCAGTCTCTGAGGGGATCGCAACAGATTCACCAGAAGAAGCCGCAGCAGCAGCTGATAAAATTGGCGGAAGTGAGTGGGTAGTTAAATGCCAAGTTCACGCAGGTGGCCGTGGTAAAGCTGGCGGTGTTAAATTAGTTAAAACAAAGGAAGAAATTAAAGCCTTTGCAGAAAACTGGTTAGGTAAAAACTTAGTCACTTTCCAAACTGATGAACATGGTCAACCTGTTAGCAAGATCTTAGTTGAATCATGTACTGATATCGCAGATGAGCTGTATTTAGGTGCGGTTGTTGACCGTACCTCTCGTCGCGTAGTGTTCATGGCGTCTACTGAAGGCGGTGTTGAAATTGAGACTGTTGCTGAAGAAACACCTGAGAAAATCTTAAAAGCTGAGATTGATCCAATTGTTGGTGCGCAACCTTACCAAGCCCGTGAAATGGCATTTAAATTGGGCCTTAAAGGCGTTCAAATTAAGCAATTCACTCAAATATTCTTAGGTCTAGCAAAAATGTTTGTTGACTTAGATATTGCGCTTATCGAAATCAATCCATTAGTCATTAAAGATGACGGTGACATTCACTGCCTAGACGCTAAAGTAGCTATCGATGGCAACGCTGCGTATCGCCAACCAAAAGTTGCTGCGATGCACGATCCATCACAAGACGACGCCCGTGAAGCTGAAGCAGCTAAATGGGAACTGAACTATGTTGCACTAGACGGAAACGTTGGCTGCATGGTAAACGGTGCCGGTCTTGCTATGGGTACGATGGATATTGTTAACCTGCACGGTGGCAAGCCAGCTAACTTCCTAGATGTGGGCGGCGGTGCAACGAAAGAACGTGTTGCTGAAGCATTCAAAATCATTCTTTCTGACAGTAACGTAAGTGCTGTATTAGTGAACATTTTTGGTGGTATTGTACGTTGTGACATGATCGCTGAAGGTATTATCGGTGCGGTTAAAGAGGTGGGTGTTAACGTACCAGTTGTTGTTCGTCTTGAAGGGACTAACGCAGAATTAGGTCGTGAAGTATTAGCTGCTTCAGATCTAGACATCATTGCTGCTAGCAGTCTAACCGACGCCGCTCAGCAAGTTGTTAAAGCAGCGGAGGGCAAATAATGTCTGTATTAATTAATAAGCACACTAAAGTTATCTGTCAGGGTTTCACTGGTGGTCAAGGTACTTTCCATTCTGAGCAAGCAATTGCTTATGGCACACAAATGGTTGGTGGTGTAACGCCTGGTAAAGGCGGCACGACTCATCTAGATCTTCCGGTATTTAACACAGTACGTGAAGCGGTTGAAGCAACAGGTGCTACGGCGACTGTTATTTATGTGCCTGCTCCATTCTGTAAAGACTCTATCGTTGAAGCAGCAGACGCAGGTATCGAATTGATCATCTGTATCACTGAAGGTATCCCAACTATCGACATGTTATTCGTTAAAGAATATTTGAACGTTAAAGGCGTTCGCATGATCGGTCCAAACTGCCCAGGTGTGATCACTCCAGGCGAATGTAAAATTGGTATCATGCCAGGACACATTCACAAGCCAGGTAAAGTAGGTATTGTTTCTCGCTCTGGTACGTTGACGTACGAAGCGGTTAAGCAAACTACTGATGAAGGTTTTGGTCAGTCTACCTGTGTTGGTATTGGTGGTGACCCTATCCCAGGTTCTAACTTCATCGATATTTTACAATTGTTCCAAGACGATCCAGAAACAGAAGCAATCGTAATGATTGGTGAAATTGGTGGTTCTGCAGAAGAAGAAGCCGCTGAATTTATCAAAGCTAACGTCACTAAGCCTGTAGTATCTTACATCGCTGGTGTAACTGCTCCTGCTGGTAAGCGTATGGGCCACGCTGGCGCAATCATCGCCGGTGGTAAAGGTACAGCTGATGAGAAATTCAAAGCACTAGAAGCTGCAGGTGTTAAAACTGTACGCTCTCTAGCTGATATCGGTAAAGGTTTACGCGAAATTACTGGTTGGTAATTTGCGTTAATTTTTAATGATATTAATACTATTGTTATAAAAGATTAAAAACCCGCTGTTAGCGGGTTTTTTTATGCTTCGAAGAAAGTGATGAGGCCGTCATGGCTCTTTACGAAGCCGCTAGAAAGCGGGGGGCCATACCATTATTCTGGTGATCTTTTTAGGTGGATTCGGTTTTCTGTTTATGTGCTTTGCACACAAGGCATAATGTTGCCACTGAGATTAAAATTAATAAGGGTGTCCATTTAATCAATGTAGTTCCTTATTTTACCCAAATTAATTAACTCTATTATGAGTTAACAATATGCGCATGCGAGGGTGCGCATATTTGGCTCTTGAAAATCAAACTCGTTTAGGCCAAGTCTAAAATAAACCAAACAGGTAGGCGGTTTTTGGAAGCTTGTTTTCAAACGTTACTCGCCGTCTAATTGTTCTTTATATTGCTCCATAACGGTCTGAAAGTAATCGATGTTGTTAGGCGTGTCATTTGAAGACAGTTTAATGGCTTTTTGTAAATTTATGATTGCCTTGGTTAGTTTGCCCTCGGCAGCCAATACTCGCGATAACCAAAAATAGGCATTGGGGTGCTTATCGGAAACGCTGATCCAAAGGTTAAATACTTCTCTTGCTTGAGCATATTCCTGTCGCTTGAATAGTTTGTATCCAAGTGATCTCAATGAATTGGGGTTTCTAGTGATATCTGTTGGAACATTTATAGTCACCCCGTAACTTTCGCTTAAGGTTTTATAATGCTCGACGACTTTGGGTAGTACCAACCCAGAAGTGTGATCAAACTCTTGAAATTTCTGGAATTGATTTCGAGGAAAGATCAAATTCAAGGCGTTTGTAAATGCTGGAATAGCAACCGGATAGTGGCCAAAATTGTCGATATGCTCAACTTTGAAGGTTAACCTGTCTTTGTACGCGGCCAATCCTTGGACAAGCTTGCGAGCATTTTCATAGTGTTTTGGCTCTCTGCGAGCTTCGAATTCTGCCGACGCTACATATAAAAACTTATCATTCAACGAGCCGTTTGCCGCAGCAAGCGCAATTTCATCAACAAAGGTCGTTTGTTCTGTGTAGCCCAATCCAAGTATGTCGGTTGCTGCAATTAAAACGTATGCGCTAAAAAGATTAGGACCCTTAGGCAAGTAAATATCAAATACTTCATCTTGATTGAGATAGGACGAGTAATAATTGATTCGTTTCCCGAATGGCAGTGGCGCATAAGTGACATTTTCGTCCTTAGTCTGTTGTGTTGTGGCATAGAGCTCGAATGAAAACATCAGTAAAACGGTTAATAAAAAGGCTCTTATAAACATTTTGTAAAGCACCTTAAAAAATTAAGAGGGGGGATTTTACTGCTGTTAGTCACTAGTCAATTTTCTTATCGTCCGCAAAACATTGCTAAAAGTTCACGTTTTAGTGCGTAAGTGTCAATTTCGCTTTGTGCAATAAAAGGTGCGGACCAGAATTAAAAGAAAATAGCATAGTGAATTTATATGATTGCCCGTTGATGTTTCGGTTTTGGGGAGGTTTGAGTTGAGGGCTTAACAAAAGCGCGCTCTTTTCCTAGAGAAATGGGTAGTTATCATTAGGGATTGGTATAAATAGTATAAAAAGATTAGCTAATGGTTACCCAATGATTATGCGGCAATTTAAAGTTTTACTATGCTTTAGCGAGTTTTCAGAATGGCGGCACGTTAATTATGGTTAAGGCTGTCGAACTAACCCAACCCCAAAGATTACGGGCGAACAATCGTTCAGGAAACCCCACTCTATGCGCTAGTTAAAAAACAATCACACTGGAGAGTTCAAATGAGCTATGGACCTAATCAAAGTAATGCATCACTATTTAATCCTTCCAACAGGAAACTTTGTTCTGCTGGAGCATTGGAACCTCTCACTATTTCGATGTACGAAATTCCTAAAGGTGACGGTCCCAATGAGTTTCCGAACATATATAGAAAACAACCCGCTTTGCATCAGTTGGCCGTTCAACGGGCTCGGGAATATCATGGGCTAAGGAAATTCAAATCCGTTTACGGCAAAGTGCAAAGGGCCCTGCCCGATATTATTTTGAGTCTTGATGAAACAGGGAAATTGGCTATGAGATTCACAAAGCCCAGCTCAGCCTACGAACTGATCACTAAAGCCGTCGCGGACAAATTGGTTGACCATATGAAAGGCCGATTAAACCGAAGTAAGGACCTGTTTTCCAGTCAGAGCGCCAGTGCCAAGTGGCTAAGGTTCAACGCTGTTCTGAGTAGTTTGTCGACTCTGCTCAAAATTCGACAGGATATTGATGCCCGAAATCTGGTAAACGAACAGTATGGCGCACGTAGGCGCGAAGCAACTAACAAAAAGGTAAGGTTCTGTCTTGCTGCAATTGCAGCTAATCGAATAGGCACGTCGCAAACCGTTCAATACACAAATCTTTACATCAAATTGTGGAAAGACTATGAGGAATTCGAAAAAAAATTGGAGGAATACTTAAAGTGGGTAACAGTCGAACAAAAACTGTCTGGATCCTACACTGAAAACCAACAATTCCATCAACGAAGTCCATGGGCCTGATACTCATTCTAGAATTTCTGAGTCAGAACAAAGTTAACTTAGGTTTTGAGAATTCAATTTTCTAGTAGTTGCTGCTGTTATTTGTACTATTCAGTTTCTCTCGTCTTTTGGCTGCCTTATACTGCTTGTAAATTTGATTGATACCAAAAAGGTTTACTGAATTACATGGCTAATCAACCCATTACTGATGCTGCTACAAGCGTTTACACCCTTGATGATTTAGCTAAGTTAACTGACTACTCTTTAGTCGATGATTTGAACTGCGATCCAGACGCTACCGAATCCGGTGATGATTATAATCCTAGGCAGGTGTTTTCGGGACATTATGTACCTGTTAAACCTACACCTATTGCTCAGCCTAAATATGTTGCCCACAGTGAAACATTGTTTGCGGAATTAGGTTTTGATGACAGCCTTGTTCGTACCGATGATTTTATTAAGGTGTTCTCAGGCGATATCTCTGATGTGCCAATGCCGATGCGAACGGTGGGGTGGGCTACAGGTTATGCGCTGTCGATTTACGGTACCGAGTACATTCAGCAATGTCCTTTCCAAACAGGTAATGGTTATGGTGATGGTCGTGCGATTTCTGTAGTAGAAGCGGTCGTTAATGGCAAACGTTGGGAGATGCAGTTGAAAGGGGCAGGGCCTACACCCTATTGTCGAGGTGGAGATGGCAGAGCAGTTTTGCGTTCAAGTATCAGGGAGTTTTTAGCGCAAGAGCATATGTATGCGTTAGGTGTGCCCACTTCGCGTTCTTTATGTATGTTTGTCTCTGAATCAGAGCAAGTTAATCGCCCTTGGTATTCTGAAGGTTCTTATGCCACCAACCCAGATTTAAACGTATCTAACCCAGTGGCGATATCAACTCGTGTGGCACCTTCTTTTTTACGTGTAGGTCAACTTGAACTCTTTGCTCGTCGCGCTCGCTACAAGGCTCATCCTGCAGCATTAAAAGAGCTAGAGCTGATTGTTTTACATTTGATTGAGCGTGAATATGCAAATGAAGTGGATCACGAGTTAGCCCTAGAAAAGCAAATTGTGCAACTAGCTATGGCGTTTTGTGAGCGATTAACCACACTAATTAGCCACTGGATGCGGGTAGGTTATTGCCAAGGAAACTTTAACAGCGATAATTGTGCCTGCGGTGGTTATACACTCGACTATGGACCCTTTGGCTTTATGGAGTGTTTCGAACCCAATTTCCAACCTTGGACCGGAGGCGGGCAGCACTTTTCATTCTTTAACCAAGCTGCGGCTGCGCAAACAAATTTCAACATGTTTTGTCGATCCTTACAGCCATTACTTGCCTCAGCGCCAGCCGCACTCGAACAGTTAAATCAGATAAACCTTGGGTTTGTCGGCGTGATGCAAGATAAGTTAGAAAACATGTGGGCAGCTAAGCTTGGCCTACAAACTTTTAACGCTGAGATATTTAGTGAATTGATAAAGTTGATGGAGAAATCCTATGTGGATTACACGATTTTCTTTCGTGAACTTGTAAAACTTCCTAAGAATATTTCTGGTTTAAGTAAAAGTTTTTACGGTCCAGAAACCGCTGATTTGGCTGAGCAGTGGAGACTGTGGTTACAAAAATGGCAAGGCTTGATCGTTACTGATGAAAGTGGCAAACCAGACCTGCATAAAGCTTCACAAATAATGCAACAAGTTAATCCGAAATACACTTGGCGAGAATGGCTAGTGGTGCCTGCTTACCAGCAAGCGGGCGAGGGTGACTTCGCACTGGTTCACGAGTTGCAACAGATATTAACTCAGCCATTCGATGAGCAGTCGGGCGAGGTTGACAGTAAATATAACAGATTAAAACCTCAAGCTTTTTTCGCTGCGGGTGGTGTATCGCACTATAGCTGTTCGTCTTGATATGTTAAGAATTGCCTAATGACTGATAAGTTTTTTGTGAGAGGTGTTAGCTCTGAAATAAATCAAGATGCTAAATCAAAAACGTAATAGACACTGATTGCACGTCTTTGAGAATATCTGTTGCTATTTTAATGCGTCACAATCCTTTGTGGTTGATTGGCATTGAGCTATCGAATTTAAGGAGTCGATTTTGAAAATTACTATCCAACAAGCATCAAGTATTTTGCTGCTAATGAGTTGCGTTTTTGGTTGTTCTGAAACACAAAAAGCAGAACAAGTAACAGCGCCAGCAGTGGCACAACAGACAGCACAAAATACTGGGAAAGATGATAAATCGGTTGCAGACATTAACAAATTTAATGCCTATACCCAGCACTATACCCAAGATACCAAAATTACCCGAAGCCATGCCACAGGGCACGTAGGAGACTTTTTCTTCACTCATTGGAAAGATGGCGGTTCGGCGTCTTTAACTATGGATACAGAAGGTGCTTTTAGCGTGCAATGGCAGGGTGGTGGCTATAACTATGTTGGTGGTCCAGGGTGGCATTATGGCGATAAAGATCGCGTCATAGGTTATCGCTTTGACGAGGACAGCGGTGCTAATTTTGTTACCTTGTACGGTTGGGGATACGATAAAACTATGGATCACGCAAATCCAGCGCATCTAGTCGAGTATTACATTTTGCAAAGGTGGACCTATGATCCCAGTAAAGATGGTGTGTTCGGTAAAACATTTGTAAGTAACGGTATCGAGTATTCAACTTATCGATCAATTCGCGAGCAAAAACCTTCAATTAATAATACATCTACTTTTTACCAATACTGGAGTAAACCCAGTGAACCACAACCCTTAGGTCAGGATGGTAAAATTATCTTTGCAGATCATGTTAAGGCGTGGTCTGACAGTGGTTGGTTGATCCCCAATATGAATAATTTTGACGCAAGTGATGATCCTACGTATCAGGTGATGGCGGTTGAAGTCTTTAACCCACCTAAAGACGGCACTGCGTCAGGTCGGGTATGGGATGCCGCCACTAATTAGCAGGTAGAGACTAAAAGGCTCAGTTTTTGGTTTCGCCGTTTTTAGTGAGTATTAGCCTTGGTTATTAAGCAAGGCTAAAACTAGGTCATTATTGGAGCCTCGTTATATTTCAGTTGTTTTAGACGCATGTATAAAGTTACGGCGATAACGAGCAGTGGCTATGAAAGCCAGTATCAATATTATCGAGCTTGGCAATGTGCCCCCACTTTTGCTCTTATTAGTAATAGTCACTTGGCTGTTTACCGGCTCACTAATCGTCAGGCCGTCACTTACTATTACCGCAAAGCTAAATACTTTATCTTTTGTTACCTCTGGTGCGGTGAAAGTGATGCTATTTTCTTGTTGAGTAAACGAGACCACTTCTCCCGCGGTTTGTGTCCAAGTATAGGTAAGCGGGTCGTTATCTACATCGGTCGCCGTTACACTTAGGGTGACACTCTGACCTTCTTCAGCTGTTGTGTTATCACTTGCCTGTATGCTAGGTGGGTCATTTACCGCTAAAACAGCTATGTGAATTGGGGTAGCTTTAGAATATTTTCCTGCAGCGTCAGCGACTCGATAACTCAAGGTATCTGCGCCATTAAAGTGGTTATTTGCTTGATATTTTATCTGACCATTTTCGACTGTTGCTGTTCCGTTATTAGGGGCTTGTACTATTTCTAAGCTATCAGGATCGAGAGCGCCGCTAGCCTCCACTTTTACACTGCGGATTGCATGATGTTCTAAACCGTTTATTTGTAGTGTAGAGAATGCAGTTACGTAGGTACTGGTGACATCGTTAAAGATAACATCAAAGGTTTGTTCGTTATCTTCTTGCAACTCAAACTCGTCAGTGTTTGCAAATTCTTGCTGGTCAATCAGATTTACCGAGTAGTTAATTTGCGCGACGCCTTCTTCTTGAGTCTTCAACTGTAGCGTAATACCGGTTAATTTGTCTTCGGGAAGAAATGTGTCATGGGTTCCATCAAAATATAAGCTTTTGCCTATACTGCCATCTTTGTTTTCGGCCCCAATAGATGCATAGTCGGGGAGATCCTCAACCAGTACATAATTAAACCAAATATTATTAGTATTTTCTTCGATAATCAGTTGAAAGGTAAATGGGCCAACAAGTTCTGCTGAGCTAGGTTCATCGAATTCATTTGAGTATATTTCTACTCTGTCCCATTCAACAATTAAAAAGGTTCGCCCTGCATTTTCGTGAATGGCAGTACGAAGGTAACCGCCTCCCGAGTCTTCACTGTCAGCGGGGTCAAGTAAATCATACTCTGACCACAATGGTGCAATCACTCTGTTGAGAGGAGATGGATTGGGAAACTCTTGATTAAACAAGGCTGAAAATGAGCCAATATCAGTGGCGCCAGCAATAACGAATCCATTGTCCGATATGGTTAAGCGCTCATAATCCTCGCCATTAAAGTGAAAGTTGAAATCAACCACTGCTGAAATATTGATGCAGCCATCCGAACACGCAACAGGTGTAATTTCAGCCTCTGCTAAACTGCGACTAAACGGAATGTCGCTTCTCTCAAATGACATCTTGCCAAGTTGCAAGTTTCCTTGCCAATGTATTGTTTTTTCTGCGGTATTAAATTCTAAAAGAGTTGTTTCTCCATTACTCACCTCAGCGGTTTCAGTGTCGGGTATAAACTCAGCGTTTTCTGGAATAGCTAAGTCAAGGGCAAAGGCCTCTCCAACATTTTTGTTACGTACAGTAGTAGAAAAAGTGATGGGTTGTGTGGTGTCGGTGTGAGTTGTTGTTGATGCAACAGTTAGTATGCCCGCATCACTAGTTTCGTTAGCATACAAAGCGATGGGTAATTGTTGAGTTGAATTGTTTTGATAGATATAGAGGTCACCATATATCCATTGCTCAGGAGCTGCTTGGGCAATATCTACTGTAAGAGTAAAAGGCACAGATGCACCGTCAGCGCCTTTTGCTGCTAGTGTTTGCTCAGCAATATTGACTTCACCGTGGGTAATCCCATCATCAAAACTGACAGAAAAGCTCACTTGTGTTGGTTGATCGCCAAGGTTAGTAATAATGTTGTCAAAACTGCATTGTCCAATACAGGCAGGATCCGCGTATGATACTTTATCGGTGGTGATAGTTGTTTCTAACGCTTTTTTGGCGTCGAGTCTACCGGCACCCATATCAAAAGGTCGGGCAGGGTCTAGTCCCAACAACACATTTGCATTACTTGAGCTGACCAAAGCGGATTTAATTTGTTTAGCGCTCCAATCTGGGTGAGCTTGCCGCAATAACGCAGCTGTACCTGCAACGTGAGGTGAGGCCATGCTAGTACCCGTTAATTTGGCAAATGTGGCTGTGTTTGCGTTAGCCTTGGCTGCATTGCTAGTGCCTGAAAAACCAATCGGGAAAGGCGAAGATTCAAACACATCTGGTGAATAGGCTGACAAAATATCAGTTCCAGGCGCTGCCATATCGGGCTTCAGGATGTGTGGATCTCCGTTTGGTCCAGTTGAACTAAAGGGATGCATCATATCCACATATTGAGGTTCAATAGCGGGTACAATTTCAGGGCTGATAGTAATACTATGATTAGAACTGTAGGCTTGCTCAAAAATCGCTAAACCTGTATCTCGGGATATGCCTATTACGGGAATCGCAAAATCTCCTTCAAAGGGGATCAACGGTTCAATTGTGGCTAAACCAAACGCACCGGAGGAATACAGCAAAACTGCTGCAGCACCACCTTGTTGCATATTTTGAGCTATTTCTTGGTGAGTACAGGTATGGCGATAATCAATTAGCACCATGCTACCAGCAAAACTCCCAAAGGTATCATTTAACGGTTGGCAACCGTCATCATCAATAGGATTAAACCCGTTTAACGCTCGCAATGGGTAGGTGGTTTGTTGCTCAAATTGACGATTGTCACCTTGGTAGGCAAAATAACTTTGCTCTGCGATTTCAATTTTGTTACCAAAGTAGCGTCCCGTGGTGGTATTCGCGACAGACACACCTGCTTCAATACAAGACGGACAACTGATAGTCTGACCGCGACCCGCATGCAAATCGTTACCTGAAGCACTGACCACTATAACTCCGGCTGCTTCGGCATTCTCAAACACTTCCTTGAAAATAGAATCGTTGGGATTTGCACCATTTCCTGCTCCCCAGGAGTTATTGATTACATCCGCTCCATCTTTAACTGCGTACTCTAGGGCGTCTAATAGCATAGTGTCAGGGCCTTGAACTTGCCCGTCTGCACCAACAAATAACGCTTTGTAAACCATTAAATAGCTGGCGGGAGCAACACCACCAATGGTGACATCACTGTCTGCATAATTGATATTTACTTGAGTTCCGGTGGCAATGCCTGCTACGTGACTGCCGTGTCCATCAAAATCAAATGGGCTAAGGTATTCGTTTTGGTAGATGTCAAAATCATAATTTGCAGGATCCATCCAGCGAGCAACAATTAATTTATTATTACAGAAGTTGGGATCGCCTTGAGGGTCGCGACAATAATCGGGATTGTCGTTGAGATAACTATTATCAGATAACACTGGTGCTTCCATGCCACTGTCACTAAACATTGGGTTGTCGTTTCGAATTCCCGTATCGACTATCGCGATTTTGATGCCTTTACCAGCCTCGGATTGTCCACCTACCGCTTCCCAAGCTGCTTGTAATCGAATAGTGTTTTGGCTGGCGTCCAAGTTCACGTAACGCATTTTCACAGGATAGACCTGTGCGACTTCAGGCATAGCTTTAATATGCGCGATTTGTTCGCCACTGGCGCTAATTTCTATGCCGTTTAACAAAGTATTAAAACGTCTGTGAGTGGTAACTGAGGCAAATTGGCTGCTAAGTTTCACCATAAACTGTTTCTGGTCGTTTAATAGTTTAGATTGATAGGCTTTTGCAGCTGCACTATTGAGGTTAGAAATCTTTGATTTTTTCTGCTTAGTTGCACTTCCCAAGGTGTACAAATTATTGATTTTCTTACTTAAAGGTGCGGAGCGTAATTTTACTATATATCGATTTTCAAGGTTAGAGAGCACCGCGTTCGAAGCGGAATTTTTATAGAGGTTGAGTTGATTCTTTATCTGTGTGTTTTTGTGAGCCGCGTTAGAAAAGCTTGTTTGTTTTGATTGTGATATCTCACTAATGGTGGCTTGACGTAAATCGCTTTGATGGTCATTAGTGTGGTCAGAAGCATTTTTAGCAAGGGCTGCAGGTACGTTATGAATAAAACTGGCGAAGCATAAGAGGCATAAAAGTAGATTAGGTAACGCATTGTGGGACTGTTTCATTATCCATTCTCTTCGTGTTATTTTTAGAGTTAAAACAGATCCCATCCTGTATAAAAAACAGGCCCAAAAATAGTAGCAAATATATACATCTTGTAATTTTATGTAACCGGGAATTGCATGGAGAAGAGAAACCTTGAGTAGTCTTTGGGATCCTGATGGACCCATATCATCAAATAATAAATGGTATTTTCAAAAAACAGCCGCAAACAAGGGGCTTTTTCAACTGAAAAAACTAATCATTACGAGTTATGGTTATAAACTGATCCATACTTAAATCGTCTAATTGACTTTGTTGACCATCAGGCCAAACTATTCTAACACGCTCTAAAGTTGTGGCCTGACCCAATCCAAAATGAGCTTCTACTGGATTCTGAGATACGTAATTACTCCCCGCTCTTAGCTCGCGCATTTGCTCGATACCGTTAGAAGTTACATATATTCTGGCTCCTAAGGCTTGGGTATTAGTGGATTTTTCAACCAGTTTAATATTAACAAAATGGTTGTGGGTACCCGAATTACAAAACAGCTTAGGCGCTTGATTGTAGTTAGCTGTGTATAAATCTATGTCGCCGTCTTTATCGTAATCAAAACACACTAAGCCTCGGCCCATGGCTTTGTCGTCAATTCCTAGTGCGAGTGATGATTCTGTAAAAGTGCCATCACCGTTAGACATAAACAAACGCGATGGGTCGTCTTTAAACCTAAGGTCGATGTCGTCACCTTCCATACCATTAACGTGGAATATATCTAGGTGTGTGTCGTTGTTAAAATCTGCAAAACAGGCGGCCCATCCCCAATAACCGTCTCGTACGCCTGTTTCGTCAGTTTTATCAATAAAGGTGCCATCACCTTGGTTTTGATAGAGGCGATTTCCAGGTGTTAAGGATCCAAAATGTGTGACCCCATCTTTGAAAGTAATAGCTGAGACGAACCAGTCTAGGTCACCATCATTATCATAATCTCCAACCGCTGAGCCCATTCCCGCGTTGTCGCTGATAACGTCTCTGTCGGTGCGATCTAAAAATGTACCATCTCGATTATTGCGAAAAATACGCGTACGGTGATTATCGGATACCAACAATAAATCCTGCCAGCCATCATTATCAATATCAGCAAAAGTGGGGGTAAACGATTTATCTCGACTACCAAACTGGCGCATTATTGGTGTTATGCCCGTTTCAATACTGATGTCGGTAAACGTATTATCACCGTTATTTCGCCAAAAATAGGCATAGTGATCGTTAGAGACACTACTCCAATGGGTAATGACTAAATCAAGATCATCGTCTTTGTCATAGTCCCCCCAAGTTGCCCCGAAGTTATTACCGGGCAACACTAAACCAGAACTGTCAGTGATATCTAAAAACTTATCATTGCCTCGATTCAAATAAAGTTTTGGGGCAGAGCCTCCCACACTACCTACGAACAAATCTAATAAACCATCACCATCTAAATCACCAAATGCTGGGCCACTGCTTATAGTTTGCAGGTTAACGTCTGCAAAGTCGGCCATATCTGAAAATGAGCCGTCAGACATATTTTTTAACAGCAAGTTTTGTTGGCCATCACCCCCCACCGCATATAAGTCAACCCAGCCATCATTATCAAAGTCTCCGGCTGCCACCCCTCCTGACATGCCTAAAATACCGTCTCCATTGGGTACAGAATGACTAAAATTTAATCCCGCTTGACTAGATATGTCGGTAAAGCTCAGTTGAGTATCGGTCACCTGCGTTGAGTGGCATACATCTGTATCACTGCCTTGTGGTGAACTTGAATCTACTATAACTGCCACACCGCTGCGTAACACTGGCTCTGGCGCGGAGACAGCAGGAGCCGGGCTATTATTGGATGAGCTGCCACCACAACCTAGTAGCAAAATTGCAATGGCAGTAGCGGATAAGCTTGATTGATTAATTGAATTCATATTTTTTACTACTAAAAGTGAAGATCTAAAAATGATTGGTGATCTTGAAAATTAAGGCTACAACGTTGAATAAAATCATCTACGTAATTAAGGTCGTATTTGTGTGCGGCACTATCTTTGGGGGCGTCGCTCAGTTGTTTGGGGAAAATGCCATACCCGGCCAAAATACAAAGCCAAGAAAAAGGAGGGTAATAACTAGGTATCTTGGCCTGTTGAATAATTTGCGTGATATCCTCTGCCCCCATCCAACCGTTAACTATACGTTTTAGTTGATCTGAAATATTCGGATTCGCGGAATTGGCTAACCAATAATCGGTATCGTCTTTTGAGCTTAATCGATAGTGCGCCACTATATAGTCGCGAATGCCTTCAAATCTTTGATTCATTTTTTGATTAAATGTAACTTGATGTTGAATACATACGCTATCTGATTCATTACTGTTATTCATAGCGTCGATAAAGCCTTCTATGGTCTCTTGTACAAAATGTAGAGCCGTCGCTTCAAGGGGTTCAATAAAACCTTGAGATAAACCCACAGCTAAACAGTTTTGATGCCAATGTTTTTCCACTCGACCTATTTTCATCTTTAAGT
The DNA here is from genome assembly GCF_039964565.1 of Paraglaciecola sp. Lineage (GTDB taxonomy): Bacteria > Pseudomonadota > Gammaproteobacteria > Enterobacterales > Alteromonadaceae > Paraglaciecola. The sequence goes on from NZ_JBDVXF010000028.1 coordinate 38,386, forward strand.
GGCGAGCCTCAACCTCGCTATCCAATAAATTGAGTTTGGTTCTTAATTCAATTTCAGCTTGTTCTGGGCTGCAATAGTCAGCGCTATACACGTAACCGTTTCCGACTCTGTTAGTCAGTGGAATATCCCATGCCCAACCATATTTCATCGCCGTTGAAATGGTCTCACTTCGCAGTGGTTGGCTAACAGGTGAGGGGATAGCCACAGCGCAATCATTAAAAAGATTTTCTTTAAAACTGACAAAAGGCACTTTGAGAGTTTGTTGAATAAGCACACCTTCAAAACCAGAACAATCAACAAAAATATCGCCACTGATAGTCTTGCCATTGTCTAAGTGTAGGTTGGCTATGTCGCCATTAGCGTGCATACCTACATCTAACGCTTTAGCCTGAATATGTTTAACACCTCTTGAGACCCCTAAGTTAGATAAAAACTGCCCCAATAAATTAGCGTCGAAGTGATAACCATAACCAATAGGAAAGGGGAAGTTGTGGTCTGGAATAGGAGATTTGTGTTGCTGCGCTAATTTTGCGGATAAATAGAATCTATCAGGGTGGCATTCTATGTTCACACCCTTGCGGCGGTGCATACTATTGTAAAACAACGCGGGAGCTGAAAATGCGTCAATTCTAGACGCAAAAGGGTGAAAATAGCTTTCAAAACCCTCGCGAGATGACCAACCGTTAAAACGAATACCATTTTTGTATGTAGCATGACAGGCCGGCATCCATTCTTTTTCATCGATCCCAATTTGATCAAAAAAGGATTTAAGCTGTGGAGTAGAGCCTTCACCTACTCCAACAGTGCCAATAGCAGGGGACTCGACAAGGCTAATTTGAACATTTTGATTTTTCCATTTAACAGCCATTAAATTGGCCGTCATCCAACCTGCGGTACCACCGCCTAGGATCACTATATGTTTGTTGGCAATTGCAGTTGAATTCATAATATCTACAACGAATCTTTCAGATTAAAGGTTATTAAACTAAAAGTTAGTTTAATTCCTGAGTGATTCATTTAACACAAAGGTTATAAATGATTAGGGTTTTAAAAAATAGTGTTCGAGAATAAATAAGAGCCACATAAAGTGGCTCTTACATTTCTTTGTTTAACAATTACAAGTTGTAGTTAACCCCAAAATACACAGTGCGTCCAAAGTATTGGATGGTACCGGTACGGTTGGTTTCACCAAAATATGAAATGTTTGGTTCGTCGGTTAAGTTGTCAACCGACACCACTGCTTGCAAGTTCTCTGAAAAGTTGTAAGACATTTGCGCAGAGTAAATGGTTTCTTCATTAAAGTAAGCAGACTGCTCGCTACCTATGGCAATTTGTTGACTTAGGTATGGACCACGATGACGAACACTTACCCTCGCATTAAGCTTTTCATCGTAATCATAAAACAAGGTTCCACTAAAGACTCGGTTGGATAATCCTTCAAGAGGCGCATCTGAGCCCGCTTCACCTGGCACAGCTGAGGGACGAGTAATTTCACTGTCAGTATATGACCAGTTAATGTTAACCCCTAAGCCAGACCACAAATCAGGCAAAAAGCTAAAGGTTTGAGTATATGCCACTTCAATACCGCGCATATATCCACCTTCGCCATTATTTTCTGCGTGAGTGTAGTTACCATCTTCGAGTTGGATAGGTACATCATTCGCGTCAAAAATGGGTGGAATATCAAACCCTATTTGTGACAGGTCGAAATCTTTTTCAGTGACTGTACCAACAAAATTTGTAATATCTTTGTTCCACAAGGCGACAACAAAAGCGCCATCTGTTTCTGAGAAATAATGCTCATAAGAGATATCGATTTGATTGGCGTAGAAGGGACGCAAAAACGGACTGGTTTCACTGTTGTAATCTAAAAATTGGGTACCTTCTCTTTCATTAATACTGATACCACCTACTAGGGCTAAGGTATCCATATCAGGGCGAGATAATACTTTAGCAGCTGCAAAACGAATCAGCTGCTCTTGATTCAATGAAAAGGTTAAATTCAGTGAAGGTAAATAATCGGTGTAGGTTGTGCCTTCTGTGCCTTGAACATAATTTGTGCTGATAAGCCCATTATCATCGGCAATAGGATCTCCGTTACCCGGCCCCACATCAATTAAGCCTGTACTTTTTTGTTCAGTTTCAACCGCACGTACACCGAAATTACCGCGAACCGGAATATCACCTAATTCCGCGTCAATATTGGCTTGGATATAAGCTGCGGTGACATTTTCTTCAATCACATTGTTTTGGGTTAAGGTCCACGCATTGTTCCAATCTGTAGTAGGGGTTTGATCTACGTTAGGGATCCAACTGTTTAAAATTTGATTGACGTCTACCGCCAAATATTGAGGCATATTCGAAAAATCACCGCCTAAACTCGAAATGGTGACTTCGTCAGAAGATAACTGATAAGGCTGAAAGCGCTCAACTTCGATTGTATTTCCATCGGCATCTTGTCCATAGGTAATATATTGACCGCTACGTGATGTTTGATCTGTTACACCGTAAACAAATCTGCCACGCTCTAATGAATATTCGCGTTTTGAAGAACGGATCCCAGCTTCAACCGAGCTAATAAACTCGTTATCGAGCTCATATTTAAAATCAATTTTTATTGCATCAGACGAGTTAGATTCTATACGAGGGTAAGCTTCTGCCGCGACAACCATCATATGATCTAAGTCAGTAAAATCACGATTAAAACTAACAGTGGGGGATTTAAGCCCGTTTAACTGATATTGCAGCACTAAGCCGTCATCAATAACAGGTGTGTCTATGCTGGCGTCTTCAAAATAAGCCATTCGCATCACTCTGTCTTTACTGTCTTCGTCACCCTCAGAGTGCGCAATATCCAACGTTACTGACATGTCGTCATTAACATCCCATTCGCCCTTTAAGCCCCAAGATGATACTGAGCTTTCAGTTGTTGCGTCATCGGCTTGGGTTTGTACTCGTATTCCACCGTACTGCGAGGTCAGAGCAGGGGGCGCATCAGCGATATTATTCGGATCGCGAGAAAAGGTGCCACCTATTATGGTATTGCCCGAAAGGATAGGGTTGGTTAATACCCCTCCATTAGGTGTGCCGCCTAAGGACGCTAAGCGAACAGTTGATAAACCATCAACTCTTAAGCCACGGTCAAATTTTTCAGAATCAAACTCTGAATGAAAACCATCGAATTGAAAACGAAGATCATCACGTGGCTCCCAGTTTAAGGCAACAACAACGGCATTTCTGGTATCTTCACCGCCTCTGTCATGTAACTCGAATCCGTCAGAAACAAATAATTGTTCTGGTAGACCATCATAAATTCCACCATGATCTGCCGAAAACGAATTGTTAAGTTCTTCGCTATATTCGTCAAACTGTAAACTAATAAACTGGTTGGCAACTGTAGGTTGTTTCATTAACGCCACACCTACTGACACCCCAAAAGTATCATCAAGCATTTTTGCTTGGTAAGAGGCGGTAAAACGTTGACCTATAGAATCAAGGTATTCACTGTCTGCGACGGCATTATTGGTATTTCCATGAGCAGACAATCGAATTCTTTGATCTTCTTCGTTGTCTAAAGCACTGGCTGTTTTTAATTCTACTGTACCTGCTACACCGCCCTCAATGAGCGATGCTTTTTGAGATTTGTATACTTGCGCGGCTGAAATAAGCTCTGAGGGAAACTGATCAAACTCTACCGAGCGACCGCCCGATGAGGAAACTTGTTCACGTCCATTGAGTGTTGAAAGTACAAACCCACCAGATAAACCACGTATGTTAAGTTCACTCGATTGGCCGTCACGGCGCACAGAGGTAACGCCAGGTAAACGTGTCAAGGCATCAGCAATGGAAACATCGGGTAGACCACCTATATCATCAGCTGAGATGGCATCGACTACTGTGTCAGCAAAACGTTTAGTATTGAGAGACTTGATTACACTGCCTCTAAACCCTTTTACTTGGATAACTTCCAATTCACTTTCTTGTTCAGCCACTGCGTCAGTTTCTTGAGCAAAACTTGCACCAGCATGCATAGTTAGACCCGCGGCTAAAAGGCTGAGCGTTAGAAAGCTCGGTTTAAATTTTTTCATTATATTTATTTCCTAGTGTGTTCTAGTAACTTACAGACCAGACACCGTCAATAAGCAGCGCCTTTATATACTGTAAAAATATTCGATAATCCGTATCTTAGTTAGGAAGTTTTAGGTGTAACGTGACGGTGAAAATTCTAATAGCTCGGAGCCCAAATACAACCTTTTATTAACATGTGAAAATCGCGTAATCGTTCAATATTTGAGTTGCATAATAAATAAAAGCTTAAAAAACAAAGGGATATTTGTTTTTGCCTGAATCTGTCGCAAATTATGAATACGTATTCATAAGCCATGTATTTCATTTACAACATATTACAATTAATCAACAATAGCGTTGCCCGAATGATTGTGGATGCGATTTACGTCGCTAAGCATGATGGTAAGGACTCCTGGAATAGTTTTTTGATTACGTGACAGTGTCATTTTTAATAACTAGAGAAATAACCATCGACGCTGCTGGCAAGTAAGCTGGAAGCTGAGTAACACACTTGGAGAAACCATTTATGTCTACGTACATGAAGAAACTTTTAACTACTTTGCTGTTTGCATGTTCTGCAGCAGTATTGTCTAGCTGTGGAGGCGATCAAGTAGGATTGAGCGGCACCGCAGATTCAGTTTTAGTCTGTAAAGCACCTGAAACGATAACAGAAGATGGTACGGCTTGTGAACTTGTCATCGTACCTTGTAACTATCCTGAAGTCGCAAATGAACAAGGTTTGTGTGTCATGGATATTGGCGCATGGCCAGACGGTGCGAATGGCATTACCATGCCTGAGCCAGAATATATCCCTAAAGACGGTGAAGTCGTTCTATATTATGCGTTAACCAGCGGAGAATATACGGGCTGGGGATTACATGCCTTTAACGAAGGTACATGTACATCATGGTCTATGTTTGATGCACCAGGTGGCGAAACCACTGGAACCAGCTGGGGCATTCCAATCGATCCTGTGGGCGTCGATCCAAACTTTGGTGTGTATTGGGTATTAGATACAACAGTAAACAAAAATTGTGGTAACTGGATCCCTTATAATTTTGATGCAGGTGTACAAGTTCAATTTACTGCTATTGCGCCACTTGCCGATGAGATTGAGAATCCAACCAATCGTTTCTTTTTATTAGAAGGTTTGGGTATCGTCTTCCCACACCCTCGTACTTTCGAATCATTAGTAGTACCGGGTGGCTCTACACTTATTTGTGAAGATCCCCAAATATTGAATGAAGCCGGCGACGCCTGTATTGATGACCCCACAGCACTAGAGACGTTTGTTCCTGGGGAAGCAACGCTTTATTTGAAAGGGTCGTTTAACGAGTGGACCACCAATGAAGAATATGTTTTCGAGTATTCTGAAGGTGTGTATACCATGGTGACGTCACTTCCTGCTTCAGCAGATGACTATAGCTTTAAAATTGCAGATGATCTTTGGTCTGAACCCACTTCTTTTGGCGCAACGGCTACTGAAGAGCTTGTTGTTGTAGGAGAAGGTAAAACTCTTGTAGTTGGTGAAGATGTGGGTCAAAACATCACTATGACTGTATCAGCCGATGCAAATTATCAATTTATCTTTGATGCTACTGATCCTGAATTGCCTGTTTTAACCGTGATAGAAGTACCACTTAATCGTGTTATGTATGTTAAAGGTACCTTGAATGAGTGGAGTAACACTCAAGCCATGGTGTATGAAGGTGATAATATTTACACCTCAACCTTTGTTTTAGAAGCAACTGACTACGAATTTAAAGTCGCAGACGCCAATTGGACAGACGACACTAATTTCGGTGCGGCCGCAGGTGACGAAGCGCTCGAACTAGATACAACTAAGAGTTTAGTGTTTGGTGAAGGAGTGGCTCAAAATATCACTCTGACAATAACCGACGCGGGTAACTACAAATTTACCCTAGATGCTACTGATCCAAGCGCACCGATTCTTACAGTCAATAATGCTGCTCCATATGGCGCTACTGAGATGTACGTGAAAGGCTCTATGAATGAATGGAGTAATTTGCAAGCAATGGAATATCTAGGCGACAATATTTATAGTTCAACCTATACCTTAGACGTTACTGCATACGAGTTCAAAGTGGCTGATGCTGACTGGACTGAAGCGACAAACTTTGGCGCTGCTACTGGAGAAGAAGCATTAGAATTAGCCACGGCTAAGTCACTAGTTTTTGGTGAAGGTATTGCACAAAACATGACACTGGATATAACAGTGCCGGGCGATTATACATTTACCTTAGATGCGACAGATCCTGCCGCTCCAGTTATCACGGTGACACAAGTTTTGCCATATGGCGCTACGGTTATGTATGTAAAAGGCACCATGAATGAATGGAGTAATGCTCAAGAAATGGTTTACGAAGGTAACAATGTGTACAGTTCTGAGTATGAGCTTGATGCAGCGTCTTACGAGTTTAAAGTCGCCGACGCGGATTGGTCAGAAACCACTAATTTTGGTGCCGCTACGGGTGACGAGGCATTAGAATTGGATATCGCTAAAAGTTTAGTGTTTGGCGAAGGTGTAGCGCAAAACATCACTCTCGATATTGCTACGTCTGGAACCTACAAGTTTTCGCTAGACGGTTCGGATTCTACAGCGCCAATTTTAACAGTCGTATTGGTTCCCTAGTTTTTAAGGCGAGAATAATATCCTTAAAAACTATCACTATTTAACTGTTTATGAGCCGCGTTAATTACGCGGCTTTTTTGTCTCTTATTCTTTTTTATACCAATCCGTATTGATAACTACCTACTCAGAATGCCCGATACAAAAATAACCATTTAGTTACATGTTTTTAACTATGTGAATACGTATGTAGCCACTGTTCTGCACGTTATTAAAGCCTTAGCATAACGTCACTATCAGTTAGGCAACAAGGCTATCTTTAATGGGGCATTCCAAACAGTTAATTCAACTCACTTTTTCAACTATTGTACTGGCATTGGTTGGTTGTGGCGGTGGTGGCGCCGAAACCAGCAATGACCCCGCTCCTGCTACGGAAAATCGTGCTCCATCGGTAATTAATTTCTCTAGTCAAGTCAGTGCCACAAATGCCCTAGAGGTGACTTTTTCTTGGACGGTGTCTGATCTCGATAATGAAGCTTTGTCTTGTGTGTTAAGCCCAGGTAATAACTTAGCAGATATCTCAATAACTGATTGTATTGCGACTAACTCGACTGTGGTGACATACACAGAAGCGGGTGCAGCAGAAGCAAGGTTAACGGTTACTGATCCCAACAATGCCGTAGCTAGCCAAAATCAAACGCTGACGTTAGTTGATTCAATTAGTGGTTTACCACAACCTGTTGTAACCGCAGGTAATAATGAACTCGTTATTTTTTACAATCGTCCAGATGAGAATTACCAAAATTGGGTGTTACACCTTTGGAATAACGACAATTGTGATGCTTATGCTGACTTTGCATCAGGCGCCGGTACTGAATGGACAGCGGGCCAAACACAAAGTGGAATTGATCCCAATTACGGCGCATATTGGATTTTACCTTTAAAAGCTGGTGGGAGTGATTGTGCTAACTTTATAGTGCATAAGGGAAATGAGAAAGACATTGGTGACGCCGATCATCGGGCTGATTTAAACGGCGACAACATGATTTGGACCTTGTCAGGTATAAGCGAACTTTTTGCTGAAGCACTTTTATTTCCCTCCGGTGTATTGATTGCTGATACTGCTGCCCATTGGGTCGATCCTCAAACAGTTTTTTGGGATGTGAATGGCACTGGTGTGACAAAAATACGCATCTACAGTTCTGCAACGGATGACTTAGGTTTTGATGGCGAAACTGGGATTGCAGGCGATAACTTTATTGAGTTTACATCACAATCAGGCGGCACTCATCCAGCAACTAGCCTTGGCATGCCTAGATATCAAAACTTAGATGCTTACACCGCGGACTCTGCAGCTACAACTGATATTAAACAAATGTTGACCGGGAAATTATTGGCTATTGCTTATGAAAACAGTGATGTAGTGGTGGCGGCTACGTATGTGCAAACTCCACGGGTAATAGACGCAATTTATACCTCAGGCGCAAACGATGCCGACGAAGCCATGATAGGACTTGAATATGCTGATACTGGTATTCATTCCTACCTTTGGGCGCCAACAGCCCAGCAAGTTAAAATCAACATTTACGATGCCAACAAGGCGCTGCAATCTAGTCAGGAAATGACAGTGGATAACAACACTGGCATTTGGTCCATTAACCTAGATAGCAGTGTTGATAGACTGTTTTATCGATTTGAACTAACGCTTTATCATCACATTAATCAACGTTTTGAAACCCTAGAAAGCACTGACCCCTATTCGGTTTCTCTGTCTACTAATGGCAGCTATTCGCAGTTTGTTAATTTGGAAGATGACAACTTAAAACCAACAAATTGGGATACACAGGTTTCCCCTAGTATTATTGATCCAGAAGATGCGGTCATTTACGAAGGGCATATCCGCGACTTTAGCATACTAGATGAAAGTACTAGCGCCGCCAATCGCGGTAAATACTTAGCTTTTACTGAGCAAGACTCGTTACCCGTTAGCCACCTTAAATCTCTAGCTGAAGCTGGTTTAACCCATTTTCAGCTCTTGCCTGCAAATGACATTGCGACTATTGGTGAAGATCCTAGTAGTAGAGTGAATATTACCGACACAGTGGCTGACTTATGCGCTCTCGATAGCACTGCACCGGTTTGCGGAACAGAAGATGCTACTGCAAGCTTGTTATCTGTTTTTCAAAGTTATGATCCTAGTTCTTCAGATGCACAAGCCTTAGCAAATTCAATGCGCGGCTTAGACAGTTTTAACTGGGGATATGATCCTAAACATTTTTCCACTCCCGAGGGCAGTTATGCGTCTGATCCTGACGGAGCCTCTAGAATTCTAGAAATGCGCGCCATGATCCAAGCATTACATGAAATGGGCTTAAGAGCGTCGTTAGACGTAGTGTATAACCACACCAGTTCATCTGGTTTGTTCGATAACTCAGTGTTAGATAAGGTGGTGCCAGGTTATTATCACAGACGACACCTGACTACGGGTGAAGTGTTACGGGATACCTGTTGTGAAGATACCGCACCTGAGCACAGAATGATGGACAAACTTATGGTCGACTCATTGGTTTTGTGGACACAGGCTTACAAATTTGACGCATTTCGTTTCGACATTATGAGTAACAACTCACAAGACTCAATTCTCTCCGCTAGAGATATAGTGCTAGCGCTAGACTCGGATAATTATTTCTATGGAGAGGGATGGAGTCGTAACAACAATGGCTACACTCAGGCTAATCAACATAATATGGCGGGAAGTGAAGTCGGTACTTTTAACGACCGACCAAGAGATATTATTCGCAGTGCGTCGTTGTTTAATGCTTCAGGTAGTTTAGACGACCAAGACATCATACGATTGGGATTAGCGGGAACTTTGGCTGACTACTCTATGCAGGATAAAAATGGCAACGTTAAGTTAGGCAGTGCCTATTCTGCTAAACCTGCTTATGCCAAAGATCCGGCTGACGTGATTAATTATGTCTCTAAACATGATAACGAAACCTTATGGGATCAGTTGCAGTATGGTTTCGCCAATGATGTCACCATTGATGAGAGAGTACGAATTCAAAACATTGCGGGAACCATCCCCTTAATCAGTCAAGGTATTCCCTTTTTACAATTAGGTGGCGACTTATTGCGTTCAAAATCTATGGATAGAAATAGTTACGACGCAGGGGACTGGTTCAATAGGGTCGATTTTAGCAAAACCACAAACAACTGGAACATTGGTTTACCAATGGCTGAGAACAATCAAGATCAATGGAATACCATTGCCAACTTGGCAACAAACGTTGAAGCGCAACCTGCAATGCATCATATAATGCAGTCTGGCGAGGTGTTTCAAGAGTTTTTGGCGATCCGCCAATCAAGTAAGCTATTTAGGTTGAGCACAGCACAAGACGTGATTGATCGTGTAGGGTTTCACAATACAGGCGCCAATCAAACACAGGGGTTGATAGTGATGAGTCTTGACGATGGTAATGGATTAGAGGACTTAGATACCAATTTGGACGCGATAGTGGTGTTGATCAACGGTACATCCAATGAGTTGTCTCATTCAATCGCAACCGCGAGTAATTTTGAGCTTCACAGCGTGCAACAAACCTCAGCCGACACCATTGTTAAAAACGCTCAATTTGTTGCAAGCAGCAATGGTGGCATTTTTACCGTTCCGGCGTTAACCACAGCAATATTTGTGAAACCTCAAACGGGAGCCCAAGGAGCAGGATTAGCGGCAGACGCAAGTTTGAATCAGTCAGAAACCGCTCCTTATGGTGATACAGATATTTTTCTGCGTGGTTCGATGAATAATTTTGGAGACAACGGATTAACTGCAGAAGATACTTTTTCTTATCTGGGCAATGGCATCTATAGCATTGATTATGTCTTACCTGCCGACATGCACGCCTTAAAAATTGCCGATAGCAATTATTCATTGGTGAACCTTGGCTTTAGCGATGTACAAATTCAATCAAATTCTGTTTCTGCAAGTAAGGACAGTGATGGAAATATTAGTTTTACTGTGGCTAATCAAGGTATTTACAAATTTCAACTGGATCTTTCGTCGCAGGATAGGCCAATTTTGCGAATCGATAGTGTTTCACCTTCGGTGAATTGTGCTGCATTAGAGGATTCAACCCAAGCGATACCGTTTAATATATCTGGTGGAGGACAACTTTACGTGCGCGGCAGCCATTCAAGTTGGGGGGCTAATGAGTTATATCGAATGCACTACAAGGGGAATAATACATATCAAGCTGTTGCAGAGTTTTCTGGCGATTTTCAGTTTAAAATTGCGTCTGATGATGACAGTTGGACTACACAATTGTGGGCGCAAACCGAAGATGGAAATATACAGACCGGCAATTTAGATGTGGGGGTTAGTTACTCCGTTGCCTACAACGACGCGGGTGAAATAAATAACCAAATCAGTCTAGCTGCCGCGAGCTATAGTTTCTTGTTAACTTTAAACCAAGGCAATCCTGAAAAGAACAATAAGGTTGCCAACCTTATTGTGCAACGATGTGCGCCATAACCAGTCACAATATACTAAGCAAATAGAGAGACTAAACGCCAACTCCTAGGAAAGTTGGCGTTGTCGTCATTTTCGATCATTCAAATCAGTATTTTGACTGGCTGATTAATTATTATTATTGGCTACTAAGTGCTCTGCTAGATAATCCACTAGTAACCTTATTTTTGGGGATAGATGTCGATTTTGTGGATAAACAGCCCATATACCATCTTTGGGCGCGCGATAACTGTCGAGAAGGGCAATCAGCTGTCTACTTTGTAGATGTTTTTGTACATAGTAGTCTGGCAATTGCACTATTCCTAAGCCTTTTAAAGCCGCATCAACTAATGCAAAACCGCTGTTGTAACGTAACCTTCCTGAAACACGAAACTTTTTTTCTTTAGCGTCCTCGCTAAAATGCCAGTAATCTAAAGTACCTAACAAACAACTGTGTTTATTCAGATCTGTAAAAGTTTGCGGGGTACCATGTGTATCTAAATAATGGGGAGATGCACATATATAGTTGGTTCTATCTCCCAGTTTTTTCGCAATCATGGTGGAGTCACTCAACTTTCCTAGGCGGATCGCCAAATCATAGCCACCTTCTAAAAGGTCCATTTGTTGATTACTTAGATAGGCGGTTACTTCAACATCTGGGTAGTGTTTCATAAAATCATTGACGAGTGGCAATATCTGCTGTTCCCCATAAGTGACGGGGGCGGTGAGTTTGACTTTACCTTGGGGTTTGGATTGCAGGTTTGTAATGGCACGTTCAGCGGCGTCTAAACCGTCTAACACACTGCGACAATGCTGGTAAAAAACTTGTCCTTCTTCGGTTAACGAAACTTTACGAGTTGTTCGATAGAATAACTTTATTTTGAGTCGCGCTTCTAATGCACTTATCTGGCGACTAACGTGAGCCGTAGATATAGCCATTTTTTTTGCCGCAAGTGTAAAGCTTTCATTTTCGGCGACGTAAACAAATTCGCTAATCCCTTCCCACTGCATGATTATTACCTATATGTAAAAGTAAATTGATGAATCCGCATATTATCATCTAATTTGAAATAACTATAATGCTTGGCTACGCACAATTTGAATGTGATTTAACAAAGTGATGAGTTACTCCACAGCAGGTTCACCAAATTAGAATCGCAATACATCACGAAGTCTCTTATCTATCCCTTGATTAAAAGTGAGAATACATATGCCAGAACAATTTATTAAGTCAAAAGCCGCCATTGCTTGGGGCCCTAAGCAACCATTATCCATCGAAGAGGTAGATGTCATGTTACCTCGTAAAGGTGAGGTGTTGATTAAAGTGATAGCGTCAGGCGTGTGTCACACTGATGCATTTACTTTGTCAGGGGAAGATCCCGAAGGCCTGTTTCCGGTGATTCTAGGCCATGAAGGGGGAGGTATTGTTGAGCAAGTTGGCGACGGCGTGACAAGCGTGCAAGTAGGAGATCACGTTATTCCATTGTACACCCCAGAATGTGGAGAGTGTAAATTTTGCCTATCAGGCAAAACTAACCTGTGTCAGAAAATACGCGAAACCCAAGGCAAGGGTTTAATGCCAGATGGGACTACGCGTTTTTACAAAGATGGCCAGCCAATTTTTCATTACATGGGTTGCTCTACGTTTTCTGAATATACGGTATTACCAGAAATATCCTTAGCTAAGGTCAATAAAGACGCGCCACTTGAAGAAGTATGTTTACTTGGATGTGGTGTGACAACAGGTATGGGGGCAGTAATGAATACCGCTAAAGTAGAGGAGGGCGCAACGGTTGCCATTTTTGGACTTGGTGGTATTGGTCTTTCAGCGGTTATTGGTGCCACAATGGCAAAAGCGAGTCGTATTATCGCTATCGACATTAACGAAGGCAAATTCGAGTTGGCGAAAAAACTAGGGGCGACTGAGTGTATTAACCCGAAAGATTACGACAAGCCGATCCAAGATGTCATTGTGGAACTCACTGATGGCGGTGTGGACTATTCGTTTGAATGTGTGGGCAACGTCAATCTTATGCGTTCAGCCTTAGAGTGTTGTCATAAAGGATGGGGTGAATCAGTGGTGATTGGCGTAGCCGGAGCGGGGCAAGAAATTTCAACTCGACCGTTTCAATTAGTGACCGGGAGGGTATGGCGCGGCTCTGCTTTTGGTGGTGTTAAAGGTCGCACAGAATTGCCTGATTACGTCGAACGTTATTTACAGGGCGAATTTAAGCTCAGTGATTTCATAACCCATACTATGCCACTTGAAGACATAAATGAATCGTTTGAATTAATGCACAAAGGTGAAAGTATTCGTACCGTTATACATTTCGATAGTTAGTTTTTATCCCCAAGTATATTGAGGTATTAGTGGTTTAGATCTGCGTCTACCTATAACCGAGGCGCAGATCTGCAAGAATCTGCAAAAAAATATGCCTCGGTTTAAAAGCTCTAAAACCAAACAAAATAAGTCGCTGCGGTTTATTTCCAACCGAAGTATCAAAAGACAAATTTGATCACCTAAATGAATCAAGCAGTGAATATTCAATTAGTTAGATTATTTCACCCTGTGTTGACCTTGGTAAACGCAAACTGCATGCAACTTAATCGCAGTTTATTTTACTAGGAGAACAATTATGAAAGGTCAATTAACGATAGTTGCTGTACTTGTTGCAGCCAGTTTATTTACTGGATGTGGCAGTAACAAAAAAACAACTCAATCCTCTGGCGCTGGACAGTCGAGTGCGACTATTGCAGAAAATTATCAAGGTGTTTGGGTATCATCCGCCTATGCTGATGCTTTAGTCGTAAAAGAAAACAGCGTCGATTACTATAAATACAGCAGTGACTATTGTGTATTACAAACCACCTATGAGAACTTAAACACCAGCGAGTTAACGCGCAGTGTAGAGCTAACCAGCGATGAAACCGGATTAACCTGGATTGCAGGATATGGCACCAAAGATTTCGGTGCGCCATCAAGAAACTTAACTAAGCAAACTGAATTACCGGCCTCTTGTATGGATCAAATTTTAACGCCTGATTCGTCACTGACTAACAGCGAGATGTTTGAGTTATACAGTCAGATCATGGACGAGTATTACCTTGATTTTTCCAGAAACAATGTGGACTGGCCAACACTGAGTTATGAATTAAGTAACACAGTCACTGAAAACAATGAAACCTTGTACGAAGCCATTTACACTTCTTTTGAAGCACTGGCAGATACTCACAATAAGTGGTACACCCCAACTGGGGAAACAATTCTTTCGTTTACTAAACAAACTCATTTGTACGATTTGGTAGAGGAATACGCCGCAGCCAACGGTTTAAGTTATCCTCTAGACAGCAGTGAGTTCAATAACAACACCTTGAATGATATTAACAACTTCATCGAAGAGGAATTTGCTAAAGAGCAGGACATAATAACCAGTTATGCGACTACTGATATTGGCATTGACCAATCTGAGCAAATATATTGGTTTGCTATTAATAACATTGGCTACTTACATATCAATGCAATGACTGGTTATAGCACCATAAACGAAGATCAAGATGATTTGGCGCATACCACTTCGGCGTTAAGTAACCTTAATGAAGCCATCGACGAGGCGCTCAGTGATTTAGCGCAGACCAGTGGTTTAATAATTGATGTGCGATACAATGGCGGTGGTAACGACTATATTAGTTTGGCGATTGCGAGTCGTTTTACAGAAGCAGAGTTTTTAGCCTACAAAAAGTATGCCCGAGATGGCGCCGGGATAACAGAAACCATAGAGTCATTTATTTCACCTTCTGGTTTTGTGCAGTATACCGGCAAACCTATTGTACTGCTAACTAGTGAGGATACCGCGTCAGCCGCAGAAACGTTTTCTTTAAGCATGACTCAATTGGATCATGTCACCCTAGTAGGTGAAGCCACCCAAGGCATATTCTCTGATGTTCTTGAATGGGCATTACCAGGTGGGCATAGTCTAAATATGTCTAATGAATACTATGTTACACCAGATGATGAATGGCTAGAAGGTGCGGGTGTGCCCACTGATATTGTGGTGCCTTTCTTTGCACCTCAAGACCGTGACAACCAACTCGATAGTGGCATTTTAGCGGCGTTAGATATTTTGCAGTAACCTTATAGGGCAGCTCGAATGTTACTCGCTGCTGCTAACCGATTTCACTGGGCAAAGCTATTGCCTGGTGAAATCATTTACTCGCCCTATATGACTTGGGAAACCGTCAATTCTAGGCTTCACGGCAATTAAGTATTTTCGAAATCGAAATTGAGTTTGTCGAGTAGCTGGATTAATTGGTCCGCTTCCTGAGTATTTATCGATTGAAATCTACAGCGAATCTGTTCTGGAATATGCACTGCTTGTTGTTGCAGTTGTGCGCCATGCGACTCCAGCTTAACAAGGCGCTTACGCTTATCTTTTTTGTCTACACCCACCGATAAAAGCTGTTTCTCAGACATTTTTTTTAGAATTTGAGTCATGGCACCGCCGTCAATTTTGGTCTTGTTTAACAAGCCTGCAATGCTAATTCTGTTTTCTTCCCATAACGCCATCATTACCACGTATTGTGGGTAGGTCAGGTCTAACTGATTTAACGCGTCTCGATAAGCCCGCACAACAGAATTAGATGCTCTATACAAGCGATGGCAAATTTGATTATCCAGTTTTAATTGCGAGTTATTCATTAAGCTTCTCAATCATTCAGGTTGGACATTTTAATTTGCATGCAAAATATTTGCAACGATGTTTTGTTTGTCTTATTATTTTGCATACAAAATAAATTGATCGCTAAACTGAATAAGGAAAAGCAATGAAAAATTTAATTCAAACTGCATATACCGCTAGAGCAACAGCTACAGGTGGTAGGGAAGGCACTGCGAAGTCAGATGACGCTCGCTTAGATGTAAAACTTTCAACACCAAAAGGCTTAGGCGGCGATGATGGTCAGGGAACTAACCCCGAACAATTATTTGCGGCTGGTTACGCTGCTTGTTTTATTGGCGCACTAAAGCTAGTGGCCGGCCAAGCAAAAATAACGTTACCTGTTGATACACATATCGACTCGGAGGTGTCAATTGGACCAATAGATGGAGGTTTTGGAATTGCGGTAAAATTGGGTGTATTTGTTGCCGATTTAGACAAAACTACCGCTGAAGAGTTAGTCGCTAAAGCACATGAAGTTTGCCCATATTCTAACGCTACTCGCGGCAATATTGCCGTTGAACTATCGGTACTTTAACAAGCTGAAACAGGTAATTGGTTAGATAGCATATTTTGTCCAAAATATGCTATCTACATTTATTGCCGCTTTTCCTATTAGTTGTGCTTAGATTTCTTCATCCTGATTCTGATCTTTTATTTCCCTGATTCTGTCTATTATTGACAAAAATACAGCAAATAGGTTTGGATCAAGGTGGTTTTGGGCCATTTCATTCATGATTGCCAGAGTTTTTGTTTCAGAAAACGCTTTTTTGTAAACTCTTTCATGGACTAGCGCATCATACACATCAACGATGGCCACAATTCTGGCAGCTTCAGGAATTTCTTTACCTTTTAAACCATCGGGATAACCAGAACCATCCCATTTTTCGTGGTGATAATTGGCGATAATAGATGCGGTATTGAGTAATGATATCCCACTTCCTGCTAACATCTCGCCACCAATTCTCGAATGATCTTTCATTATTGCAAATTCGTCTTCAGTCAAACGGCCAGGTTTTTGCAAAATTTTGTCTGGAATACCAATTTTCCCAATATCGTGCATGGGAGCGGCGAGTTTGATGTCATCTACAAGAGGCAGGGGCCAGCCAAGTTCTTTGGCCATCTCTGCTGAATACAAGCCGATTCTACGAATGTGAGCGCCTGTTTCTTCATCTCGTTGGACTGCAGCAGAAATCAATCTAATTGCAATTTCTTCTTCCCTCTCGCGAATTTGTTGGGTTCTACGGTGTACCTCAAGCTCTAGCTTTTCTTTGGTAAGTAAATTTTCTCGCATCAGTTGTTGTTTCTTCTGATGGGTGCCGTGATCTTTATCGGTAAGATTTAGTAACAGCAATCTGTCATCTTCAACTAAGACAGCCGTTGCCTCCATTAACCATTCTGTGTCATCTGGCGCTTCTTCCACCCATAATCCAGATTTTAATTGGCCTGATTGTTTACGCTGCCAATGGTCTTCAGCGTCGTACATAAAATGTTGTAAAAAGCCCGGTAATTCTTCTTGGTTAAGGTGACCACCTTTGTTGAGACTCGGATAAAAATGCTTAAACCAACTTGGCGGTTCAGTGAGACAGGTAATCAGGTCGTTTTTACATATCGACAACACAGCAAAATCGAGCTCAGAATAAAGTTTTTCTAGTGTTGTTACCGACATGATTTTCTGCTCCACTGTATTTTTATTTTATACCTAACATATTCTGTGACAAAGTCGTAAATAACGCTTCTACATTATCGCCTGACTTGGCACTGGTTTTTATAACGGTGAGGTTTTTGTCAATATTATCAATTGATTCGGGGGATATAAGCCATTGATCTTCGATATCGGCCTTATTTATCGCAAGTACCGCAGGTATATCGCCAAGTAAATCTTGCACCATCTTATGAATAGATAATGCTGAATCTAGGGTTTTTGCTCTTGTGCCATCGGCTACTAGAATATAACCCGCTGAACCACGCAAATAATTGGTGTTAATTTCAGTGTAGTCGTCTTCACCTTCTAAATCCCATATCATTAGATTGATGTCTTGTTCGGCGATAGACAGCTTTTTTTTGTTGATTTTCACACCGATAGTTGTCAGGTATTTTTCGCTAAAAATACTTTCAACGAAGCGCTTAATCAAACTGGTTTTACCCACTGAAAATGCTCCCAACAAGCAAATTTTCTTTTGTATCACTCTATTTTTTTCCTTTATGAATCACTTAGCTTTCACATTCGTAAGTGTTACAAATGAACAGTTCAACTTAGAGGTTAGTCGCCACAAGCTAATTTTACTAGGCCACTTACTTTGGTCATATTTACTTTTAAATTAGTTAGTTAGGTCAATAGTTTAGGAAATCGATGACTTTGTCAATTATACAAAAGTTTGCACGATACAGATTCGAGGTTATCCATAACTATATAGTATTAGGTTAGGAAAATAATCATAATTTTAAATGCGTTAATTTTATTTAAAGTGGTGTCCACCTAAATGCATGAATCGCATCGAATTTAGGGTAATTAATGACTCCAATTAAAGCCGCAGTTTTCGTTGAAACAGGTTGTTTATACTCGCTAAGTTATCGAGCAAGTTGTCTTAGACTCAGCAACGGTGTATCGCGACTTTTATTGGTGTAAACTTTACTCACCTCATTATGACTTAAAGTAAAAGTGATGATTAAAATCAGAGTTATCAGATGGTTATCCTGCCAAGTTGGATTGATGCTAATGTTTTGTTTTAACGTAAATGCGACGCTAACCAGCTTGGAGGTCACTACTGATAAAGGAAAGATAGAAGGCCACTATGATCAAGCTCAAGGGGTATATCAATTTAAGGGGGTACCTTATGCTAAACCTCCTACAGGAGAATTGCGCTGGAGACCTCCTGTAGCAATGGATGCGTGGCAAGGTGTTAAGCCAACAAAAGAATTTGCAGCAAGGCCCATGCAAATCCCCATATTTGGGGACATGAATTTTCGTTCTCCTGACGTCAGTGAAGACAGTTTATATCTGAATATTTGGAGCGCAGATTTAACGCCAAAACGCCCACAGCCAGTTCTGGTGTATTTTCATGGTGGCGGGTTTATTGCGGGTGATGGTTCTGAGCCTCGTTATGACGGCAGCAGCATGGCCCAAAATGATGTGGTGACAGTGACTGTTAATTATCGATTGGGTGTTTTTGGCTTTATGGCGCATTCTGAGCTCAGTGCTGAGTCAAGCTATCACGGTTCGGGAAATTATGGGTTTTTAGATCAGGTCGCGGCGTTGCGATGGGTCAAAAAAAATATCGCTAGTTTTGGTGGAGACCCACAGCGAATAACTATTGCGGGTGAATCTGCCGGCTCTATGTCGGTAAGTGCTTTGATGATTTCACCCTTGAGTAAAGATTTGATTTCTTCAGTTATCGGGCAGAGTGGTTCAATAGTTGGATCTGGTTTTTCTAGCCAAACTTTAGAAATGGCCGAGCAAAAAGGGGAGGATCTTTTAACTACGCTGAGGGTTAAGTCTATCGCTGACCTTCGAAAATTAAGTGCTAGTGAGTTACTTCAGAAAACTGCAGAGCACGACCTAATTTGGTATAAACCTAATATTGATAATTATTTTTTCCCTGATGCTCCATTGACTTTATTGCAGCAAGGTCATCTGGCGAAAGTGCCTGTTTTAGCTGGTGTAAATTCAGAAGAAGGTGGCGCTAATCAAGTATTAGGAGACAAGATTGCGAGTGTTGAAAATTATCACAAAGCAGTAAAGCAGCTTTATCCTAAATATTTTAAGCAAATTCTAGCGTTGTATCCTGCAAGTAACAAAGAGTCAGTGTTAGATTCTGCTCAAGCTTTAGCCAGCGACCGTTTCTTAAGTTACGGTACCTGGGTATGGACGGAATACGTACAACGCCATAGTGACCAAAGTGTTTATTCCTATTTATATACTCACCCTAGACCACAATTAACATCGAATTTCAGTGATATGCAGCCAGCATTAGCTGGTGGTTTAGTCGAGAAGTCTAAGGATAGTCCAGCGCAGCCGAGCAGCAGAGGTGCGGTACATTCGGCTGAAATAGAATATGTGATGGGTAACTTAGCAAGTAATAACGTGTTTGCTTGGAATGACGACGATTACGCTATTTCGGCAACATTTCAGGGCTATTTTATCCGCTTTATCAAAACTGGCGATCCCAATTCCAGTGAATTTCCTGCTTGGCCTAAATTCGAAGATAATAAACGACTTGTTATAGGCACGACAATAACACAAGAGAGTATGTCGTTATTGCGTAAGCGTTATACCTTGATGGCTAAAATCAATGGCTTCGAACTGGGGGAGGGCTGATTTAGTTGAGGTTTCCGTTAAGGGTGCAAAAGTAGTACGCAGTAGTAATAGAGAGCTTAGCTCTCTATTACCTATTCCCTTGTTATTCGGTGATTATTTCGTCTTGTAGTGCGTCTTGATGCACTGAGGTTTGTGTTGTTGGTTGTTGTGACTCAAAAGCGTGTTTGTCACGAACGTTTTTTTGAACGGTTACTGCTGCAAAGATGCTTAAAACGTAGGCCATAGCGTAAAAGCCTTTTTCGCTCAATAATAAATCTGCATTGAATAACCCAATACCTAGTAGGGCAATAGAAATCCCTGCTGATGCCCAAGAAATACTGTGATAAATTTTGGATGTGGCAATCCCTTCAGCTTTATCGCGAATGGTTTTTTGTAGCGACACCATAGAGAACAACCCGTATAAAATGATACACAAATAATAGCCTTTTTCATTTAACGCCATCTCAGCATTGAATAGGCCAATTCCATATGCGCCAGCTCCAATTACTAAAGCGGCAATAGACGCTAAAAAATAAGACTTTGTAGGGGCTTGAGTTGTCATAATCGAATTCCTTGTAAGTGATTTAGTCAGCTTGTTTAACTGGGGTTACAATAAACGCTAGTTAGTTTAAAATATACCCTTTTACAGTTTGTAGTGATTTTTACTACCAAAGGTATATTAATACTATTCTTTACCTTAAAGTACAGTTGCGTCACCATCCGCATTTAAGGTTACGCCGTATTGGCTTAATTGGTAATGATCTAAGTACTTGTGGATAGAGCCAAAAGTGGCGGTTGCAATTTTTCCGTGGTGATCTTTGGTGGTTATCTCATCCATAAATATAGAGCCAAGAGCTAATTTAAAGCGACTGGTTTTAAGTTGCTGAGCAGTAAAGTAAGCACGAGTATTGGCTTTGAGTTTTAGTACATCTGTTGTTTGATAAATGGCGGCATTGAGCATATCTAAGGTATGTTCAGTGCAATTTTGTAATTGACTATTCATTGGGTTAGCTATTACTGAGTATTTAGGATTGTGTAACTTAGTATTGTCACCACTGGCGATTAGTTTTATTAGCTGGGTTTGGATTTCATCGCTAGGAATAATTATGCCTGCTTTTAAACTCTGTGCTCCCCAGAAAAAATCCACAGGATAGTCTTGTACAAGTTGACTCCTATCGGGTTTGCCATCGAGCTGATATAGATTGTGAATAGCGTAACCTTGGACAAATTCACCACTATCCAGTTGAATGTTTGAATAGACTGCAATCGCTGTGTGGGTAAAGAGAACACCTTTCGGTAGATCTTTCTCTGGTCGACCAACTCGGGCAATGATAAATGCTCTTGCGCCTTTAGACGCGGCATATTTTTCAACATCTTTGGCAAATTTAACAATTTTTTCGGGCGCTAATACCGCAGGGGCATTCGCCTGACTTCCTGCCCAAGTAGGAAGGCTAAATAAAGCCAGTAAAATAAATAATCGGCTAACACTCATAGTTTATTCCTTTTAATCGTAATCAAAAGCTATCAATTAATTTGGCTGCTAAGGTCTAATTAGTGATAACGCGGTGTTTTTTCTTGATAACCATCACTTGATCTGGAGCTGGATCTGCGGTGATTGTCGTTTCGGTGATCACCAAAGACCGATGTCTTGTATGTGTACTGGCTGAATCAGCAAAAGTGGCTCCGGTTTGAACACTGGCGGCGCCAGCTTTTAAGGCTAGGCTTCCCGTTACTACAAGTGGCACAGCCACCACTGCGCTGGCTACTTTAGCAGTGGATAAAGCGCCATGACCTACAGCTAAGACAGAATGTTTACTTGCTTGGCCACTATGGTGAGTGGACCCTTCTGCGTGGGCAGTGGCTGAGGTAATGGCAAGAGTTGAAAGTAAAGCAATATTGGTTAGTTTCATTGTTGTTCCTTTATTGATTGAGGATTGTTAACTCGTGTTTGAACCCGCTACACATTAAGTCTTGGTATTTGATTGGTAAACACTAATGATATTTGTATACTCAAATAACACTTAAGGTATAGTTTAGGTATACCATCTTAACTGGGAAGCTTATGAGTCAAATCACTCAAGTCAGTCAAACGTTGAAACAATTATTGCGACAACAACAAATTACTTACAAAGATATTGCACTTAAGCTAGATATGAGCGAAGCCAATATCAAACGGATCTTTTCGACTCAAAACTTTACGTTGCAGCGTCTGGAGCAGCTTTGCGATATTTTGCATATGCGCCTATCGGACTTGTTTATGCTAACTGAAAAACAAGTGCAGAAAATCAGCCAGTTGACAGCAGAGCAAGAAAACCAACTATTAGCTGATCCTAAGTTACTGTTAATCGCCGTATGTGTGCGTGATGCATGGAAATTTGATGAGATCATTGATTATTACGACATAGATAAACATCAATGTATTCAATTATTAGCCAGATTAGACAAGCTGAAAATTATTGAACTATTGCCCAATAACCATTTTAAATCATTGATTGCCCAAGACTTTAGATGGATCCCAGGGGGGCCATTGGAAAAGTTCATGGAGCAGGAGGTTATGGTTAAATTTATGGCTCCAAAACAAAATGAAAAATGGTTGTTCCGTTTTTATTTACGGGGACGCTACTCGCAATCATCTATCGAAATCATTCAGCGTAAACTTAATCAATTAACAAAAGAAGCGGCAGTGTTGAATCAAGAAGACGCGGACTTACCGTTAAACAAAAGACAACATATTGGTTTGTTAATGGCGATGCGTCCTTGGGAGCCCTCGTTATTCGAGAATATGCGTAAACAACATGGCGGCCCAACTACCTGAATATACTCAGATACTTCAGGTAGTTGGGTGAATAAAATTAAGAGAGGCTTATCTAGCGGTCCATCCACCATCAATCACTAGTGCTTGGGCTGTGATGTTTCTGGCTTCGTTAGATAACAAGAATGCTGCAGTCGCTGCCAGTTCATCTATTCCTATAAAGGATTTTTTAGGCATAGGTGCCAACATGATTGTATCTACGACTTGTTGTTCGCTAATACCGTTTTCAATGGCTTGAGCCGCAATTTGGTTTTCTACCAATGGGGTTTTTACGTATGCTGGGCATAATGTGTTGACCGTTACATCACAGTCACCGGTTTCTAAGGCAAGTGTTTTAGCAAACCCTAGTAAACCATGTTTAGCCGCTACATAGGCAGACTTAAAGGGAGAGGCGACCACCGAATGCACCGAGCCTATGTTAATAATTCGGCCGTAATTTTGTTGGCGCATTTTTGGCAATAGTGCTTGGCTTAACATGGCTGGCGCGACTAACATAATGTTGATTAAAAGTTGCCATTTTTCAGGGGGAAAATCTTCTAGTTTACTCACGTGTTGTATGCCAGCGTTGTTGATCAACACATCGACTGTTAGTGGTTGTAGTTTGTTAGGCAAGTCGCTTACGTCTTGCAAATTGGTAACATCAAGTTTAATTGCTGCTGCACTCATATCTTGCTGCTGCAATTGCTCCATAGCGCTGGTTGCCGCATCAAGGTTGATATCGGCAATAATAATATGGTGGCCCAAAGCGCCTAAGTGTTCGGCAATTCCCAAACCAATTCCACTCGCGCCACCAGTAATTAGTACATTTTTGTTAGACAAAACTATTCTCCTAAATATCTAATTTTTGATTTAATGATTCAGCCATTTTTTTTACGGCTTCAATTTGTGGTGCATTTTGGGTGGCATACTCAGTGCTGGTATAACCCCACCAATCCCAACATCCCTGAGGATTCAAAGGCATAAAAGTGGAGTTTTTGGTTTGTGGATAAAGAACAACCATTTGGTTGTTGTCAGCCCAATTGTTTAAACCATTGTGTTCGATAAACTGATTGCCTACGGTTTGATAATTTTGCTGGCAGCCATGGAAGCTAATGTGTAATTGACAAGTTTCACCTGCCGCACAACTTTTAGGAATATACACAAATCCATTGTCAGCGAGTGTGGTCGCTGAGTCGCCACCTAGAGATTCTTGATTAAATGACACTATTTTCCCGGTTGGTTGAGGGTTTCTGGGTTGTAAATTGGGGTACAAAAATTCCAACATCTTTCCCGCCCCGTCGTAATTACAATTGCCGATAAAGGGAGACTCTGACACATCACATGGTGAACCCGATGCAAGCGTGGGGAAGTGGTGAGCGAAAGGTTTATCGTTTACGTATTGCACATTGTCCGAGTCAATCCATTTGAGGTATTGCTGGTGTAAGGCTTGAGTGACATCAATATCTATTTTTGTGTCTTTGGTACCCCGCAATAACCAGACTTTGCTGCCTTTTAAATTCTCCAATTTCGCAATTTCTTGTCGCTTTTGGTAGATTTCAGCTTGAAGGGTTAGATTCTGACTAGTGGCCTCAGTACTTTTGTTGACACACTGAGATAGGGCAGTTTTGATACTATTTTGCGCACAATAATAGGGGCCAGCCGCAATGACTCCAACCTTAGTAACCCAATCAGAATGGGCAATATGGAATTGATTTGCCATAAACCCGCCACTTGATAAACCAGATACGCCAATTTCTGTAAGGTCTAGATTGAGATTGTTTGCAAATACTTGGCTACTACTAGCGAGTAAACCGCTTAACAGCACAATGGTTATTTTTTTCATTTTGTTACTCTTTGATGGCATAAATTATTGTTCAATAAACTCTTTAATTTTGAGGGCTTTTTCGCTAATGCCGCTCACTCCGTTTAGATGGCCAGAATCGCCTGTTAGCTTTTCTAATTGGCTGACCTTGCCTAAGTCTAAAAGCGCTTGGTTGGCCTCTTGGCTTAGGTAGGGCATCAGTAGTAGATCATTGCCTGAGGGTATAAATAGGGTTTTAGCTTGGATAGTTTGTAAACCTGAGGTGAGGTTTGCACCGTGGCCGGTAATAAACAGTTGCGATGCACGAGTCAAATATAATAGATGGTTAGCATCGGATAACTTTGCTCGTTGCTGTGCACGCTCTCTTAGCCAGTTGGTAATAGAATAACGGGCTGTTATTGACTGCAACGGGTCTAATTCTAATGGGTTGTGATTAACCGAAGCTGTTTGACCTACTTGGTTAAACGCCATGGGAGTCAAGGCATCTTGGGTGATGAACATTAAGGCTGCGATTAATCCTTCAGTTGGCGGGGTATGCCCGTAATAATTGCCATTTCGCCAATTTGGGTCGAGTCGAATTGGGATTGCCCAACGTTCTAATAGAGATGTTGTCCAAGCGTCACTTTGGGCACTTCCAATGATTGATACCATTCTTGGCACCCAGTCAGGATAGGCTGATGCCCAATCAATTGCTTGCATTGATCCCATTGATGCTCCAATGACGCCATGGAGCTTCTCAATGCCTAAACTTTCGAGCACCAACTTTTGTATATTCACAAAGTCTCTAATAGTGACAACGGGAAAGTCCAAACCATAAGGCTTGCCGGTATCGGGGTTAATTGTTGCTGGTCCAGTTGTGATGACATTTGGATCGTATGCTCCTAAGTTGGCTAGGCTGTCGACACTAATAACGAAAAATCTATTGGTATCTATGGCTTTACCTGGACCTATTAGTGCATCCCAGTAACCGGCCTGTGGATCGTCTTTAGTGTATTTACCAGCGGCATGAGAACTGGCGGAAAAGTAGTGGGTAACTAATATTACATTGTCTTTTTGTGGGTTCAATTGACCGTAACTTTCCCAACCAACTTGTACTTTTTTTATGGTTTTTCCATTAAATGTGTTGAAGTTTTCTGTCTCAAATTTTTGTTTAGCTACCAATAATTCTGCGCTAGCAATTGAGCTAAATATCAAAATCAGACACACCGTAAAGTATTTAAGGTGATGTGGTTTGAGTTGCGTCATATCAATTTTCCTGGGGATGATTTATATAAAACTAAATAAAGCGATTGCCAATGCCACACCGCATATAGGTACAACTACCGTTACTGCGCCCAATGCCCAATAGGCTTGTTGATGGGTCTCGTGGCAGATTGCTCTGATCGTGGTGACCACATACCCATTATGTGGCAACGAATCTAATGCGCCAGATGAAATTGAAACAATGCGATGTAATTCATCTGGGTCAACACCTTGTTCTAGATAACCTGGTGCTAGAAGCGGAAGTGCAATCACTTGTCCACCTGAAGCCGAGCCTGTTAGTCCGGCAATGACGCTAATGGCAATAGCGGCTCCAATTAACTCATTGCCAGGTATTTGTGACATAACTTCGACCGCAGTCTGAAATGCGATAGTTGATTTGGCTATGCTTCCAAATCCTACTACTGCCGCGGTATTACCAATTGCAATTAGCGCCCCAGTGGTGCCTGCAGTGACAGCATTTTCTAAGTGATGGAAGTGTTTGAAGTTGATTACCATTAAACTTAACACGCCGCCACCTAACGCCACGATTAGCGCCAATTGCTGCAATGAATCATGTAACAGAAAAGACAAAATCAATACTACAAACAGCGGAAAAATTCCGGTAAAAGGGTGGGGATAGTCTCTTTCTGGGATTTCAGGATCATGGCTTCGAGTTTCAAATTTTTCACCATTGGCTACTGCTTTATTGATCATTTTTCGCATCCACCAAAAGCCAAAGCTTGCCATAAAAATGGCTACCACTAAGCTGACTTCCCAAGCAGCAAAAGGTGAGGTACCTAAATATTTTATGGGGATCCAGTTTTGAATTTCGGGCGAACCTGCAGAAGTCATTGTAAAAGTCACTGAACCAAAAGCCAATGCAGCAGGAATAAAGCGCCGTGGTAGATTGGCATCTTTAAATAGACTAAGCGCCATCGGGTAAACTGAAAAAGCCACCACAAATACACTTACACCACCATAAGTCAGCACCGCACAAGCTAATACAACGGCAACCACAGCCTGTTGTCGACCTAACTTGCTGATGATCCACCTAGCTAATGAATCCGCAGCTCCTGTGTCTTCCATGAATTTGCCAAATAGCGAACCAAGCAAAAACATAAAAAACCAAGAGGCGATAAAACCAGAAAAGCCTTGCATATAACTCGTTACAAAGTTGCTATCTCCAATAAAAATGGGTAAACCGCTGGTGAGAGCCACCAAAAGCGCGCAAAGAGGTGCGGCAATAAACAGATTCATACCACGAATAGTGAGCACTATTAACAGTAGCAATCCACCAATGAGGCCAATTAAACTAAGCATATTGTTTGTTTCCTTTAATTTAAGTCTGTGACCGCAGGCTTAATAGGATGGTGTAAGTGTGTGGCAAAGTGTCATTAATGCCCATAGTACTATGGTACTAAGGACATCAACTCAGTTCTGGATTAAGGTTACTTAGACCGCAGCAAATAGAAAAACAAAATACAATCCAAGGACACATAATGAAAAATATAAATAACGCCGAAAGTTTGACTGCTACTAAACAACTATTTAAACACTCGCTTTGCGCCATGGCAGTAGGAACTGTGTTGTTAAGCAGTGGTAACCTACAAGCACAGCAAAACGAAGATAAAAAAGGTCTTGAGCGCATTGAGGTGACGGCAAGAAAAACCACAGAAAGTTTGCAAGAAGTGCCAATAGCCGTAACGTCTATTGGGGAAATGGAACTCAACGAACTGGGTATCGCGGTTATTACCGAAATACAACAATTTTCACCCAATACAACGTTACAAAACAGTCGTGGTACTAACTCGACTTTAACTGCTTTTATTCGTGGTGTAGGGCAACAAGACCCTTTGTGGGGATATGAGCCAGGTGTCGGTATATATGTTGATGATGTATATATCGCAAGACCTCAGGGAGCGGTACTAGACTTATTAGATGTGCAACGTATCGAAGTATTAAGAGGTCCTCAAGGCACATTGTATGGTAAAAATACCATAGGTGGTGCAATCAAATATGTGACCAAAGAAATGTCGGGAGACACCTCGGTTAATGTTTCAGCTACTTTAGGTAGTTATTCTCAGCAAGACCTTAAACTGACTGGACAATTGCCAATTATTCAAGACAAATTATATGTCGGATTTGGCTACGCCTCGCTTAATCGTGATGGATTCGGTGAGTACTTAGAGTCAGCGCTTCCAGATCAAGATCTAGAGAACTACAACAAAGATTTATGGGCGGCTCGATTTAATGTTGAGTTTCATGCAACGGAGGATTTGTTTTTTAGACTACGTTGGGACAAAACTGAAGATACTTCTAATTCTAAAGGTGGCTATCGGCTATTACCGAGTCGTCTGACCGACGCACCCGTTCCAGATAGCGTATTTGATTCTTATACCAGTATGCCTACCTACAACAAAGTAGAGTTAGAAGGCTACAGTTGGTTGGCGCAGTATGACGTAAGTGATGCGCTGCAAGTTAAATATATTGGTTCACACAGAGAAAGTTATTCGCCCACCAATATTGACTTTGATAACACCGCTTTAGATATATTTGATGTGCCAGCAGAATATACAGATAGCAATGATACTCACGAAATTAATCTAAATTATGCGGGAGATGGATTTGGGATAGTGGGTGGTTTGTATCTATATGACGGCGAGTCGTGTGGTAATTTCGACGCTATTTTAGGTGTGTTAGGTCGTGCGGCGTTTGGCACGCCAGGGCTGACTCGAGAAGTGTCTGGTTGTAATAATAGTGAGAGCCAAGCCGCTTATGCTCAAAGCAACTTTGATTTGTCAGACACGGTGTCTGTTTCTTTGGGATTACGTTATACCAAAGAAGAAAAATCAGCCTTTGTTAATAATGGTTTAGTGTTCGACAATGTGTATCCCTATTCAAACTGGATCCCGGGTTATGTGCGACCTGAAGGGGAATTGGTACCACAAGTGTTAGGTACTGACTCCAATGGCGATGGCGTGTTAGATGCGCCTGCCACCGAAGATTGGTCTCGCTTAACACCAAGTGCGAGTGTTGAATATCAATACGCTCAAAATATAATGTTCTATGCCAGTTATGGCCAAGGCTTTAAGTCGGGTACCTTTAATCCAAGAGCCACTATAAATGAACCTTCAGTTGATCCAGAAATAGTGGATTCCTTTGAAATTGGTATGAAAAGTGACTGGAATGATAATTTACGTGCGAACGTGACTTTGTTTGCTCTAGATCACAAAGATAGGCAGTATATTTCTGTGTTACCTGTTAGCTCACCAGAAGATCTACAACAAATCTTGGGTAACGTTGGTAGCTCAACGGGGCAAGGTCTTGAAGCAGAAATCACCTATGCTGCAACGGACGAGTTAACCTTTGACATTGCCTTGGGTTATATCGACGCTGAATTTGATGAGGTGATCCAACAAACAGAAGCGGGTCCGGTGGATATTTCAGATACTTTTGCGATATCTAACACGCCTGAATATACCGCTAACTTTGCGGCAAATTATATTTGGTCCAATGATATGGGCGATTTCGCTTTCAATGCTAATTATTACTACCGTGACGATTACACTATTACTGAAACATCAAACAGTCTTGTGACCCAAGATGGCTATGGTTTGTTTAATGTTAGCGTATCTTGGTCTAGCACCGACGGTCAATGGTACGGCGGTTTGCATGCTAAAAACCTAACTGACGAAGAATATGTCGTTGGTGGGTATCAATTTGTTACTGAAAACGCCGATGACCCAACTGGATACACAGCCGGTACTGGTGGTGATAACACCTTAATTGGTTACTATAGTGATCCGATGACGGTTAGTTTAACACTGGGTTATAGATTCTAATTTTGTTTCACTTAATGATAAGGCAGCTTAGGCTGCCTTTTTTGTGTTGATGCATTGGCATAACTCTAAAATAATCATACTCTACTGGCTGTACTTCTCGGTTCTTATTTTTAAAGGTTATATTAATGCTCGCGAAAGCCATAGTCGCAGATGATCACCCCTTATTTCGCAGTGCATTAAAACATGCGGTGCTAAATGTCCTAGGTGACAATATTTTAGAATCTGCAAGTTTTGAGGAAACCTTAGACTTATTGACTATTAATCAAAATATCGAGTTGGTTTTTCTAGACCTGAACATGCCGGGTAATCAAGGGCTCATGGGACTGACTGTGTTGCGTAATCACTATCCTGACGTGTTGGTTGTGATTGTATCTGCAGAAGAACGATCAGACATCATCAAAAAAGCGATAGATTTTGGTTCAAGTGGTTATATCCCAAAATCCACTCCACTACCTGTTATCACCGAAGCGGTTGAGCAAATCTTAGACGGTCAAATATGGGTGCCGGAGGATATGCTCGATGAAGTTAAGCAATTAAATAATTCTGAGTACATCACGTTTGCATCGCGCTTAGAAAAGCTCACCCCCCATCAACTTAGAGTCTTGCAGTTGATGGCAGACGGGTTATTAAACAAACAAATCGCATTTGAGTTGCAAGTTAGTGAATCGACTATCAAACAACATGTTTCTGCAGTTCTAAATAAGTTAGGTTTTAATAACCGCACGCAGGCTGGAGTAATGTTCAAAAGTGTAATGAGCACAGTAGCAGGGGAGTAAATTGATGTACTTCTTGACTCGCTATCGAAGAATTGGGTGAACTGTTTGCGTTAGCTTTTACTCATATTAGAGTTGAACTTTGCCCAACTAAAACAAACAAGTAATACTAAAGTGTAAGTTGTGCCTTCGCTTAATAGACATTAGTATTTGGCGCGTAATTTCCAATTACCGAGTGGTTATGAAGAGTAAAATGCGAGTGAAAGTAACCATAAAGGTGTTGTTTTTGTTGTTTTTCAATTCAGCATACAGTGCCGAGCAAAGAGCAGAAAACAATGCCGCAAATAGTGCCGAAAAAAATGCCCAAAAAATTACTGTTGCCTTTGGTGAAGTGTTGGCACCATGGGTGATTGTCGATACTAACCAAGGGATCATTGTAGATTTGTTAAAAGCGGCATTGGTTCCGTTAGGTTACGAAATTGAACCTCTTTATTTGCCTTATGCTCGTCGTAGTAAAGCCTATCAAACCGGCGATGTGGATATTGTATCCGATATGAATATCAATATTATTGAACAATACAATCTCCCCGGCTATCTCTCCGATATTGCCTATTCTTACGAAAATTTTGCGTTTAGTTTACGCAAGAATAATTACCAATTTACTCAGTTGAGCGATCTCAAAAAGCATAGTTTGCTGTCGTGGCAAGACGCGGCAGTGCATTTGGGGGACGAGTACGCCAATATGGTCAAGGGGCATGACCGCTATAGAGAAACTTTTGACCAAGCCATGCAAGTCAAAATGTTATTTTTAGAAAGGTTTGAGGTAGTACAAATGGATGCGCATATTTTTGACTATTACCGTGCTCAATTGGCGGATAATAACGAGATTGATAATTCACAAGAAGTAGACCGTTTTGCGTTGCTTGGCGATAGTCCTAATGGTTATTTATTCAAATCTGAAAAACTTCGAAATGAATTTAATCAACAGTTAAATAAATTAAAATCCAGTGGTGAATACCAAGCAATTCTTGCACGCTATAAATAGCATTGGGTTGGTGTTTGTGGCAATAGTCATCATTAAAAGTTCACAAAAGCAATAACTGGATTTTTTGTTCTAAAAACACGCTCTCTTTGTAACGTTAGCGCGCCTGATATCCGTTTAGTTCCCAAATGGACTGAAAAAATATAGGTAGCGCTACGCTGGCACTGCCGTTACAACTTGGTTTTTTCCTAGAGCTTTGGCTTTATAGAGCGCATCATCCGCGAATTTTAATAGTTGATTTATATTGTTAGCGCCATTGAACGTTACTTCAGCCAAACCGAAACTTGCAGTCAGTACAACAGAGGCTAGTTCGGGTTTTAATCTAATCTGACGCATCCCATCACAAATTCTTTGACTGATTTCTTGGGCGCTCTTGATATCGGTATTATTTAATATTATGACGATTTCCTCGCCACCATAACGAGCAATAAAATCATCCTTGCGTAAATTTGTTTGTTTTAAATATTGTGCCACCGCTTTTAAACACTCATCTCCTACTTGATGTCCATAAGTGTCGTTAATTTTTTTAAAGTTATCGATATCTAATATAAGTAATGCTAACTTTTTCGATTGCGCAATGGCTTCAGAAAATTGCAATTCAAAATAACTATCAAATGTTTGCCGATTGAATAACCCGGTGAGGTGATCAGTTTCTGACAATTCCTTTATCTGATCATGTTGAAGTTTCAAATATTGCGCTTTGTCCTCAAGCTCTCTATTGCGCGACGACAACTCTTGGGTTTTTTCAGTTACTTCTTCCTGTAAGTTATCAGTTAGATGTTCCGCCGTATCAAGCGCAGACACAAAGCGTAGCGAGTGATATTGAGTTTGAGCGAATAAAAACAAAAATATAGTGTATTCTGAAAGGTAGAGATTATATGAGCTTGACAAGGCGGCAGTTACGTCATTGATCACCCCCATGAATAGGATAAGACCACTAACGAACATTAGCGTCGAACGATGAGATTTATCGATGATTGAATGAATTATTAACCACAAAGTATAAAGAGAAAATATTCCCAAAATTACTTGATAGTAGAGTAGGTAACTAACGACTTGTTGCAGTGATACCATGAATGTACAGCCCACTATCATTGCCACCACTATGTAACCTAATTTAATCATCAGGTCAGAATGTTTAGCTGGATACAGACACGAGAAAAAGTGCACTCCAGCTACTGCTGGCCATACAATAGTGATATATTCCAATCTTAGTAAAACATCAAATAGGAGCGGGTCTCCTAACAGATAATAGGCGTAATCGGTTGATACCGTCGCCCGCAACAAAACAGCAAACGCAAACACCGCTAACAATAATAGCACGCGTTCCTTTGGTCGAAATATGAAGAACAAAATATTCTGAAAAACCACCAATAAACCAATCGCAATTAATGCGACTCGACTGGCTAAATCAGAAAGAAGGGATTTATTTGCCTGTTCAAATTCAGTTACTTCGAAGGCTCCGTACATGCCAGCTCGGCTATATAATTGTGCGGAAAGGTAAATAACTAGGGTGCCTGTGTTTTCATTTTTAGGTAACTGCAAAATATATGTCTTGAAGCGCATTTGTTGAGCATCGTATTCTTTTGCGATTTTCCCCGACTCACCTAAAAACTGAGTTGCGCCTGATTCGTCAATCCACCAAGCTTGCCATGCATCATTGACATTACGCATCCTTATTGCTGGTTCTTTGAAGGTATTCTGTAAATTTTTTAGTTTGAGTGCATAGGTACCAAAGCGATATGCATTTAACGTTTTTTCATCCACTAAAGTACGGACAAAATTAGGTAACTGAACAATCTTGAACTTGGATTCTGAAGAATGCACTTTGGCTAAAGGCGTCCATTCACCCCAGCTAAGCGCCCAATCTCCAGCGAGGCTAGCGTTGCCATTTTTAAGTTCTTGTTGGACATCGAGTGTAGGGATGGTTTCGGCAGACAGTTGAGTCGCACTTAAAGTGCAAAGTACAATGATCACTATTAATGCGATGTGTTTAGTAGACTTCAACATAATCTTTGTTCTATTTTAAGATTGAATTGCATCGCATTTACATCACATCTAAAAAAAAATCACTCACCCACGTATAATAACAATAACATGGATAAAGTGAATAACACTCTAATTTTATTACATAAAAGAATAAATTGAGTTAGCAGTATAATAAGGTTCCGGCAATCGAATTTATCGTATGTTAATGGGATTTATCCTCAAACGTTAGGGGTAATTCAAATACACGTCCATTTCGATATTCGCTAGCTTTGCTTAACAATCTTGATTCAACTTCAAATAACTCATCCAAATCGATTGTGTAGCCTTGTAATCGTTTAATTATTTTTGCTGATAGGCCATCGCCATTATCTATTTGTGAAATAGTATTTTTTGCTTTACTGTAATCTCGATACTGCTGTTTCCAATACAGAGCTCTTTTAAGATCTTTATCACGATGTTCGCCTATTTCGAATTGGAAACTTAAACTATTCATTGCAGGTAGATATCCCGCTTCTGCGGAGCGCTCTAACATGGTTTTGGCATAATCTATTTTTCGTTTGAGTTCGAATGCTATAGTGGCAAATTGGAATTGAGCATAGTGAATATTACTTTTGGCTGCATTTTCAAAAAATGACATAGCTCTAACAAGATTCGGCTTAACACCGTATCCTGCTTTATACATTTCACCTAGCCTCATTTGGGTCACTAATTGATTCGATGAACTTTGATTGTTATTCACTATAAAATATGACTTAAAGTGATGTTGGCATTTTTCAGTCTGGCAATAGGATAAATCTTTTAATACCAAATATGGATATACGCCTTCTTTGCCATTTAACTGGATAACTTCATTTCTTGGTCTGGTTGAAACTCGGTATCTACTCTCAAAACCGCTCTTGTTGACAGGAAACTGCGCCAGCTCACGAGTCATAAACTCCTCTGCTGATAAATTAAACTCTGGCAAGGGATAGGAAAGGGCAAGTTCTTCAAAACGTAAGGCTTCTTCTGGCGTAATCACGCCAAATTCAGGGTTGCTGTATAATTTGCTGAGTAACCTGAGCGCTTCAGGATCGGGTTGTTCTCCTTTTACTGCTCTTCGTAAAAATATTGATGCGCTAATAGGTTCATTTTTATGTTCGAGTAACAGTTTACCCGCCATAACATTGGCATAAGATAACTCGGAAAATTTTGCAATCGTCTCAAACAAACGCATTGCTACCGTTAGATTCTGTTGAGTTCCATAACCAGCAAGGCTAAATTGGGTCGTGCGTAATCGTCCTAAAACACCCGTGTTTTCGGAGTGTAAACTTAAATATTGAAAATAAGTTTTGCGGCATTGCTCTGTATTACAGGCAGGTAATTCTGGCAAGCGACCATCGTTGAAGTCTGCCAATTTTGGTAAACTATAGTGATAGTTGAGGGAGTCCCCTAAAATTAACTTATAAGAATATTCACCTTTCACTGTATCGGATAGTTCAAAGTTTATATTGTCAATAGGTTTGTCGTTAGATGTTTCAAATTTAACTATTTGATCCAAGGTACGTCGGATATTTAGCTCAACCTTTCTGAGTAAACTTCGCGATTTTTGCAACGTCTCTGGGCTGTTGTTACTTTTTGTTGTGTTCGCTTCTTCAATGCTAATTTGTAACTGATAGGCTGGGGAATATCGCGTTGTCTTGGAAAAATCTATGCTTAAGGGGGTGTCTATCGCTGCAATCTTTAAAATCAGGGTATCGATAGCCATCAATTTGTTAAGTATATGGCTCAGCGTTTTATTGCTCTGTGATGTGACACTTATCCCGTTAATGTGGGTGATAATCATACCCGCAGTTAAGTTGGCGTAAGCGGCGGCACTGTTAGGACGAATAGATAAGACCTTTAGGCCTTGTGAATTAGGCTCAAAAATAACCCCGAGTGCAGCTGAATCATGTTTAAGGTATTGATATCGACCATTTAGTGCTGATAGGGGAATATTTTGCTCTTTCGCTTGGGTAATTACGTGAGAAAATTCATCCTTAAGTTGTGTCTTTAATGTATCAATTAATTCAAGTGATTGTTTGCTAAGTGTTTGAGCACTGACGTTTGTGTAAAATACCAACAGCGCTATTATGATGATTTTATACATGTTCTGCTCCTAAATTTGCTGTTGTGTTGCAGTCAATTGTGACTGTTTCATTTTTTTGAGTAGTGCATGACGTCGTTCCCACAATTTAAGCTTTTTCTCTGGTGATGAATTATTGAGATACGCTCTCTGGATAGCAGTCTCAATATCACTGAGTTCATCATCAAATTGCATTGTCATAAATACCTCGGTTGTGCCAATGTCATGACTATTTTGTTTAAAAACCTGGTTGTTTTTTTCAATTATCTGAACCAAGGCACTATACACATCGTCGTTCACAGGTGCCGTCACTCGCCACCAACTGATAGCTACTACAACTACGATAGACGCGGCCATAGAAACCAGCGAGGTACGCCACATAAAACCTCTATTATTTGAGGCAGTATTTAGTGATGTAGAAGTTTGCCTAGCGTTTAACTCGGTTTCAATTTTATGGGCAATAATTTCTGGCGCAGGTAATAACGGCAGCGCGGCTAACTGTTTACGGATTTGATCACGGTTTTGTAAGCGTTGCTGACAAAGTTCACAGCTTGTAAGATGAATGTGATTTATATCGTCAAGTACAAGTATTTGCTCATCTGTTAAATGATTAGACATGGGATACCTCAGATAATTGTTGTAACGAACGATAAGCTCGTAATACGGTTACCTTGGAAAAACTCACTGATTTGTTAAACATCGAAGCAATCTCTGCGTGGCTATAACCTTCTATTTCATAAAGCCATAAGACTGTTCGATGTTGATCGGACAACTTTTCTAATAATTGATGTAAATCAATCGATGAATCAAGCCATTGGTGAGTAAAAAGCGTGTTGGGGTGCTCAATTGGGGAGTCGTCAATATCAGTAAAACGCATTTCAAATTTCATACGATTAATGGTTTTATTTACGACGATTCGCTTCATCCAGCCGCCAAACTGAACCGACTGACCTTTAAAACTATGCAGTTTCTCAATCATTACTATAAATACCTCATGGCAAATGTCCGCAGCCAATGAAGCATCACCACTCAAACGGTAAGCTGTAGTGAAACACGCGTCAGCGTAACACTTATATAAATCTTTTAGTGTTTCGGGGTCTTGAGTTTTAGCCTGTGTTATAAACTCTTGGCTCACCTCCTGATTAAATCCCTTGTTACTGCTCATAGTGTCCTTAAGTGTCATGCTTTAAGGTTAAAGACATTTCAACCCTCACAATGGTTACAATTTGTTGAAAAAATAGTACAAGGCATGTGCCGTTGATCGTTAAATAGTAATCCAGCAGTTGTTCATAGTTTATTAAGGGGCAGGATAAATGAGCTTGATAAATTAGTTTGGTGAATTTGCATACGTGGAACCAAACTAAGGCATGATCTGTTTTAAAAAACGCTTTAACGCTGCGGGTTTTATGGGTTTTGGTAAGTAATGTAAATCTGCCTCTATAGCTTGGTTTCTTACTTCTTCGGTTCTGTCTGCACTGCTTAACACGCCAGGTACATTGACCTGCCAATTTGTTCGCAAAATTTGGGCGGCTTGTATGCCTGTTGCTCCGTTGTCTAAGTGGTAATCGAGAAACAACATATCAGGGCAACGAGTGCATTTTGTTAAAGCATCGTCGACGTTATTAAATGCAAAAATTGTTGCTCCCCAGCTTTTAAACAAATGTGTGACAGCCTGAATAGTATTCACATCGTTTTCGATGATCACTATCATTTTACCTTGAAGTAACACTGATGAATCGGCTGTGCTGTGAATTTGCAAAGAGTCGCTTTTAGTTAGTTTTGCTCCTCTAGGTACGGAAACTTCAAAACAGCTGCCATGGTCTAGTGTTGATGTTAATTTGATTGGGTGCTGAAGTAGGGTACTAATTCGCTCTACTATTGTTAGACCTAACCCTAAACCTTGGTTATTGTTTTGATTATCTAATTGATTAAATTCTTTAAATATTTCTTGTTGTTGATCTTTAGCGATGCCTCTCCCTGTGTCATACACCCTTATTTTAAGCTGTTGACTGTGCCGTTTTGCTACCACTAAAATTTTGCCAGAATCGGTATAACGAACCGCGTTAGATATTAGGTTTTGTAATACGCGTCTCAGTAACTTTTTATCTGACGTTATACAACATGAACAAGATACATATTTTAACTGAATTGTTTTCCGCTGCGCTAAAATGGAAAATTCGTGAACCAAAGGAGTTAACAATTCGCTTAGAGAGAAGTTCTGAATGTTTGGGGTTAACACACCCGAGTCTAAGCGCGTCATATCCAATAAAGTAGAAAGAAGTTCTTCAGCGTTATTCAACGACTGAATTAAGTTATGGCTCATGTCTGTAATGTCTTGATTCGGGGCTTTTTCTTTAATTAGAGAAGCGAATAAGCTTGCGGCGTTAAAAGGCTGCATTAGATCGTGGCCTGCCGCGGCCAGAAATTTACTTTTGCTGTCGTTTGCTTTTTCGGCTTCTTGCCGCGCTCCGTCAAGGGCTATGTTAGCCGTTTCCAATTGAGCGGTGCGTTCAGCAACCCGACTTTCTAGGTGTTGTTTAGATTGCTTTAGTTGCTGCTGAATATTGATGTGATCGGTGATATCACTATAAGTCGTAACAAACCCACCACCGGGCAATGGGCTGCCGTTGACTTCGATTGTTTGTCCGTTTTCTTGTTCCCGTAGAAATTTGTAATGGCTTCCAATACGCATGTATTGCATACGTTTTTCGATTTCGGAGTCTATTTTCGCCTTCTGGCCGAATAATCCTCGATGGGCGTTAAATAATAATAAGTCTTTAATTGGAATACCAACGCGAATCAAACTGGTGGGGTAATCGAACAATTCTACATAACGTTGATTCCAAGCGAGTAACGACAGGTTTACATCAACTACACATATACCTTGTTGAATATGTTCTACCGAGGATTGTAAAACCTCGTGATTAAAGTGAAATGTATGACTCGCTTCTTCGACTAGCTCCACTAACTCTTCAATGGCCACATCTTTTTTCTCGGCTATCGCAGAGAGTAAAATTCTCGCACTTACGTTACCCACTTGATTGGCTATCTCGTTCTCAATATTTGCTAATAATTTAGGGCTGGCGTAGGCCGATGATTGCTCGGTGGGAAGATTGTCGAGCAAGAACTGATGACGCTCTTTATCTAACACTTTTTCAGTAACCGCCAGTAGTTTAGATATTTTTGTCGCCTGATTTAAGGAAGAAAACGCGAGCTCTTTTTGTCCACTTATTTGTAGTTCTTTATTGGTGGGTAAAATCAGACTAAACACGATGAAACAAAACGTATTCACCAATAAACTCAATACAAATCCAGATGCGAGTTGTAAGTCGTCGGGTGGTGGATCAAAGTAGTAACTGGCTGTAATACTTGGCCACAGTAACCAATAAGCCCAACACAATGCCCCTGATACTAAAGCAATCATGGCAGCTGTTTTGTTACGCTTTCGCCAATATAAACCACCAATAATGATAGGAAGGGTTTGTGATAACAAAGCGATTGCTATTATGCCACTTTTTACTAGTGGTGCGGTTTGACTAATATCTAAGTGATATAAATAAGCAACACTCATTACTACTACTACTGTAGCGCGGCGCGTGAACAATACGGCTTTGGGAGTGAGGTTATGTTTTTGAAGGCGCTGTAGCTGTATTTTTAAGCGTAGCGGCGTGACTAAGTTATTGGAAATCATAATCCCCATTGCAAGGGTCGCCACTATTACCATGCTAGTGGCTGCTGATAAACCACCTATAAAAGAGATAAGCGCGACACTGTTACTGCCACCTTCTAAAGGCAATGCAAGGGCATAGATATCGGTATTAACCTCAGTGGATGCATCAAATATTATATGTCCTGCGATTCCAATCGGTAGAATAAACACTGTTATCAAACATAAATATAGTGGAAACATCCAGCGGGCGGTTCTAAGTTCTTCGCTGCCATTGTTTTCGACAAAGTTGATATGAAACTGGCGTGGTAAACAGAACATTGAACATACCCCCAATAACATGTGACTGAGGTATACCCAAATAGCGGAGTCAGATTGGATGATTTGTTGGCTTTTAGGATGTAATTGAGCTTGACCGAATAAGTCTAAAACACCGTTAAACATCACATAACAAACGTATACACCAACAATTAGCAGGGCCAGAAGCTTAACCACAGAAGCGAAAGCAACGGTTAGCATTAGACCAGGATGTTTATCGCTGGCGCTGAGGGATTGAGTCCCAAACAAAATAGCAAAAAGTGCCATGAAAATTGCGACATAGGCGCCTACATTGCCACTCCAGTTGACGTCTATACCCACTAAAATTGCCACACTTTGACTGACTGAATCAAGCTGTAATGCGATATAGGGAATCACTCCAACTAAACATAGGAGCGTGACTAATGCAGCGAGTAAGTATGATTTTTCGAAGCGTAAACTAATAAAATCTGCTAGAGAGCTGACCTGGTGTTGGTGGCACAGTAAACTGATTTTGCGTAATACCGGATGCGCAAATAGGAACACTAGTATTACACCTAAATATGTCGGCATAAAAGCCCAACCATATTGAGTCGCTTGGGTGGTAGTGCCAAAAAAAGCCCACGATGTGCAATGCACACCTAAAGCTAAACTGTAAATAAAGGGGTGTTGCTGCTGTCCTTTGTAGCGTTTATCTGCCCAAAACGCTAAGGCAAACAGAACTAATAGGTAGCAAAGTATTAGTGCAGAAACACTCCAAACATTTATCATAAGCTAAAAAAAATAATCTAATAATTCAGTACTTTACCCTTACTGAGGTAAATATGAAAGATGGTATATTGAGCGCTAGTCCTTAGTTTTTGAAGATAAATAGCAAAAACATCAATTATCTGCCCTTGAAGCTTATAAATGTAACCCCATTACTAGTGGCAGTTGAAAATTTGCTTAAAGAGTATACGGAGCTAAGCATGTCAAACGAACAAACAAATCAGCATGAAGAAGAGTTAGAAGCTGGTGTAGAAGTAGAGCAACAAGACGTTGAACAAAACGCTGAACAAGAAGTCGTTGAGTTGACTGAAGATCAGCAACGTATTGTTGAGTTGGAAGCCGCAGTTGTTGCTGCAGAAACTAAGTTTGCTGATCAACAAGATTCAGTTTTACGCTCGATTGCAGAAGCCGATAACGCTCGCAAGCGAGCTCAAGGCGAAATTGATAAAGCGCGCAAATTTGCATTAGAGAAGTTTGCCGGTGAATTATTGCCAGTAGCTGACAACTTAGAACGTGCGATACAAGTGGCTAATCCAGATGATGAAGCCATAAAACCAATTGTTGACGGTGTTGAGCTAACGCTTAAGTCATTTATCAGCACAATTGAAAAGTTTGGAATGACAGTGATTGACCCTCAAGGTCAACCATTCAACCCTGAACAGCATCAAGCTATGTCGATGCAAGAAAATGCAGAGTTGCCACCTAATACGGTCATGGCTGTAATGCAAAAAGGGTATGAGATTAATGGCCGTTTGTTGCGACCTGCCATGGTAATGGTGACGAGAGCGCCAGAGGGCGGCGTAGATACTCAAGCTTAATTTCCGTTCTTATTTTATAAGTATGGTGTGAGCAAAAATAATTAAGGTTTTGTGAGGGTTTATTTTCAATAAGATGTTGAAAATCTAAATAATAACCCCACAAAGTGTACAAGCTTTTAAGAACAATTTTTTGGAGACAAACTAATGGGTAGAATCATTGGAATCGATTTAGGTACGACTAACTCTTGTATAGCAGTATTAGATGGCGACAAAGCCAAAGTATTAGAAAATGCAGAAGGGGATCGTACTACTCCTTCTATCATCGCTTACTCAAATGATGGTGAGATCCTAGTTGGACAACCAGCTAAGCGTCAAGCGGTGACTAATCCACAAAATACTTTGTTCGCAATTAAACGCTTAATTGGTCGTCGTTGGGAAGATAAAGAAGTACAACGAGATATCGACATCATGCCTTTCAAAATTGTTAAAGCTGACAATGGTGATGCATGGGTAGAAACCAAAGGCGAAAAAATGGCACCACCGCAGATTTCTGCTGAAGTGTTGAAAAAGATGAAGAAAACCGCCGAAGATTACTTAGGCGAAGAAGTCACAGCTGCCGTTATTACAGTACCTGCCTACTTTAACGATTCACAGCGTCAAGCGACTAAAGATGCTGGTCGTATTGCTGGTCTTGAAGTGAAACGTATTATCAATGAGCCGACAGCAGCAGCACTTGCCTACGGCATGGACAAGAAAAAAGGCGACAGCGTTGTTGCTGTTTACGATTTGGGTGGTGGTACTTTTGATATCTCAATCATCGAAATTGATGAAGCTGATGGTGAACATACCTTTGAAGTTTTAGCGACCAACGGTGACACGCACTTAGGTGGTGAAGATTTTGATAACCAAGTCATTAATTACTTAGTAGATGAGTTTAAGAAAGACTCAGGTATGGATTTACGTAAAGATCCTCTTGCGATGCAGCGTTTAAAAGAAGCCGGTGAAAAAGCCAAGATTGAATTATCTTCTGCGCAGCAAACTGAAGTGAACTTACCTTACATTACTGCTGATGCGTCTGGTCCTAAGCACCTTACTATTAAGTTGACCCGTGCAAAACTTGAGTCACTAGTAGAGTCAATGGTTAAGGCTACACTAGAGCCGCTTAAGAAAGCCCTTGCTGATGCAGA
Source organism: Paraglaciecola sp. (assembly GCF_039964565.1). GTDB lineage: Bacteria > Pseudomonadota > Gammaproteobacteria > Enterobacterales > Alteromonadaceae > Paraglaciecola. The sequence goes on from NZ_JBDVXF010000028.1 coordinate 80,782, forward strand.
TTTGTCTGTAGGTGATATCAACGATATTATTTTGGTAGGTGGTCAAACACGTATGCCTTTAGTTCAGAAATACGTCACTGAGTTTTTTGGTAAAGAGCCACGTAAAGATGTTAACCCTGATGAAGCAGTAGCAGTCGGTGCAGCCATTCAAGGTGGCGTGTTGTCTGGTGATGTGAAAGACGTATTGTTACTTGACGTCACGCCTCTTTCTTTAGGTATCGAAACTATGGGTGGTGTAATGACTACTCTAATCGAGAAAAATACCACTGTACCGACTAAAAAGTCTCAGACTTTCTCGACAGCAGAAGACAACCAGTCAGCGGTAACAATTCACTGTCTGCAAGGCGAGCGTAAGCAAGCGTCAGGTAATAAATCTTTAGGTCAGTTTAATTTAGAAGGCATTCGTGCGGCACAACGTGGTGCACCACAAATAGAAGTGACTTTTGATATTGATGCTGATGGTATTTTACATGTATCAGCGAAAGACAAAGATACAGGTAAAGAACAAAAAATCACTATCAAAGCCTCTTCTGGTTTGACTGATGAAGAAGTAGAACAAATGGTTCAAGATGCTGAAGCAAACAAAGATGCGGATGTGAAATTTGAAGAACTTGTTCAAGCTCGTAACCAGGCTGATGGTTTGATTCACGGAACACGTAAACAAGTTGAAGAAGCTGGTGATGCGTTAAGTGAAGAAGATAAAGCTGAAATTGAAACCGCTGTCGTTGCGCTTGAAGAAGCAGTGAAAGAAGGTGATAAAGAAGCGATTGAAGCGAAAACTCAAGAGCTTATTCAAGCGTCTGCCAAATTAATGGAAGTGGCTCAAGCTAAAGCTGCCTCTGAAGGCGCCGCTCAAGGTGGCCCAGAAGCAACTGATGCAGGTGCTAAATCACAAGATGATGATGTGGTTGACGCTGAGTTTGAAGAAGTAAAAGAAGACGAAAAGAAATAATTTTTTCGACTTAAATGGCTGACTCCTTATTGAGTTGGCCTAGCTCGGCGCAACAGTGAACTCTGGTTGCGCCGTGTTTGTATTAAAAGCTAGTCATTTTATGGCTATGGCAAAATAAGAACTAGATACCGCAGGATAACGAATCGAGATGTCGAAGCGAGATTATTATGAAGTGTTAGGTGTTGACAAAAGTGCCACCGAACGCGAGATAAAAAAGGCTTATAAGCGCCTAGCGATGAAATACCACCCAGATAGAACTCAGGGTGACAAAGCTATGGAAGAAAAATTTAAAGAAGTGCAAGAAGCTCACGAAATGCTTACCGATTCGCAGAAACGTGCAGCTTACGATCAATACGGACATGCCGGAGTTGATCCTAATCGCGGCGGTGGTGGTCATGGCGGTGATTTTGGCGATATATTTGGTGACGTTTTCGGTGATATTTTTGGTGGTGGAAGAGGAGGCGGTGGTCGTCAATCTCGGGCTCGCCAAGGTTCTGACCTGCGTTACAACTTAGAGCTTTCTTTAGAAGAAGCGGTGAAAGGCAAAAATGTCGAAATTCGCGTACCAACCTTAGTTGGTTGTGAAGTGTGTGATGGCTCTGGTGCAAAAAAAGGCTCAAGCCCGACTACTTGTCCAACCTGTCATGGTCAAGGTCAAGTGCAAATGCGTCAGGGATTCTTTGCTGTTCAGCAAACTTGTCCCACTTGTTCAGGCAAAGGCAAAATCATCTCTGATCCTTGTAAAGCTTGTCACGGTCAAGGCCGTGTTGAAAAAACGAAAACCTTATCGGTTAAAGTTCCAGCCGGTGTGGATACGGGTGACAGAATTCGTTTATCTGGCGAAGGTGAAGCTGGTGAAATGGGCGCACCAGCAGGTGACTTATATGTGCAAGTGCATGTGCGTGAACACAAAATATTCACCCGTGAAGGTAACAACTTGTACTGCGAAGTGCCTTTAAGTTTCACACGAGCCGCTTTAGGTGGTGAAATTGAAGTCCCTACCTTAGAAGGCAAGGTTAAATTAAAGGTTACCGCTGAAACTCAAACGGGCAAAATGTTCCGTTTGCGAAACAAAGGGGTTAAGTCAGTACGTAGTGGTAGTGTTGGTGACTTAATTTGTAAGGTGGTCATTGAAACACCTGTTAATCTAAGTGCTCGTCAAAAAGAGTTGTTAGATGAATTGGAAAGCTCAATGGGAACAGGCAAAGACGTTGCTAAAAACCGTCCCAAAGAAAGTGGCTTTTTTGATGGTGTGAAGAAGTTTTTTGATGATTTAACTAATTAATTTAGCCATCACCAATTGATTTTAAAGCCGCTATTTTAGCGGCTTTTATTCATCTGAAAAATTCATTAAGGACGTGTGACAAAGATAGCTAACATGCATTCTTTGTAAATATTAAAACTAAATAAAAAGGAAAAATTATGCGCAAGATTGTATCTATATTGGTTGTATTAGGATTGTCTTTACCTATATTAGCTGAGCCTGCAAAACCAGAAAGTGTCCAAAAATTAATGGACATTTCCGGAGCGGGAGCATTAGGTGAAATGATGATGAGTCAGATGATGCCTGCTTTAAAACAGTCTATTCCCGACGCTACGGAAGAGTTTTGGCAGGATGTGGCTGCAGAAATGAATTTTGACCAATTGATAACGAGCATCATTCCCGTGTACCAACAACACTTGAGTGAAGAAGATATCCAAGCAATTCTAGCGTTTTATAATACACCGTCAGGCAAAAAACTTATCTCATCGCAGCCGTTAATAATGCAGCAATCAATGCAGATTGGTCAACAATGGGGCCAAAGTGTATTTATGAAAGTTATGGAAAAACACGCAGCCCTCAAAAATAACGCTTCTCAATGAAGTTATCGGGTTAGCGACATGTTGTAATATATAGCCGCTAAATTAAGCGGCTTTTTATTACATCCAAGATTTTTTACTGGACTCAACCTGATAAAGTCCTTGGTCAATTAATTCGTAGGCTAATGTTTGATTAATCATCGGGACCGTTAATGAGCCGGAGGCGAGCACGAATTTGACAGTGGCTAATTGTCGTCGTTTCATAAGCAAGTTTTGTTTGAACTGAATCTGCTGAAGTTTATAGATAGGAAAACAATAGTAATCGACACCTAGTAAACCTTTCCTTAGGTAAACAAAATTTTTATCTTTAGCGATACCCCAACGTTTCCAACGTAAAATAACTAACCCACATAGGGTCACAAACAAAATGCTCACCAACAGAGCTAACATTGGTTTCCCATTTAACAGTGTAAAACTTAGCGCTATTAGCCACACAGGCATAAAAATATAAACAATATTACGGAAAATAAAGCGTTTACTAATGGCATCAAACTCATGGTTATTGACTAAAACATTAAGGGAGTTATCAGGGTAGGCGTCATCTATCAGTGCTTGAGACTCATAGGGTTTAATAGAGGGGACAATTATTTTACTGCTGGAAGCGGACGAATCGAGGTTTTTGCCAAAGGAACTACTTTGTTCAAAATAGAGGTTAATTCGTTTTAGTAATACGTCTAACCAATCTTGTTTTTGCACCACCATTTGCAAACGACTCAAACTCATACTGACTTCGTGTTTGGTGAATAGACCGCTACGTCTTATATATTTGTCAGCGAGTTTATTTAGGGTGTAACCATAGAAACTAATAATTGCGCCTATTACTGAAAAGCTCACTAATAGCAACATGAATAACATAGTGAATGAAAGGGCATACAAGGCTACTTCGAGTATTGAATGGCTTTGTAGACTAAATAACTCGGTTAAATTAATCCCTAAACTCGTCAAGCTTTCGCCAATATAGTTGAATATTCTGTCGTAAAAGGGAGCTAATCCTCCTAAAAATATCCAAATTCTATTACTGGTAATACCGTGAATGACCAGATCAGATAATTTTCGGCGGTTGAGCACTATTTCCTGCGTAGTGTTGTTTGCTGCAGATTCACTTTGAAACTCGTTACTATCAGCTGTAGGGTGCTGTTGCTTGTTGAGTGCTTCGCTATTTTGTCCGTGTTGTTGTATTTGGGTTTTTAGCTGTTGCGCATAATCTAGTTTTATCGCTATTAATTTGGCTTCATTTTTAGCCGAGCCAGCGGTATCGAGTTTTAAACAAGCATGACCGCTAAAACGGTAATATATAGGTTGTTCTATTTTGACATTCTGAACTCGAGAAAAGGGTAGGTTTAGATACTTTTTGCTGAAAATCCCCGAACGGATTTCGATATTATCGTCTGTTAGCCGATAGCGATAGACTTTGAAACTAATAAAGGCGAAAACTGAAAGCAAGGCCAATGCTAATAAAATACCGGGTAACCAAACAAAAGGGTGTTCGAGTATACTTTTATAACTCACTGCAATTGCTGGTATCAAAAAGATAATATTGCTAAAGAGATGTTTAAATACACTTACCCCAAAATATAAAATCGCTATTGGCGACAAAACTTGCCATTTGTCTAAATTGTGAAAATTATCTGTGGACCCTGTGTCATCGATTGAAGATACCTTGTTTTCACTATCCATGTTTGACCACATCTTTGTGTTGCAATATAAATTGACGTATCTGTTGTGCTCTTTCCACGGGTAACCCAGGTATTTCGAAGGTATGCATTTCGCCCCCAGCACTGAAAACTTGTAACTTGGCTATACCTATTTTTCGTTCAATAGGGCCTCGTTTTAGTTCCATGTGTTGAATTCGGGTAATGGGTTGACTCACTACTTTTCGAAAAAACAAACCGCTGGAATAATGTAAATCCAAATCCCTCAATGCATAAGATTTAACGTTATCTCCAGCGTATATGAACCAAGTGAAAAGAGCACCTAAGCAAGCAACCGCCCAAGTAAAGTAAGGCAAAAAACTTTGTAAGCCAGCTGGTAAATCAACAAATGGTTGCAAATAAATAAACGACGCAATAAAACAAACAACCAAGATAACGCTTAAATTTATTACACGGTTGATGGGAGCATATCTTTCAGATAGAGGTTGTTGCTCTAGTTTTGATATTGTGGGTAGTTGCTCAATAGTAACGTTTGAGTTACTAAAATTACTTTCTGGCATGAGTAGTCCATAAAAAGGGTAAAATTATTGCAATAAAACCAATACTATATGACTTTACCGATAAGTGCTGCCTCGCTTATACAAAGCAGAGGTTAGTTATACAAAAAAAGTTAATTTTTGAATACTGCAACCAAGACATAAATCAGGCACAATCGCTTCACAAACTTTCAACGAAAAACATAATTTAATCACTATGAGTAATATTGCTATTTTTGGTGCTAATGGCCGAATGGGTAGAGTCTTGATCGAGGCTGTCGAATTAAGTGCGTCTGACACGTTGACTGCCGCTACCGTGCGAGCAACGTCTTCCCTTGTTGGAACGGATGTAGGAGAACTGGCAGGTATAGGCAAAAAAGGTGTGTTGGTATGTGACGATTTATCTGCGAAAGTCCAACAAATAGAGGTATTGATTGATTTCACCTTACCTGAAGCGTTAACAGATAATTTGGCTTTTTGTGTTGCTCATAAAAAGCCAGTCATAATTGGCACCACTGGATTAAATGCACAACAAAAGTCGATGGTAGATGCTGCTGCTAAAGTTATCCCTGTTGTTTTCGCAGCTAACTACAGTGTAGGTGTGACTCTAATGCTGGATTTAGTCAGGAAAGCTGCTGCTGTGATGGCTGAAACCGCTGATATTGAGATAATTGAAGCCCATCATAGATTTAAGAAAGATGCGCCATCAGGTACAGCTGTGGCGATTGGTGAGGCGATTGCCAGTGAAATTGGTAGAGATTTATCTGAATGTGCCGTTTACGGCAGAGAAGGTGAAACAGGTGAACGTGATCACCAAACTATTGGGTTCGCTACCGTCAGAGCGGGTGATGTAGTGGGTGAACATACCGCTTTATTTGCGGACCTAGGTGAAAGAATAGAAATTACACATAAGGCTTCAAGTCGATTAACCTTTGCAAAAGGGGCGGTCAAAGCCGCCAATTGGATCGTTAATCAGCCAGCAGGTTTGTATGATATGGAAGATGTACTCGGTTTTAAAATGCGCTAGATTACATTTATAGAATGACTGCTTTTACCCCTTATGTATAAAAAATATGGTTAAACGGTTATTTATGCAATTTTTATAATTGTGAATAGACCTGAAACACCCTTGTATGTATAATATTGCGAATTTGCCAAAATTCAGTGGAGTCGCTTAGATTTTACGCTTTTATAATTTGCAAATTGACTAAATGTTCATTTAAATCATATGTTTATATGGATATCTTTGGACTCATTTTACTGATTTTTAAATCGGAGTCCTAGGTTAAAACCGTTTAATATCTAACCTGGAGGTTGATTTGGCTAATTCTGCCCTTTTAGTACTTGAAGATGGCTCTGTCTTTAAAGGTACTGCAATTGGAGCTTCTGGTGTGTCGGTTGGGGAGGTTGTGTTTAACACCTCAATGACAGGTTATCAGGAAATTCTAACTGACCCTTCTTATGCAGAACAAATTGTCACTCTTACTTACCCACATATTGGTAATACGGGGATAAATTCTGAAGATTGTGAATCAAATAAAATATGGGCTAAAGGCCTAATCATTCGTGACTTACCGTTGATCTTAAGTAATTTTCGTAGCGAGCAAAGTCTGTCTGAATATTTAGAAGAAAATAACATTCTGGGTATTGCGGATATTGATACGCGAAGATTAACTCGGATTTTGCGAGATAAAGGCGCGCAAAACGGTTGTATTATTGCTAGTAATACCCTTGATGATATTCCATTAGATGAATCTAGCGCTTTAGCTCAAGCTCAGGCATTTTCTGGGCTCAAGGGCTTGGATTTGGCTAAAGAGGTAACTAGCGATGAGTCTTACCAGTGGACTGATGGTAGCTGGACTCTTGGACAAGGTTACCAAGGCGCATTAGAAAACCCAGAGTTTCACGTAGTTGCCTATGATTTTGGTGTGAAACGCAATATTTTGCGTATGTTAGCCGACCGTGGTTGTAAGTTGACTGTTGTTCCTGCGAAAACGACGGCTGATGAAGTGTTAGCGTTAAAACCAGACGGTGTGTTTTTATCCAATGGACCGGGTGATCCTGAACCCTGTGTTTATGCGATCGAAGCCATTAAACAATTATTGGAGACAAATATTCCGATTTTTGGCATCTGTTTAGGGCATCAGCTATTAGCGTTAGCCAGTGGCGCAAAAACAGTGAAAATGAAATTTGGACATCATGGTGCCAACCATCCTGTTAAAGACATTAAAGGTAATCGCGTTATGATTACCAGTCAAAACCATGGGTTTGCAGTTGATGAGCGCGACCTGCCTTCTACATTAGAAGTGACCCACGTGTCATTATTTGATAAATCCTTACAGGGAATTCATCGCACAGACAAGCCTGCGTTTAGTTTTCAGGGGCACCCAGAAGCCAGTCCGGGGCCACACGATGCCGCTCCGTTGTTTGACCATTTCATAAAGTTGATGCAGCAAAGCCAATAAAGCTCGCACCTTTTAAAGTACAAGAATTAGTAGAGTAATTAGATACATGCCAAAACGTACCGACATAAAAAGCATATTGATTTTAGGCGCAGGCCCTATCGTTATAGGCCAAGCTTGTGAATTCGACTATTCAGGTGCACAAGCTTGCAAAGCGTTGCGTGAAGAAGGTTACCGAGTGATTTTGGTTAACTCAAATCCCGCGACTATCATGACAGATCCAGAAATGGCGGACGCCACTTATATTGAGCCAATTCACTGGGAAGTGGTGAAAAAAATCATTGAAAAAGAGCGTCCAGATGCAGTGTTGCCCACGATGGGAGGTCAAACGGCCTTAAACTGCGCCCTTGATTTGAATAAATATGGTGTGCTTGAAGAATTTGGTGTTGAAATGATCGGTGCGACCGCCGACGCCATTGATAAAGCAGAAGACAGAGAACGTTTTGACAAAGCCATGAAATCCATAGGTTTGTCTTGCCCTCACGCTGAAATTGCACACACGATAGAACAAGCTTTTGACGTCAGTAGTCGTATTGGTTTTCCTTGTATCATTCGTCCGTCTTTTACTATGGGTGGTTCTGGTGGTGGTATTGCCTACAATAAACAAGAATTTGAAGAGATTTGTCGCCGCGGATTAGATCTATCGCCTACCAGTGAGTTGTTAATTGATGAGTCCCTAATCGGCTGGAAAGAATACGAAATGGAAGTGGTCAGGGACAAAGCTGACAACTGTATTATCGTGTGTACCATAGAAAACTTTGATCCTATGGGGGTCCATACGGGTGATTCGATTACCGTCGCTCCAGCACAAACCTTAACTGACAAAGAATTCCAAATCATGCGTAACGCTGCAATCGCGGTTTTACGAGAGATCGGAGTTGAAACAGGTGGCTCTAATGTTCAGTTCGGTGTTGATCCTAAAACGGGTCGATTAGTGATTATTGAGATGAACCCTAGGGTGTCTCGTTCGTCAGCGTTGGCTTCCAAAGCCACGGGTTTCCCAATTGCCAAAGTAGCGGCGAAATTAGCCGTAGGTTATACCCTTGACGAATTAGCTAATGATATAACGGGTGGATTAACGCCTGCTTCGTTTGAGCCAACTATCGATTATGTGGTCACAAAAATACCTCGATTTAACTTTGAAAAATTCGACGGTGCCAATGATCGTTTAACGACTCAAATGAAATCTGTTGGTGAAGTCATGGCCATCGGTCGTAACCAACAGGAGTCATTGCAAAAAGCCCTTCGAGGCTTAGAAGTAGGAGTGAATGGCCTAGATTCGATTATTGACATTAATGGGCCCGACGCAAAGGTGACTATCATTCGAGAACTTCGTGAACCAGGTGCTGAGCGTATTTGGTACATTGGTGACGCTATGCGAATGGGGATGTCGGTTGAAGAAATATTTGAATTAACCAATATTGATAGATGGTATTTAGTGCAGATTGAAGAATTGATCATTCTTGAACAGCAAATGCAGCACAGTGGTTTATCTGCCATCGATTATGATTTGATGAAAACCCTTAAACGTAAAGGTTTTGCAGACTCTAGAATTGCAGAATTAACTGGCGTCGATGAGTCGGATGTACGCGAAGTGCGTCGTGAATTCGAAATTCACCCTGTCTATAAACGTGTTGATACCTGTGCCGCTGAATTTTCTTCAGATACGGCGTACATGTATTCTACCTACGATGAAGAATGTGAAGCTAATCCGACCGACAATGATAAAATCATGGTGTTGGGAGGCGGGCCAAACCGTATCGGGCAGGGCATTGAATTTGATTACTGTTGTGTTCACGCAGCCTTAGCATTGCGCGAAGATGGTTACGAAACCATAATGGTTAACTGTAACCCCGAAACAGTTTCTACCGATTACGATACCTCTGACCGTTTATACTTTGAGTCGGTGACACTCGAGGATGTATTGGAAATAGTACGTATCGAAAAGCCTAAAGGTGTAATTGTTCAATATGGTGGACAAACTCCGCTTAAATTGGCTCGAGATTTAGAAGCGGCTGGTGTGCCTATCATTGGTACTTCTCCAGATGCCATTGATAAAGCGGAAGATCGCGAACGTTTTCAAAAAATGGTTAATAAACTTAACCTTAAACAACCTGCTAATGCCACGGTCAGAAATCTAGAAGAAGCCTTGGTGGCAGCTGATAAGATTGGTTTCCCATTAGTGGTCAGGCCCTCCTATGTTTTAGGCGGCCGCGCTATGGAAATTGTATACGACATAAATGACCTTAAACGTTATTTAAATAATGCTGTAAAAGTCTCTAACGACTCACCGGTATTGTTAGACCGTTTCTTAGACGATGCAATTGAAGTGGATGTTGACGCTATTAGTGACGGCACAGACGTCGTAATCGGTGGCATAATGGAGCATATCGAACAAGCAGGGGTACACTCAGGTGATTCGGCGTGTTCGTTACCGCCGTACTCTCTTAGCCAAGAAGTACAAAATGTGATGCGCGAGCAGGTAAAAGCGATGGCATTGGAATTAGGTGTGGTTGGCTTAATGAATACCCAATTTGCGGTGAAAGATGGTCAGGTGTACTTGATTGAAGTGAACCCTCGCGCGGCTAGGACCGTTCCCTTTGTGTCAAAAGCTACGGGTATGCCGCTTGCTAAAATTGGCGCCAGAGCGATGGCTGGTCAATCATTAGCATCACAAGGGATCACCAAAGAGATCATTCCGCCATTTTATTCAGTTAAAGAAGTGGTGTTACCTTTTGCTAAATTCCAAGGCGTGGATCCATTACTAGGGCCAGAAATGCGTTCAACGGGTGAAGTTATGGGGGTAGGTGAAAACTTTGAAGAAGCCTATGCCAAAGCTAACTTGGGAGCCAGTCAACCGATTCCGGTTGGTGGCAAAGCGTTATTATCGGTTCGATTGAACGATAAAAATCGAGTGATTGAACTGGGTCAAACTATGGTATCTAAAGGATTTACCCTAGAGGCGACTAAAGGTACGGCGACAGTATTGAATAATGCCGGTGTAGAATGCAGCGTAGTCAATAAACTCAGTGAAGGTCGTCCAAATATAGTCGATGCTATAAAGAACGGTGAATATTGCTACATTGTCAATACCACTGAAGGTCGACAAGCGATTGATGATTCTGTATATATTCGTAAAGAGGCGCTATTAAACAAGGTTGCATATACCACTACTATGAACGCGGCTTTTGCTACAGTTAACGCCAATAAAGCGGATGACAGAGCAAGAGTAACCTCGGTACAAGATTTACACACTCGAATCCATTAACGACGTCAATTAGGGGTAAACGTCGAGATTGTTTGCTCCTTAGTTGAAAAGCGGTATTTAGTACCCATTAACTTGAATTAAATTACAAAAATAAGAGAGTTGTTGATATGACCCAATATCCAATGACAGCCCAAGGCGCAGATATGCTCCGTGAAGAGTTGAAGCATTTAAAATCAGTTAAAAGACCACAAATTGTGAAATCTATTGCTGAAGCGAGAGAGCATGGCGATTTGAAAGAAAACGCCGAGTATCACGCGGCTCGAGAACAACAAAGCTTTTGTGAAGGGCGTATTCAAGACATAGAAGGTAAACTGTCTAATATCCAAATTATTGACGTCACTAAAATGACCAATAACGGTAAAGTGATATTTGGTACTACAGTGACTATTGTCAATTTGGAAACAGACGAAGAAACCACCTACAAAATCGTCGGTCAAGATGAAGCCGATATTAAAAATAATTTGATATCTGTGGTTTCGCCTATCGCCAGAGGTTTGATTGGTAAATCCTTGGATGATGTAGTTAATATCCAAACCCCTAAAGGGACAATAGAGTTTGAGATTATTGCAGTGGAATATATCTAATTGCTAACGCTCATTCTTATGAGAAATATTTGACTAAAAACGAGGCTAAAGGCCTCGTTTTTGTTTTTTAAGACCAACTATTAGAAATGATTGAGTCAGGAGTATTTTATTATGCAAAGAAAGTTAATATCTAGTGGTTCTGAATTTGAGAGTAAAATAGGGTATTCACGGGCCGTGGTTGATGGTGACTATGTGTTTGTATCAGGCACTACAGGTTATGACTATGCTGACATGTCAATATCTAGCGACGTGGCTAAACAAACTGAACAATGTATAAAAAACATAGAACAAGCGCTGGTTGCAGCAAACAGTGCGCTTAAGTGTGTGGTGCGGGTAACATACATTTTACCTAAAAAAAGTGACTTCGAACTTTGTTGGCCTGTGTTAAATCACTACTTTGGAGATATTAGGCCCGCAGCGACAATGTTTGAAGCCGGATTGTTAGATGAAAAAATGAAGATTGAAATTCAGGTGACGGCTCGAGTAATGAGTACAACCTAAAGGTATTCTAATTCTTAGTGAGCTAAGGTTTGCTAATTTTACTTGGTAAACCTCGATGCCACCTATTTGTTCACTTTGGTGATCATATTGCTGTTTTTTCTAGCTTGGTGCTTAATTTTTGAGATAGGTCATTATATTCAAATTGTTGATGCCAATTTAACACTTGATAGCTGTGGGTTGTACAAGTGAAATTATAGTAACCGCCTCGTCGAACGGCGGTTATATGTTGAATATTGACCTTGTCAATATACTGTCATGTTGTTGTCATATCATCACCGGTAATCATTCGAGTTCTGTTGTATTGGGTGCCAACTGGTGACATTTTTTTTGAACAAAAATAACAAGCTATATCTACTGCCGAGTATTCTGTTTTTACTGTTGTTGGTGTTATTTTCCTTTTTACGTTTTTATTTAGTTGAACGTGAAGAAGGGCGACGAGTTGCGTTGGCAAAGGTCGTTGCACACCAAGTCGGAAATACCTTAGAGATGTTTTCAGCCGACCGCAGCCGCGCCGTAAATAATTTGATTAACTCTTGGCCCGATAGATCTCCCAATCCAGTTGACTGGTTTCATACTCATGCAGCGAGTATGAAAATTGTGTTGCCCGGTATTGATGATATTTGGTGGCTCAACCCCGATTTTACGGTTCGTTGGAACATATCTTCTGAAAACCGATCTGGTTTATTGGGTAAACCCGTCACCGATTTCGGCATTAATGGAGACGAACTTTTTCAACAGGGAAAAGCGACAAGTTTGACTCGTCTTAATAAATTACTTGATCTTTATGTATTGAGAGTTGATCCGAATAATTTAAGTTTGGGTTATGTCGTTGCTAGTTTCGATATTAAAACGACATTAGAAACCATGCTAGGAGATTTAATTGGGCCGCAGTTCAGTTTCTCAATCTATGACGGTACGACTGAGCTTCTTGATTACGGCGTGCTGGTCAATGACGGCACTATTGTTTCAGTTCCGGTAATTTTTGCAGAGCGAGAATGGGTATTGAATTTACAAAGCTCACATCAAATGGTGTTGATGGGTAATTTGATATTAGTTGGCGGTTCGTTAATGTCGGCGTTGATCTGTCTATTTCTATTTTGGCAACTAAGGAGTGCAGTTCGCTTAAGTCAAAGTCAACTGCATTATCAAGCGGCGAGCGAAGCCGCATTGGATAGTATCATGTTGTATGAAGCCGTATCAGATGGCGTGAGTAATGTTGTCGATTTTACATTGGTTGATGCCAACAAAATTACCAGTAAGCTATTTGGTAAAGATATGCTCAAGCAAGAATCATTGTCACTTAATCAACACCTAGACCAGATGAATGGTAAGGATATATTCTCTAAAATCAAAAAGGTGAACGAAAATGGAGAACCTTTTGAATGTGTCTTAAGCCGGTATAAAGGATCTCAAAAACAATGGCTTAAACTACAAATTGTAAAGGCTGGAATAGGTATCGCAATGACGGTACGAGACATTACTCAGCGCCACCTCTCACAACAAAAACTTGAACTCAGTGAAGCTAAGTTTCGTCGCTTAATCGACGGGCTACGTGGTCATTTTATCTATTCGATGCAAGCCAGTGGAGAGATAACTTATATTAGCCACGGCGTAAAAGATGTGTTGGGTTATGAAGCTAGCAACTTTCAACACAATGGCAGAAACTTTGTAAAACATATGCCCAATAATATGCAGGATATTCGCCAGCGACAGTTGCAAGGAGACAGAACAGAAGCGTATTTAGTGACTTACATTTCGGCTTCAAAAGAAGACGTGATTATTGAATACACCGACTCTCCAATATTTGATAAACATCATAATTTAGTCGCTATAGAAGGAATTGCTCGGGATGTTACCGCTGATATTCAACTTCGAGAAAAAATCTACTACCAAGCTAACCATGATCAATTGACGGGGCTACTTAATCGCTATGCCTTTGACCGAAAATTGCAGAAAGTATTAAATGACATCCACACCCATCAAAAAATCGCGACTCTATGTTATATCGATATGGATCAATTTAAACTGGTTAACGATACTTGTGGTCACCAAGCGGGTGATAAATTGTTGAGAAATATCGCTAATATTTTAGGGAAGTCCCTTAAAGGCAGTGACATACTAGCTCGAGTAGGAGGTGATGAATTTTGTCTGGTATTAAAAGATACGAATAGTGACCAAGCCCAACACAGAGTACAAGCGTTACTTGATAACGTCGCTGCCTTTCGCTTTCTATGGGAAGACAAGGTTTTCCATGTCGGAGCGAGTGTTGGACTAGTGCAGATTGATCACAGCTATACTGAAGCGGTAGGGTTAGTTAAAGCTGCTGATACAGCTTGTTATACGGCTAAAAATAATGGACGTAATCAGTACCACTTGCATCAACAAGGAGACAATGAATTAGCCTTTCGCAACGCCGAGTTAGACACCTTAGCGCAACTACAACATGCGCTAGAATATGGTTGTTTCGAGTTATATTTTCAAACCATTAAACCTCTTAGTGAAGCTCATACACGCCACAGTTATGAAATTTTACTGCGTATGAAGGACAAACAAGGAAATAATATTAGCCCAGCAATGTTTATCCCTATTGCCGAGCGACATGGTTTAATGACTCGTATAGACCATTGGGTGTTTGAAACAACTATCGAGTTACTCGAAGAAAACAACGAACATGTTGAAAACTTAGAGAAGTGTGCAATCAATCTTTCCGGAGCGAGCTTAAATTCTCCTTCCTTGTTAACTAAAATGCTAAATCGGCTCAAAACGAGCACTATTCCCGTTGAAAAACTGTGTTTTGAAATCACCGAAACCTCGGCAGTTATGAATTTGGTTAACGCTGATGTTATGGTCAATGAAATTAGATCTCTAGGTTGTAAGTTTGCCTTAGATGATTTTGGTGCGGGTATGTCCTCATTTACTTATCTAAAAAATATGAGTGTCGATTACGTCAAAATTGATGGTTCTTTCGTTAAAAACATGTGTAATGATGTTTGTGATCTTGCGACTGTAAAAGCCATACATGATATTGCCAAAAGTATGGGCAAACAAACCATTGCTGAATTTGTTGGTGATGCAAAAACCGAACAGTGCTTGAAGGATATGGGAATTAATTTCGCTCAAGGTTACGCTATTTCTAAACCGCAACCTTTTATTGAAATGCTGAAAACAGGATTAACTGCAGCTTAAGCGCAACCACTAGTTGGCTATTTTTTTTAGTTCTTGCTGTATTACAGATAGTGGTAAAGCGTTGTAGCCGTCGAGTTCAACGGTGGTTTGTCCCGCTTTGGATAGGACATACAAGATGAACTCATAGACAGATTTTTCAAGTGTTTTGTCTGGTTGTTTATTTACATAAAGATAGAGATAGCGTGCTAATGGATACTCCCAATTGGTTCCACCTATATTATCAGGAAGCGTGGCTTTGCCTTTGTGCAAGATGGCTAAAGTCCGTACACCTGAAGTTTTATACCCTAGGCCTGAAAACCCTATTGCATTAGGGTTGTTAGAAATTGCCTGAACAATGGACGCATTTCCAGGCAACCTTTGCATAGAGTCTAAATATCGACCATTGCACAAAACTAAATTCCTGAAGAAGCCATTAGTGCCCGAGTCTGCATTTCTGCCAAACACATCAATGACTGTCCGTTTGATATCGGTTTCGATAAGGTCGCGCCAATAATGGATTCGTGAAGATTGCATGCAACGTGGAGCGGCAGAAAAAATCGCCTCTAGTTGTGAAATGCTAATATGCTCAAGAGGGTTACTTTTATGTACAAATATGGCAATCGCATCTATCGCAACTTTTATTGGTGTGGGGTGGTAACCATGTTTAAGTTCAAATACATTTAGTTCATTAGCTGTCATTTTTCGGCTCATAGGAGCGATATTAGCAATACCCTTTAATAACGCGGGAGGAGCAGTTGCAGAGCCTTCTGAATGCAGACTAATTTCAACCTCAGGATACATGACCTTAAATTCATTAGTCCAAAATGCCATCAAATTCGCTAAGGTATCCGAACCCATAGAATTTACTTTACCTTTGAAAGCGGGGATGTGTTGATATGGGAGGATTTGGGGATCAATGGCCTGTGCATCATGCGTACTTAGAACAAACATTGAAGATACGAGCAGCGCCTTTAGACTTGCAGTGTAAATATTCAAATGACTTACCTTGTGTGCCATAAGTTAATGACTTGGCGGACTATATGTCTTAATTAGTTAGGTGACTATTGGTTACTGAAACCGTTGTAAAGATCGATTACAACAGATTACTGTGAATATTTTATGTCAGTGTGAATAAAATCTAGGTATAAGTTAACAATAAAATATATGAGATTATTAAATGATTTATCCACTTGAAAATGCTAATGAACAAGTTGCGAGTCAAATTTACAAGGTTTTTCAACATGCCTATAAAGTTGAGGCTGAGCTAATAGGCGCGGTTAATTTTCCGCCTCTGTCACGTAGCACTATAGATATCGCAAGTTCAAAAACGTTGTTTTATGGTTTTCAATGTAACGATTGTCTTGCTGCGGTAATTGAAATATCGATAAATGAAAAACGACTAGAAATCGACAGTTTAACTGTTGATCCTCAGTATTTTAGAAAAGGCATAGCCGGCAGATTGATAGAATATGTTTTAGATACATTTGAATACTCCGAGGCTGTGGTAGAAACGGCGGTAGTGAATGAGCCTGCCATCATCTTATATAAAAAACATGGGTTTGTTGAGTATAAACGTTGGATCCCATCCCATGGGATTCCTAAGATCGCAATGTTGTTTAAGTCCTGCGATAATTAAGGCGAGTACTTATCAAATTGCGCAAGCGCATCAATTTTACTAAAAACGAATAAAAATTAGCTCGTTATTTATCTTTTCATAAAAAACAAATTAACAACGGAGTCATTCTTAATGTTGCAGTTTTTAGGTAAAGGTCTTAGGTTGGGGGTTGTTATATTAAGCTTACTTTTAACAAGTGTCGCTTTATGTGCTCAGCAACCACCTTTATTGAATATACTTGAGGTGGCGGGTGAAATAAGAAAATACCGACTATTTGTTCCGTCTTCTTATAATGCGAAGACGACCTATCCATTAGTACTCAATTTTCACGGAACAAATAGCCATCCGGATTCACAAGTTGAATTATCTGAGTTTGAAAAGCTCGCTGAAATAGAAAATTTCATTGTGGTTTCGCCACTCGCATTGTTCAAACGCCAATCGAACGGACCCATTACATGGAATGTAAATCGGGCAAAGGGCCCTGATGATGTTTTGTTTATACGGCAACTTATTGCGACACTGAAAAAACAGTTTTCAATCGAAGAGACGCGAATTTACGCCACTGGCTTTTCTGGTGGCGCTCGAATGAGCAGTCGACTGGCCTGTGACCTATCGGCAACCATCGCTGCTATTGGGCCTGTGGCAGGCATAAGGTATCCAAGTGACTGTAAGCCGTCACGAGGCGTGGCAACTATTAGTTTTCATGGTAAAAAGGACAATGTTAATCACTATTATCTGCAAAGTGATTCGCCTGCTTATTGGAAAATGGGGGTAGAGGATGCGCTAAGTGCATGGGTAGAAAATAATCGGTGTGGATCAATAACACGAACTCAATATTCTTTATCTGTCGAATTAATTCAATATAAAAATTGTGCGGGTCAAGGTGAAGTCGATTTTTATCGTTCTACGGAGGCGGGTCATACTTGGCCAGGCTCTCCAATGGCTGAAACGTTAAAAGGTTACGGACTAGGTAAGACGGAAACAGGTTTACCTGCAACACAACTAATTTGGCAATTTTTCAAACGCCATTCTCTTAAAGAAGAACCGAAATAACAGTATAAATCGTCAGTAATCACGACTAAACTAATTAGAAAATTGAATTCCTGTTGATTACTATTTTGTTAAATTAGTACGCAAGTGTCGCTGGCAAAACCTGTTACAACTGCTGCTTTAGTCTAATAGATTAAATTTAGATTTTACGTACACTCAACTGCAATATCCCGATGAAACATTTTTTTACCAAGTAACCTATTTAAATTGAAAGTTTTATTTAGAAATCCAGTTCTTTCATGTGCCATGATAGCGTTTCGCTTAAAGAAATGAAAATTGCCAGCCAGGCTTTTAGTCGTTAAAGATACGGTTACAATGATTACCATTAAATTTTGGCGCTTAGTTAATTAAAAAGGATCGAAATGAAGGTGTCCAAAAAACAAATTAAAATGGCCATTTTTATCAGTATTTTTGTAGGGACAATATTGACGATAATAAACCAAGGAGAGGCGATTTTCGGTGATGCGAAAATCAATTGGTTTAAGGTAGTTCTTACTTACATTGTGCCTTTTTGCGTTTCGTTATACTCGAGTAGTGTCGCCCAAACTGACACAAAATAAATTCCACTTTACATGGTTTGCCGTGACCTTATTTAAATAGAAGAGATAATAAATATGCTAAATAATTTAAGTATCAATCTGCGCCTCCTTATAGGCTTTAGTGTTGTCTCTTTGCTTATGGTGGTACTCACTATGGTGGGGATATACCGCGTCAATATGATAGCGGATACCTTAACCACAATGACTGAAATTAATGTTGTTAAACAACGCAATGCCATTAACTTTCGCGGTAGTGTGCATGATCGGGCTATTGCTATTCGTGATCTTGCCACTGCAGATAGTCAAGCTAACATTAAAACACATATCGATGATATTAATGGTTTAACGGAGTTTTATAAGGTATCCCACAGAAAAATGCGCGCTATGCAGGAGTCGGGGGTATATTTCAGCAGCCAAGAATCCACAATATTGGACACACTTGATGACCTGCAACGAAAAACCGAAAACTTGATTAGCGAAGTTATTACAGCGAAAACACAAGGATTAAATAGCGATGCGTTACGGCTGTTAAAAACCGGTGGTAGTCAATTATTTGTTGAGTGGCTAAATACAATTAACGCCTTTATTGACTTGCAAGAAGTCAAAAATGTCGCGGCTACCAATGAAATTTTAGAGAATGCCTCGAGCTTTAAAATAACCATGTTGGTATTAACTCTAAGCGCTTTGCTGTTGTCTATTTTTGTGGCTTATATTATCGCCAAAAGTTTTAAAACATCTCTGGGAGCTGAACCAGTCATTGCTGCAGAAGCCCTCACCCAGATTGCCGAAGGCAATTTAATACAAAAACTAAGTACCCCATTTGACAAAAGTATGTTGGCTACCATGGCCAAAATGCAGGATCGCTTACGTAATACAGTACTAGAAATTGTAGCGGCCTCACATGACTTAAAACGGCAGTCTACTATTGTTACTAGTGGCTCTAAAAACATCATTGTACTTGCTCAAGAGCAAGACACTTTAACAGTTGCTACTCGTACTCGTCTCGATGAAATCAAAACCAATATTTTGGATGTCTCAGAAACCGCCGCCAAAAATAAAGTCAATGCAAAACGTATGGTGGAAAGAGCTAAAAATGGAATTGATTCGATGTCATTGAGCGTAGAGTCAATGCAAAATGTTGCTAATACGGTGAATCAGGCAGTACAACAGATAAGTAAATTGGAAGAGTTAACGAGTCAAATAGACGGGATCACCAATGTGATCAACGGGATATCCGATCAAACCAATTTACTGGCGTTAAATGCCGCTATTGAGGCTGCGCGTGCTGGTGAAACAGGTCGAGGTTTTGCTGTTGTAGCGGACGAAGTAAGGCAACTTGCATTGCGCACCGGTGAGGCGACCCGCGAGATCCAAACAACGATTGAAGAAGTACAACAAGAAACTTCAATTGCAGTGAGCGTGATGCAAGATACGTTACCAAAAGTGCAAGATGGTCAAAGCAAAACTCATGATGCAATGAGTTTGCTACATGAGATTGAAGAAAATGCTGGAAATTCTTTCAAAAATGCCAAGTTAGTTTCTGATACCGCGACTCAACAGGTGGTTGGGATTGGTTCGATAACCGAGGTGATGGCACAAATCGATGAGATAAGTAAGAAGACGGTATATTCTTTAGATCAAAATAATACCGCTACTATTGCCTTGGACAAACTTGCAGAAAAATTAAATGAAGAAGTTGCTTTCTTCAAAACCTCTTAGTGTAGCTCGCAAAGATAGAAAGATAGGGGGCCTTCTGAGTTGAGTATTCAATTTTTTTGTAGTGTTAGACATATATCAGCAAATACCCCCAGTCCTTCTTCTAACTCAGTGTTCCAAGGCAAACCATAACTGAGTCTTATGCAGTGTTGGTAACGATTGCTAGGAGAAAACAAGGTACCCGGACTAACACTCAGATTGTGCTGTAACGCTAATTGAAATATATCAGCGCTATTGATGTTTTTATTAAATTCTAGCCATAACACTGCCCCTCCTTTGGGGTCACTGATACGTACGCTATCACCTAAACTTTGCTGTAATTTATTGCGCATTCGCACTTTGTTAGTGAGCAATATATTACGTAATTGCACCAGATAACGGTCGTAATCACAGGTTCTTACAAATTCAAAAAGTGTAATTTGATTCATATGGGAGGATGAACATGATAGCGCGCGTTTTATCTGAGCACACTTTTGACTAAACTTATGAGTCGCTAGCCATCCAATGCGGTAGGCTGGTGCTGCAGTTTTAGAGAACGAGCTACAGGTAATCACTAGCCCCTTTTTACTGTATTTTTGCGCAGGGGAACCACGCTTTTCAGTGAAATACAGATCCCCATAAACATCATCCTCGATAAGAGGGATGTCATTATTTTCTAATAATTCAACTATCTGTTGTTTGGCGCCATCAGTTAATTCGCATCCCATAGGGTTGGCAATAGTGCTAGAAAAAACGCAAGCTTTAACTGGATGTTTCGCAATGGCACTTGCAACATCTTGAATGGATAAGCCGTCTTCGGGACAAATTGGCACTTCTAACGCTAACATGCCGAGGTTTTCTATTAGTTCTAAAATCCCAAAATAGCAGGGGGATTCTACTGCAATAACGTCACCAGCCTTAGCGACACATTGCAAAGCGATATTGAGTGCTTCTTGGGCACCATTAGTGATAATGATGTCATCTGGGGCCAATGGCAGGGCATACTCCATATAACTAAAGGCAAGTTGTCTTCTAAGTGGCTCATAGCCAGCAACGGGTCCATAGTGTAGGGCTTTGTCACCCATCACAGACATAATACGCCGCATAGTGCGGTTAAGAGTTTTGGTAATAGGTAATGCGGCAACAGGGTTAGCCACACCAAGAGCGAGATTATGAGGTTGGTGAATTGACTTAAAAACATCCTCAATTAACTGTTGGCGACTTACCGTTATTGGCTTAGCAGGTAAACGTGCCTTTTTGGGCTGCTCTGACTTATTTTGCTGGGTAAGGAAATATCCTGATTTAGGTTTGGCGCGTATTAATCCTTGTCGTTCGAGCTCGATATAGGCCTGTTTGACTGTGGGTATACTTACAGAAAGAGCGTTTGATAAGTTACGTAGTGAAGGTAACTTTTGCCCAGTTTGTAAAGTACCATTGATACGCATTTCGGTAATTAAATTGATGACTTGTTGATACAAATAGGTATTGGGTTCTTTCAATGAGGAGGGAGTCATCTTACTTATCGCTTTAATCTGTATAGGTTGTATTTTAAATTAACTGTATCTGTTTAGTATCCAGTTTACGAGTTAAATTAGCCTAAAGCTATAAGATTGGAATTTTGGACAATATGAGAAGCGCGCTTTTATACATTATTACTGTGTTGATCTGGGGCTCGACATGGTTAGCGATTGAATATCAACTTGGGGTCGTAGCACCAGAGGTGTCGTTAGTTTATAGGTTTTCTATTGCGGCGTTGCTGATGTGGGGATATTGCGTAATCAAAAAACTTCCAATGGGCTTTAGCGTTAAAAATCATTTGTTTTTCATGGTGCTGGCATGTTGCAACTTCGGCTTTAACTATTTGATTTTGTACTGGGCACAAAACTACTTAACCTCGGCTATGACCTCTATCGCCTTCTCCACTTTACTCGTAATGAACATAGTTAATACACGTATATTTTTTGGACAACCGATAGCGCCAAGGATCTTTATGGGCGCTATTTTGGGATTAGCCGGAATTGTCGCTTTGTTCTGGCAGGATGTTAAAACTTTGGACTTTGCTAGTGAGGCGATAATAGGTTTGGGTTTATCTTTAGGTGGAACATTTGTGGCCTCTTTAGGAAATATGACCAGTGTGCGCAATTCAAAAAATAGTATTGGGATTATGCAAGGTAATGCTTGGGGCATGTTTTATGGCAGCTTGTTTCTACTGATTTTTACTACAATCAATGGCAGTGAGTTTACATTAGACACGCGCCTTCCTTATATTGCTTCACTGCTTTATCTAAGCGTATTTGGAACCGTTATCGCATTTGGTTGTTATTTCGTATTGTTAAAAGATATAGGTCCTGAGAAGGCGAGTTATGCTGTTGTGTTATTTCCAGTGGTGGCGGTGGCACTTAGTATGATGTTCGAAGGTTTTGTGTGGCAATCAAGTACCTTAATGGGTTTTGTTCTAGTGTTAATGGGGAATATTGTGGTTTTAACACCCATTAATCGGATTAAAACGCTACTAGGGTTGAATAAAGTTATTGCGACAAACTCTGTTGAAGCAACAAATTTAAAATAACCTAAGTACTTGGCTAGGCAGCTGACTTATTGATGTTTACAGTTGTTTAGCCAATTTGTCCAAGGCGCCACCTGTAACACGGTTTACTGTCCATTCGTCCATAGATTGCGCCCCTAAAGACTGATAGAAATCAATGGCGGGTTTGTTCCAATCTAATACCCACCATTCTAAACGTCCACAGTTGAGTTCAATGGCGAGTGAGGCTAAATATCCTAACAGTATTTTACCTAAACCTTTGCCGCGCATCTCGGGCTGCACGTATAAATCTTCTAAATAGATCCCTGGGCGACCCAAAAATGTGGAGAAATTATGGAAGTACAAAGCAAAGGATACCGGTTTACCTTGGTACTCTCCAATTACCACTTTTGCATAAGGGGTTTCACCAAATAGACTATTCTTTAAGGTCACTTCGTCTGTTACCACTTCATTAAGTAACTTTTCGTATTCCGCCAACTCTTTGATAAAGCCTAAAATAAGTGAAGTATCTTCGATAGTCGCTGCTCGAATGATAAAGTTAGGGTCGCGAGTCTTTGTACTCATTTGGTGCCCCGTAGGTTTTTTTGATAAAAACAGGCGAATGCAAAGATCAACAATGACAAACACCAAATAATCCAGTCACCTAGAAAGCGGTAAGGGGTATAGCCTTTCACTTGTTGCATAGTATCTTCAAGTACCGCGGCTTCAAATTGTGGTATTCGGCTTTGAATTTCACCCCGGTGATTGATAAAAGCAGTTATGCCATTATTGGTAGCACGTAATACCGGCAAAGCAAATTCCTTGGCTCGCGCTTGAGCAATTTCTAAATGCTGCGCTGGACCATGGGATCCCCCAAACCAAGCGTCGTTACTCACAGTGATAATAAAATCCGTATTGTAATAAAGGTTAGCGGATATCTGCCGAGGGAAAGCTATTTCAAAACAGATTGCCGGTGCAAAGTGGTAACCTTTTGCCTCAATGTTACCTTGTTGAAAATCACCTCGACTAAATGATGACATAGGCAAATCAAACAAAGGGGCAATGCCTCGTATCCAGTCTTCAAAAGGAATAAATTCGCCTATGGGTAATAGATGATGTTTAGCAAAACGGTTACTATGGAAGTAATGATATTGCCCACGTGCCGGTGACGCATCGTTTAGGTCATTGCTTTGTTTTTGACCCAGCCCAATAAGGTTGTTGTAGGCTTCGCGTGTTTCAAAATTGTAGTTGACTATGCCGGTAATCAGGCCAGTGTTAGTTTGCGCCGCTATATTATCCATTTCAGTTAGATATTCGGTCGCCACAGGCTCAAGCTGAGGAATGGCCGCTTCTGGCCATATAACTACATCATTATGCCAATGAGCCGCGGTCATGTTTTTATACTTGTCCATGGTTGGCTGATCTTGCTCTGGTGTCCACCTAAGCGCTTGTTCTATATTACCTTGCACCATAGCAATACGTGCTTTTTGGCCAGTTGGTTTTGCCCATTCGACATGGTTTAAGGTTATACCAGATACAAATAATACTGTGACTAACAAAAAGCTAGGTATCCATTTCTTTGCAATCAACCCAGTCGCCATTACTGTACTGAGCAATATAATGACTCCAGACACCCCAAACTCACCAATGACTGGAAACCAACCACTAAGTGGACCAGAGAGTTGGCTATAACCCAAAGAAAGCCAAGGAAACCCTGTGAATAACCAACTTCTTACCCATTCAAACAAAAGCCAAATAAAGGGCAGGGCAATTGGCCAGAGATTTTGATTAAAGTATCTGCACAGTACACTAAAACTTAGTGCCGGAAATAGGGCCAAATAACCACTTAGCAGCAACATTAACGTCAAAGAGCCAAGCAGAGGGATACCTCCAAAATCAGCGATACTGACATGTACCCAACTCACTCCAGCCCCAAACCAACCGAGTCCAAAAGCAAAGCCCAATTTAAAACCTTGCTTAGGGGACGCATTGCTGAGTAAATAAATAAAACTGCTGAGACTTAGGAAAGTAGTAAACCAAAATGAAAAAGGGGCGTAAGCAAAGGTTAACAACGCACCCAATACAATGGACAAAAGTAATTTTGAAGTGAACGACAACTCGTTCACTTTTGCTGTGATTTGCAAGGTTTTGTAAGGCCTAGGGTTATTCTTCTGTTTCTGGGATCGTGACTTTGAGCTGTACTAAACGCCTTTTATCGGAGTTTGTCACCTTAAATATAAGATCATTAATCGTCACTTTTTCGTCACGCTCAGGCATATGACCAAACGCTTTTAATACAATGCCACCTATGGTGTCGGCTTCTTCTTCGTCAAATTGGGTTTCGAAAAATTTATTAAAATCTTCTAAGGAAGTGAGCGCTTTGACTGAATAGGTGTATTTATTTAAAGGACGAATCCCGTCTTTATCACCTTCTTCAATATCATGTTCATCTTCTATTTCGCCAACGATCAATTCAAGAATATCTTCGATAGTCACTAAACCCGATACGCCACCATACTCATCAACAACAATGGCCATGTGATAGCGTTTTTGTTGAAATTCTTTTAACAGTACATCGACCCGTTTACTTTCTGGGACAATAACAGCTGGGCGCAGAATGTTTTTCAGTTCAAACTCTTTGCCTGGAATAAATGCAAATTCGAGTAAATCCTTTGCTAGCAAAATTCCTTCAATATGATCTTTGTCTTCATTGATAACTGGAAAACGGGAATGGGCTGATTCAAGCAGGATAGGTAGAAATTCTTCTACACTTTGATCTATTTCAATTGTGCGCATTTGTGCTCTTGGGATCATTATTTCCCTCACACGCATCTCGCTTACTTCCATGACCCCTTCAATCATTGCTTTGGTTTCGGGGTTAATGACTTCACGTTGCTCGGCGTCCGTAATGACGTCAAACAACTCTTCCTTGTTTTTCGGTTCTCCCGTGAAGGTCTGAACTATTTTATCAAGCCAGCCTTTATTGGCAGAACCGTTAGTAGATGGGGGGTTATCTTCGCTCATGATCTCGTTATTTAGGTTAGTTTAATTAAAGTTTTACACGTAAACACAATGCAGTTGATACCTTAGACTGCATCATTAATGATTTTGGTATGGGTCGTCAATGGCTAATTTTTGTAATATAGCGATTTCTATCCCTTCCATTTCTTGTGCCTCATGCTCTTCAATATGGTCGTAGCCGAGCAAATGCAAGGTTCCGTGAATCATCATATGTGCCCAATGGTGCTCATTTTGCTTTTTTTGTTGGCTGGCTTCACGCCTAACAACTTGCGCACAAATGACAATGTCGCCTAAAAAAGCAGAGAGTGATTCATCAATTTGAACATCAGTAAGCAAAGTAAGTTCGGGCATTTCGAAAGGAAAAGATAATACGTTTGTGGGACTGTCCTTGCCTCGATATTGACTATTGAGTTCTTGAATTTCTGATTCATCAACAATACGTACTGTTAGTTCTCTATCAGCTATCTGTTGATGCAAAAACACCTCGTCTATCCATAGTTGGATAGCCTCTAAACTAGGGATGTTTGGGGAATCACTGGCAATTTGTAAATCTAAAATGGCGCTCATCAATTATTCACTTAGAGGAGTTTTCATCCTTGTTAACAAGCGCATCTTGTTGTGCTTTTTTTTGTATTCGTGCTTTTTCTTGTTTGCTTTCAAATTCTTCATATGCCAAGACTATTCGCCCCACAACAGGGTGTCGCACTACATCATTTGCACTAAAAAAGTTAAAGGATATATCTTTTACATCCTTTAGTACTTCTATGCTGTGTCGCAGGCCAGATCGAACGCCCCGTGGCAAGTCAACTTGAGTTATATCTCCGGTAATGACAGCCTGAGAATTAAATCCAATTCGGGTTAAGAACATTTTCATTTGTTCGACTGTAGTATTTTGACCTTCATCCAAAATAATAAATGCATCATTGAGGGTTCGTCCGCGCATATAGGCCAAAGGCGCCACTTCAATAACACTGCGTTCCATTAGTTTTTCGACTTTCTCAAAGCCGAGCATTTCAAACAACGCATCGTACAGTGGTCGTAAATAGGGATCGACTTTTTGGGATAAATCCCCTGGTAAAAACCCAAGTTTTTCCCCAGCCTCTACCGCAGGACGAGTCAATAATATACGGCGTACTTCTTGACGCTCTAAGGCTTCTACCGCACATGCAACGGCTAAATAAGTTTTACCGGTACCTGCAGGGCCAACACCAAAACTAATATCATGATTAATGATATTGGTTACATATTGGGATTGATTGGAGTTACGAGGTTTAATCACCCCACGTTTGGTTTTGATATGGACTTCTTTTCCATACTGGCCGGCTTCGGCTTGCTCCAAACATTTTGCTTCTTGGATTGCTAGATGTACTTGGTCTGGTTCAATATCTGGAATTTGACCTCGAATAGGTTGTGTTTCCATATATAACAATTTAAGTAATTGTGCGGCACCACTAGATTGTTGAGTTTGACCTAACACTTTAAATTCGTTATTTCGATAAGTGATTTCAACACCTAAGCGACGTTCAATTTGTTTGATATTGTCATCTAGGGGCCCACACAAGCTCGATAAACGTTTGTGGTCTGATGGTTCTAATACAATTTCATTACTAACAAGGTTACTCAAATGGCAAATCTCTTTAATTTAAACGGATGGTTAACTTTACTGAGTGACAACCACTTGGCCGACACCCAATTCATCAACATTATTTGGGTTTTTAGCTAATATAGTCTGTGGCGCTAATTCAGTACGTAAATTCATTTGATCTTCGGTTCTCAGTACAACACCTCTTAATGAGTTAGCAAACACATCGGTGATTTTCACATCAACAAACTGGCCGATCATGCTGGGAAAGCCTTCAAAGTTAACCACACGATTATTTTCAGTACGTCCTGATAATTCCATCGGGTTTTTCTTGCTGGGGCCTTCTACCAATATACGTTGCTCGGTGTCTACCATATTGCGTGCAATACGCAGAGCTTGTTGAGTGATCCGTTGTTGTAATAGGCTTAAACGTTGTTTCTTAGTTTCTTCTGTTACGTCGTCTGGTAAATCAGCTGCTGGAGTACCAGGGCGGGCGCTATAAATGAAACTAAAGCTTAAATCGAAGTCCATTGACTGGATCAAATCCATGGTTGCTTCGAAATCTGCATCGCTCTCGCCAGGGAAACCGATAATGAAATCTGAAGACATACTCAAATTAGGTCTAATTTTTTTCAGTTTTCTGATTTTAGATTTATATTCTATTGCAGTGTGGCCACGCTTCATCAGGTTTAAAATACGATCTGCACCTGATTGTACAGGGAGGTGTAAGTGATCAACTAGCTCTGGAATCTGTGCATAGGCATCGATGATGTCGTCAGTAAACTCAACTGGATGCGAGGTCGTATATCGAATACGGTCAATACCATTGATAGATGCGACAAGTTCTAACAATTCTGCAAAGGTACAAATGCTGCCATCATAGTTTGGACCGCGAAAAGCATTCACATTTTGCCCCAGTAAGTTAACTTCGCGAACCCCTTGTTCGGCTAATTGCGCAATTTCTAACAACACGTCATCAACTGGTCGACTGACTTCCTCACCGCGTGTGTAGGGCACGACACAAAATGTACAGTATTTAGAGCAGCCTTCCATAATAGAAACGAAAGCGCTTGGGCCATCGGCTTTGGGTTCGGGCAAACGATCAAATTTCTCAATTTCGGGAAAACTAATGTCGATGACGGATTGACTACCACCATTTAGTTGATTAATCATTTCTGGCAAACGATGCAAGGTTTGCGGACCAAATACAAGATCAACAAATGGGGCCCGCTGCCGGATGGTTTTACCTTCTTGGGAAGCTACGCAACCACCCACTCCAATAATTAGTTCTGGTTTATCTTTTTTAAGATTTTTCCAGCGCCCTAATTGATGAAATACCTTTTCTTGGGCTTTTTCGCGAATGGAACAAGTATTGAGCAAAATGATATCCGCATCTTCAGCTGTTTCTGTGGCTTGATAACCATGAGTCGAGTCTAAGAGGTCGGCCATTTTCTCCGAGTCATACTCGTTCATTTGGCAACCCCAAGTTTTAATAAATAGCTTTTTTGTCATAGCGGATTGTACTTACCTTTGGCAATCATTTTGTGCAGTAACTTGATAGAGATTACGTCTAATCGCAGCCACTAAAATCGGACCGGTGATTTTACTGGTTATTTGCGCCAAGCGCTACTTTTACGCAACATAAAAACATCTAAAGGGGGGGATTTACTGCATGTTAGCTCAAATTTGCAAAATTCAAAGTAGGATACGCTTTTCAGATACCCAGCAATCACATAGATTGGTATGCTATTGCCCAACACCAATTTTACTATACTAAGACCTATTTTATGCAAAATTTACAGAAACTCACCATTGCTGATATTGACGTGGCTAATGATAAACCTTTCGTGCTTTTTGGTGGCATGAATGTGCTCGAATCCCGTGATATGGCAATGCGTATTGCCGAACATTATAAAGAAGTGACTCAAAGACTGGGTATTCCTTATGTATTCAAAGCGTCGTTTGATAAGGCTAACCGTTCTTCTGTGCATTCTTATCGAGGACCAGGAATGGAAGAAGGACTCAAAATATTTCAAGAAATCAAGCAAACCTTTGATTTGCCTTTGATAACAGATGTTCACGAGACATACCAAGCAGCGCCTGTTGCTGAAGTGGTAGATGTCATTCAGCTGCCAGCGTTTTTAGCTCGCCAGACAGATTTAGTTGTGGCTATGGCAAAAACGGGCGCCATCATCAACGTTAAAAAACCACAATTTCTCGCTGCCCATGAAATGCGTCATATCATTACCAAGTTTGGAGAAGCTGGAAACGACAAAGTCATCCTATGCGAACGAGGTTCCTGTTATGGTTACAACAACTTAGTAGTTGATATGTTAGCGATGGACGAAATGAAGACCTATGCGCCTGTTATCTTTGACGCTACGCACGCTTTACAAAAGCCTGGTGGTCGCAGTGATTCAGCCGATGGCAGGCGTGCTCAGGCAGCCCAGCTTGCTAGAAGCGGAATGGCTTTAGGTTTAGCGGGTTTGTTTATTGAAGCCCATCCTAATCCTAATGAAGCTAAATGTGACGGACCTTGTGCTTTGCCTTTGGATAAATTGGAGCCGTATTTACAGCAAATGCAGGCATTGGATAATTTAGTTAAAGAATTCGCACCTTTGGATACCAGTGCTGACTAATTAAAAATAGATGCTTAATTTTAAGGTGTGTATTTGTAAGTTTTGCTGTGCTAAGCCCTTAAAGGGTTTTTAGCGGCCTTAGCACAGCGATAACTTACTAATAGGAATAACGGGTTTTAATCAGCAGACAAACCTTTAATAAATTTAGTCAGTAAGCACGACCTTGAATTTGAACTCAGGCAAGGTTCCATTAATGTTTTGCACTAATTCGTTTGTTTGTGACTGGACTGTACCAAGGCTAAGTTGTTTGGTGACGTCATCTTTAATGGTAGAGGTATGAATGTTTGCTAGCATATTGTTGATATTACCAACAATTTCAGCTTCTACGTTAATTTCCATGTGTTTTTCAAGTTGCATAGTAGAGCGACTCTCGCCTAGTTTTGCCGATGCTGATTGAGTAAAAAATACTGTGGCTAGCACAGCTAATATTGCGTAAGATGTTTTCATTTTGTAAACCTTTAGTATTAGTAATGTAAAGTAATGATTTTTTCATAGTTCGTTAATCTGCTGCGTGATCTTTATTCTTTGTTTTAAAACAATAAATATTTATCACTGCACAAATTATATACGACCAAAATTATCTAATAAAATGACATTTTGTATGGTTGTGGATTAGAAAAACTAATGCTTTAATAGGTTTTATCCACTACATAGTTTAATTATTTGCTTATGAATCGCAGATTACCTCCCTTGAATTCCCTAAAAGCCTTTGAAGTCGCGGCCCGGCATCTAAGTTTTACACGTGCAGCAGATGAACTATTTGTGACCCAAGCGGCAGTGAGTCATCAAATAAAAGCATTAGAAGAGTTTTTATCGATGAAACTTTTTGTGCGAAAAAACCGAGCTTTGTTTTTAACTGAAGAGGGCCAGAGTTATTATCTTGATTTAAAAGAAATTTTTCAGTCGCTTAATGATGCAACCGAACGCTTAGTGGCGAAAGGTGGCAAGGGCGCATTAACGGTTGCATTGCAAACTAGCTTTGCGAGTCAGTGGTTAGTACCAAGGATCAGTAAATTTAGTCAGTTAAATCCTGATATAGACTTGCGCATAAAGGCAGTGGATGGAGACGAGGGTTTTTTAACTGATGATGTGGATGTTGCTATTTATTTTGGTAAGGGTAAATGGTCTGGTTTAGCAGCAGATAAGTTACACACTGAATATTTGACGCCCATGTGTTCGCCATTATTGTTCCAAGGTAACAAACCTTTAGACAAGTTAGATGATCTGCGACAGCATACCTTGTTGCATGATTCTTCCCGAGACGCTTGGCAAGAATGGATACGGCATTTTAATGTTTTGGGCGTTAATGTTAATCATGGACCCATCTTTAGTCACTCTTTGTTAGTTCAGCAAGTGGCTGCATTAGGACAAGGGATCGCGCTAGGTTATAGCTTTTTAGCTAGGCCAGAAATTGAAGCAGGGCGTTTAATTTGTCCATTCGAAGAAAAGTTAATTACTAAAAATGCTTATTATTTGGTTTGCCATCAATCTCAAGCTGATCTAGGTAAAATTACCGCATTTAGAGAATGGCTATTGGCCCAAGTAAAAGAAGAACAAGATGATCAAGACTTTAATTAATTCAGCACTAAATCCCATTGCGACTTTTGTTTTTGCCCATGGTGCGGGGGCAGGGCAAAACAGTGAATTTATGCAGCTTGTGGCAGAGAGGTTAGCTAAACATAATATTAATGTCGTGCGTTTTAATTTTGCCTATATGCAATTGGCCGAAGAGTTAGGTAAAAGACGACCACCCGAAAGAGCCGATAAATTACTCGTTCATTTTAAAACAGTTTTGAGTGAAGTGGTTGGGACTTTACCGATTTTTATTGGTGGTAAATCAATGGGAGGCAGAATGGCCAGTATGTTGCTGCAAGAGTCTACTGCACTAGGTTGTATTTGTATGGGGTATCCGTTTCATCCACCGGGTAAGCCTGAAAAGTTACGTACTGAACATTTAGAGACTATTAATAAGCCCGTACTTATTTTGCAAGGAGAACGAGATACTTTTGGCACGCGTCAAGAGATCGCCAAATATAATTTGTCTACACAGGTTCAAATAAGCTATTTACCCGATGGCGATCATAGTTTTAAACCACGCAAAGTGTCTGGTTTTACTCTCGATGGTCATATCAATCTAGCGATTACTCAAACTGCTGAATTTATTAAGTTACATATTTGAATCGGGTTCACAGTATTAACTCATTTTAATCCCGTTAAAAAAAGAATCTTCACCACACAGAAAACACGGATATAAAAGCAGGGGATTGGGTCAAGGTGAACTGATGGGTTCTACTGTGCCAAGATTGACAGACATGGAGCGCTGTTCGACTTGGCGGCTAATGTAGATTGCAGACGGTGAGCATTTACAAGCTATCTTTAGCTAAATTTAGATATTATAAAAAACACAACAAAGTTATATTTTTACGCATTTTTTAGGAGCATTATAACGAAGGTCTTCAGCGATTTCTCAGCTGTCGTTGTCATTTTCACGGAGTCCGCGCTCACGGGCGCCCATCTTGTCAATGATATTAGCCGTATCATATTATTCGAGAAATCAGCTTACGTGACCCAATCCGTTTTCCCTTAATTTATAATTTAATATTGTTTTTTGGTAAAAAATTATCGGTAAACGATAATTTTAATGTTGCTCATTGTTTTTTCTGTGATAGCCTTAAAACAATGAAATCTTATTGTTAAGTGGACTAATGGAAAAAATTGCAAAGGTGAGTTTATTAATAAGGCTGTTGATAATCTTAGTCGCCAGTCTCAATATAATTGTTATTGCTGTGGCGATTATTTCGCAAAGTGAAACAAATTCTGCTGAGTTAGCTGTTGGAACATCACAGTCATATGTATCTCAAATAGTAGGGGTGCCTGAATCCTCAAGTGTGTTTGCAGAAGAGCTGCTTGCAGAGGGATTTGATAGTCATGCCATTATATTAATACCCGAATTATTGTTTTATCTATTTATTTATTGGTCACTAATTAAACTTTTTGGTCTTTATCAACGGGGAGGCATATTTACTATTCATCACATTAAGCAACTGCGTAATATAGGTACTTGTTTATTGGTGTGGCCAGTATTTGATTTATTTTACCCAATACTGCTGACACTGTTATTTAGAAGTACTGGGTTATCAGATTCGCTACCGCTGGTGCTTTCTCTTGGTTCAGACCAATTGCTCAAACTATTGATTGGGTTAATCATTTTTGTGATGAGCTGGATCATGATGGAAGGACAGCGACTGCAGCAAGAGCAGGAATTAACAATCTAATGGCTATTATTATTGAACTCGACGTGATGTTAGCCAAGCGAAAAATGAAGCTAATTGAATTAGCTGAAATAGTTAATGTGACCCCTCAGAATTTATCTGTACTAAAAAGTGGTAGAGCTAAAGCGATAAGATTTTCAACCCTTGATGCAATATGTGCAGCCCTTAAATGTAACCCCGGCGATATTTTGCTATACCAAACTGAACAACCAAAGGATGAATAAAATGAAAACCTTAATTCCCGTTATCACTATGGCATACTTTAGTGTGACACCCTTGATGGCTGAAGAGATACAACCGCAATATTTTTACGGTGCAGCATTATCTCAAGTTGATATGCTCGCAGCTCCAGAGCAGAGTATAGTTAGTGCTAAATATGTACCAACGATTTTCATTGGAATGGGTTACCAGTTCAATCTTGATAATGATTGGAAGCTTGAATGGAATAATAGCTTAAATTTTTCGAAAGCTAATATCACCGCAACGGAGATACCGGTTCCCAAATATTCTGTCTTAACTAATGTCGGTTTGTGGAGTCACGCTAAACTAAAATATACTGGTCTGTTTGATCATGCTTCTCCCTTTATTCAGGCTGGTGTGGGGATCGTAAATGTAGATTATTCCCTTAATGGACAATCGAATAACACTTGGGATACCGCGACTGATTTACAAGCAGGGATTGAATTTGAATTATCTGAAGGATCAACGGTATCAATTGGCGTTGGTAAGTCTAAGTACGATAAATTTTAAGAGCCAGTTTATTAGTCAAAAACTATCGTCAATCTGTGCTTTTGACTAACATCACAACCTTCTATCAATCTTAGCCGTGTAATTGATAACCAACGGTTGTTGGTTTTTGTTATGATCATGACTTATGCAAATACCCACAAGGTGTTTGTTGGATCCTAATCTTTTTTATGAGTCACTTTTTGATGAAAATCCTATTAAGTTGCGCTGCTTTTAGTGCGATGTTGTCGGTGGTGTTGGGGGCCTTTGCTGCCCACGGCCTTAAAAATAAGTTATCTGAAACACTATTAAACACTTTTCAAACTGGTGTGCAGTATCAGATGTATCATAGCCTTGCTCTAATATTGTTAGTTATTTTGTATCGCCAAATGCCTCAGTCATTATTGTTATACAGTGCAGGCTTTATGATGGCTGGCATCATGCTATTTAGTGGCAGTTTATATTTGTTGGCGTTAACTCAAATTAAATGGTTTGGCCCAGTAACGCCCTTAGGCGGAGTGTGTTTTATTGTCGGCTGGGCACTATTAGTAGCTGCAGCCTTAAAAGGAGCGAATTAAACTATGGCCGGATTATTGTTGTATTGCCGTAGTGGATTTGAAAACGATGTGGCGAATGAAGTTCAGGATAAAGCCAGTCAACTGGAGGTGTTTGGGTATTCGCAAACAAAAGCCAACAGTGGTTATGTCTTGTTTAATTGTTATCAAGAAGAGCATGCAGATGAGTTAGCCAACAAACTCAAGTTAAGTCACTTAATTTTTGCTCGCCAACAGTTTGCTTGTAAACAAGTAGTTGAAAACATGGATGTGACCGACCGTATTGGTTCAATTTTAGCTGCCTGTGAAGACTTTCCTTTATGCGGAGAACTGCGAGTAGAATACGCGGACACCACTGAAGGCAGAGAACTATCAAAACTGTGTCGAAAAATCAGCGTGCCTTTAAGACAAGCGTTGCGTAAAAAGAATAGATTAACCAACAAAGACAATAGTAAAAAACCGGTTTTACATGTGTTTTTCACTCAAACCGACAAAGCCTATATTGGTTTTTCGTTTACAAATAATAATTCACCATTGCCGTTAGGCATTATGCGACTCAAGTTTCCTCATGAAGCTCCTAGTCGGTCAACATTGAAGCTTGATGAAGCCTTTCAGACCTTTATCCCCAAAGAAGAGCACGATGTGCGCCTACAAGGGGGGTTGTATGCAGTAGATCTAGGTGCCTGTCCTGGAGGCTGGACATATCAACTAGTTCAAAGGGGGATGTTTGTGCAGGCTGTGGATAACGGTGCTATGGATGAGGCATTAATGGAAACAGGGCAGGTGACCTATTGCCCAGAAGACGGGTTTAAGTTTCAGCCTAAGAAAAACAATATATACTGGTTAGTATGCGACATGATTGAACAACCACAGCGAGTGGCAAAACTTATGGCGAGTTGGGTGGCAGATGGCCGCTGTAAGGAAGCGATGTTTAATCTAAAATTACCTATGAAAAAGCGTTACGAGTCGGTACAAGGTGCCTTAGGGATCATTGAAGAAGTCATGCAAGGGCAGCAAGTTAAAAAATATCTATTGCAAGCAAAACACCTTTACCACAATAGAGAAGAAGTAACGGTGCATTTGAGACTGGCTCAATAAACCTAAAATCTTCTGGCTAGGTGAGACTGAAGATTTTAGGCAGTGAAAGCGGAATTTAGGTTAAATCGCTACTGATCAAGTGGCGTATTAAATTCATCAGATAATTCAAAATCACCCGTTACTTCGGCAATTTTATCATCAACAAACTTAATGGTGAGTTCTTTGCGGAAATTCTCTCCACGTTGTTTCATGCCGCGTTTCATTTGGTACAAGTAATACCAAGTGTCGTGATCAAATGCATCTTCCAAAACAGGTTTACCCAGTACATATACAACCTGTTCTTTGGTCATTTCGACTCTAAGTTTTTTAACATCTTTTTCGTCTAAAAAGTTACCCTGTGGGATATCAATTCGGAAAATCCAATCAGCACAAGCTGATAACATCATGGTGGCGGTTAATATAACCAGTAAATTCTTAAACTTCATTGCTACTCAATATCTCGGCATGTAAAAAGCGAAAACGGATAAGTAAGAGCGTCACTCTCACTTATTTGGCGAAGCATCCTAACCCAGCCACATTAGCGCAATCAATGCCTAATTGTTACGAATTACTGAATTGTAACAATTCTTTGGCATTAGCTAAAGCAGACTCGGTAAGTGTGTCTCCTGCTAATAGACGTGCCAACTCATCAATTCGTTCACTTTCTTGCAAACAAATCATATGAGTTTCAGTGGTTTTTTTGTCACTGAACTTAGTGACAAACATTTGATTATGGGCTCTGGCAGCGACTTGGGGTAGGTGAGTGACACAAATTACTTGGGTACTTTCACCTAATTTACGCAGCAACTGCCCAACCACAGACGCAGTTGAGCCACTGATGCCACTGTCAACTTCATCAAAAATCATGGTGGCAATATCATTATTGCTAGAACTGATGACTTGAATAGCCAACCCAATGCGTGACAACTCACCCCCTGACACCACTTTTTCAAGGTTATCTGGAGCCTGACCTCTATTGGTGGACACTACAAATTGCACAGTATCCAAACCGAGCTTGTTAGGACTACTTTGAATTTGCTGTTCAACGTCAATTTTAAATACCGCTTCTGCCATATTCATATGGTGTATGTGCTGTTCTACGTCTTTAGCAAAAGACTTGGCAGCCTTTTTCCTAGATGCGCTGAGTTTAGTTGCAGCTTGGTGATATTGTTGCTCAAGCTCACTTAGCTGTACTTTTAATTCTTCTAACAACGAATCATCTTTAACCAACTCATTAAACTCAGCAGAAAGTTGTTGATGAAATTCATATAATGCCTCAGGTTGGACATTGTGTTTTCTAGACAAATCTAACGCCTGTGAGTAACGAGCTTCAACGTTTTGCATTCGCATGGGGTCTATTTCGAGTTGTTCGGTATAGGCTCTTAACTCGCCAGCGGCTTCGTCAATTTGAATACTGGCCTCTGTTAGCATCGTTACTATCGGCTCAAGACTTGGATCATGCTCTTGTAATTCAGACAAACGGTCAACGCTACTTTGAACCGCAGATAAGGCATTGAATTCTTCCGACTCATACAGTTGATGGAAACTAATTTGGCTCTGTTCAAGTAGGGTCTGACTGTTGCTGAGTTTTTTGTGTTCAGTTTCCAATGCAACAAATTCACCTTCTGCCAACGCATATTCGTCTAATTCTTGAATTTGGTACGACAGCAATTGACTACGATCATCCCTTTGTTGTTGTCCCTGTAATAAGTGTTGATAATGTTGTTGCTGTTGTTTTAGGGTTTTATAAGATTCTTCAACTTTGCACAGTAAAGCAGGGTGCTCTGCGTATTGATCAAGCAAGCGGCGTTGATTGTCACTCTTTAAAATTTGCTGATGAGCGTGTTGACCATGGATACTCAACAATAATTGTCCCAAACTTTTGAGTTGCTGCAGGGGGACCGGTGTGCCATTAATAAAGGCTTTAGAGCGACCTTCGGCGGAAATAACGCGCCTAATTAACACTTCATCGTCATCTGCTAACTCGTGCTGTTCAAGCCATTTCATTGCTTCTGGAAGTCGTTTCACGTTAAAACCCGCACTGACTTCAGCTTTTTCAGCTCCCGTGCGCACCATGGCGTTGTCTGCCCTTTCTCCTAAACATAAACCTAGGGCGTCTACCGATATAGACTTACCCGCTCCAGTTTCGCCAGTAATGGCGGTCATGCCTAAGCTGAAATCGACATCTAGCGTTTTAACAACTGCAAAATTACGAATGGAGAGATGGACTAGCATTTTAATATTCTCAATAAAGACACGCAAAAACATGTTTAAATATACAGTAGCTGTAAATATAAACATGCTTTTGTCTGCTGTCTACTAATCTCTTCGAAAAACTGGAAAAATTACTAGTAGAGTTTACTTCCCCATCCAAGTTTTGTGCGTAAAACATTGAAATAATTGTAATTTTTAGGGTGGATCAATGAAAGTTTAGCGGGGTTTTTACATATTATAATTTCATCACCAGGTAATACCGTTAGTACTATGTGGCTATCGCTACTCACTTGTAAATTATCAGTGTTTTCAGGCGATACCTTTAATTTTACTGTGCTATTAGCATCCACAACTATGGGACGACTACTCAAGGTATGAGGAAACATAGGCACTAAGGTTAACGCGTCTAAATTTGGCGTCAGAATGGGTCCACCACCCGATAAAGAATATGCGGTAGAACCGGTAGGTGTCGCTACAATTAAACCATCAGAGCGTTGACTAAACACAAAGTTATCGTCTAGATAGACTTCAAACTCCATCATGTGCGCAACTTTACCATGGTGAATGACCACTTCATTCACTGCAGAATCTTTACTTTGAATTTCACCATTTCGATACACTTCGACTTCAAGTAGGAAACGTTGTTCTATTTTGTAGTCACCTTCAAAAATGCTATCGAGTTGCGGTTCAAAATCATCGGGATTTATATCGGTTAGAAATCCTAAGTTTCCTCGATTCACTCCAACCACTGCAACATTAAACTCTGCTAAAATTCGAGCAGCACCCAGCATATTGCCATCACCACCAACCACTATGGCTAGATCTGCTTCTTTACCGATTTCAGTTATATCTGCCGGTTCAAAACCATTTGAATCTAGTTCTTTTGCCGTTTTACTTTCGACTAATACTCTACAACCGCGCTGCCTCAAATAGACTATTAGCGCCTTAAGACTTAAGTTTGCACCTTGATGTGCTTGTTTGCCAATTAATCCTACGGTTTTAAACTTCATTGAAAACAACATAAATTACGATTTGCCAGAGTATAACCATGGGAGAGTTTGAAAGTCATATTTTTCGTTTGGAATATTTAATGGTTCCTATAGTATGTTGATTAAATTTCTAAATGACCAATAAGAAGAGCACTAATTGATGGGTCCATTGATGTTAGATTTGTCAGGCTATGAACTGACCCATGAAGAGATAGATATTCTCGATCATCCTCTAGTAGGAGGGCTTATTTTATTCACTCGTAATTACCACGACCCTAAACAGCTAAATGACCTAATTAAGCATGTTAGAAGTGTTACGCGTAACCATGTGGTTATTGCTACAGACCACGAGGGAGGAAGAGTTCAACGTTTTAGAGAGGGCTTTAGTAAAATTCCTGCAATGGGCAGTATCAGCCAAAAAACGAATGGAAATTCCCAACAATCTAGCTATTTTTGTGAGCAATTTGGTTGGTTGATGGCGGCAGAACTTCTCGCGTTTGATATTGATATTAGTTTTGCTCCGGTACTCGATATTCATGGTATATCGGAAGTAATAGGTGACAGAAGTTTTCATCAACAACCCGACGTTATTATTCAATTGGCCAGTGAATTTGTCAAAGGAATGCGTCGAGCGGGTATGTCTGCTACGGGTAAACATTTCCCAGGACATGGCAATGTTTTGGAAGATTCTCACATCGCCATGCCAGTAGACACGCGAAGTTTACAAGAAATATTTGCTGTTGATATGGCTATTTTTAAAGCCATTCATCAACAAGGGTTATTAGATGCGGTAATGCCTGCTCATGTTATCTATCCAGAACTAGATGATTTACCGGCAGGTTTTTCTCAGAAGTGGATAAAACAAATATTGAGACAAGATCTAGAGTTTGATGGCGTAGTGTTTTCAGATGATTTGTCAATGCAAGGAGCCGTGCAAATGGGAGGGATTGTTGAACGAGCAGAGTTGGCCTTAGACGCTGGTTGCGACATGGTCTTAGTGTGTAATGATCCTACAGGCGCGGCGAAAGTTATTGATGGTTTACCCTCGAATTTGGCATTACCAAGCCACAGTGTAGAGCGCATTAAGCGCCTTAGGAAAAGCTCATCTTTAGACTTAGCGAGGTTACGAATGACCGATGAATACCAAATTGCAAATAAGGCACTAGATCAATTTTATGCAATCTAATAGCAAATTGATTGTACTGTCTTTTGTAAGCGCCATAGCAATGTATGTAGGGTTGTTAGTGTCTGGGCAACCTCACCTAATTTCGGCAACGGCAGCGATCACTTTATTTACTGCTATGTTGTGGGTGACCGAGGCACTGCCTATTCCTGTTACATCTCTTATTCCGTTTTTCGGATTTCCTATGGCAGGAGTATTAAGTCATAAAGAATCAGCTTCAGCATTGGGTAGCCACGTCATATTGCTATTAATGGGGGCGTTTATGCTGTCAAAAGCACTTGAAAAATCACAGGTGCATAGACGGTTAGCATTTTATCTTGTGAATGTTATCGGCGGAAAAAGTCCAAAAAGGTTGGTTTTGGGATTTATGTTAACCGCCGCTATTTTAAGTATGTGGATCTCCAACTCCGCTACTACCTTAATGCTTCTTCCCATTACTCTGGCGGTATTACAAAGTGTAAAAGATCCTAAGTTAACCGTA
This sequence comes from Paraglaciecola sp., assembly GCF_039964565.1. Classification (GTDB taxonomy): domain Bacteria; phylum Pseudomonadota; class Gammaproteobacteria; order Enterobacterales; family Alteromonadaceae; genus Paraglaciecola. Next base: position 120,923 of record NZ_JBDVXF010000028.1, read on the forward strand.
GCGATGTTATTAGGGATAGCTTATGCCGCGAGTTTGGGAGGTGTGGGTACACCAGTGGGTACACCACCTAATATTATTTTTATGAGTGTATACCTAGAAACACAAGGTAAAGAAATCAGTTTTATAGAGTGGATGAAAACAGGCATCCCTATTGTTGTTGTAGGCATTCCTGTCATTGCGTGGTGGTTAACACGCAAGCTTGAAAGTACTCAAGAGTGTGTTTTACTAAAATCCGGCGCTTGGCAACCGGCTGAAAAGCGCGTGTTAATTACTTTCCTAATGGTGGCATTGGCATGGATGTTTCGACCTTATTGGACCCAATGGTTAAACATGCCCAGTGTTGGAGACAGCAGTATTGCTCTGGCTGGCGTAGTGTTAATGTTTTTGATCCCAAGCGGCAATAAAATGGGTAAAACAGATACTTCGCTAAAAAGCCGAGAGTTTGGCGAGGTTAAGGAAAAATCACATTCAGACAAGTTATTAGATTGGGATACAGCCGTAGCTATTCCTTGGGGGATGTTATTGTTATTTGCTGGCGGTATTTGTATAGCAAAGGCCTTCTCTGCTTCCGGTCTTAGTGCCCTGATGGGAGAGGCATTATCAGGGTTATCAGATTTACCTGTACCACTTCTAATATTAGCTATCTGTTTGTTTGTAACTTTTTTAACTGAAATTACTTCCAATACCGCTACTGCGACCTTGCTGATGCCTATACTGGCTGCTGTGGGTATGGCTGCGGGGATTGATCCTGCATTGATGATGATGCCTGCGGCTATTAGCGCTAGTTGTGCTTTTATGTTACCTGTTGCTACCGCACCCAATGCGATAGTGTATGGCATGGATAAATTTAGTATCAAAACTATGGCCAGAGAAGGGTTTATCCTGAATATCTTAATAGCATGTATTATCACAGTAGTGAGCTATTTCACTTTATCCTAACCGTTTACTATCAATTGACTCATTCTAATAACTAACTGCAACAATGCCGAGTTAGGGTTGTTGTTGTTTATGCTCGATTTTTCTTACATTTCCTCTTAGTAGATAAATATTGATACTTGTTTGTGCGTAAGTCGCCAACAACATTAGTGGCACCAATTCTGCATGAATTTGTATCTGTTTGTTACAAAGTGTTACAAGTGTTACCTTATACATAACCTTCTATTTTACTAAATGTTAGGTATTTAGGATTGTTTGATTTCTACACATTGCGGGAACTCAATTGTGAAACTGTAGTCCTAATGCTGGCTTGGGTGCTTTTTAGGGGGATCTTAGTGGGTAAATCCTGTTGTTTAGATTTTGTTGCTGTTAGTTTGTTTTCTTTAGGATCGTAAAAATGTTGCTCAATCATCGTTACAATTTTTTGTATGTACATATTGCTAAAACAGGGGGCTCTAGTATCCGAGCTGTGTTGAACAGACTTCGCTGGCAAGATCCGATGTACTATTTAATGTTTCCATGCCATAAAATTAGTAATATGTGTGGCCATACCACAGCCTCAAAACTTCCTCGTCATGCCGGTGTAATCGCAGCTAAAGAAATGTTACCCAACGACTTTTTTAAGCAGCTGTATAAGTTTGCGTTTGTGCGTAATCCTTGGGATTTACAAGTTTCGTCTTATCACCATATTCAACGTGAAAGGCCCGAGTTGTTAGAGAATATCGCGGATTTTAATGAGTTTATTCGTTATAAATTCGATCCTGCTAGGCCTTATATTTTTCATTTTGACATCGCAACTAAATTACAAAGTGAACATTTAGTTGATCTAAATGGCGAAATCATAGTGGATTTTATCGGTCGCTATGAATCTCTTCACGACGACTTTAGTACGATTAAAAAAGAACTAGGGCTAAAAGAATCCGCTATTCCCCACAAGCGTAAGGCTAAAGATCGCAAAAAAGACTACAGGGAATATTATAACCAAGCCTCCATTGATGCGGTGACTAAACATTATAAACAGGACATTCAGTTGCTTAATTATTCATTTGAATAAACGCATTCGTTCTTGTCACAGCATAGTCTTGTTTTTGAATGATTATTTTTCGGTTGCCACAACTAATGTCTTAAGGCGTATTAATTAGGTAATACCATATAATTTTTGCATCAATTTTGGGCGCTAAATATCCAGTTTAGTGCACACTTCCTCTAAAAATCTCTAGCTTTTCCCCGTTGATAGTGAGCATAGAATAAGTGGTTTTATTCGTTGTTTTGTAAATCTGATTCGTCGGCTATTTCTGGCCAACGGTAACGAGTTATACGCACAATCATGCCAAATAGTGGGTGATCAAAATAGTGGACTTGTTTACTGATCACTCGTCTTAGCTGATTAAAATTAACACTTTGCAGATAATTTGCGTGATCTAATGAGCCGTCTTCTACTAATCCAATATCCGCAGCGTTAGCTGTTAGCTCCATAGGTTTTAGCGCCTTATTAGGATCATATACAGGTTGCCGATAGTTTAAATTGCTATCGATGTGTAAATAGGGCACCCGCCCAACTCTTCGTAAGTAAACAGTGATTCCACCGTCTAATTGCCAGAGCTCACTAAGTAAAGTTGAATCTAAATTATTGTTTTCCAGAGGGTGTTTTTCACTAGATACAGAGAAATCTATAGGCGAGTCATCAGCCAAAGCTCTATCAATTTCAGAAAATAGATCCTGGGTAAAAATGGGTTGTGAAGCTTCAACATTTGCTGATAGTGTTTGCTGTTGTTGCGGTGACAAAAGCGCTAGTTCTTGTTGCGGTATGTAAAACTCTTCTGTCTGTTTTGAACTGTTTAGTTCATCATTTGCAGCAGTAGGCAATGGAAAGCCTAGAGTATCGAAGTGTTGAGCATAATTATGACCAGCAAATAATCTAATTGTTTGCGAATTTTCGCGGCCAAAATGTACTTGCTGTCGCCAACTTAAATGAAGGATTGGATCAATATCCCGCTGCTTCTTAATCTTTTGGTATAAATCATCCATGCGTAAAGTGGACTTAGGCAGTAAACTCGCCGCGCGTTTTTGAGGCCATTGTATTCCATCTATCACTACCGGAACCTTTGTGATCATACTTGTTTGTTGTTCCACGTCGTGTGTTTCTTGCATGTAAGACATGGATGCAAATGTCGGATCAATTTGTTCAGAATACGCACAGGGGAGTTGTTTAGGTATTTGCCATTCAATAAACTCAACGTTAATCGGCGCTCTGGTAACGTTTAACTCGGCCGTTGAATCAAAAGTGGTGGGTTGCCCTAGACTTTCATTATCACCTAGTTCTGAGTTTAATCGCGTTTCGCTGTTGACCTTAGACGGTTCAGTTGAGGTATTGTGGTCGTCAGATTGAGAAAAAATATCTGTTGTGGCAACTTGGTATTGAAAACCTTGGTCAGGATTCTCTTCAGAAGTATTAGTTGCTAGCACTTCCTCTTGGTTTGTCGATGAAATATCACTTACTGCTAGCGGATCTTGTTGTGATTTTTCAGGTTCGTATTCAGAAAGGGTTGAGGCTGGAAAAGCAAAATCTTGCTCATATTGTAATTTAACCGCTTGTTGATTCGACGCTCTGCAGTAATCTAAACCCGCTCGCAGGTACCGCAAATCTGGTTGCAAATAGGGAGTAAGCAAATCAATGTATTGGTTGTCTGGTGGCAAAAGCTGTGACTGTGCAAATTTTTCAGAAATATCAGCCCCTTGCAAATTACGCTCAAATAAAATTACTTCAACGTCAAACCACCACTGTGTTTCAGCTGCGTTCACAGGTTGCGATAAAATACTGGCACTTAACAAGGTAGTCAGTGCGGTTTTTATCCAAAATGCCCTTTTTTCTATGGGATTGACGTGATGGTTTCTGAGTTTATCTGTCATTAAGCTGCTCGTAATTGTTGGCTAAACTCGGTTAGCATATTGTTAAACAGTTCAAGTCTATCTTTGGCGGATTCAGTAGGCACGTTAAATTTAAGTTTTTGTGGTCCATCCAATTTATAGATCCTAGGTTGTGACTGAATCAGTTTAATAATAAAGCCGGGATCTATTTGGGTTTGCTGAGAGAATTCAACAAAACCTCCTTTATTGGTTCCTTCCATTTTTGAGATGCCCACTTGTTTGGCTTTGAGTTTAAGCATGGTCATATCTAACAAATTTTTAGCACTTTGCGGTAACAAACCAAATCTATCAATTAATTCAATTTGTAGCTCATTGACCGCTCTTTCATCTTTGCATCCAGCCAGTTTTTTATACAGAGACAAACGTAAATTTACATCTGGAATATAATCGTCTGGAAACAAAGCAGGTAAACGTAAATCTATCTCTGTTTGCTCCGAAAGCGCGGATTCTAACGAGGGTTCTTTGCCTTCTTTAAGGGCTTCAACAGCTTGTTCTAACATATCCATGTACAAGGTAAAGCCAATACTAGAAATTTGCCCTGATTGTCCATCACCAAGCAATTCACCGGCGCCGCGGATTTCTAAATCATGGGTCGCTAACGCAAATCCTGCACCTAAATCTTCTAAGGAAGAAATCGCATCGAGGCGTTTAGCCGCATCTTTGCTTAAGCGTCTACGGTGAGGGGTCAGTAAATAAGCATAAGCTTGATGGTGCGATCGGCCTACACGACCACGCAATTGATGTAATTGTGCTAGACCCAAATGATCTGCTCTGTCCATCACTATGGTATTGGCAGACGGGACATCAATACCTGTTTCAATAATAGTGGTACATAACAATACGTTAAATCGTTGATGATAAAAGTCAGACATGACTTTTTCTAATTCACGTTCTGGCATTTGTCCATGGCCTATGGCAATGCGAGCTTCGGGAACTATTTCAGCAATTTCTTTTGCGGTATTTTCAATACTGTCCACTTCGTTATGTAAGAAATAAACCTGACCACCCCGAAGGATTTCACGCATGATGGCTTCACGTATTAGCCCTTTGTTACGTTGTTCTACAAAGGTCTTAATAGGTAAACGTTTGGCCGGTGGTGTGGCAATAATAGACAAGTCACGCATACCACTTAAAGCCATATTTAAGGTTCGTGGAATAGGTGTAGCGGTTAGGGTTAAAATATCAACATCAGAGCGAAGCGCTTTGAATTTTTCTTTTTGACGCACCCCAAATCGATGTTCTTCATCGATGATAACTAAACCAAGATCTTTAAATTTGAGGCTGTCTTGTAATAATGTGTGGGTTCCTACCACAATGTCGACTTTGCCTTCACCAATGGCTGATATGGTTTGTTTGGCATCTTTGGCGCTAACAAAACGTGATAACACTTCTATTCTAAAAGGGCAGTTAACGAAACGTTCCTTAAAATTCTCAAAATGTTGTCCTGCTAGTAACGTAGTGGGTACTAAGATCGCCACTTGTTTACCTTGGTTAGCGGCAATAAATGCGGCTCGCATTGCCACTTCCGTTTTACCAAACCCCACATCACCACAAACTAACCTGTCCATTGCATTGGCTGATCCCATATCTTGGATCACTGCGTTGATTGCTTTTTGTTGATCTAAGGTTTCTTCAAAGGGGAAACTATCACTAAAAGCTTGATACTCATCCCAGGCTATTTTGAAGGCATATCCGGGTTTAGCTGCACGTCTTGCGTATACGTCTAAAAGCTGCGCAGCTACATCGCGGACTTTTTCAGCGGCTTTCTTTTTAGCCTTGGCCCAGGTTTCGGTTCCCAAATGATGTAAAGGAGCGTGTTCTATATCACCGCCACTATATCTGCTAATTAAGTGCAGCGACGCAACTGGTACGTATAACTTGGATTGTTTAGCGTATTCGATGGCCAAATATTCAGTAGTGATCCCGCCTGCATCTAACGTTTGTAACCCTAAGTAGCGACCCACACCATGTTCAAAATGCACTACAGGCTGACCGATTTGTAATTCAGCTAAATTACGAATGATGGCATTTTCATCAGTGCCTTGGCGCTTATCACGTTTACGCCTATGGCTAATTTTGTGTCCAAGCAATTCGGTTTCGGTAATAAATGCGATGTTACTTTGGGGCTCGTTGAGTAAAAAACTAAACTCGGCCGCACCTATCGTTATGCCTATGGCAGTGTCACTGTTCTTAAAGTCATCAAAGTTTTCAAAAACTTTGGGTTTTATCTCCGCTTTACTGAGTATTTCCAGCAAACCTTCGCGACGTCCAGCAGATTCTGCACTAAACAATACTTTGACTTTTTGAGTCTGCCAATCAGCAACCAGTTGTTTTAAGGAAGTCCATGGTATTTTGTTTTGAGGTTTTAGGGCTACATCGCCCACTGGTGCTGTGGCGAAGTTAACACTACCCGATTTGTCACTCACGGCTTGGTTTTGTATTTGCACTCTTGGCCATTCTTTTAATGCACCAAATAACTCTTCAGAACGCATAAAAATATCAGCGGGATGCAACAAAGGACGTGCAAGATTATAACGAAGTTGTTCATACCTGTGATTTACGTCTTTCCAGTGGTTTTCATGGGCGACTTGTAAATCACCATGCATTAACACAGTTGTATCTTGGTTTAGGTAATCGAATAACGTGGCGGTTTCATCAAAAAATAGCGGTAAGTAATATTCTATACCGCCTGGCATTAAACCTTTACCTACTTGGTAATATATAGACTCTTTGCTGTTATTTGCGTCGAACTTGGAGAGATATCTCTGCCTAAACAATAAACCAGCTTGTTTGTCGGTGGGAAATTCTCTTGCGGGTAACAATTTAATTTCATCGACTTTGTCTCCAGAGCGCTGAGTTTCTGGATCGAAGTGCCTAATAGTATCAACTTCGTCGTCAAATAAATCGATACGATAGGGATGCTGGCTACCCATTGGGAACAAATCTATAATACTGCCCCGGATAGAGAATTCGCTATGCCCCATAACTTGATTAACATGCAGATATCCAGCGCGCTCTAATCCTTGACGAAAACTATCAATATCCAATTTTTGGTTAACTCGTAATATCAGTAAATATTTACCGATATAGTCCACAGGCGCCATTCGCATCATTAAGGTGTTCATAGGAACAATAAACACTCTGCGTTCATTTTGAGTCAGCTGGTACAGGGTCTCTAGGCGCTGCGAAACGATATCTTGATGGGGTGAAAAATTATCGTAGGGTAGGGTTTCCCAGTCAGGAAATAGTTGCACTTCAACCGCTTGATCCTTTAAAAAATAATCAAGTTCTTTTTCCAGTTTGATTGCGCTGGGCGTGTCTGCTGTCACTAATAATATTGGACCCTCAGCGAGTTTTGCTGCATTGGCTAAAACTAATGCCGCACTACTGCCTTGGAGATTGCCCCAATGGCGAATATCGTTTTTAGTTTTAAGAGTCGTGTTCGGTAAAGGTGGTGAATAAATACTGTGAGTCATTAATTGTTTTCGTTTCGGTTCTTTTTAGGAATTTTTTTGAGTCTTACGTTTGCGTAAGTTAGCCGCTTGTAAATGTAAACTTGCTTTGACCAATAAATCCTGATCAACTTCTCGGATACGCGTAAAAATCAAGGATACATGGTACTTATCATCTGCAGGCTTACAAGCGATAACTTCAGCAAAACAAAAAATGGCAGATGCTTCTTCTCTAAGAAATAGTTTTAGTTCGATTGCCGCGCCAACTTCTAATGGATTTTCGCTATCAACTACAATGCCTCCGCCACCAAATTTTACCGATAGCGAGCTTTGTTCGTGCTTAGTATGCTGTTGCAAAATTAGTGACATCATTAAGTCAATTTTTCGGGATTGATGATTTAAAAAGTCCGCCAATTCAACCGCGTGTTCACCCAAGCGGCGCAGTGTCCTTAGCGCTTTGGTGTCAATACTTGACAATTCACTGGCAATTTGAAACTCGTACGGCATATGTTGATGTAAATCTTCAACATCAGGTAAAAGAAAACCCGCTTCCAATAAATGCATATTGACTGGAATATTGTGCTTGATCATGAAAAATTCATCAAATTGCTGATGCTTTTGCTCAAGCGTTAAGTTTTGCATTTTTTCTCCCAGCTTTCGCTTTGCTTGTGAGATTTACCTCAGGCACGTATTATTCAACATCATTCGTCACTATACCAACAGTTAAACCTTTATTGTTTAGTTGTTTTGTTGTCATAAGAGTTTCTTTTTATGTTTTACCCAGTCTCGGCCTTTATTGGTTTGCGTTACGCCAAAGCGTCTAAAGGTAGCCATTTTATTGCATTTATCAATTTTTTCTCTGTTGCCGGTATTGCGCTTGGGTTAATGGCATTGATCACTGTGTTATCAGTCATGAACGGATTTGAAGGTGAACTTAAACTTCGAAATTTGGGAATAACACCGCATATTTTAGTACAACATAAACCGGGCGTAGACCCTAGCCCAACCACATTTGATGGCTTAGAGGGCGTAGTAGCGAGTGCCCTTCAGATCGAAGCAGAAGGTATTATTCAGTCGTCAGAAGGGTTAACTGGCGTGATGTTTCAGGGGATTCAACCAGATGTCATGCAGCAATCATCTATCATTGGTCAGAATATGTTAATTGGCCAGCTGACTGATTTAGCAAAAGGTGAATACGGGATTGTCATTGGATATGCGCTGTCTAATAAATTACGTTTGCGGATTGGTGAATCGGCACGTTTGATTTCCTCAGAGAATAGTTACTTTGGGCCTTTTGGTCGAATTTATAGCCAAAGAATTTTTCGAGTAGTAGGCATATTTGATTTAGGCTCGGCGTTGGATGATAAAGCGGTATTTATGCATATTGATGATGCTGCGAGGTTAATGCGAAGTCAGACCTCGAAACTCGCGCAAACTCGTTTATTTTTAGCGGATGCCTTTGAATATAAAAGTGTGGTGCAAATGCTTGAATCACAAGGCTACACTTCGACTAATTGGCGAGATCAGCAGGGCGTGTTATTTGACGCCGTAAAAATGGAAAAAAACATGATGTCGCTGATGTTGTTACTGATCATCTCGGTTGCAGCCTTTAATATAGTTTCGGCGTTAGTGATGGTGGTATCTGAGAAACAGGGTGACATTGCGATACTCTTAACTCAAGGTATGACTCGCGCTAAAATCATGGGGATCTTTTTATTCAATGGTATCTATAATGGAATAAAAGGCACCGTTATCGGAGTGTTTGCGGGTGTTTTGTTAGTGTCACAAATCAACAATTTGATTCAACTATTAAATTTACCTGTATTTCTCAGCCCTGAAGGGCAAGGTGTACCGACGGATCTGCAATGGCAACAAGTGTTATTTCTTGTTGCTACATCGCTTATTTTATGTTTTTTGGCTAGCCTTTACCCAGCGTATCGTGCGGTAAGAGTGAATCCAGCCGATGCGTTAAAATATGAATAAATTCTCGTTCGGTATATAATGCTCGGCTAATAGTTTTATACTCGGGCAACTGCGCTCTAATTTTTTAAGGTTTATCAAATGGAAAAAACGTTTATCACCGCACAACAGTTACTCGAAGATTCGTTTCGAGTGGCGGCCCAAGTTTATGACAGTGGCTTTAGACCGCATTTTATCATCGGCATTTGGCGTGGCGGCGCTCCAATTGGTATCGCAGTACAAGAATATTTTGATTTTAAAAAAGTGGAAACAGACCATATTGCTGTGCGTACCTCTTCTTATTATGGAATTGATCAACAGTCAAAAACCATTAAAGTGCATGGTTTACATTATCTTATTGAAAATGCTAACGCTGAAGATAGTTTATTGATAGTCGATGACGTATTTGATTCTGGTCGCAGTGTTGATGCATTAATGAAACAAATTAAGAAGTTATCACGTGCGAACATGCCAAAAGATGTGCGTATCGCGTGTCCTTACTACAAACCCCAAAACAACAAAACCGATATTGTACCGGACTACTTTGTACATGAAAGTGATGAGTGGTTGGTCTTTCCCCATGAGATATCTGGGCTTACGCCAGATGAGATCATTCAAGGTAAATCAGACCTTAAAAATGTGATGCATCTGCTAAAACAGGATTAATTGGCAATAGCGTCAATCGATTATTGTTTACATAAAAAAGACAGGTAACTGTCTTTTTTTATGCGTGTTGAATCGTGTCGTTTTAGCCTAGCAACGTTTTTTTAGTTTCGGTCAACGGACATTAACGTTTCAGAACAATGTTAAGTTACAGTTAATTTGCGTCACAAGTAATTTACATTGGTGCGACAATATGTCGCATTGTCCCACCCTAATAAGTTTCTATAATGGCTCAAAAAAATATGAGTTAATTTATTTTGCAAGTCGTTATGAATTCCCTATTGAAGCCATTTGGCGCGTTTTTGTTATTTTCATCTTTTTCTTTTAGCTCGTATGCTCATGATTTTAACGCCGGAAAAATTGAAGTTAATCATCCATGGGCGAGGCCAACAGCCCCGGTTGTAAAAACAGCCGCTGTTTATTTGGTTATCAACAATTCTAGCCAAGAAACGGAGCGCTTGTTGTCGGTTGAAGTGCCCACAACTATCGCGCAGCAAGCTCAAATTCACCATACCCAGTATTCTCAAGATATGGCAAAAATGCGTGAAGTGCGTGATGGTTTGTTGATATCGGCAGCAAAAAAAATCGAATTTACACCAGGCGGTACTCACATCATGTTAGTGGGTTTAAAAACACCGTTAGCTAAAGGTGACAAGTTTCCGCTGTTAATGCGTTTCGAACACAGCGGTGAGATTACGGTTGAAGTTTGGGTAGAAGACAAACCATCTTCTGATGCCGCTAACTCTCATCACTCCCATCATTAAAATAAAATTTAAGAGAAATGAATATGCAATTAAATAGGAATTTTAAACCCTCTCGTATAGCCAGCCTATTAGCTGCGGTATTTTTAACTGCTTGCGGAAGTAGCGATTCTAGTAATGATTCTACTGGCGATGATGACCAAAATAATCTAGTCGCAAGTGCTTTTAGTCTTAATTTTAAAGCGATGAGTGGGGTTGAAGAAGTGAACTGCGATACTATGTATGCGGGTTTTGGTACTGACCAAAGTTACAGCGTGGGTGTCAGTGATTTACGGTTCTACGTCAGTAATATTAAGTTCTACGATCAATATGATGTGGAAATCGAAGCAACTTTAGATGAAAACGAATTTCAATACCAAAATGAGCAGGGGTTTGTTGCTTTAATCGACTTAACCTCTAGTGATTCTGGTACTTGTGCGTTGGACTCTCTATCTGGTACATCTCGCGTTAATAGTGTGATTTCTGGTAGTTATGTTGATACAGGTGTGGCTAAGGTGACATTTGAAGTGGGACTGCCCCAAGCTATGATGAAAGAGGTAATTAATACCACTTCAGCCGAAGATGCTCCTTCTCCGTTAAATGAAATGTATTGGTCATGGGCCAGTGGTTACCGTCATTTTTTAATGAACTTTGCCATAGAAGATACCAATGGTATTGCCGGTGATGGTTTTTTACATATCGGCAGTAAGAACTGTACTGGTGATGGCTTGTTAGCCCTTGAAACGCAAGACGAATGTGAATACATCAATACGCCTAAAGTTGAATTAGATAACTTTGATCCTGCGATTAATACTGTGACTCTTGATATTCAAAGTATCCTAGCTGGTTTAGCGTTTGCGCCGACAGCAGAAGGGTCAGATGCGCCTGCGGTTCGATGTCATTCTGCACCTGTTGCGATGCAAGCCGATTGTGGGCCAGTGTTTTCAAATTTTGGTATATCAACTGAGACTGGCGCAACAGTAGCCGCCGACAATGTGACCATCACCGCAGAATAACAAAGTGGGGTTAACTGACGATGAGTTAACCCCTAAAGTGTAAAAGAGACGATATGAAGTTTATTGTGGTAAGTTGTTGTCTGGGTCTATTGATGGGGTGTAATCAATCCTCGACGACTACAGTTGAAGAAAGTTCAGAACAAAAAAACATCAGAGATTTGCTTGAGTTACCTGCACATATCTCAACACCTGCAATACCCGAGTATAATCCGTTAAGCGAGCAAAAAATAACATTAGGCAGATTTTTATTTTACGATAAAAAATTGTCCGCCAATCAAACTCAATCTTGTTCGTCTTGTCACCTCCAAGCGCTTGCTTTTAGTGATGCTGTGGCTACTCCCTTTGGTTCTACAGGACACCAACTTACCCGAAATAGTCAGGGGTTGGCTAATGTGGTTTACCATTCTACTTTTACATGGAGTAACAATGGATTTTTGGAATTAGAAGACCAGCTGAATGTGCCAATTCGAGCCGATAACCCAATAGAATTGGGAGTCACTGATTCAAAAATAGAGGAAGTACTGGCTAGGTTTGATAACGATCCTGATTATGAGGCGATGTTCGCAGAGGCTTTTCCTGATAGTGATTCGGGCGCAAGTATAAATAAAATTATATTTTCCTTGGCCAGTTTTTTGCGCACTATGATCAGCGCGAACAGTGCTTATGATCAGTATTTGTTGGGTGATACTGGGGCGTTAACCGAACAACAAAAATTAGGTTTCAGTTTGTTTAACGGTGAAAAGTTTGAATGTTTTCATTGTCATACTGGCAATAACTTTTCCGTGTCGTATAGAGACTCGAATACGACAGAGGATACGATTCAATACCCATTTTTTAATAATGGATTGTATAACGTAGATGGACAGGGTAGTTATCCATCAGAAGACCAAGGGTTGTACGACCTAACGTTAGATCCGGCTGATCGTGGCATGTTTCGTCCTCAAAGTTTACGAAATATTGAATTAACCGCACCTTATATGCACGATGGCAGTATTGCGACCTTACGTGAAGTCATTGAACACTATGCTCGAGGAGGGCGTCTAATTGAAAACGGGCCCAACGCTGGAGATGGTAATTTAAGCCCTTTAAAGTCAGGTCTTATCTTGCCTTTTGAAACGACCGACGAAGAAATTGATGCTGTCATCGCTTTTCTTGAATCCCTTACCGATTATGAGTTTATCAATAACCCTAAATTTTCTGACCCTTTTGAAGAATAATAATGAAACAGTATTTTTTCCCTATTTTGTGTAGTGTGTTTTCTTTGTCTGTTATTGCCCATGAAAATCAAACTAATAACATCCAGCCCGACTCCTTAGATGTTAAAACAACTATGACATTTCGTAGCGATGAATCGTTTCCTATAGATCAAGTTTGGCAGATTCCAGGTTTGTTAATGGGGGGGGAAGCTCTGCCGGTTGAAAAGGGGGCGAGTTTGGACGATGTGCAATTATTGGGTCATTTAAATCTCGGTAATAACTATTTTGTTAATTCTAAAATAGGTGCTCATAGTCATGATGGCTCTGCAGAACTCGAATTAGAAAATCTCTGGTTTGGGGCGAATACCCAATTATTGGGACAAACAATCATATTCGAAGCAGGAAAAATGGCCACACAAGTCACGCCTACTGCAAATTTTCATGCTTCTAGTGGCGCGTTCAGTGAATCCCCTTTGTTAGCAGATATATTCTTAGGTGGTCATTTTGTTGATATTGGTGCAAGAGCCAGTAGTCATTTATATGGTGTTAATGTAGGTCTTGAGGTCTGGAATGGCGATAATTGGCCTGCAACTTCGGGTGAGGGGGCTGCGGCATTGTATATTCATTACCCCTATCAGGACGGAGGCTTTAAGGCTCAATTAGGCTCTTGGTTAATGTCCAGTCATGCAGAAACTCGAAAAGATCAACGTTATGACGGGGGACATAGTCATGGAAACGAACAACTGAGTGCATCTGATTTAGAGTTTAGTGGTGATACATTAACGATGGGAATATTTGCAAGTTTTCAGTGGCAACTTAATCCTATCGTTTTTAATAGCGAATTTGAATGGATCCGCGCCGATATTGATGCACAACTAGTCGATACTACCCAAAGTGCTGACTTATTGGCTACCCACGATGGCTATAAGATTCAATTTGGTATGTCGTTAGACAAGCATAGCGTACAAGTGAAATACGAGCGGTTAGTGATAGACAATCGTTTTACCAATACCTCGCAACTCTTTATTCAATCTAGCGGTTTATATAATGTGGGATTTGAGCCCCAAAAATTAGCTGTTTCGTGGACGTGGGACTTTTACCAAAACTTTAAGTTTCGTAGCGAATGGTATCAAGACGATACTCAAGAGCAAGGCTCTAGTCGTTGGTCTTTAGGTTTAGTTTGGCAGTATAAACTGTTATAAATGCTGGCAGTCTTTGTTATTACTATCTAGCAATCGTATGTCAACTTCTCACATGCAAACTAATCGTCAATTATTGCAGTTAATCAAGCTGCGCAATGGTTTTATTGCGTTGCAGCTATTGGTTGTTTTATTGGCAGAATTTTGGTTTGAGTATTCTCTATCCTATATCTCCCTAAAGCTAATTATTGCTGCAGAATTAGTGATTAACCTAGGTCTATTTTACTATTACAAGGGTAATAGAAACGCACAATCTATTGAGTTTTTACTACAGGTTTCTCTTGATATATTGACCCTTACTTTGTTACTTTATTTTGCTAACGGTGCTACTAATCCGTTTGTGTCTTTGCTGTTATTACCGGTCGCAATTGCAGCAGTAACATTACCTAAACCTTGGTTATTGTTCGTTACTTTTATGGCCCTTGCCGCCTATTCGACCTTGTTGTTTACCCTCGACCACCATCAGATGCATGTAATTGATATGCAACAACATTTTATCGGGATGTGGTTAACTTTCGTTTTGTCCGCTTTGGTGGTTGTGCTAATCGTGGCATCATTAGCGCAAGCAATGCGGCAGCAAGAGCGTTTAGTGAGTCAATTACGAGAAGAACAATTACGCCAAGAACAATTGGTTGCGCTTGGTACTACAGCAGCACAATTTGCTCATCAAATGGCGACACCATTGGCGACAGCAAACTTATTAACTGAAGAGTTAGAATTGGAATACAGCAGTACATTGTTAACTCAATTGAAAGAACAGTTAGGATTATGCAGTAAACGTTTACAAGATTTTCGAGTAATGTCTGAGGAGCTTAAACAAAATAGTAAACGTCAAATCCCCTTAGGCCAGTTATTTTCCCAGATTCAACAAGAAATCCAATTAAATTTTTCCGATGTAAAGGTGCGTTATCAACTGGATTCTAATGAGCAACTCGCAGTGTACTCTGACACCACTTTGTTTCCAGCATTGTTAAATTTAGTGCAAAACGCGGTTCAAGCCTCTAAACAAAATAACAGTCAACAGATTGAAGTATCGAGTCAAATAGAAAATCAGCAACTCACACTCACGATTAGAGATTTTGGTATTGGATTGTCAGAGCAAACCCTGCTTGATTTGGGCTCTACCGTAGTGAAAAGCGAGCAAGGTTTTGGTATGGGAGTCTTACTTAGTCATGCGACATTAGGTAGGTTAGGGGCTCAATTTCGCTTATACAATCACTCTGAAGTAGGAGCCGTCGTTGAAGTGATTATGAAGTTGGTGAAACTCTCTTGAAGACTTTATTATTGGTTGAAGACGAGCAAAGTTTCGCGGATATTTTGTTAAGACGTTTATCACATTATGGTTACGAATGTTTACACGGCATGAGCAATGAACAAGGCTTAGCGCTAGCCCAAGAAAACCAACCCACTCACATGATTCTGGATTTAAAAGTGGGAAGCGAAAATAGCTTAGTTATTTTGCCGCAACTCAGAGCGCTACTACCCAAATCGAGAATTATCTTACTCACGGGTTATGCCAGCATTGCCACTGCCGTAGAAGCGATTAAATTAGGTGCCGACGATTACTTATCAAAGCCCGTTGATACCAAAACCTTGTTGGCAATGTTAGACGGTGAAAATAAAGACATGGAAGTAAGCGACACCTCTATTATGTCTCCTTCTCGACTTGAATGGGAGCATATTCAGCAAGTATTAAAATCAAATGATGGCAACATATCGGTTACTGCTAGGCAACTGGGTATGCATCGCAGAACGTTACAACGGAAATTACTAAAAAAACCCACTAGTGAGTGATACATCAATATTTCCTTAAAAAATGTCAACAAAGTTATCGATAAGATTATAATTAGCCAAGGACTTTTACTTAAGGAAAATGGGATGAATCAACAACAAGCACGAGAGTACCTAGTCAATAAACCTTTTTCGGTGGAAACTTTCCCTTTTGGCGCAGATGTAGCTGTGTTTAAAGTGAAACACAAAATGTTCGCGACCTTATCAAGAGGAAAACTGGGTAAAGGTGATGATGAAGATCATGATATTTACTGGATGAACCTCAAATGCGACCCTCAAGAAGCGTTAATGCTCAGAGACATATTTAAGTCAGTGATCCCAGGGTACCATATGAGCAAAGTCCATTGGAATACGATCAAACTTGATGGAACTATCCCGCAAGGTGAAATACAGCGGATGATAGATAATTCTTTTGATTTAGTTGTCGCGAATATGGTGAAAACAGATCAGCAAGCGATTAAGCTGCATCTTTAAGAAATAAGTCACCCCAAAACATTAATCTTTATAAGTGGTAGATTTTGTTAGCATTTGAATACAATAAATTTAACGGTATTATTATCGATAGCAGCGCCATTCCAACTGATGAAAAGCTGTTTTTACAACAATTAAGTGCATTATTAGAGCACGCCAGCTTACAAAAAAAATCGGTGATTTGGTTAACTTTGCCCATTGATTTGGCGCATTTAATTAAGATCGCGACTCAACAGGGTTTCACCTTCCATAATTGTTTACCTACTGAAATTACTCTGACGTATAAATCTTTGGAGGAAGATTATGTTCCTTTCGTGCCCACACATTCACTGGGAGCCGGAGGATTTGTACAAAATTCGTTGGGTGAATTATTGGTGATCCGCGAACGGGATGCGTCGACTTATAAGTTACCCGGTGGCCATATAGAGCTAGGAGAAAAAATAGAGGATGCGGTATACAGAGAGGTTTTAGAAGAAACCGGGATCGCCACGAGTTTTGATTCTGTATTGGGTATGGCGAGTACCCATCCTTATCGCTTCGGAAAATCAAACATCTATATAGTCTGCAAATTATCTCCATTGTCGACACAAATTGATATTCAAGATACCCATGAAATTGCAGATGCTAAATGGATTTTACCCCAAGACTTTCTAGCCGACAGCAATAATAGCCCTTTTAATAAATACCTAGTGAAATCTCTAGTCAATGCAACAGGCTTGGGTAAGTCGACTTTAGATTTGAGTCAATTTTCGAAACTTAAGCACGAAGTTTTTTTAGCCAATGACTGACCGAAACTGTGGCTAAAATTAGGCTTTCAATTGATAGAATTAGCGTTTTTTATCACTAAATTTAAGTGTGAAGAAAAACAACAACAAATAACTCACAAAAGCAAACCAATAGGGAAGGGCTCCGTCTATTGAGTATAAATAGGTGCCCAACAGCGGACCAACCGTAAAACCCAATGGACCACAAGCACCGGCGACTCCTGCCACAGCACCTTGCTCTTCGGACGATACCGCAACAGAGGCGCCGGCCATAAACCCTGGGCCGGCAAGTCCCATTCCTAGTCCTAATATACACATTGACGCAACATACATGCTCTCAGTTTGACTCAAGGCCATAATGGCAAATGCCAACATCATGATGGGCATGGATATTCTAAGTAATACAAATGGCCTGACATGTAATCTAGGAATAACCAATAATTGCACCAACAATGCCGAGGCTGCTGAAAACATCAGACTCACCCCAACAATTTTGGCAGTTTGAGTGCCATCTAGTCCTAATACATCTTGAAACCGAAACGCGATAGTTTGTTGCACAATCGCAAACCCCATAAACAAAAATACGCCAGCAATCACCAAAGGAAAGATCCTAGGATCGGTGTACTTAAGTCTTTGAGGTTTTTCTATGACTTCTGGTTTGGGTAATTCTGGCAACGCATAAAATGTTAATACCGCCGCCGCTAGGGTTAAAAATACCGAAAAATACAGTGGTGTAAGTAAACTGATAGTGGCAAGTAAGCCTCCTACTGCAGGGCCGAGAATAGAGCCAATATTTCCGGCGGCGCCAATTGCACCCATGCCTTTTATTCTATCTTTTACAGTGGTGATGTCAGCCATATAAGCATTGGCCGAAGGAGCAACTGCTGCCATCACTGTAGCGTTGGCGACTCGAGTCACAATTAATAGTATCAAGGCTGTTACAGGAATGAGATACCCTAGCAGCGCTGCCTGGAATACACTGGCAAAGAGTATAGTTCCGAAGGAATAACCAAACAAACCAATTAACAGGATTTTTCTTCTTCCCCAAATGTCGCTGGCACGTCCCCACAAAGGACTAACAAGAAATAGGGTTAACGACGAGGATGAGATAATCGCACCAATTTGTACTTCTACTAACCCCACCTCTCTACCTAGCGGTGCTAATATGGCAAATAACACGGTTTGTGCAAACCCCATGGCCCCAGCTGCTAATAAAAGGGTGCGTTTGGCTAAGGCATTGGTTTGTGGATGGCTCATGATGCGAAAAAATACAACAAGTGTTTTGCGGCTAGTCTATTGTTCAGAGGGTAATTATAGGCCAATTTATAACTAGTCAGAACGTTATACTTAGTCACATAATCCTCGATTGCTGAGTTTAAAAAAGCAGAGTTAAGAAGTGAATATATTTGTGAAAACATCATCACTAAGTCGGGATCATAACCGTAACTCTAAATTTGACCAATAGTATTTATCAATACACCCATCTTATTTCCAGTTATTTAATAATTAAGAAACTTACACTAGTGTGGGTAATGAAATTGCGAAGTGATGTATTAATAAAAAGTCATGCTGTTATCTACTACAGATGAGTAGCTTAGACTTAGCCGATCAAGGATATAATTTTGGTTCAGTCTCCATGGTTTTTCACGACCTTGCTTAGGCATTTCATGCAATGCTCTGATGATGTACCCAGAGGTAAAGTCTATAATGGGCGCTTCTTTAATGCCGTCAGCGGGCAACACTGGTACACAATATTGATGATGATGTTTGTCCATATGATTCAGTAAACGACAAACATATTGACTCACCAAATCTGATTTAAGAGTCCAAGAGGCATTGGTATACCCCATTGAAAAAGCAAAGTTAGGCAAACCGCTTAACATCATACCCTTGTAACAAAAACTCTCGGCAATGTTGAATCTGTTTCGATCAATGCTTATTTGGTATGAACTGAGTATGTCTAACTTAAGTCCAGTGGCCGTTACAATAATATCTGCGGTGATTTCGTTACCGTTTTTTAATTTAATTCCAGTTTGTGTGAAAGTGTCTATATGCTCAGTGACTACAGAGGCTGAACCGTTTTTAATCGCTTTAAAAAAGTCCCCGTCTGGTACTAAACATGCTCGTTGATCCCAAGGTTGATAGTGAGGCTTAAAGTGTTTATCGACAGGGTAATCCTCTCCCAATTCATCAATAATGGCTTTTCGTATGCGTTTTTTGACTATCTCTGGTCGTCTTCTTGATAGGGAATACATAAACATTCCCAACAATATTTTTCGCCAGCGACTTAAACTGTAGGCCAGTTTGGCGGGCAATAGTCGGCGCATTAGGTTGGCAAAGATATCCTGCTCAGGCAGCGAAGCTATGTAGGTAGGAGAGCGCTGCAACATAGTGACATGACTAGCCGAATTAGCTATCGCTGGAACCAATGTAATCGCCGTCGCGCCACTTCCTATTACCACGATTTTTTTATCTGCGTAATCCAAGTCCTGTGGCCAATGCTGGGGATGAATAATTTTGCCTAAGAAATTCTCTGTGCCTTGAAAGTCGGGGGTGTAGCCTTGCTCGTAGTTGTAGTAACCGGCACCTGAAAAAAAGAAACGACTGATGTATTGGCAATATTCTCCCGTTTGCAGATTCTGTACTTTGGTATGCCACTTAGACTGTTTGCTATCCCAGTTCGTTGATATTACTTTGTGTCGAAAAACAATGTGTTGGCTAATAGCATTTTCAGTTGCTGCCTCGGCAATGTAATGTTTGATATCTGCGCCGGGAGAGATGGCTTTGGGTGAGCGCCACGGTTTAAAATTAAAGCCGAATGTAAACATGTCAGAATCGGAGCGGATCCCAGGATAGCGAAACAGATCCCAGGTTCCACCTAAGTCACTTCGAGTTTCAATAATTGCGTATGACTTGTTAGGGCATTGGTTTTGTAGGTGGTACGCACTACCAATGCCTGAGATACCAGCGCCAACAATTAATACATCTACTTGTTTGGTTTGGGTGCTCACCTGACTGGTTCTCCTATTAGTATACTGCAGCGTTTACAAGGAAAAACGTTCCCTCAAAAACCGAGCAATGCCATCTTCATGGTTATGTCCAATTACTGCAGTTGCAGACTCTTTAATCGCGACTTTGGCATTTTCAGGGGCATAACTTTCATCAGCAAGGGCAAACATACTTAGATCATTGTCACCATCGCCAAAACAAATAACATTGCTTGCCCCTAATTGTTGCTTCAAATTGGTGACGGCTGCTCCTTTACTGGCGTGACGATGATGAACGTCTAGCCACCAATAGTCATCGCCTTCTAACGCCACGCCTGAATACGCTACTAAGCTTTGGTGTGAATTTAGCTCTCGCCACATAGGATGAATCGCTTCAGCCTTACCAATCATACTAATATTAGTGACTTGGCCATTTGATGGCAGAGCTTCGATATCAAAAAGTTTGGCTTTAGAGTGAGAAAAATGTGTATTGATGAGTTCTTTTTCTATTTCATGTTGGGGAGGTGCATGAAAAATATGCTGGTGGTTGCTTTCAATGACGTTAACGAAAGGGGTCGTCTCGTGTTTAATCGCCACATCAAAGATAACCGCAATTTCTGATTGGTTAAGTAAATTTTCTAAAGTGAGCCGTTGCGTTTGTGGATCCCAAATCGTCACGCCATTATTGAATATTTGCGGCAAATCAAAATCATGTCCCTCAACGACACTCTGCGCCGAATGCATAGTGCGTCCCGTTGCTAGGGTGTAGGCTATATTTTTCCTACTTAACAAATTCAGAGTTTGTTTGGTAAAAGCTGAAATTTCGGAGGCGTCGTTTAATAGCGTGCCGTCTAAATCAAAAAAAATTAGATCCATAAATAATTATACAACTCATGCTCATGGGCTAACAGATTAGCGCAAATAGTGAAGTAAAGGTTAACGAATTTAAGTACTCGAAGCACCCAGTTTTGGATTTTAAAATGTATTAATTAGTTTTCGAAAATTTTTACATAGCGCTATCAAAACGATGAACCACTCTAATTTTCTGGTAGCATACACGAAACTCTTTTGCATTTTGATTTATGTCCCTAGTCACACTACAACACTGTCACGCATTGTTCGACGAACATTACAATTTACATATCAACTCTCTAAATATTAAACCTTTACAACACACTGTTGTACTAGGCGCAAACGGCAGTGGAAAGTCTGCTCTTGCTGCATTCATTGCTGGTAACGGAGAGACGCTAAATGGGCGACGCCAAGTCATAGCTGATGTTGCTTGGGTGTCGGTTGAGCAACAACAAGCACTAATTGAAGCTGAAAAACAAAAGGATTGTGCTGATATTCTTGACGTTATAGCTGTGCCTACAACAGTAAAAGAGATGTTGTTTGAGGGATTGATACAAACAGAGATTGACCCACAGTTACAAACTCGCGTTATTCAAGTTTTTGGATTAGCAGCTTTGTTACAACGACCATTTCGTGCCTTATCCACCGGAGAAACCAGGAAGTTACTTTTGGCAAAGTCGCTATTGAGTCAAGCTCAATTGTTGATTTTGGATGAACCTTGGGATGGTTTGGACACACAGGCTTGCGCAGATTTTAATGAATTATTACTAGAAATATCCACCCATACTACCTTAATGTTGATACTGAATCGTTTGAGCGAGGTGCCAAGTTTTTGCAAACAGTTAGTGTTAATGGAATCGGGTAGGGATCACTGGCAATCAACTGTAAACAATGACTTGGCTACGCAGTTAACCCATATCAAACAACTACAACATATGCAGCAGCAAAGTTTGATACTGCCCACTAAAGACAGCGACAGTTTTGCTCCGCATCCACTAGACGCGAACGCACCTTTGGTGAGATTGACTAATGCGAAAGTAAAGTACGCTGAAAATATTGTTTTTAGTGGCCTTAACTGGACCATTAACGCGCAACAGCATTGGCAAGTTACTGGGCCAAATGGCTCTGGAAAAACTTGTTTGTTGAATTTGATTACTGGCGATCATCCTCAGTGTTACGTGAATGATATTTTTGTGTTTGGGTTTCAGAGAGGAAGTGGTGAAAGCATATGGCAAATTAAACAATATATAGGCTATTTGTCTAATGGGTTTCATCTCGATTACCGAGTCAATTGTTCATTACTGCATGTTGTATTATCGGGCTTTTACGACAGCATTGGTTTGTATCAACAAGCCACTAAAAACCAAATAGAATTGGCACAACAGTGGTTAACTATTATGTCGCTAGATGATCACGCCAACACTCCTTTTCAAGAGCTGTCTTTTGGCGATCAGCGTATAGTGTTGCTAGCACGCGCAATGGTCAAACACCCAGCACTTCTGATTTTGGATGAACCTTGCAATGGCTTAGACGAGATTAATCGCTTAAAAGTCTTGGCGCTTATCGATTTACTGGCTAGAGAGGGTAGCACTACTTTGCTTTATGTTAATCATCATAAAGAAGATGCCATCCCTAGTATTCAGAATCATTTGTTGATGACGGATTTTAATGATTAACCCGCTGTCGTTTAATTGTGGCAAAGGTAAGGTTGCCGAGTTTTTTAGTAAATAGTAAATAGTAAGTAGTAGATAGCAAATAGTAGATCGGCGGAGATTAGCATTCAGTAAAAACCGAGTGTTTTCCGTTTATATTTGTGTTCATCAGGCTTCGTGAGGCAATAATAGCTAGTCTAAAACGAGCGTCTTACAAACAGGTATGCATTGATGTGGAGTTTAACCTTTCAGCTAAGCCATCTAAAATATTACCGTAAATGGATTTTCCGGTGTAATTTTCAACAGCTAAGTTTACTACTGCGTAGCCCACTCCTAGGGCGCCGCCATATATAAAGCTGCCAACAATTTCAGCCACTGGAGCGATATCAGTTGCCATGGTTTCTTGGTTCAGATCAGCAACAATAGGAACATGGTTGAGAACGTTGACTGTATCAAATACTTGGTTCAGCCTCAGTTCGCCGTAACCTAAAACGCTATTGGATAGATTTTTGATGCAGCCTAAAAAGTCACTGGTCTGTGTTACAGTCTTTTTACGCAGACAGCCATATAAAAATGCTAAGGCAAGTTTACGTAATATTTAAAGGTTCGATTTACGCACAGCCACTAATACCTCTTACGCCCAATCGCTTGAACTACAGACGCCAGTCCAGTGTGATAACTACCTTCAACGACTTCTCGCTCTAGCTCTAATAAATACATAAATTCTAGCGTAGGGAATTCCCGCAACAGTGAAGTTTTAGATTGCATGGTGTCTGTGCAGTCACCTCCGCCGCTTGCGAATTGGACTTGCTTAGGTGTGTAAGCCTCAGTTAAAAACACTCCGCTTGATTTTAAACCTTGTGCAACTTTTGTATGCACTGCAACACGCTGCTCAGTTAACAAAGGGCAAAATATTGAAACAACGCCATCCCATTGCTGACTACCCAACTCGAATTCGCAAAGATCAGCGTGTACACACTCTATTGAAACGGCGTTTTCAATGGCAAGATTTTGGGCTTTTTGTAATCCAACAATTGAGCTATCTACTGCTGTCACCTGATAACCGTGTTTAGCAAGAAAAACAGCATTACGACCTTCGCCTTCTGCCAAACATAAAATTTTTCCTTTAGGCAAAACCGCGATATTTTCCCTAAGAAAGTCATTCGGCTCGGTGCCATAAGCATATCCAGCTAATTTGTAGCGTTCATCCCACATTGGTCAATCCTCTTTATCAACTTTATGTATTGAAATTAAAATCCTAACACTTCAAGTCAACTTTAAGTCAAGGGGGATTGACTCCGTTGTTAGGAAAAACCGCGACTATTTACATTGCCAACCAGCCAAGGCCTGATTATAACTTGCTTAAATGCCTTGCTAATCAAACCACTATTGACAACAATACGCGCATATTTTTAAGCGTTTTGTCAATTTAATGCCAACTAAGTCATCCGAAAGTTTACGTCAACATTTCCCTTTTTTTTCAAACGCTCACGCTGGGCATTGTGTTTATTTAGATAACGCAGCGACGAGTCAAAAGTTAAAAGGGGTAATTGACGTCACAAAAGAGTATTACCAAGAGCGTTCAGTTAACGTGCATCGCTCTAGTCACCAGTTAGCGGCCAGTGTTACCGAGCAGTTTGAGCAGTCTCGTAAAACTGTACAGCGATTTATAGGGGCCAAGAGTCATAACGAAATTGTTTGGACTAAAGGGGCAACTGAAAGCATCAATTTAGTCGCAACTGGGTTAGCCAAAAGTTACTTTAAACCCGGTGACAGCATCTTAGTTTCAGCGTTAGAGCATCACGCCAATATCGTACCTTGGCAGCAAATCGCCCAAGCACATAATTTACAGCTTAAAGTCTTTCCAGTAGATAGCTTTGGGGTGTTAAAACTGCAGGCGTCCCTTGATTTGATAGACGACAACACGGCTTTGGTCGCGATTGGCCACGTATCTAATGCTTTGGGTAATATTAACCCGATCGCCGACATTATCAACAAGTCGAAGCAAGTTGGGGCGTTAACGTTAGTCGATGGTACCCAAGCGGTGAGTCATTTGGCCGTAGATGTTCAGCAGTTAAATTGTGATTTTTATGTGTTTAGTGGCCACAAGATGTTTGGACCTACTGGGATCGGCGTTTTATACGGCAAATATCACTTGCTTGAGCAATTGCCTGCCTATCAATTAGGTGGGGAAATGATTAAAAAGGTGAGTTTTACTGATACCACCTTCCAGCCTCCGCCACTTAAATTTGAAGCAGGAACACCCAATATTGCTGGGGTGTTAGGTTTACGTGTGGCGTGTGAATTTATTCAACAACATAGAAACACATTGTTAGCGCTTGAACATGACTTGTATCAAGAGTTGTTGGCTACGCTGACGGATATACCCCAAGTAAAGTTATGGGGTGATAGGATTAACAGCATTTGTGTTCAGTCTTTTACTGTAGAAGGAATTAGTCACTATGATTTGGCTGTGTTGTTAGACAAGCGTAATATAGCGGTAAGAGTAGGGCATCACTGTGCGATGCCTTTGATGCATGAACTGGGCATTGACGGCACGGTAAGAGTGTCTTTGGCTGCTTATAATAATAGTGACGACATTGTCGTTTTTGGCACTGCATTGAAAGAATGTATAGGTTTGTTATCTGATAACTCCCCCAATTTTACTGAACAAACACTTTCTTACAATGTTCACTCTAATCGACCTTCGCCCATTGCTGAGTCTATTCAGCGCGCTAAAAGTTGGGATCAAACCTACAGGCAATTAATGTTGGCAGGAAAGAGTTTAACTAGATTAGAGCCTCAATATAAAACTGAAAGATCCGCAGTGCATGGTTGTGAAAGTCAAGTGTGGTTAAGGTGCAGTTTAGAGCAAGGTAAACTCGTACTTAACGGTGATTCTCCTAGTAAAATCGTTCGTGGTTTACTGGCGGTAATATTCGAAGCTTTGTCAGGTAAAACAACCCATCAGGTTTTAGAATTTAACTTAGCTGAGTATCTAACAAGCTTAGATTTAGGTAAACATCTTAGCGAATCAAGGGGCAATGGGTTATCGGCGGTGGTGAACAAAATTGTGGCATATTGCCAACTACATACTCCAAAGTAAGAGATTTTGTTATCGTTTAAAATAGTGAATTTTAACTTGGTTTTATAAGGTTTCGTAACAGGAGAAAGGCGTGATATTCAAGAAATTATTGGTAGGGTTATTAATTTTTTCAAGTACATTTTCTAGCCAAGCTTTAGCTACTACCCAGCCTATTCAGGTCAAAGTATTTATTGCCGCGATGTTTGAAATAGGTGCTAATTCAGGTGACAAGGCGGGTGAGTTTCAGCATTGGTATCAGCGTTATTTTACAGACAGTCTAGCGATCATAGTAAAAGGTGCCCATAAGCCTGTTTATTGTAATAAAAACGGTGTCTGTGGCGGTGTATTAGGCATGGGTAAGGTGGCGTCATCTGCCTCAATGCAGGCTATTTTATTAAATCCAAAATTCGATTTTTCCCATAGTTATTTTATATTAAGCGGCGTAGGTGGTACACCTCCCTCAAAAGGCACTATTGGAGACGTGACTTGGGGGAGTTGGTTAATTGATTACGACCTAGGGCATCGCTGGGCGCCTGAAGAATCTAAACAAGACACCCCTGCGTTTATGCCGCGCAAAGGTTATGAAAGCATTCGCCGTTATCAGCTCAACCCTTTATTGCTTAATTGGAGCTTAGCGTTGACTAAAGAGATAAAACTCAAAGATTCAGTGGCTGCGCAAGCTTACCGCATGCGATACCCTCAAAAAGAGGCAAGGCGGTTACCTAAAGTGTTTGCGGGAACTCATATGACAGGTGACACGTTTTTCCATGGGCCTGGGTTGTCCAAAGAAGCCCAGTTTATTACTGAGTTATATGGCGCAGATGATTACGTCGCCACTGAAATGGAGGCCACAGCAATTACTCAAGTGATCAGTCGAAGTGTGGGCACACAACGAATTTTAAGCTTGCGAGGCTCTGTTAACTTTGACCAAGGTAACCCCAACGAAACCACCCTAGAACACTTAGATCCCGCACCAGGAGAAACCGCTGGTGGCTTTGCTGAAACCGTGGAGAATATTGTTTTAGTAGGCGCTAAGGTGACAGATCATATAGTGAAAAACTGGCCTGTCTGGAAACTAGAAGTGCCAGCTTTATAAAGTACAGAATAACGTTCTGGTTATTGAATGTTATGTTTTGCTACAAAAGCCTGACAATCTCCAGTGTAAGTAACATCAATTAAGTAATGGATTTTCCATTCATTATTAACCTGTACTAATTGAAAGCTGTTACTACCACAATGGCTCAATTTATCATTAAGGTAAAATGCAAAGGGTGTCCAAACACTGGCCAACTCATTTTGTTGATGAATGGTTACGGCCAATAAATGCTCATCTAATTTTGCCGTGTTTTTACTGATACTGAGTGCAAATTTTTTCACATCAGTATCTATAATCTCCCCGGTATTAGTAATACGTTGCAATAAGGCGTTATCAGTAAATTGGCCTAAAATTTTGTGTTGATCGTGTGTTCGCATAGCGTCGAAAAGGCGGTAAATTGGTGCAACAACGGCATTGTCTATCGGTGTGGGTTGCTGAAGTTGATGGGCTTGAACCAGCAGCGAAAGGCAGCTAAGTATGGCAACTGTTAATGTTCGAGAAAGTAAGGTTTTCATTGTTGTTATATATCCTTTGGTTGTTAACATTTAGCGACTATTTTTAGCTTCAATCCACTGGGCCATATATTGTGTACTTTTCAGTAGATGATGCTGCAACATTTGCCCTATAAAGTTATTAGAACGATGTGAGTGCAGGTTTTGTTGTATATCAAGTATGCGCTTCATTAACATTTTTTGAATGCTATTTTTATCAAAGTGGTTTTTAATGAGCAAATAACCCGCTTGTTGTTTTTGTCGCCACAGTTGTTCATCTTGATATAGTTTTACTGCGTTATTCGCAAGCTCTTTTACACTGGGTAGCTGCGTGTCGTCTTTTGGTAAATCAGACGTTAAATCCGTTGTTAGACCGGGCCACTCTAAGCCCATACTCATGCCTTCAATACCGATATTAGTTGTTACATTAGGCGTACCACAAACCATCGCTTCGGCTAATTTGCCTTTTATACCAGCGCCAAAACGCAGCGGCGCTAGACATACTCTGGCCTGTTGCATCACCTGTTTGGCATCTTCTGCCCAGCCTTTGACTAAAAAGCCTTGTTTAGTGTTATGTAATTGGGTGGCTTTAGGTGGCGGGTAGGCACCGTAAATATGTAATTCGGCTTTGGGCAATTGTTTGCGGATCACGGGCCAAATGTGTTGTTTTAAAAACAACACAGCGTCCCAATTGGGTTCGTGTCGAAAGTTACCTATGCTGATAAAATGTTGTCTGTCTGCGTAGTTGAATGGTGATCTAGGTAGGTTTTCTAGATCTAACATAAAAGGGCAATGCAGCAGAATATGTTCAGGCACACAGTAATGGTTTTTAAGCAATGCCAATTCAAAGTCAGAGATAATTAAACTCAAATCACAGCGAAAAATTGCTGCGATTTCGCGTTTCGCCAAATCGTTATTTAGGTCAGGGGTAGTGACGGCTCTTTTTTGTTTTAGCGCCTGATGCCTTGCATGACGCAGTGAATGTAAATCTTCCGTATCTAAAATGCGCATTGCATCAGGGCAATGTTTTGCTACTCGCCAGCCAAACTGTTCTTCAAGCATAAAACGGTCGAATAACACTACATTAGGATTAAGCTCACTAATGAAACTGTCAAAACTACTGCAATTAATCGCTACGGTTTGCTCAGATATTCCTAACTGAGTTAAGTCAACCTTGTGCTCACCTTGTTGCGCAGGGCTTGCAAATGTCACTTTATAACCATGTTCTACAAACATGCTAAGCAAACTTAACATATGACTGCCAGCGGCCGATGAGTTCGGCTCTGGCCACACGTATCCTAAAACTAAAAGGGTGTGAGAGTGATGAAAACTCATTCGATAATGCTCATTGCTTGGCGATCCTTACACAATTTCGGCCACCTTTTTTGGCTGCGTACAAGGCAATATCTGCTTGCTTCATAATATCCGCGAACGTAGCGTGCTGTTTGGTACGCTGTGCAACTCCAAAACTACTAGTAACTTTGACTATTTTTGCCTTGTTGGGTTTTTTAGGAGCGGTTTTATTCGGTTTGGGTGGTCGAGGTTTGGTTCTCAATGCAATATCATAGTCGGCTATGGTTTGGCGCACCATTTCAACAAAGGGCGCAACTTCATTAGCCGTTTTACGGGGGAAAACAATGATAAATTCTTCACCACCAAATCGAAATGTTTTGCCGCCACCAGACACTTTATTTAGTTTACTCGCCACCAGTTTTAACACCTCATCACCCACATCATGACCATAAGTGTCGTTGAATTTTTTAAAATGGTCGATATCAGACATCACAACCGTATATTTACGACCTAAGGTTTGTACAAACTGCATTAGAGCACGTCTTGAAGGAATACCTGTTAGTTCATCCTTAAAGGCCATAGTGAAGCTATCTTTGAGCACTGAATAGCCAAATAAAGCGGCTAAACTCACCAAAGTAATCAACCCTAAATCGGTGTTGTTGCTAGGAGTGCTATTGGAGTTGCCGTAAAAATGCATAAAGGCACTGAAAATCAGTCCAAAAAACAGAGCGTTATGGGTGTTATCGGTTTTCACTATTAGCCGTACCAAACCAAGCAAAGAGCTAACAAGGAGTAGCGCAATATTAAAAGGAGACACTAAAGTGCGTAACTCTGGTGAGAGTTGGTATAGCAAACTATCGAGAGAGGTTAACCAGGGTTGTGCATAATTTTGCAATAACGGAATGCTAAGCCAACATAAAATAAATATAGTCAGGAAAATCAGTAAGCTGAAAAACACGTTGAGTGCTGAAAAGCCTTTATCTTTGCTATACATCAAAAACAAAAAGCTTAATAAGATGCCGCAGTATTTCACTTCCAATAATTCAGGAGGGAATGCTAACTTTTTGTTAGCCGCGATCATCAATAATAATACACATCCATAAACCAAACGGCTTCGTCCAAACTGCCAGGCAATGACAGCCGCAATGGCTAAACAGGCATAACTCAGCCACCAAAGGTTGAATAACCATGCTTTGATCCATTCTGTGTTGTAACTATAAACGCCATATAAGGCACCAAAAAAAAGCAATGTGGGGAAGAACAACCAACAAAAATCTGTCAATCGAGACAACAAGGGCGACAATTTAGTAGTCAAAGACAACGCTCACTTCGATTAAAAATGGATAAAAAACTCGGCTATTGTAAGGGATTTTAAGCAGCGGAAAAAGATTAACCCGCTGCTTGTTTGGCGATAATGTATCGATCACTTTGATGTTAAAATCTTACTGTTTTACAAGTGATTGATTGCAGAAGCAGTCGCATTATAGCAATCCGTATTGATAACAGAGTGAGCAGTTATCAATATGGATTGCTATTAGATATTACTTTAATACGCGGCTAAATTCGCTCTTTTAATTTATCTACCCACAAGGCAGTGGCACCACACACCGCAACTGGCATGACCAAAAAATTCACTATGGGAATAAGTGAAAATACACTCACCGTAATCCCAAAACTAAAGCTTTGTGAACGATTCGCGAGTAAAATTCGTTTCATATCAGCAAATGATACCTTGTGGTTGTCACAAGGGTAATCGCAGTATTGAATAGCCATCATCCAAGCGGTGAATAAAAACCACAAAACCTGACCAACCAGAGGCAGGATAAAAAATAACAATAGAAAACCCACCGCTCTGGGGAGGTAGTAAGCTAATTTGGCAAACTCTCGGCCCAAGGTACGTGGAATGTCTTTAAATACATCCAACAAGCCAGTATCGTCCATTGGTTGCCCTGTAAGATGTTGCTCCACTTTTTCGGCTAATAGTCCGTTGAAAGGGGCTGCAATCCAGTTTGCTAAGGTTCCAAATATTAATGCAAAAATTAATAGAATGGTAATAACCGCTATGGGCCAAATGATGTAGCTTAGGCCCTCTTTCAACCAGCTTAACCACTCCCAATCAGGAATGAGATCGGTTAACCACACTATACTGGCGCTGATTTCACCAAATAAGTAATAAAAGGCCGCGGAAAACAAAATAAGGTTAATGGCCAATGGGAAAAACACAAAGCGCTTCAGCCCTTTGGTTTTAATTAAACTAAAGCCTTGGAAAAAATACTCCATAATACACCTGTACTGACGGCTGCTTTGTGTATTCTAATAGAACAAATAACAGCGTTTTTCCTAAAAGTAGTGGCGGTTATTATACGTATCTCTGGTACAGGGGCAAAACGTCAATTGTTACACTTGATGACTTTTGGTACATTCAATCACTGAAATATAAAAATAATACTAATTTTCGGAACAACTCCATCTTTTTATGCGCCTAAAAAAAATTAAGTTGGCTGGGTTTAAGTCATTTGTTGACCCAACCACTATTCCTTTTCCTGATGATATGACTGCGGTTGTCGGGCCTAACGGCTGTGGCAAATCTAATGTGATTGATGCTGTGCGCTGGGTGTTAGGGGAAAGTTCTGCAAAGAACCTACGTGGCGATTCAATGACCGACGTAATTTTTAACGGTTCAACTGCTCGAAAACCGGTTTCTCAGTGTAGTGTCGAATTGGTGTTCGATAATTCATCGGGTCGTATTCAAGGCGAATATGCAGGTTATAACGAGCTTTCAGTCAAACGTATTGTCACCAAAGAAGCGCAATCCAGTTATTTACTCAATAACAGCAAATGCCGCCGCCGCGATGTCACTGACTTATTCTTAGGAACAGGCCTAGGACCGCGCAGTTATGCCATTATCGAACAAGGGATGATTTCTAGGTTAATTGAGTCTAAGCCACAGGAATTAAGGGTTTTTATTGAAGAAGCTGCGGGTGTCTCAAAGTATAAAGAACGTCGCCGAGAAACCGAAACCCGGATCCGTCATACAAACGAAAACCTTGAGCGCCTAGAGGATGTTCGTGGTGAGTTAGGTCAACAACTAGAAAAGTTACAACGCCAGGCTAATGCGGCTAAACGTTACAAAGAACTGAAACAAAATGAGCGCCGTTATAAGGCAGAATTAGCCGCGATACGTTGGCGCCAGCATAGTAAAAAAATAGACGCCTTAGAATCAGACATTGCTAAAAAAAATGCTGCCATCGAAGCGTTTGTGGCCGAACAGCGCAATGAAGAAAAAGACATCACAGAATTTAAGCAACAACAGCAAGATTGTAAACAACAGCTGAGTGATATCCAGCAGCAAGTCTTTCGAGTCAGCACTGACATTACTCGGATTGAACAGAATCAAATTCATACTAAACAAAGGCGTCAACAAATAGAGCAAGAGTCAGCGGCCTTGCATCAATCGATTGTTGAGAATGAAACCCATCATCAGCAAAACCTAGAAAAAATCACCGAATTGACACAACAACTGGAATTAGCCGAACCCGAAAAATTATTACTTGAAGAGCAATTAGAGCAAGCTGAAATCAGTTTAATTGAAGCGGAAGAACAGTTTAGCCAGCAGCAGAACCAATGGCGCAACCAAGAGCAGGAATTTAATCAACGAAAGCAACAAGCGCAAAGTTGTCATGGTAAAATTCAATCTTTAATGTCGATACAAATGCGCACTCAGCAGCGTATTGGTGAACTGAAAGACGAACTAAACGAAGTGTCGGATGATGAATTAGCCATACAAATCGACGCAAACCAGCAAGAAATACAAATACTTGAAGAGCAAACACAGCAAAGTGCTGAAGAGTCACAACACGCTTTGAGTAATGAGCAAAGTGTGCAACTTAGCTTAAAACACCTGACACAAGATCAAATTGCCTTGAAGGGCGATGTACAAAGCATCGAAGCTCAACTCGCCGCGTTACATGCCTTGCAGAAAAGTAACGAAGCAGATAACCAATCGCAACAATTTATTGAAAATCTTGAATTGAGCCACCAATCTTGGTGGCAAACCTTAGAAATTAAGCAGGGGTGGGAAGATGCGTTCGAAACGATTACCCAGCATTGGCAAAATGCTCAATTACTGCCACAGAGCACCAAACAGAAAGACTTAATTGAGTTGCCCGGCTCGGTTTGGTTATTCGAAAATGACTACATTGACAATCACTCAAGTAATATTGCTGAAGATAGTATCGCCACTAAGCTCAATAATCGGGCCGTTCCTAATTGGATAACCAATATTATGTGTGCGGTTAGTCTAGAAAGTGCACTGGCAATACTACCTAAATTGGCGAGCCATCAAAGTGTTGTGACTCAAGAGGGGTATTGGTTAGGGCAGGGCTGGATGGTGGTTGGAAGTGCAGAACAGCAAAGTGGGTTACTAAAGCGCGCTAACCAGATCAAACAGTTAGAAGTAGAACTGGATTTAGTACAAAACAAGCTGTTGCAAGCAGAGGAGGCGGTGAACGAAGAAGAACACAAGTTAGCCGTTGCCAAACGTAATGCTGAAACCGGCAAGCAACAGTTTGAGCATCTAAAACTTAATTTGCAACAAACCAGAAACCAAACGCAGCTATTAGTGCAACAACAGCAACAAAATGTAGGCCGCAATACTCGTCTTTCACAAGAATTGGTGCGTCAGCAACAAACCTTAGAGCAAGAGCAATTGCAACTTGAAGAATTGTCTCTTCAAGCTGAAGAATTAGAACAAACAGTAGAACATTTACAAGAGCAGCAGCGTGAATTTGAGTTAAACCGCGAACAACAGCAACAAAAAGTACTTGATAATAGAACGCAAACAGAAGCGACTAAAAACAAGTTGCATCAATTAGCTTTGCATTTGCAAACGGTCCGAAGTCAACATCAAGGATTAACTGACAGTCAGCAACGTGAAGTCGCATTGTTAACTAATATGCAGCAAAAATTACAGCTTTTAAACACCGAGTTTGCTGAGTTAGCTATGCCTCTGGAAGATCAGCAAGATTCTCTGCAACAGTTATTAGAACAAAAGGCCATCTTAGATATTCAGCAACAAGAGTTGAACGATAAGCTAGCAAATATTCAAGAAAAACTGTCTGTAGCAGAAAAAGGGCAGCAAGGCGTAACAGATAAAATTCAAGTCATGCTCAGCGAACTACAAAGTATTAAACTCGAGTGTGAAGGATACCGCGTACGCGCAAATGGGGTGTTAGATCAATTGCAGGAAATGCAGCAAAACCTTAAATCGGTATTGGAAAGTTTACCCGAAGACTCGAATGAAAAGACTTGGCAAAATCACTTGGATAAAACCGTAGCATCTGTGGCTAGGTTAGGCGCGGTTAATTTAGCGGCGGTTGAAGAGTATGATATTCAAGCTGAGCGTAAACAACACCTTGATGATCAAAATGATGATTTGGTGGCCGCCTTAGAGATCTTAGAGCAAGCAATCCGCAAAATTGATAAAGAAACCCGTTCGCGATTTAAAGAAACTTTTGACCAAGTCAATGATGACCTAAAACAGTTATTTCCGAAAGTATTTGGCGGTGGCATGGCGTACCTTGAACTAACTGGTGATGATTTACTCGAAACAGGTGTGGCCATCATGGCGAGACCCCCAGGTAAGAAAAATAGTACGATTCATTTACTTTCTGGTGGTGAAAAAGCGCTGACCGCTTTATCATTGGTGTTTGCCATTTTTAGATTGAATCCAGCACCGTTTTGTTTGTTAGATGAAGTTGACGCACCCCTTGATGATGCTAATGTGGTTCGCTTTTGTAAATTAGTGTCTGAAATGTCAAAAACCGTGCAGTTTATTTTTATCACGCACAACAAAATTGCCATGGAAATGGCGACACATTTAACCGGTGTGACTATGGCAGAACCAGGTGTATCACGTATGGTAGCCGTTGATGTTGATGAGGCTGTGGCCATTGCACAAGCGTAGCCACAAATACATTACCCTTTTTTAATATAATAATAATGAAGTACGAGTAAGTTAAATGGAAGCAGATGGTTTACGTTGGTCGTTGTTAATAATTGGTAGTTTGGTAATAGTGGGTTTAGCCGTACACGGAATTTGGCTCTCTAGGAAAAATAGCGAACAAAAAACAACCGCTAACAAACGCAAAAATGATCAAGAATATCAGCCTTCAGGATGGCAGTCGGATACTGACATGTTTGATGATGTTGCAAATGAAACAAATGATTTGCACCAAGACTCGGTAGACGATTCCAATGCTAAGTTTGATATAGAAGATGAAACGCCTATCGTTGCTAACTCCGAATTCAAAGCGGGGCAGTTTGATGATTTAGGATTAGGGGCCGTGCGGGTTGTGTCTAGAGAGCACACTGAAACAACTGAGTCTAAAGGCGCGTCTAGTGTTTCACAGCAGAGCCAAACAAAAGCCGAAACTCATTCAGAGCCAGAGCCAGAGCCAGAGCCAGAGCCGGAATTAAAACTCGAACCAGAACCTGTCGCTCCAACCAGTAAGATCTATGCATCTGTAGTTACTCAACCTAAGCCTGAATATGCTGCGAAATACACCTCTCTGGCGGCAGAAACGGTAGCAATATCACAGCAAGAGAGGGCATCCTCTAATCATCATGAATCGGCAAAAGTACGCAGCCAACAGGTTACAGGCAACTCTAATCCAGGCGCGAATAGCAGCAATACGAATAGTGGCGCGCATTCAAATGACAGTTATCAAGCTCCAGAGCCGCCACCTTTTTTGTTAAAAAAGGACGTGCCTGATTCAAGTGACATGGGCGAAACCAATGTTGCAGCTGAGCAAACGAATAAGGCTGGTTCTTTTAGTGCGGTAGAGCCCGAAAAACCTTTAGAAAAACCTGAAGCCTCATTGGCCGAAAAATTAAGTTTGTCAGAGCAAGCCCGTAATTTAGTTAAGCGTAAAAGAACTGAAACTATTAAAAAGCGCCGTGAGCCTAAGATTGCCGAAGACCAAATGCGCATAGATTTTGATGACGAGCCGGTGCCAGCGCCAGAACCAGAACCGCAAGTACAAGCTAAGGCCGAACCCGCAGAAACACACCAACCGCAAGAAGTGTTAGTACTTAATGTGAAATCGGCAGATGATAATCCCATTTTAGGGTCAGCTTTGTTACCCATGTTGCTTACATTAGGTTTTAAGTTTGGTGATCAGGATATTTTTCATCGTCATGTTAATTCTAATGGAAAAGGTCCGGTGCTGTTTAGCTTAGCGAATATGTTTAAACCCGGAAATTTTGATATTGATAATCTTGAGAATTTTACGACACAGGGCATATCGCTATTTATGATTTTGCCGATTGAAGGGGATCCTCATCAAGTGTTTAATATGATGCATAACGCCGCTCGCAAAATCGCAGAAGAGTTTTCGGCGCAAATTTATGATGCTAAACGCACCTTATTAAGCAAACAAAGTTTGCAACAATACGTTGAAAAAATTCGTGAATTTGAGCGTCAGCGTTTATTAAAAGGCTAGTTTTTAACCGAAACGTCATGACCTCAAAATATATTGCCCTAACGTAAAATTTAGGGCAAAGATCCACTCTCTTTTTTATTGGAATGCTTTTATGGCAGCCTCGCAAGACATTATTGAACAACTCGCTCTAATTAAAAATACCATCTCAGAATATAACTACCAATATTATGTACTCGATAACCCCAGCGTACCTGATGCTGAATACGATCGACAGATGCAAGCTTTACAGGCAATTGAACGGGATTTCCCAGAATTATTGACAGATGATTCACCTAGCCAAAAAGTAGGTGATGTGCCTTTGCCAGAATTTAAACAGGTTGAACATGAAGTTCCTATGTTGTCGCTCGACAATGCGTTTGATCGCGAGTCATTTTTGGCTTTTGAAAAACGTATGCAAGATAGGAT
Source organism: Paraglaciecola sp. (assembly GCF_039964565.1). Taxonomy (GTDB): domain Bacteria; phylum Pseudomonadota; class Gammaproteobacteria; order Enterobacterales; family Alteromonadaceae; genus Paraglaciecola. Next base: position 157,401 of record NZ_JBDVXF010000028.1, read on the forward strand.
CAAAAATAACGATGAAATTAGTTATAGCTGTGAACCTAAATTGGATGGGCTTGCGGTTAGTTTATTGTACGAAAACGGCAAGTTAGTTCGAGGTGCGACCCGAGGCGACGGCAGAGTCGGAGAAAATATTACCGCCAACGTGCGGACTATTAAGAATATTCCTTTGGTATTAAGAGGCAATAACTATCCAGAACGCTTGGAAGTACGTGGTGAAGTGATAATGACCCGAGATGGTTTTATTAAGCTCAATCAAACACAACTCGAACAAGATAAAAAGGTCTTTGCGAATCCAAGAAATGCCGCAGCTGGCAGCCTTCGGCAATTGGACTCGCGTATTACCGCTAAACGACCGTTACTGTTTTTTAGCTACTCTCTGGGTTTAGTAGAAAATGAACAGTATCCATTGGCTGATACGCATTCAGGGCGTCTGCAGCAGTTGAGTGATTGGGGCTTGCCGCTAAGCAAAGAGACAAGAGTCGCTAATGGGGCCGAAGCTTGTTTGGATTATTATCAGCACATTGCCGATATTCGCGATTCCCTTAATTACGATATTGATGGGGTCGTATTCAAAACAGATAATATTGCGTTGCAACAACAGCTTGGCTTTGTGGCCCGCGCTCCTCGTTGGGCGATTGCCCATAAATTCCCCGCACAAGAAGAAATGACTAAAGTGCAGGATGTAGAGTTTCAAGTGGGCAGAACCGGGGCAATTACTCCCGTAGCTAGGCTAGAGCCGGTATTTGTAGGTGGAGTAACTGTATCTAATGCAACATTGCATAATCAAGATGAAATTCAACGCCTTGGACTTAAAATTGGTGACACGATAATTATTAGACGAGCAGGGGACGTGATCCCCCAAGTAGTCTCGGTAATAACCGAAAAACGCCCTGATAATGCTAGGGCGATAGAGTTCCCAGAACACTGTCCTATATGTGGCTCAGCTATCGAAAAACTTGAAGACGAAGCGGTAGCGAGATGCACTGGTGGCTTGTATTGTGGCGCGCAACTCAAAGAATCAATGAAACACTTTGCTTCACGAAAGGCCTTTGATATCGATGGTTTAGGCGACAAAATTATCGAACAATTGGTTGACCAAAAATTAGTTAAGACACCAGCAGACTTTTTTAAACTTGAATTAGTACAAATAGCTAATTTAGAGCGTATGGGTGAAAAGTCCGCCGCCAATTTGATTCAATCCCTTGATAATAGTAAACACACCACACTGGCGAAGTTCATATATTCCCTAGGTATTCGTGAAGTAGGTGAAGCCACAGCGGCTAATCTTGCGGCGCACTACTGTGAGTTAGATGCGATTAAACAAGCAAGCTTGGAAAGTTTACAAGAAGTCAATGATGTGGGGGCAATAGTAGCGCAGCATCTGGTCAACTTTTTTGCCGAAGCGCATAACATACAAGTCATTGATGAGTTGATTGCCGCAGGCATTACATGGCCCAAAATACACAAAGTTGAAGTTGATTCGTTGCCTTTGGGCGGACAAACCTTCGTGTTGACTGGTACCTTAGAGCAAATGGATAGAAACTCTGCCAAGGCGAAGTTGCAATCTCTGGGCGCTAAAGTGGCGGGTAGCGTATCAGCAAAAACCAGTTGTGTGGTGGCAGGCGAAAAAGCAGGCTCCAAACTGGCTAAAGCAGAAGCATTGGGTGTGAAAGTGATTAATGAACAAGATATGTTGGACTTGTTTACTGAACTGGGTGAGTCTACCTAATGGACTGGATACAATCGGCTTTAAAGCAACTGACCCAATGGATGCATCCCTATTACAGTGAAATTGCGTTAACTATTTTGGCTACCATTCTTGTGGTCTATGGTGACGTGATAAATAAACACATCAAACGCATGATCAGTCCTTATCATTTTGTTATCCGCACCACTGTATTTGTGCTTATCTGTGCATTTGGTTATGGCATGTTACTCATTTTTGCTACGCCATTTGTCAAGCAATTTATCCTATGGATACCTTATTTGTACCGTGGGGTAGCAGTGGTTATGGTTTTCTTGTTACTGGGTTATTTGGCCGAACATAGACGTTATATTTAGCGATAAAACTAAGTTTTTAGGGAGAGAAAAGAATGTTTGCTTTGTTACTGGTATTAATTGTTTTTGTGATTTGGATCACCCCGATTATTTTAGTCGCAAAATCAAACCGTACTCAAGGGAAAGAAAAACTCGCTTGGATATTGCTGATTATTTTTGTTTCTTGGTTGGCGTGGATTTTTTATTTGTTGCTGGCTCCCTTGAAGCCACATTCACCAAATTAGTGAGCGCTAATTGTGCCATTTCGGTCGAGACCTTTTCCAATAATCAAATATTCATAGATAGTAACTAATATTCATCTTTTTAGTCTAATAGGAATACCCAAGACTATGTCCACCTCATCAGTGTTTGATGAGAATCTAAAACAAAGGAGTCAGTTATGACCTTGGGTAAAAAATTAAAGACATTACGAGCAGAACACAACCTTAGTCAGCCTGAATTGGCAGAAAAAATTGGCATTGAACAATCTTATTTATCTAAGTTAGAAAATGATAAATCTGTACCTTCAAATGATATTTTTAAACAAATTCTTCAAGCTTTCAGCATCACGCTAGAGCAATTCGTTAGTGATATTAAGCAAGCCGTTGAATTAGAGCGCTTAAAACAAATTCCTGATGTTGAACGATTTTTGTCCAACCAGAAAAAACTTAATCAAAATAACCAGCGTAGATTTTTATATATATCTAGCTTTTTAATTGTACTTGCCACTACTTTGTTTTATGTAGGTTATAGCAAACAGTTGTTCTCAGAAGTTCAGTTTCAATATGAATCTGATGGGGTACTCAAGGAAGGAGAGCCGGTTAATGCTCTCAGACAATGGCAAAGTTTGTTAACTTTTGAGCAGAGAAAAGATCGAAGTTTTGCGGGACAAAAGCAAGTAGAAACGTCTATGCGGATAAATGAAAAGGTTTTGAGTTTTTTTGAGCACCAAGGACCCTATTTTCGAGTCGATTCAAAGGACGGTTATCGCCACTATCGTCTTATGAATACGAAGGAAGTCAGTCGTCCAGTCAACGCATGGTTACAAGTATTAGGGGTTTTCCTATTTAGTGCTGGTTTGATGGGGTTTGTACTTGAAAGACGTTTGTTTAAAATTAGCTGAGCGTCGGTAATTCACCCTCTACCAAAAACTGCTCCTTAGTGAAGGTTACGGGGAACGTCTTAGGTTGAGAAAATCTTAATATGCCAGTTTGTGGATTGAGCTGGCAGATATACTCGACTTTGTCTTCGGGTTTCCTTGATTGAATAATAGTATGGTTATCTATGGCCACATTAATACCGTGCTCTTGGCTTCGCGCTGAAAAGTAGCGCAGTAAATCGGCGCCATTTTTGCGAGCATGATGTCCCACTTGTTGAGTTAATGAATAAGATTGGGGATGGGTTAATTGTTTTTGCGTGTCTGCATCTGAAATTTGTGTCAGATCGATAGCATTGCGACTCAATACGTTTACGAAAAATAATGAATGCTGTGACTGAATTACCTTAGGAAAGGGCGTTTCAGTGCCATCAATTAAATAATATCGATAAAAGGCTGCTTCAGCTAGACAAGTCTGAATAGACTCGCTGGCATAAAAATAACTAGGCTCTGTAATTGCGCCAAAACGCGAACCATATTTTAAAGGGGGATATCGAAAGGGTGTGGATATGAGGTAATGTAGATCCTGAGTATCGTCAGCGTAGGTCGGTTTAAAATCATCTAAAATTTGTTCTAATATTGCCTGCTCTTCAAGATCATCTACTAATGAAGTCGTGGCGGCATATTCTTGAGTTTCAACCATTCTGCAAACTGCGTTAGCATACTCACTTAACCCGCCTGCAGCGTCAATAATATCGCCTATTTTCAAGCTTTACCTCTTAGGCCATCTAAGTAAGCATTGATATTAACTAGACCTGTAACCGTAAAACATAACTCTCTAGGCACACCACGAATATGCGTGTTTTTATGTTCGAACCAATGTTTCATTGACGTGAGATCGCCTCCAAACAACGCAAATAAAGACCGATAAAATCGAATAAATAAAATTTGTAATTCATTTTGTTTAGAATCTTTTTCAAATCCGGACTTTCGCAATAGCGTTGAACGGCCAACACCAATGAGTTTTGCCCCTTGAGTATCTGTTAAACCCATCACTTTATAAGCGCTCAAATAGGCTTTCATTACAATTTGTTGTTCTTCCTTAGGTCGACTTACTTGTACATCTTGCATCTATATGTCTCTAAGTTAATTGCCATATAAAGAGTATAACACAGTTGTTCTATTTGGGGTTATTTTTGTATTTTTGTTTCAAATGGGATTGGTGCGCCGTTCTCCTATGTTTAATATATTTAGTGTTAAGTGTTTACCTGTAATTTTACTATTCGAAATTAATCAATTATTTCAACGTGTTACGTTATTTCTAGAATATAACGTAAATTTTACTTGACCATTAAGTTAGCTGTATCTACTGTATTACTACAGATGGTACAGTTGAGGTGTGAAACTAATCAACAAACTACAAGGCACTTATGTCAGACGTTAAAGCGGTCAATATTCATATTGCTCCAGGTGATACTCGGCCCATCTTCAAGCAAATTGTAGATGGCATCCGTATGCAGATCGCATGCGGCAATTTACCTGTGGGGGCAAAGTTACCTAGTGTCAGAGGCTTGGCTATGCAATTAACAATCAACGCCAACACTGTGGCTAAAGCCTATACCGAGCTGACTAGTCAGGGTTTAGTTGAGGCTAGACAAGGCCTAGGTTTGTTTGTCAGTCAACCACGGCAGCAGCTCAATGTTGAAGAGCAACAAAAACGCTTAGGTGATGCTGTGCAGGCGTTTGTAAATGATGTTGCCTATTTAGATTTTAGTGCCGAGCAAATGATAGAAAAGGTATCGGTGGCACTCAATCAGTTAGCTACAAATAAAGAAAATGAGACGGGAAATCATGACTAAACATTGTATTGAAACTTTTCAGTTAACCAAGACTTTCGGAAATAAAACTGCGGTTAACCAGCTAGATTTAGCCATCAAAACGGGAGGGATCCACGCGTTTGTCGGTAGTAACGGTGCCGGTAAGTCGACTCTGTTTCGGTTACTACTTGGTGTGGCGACTCCCACCTCTGGCTCAGCTGTACTATTGGGACAAGATTGTACAAATTTGAGTACTGAAGTTCGGGGTAAAGTGGGTTACGTCAATGAAGAACACACTTTACCCACCTGGATGTCAGTTGAAAAAGTGGTGGCGATGCAAAAACACTTTTACCAAAACTGGGAGCAAAACATTTATGACAGGGTGATTGGTTATTTTGATGTTGATCCGAAACAAAAGGTAGCAGGGTTATCTCGTGGAGAGCGGGCTGGATTCAATCTTTCGATGGCGTTGGCGCAAAGTCCAGAGATCCTAATCTTAGACGAACCTACATTGGGGTTAGATGTGGTGGCCAAGCAGTCATTTTTAGAAGCCTTAATGTTCACAGAAATCGAAAATGATTCGACTATCATTTATTGCTCTCATCAAATGGAAGAGGTTGAACGAGTTGCGGATAACTTAGTTATCTTGGAGAAAGGGCGTTTAATGAATAACAGTGCGCCAGATGAGTTTGTGGAGCGAATAAGAAGTTGGGTGGTAGATTTTGACGGTAAACCACTGGATAAAAATGCCGTAGACGGCTTACTCAGTGCCAAGTTAATTGATGGTCAACACCATATCGTCACCCTAGACCAAACCGATGCTTCATTTAGGCAAGCACTTAATAAACTCGGTGCTAAAGATGTGCAACCAATGGGGGTCACTTTAAATAGTGCGGTCAATGCGTTCCTAGCCAAAAATCACAATGTACCTGCCTAACGCGGCCAAAAACATTCAATTATTTAGGAATTTATCATGTTTGAATTAGCTAGAAGCGAATTTATTCGTTACCAAAAATGGGCGTTTGCAATTGCTGTATTGTTACTCGCGATCTTCGCCTTCGTGAATAAAATTAAGCCGTTGCTGGAAAACAGCGTTGCACAGTCTGCTTTAGTGAATCTTAGCTATTTTGGAGCCAGTTTACTGTTCGGTGTTCTACAAATGGCAATGCACAAGCGAACTAATCATTGGACATATTTGGTACATCGCCCCATTAGCCCCGCCAAAATCTACTTTGCGCTTTGTGGTGCTGGAGTGGTATTGCTTTTTATTGCGCTCGGCTTACCTTGGCTGATCGCGATGCTTGGGTTAGATATTTTTTCCGAAACATTGGTAGAAACTCGTCATTATTTACATGTCGCATTTTTAGTGTTTAACGCTATTTTGGTGTTTCTAATTGGTAATTTAATCGTGCTCAATGCGAGCTACGCAATTGTAGGCTTACTTATTTTATTGGTCATAATATATGTGCCAATATCCTCTAGTATTCTCATGCAGTTTTTACCTGTGATATCTCTGATTTTCGGCCTGTTGTATCTCAATATGAAGAGCTTTCAACCCGACCTAAGTCGTTATTTAAAACAACCCTTTAGTTTGGTTTTATTGAGCATTCCATTGAGTTTTGCGCTGTGGTTTTTATTGCTGATGATCTCTACTACTAGTCTTTACCATTTGCCGAAATTTATAGCGGGTACCCATCCAGATAATAATCCAGTCGACAATACTTATCGATATATTTGGCAATACGATGAGTCTGAGTTACCAGAGTATATTTTGCAGGATGTGAATACTCCACTTGCCAACAACATGATCCAGCAAGCGAAACTAGCTAAAGTAGACTATATCAGTACAGACTTTTGGCCTTTCCCTAGAAAAAATCAACTTTACGTTGACGATCTCCAATACGCCTTAACCCATAAGAAAACCCATTCTATGTGGCAATTTAGTCATAAAGACATGGTCTTAGTGGGGGTTAGCAAAAGCACAGGCAAGCGAGTAGGTGTATTGGGGCAACAAGGATTTGTAGAGAGTTTAGAAAAGGTGACTGCTCAAGACCGTTTTAAGACTGTGCCGTTTTTGTTAGGTGAGAGTCACTTTATGACGCGCACTAAGATTTATCAGGTCAACTTTAATGAAAAATCTTTGAGCAATAAATTTAGTTTAACGCAAGGTGAGTTTTTTATTGGGATCCCCAAAATACATGATAACTATATTGCGGTGGCAACAAATCAACATATTTTATTATTTGACCGATCCAGTTACCGCGATGAATACCAACAAATTCAGCCAGATTACCGTGTACCACACCCAGTCTCCTATGAAACGTTGAACGCCATTAACGCTTACAAATTAGCTGACGGTTATTTGTTTCACTACTTCGGTACTAGACACTTTGGTTTTGACCGACCAGGCGCCCAAATGTTTTATGTAAAATTGTCTGGCGAAACTTTGTATGTAGGTGGACGAGAATTTACTTCTTTCTCTCACCCTGCGTGGATACGACACGGTTTATTTGTGTTTTCGCCAGTACTTTGGGGAGCGCAAAACATACTGTTTGATTATTTAGAACCTGACATCGGTTGGTTGTCCTATGCAGAGATTCGCGAGATTAATTTTCCACAGCAGGCAATCACTGTGGCCATTGTGTTACACCTCATAAGCTTTTTCGGTGTCATCATAATGTGCCGCAGGCACCGAATGGCGCCAGCTCAGGTAGCGACTTGGGTTTCACTGTGTCTATTCTTAGGTTTGCCGGGTTTGTTAACTTGTATTTTCCTGAACCCTCTGCGAGTTGAGAAAAAGCCAATAACACCAAGTGCTGAGTCTTTAGCCGTCATCTAAAGTGATTTTGAGTTCGCTACTCGAAAACTGAGTAGCGAATTTCGCATTCGTCTGAATATTTTTAAAAGAAGTCCTCATTATGCTTTTTCGTTGTCCTTGTAAATCATGGGCTATATGCCTAACTGTTTCTTTGAGCGTAGTTTTGCCTTTTAATAGCTTTGCTGACTCAATAACTGAAGCGATTCATTACAGCGAATCTCAGCCTGTAGCGCCGTTAATACTGCGTAGTCAGTTTGTTCGATCAGCATCTATCAAAAATGAGACGCTGTCACCCAATGGCCAGTTTTTGTCTTATATACGAAAAAAGTCCAGTTATAGTGAACTTTGGGTTGTGGATCTTGTAAAGGGACAACATCGATCGCTGCTATCCGCCAAGACAATGGAGCAGGCACTCTGGTCAACTGACAGTTCGTTTGTTTTTGTACAAAACAACAACGGCATATCGGGTATAGACGTCACTCCTAATGCCTTTGCTCACTTGATAACAGAGATTGACGAGTCCAAAGATCAATATTTCTATGGAGTGGATAATAGTCACAACCGAGCGATTATCATTTCAGAAAAAAATCTAAAAACTCAACAACATCAACTTCTACGGGTCACAGTCGATGGTGCCAAAGAAGTACTGTATACCGATAAAAAGCGGGTGTTAGATTATTTGTTGGATGACTCAGGCCAGCTTATATTTATTAAACAAATAGGTGAAAAAGGTGCGGATCTTTACGACCTCAGATCGAAAAGTTCAAAGTTACTAAAACATTGCGATTGGTACGACAATTGTTCTCTGCAAAGCTTTGACCCCTTAAAAAATGCACTACTAGTTAAAGCTAGATTTACCCAAGATTTAACTTCGCTGTTTGCCATCAATACTGTTACTCAAAAGATTAGGTTGGTTCATCAAGATCCTAAGCAACGATTTGACTTAACTAAGATTTATTACGACAAGGATGATGAGGCGCGTTTAGCCTTATATCAAGACGAGTTCATTTCCCAGTATGCATTAGACTCTGTTGCCGAAAAGCAGCTGCACAAAGTACAGCAACAGTTAAGTCCTTTTACTGAGGCACACACGGTCTGGGTATTTAAACCTAGCACCAATTTTAACGTGTGGCTGGCGCTAGATATTGGCTCTAATAAATCACAGCGAAGAGCATTTGTATTTAACCATTCTAACAACAGCCTAAGTCAGCCTTTATCGCCTATTTATGCCGCGATGAAGGATCAAAAAACCAATATTCAGTTGCAGCACTTAGCCCCAAAAGTGGCTGTGAACTACACAACCAGTGATGGCATGCAACAATTTGGTTATTTGACCTTACCTTTGGGGCGAACAATCAGCGAAGTGCCTCTAGTAGTTAAACCCCATGGTGGGCCTTGGTCTCGGGTAACTGGAAATTACGATCCTACTACTCAACTAATAGCGAACCGAGGATATGCGGTTTTTGAGCCTAATTTTCGGGCTTCCACAGGAATGGGACGACACTATGTCATCTCTGCCAAACAAGATTTTGGGAACGGTAGAGTGCAACAAGATATTCTCGATGGCTTGCACTATTTGCTGTCAAAGGGAGTAGGAGATAACAGACTGTTGGCAATGTACGGACATTCATTTGGGGGATTTTCTACTTTAACTGCCCTCGCATTTACCCCAAATCTATTTAAAGTCGGCGTTGCTGGCGCACCACCTTCTGATATCGCGCAATCGGTAAAACTTATTAGTCAACAGCCTCAGAATGATAGTGATTTAGTCGGGAAATATACAATACATCAATTATCGCTCGATCCTGACGATAAAAATGCCATGTCGCGTTTTTACCAAAAATCACCTGATGCTCATTGGCAAAACATTAAACAACCTTTGTATATCATTGCAGGAGGTCGCGATCCCAAAGTGGCAGTGGCTAGAGTCAAAGATTTTAGTATTCGATTGCAACAAGCCCAGAAACCGATCAGTTTATTGGTGGATAATCTTGAAGGTCATAGCCCTGAACGAGACATTGCTCGCGAGGGCTATATGTATGTATTAGAAAAAGCCTTAGCTACACACCTTGATGGTGTGTACGAAGCGAGCCTAAGCCCTAAACTAAGCACCTATTTACAGCGTAATCTGGTTATTGACAGTAATACTATTACGCCAAAGTAATTAAACACCTAAACCGGTGCTTGATTACTTTCATGGGCAACTTCATGCTTTAAGGTCATGGCTATAAGTATAATTGAACAAATACAACCACCGACTAATAGTACAAAACCACCGTCCCAACCAAAATGATCTACGGTATAGCCAAGGGCAATATTAGCCACTACAGCGCCGCCTAGGTAGCCAAACAATCCAGTTAAGCCGGCGGCGGTGCCAGCGGCTTTCTTAGGCACCAACTCTAGGGCAAACAAACCAATTAACATCACCGGGCCGTATATTAGAAAGCCAATTGCCATTAATGCCGCGATATCCACTGTAGGGTTACCTGCTGGATTAAACCAATAGATTAATACCGCAACTAATACCAAGACCATATACAAGATGGCGGCAGGAGCACGACGTCCTTTAAACCAAGTATCACTGATATAACCGCATAATAACGTGCCAGGGATCCCAGCCCATTCGTATAAAAAATACGCCCACGAACTTTTATTGAATGAGAAATCTTTAACTTCGTATAGGTAGGTGGGAGCCCAATCTAGTACACCATAACGAATCAAATACACAAAGGCATTGGCAACGGCAATAAACCAAAGTAGCTTGTTGTTTAGTACATAAGTGAGAAATATTTCTTTGGCGCTAAATTCTTGCTCATGTGATTTGTCATAATCTTTGGGGTAATCGTTACGATGCGCTTCTATTGGTGGTAAACCACAAGACTGGGGCGTGTCTCGCAACGTAAAAAATATAAAAACTGCTATTAAGGAAGCGGCGAAAGCGGGTACGTAAAAAATGCTGTGCCATTCGTTGAACCAAGCCATGCCTAATATAGCCAGAGGCCCAATTAGGCCACCACCAATATTGTGGGCAATGTTCCATACCGAGACAATTTTGCCCCTTTCATTACCTGAAAACCAATGCACCATAGTGCGGCCACAAGCGGGCCATCCCATGCCTTGAGCCCAACCATTTAGAAACAATAATATAAATATTGCACCGATACTTTGGGTAGCCCAAGATGTAAATCCAAACACAAACATTACACCGGAAGAGATCAATAGCCCGCACATTAAAAAGTATCGAGGATTACTGCGATCAGATACGCTACCCATTATAAATTTACTGAGTCCGTAAGCGATTGAAACGGCAGAAAGAGCAATACCTAGCTCACCTTTGCTGAAACCTTGTTCTTCAATTAAGAATGGCATTGCCAAGGAGAAGTTCTTGCGTACTAAGTAGTAGCCGGCATAACCTACAAAGATCCCAATAAACACCTGCCAACGAAGGCGTTTATAGTCGTTATCTACTTGTTCTTGGGGCTTTGATGAGAGGTGTGGAGCAGGCTTAAAAATACCAAACATATCAATCTAATCTAAATGAGTTTTGACAATTAAAACAGATTATTATCGGCATATGTATCAATAATTTAATTTTAATTGACGACCTGACAATCACTTAGTTAACTGGAAATCTGTTTACTACTCTTGCACTTAGGTTTTTTCTTGTATGGTGCATGAGTACAATGAAGTGAACACTTGAATAACTGTGGATCTTTGCCAGAGTGTGAATTTTTGAGATAGCATTGATAACAGTGCTGGATTTATTGAAATAAAATTGAATTGAATAGCTAATATGAAAATTGCATATTTTGGATACGATCCGCTAAGTTGTTGTCTTGAGGTATTTTTGAGAAAAGGTTACCAATTTGCAGCCATTTATTGTGGTGAAAGTGGACCATTTACAGAAAAGATCATTGCATTTGCTACTAAACACCATATCAAGCTTTGCTTTGATAAACCTAATCTAGAGCAAGTGCGCGACTTAACAGCACAAGGTGTGGAGTTATTCTTTAGCGCTGAATATCCATGGAAGATCCCGATCCCATCTGATTTAAAATACGCCATTAACGTTCATCCCACTTTATTGCCAGAGGGGCGCGGCATGACGCCGTTACCTCATCTCATTCTTAATCAGTCAAAACACGCAGGGATCACCTTACATAAGCTCACGCAAAACTTTGATTCTGGTGACATCTTGATTCAGCAAGCGATATCAATTGACCCCCAAGAATGCTTTGATACTTTAAGTGCCAAAATATTTCGACACACACCAAAGCTATTAGAGACTTTATTAGACGATTTACAAGGTTTTTACCAGAATAGTCAAAAACAAGGGGAAGGCAGTTATTGGGCATCCATTACCCAGGCGCAGCAAAGCATTGATTGGCAGCAACCAACGGATCAAATCCTATTAAGATTGCGTGCGTTTGGCAGTTTAGGCACTTATGCAGAAATAGCAGGAAAAATCTACATAGTAACTTCAGCACAGGCAAGGACCTACCAGCACAATTATTGTGCTGGAGAGGTTGTAGTTGAAAATGAACATTACCTAACTATTGCGACAATAGATGGTGAATTGTGTATCCCCAAAAGTAAAATACGTATTTCGTCTATTATTTAGAGGTTAAATCCTCAAACCAAGTGGCGATGATTTGTCGCTCATCTTCGGTCATTTTTGTTTTATTCATCATTGGCATATCTTTAGTGACAACGGCTCGTCGATGGATCACCGCAGCGCGTTGTTCAATTTGTTGCCATGTATCAAACATTAGTCCAAGGGGCGCGATTACAAATATGTCATCGGTTGGTTTGGCAGAGTGACAGTTAGCACAATGTGCTTGCATGACATCAAAAACAGCCTGTTGCTGAGTATTAAGTGGCGCCGCAACCGCGGGGGTTGTTGCCGTTATTGAAGTTTCCGCTACTGGTGTGGTTGGAGAAGATACCCAACCAGCAATCAATACCATACCAATCGCACCGGTTATCAAAATTGATGGGCGAGAAATACCGATATGTTTCAAATTAAAATAATGGCGTATCCAAGCTGAAACTACACCAATTGCCATCAAAACTAACCATGCATTTTGATGTTGGTAGGTCATAGGGTAATGGTTACTGATCATGATAAATAATAAGGGTAGGGTGAGGTAGTTATTGTGCACTGAGCGTAATTTGGCGCCCAATCCCCAACTCGGATCAATCTCTGTCTTATTGGTTACCGCATCGACCATAAGCCTTTGGGCGGGCATTATTTTAAAGAACACATTGCCAGCCATAATAGTGCCTATTAAGGCCCCGACATGAATGAAAGCACCACGTCCACTGAACCAATGGGTGGCTAAATAACTTGCTGCTGCAATCAGAATTAAAAACATCACACCAAATACCCGAGGATATCTAGCTAAAGGACTGCGACACGCGGCTTCATAAATGAATAACCCGCCAAAAATAAGCCCTAGGCCTCGCGCTATTGCTTCTCCAGGAGTCAATTGCATCACCGAGCTATCAATTAAATAAATCGCTGCGCCATGGTAGTACACTAAGCCGAGTAGTAAAAAGCCACTGATCCAAGTTGTATAGGCTTCCCATTTGAACCAATGTAATTTCTCAGGTATGACTTCTGGTCCGTATTCGTACTTTGCCACTTCGTAAAAACCACCGCCATGAACGGCCCATAAATCACCTTTAATGCCTTTTTGTTTTTTCCAATCCGGTGGAGTACGAAGGTTATTGTCTAACCAAATGAAATAGAATGACGCGCCAATCCATGCCACACCCGCAATAACATGAAACCAGCGAAGAAATAAAGAAAGCCAATCAAGCAACATTACTGTGCTCCTTTTGTTGTGAATGTATCCGACTGATAGACTGCATTGCCGGCTACGTATGTAGCGACGATAGCGCGATCATCGGCCAGCATGCTCAGAGCAAAGAGCATATCTTGTGGTGTACGATGATGCTCAAAACGTAATGCACTGAGTTCATCGAATTCTGGATCGAGTATTACAAAATCTGCGCTAGTACCTGGATTTAAATTTCCAATTGAATCTTCTAATCCTAGGCCCACTGCAGCGCCTTGTGTCATAAGGTACAGGCCATGCATCGGATCCATTTGATTACCTTTCAATTGGCAAATTTTGTAGGCTTCGCCCATGGTTTTTAGCATACTGAAACTTGTACCACCGCCCACGTCTGTTGCTAACATAACGGGCACATCTTGCTGTTCGGCTTTAGCTAAATCAAATAGGCCGCTGCCTAAAAATAGATTTGATGTGGGGCAAAAGGCAATGCTCGCTTGGGTTTCTTGTAGGCGTTGCCATTCGCTTTGCTCTAAATGGATACCATGCCCAAACACCGAGCCTTTTCTGAGTAAACCGTAATGCTCATACACATCGAGGTAGTTTTTCCGCTCAGGAAATAACTCTTTTACCCAGGCGATTTCATTATGATTTTCAGACAAATGAGTCTGAATAAATACGTCTGGGTATTGTTGTGCAAGGTCACCTAAAGCGTGCAGTTGTTCATTGCTACTAGTAGGCGCAAATCGAGGCGTTATCGCGTACTTCAGTCGACCATTGTTGTGCCATTTTTGTATTAGCTCAGCACTGTCTTGCTGCGCACTTTGTGGCGTGTCTTGCAGCCAATCGGGGCAGTGTCTGTCCATACACACTTTGCCAGCAATCAGTAACATATCGTGGCTGGCTGCTTCTTGGAAAAGCGCATTGGCAGCTTGTTTGTGTACCGACGAATAAACCATGCCAGTTGTGGTACCGTGACGGTGTAATTGTCTGATAAATATTTTAGCAATATGGCTAGCATATTGTGGATCGGCAAATTTGCGTTCTACTGGAAAGGTATAGTCGGTTAGCCAATCGAGTAGCTGCTCTCCAAAACTTGCGAGCATTTCTGTTTGCGGGAAATGTAAATGGCTGTCGATAAAGCCTGGTAATAGTAACTTTCCTGAAAAATCATGTAATATGGCATCAGGGTACTGATTTATATGGTTTTTATAATCTCCAATGAATTCAATTTCATCGTTACGCGTAACCAAAATTCCATCTTCAAGGTAGTGGTATTGCTGTTTGGGACAGTTACTTTTATCAGGAAAATGCAATATTGAAGCTCGATAAGCTTGTGATGTATTCAATCTATATTTCTCACTAACTGCCACGGTAACTGCTAAAACCGAAAGGTGAAATTAACAGGGGAACATGGTAATGGCCGCCGTTTTCATCTAACTCAAAATGTACATCTACAAATGGATAAAATGCTTCTTTATGATAACTAAGCAAATATTCTTTGGTATAAAAACGTAAGCAATACTGACCCGCAACAAAGTTAAAATTGCGCCAGTTATTGCAGCGTCCATCGTCATCTGTTTGTGCTTCAATTACTTGGCCATTATGGGTGGTTAACTGCAGCTTCATATTGGCTGCGGGTTTTCCCAGCGTAGTGTCTAATACATGACTAGAAAGACTGATGCTCATACTATTTGTGTTCCTTTTTCTATGCCCTTTTCGAGCCTTAACAAGGTGATTTTGATTTGTTGTGCTGCTGCCAATTCAATCTCTTGCTGAGTACTATTGTTTAGCCGCAACATTAATGCATTGAGCATAGTGTCGGCGCTAAGGCCTGTGGCGCAAATAATAAAGATAAAACCGTGTTTAGCTAAATATTGGTGATTAGCTTCAGCTAAATTTTGTAATGTTTCTTTGCTCGCTTGTGCGGCGCCTTGTTGCTCGTTGCTGGCGACGTCTTTAGTGGCAGCATATTTAGCCCGCAAACTGTCAACATCGCCAATCATAGGATGGGCTTCGAATGCAGTGAGTAAGTCTTTTTCACCACACTTAGACCATATCTTTTCGGCCACATCTTTAATTTGCTCAATATCGGTAAATGGTCGCGCTTTTTCCATTGCTTGATACCAACTAGGCGCTGCACAGCAATGGCTAAACCATAGTTGTGCGTCTGATTGAGTTAACTGATTGAGGCTTTCTACTGATATCACTGCTTGGGAATTCATGATTCGGACTCTGGTTGACGCGTTAAGGATTGAATAAGTTGTTTGTTATCACGCCAAGCTTGTTGTTGCTGTTGTGTTGTTAGGGTTTTATTGTCAAGCAGTTGAATCAGCTGCGCTGCCATAGAAACTGCAACTTCGACGGGGCGTTTGCCAGGAATGCTTAATACGCCAACAGGACTAATTAAACGCTGGCTATCTTGAGCAGCAAATCCTTTGTGGGCTAACCGTGTTTTAAAACGTCTTGCTTTAGTATCTGAGCCTATCATGCCAACAAAGTCGATATCGTTGCGCTTAATCGCGGCCTCGATAATTTCAAAATCTAGTTGATGGTTATGGGTCATCACCATTATCCAAGATTTGTTGGGTAAGTTCGCAATGGTTGTGGCGGGTTGTTCGCTAAAGCGTAAATTTACGTTACTGGGTTGTTGGGCTAAGTCTTCTAGTATTTCTTGTCGATTGTCGATCCAGCTAATTTGCAAGGGCAACTGCGCTAAAATAGGCACCAATGCTTTGGATACGTGGCCAGCGCCGTATATCGCAATATGCTGCGTGTGATCTTGAAATACCTCAAACAATACATTGGTAGCGCCACCACAACACTGTCCTAACTTGCTGGACAATGGATAATGCTCAATTTTCTGCGTAGTGCTGTTTTGCTGTAGCAATTCACGGGCTTGTTTGGTTACTTCAAACTCTAAGTGTCCGCCGCCAATGGTGTCGAACGTTGTGTCATCACATACCAGCATTTTACTGCCACCGTTTCTGGGGGTTGAGCCTGCGGTGGCCAACAATGTGACTAACACATAACTTTTACCTTGTTGTTGGCACTGATTTAACGCGTCGTACCACGTTTTAATCGGTAGACTCATGCTTGCTTCTCAACCCAAGTCTGCGCTTGTTCGATGGCGTTATAGACTTTTTCAGGTGTAGCGGGAGGATGCAACACGGGATCAATCTGATAATCAGTTATACTGGAAATCGCGTCTTTTAAGGCACACCAAACAGAGTTAGCTAACATAAAAGGCGGTTCACCTACTGCTTTTGAGTGATAAATGCTGTCTTCGTCATTCGCTCGAGGATACAAATCCACGTTAAATATTTCTGGGGTATCACCGATAGCCGGTATTTTATAAGTGGCGGGATTATTACTTGTCAGTTTACCCGTATCGTCCCACAATAATTCTTCACTGGTTAACCAACCCATACCTTGAATAAAACCACCTTCAATTTGGCCTATGTCTATGGCTGGATTCAAACTTTTACCCACATCGTGCAGTATATCGACCCTGTCAACTTTGTATTCACCTGTTAAAGTGTCAACAGATACTTCTGAACAGCTGGCACCGTAGGCAAAATAGAAAAACGGTCTGCCTTTACCTGTGTTGCGATCGTAGTGAATTTTTGGGGTTTTGTAGAAACCTGTTGCAGAAAGGGATATTCGCTTCATATAGGCTTGCTGAATTAACTCAGCAAAGGCGATTTGTTCGTCGCCTAGGACCACATACTGTTCGGTGAAAACAACTTGTTTAGGATCACCTTTTACTTGCTCTGCATAAAAATCAGCGAGTCGGTGTTTTATGGCCAAACACGCATTTTGAGCAGCCTTACCATTTAAGTCAGTACCGCTAGATGCTGCTGTAGGCGAGGTATTAGGCACTTTATCGGTTCGAGTCGATGTGACTTCTACATGAGACAAGGGAACACCAAACTCATTTGCAACTATTTGCCCAATTTTGGTGTGTAGTCCTTGTCCCATTTCGGTACCGCCATGATTAATCTGCATGCTGCCATCGGTATAGATATGCAGTAATGCTCCGGCTTGATTAAGATGTTTTGCGGTAAATGAAATCCCAAATTTAACGGGGGTTAGGGATAAGCCCTTCTTAATGAGCGGACTGCTTTTGTTGAATTCCGTAATTTGCTTACGGCGCAATTGGTAATCGCAAGACGCTTCTAATTTATCAATGAGATCAGCCAATAGATTGTGTTCTACCTGCATCCCATATTGCGTGGTGTTTCTGTTGTCTTTTCCATACAAGTTAAGTTTACGGACAGCTAAGGGATCTTTACCTAATTTTCGAGCAATAGCGTCCATCATGGCTTCTGCTACTATCATGCCTTGGGGACCACCAAAACCTCTATAGGCAGTGTGAGACACTTGATTGGTTCTACATCTGTGGCCCTCAATATAAGAATCAGCTAGAAAATAGCCATTATCAGCGTGAAACATCGCTCTATCGACTATGGCGTTGGACAAGTCTGGCGAATGCCCACAGTTGCCGTTTATCTCCACATGAGTGGCTTGGATCAATCCTTGATTATCTGTTGCTACTTTAAAGCGGTTTTCGAAAGGATGACGTTTTCCGGTTACCATCATGTCTAACATCCGCGGTAGCCTGAGTTTGACTGCTACTTTGTTTCGGCTCGCCAAAATTGCGGCTATACATGCCCACTGCGCGGCTTGGGTTTCTTTACCGCCAAATCCACCACCCATACGGCGCATATCTACCACCACTTTGTGAAGTTTGATATCTAACACTTCTGCAATGAGTTTTTGTACTTCACTAGGGTGTTGGCTAGATGTGTATACCAAGATACGGTCTTCTTCTTCAGGGATAGCCATAGATACTTGCCCCTCAAGATACATATGCTCTTGGCCACCAATCAACATTTTGCCTTCGATCTGAATCGGACTTTGTTGATAACTCGTTTCAAAATCACCGCTATGCATAAAATGTGGCGGATGAACGAAGTTGTCTTGTGCTTTGGCTTGTCCAACGCTCAAACAAGCTTGAGATTCAGCAATAGCAATTTTCGCTTTTAATGCCGCTTGACGAGCTAAGGTTACACTGCTCGCTAAAACCGCAAATATTGGCTGACTGTGATACAAGATCTCAGAGTTAGCCAGCAACGGATCTCCGGGGTAAACCGGACCAATATCTATATGACCGGGAATATCCTCGACAGTAATAACGTCTATTACACCTGCACTACTTTTGACTTGTGATAAGTCGATAGAGGTGATTGTTCCCGCAGTGACAGGACTTACACCTATGGCAACATGATGCAGATTTGTAGCCTCAGGCATGTCATCTACGTAACGTGCTTGACCACTTACCTGACGCGCCGCGCTTTCGTGTTTATGGGATTTCCCAGCAGCGCCTTGCATAGCAGTGTCAATTCCTGGTTGCTCAATTAATTTACGCATCAGGCATCTCCGAAGTGGCTGAAGGAATGTGTACAATTCGCGTTTCAATTTTTTGGGTGCTCTGGTTGGTTTCTAACCAAAATCGTTTCCATAAATTACACAGCATGGCAATTCGATAGCTTTTGCTGGCTCGCACATCATCTAGAGGCGAAAACGCTTGTTTAAGTATCTCGTTGCCCGTTTCAAAGGTTTTTTTACTTGACCAAAGTTCGCCATTCAGGGCTTCGCTTAGCGCTGTTACTGATGCAGGAATCGCTGCAACACCACCAACCCCGTTGTTAATGCTGTGTACTTTTCCATCAATGATTTCGGCATTAAACACCGCACATACAGCAGAAATATCATCTTCGTAACGTTTAGATACTTTATATGCGCGAACGTAATTATTTTGCGCGGTGAAGGGAATAAAGATTGCCTCTATCCATTGTGATGGTTTTAATGCAGTCTTTCGATAGTCTAAAAAGAACTCGCTTGCTGGGATGATTCTTTTTTGTGCGCCATCGTCTATATGGATCTTAGCGTTAAGTGCCAATAGTGCCGGCGGCATATCTCCGATGGGAGAAGCATTGGCGACATTGCCACCCAGACTCGCTTGATTGCGAATAGGTGTGGCTGCAAAACGCCATAACAATTCCGATAATTGCGGAAAATGTTGAAGCAGCTTTGATTCAAGCTTACCCAAGGGTAGGGCCGCACCAATTAATAAACCATGCTCGTTTTCAGTCAGTTCATTTAATTCCGGCACCGCACTTAGTGCAATCAGCTTTTCGTAGGTTTTGAGTTGTTGAGTCACTTGTAATGCTAAGTCTGTACTACCTGCAAACACGTTTGCGTCAGGATATGTCGCTCTAGCTGACGCTAGAGCTTCTCTAGAGGTTGGCACTATTAAATTCGAAGTGCTGATATTCTGCTTGGTAATGTCTTTTAATCGATTGATGGTTTCAGGTTCTACTTTTTGAAACTTATCGACTATCTTGTTTTCACAGGCTTTTAACGTGGCGTCGATTATAGGTCGATATCCAGTGCATCGACATAAATTTCCTGAGAGTGCTTGAATCACGCCTTCGCGATCGGGTTGCGTGGGACTTTGGTACAAAGCAAACATCGACATGATAAAACCAGGTGTGCAAAATCCGCACTGGGAACCATGATGTTCAACTAAACTTTGTTGCACTGGATGTAATTTTTTCTGTTCGGATAAGTGTTCAACACTGATTAATTGTTTGCCATGCAATGCAGATAAAAAAGTCACGCAACTGTTAATGGCTCGATATTCAAGGCTATCATTTGTATTCTTGCCATGATTCACCACCTCAGCCAATACCACGGTACAAGCCCCACAATCTCCCGACGCACAGCCTTCTTTGGTGCCCGTGAGTTTTTGTTGATCGCGCAAATATTCAAGTAAAGTTAAGTCAGCTTTAGTTTGATCTATGTGAGTGATTTCATTGTTAAGCAAAAAGCTGATCATGTGGCGCCCCAAAATGGAATTGTATCGTCATTTTATCCGACTAGTGGTGTCAATTACAATAAAAACTAGACTATTTGGTCAAGTTTTTTGTGGTTATCAAAAACAATTCTTGTATGATTGACTTAAACCAGAAGTTGTCTTTGATTTACGGTTTAGTTTTTATTGATGAAAGCAATTAAAATGCCGATCGTTATAACAATAGTCATTTTGTTTTGCTGTCATGATTCTAGCAATCCCTAAGATTGGGTGATATTTTTGTGTCTACAGATAGAGTTTGTAAATATTTTACTTAAAGGGAAACCAAATAATAAATGTCTGCCAGTACGAATTACAAAGAACTAAGCATTGGTGAGCTTAACCGCAACAAAATACTCAATGCCGCTGAAAAGGAGTTTGCATTGCACGGGTTTAAAGGCGCACGTGTTCAGGCAATAGCTGACAGAGCACAATTACCTAAAACCAATGTGCTTTATTATTTTAAATCTAAAGAGTCGTTATATTTAGCGCTGTTGGAGGATATTCTTCGATTATGGAATAGTCGCTTTGATGAAGCGACTGTGGGAGATGATCCCGCTGAAGTGTTGGCGCATTACATCGCGGATAAAATGGAAATATCTCGTTGTCGCCCTTATGCATCCAAAATGTTTGCACTAGAAATAATCAATGGTGCACCTAATTTAAACGAATTTTTCAAAGATCAACATGCCTCTTGGATGGCTGGACGAGTTGATGTGATTAAACAATGGATTGATCAGGGCAAGTTAGCCGCTACTGATCCCCATTATTTGTTATTCAATATTTGGGCAACCTCACAACATTATGCGGATTTTTCTGTGCAAATTAATGAACTAAGAGGCAAACCCATGACTCAAAGCGATTTTGCTGAAGCGACAAATAATTTGATTAAGTTGATACTGACTGGTTGCGGATTAACTGTTCCATCAAAATTTGAATAAGGTGCCTTATGAGACACGCATATCCAAGAGATTTAACTGGTTACGGTCAGTTTCCTCCTCACCCTAAATGGCCTAATCAGGCGAAAATTGCGGTGCAATTTGTACTTAACTACGAAGAGGGCGGAGAAAACTGTGTATTACATGGTGATGATCAGTCTGAAACGTTTCTGTCAGAGATCATTGGTGCTCAGGCTTTTTCAGATAGACACTTAAGCATGGAGTCTATGTATGAATACGGCAGCCGTGCAGGCTTTTGGCGACTGTATAATTTGTTTGTGCGGTATAAGTTACCCATCACCGTATTTGGCGTCACAATGGCACTGCAGCGAAATCCTGAAGCAGTAGCCGCCATGAAAGAGGCAAACTGGGAAATTGCTAGTCACGCTATGCGGTGGATTAGTTTTCAAGATATGCCTGAAGCCCAAGAAAAGAAGATGATTAATGCAGCGGTGCAATTGCATCAAGCTATCACTGGTACTAAGCCACGTGGTTGGTATACAGGTAGAACGAGTCCTAACACCCTAAAACTCATAGCTGATCGTAATGATATTTTATATTGCGCTGATTCCTATGCAGATGATCTCCCTTATTATGACACTCAGTACTCGTCACCCTTGTTAATGGTGCCTTACACCTTAGATACTAACGATATGCGCTTTGCCACCCCGCAAGGTTTTAATAGTGGAGAGCAGTTTTATCAGTATCTTAAAGACGCTTTTGATGTGTTGTATGCCGAAGGTGAAACTGCGCCAAAAATGTTGTCGATTGGGTTACACTGTCGAATTATAGGCCGTCCCGCGAGGATGGCTGCGTTGCAAAGGTTTATTGAATATGTACAGAGTCACGATCAAGTATGGTGCTGTACTAGAGAGCAAATTGCCTTGCATTGGAAACAGAATTTTCCGCTATAAAACTCACAATTCCCACCTATAAAATCACAAATCAACGACATAAAACCGGCTTAGTAGACTCACCAATAGGTCGGTTTTTTCATATCATTACCGCTTCATTATCAGTGTTAGTATCGGCATTCATTACGGATTAGTATTACACCCACTAATTCGATTGCTATATGCCCTAATTTCATAGGGCTTTTATCTTGCCTATTTTATCGAGAAAACAGATTTTGCAATCTATGCGCCTTTGATAGGCCTAGTACTATTGATCATACAGGGTTCGGCAATTTTACCTATACCTAACCTGAGATCGGGTTAAGACGTAACGCGTCCTATGAAGTCAATCTAATAAAAACAATAGGTTATAATCTTACTATTTATCTAGCCGCCAATTTAATGCATCCAGTGCTGGACGGTATTTTGAGCCACTTCCCTCTAACAATTATGCCCCAATGAGTAAATTGTTGAGGGAAGCAGTGTTAAGCCCTTTAATTTAGGTTATTTCAAATCTAACACGTATCGCAATACAAATACTGCTGCCATAACATAGGTGATTAAAGTGACCTGTTTATACCTCGCGGTACCCAACATTATGCCTACATAGGTAATAAACCCTAGGGCAATACCCTCACTAATACTAAACGTCAGTGGCATCGCTAGAAGCGCTACTGTAGCAGTTGCCAGCGCCGTAAGATCATCAAAGTCGAGTTGTCTAAAAGAGTCCATCATGAGTATTCCTACCATAATTAGTGCAGGTGTGGTTGCCATCAATGGGATAACTTTCATTAAGGGGGTGAGAAACAATGCCAACATAAAACACAGCGCAACAAATACTGAGGTGAGCCCCGTTCTGCCACCAGCTGAAACACCCGCTGCTGATTCTACATAAGAAGTCACAGGAGAGGTTCCTACGGCGGCGCCCACAACACTTGCCACGGCGTCGGCGGTCATCGCCTTGCCCATTTTAGGAAGTTTACCTTGTTTATCTAAAAGATTTGCTCTGCGAGACACGCCAATTAACGTGCCTATGGTATCGAACATATTAACAAACAGAAGTGCAAATATTAGGTCCCAAGTCTGCGCAAGGTTTTCAATGGGGTACATAATGTCCATAGCAAAAAATGTGTTGCTTATGCTATCTGGGAGACCAACAAACTGATCCGTATGTTGGGTAAGGTATCCGTCTCCACTTGGAATAAATGCACCCGCTACACTTAACACTATGACAGAAATTAGGATAGCCCCTGTGACTTTTCTTATTACCAACACAATAGTTAATATAATGCCAGCTAAGGCCAATAGCGTTGCTGGTTCAGACAGATCACCAATTGACACGAAAGTAGCGGGGTTATCTACGACTAATCCTGCATTTTTTAACCCAATAAATGCGATGAATAAACCGATACCACACTGCACACCAATTTTGAGGGCTGCTGGAATCGCTTCGGCAATCTTGGTTCTTACCCCAGTAAGAGATAGAATTAAGAATAAAATTCCGTTCCAAAACACTATGCCTAGGGCTGCATCCCATGGAATTTCTCGCGTTAAACAAATGGTAAAGGCAAAAAATGCATTAAGCCCCATTCCTGGTGCCATCGCGATAGGGTAGTTGGTCATATAGGCCATTAATAATGAGCCCAGACACGCAGCTATTGCAGTCACTGTAATGAGTCCTGCGATTGGCATACCACCGGCACTTAATATGCTTGGGTTCACTACTAACACATAAGACATAGCTGCAAAGGTGGTCAACCCAGCAATAAATTCAGTTTTAAGGTTAGTGCCTTTTTCTTTAAGTTTAAAAACGTGATCGAGAAAATTAGTCATACTTAGCGCTCTGGTTTTGATGTGACATTATTTTTATAATTTTATTTTACTAGTGTAATTTACAAGCATTGTGCAAAAAGCTGACCATTTAGTCTGGCTTTGGTCTGATTTATGCTGGTAACATAGGTTAGATGGTATCTGACGAGGATATAATTTTATATATTTTTACACTAGCCCTTTGTTTTGATGCCAATAATTCGAGAATATGAGGTTAGCTTCATTAATATTGCACCAACATTTAGCTAAGTTACTTGTTTTGGTGCAGACAACAACAATAATTTATCAACAAATCCAACGTAATCAGGTGGAAAATGACCAAAAATGAGTTGAAGCAATGGATTGCTGAGTTACCGAAGGTAGAGTTACATCTGCATATTGAAGGGTCGTTAGAGCCTGAATTAATGATGACGCTAGCAGAAAAACACCAAGTAGCCTTACCTTACGCAAATATCGAACAGGTGAAAGCGGCCTATGACTTTAACAATCTACAGAGCTTTTTAGATCTGTATTATTTGGGCGCGTCGGTTCTTAAAGAGGAAGACGATTTCTATCAATTAATGTGGAGTTATTTACTTAAATGTAAGGAAGACAATGTTGTACATGTCGAAATTATGTTTGACCCACAAACACACACTGAGCGTGGTATTGGTTTTGATATATTTATGCCTGGGTTTATACGGGCGATGCAACAAGCCAAACAAGAATGGGGGCAGTCATCTTTACTGATCATGTCGTTCTTAAGACATTTATCGGAACAAAGTGCCATAGAAACCTTAGAAGCTGCCACTCCTTATCTAAGTGATATCACCGCAGTAGGATTAGACAGTGGTGAATTAGGTAATCCCCCTGAGAAGTTTACTCGGGTTTTTAACAAGGCCAAAGCATTAGGCTTGAAACGGGTAGCCCACGCAGGGGAAGAAGGTCCGGCCGACTACATTTGGGGAGCGCTTAATGCCTTGGACGTACATCGTATTGATCATGGCGTGCGTAGTATTGAGGACCCGAAATTAATTGAATTTTTAAGCCATTCGCAACATCCACTTACCGTGTGTCCGTTATCGAATACTAAGTTAAAAGTGTTTCAACATATGCAGCAGCATAATGTATTGGAATTGCTTGATTTGGGGTTAATGGCGACTATTAATGCCGACGATCCCAGTTATTTCGGGGGCTATTTAAATGACAATTTTTTTGCAATTATCGATCATTTACCTATTGAAAAACATCATTTAGAACAGTTAGTAAAAAATAGTTTTAACGCTAGTTTTATGGCGTCAGAGCGCAAAATACATTGGTTGGATAAATTGGCACGGGTGTGAAACGGGTCTGCAAAGAATGAAATTGGGCTTAGCTTAGATAGTACTAAGCCCTGAAGCCTTATTATTGACATTTATGTTGCGATGCCATCGCAATGACAAGCCGCATTGCTTCGTCTTTGCTAAATCCACTTTCGATTAACGCTTGATAATGTTTACGCAACAATTCTGCTTGAGCTTTTACCAATTTTGTATCACTCAAGGCCGTGACTTCATTGAGTAATTGTGCGGATAATTGCTGATTCATAAAATTAAGTGGGTCTTGTTCTTGAGCACTAATTTTGACTGAGTAAAACGTGACGGCAAGAAAAGACCACAAGACAACAATTGAAATACCAAGACGTTTCATATTGATTTACTCGCTTAATTGATTGAATCGTTAATTAAAAGTTGACTACGCCACAGGATGCGGCTGTAAAGTCGACCCGTTACTCGCGACTAAGTTCAGTCACCAATTGCTTATGCTTTGGAAACAACGCTAAAAGCTTAGCTCTTTGACCCAATTGCATATCAGCATATTCAAACCCCGGTGCCACTGCTTCTCCAATCAATCCATATCCATACTTTCCATCAACGGGTATTTTCGACGCTTTCCATGTGCCACCTTTAACCATCATTTGCATTTGATGACCAGCAGTCGGATCAGGCCCTAGAACGATGGTTTCTAAATCACCATTTGGAAGTAACATATAGTAAGTAATAGGATCTCCGGTATGAAAATAGTGCATGATATCTGACCGATTCATATGGAAATGACCAATGGGAGACTCTTTGCTCAGCAGGTAATAAATGCTGGTCATAGTCACTCTATCGCCAATATCTGTCGTGATTTTAGGACGGTGATTTGCCTTAAAGGTTTGTCGAAAATAGCCTCCTTCGACATGGGCTTCTAGGTTGAGTGATGCTGCGAGTTCCGCCGCCGTTAACATTTTGTGGTTATTTGGAGCACCGGAATGCTGCGTAGTTTCGGCTGATTTTTGCTGCGTTTGGATTAATGGTTGCTGCTTAACACTGGTTTCAGTTTCCAATACTTCATAGGGTAGAGCGGTTTGGTATGCTGACCAATTAGCCACTATAGTGTCAACTACTTTACTGCCTACCAAATAAGCAGATTCGAGCGCAGATTGCATGCCCGCATAACCATTTTCGCCGCTTTCTGCTTTTAGATTCTCAATAGAAGACATGTCAGGGGGAGGCATTGAATAATTACTGCCAGTGCGCAGCACCATAAATCGAGATTTATCCACTTTGTTGGCATTGTCTAAATAAATCATGGATTGAAAACTGCCGGTATCTTCCATAC
Source organism: Paraglaciecola sp. (assembly GCF_039964565.1). Classification (GTDB taxonomy): domain Bacteria; phylum Pseudomonadota; class Gammaproteobacteria; order Enterobacterales; family Alteromonadaceae; genus Paraglaciecola. The sequence continues at coordinate 184,166 of NZ_JBDVXF010000028.1, forward strand.
CTGAACTTACAAAATTGCCTTGACCTGCTGTCCAATAGTGGGTCCAGTCATTTGCCCATTGTGTGAGTAACTCTCCGTGCCAAAAAGTCGAAGCCGCTAAATGTTCGCCTTTTAATACAAAAGGTAGTTTTTGGGCGTTAGGATAACCGATGTATTTGTCACGTAACGCCTGCATCATTGGATAATCGTTTAGTTTAACGTTTTTGGTCAGTGTGTAGGCCCATTCGGTTAACTCAGGGTTAAGTTGATATACTTCTCCGTTAGTTGATTGTCCGTGTCGATTGAATTGATTGGGATCTATGGTCTGATTCTCTAACAATGGGTCAGTGGTAAATAGCGGAAAGTAACCACTTGTCCATTCATCAGGTATTTCTCTAGCGTCGATTTGATGGGCTAAGTCACCATCTAACAACCATGTGGACCATACCGCCGAACCAATAGATGCATCAGCGGGGTCTAAGCCTGCTATCCCAGCCACTAGCCAATATGCTTGGGTCAAGTCAAATCTCGGATCTAACCCTAGTGCCATAATGGCCGTGGCCGCTTTTGCTGTGCCCATGCCGGTCACTATGCCCATTACGCCAGTATTGGGGTTAATACAAATATCATGGTGGGAAACAGCAAAGGGCAAACAGGTCTGTAATTTTTGCCCTGCTTTCCAGAGTTGGAATTCTCCAGGTTTATCGTCTTGGTCTGCGCCAATTTCAAACATAGTGACAACGACCACTTTAATTTTAATTGGTGGCGCTAGACTATTTTGATGTTGAACAGGAACGCTTGTTTCAGCGCAACTTGCCAACAAGGTGAATGCGGATAACACAAAGAATTTGAAACGTAATAATCGGGTAAACATAGTTTTTTCTGCCAATAAAAAAGGGTAAATACATTACGTATTTACCCTATATAGTATTTTGATAAAAGGATATCAGAATTTGTAGCTGAACTTCGCTTGATAGCTGGTCGGCAATTCTGGTAATACAATTTGTGCACCGAACAAATCTGGGAAGTTTGCGCGATAGTATTTTTCATCAGTTAAGTTCTTAACTGAAAGATTAGCTGACCAGGTATCTGTTGTGTATGAAATACCAGCATTAACAAGAGTATAGGCCGGTAAACTTACACTCTTAGAAAAGCCTGAGTAGGTTGAATCAGCACGAATAACACTAGTGTTGATAGTAAATCCATTTTGGAAATCGTAAGTTGCAGTGGCAGTATAGATGTTTTCAGGAATACCTTGCTTACGTGCATCTTCGATAGTTCCACCATCTGCTGCACTAGGTATCAGGGTTAAACCAATAGGGTTACCACCAAGCACTAATGACGGATCTGTTAAGCTTGTTAAGTCTTCCAGTCCTAAGAAACCAAATAGTGAACCACCTTCACCGTTATTCCATGCTGTTAAGTTATACACTTTCATATTGGTATAACCGGCTGTAACCACTAGTTGATCGTCAACCACCCAACGAAGTTCAATCTCAGTACCTTCGTTTAATGTAGTTGCATTGGTTACTATGGCTTGGGCATTAAAGTCGGTTCTTTCTTGTTCATATGACGCTATAGCAAAGTACAAGCTATCATCTAAGAATGATCCTTTTACACCAAATTCTGTTAGTGTCGATGTATCAAATGCGCCATTAAAGGAATTACCTTCGTCATCAATCAGTTGTCCATAACCAATTTCTGCCCCTTGACCCGCTACGATAGTTGCTTGTTCAGCTTGGGTAAAATAGGGAATTAGGCCAAACTCAAACTTGTATGAAATACTCGCATTCCATGAAGTACCACTAAAGGTATCTTCAGCAGTCGCAACTGGTACTTTGCTCAATAATAAATCACCACGAGTTGTTGTTTTAACGTCTATGCTGTCGTATCGCACGCCTAATACAATGTTAAGCCCAAAATCCCAAGTTAGGTCAGTCATAGCCGCGATACCCAAATCGGTATAGTGACCTACATCATAATTATCGAAATTATCATTGATACGCGTTGACAATTGACGTTTGTCCAATGCCGTAGAAGGTCCCGTTAGGTCGCGACGGTTGAAATATTCATAGGTGAAATCGTCAGCATGCATAAATTCTGTGTGGCGAATTGACGGTGACAACTGTACTTGAGCGACAAAAGACTCGGTCTCGTACATATTCGCAAACACCAATTTGTTTTCAATGACTGAACTGTCATGCATTTGCGAGAAGCCATACGCATTTTCATTGAGATTGTCGTATGCTTCGTAGAATAACTGGTTTTTGATTTCCCAGCCGCTATCTGTGTAATACATTATGTCGAAATACAAGGTATCCACAGTGTTGAGTAACACGTCATCTGAAGAAACGAGAGTTTGGTTACCTTTTAATGTAGTGGTACCAGGGTTATCTAGTTGCATTAATTCAGTTGCGTCGGCATCGGTGAACCCTGGTGCATAAGCATAGAAAAAGCCTGCTCCAGCAATGTTTACCGCACCATATTCATCATGAGAGATTAAACCATCGTTGTCAGTATCTAGGGGTTTTGCGGTACCGGTAATGTAAGTGCCGTTGTCAACTAAGTCTTGAGTTAAACGGTTCCAACCTGCGACTTGGTTACCGTCGTATAGGTGGTGCATGCCTCCCATTTCAAATCGTAAATTGTCAGTAACATCGATATTAAACGAGCCCTGTAATATCGTTTGGTCTGTGCCACTGTTGTCGTAATAACTTCCTGAGTTTTCGACTTCACCGTATAAGTAAAACCCACCTTTTTTATCACCAATTGAAGCTGGTCCGCCTACCTCAGCAGTTAATACGCTTTTATCCCAGCTACCGCCAGTGTATGAGATAGCACCAGCATTTTCATCTAGATATTGACCGCGACTCGCACTGGCTGATTTGGGGTTAAAGTTTAGATAACCACCAATTTTGGCGGGTCCATAAATAGGTGAAGCAGGACCTCGCACTATATCGATTCGGCTAGATGCGCCAATAGGAGTAGGGTAGTTACCAGGGTTGTCTAAGCGCTTAACGCCACGAAAGTATGCTTCACCTGGTGTACCACGCACGTCTAGCGAGCCTGCAACACCAAAAAATGATTGGGTATAAGTACCGGGTGCAAATGCAACCAGTTCATCGATATCGCCAATAGAAAACCTTTCTAATTGTTCTTCACTGATAGTTGAAGCTGAACGAGGTGTTTCTAGAATTGATTTGCCAAAGCCAAATACTGCTTCAACATCTTGTCCCGGTAAGCTACCTAATGAGCCTGTTACTTCAATCCGTTCAAGATCCTCAGTTTCAGTTTCTTGGGCTATTCCCTGAAGCGGTATTAAGGTGGCCAAGCTTATAGCAACGGCTTTAGCTAGTGGATTAGTTATAAAAGTTGGTTTTGTCATTCTAGTGATCCCAGGTAGTAGCTTGGCTATTAGTTGCTAGACTCTTTGGCCTAATCAACCCATAGTTTAGTTTTTTAAGTTTTATGTGTATTGAAACTATTTTTGCATGAACGATGCCAAGATCTTGTCCAACTGGTCTGGTTCTGAAGTTATTATCTAATTCATTGAAAAGATTAAATATTTTTTTATTGTCAGGAGATCGTTTTGGTAAAATAATTGCCAGTTGTTTTGTTAGTATAAATATATGGCGCACCAAAGCAAAACAATTGTTTGTAGATTGCACCTTCTAAGTGCTTACTAAAAACATAGGGTCGTTAAACCAATCCTGAGTTTTGAATTTGTTTAGCTAATTTTTGATGCTTTGCCATCAGTTGATCACAAAGTAGTGAGTTATGTGCACTATTTTCAATTAACCATTGTCCAGCCACCATTAATTTTTCCACTTGATACGCGCCACTGGTAATCAATCCATCCAAAGGACTCCCTACACCTGAAAAACGTAATTCATCTAAACTAAAAACGGCCAAGTCTGCTTGTTTTCCTACTGCAAATTGGCCCAACGACGGCCGATGTAATACTTTTGCGGAGCCTGATGTGGCGTAGCCTAATACGCGCTCGGCAGTGATAACCTCAGCGCCATAACGTAACCTTTGTTGCAACATTGATTGACGAACTTCTTGGATCATATTGGAACAATCGTTTGATGCAGAACCATCTACGGCCAAACCAACGTTACAACCAGCTATTTCTAATTCAACAGTAGGACAAATACCCGAAGCCAATAACATATTTGAACTTGGACAATGAGCAATGCCCACTTTAGCTTCGCCTAACCGCCTTATTTCATCTTGGTTAAAGTGGATCCCATGGGCCAACCATGTTTTGTCACTTAGCCAATTGCAGTGTTCTAAATAATCCAGAGGGCGCATGTCATATTGACGCAAGCAAAAATTGTTCTCGTCTTCGGTTTCGGCCAAGTGAGTATGTAATAAAACATTATTTATTTCGGCTAACTGCGCTGTATCTTTCATTAACGAAGTAGAGACGGAAAAGGGCGAACAGGGAGCCAAGGCTATTTGAATAAAAGCTTCTGGACTGCTGTCGTGGTATTTTGATATTAATCTTTGGCAGTCTTGTAGGATCACATCTTCGTGTTGAATGACGCTATCTGGAGGCAATCCTCCGGCACTTTTCCCTAAACTCATAGAGCCTCGGGTTAACGTGGCACGGCAACCTAATGATTTGATCGCTTCAACTTGAATATCAATAGCCTGTTCTAGGCCCTTTGGGAAAACGTAATGGTGATCTGCGATGCAAGTGGCACCTGATAACATAAGCTCCAAACCCGCTAATTGTGTAGCGGTATAGATCATATCTTCGTCTAAATTTTTCCATATTTGATAGAGGTATTGAAGCCAAGGAAATAACGGTTTATTGAGTGCCCCAGGAACAGCGCGAGTAAGGGTTTGGTAAAAGTGATGATGAGTATTGATAAGGCCCGGGATTATGACTTTGTTACTACAATCGACATAACTATCAATGACAGTCCTAGGTGTCATTCCCGATGGGACTAGTTCAACTATCTTGTCTCCATGGATAACGACGCCGTTATCAGCATTTAGTTGGTTACCAGTAAATATCGCGCTGGGTGATTTTAACCATAATGTTTGGTTTTGCATTGTTAGGATCTCAAAATACTAGATTTCAGATGGGCTTGGCTGTGAATTGCTTTCAGGTATGAGCAAACTCATAATAATCGCACAAAATCCCGCTACTGTTACGGAGGAAGATAATATATTGGCGGCCTGAGGTGGCAATTGTGTTAGGGCTTCTGGCACCATCATCACCCCTAAACCTAAACCTAAGGACGTCGCAATGATTAGACTTTTGCGGCGGTCGATTGTATCAGTGGTTAATATTTTCACGCCGGCAACGGCAATTGTGGCAAACATCACTAAAGTGGCGCCCCCTAATACGGCTTTTGGCATAAGTTGAATAAAGGCGCCTATAGCCGGAAACAATCCCAATAACACCAATAATCCAGCGATATAAAATCCAACATGACGGCTTGCAACTCCAGTCATTTGAATCACTGCGTTGTTTTGTCCGAAAGTGGTATTTGGAAAACTATTAAACACTGCCGCTAATAGCGAATTAAATCCGTCGCCTAAAATTCCACCTTTAATACGTTTTATATACTTAGGCCCTGTAATAGGTTGATTGCAAAATAGACTATTTGCAGTAAGGTCTCCTGATGTTTCAATTGCGCTTAAAAAATATACTAGCGCAACAGGAATAAATACATCTAGTTGAAAGTCGAATCCGTACTTAAATGGTTGAGGAAAACTGAAAAGAGGCATCGCAACCATTTCATCGAAAGATAAAAGGTCCTGTGACCATGCAATAATACATCCAATAACCATACCTAAGAAAATTGCCGACAAACGTAATATTGGGTGTTTTGAGGTATTCAAAGCAACTACTATCACTAAAACGGTAAAACCTAAAAGTATGTTGTCCACCGCACCGAAATCATGGACGCCAAATCCCCCCGCCATGTCTGTTATAGCAACTTTTATTAAAGTAATCCCAATAGTGGTAATAACAATACCTGTAGTGAGTGGTGTGATAATAGACTTTAGATGGCCAATAAAACGGCTTAATATTATTTCTACAAATGCTCCCCAAAAACAAATTCCAAACATAATGGCGAGTATTTCATCATTACTACCTCCTTGTTCTTTAACCATTAATCCGGCGACAAGTAGGGCACTAATAAAGGTAAAGCTGGTACCTTGAACCGCTATCAAGCCGCAACCAATAGGACCAATAGTTTTGGCTTGAATAAAAGTCGAGACTCCAGAAACCATCAAAGCCATGCTAATTAAGTAAGGTATTTCTGCACTAAGTCCTAATGTTGAAGCTATGATTAGGGTCGGAGTGATAATACCTATAAAAGATGCCATCACATGCTGTAAAGCTGCGTTGATGCAATGTAATACTTTAGGTTTGTCGTGTAATCCGTAAAGCATTTCATTCTTGAATAACATATAAATTGGGTACCTAATTGTGGTTATTGGCATAGAGCGCTACTACATCTCTAAGCAATTTTTCGACCAATTAGTCAGTTTATATCTCCTTCCTGTAACATATTGAAAATTATATGTATTTTATAACCTATTCACATATATAACTCATATATTGAGATATAACGAGACTGTCGGCACTGGCTTGGTGCAGGAATTAACGCAGGGATCAGTGCAGTGAGCAGGTAAAAATTAATGAATAGCCACGCAATTAAACGCAACGTAAAATGTTGTTAACTGCACCTATCTATTGAGGATACCAACATGCAACCCAACACCAATTTGGTTACCCACGACTGGCTAAATGAGCATCTTCACCAGCCCAATCTCGTTGTGTTATACACCCAGATGGACAATCCAGTAACGGGTAAACAGGAAGACAGCCCAAGTGCATATATTCCTAATTCGCAGTTTTTTGATTTTGAAACAGAGTTTTGTGATTTGGGTTCTGATTTGCCCCATAGTATGCCTAATGAAACGCGTTTCAGTGAAGGGGTGAAAAAGTTAGGTATCAACGACGAAAGCGTAATTGTGATTTATGACAACAAGGGGATGTATTGCGCCCCTCGAGTATGGTGGATGTTTAAGGCGATGGGACATCAAAACGTTTATGTACTAGACGGAGGATTACCAAATTGGTTGCAGCAAAAAATGCCCAGTGTTGCGAACCTGATTCCAGCCAGTAAAAAAGGAGGTTTTACTGGCAATTATGATAGCCGCTGTTTTGTAACTGCCGAAACCATAATTCGACATTTAGACAGTCTCATTGTGCTCGATGCCAGAAGCGAAGGACGTTTTAAGGGCACACAACAAGAGCCACGTAAAGGTTTGCGCTCAGGCCATATTCCTACTTCAATTAATTTACCTTTTACAGACTGTATTGAAGATATGAATCTAAAGTCTCGGGATAAGTTAAAGGCTATTTTTGCTGAATTAGGAGTAGCGAAAGACAAGGAGTTAGTGTTTAGTTGTGGCTCTGGAGTGACAGCGTGTATCTTAGCTTTGGCAGCCAGTGAAGCTGGATACAAGCACTTAGCAGTGTATGATGGCTCCTGGTGCGAGTGGGGCGCTAGCAGTTATTTACCAATTGAATAATAAAAACCCACTAAACGTAGTTGTTTGGTGGGTTTTTTACTGAGTTCACTTCAACCTAGGAAACATCTAATCAATTTCGTTTTCAGTTTTAACCTCAAGCTCCATTTGAGACAAATAACCATCTTGGTTGACATCTAGTTCCGAAAAAATGGCACTTAAGGTGTCGTCTGTTTTGGCCTCGTCGACACTGACTAGACCATCTTTATCTGTATCTAGTGGATGAATGGCCATTGCGCCAGGGTCCGCTAAAACATTAAAAGCTGCAAACGAAACGATTGATGCCAATATTAATTTTTTCATAGGGTTATTCCTTTATTTACCAATTATGTCTACAAATTTAAGAGGCTGCTGGTGCACGTGTTGTTACAACCTCTTGCAAATACATACTAAATCTACTTATTTTCTAATTCGTTAGGTGACAGGTAGCCATCTTTATTGGTATCGAGCTCAGAAAACATGGCTGATAAAGCGGCGTCTTCTGCCGCTTCTTCGATACTAATACGACCATCGTTGTCGGTATCTAGTTTTGCTATAAGATCCTCTTCTGCAATGATTGCCATAGATGCAAACGTCAGCGCGAACAGTGGTATTAACTTCTTCATACATTGACTCCTTTTTTGTCTATTTTTTAAATCATATTTAAAACGACAAAGCTTAGATAAGTAGTAAACAGCGAAAGTTGCCTGTTTGTTGTTTAGAAACGTTAATTGAGTATATTCAAAAGTAATCAGAGGCAGTGCAGAATTAGACCTCATTCACTTTACTCACTATTGCTATATCAAGGGCCGTGCCATAAAAAATTAAACTAGTAAAATCAAATAGTTATGGGTTTATGGGGATGTTAGATGGGAATTTAACGAGAATTTAACTCTTATCTGTCTTTGGAACCAGACAGATCTCAAATTGATTCAATATAAATCAGTATAATCAATGGGATAGGGTGAGGCTTATGTGCAACATAAGCCTTTTGTTAGTGATTTAAAGTGTTGTGTTAACTGCTAATATTAGAAATCCACATCGCTTGATAGGGTGTCAGTTGGCATTCCAAGTCTTCTAAACTAATTGTTTCATCACTGATAAGATCAAACCAAAGGTCGGTTCCAATTAAGTTAAGATCACTCAACCGAATGACCTGAGGTTCGTCAGAGATATTATAGATACAAAATATGCTTTGCCTTCGGTCAGTACTTTGACGCCAGAAACCAAATATTTGTTCTCCTAGCTGCAACGTAAACTGTGTGGCACTGGGATGAAAGGCCGCCTGTTGTTTACGGATGTTCAGTAGTTTGATCATCCTACAGTGGACTTTGCTATGTTGACTGTAGGGTGCCGCGAGCTGTTCTTGTAACTCGGCGTAGTTCCATTTGTGGCGGTTGATAGAGCGGTTGTGGCTAGTATTCTTAACCCTTTCATAGTCATTTCCAGTACCTAACAGACTGTGGATGTATATTCCCGGAATGCCTTCAAGTCCAAACATAATGCTGTGAGCACATATGAATCTGTCTAGTCCCCACTTATCAGTACCTTTAATTGTGCCCTGAAGTGCATCGTAAAGGGCAATGTTGATTTCATAAGCCTTTTGTTTACCTTCTTCAGAGGTACGCCACGAAATTCTGCCGCCAAAATTTTGCATAGTATTGACTAACGTAGTGAGTTCTTGATCTTCAAGTAAACCCTCAGCTGGACGTAATCCTATGCCATCATGTGAAGCAATAAAGTTAAAAAAGAACGTGCCATTTTGTGATGGGGGCATGCTGCCCAACCAAGATTTCAAGTGTTTACATGAGCCTGTTACTAAGGTATTGACGAGTAAAGGTGGTAATGAAAAGTTATAGATCCCGTGTGCTTCATTGGCATTCCCAAAATAAGTGAGATTTTGTCTGTTGGGGATGTTGGTTTCGGTGATGATAACTGCGTCGCTTACTGCATGTTCTATTAACGTTCGTAGCAAACGCACTACTTCATGAGTTTGTTCTAAGTTAATACAGCTGCTACCAATCTTTTTCCAAAGAAACGCCACCGCGTCCAAACGAAATATGCGGATCCCCATATCAAGGTACTGACGTATAATTGATACAAAAGTATCCAAAACCACTGGATTCCTAAAGTCAAAATCCACTTGGTCATGACTAAATGTACACCAGACTTGTTTTTCACCATCTTTTGTTTCGGTTAAGCGCAGTAAGTCAGATGTTCGTGGCCTAACGACATTAGATACATCATCTTCTAGGGATGCCGTATAGAAAAAGTCACTTCCAGGTCCTTCTCCTTTTATAAAATTCTGAAACCATAAACTTCTGGATGAACAATGGTTAATCACTACGTCAGACATCACTCGGTAATCACTGGTTATAGCCTTGATGTCGTCCCAATTGCCGAGTGATTCATTGACTGTGGAATAATCGATGACTGAAAATCCATCATCTGAACTATATGGAAAAAAAGGTAATATATGTACGCTATTTATGGCGTCACCACAGTAATCTTTAAGGAAATGATGCAGAGTTTGAAGCGGTTTTTCTCCCGTTTCTTCAATACTATCACCATAGGTTATCAGCATAACATCCCGTTGGTCCCAATTATTGTGGTGACGTTTTGGCTCTATCAATACTTCACCATTATCAATGCGCATCGTGCGCAATAACTGCCTACATAGCTCTGGATACTGAGTTTGTAGTTCAATATCCTCATATATAACGGCTAAGTGGTGCTCAACACGCTCTGTTAGTTGTTCTAAAACCGATAACATTTATTGCCCCTTAAGGTTGCTTAAACTCTAAGAAATCTTGTTCTACTGCGTCTTTTAGTTGCTCCAAAACATCTGGCATCGCACTGACCACACGATTCCAACTCGGAATAAATGGCGTTTCCATGGGATTATCTAGAAAACTCTCACCGGCTTTCATAATATTGCTCGCAAATAGCTCAACTGCCTTTTCTTCGCTGTGAATATCTAACTTTAAGCCGTTTATAACGGCGTCGTTGTTGTAGGTTTCTATGAAATCTAAGGCTATACGGTAATAGGTCGCTTTTAATGATCTAAATGTTTCAGTTGAGAAGGTTTCACCCTGAGTGGCGAGTTTTCTAACCAAAGCCTTGGTGATATCGATAGACATTTTAGAAAGCCCACCTTGATCATTATCTGCTGACAAATCTTGATGTTTATGGTCGTAAGTTTTGGCAATATCGGCTTGACATAAACGGTTGTGAGAGTAGTTACGTTGCATTTCAGATAACACCCCAATCTCTAGACCCCAGTCACTAGGTATACGGATATCGTTTAATACATCGCGCCTGAATGAAAACTCTCCTGCTAAGGGATACCTAAAGCTATCCATATATTCGAGGTATTCATTGTGGCCTACCACTTTTTGTAAGGCCCTAATTAACGGCGTCACCAACAACCTTGAAACCCTTCCGTTTATTTTTCCATCTGCCACTCGGGCATAATAACCTTTACAAAACTCATAATTAAACAAAGGATTGGCAACCGGATATATTAACCGCGCAAGCAGACCTCTGTCGTAAGTTAAAATGTCACAATCGTGCAACGCAACTGACTCAGCTTTTCCTGTTGCTAAAACATATCCCATGCAATACCAGACGTTGCGACCTTTACCCAATTCCTTCGGCGCTAACCCCAACGCATTTAACTTTGCGTCTAACGCTTTTAATCGGGGCCCATCATTCCATAACACTCTGTGGTTTTGCGGTAAAGTGCCAAAAAATTTGAGGGCGTGTTGGTATTGTTCAAGATTCGCTCTATCTAAACCAATTACGATTTGCGAAAGGTAGGGAACGTCAGTGATATGCTCGATAATATTGGGTAGTGCAGTACCTTCAAGTTCGGAAAATAAAGAGGGAAGAATCAGTGCCATGGGGCGCTTTTTCGAAAACGCTAGAAGTTCTGCTTCTAGCGCCTCAATAGGTCGTTCAGATAAATTGTGTAAAGTCGTGACTATGCCATTTTGATAAAAATCAGCCATAAAATCTCCGTACTATTTGTTAAATTGTGAATGATTAAAAATTATTTGTTCTAGACATTCAGCCCAACCAATTGGGCCATATGCTTGACTGGTGTATACATTATTTTGTTTTGTTAATTCAGGTGGAGCATTAGCGGGCGATAGAATTCGCACCGCAATATCAGCAGCCTCTAACATGGCAATATCATTTTGGCCGTCTCCCAAGGCGATTGTATTGCAGTGCTCAATGGATTCTTGCTTTTGGAATTCTTTGCTTAACCAAGTGAGTGCTTGGCCTTTGTCACATGGGCCTGACAGATGTAGAAAGCGCCCTCCTTGCAGTGGTTTGGTGCCCAATTCATTGATGGCTTGGATAAATTGAATTTTAGATGCGTCATTACCTAACCATAAGATCGGTTCTCCATATTGACGGGAGGCCGCCAATTTGGCCTGTTCAACTGAAAGCCCAGTTGCTGCGACTATTTCCTCATTGGACATATTGAAAAAATAATTAAACTCTCCCGAAAAGCGAGTCTGCAACTTTCCGATTAAAGATAACCAATATCTTCTCGGTTTAGAAAACTCTTTCACCCAATAGCCATTTCGTTCTATGGTACCTATGGGTTGGCTTTTGAAAAAAGCGATTGGGATATAAACCGCGGCTCCGTTTTCTATTATAAAAGGACCGTCCAAGCCGATTTGGGTTCTCAATTCTGTCAGTTCTGCGTAGGTTTTACTGGTATTAGCAATGACAGGAATATTGGCTTGTCGAAGTTTTTGTAACATTGGTAATGCAGCTGCAAAACTATAAGTATGATGGTCAAGTAGTGTGCCGTCTAAATCCGAAAAAATTAAAACATTGTTAAGCATCGACTTTTTTAATCCTATGGCCAATGATGGCTCGAGAAGAGTTCAGTTCAAACACATGAGCACATTTTTTTGGTAAAGTGCTGAGTCCGTGTTCAGTTAAACGTTGATAGTGCTGAATAAAACGTAGCACTTGTTTTTCATCCATAATGCCAGATGTTTGTTTATCACTTGTGACGTCTTTCAGCTTTTGCTCCTGCTCTAAGCGCCACGCATAGACGTCAGCAAATGATGGGGCTTTTAACATCACCCATTTATCCATCAAACCGTATAAAGGTAAATACGAAAGAGACAATTGTAAATTCGCGTGATTTCGCCAGCCAGAGTTGGGATCTTCTGCGGCTTCGAAAGTATTGACCGGTTGTTTTAATTGTTCGTAAGTTTGTGGTTCCACTCCCCAACACCAGCCTTCAAAAACGACAATATCGGCTGCACCGTTTACTTTGGTCCACGCAGATATCGGATGAGGATCGTCAGTTGCCTTATTAAATCGCGGAATGGTGGTAGGCAGTTGTTTTTTTAAATTCTGCAATACCGTTTTTGCTAAAGACATATTATGGGTGCCGGGAACACCTCGCGTTTTAAATAGCGGATGTACGTCGTCCGCTATTATTTGTCGTTCTATGCGGCTAAAGTAGAAGTCATCAAGTGACATTACAACAACGCTAAGCCCATAAGTCTCGCTGAGGTATTCTTTTAAAAACTCAGATAAGGTTGACTTACCGGACCCCTGACTACCATTTATACCAACAAAATAAGTGCTTTTTGCACTTAATTGGTGCGTTTTAATTTCCTCTGCGAGAGGAATAAAATAACCCTTCGCGATTTTAACAAAATCGCTAGAGAGCCTGTTTTTGTTGATAAACGTATTGATCATAGACTTATAAAATCTCTTATTTTGCACTTTAAAAGTGCTTCGTATTTAGCCATTCATGCGTATGCTAGATAAATATCTACAACATATGTGCCATCTTGCTCTAAAAACCTAGCGCCATATATCGAGTTTCACCAAAACACAGCATAGATTCTCATTACAAATATGCATTTATGTGTTACAAATACACCGCTGTTATTCGATAACTAAATCAAATAACCCGTGTATAACTCCGAGCTATCTCACCTAAATCCATGACAAGGTGTTTTAGCCGTGAATCTAGCAAGAGTGCTGATTCGCCAGGGTTGCAAGAGAAATCGAGCTGCCTCCCGTAAGTGTCCTAATTTTTGAGTCACTTCATTTTGGAAAGGTGTTAAATAAAATGTTAGAAGATAAATTTGGGCGCCGTTTCCATTACTTGCGGCTGTCTATTACAGATGTGTGTAATTTTAAATGTAACTATTGTTTACCTGATGGTTATGCTTGCGATTCAGATCGTGATTTTTTGACCTTGCCTGAAATTAAAACCTTGGTGAATGGATTTGCCTCTTTAGGCACCAGTAAAATTCGTATTACTGGTGGTGAACCTTCCCTTAGAAAAGATTTACCAGAAATCATAGAAACCTGTGCTTTGGCGCCCAATATTCAGCATGTTGCCATGACGAGTAATGGTTACAAGCTAGAATCGGATATCCACAAATGGGTCGATGCAGGGCTTAATTCTCTAAATATCAGTATTGATAGTCTCGACCCACGCATGTTTGCAGCCATTACTGGTCACAACAAGCTCGAAACAATTTTACGTGGTATCGACAAAGCTATCGCCTTGGGTGTGCAAGTGAAAGTCAATGCAGTGTTGATGAAACAGTATAATGAACAAGAGCTAACGCACTTTCTGTCTTGGCTAAAAATAACCCCGGTTACGTTAAGATTAATTGAACTGATGCAAACAGGTGACAATCAAGCGTTCTTTAACCACAATCATGTCTCCGGTTTACCTATTAAAGAGCAATTACTGGCAAGTGGTTGGGGTCAATTAATCCGCGATAAAGCAGCAGGCCCCGCGCAAGAATTTTTTCACTCTGATTATCAGGGGAAAATTGGATTGATCATGCCTTATAGTAAGGATTTTTGTGCGAGTTGTAATCGTTTAAGGATTTCTGCAACTGGAAAATTACATTTGTGTTTGTTTGCAGACCAAGGACTTGATATTAGACCGAGTTTGCGAGCCGCGGATAGTAGTGAATTGCAAACTAAGTTGGTTGAGTTGCTCGGTAATAAAGAAGCCACACATTGGTTACAAGATGGTTTTACCGGTGCCACTAAACATTTAGCTATGCTGGGTGGCTAAGGTAAAACATATGAAATCAGCCGTGTATTTTAAGAACTTAACGCTATGTTAGCTGGGGCCATTCTCGCGGGTGGCAGATCGAGTAGAATGGGCACAGATAAAAGTATCTTAACCATGCCTCATAGCCAAGAATCTCTGCTTGAGTATGTAAAGCAACAATTAGCATCGATATGTGATCACAAAGTGTTTGTTAGTGGAAAACAGCATCGTCAAGGTATTGCCGATCAAATTCCAAATTGCGGGCCTTTGTCAGGTATACATGGTGTCATGACCGAAATTACAAACCGATATTCAGATATCGACGAGCTAATAGTAGCAGCGGTAGACATGCCTGATTTAAGTATTGAGGACTTTAACTATCTGTTAAAAATGGGCAGAAAAAATAACAGTTTATGTTGTTTTGAGTCGTGCTTTCTACCGTTATATATACCGATAACAATAGAGTTTAATCAGTATTTGACTAGTCAACTAGGTGGGCAAAAAGATGCCATAGTTGATGCTCCTAAAAAACGTCAGTATTCGCTAAAAACAATGCTGGATGTGTTGCATGGTAGTCAAATAGCACCCTTGAAAACATCTCGATTAGAAAATATCAATACTCCAACGCAGTGGCAACAATACTGCGCTGGGTAACCTAAGTTTAAGGAGTAATCATGTCAGTGACTGATATCACTAACAAACAAGCTTTAAATATTGCGGTGTTAACTGTGTCAGACACGCGTAGTGAAGAAAACGATACGTCTGGTCAGTATCTAAAAATGGCAGCATCTGATGATGGTCACAATGTTTTAGAAAAACAAATAGTCATAGATGATAAATTTCAGATTAGAGCGGTGCTTTCGAATTGGATTGCCTCTGAAAACATACAGGTTGTTGTCATAACAGGTGGTACTGGATTTACTCCCAGAGATACCACTCCTGAAGCCGTGTTACCTTTGTTTGAAAGAGAAATTGAAGGGTTTGGCGAGCTATTCAGACATTTATCTTACCTAGAAATAGGTACCTCAACTGTGCAGTCAAGAGCATTAGCAGGAATGGCAAATGGTACCGCGATTTTTTGCGTGCCTGGCTCAACAGGAGCATGTAAAACGGCGTGGACAGGTATATTAACGGAACAGCTCGATTCGACACATAGGCCATGTAATTTCGTTGTGCATTTAAAAAATGCTGTCGCTAATTGTACCACTAGAGGATAAGTACAGTATGCATGATCAAAATAACGGCTTAACCCATGTAAACGAACACGGCAAAGCAAATATGGTAGATGTCACCAATAAAGCAATTACCCAAAGACAAGCCGAAGCCGAGGGGTATATATCCATGTCAGTTCAAGCCTTTACTATGTTAAAAGACAACACTCACGCCAAAGGTGATGTGTTGTCGATTGCCCGTATCGCTGGTATTCAAGGGGCTAAAAAATGTAGTGAATTAATTCCGCTGTGCCATCCCTTAATGTTATCTAAAGTACAAATTGAATTTGAAACCTTAGACGAGCTCCAAAAAGTGCGGATTCGAAGCTTATGCAAATTAGCTGGGCAAACCGGGGTTGAGATGGAAGCGTTAACAGCGGTAAGTGTTGCGGCTTTGACTTTATTTGATATGTGTAAAGCAGTCGATCCCCATATGCAAATCAGTGATATTAGAGTGCTAAGTAAACAAGGTGGTAAAAGTGGAGACTGGTCGTGTTAACGATATTGTTCTTTGGGCATTTGAAAGAAATACTGGAAACTGATTGTTTACGAATTGAACTTAGTCAAAATCAAGACTCTATTGATACAGTGGCCAAAGTACGCAAGTTGTTGCAATTAAAAGGCAATTTGTGGACTGAGTATTTGGAGTACGGTATGGCCTTGGTGGCGGTTAATCAAGAAATGAGTAGTGAGGATACCGTTGTAAACGACGGTGACGAAATTGCCTTTTTTCCACCAGTCACCGGTGGTTAGGACACCATATGAGCCATTTTACCCATATTAGTGTGCAAACTCAGGATTTTGACTTTGCCCATGAATATCAAAAATTAAGAGAAAGTAACAACAGTGACGGTGCATTAGTGACTTTTGTCGGTTTAGTGCGTGATACCAATCTTGCGCAAGCTGTGACAGGTTTGTTTTTAGAACATTATCCTGCAATGACCCAAAAAGTACTAAATCAAATTGTAGAACAAGCTCGGAAAAAGTGGCAGCTAGGCAGCGTTTCAGTTATTCACAGAGTAGGGCAGTTATGTGTTTCAGACCAAATCGTTTTTGTTGGCGTGACTAGCCAGCACCGACAATCTGCCTATCATGCCAATGAATTTATAATGGACTATTTAAAAACCCGAGCACCGTTTTGGAAAAAAGAAACCACTACCCAAGGTGACAAATGGATTGAGGCTAAAGCCAGTGATTTTGACAAATCTGCGCAGTGGTAACGAGTTTATATCGGCGATTAATCTGCGTGGCTAACCGTTTTTCGAGATGCCCATAACGGAGCAAATTGACTCCGCAATGGGCCTCTATAGATAAATTAAACTGGCGCTTTTTCTACTGTTTCATTAGAGGTATTTAGCACCCCTCGGTTAATTTGGTCACGTTCTATGGACTCAAATAACGCTTTGAAATTTCCTTCGCCGAAGCCGTCATCACCTTTACGTTGAATGAACTCAAAGAAAACCGGACCGAGTTGGGTTTCAGAGAATATTTGCAGCAATAATCGTGGCCCGCCTTCGGTTGTGCCATCCATTAATATCCCACGAGTTTGTAATTGATCAACTGGCTCGCCGTGATTGGGCAAGCGCCCTTCAAGTAGCTCATAGTAAGTATTGGGCGGCGCCGTCATAAATGGCATTCCCATATTTTTGAGACGATCCCAGCATGCCACTAAGTCATCACAACTAAAGGCAATATGTTGGATCCCTTCTCCATTAAATGCGCGTAAAAACTCCTCTATTTGGCCTTTACCACCTTCACCTTCTTCGTTAAGAGGTATACGGATCTTGCCATCGGGAGCAGTTAGCGCTTTAGAGGTCAAACCTGTGTATTCACCTTTAATGTCAAAGAATCGAATCTCCTGGAAGTTGAACAATTTTTCGTAAAAGTCTGCCCAATATTTCATACGACCGCCATAAATGTTATGGGTTAAATGATCGATTACTTTAAAACCTGCGCCTACTGGATTTCGCTCAACTCCGTCAATGTAATTAAAGTCGATGTCATAGATAGATAATTCGTCGCCATAACGGTCGATAAGATAAATAATGGCGTTACCAATACCACGAATTGCGGGTAAGCGAAGCTCCATTGGGCCGGTTTCAATCACTACGGGCTCTGCGCCCTGTGCCAATAAATATTTATATGACTGAACTGCGTTTTTTACCCTAAACCCCATGCCACAAGCAGATGGCCCGTGTTCGCGAGCAAAATACCAAGCGGCAGATTTTGGCTCATAATTAGCGATCAAATTAATTCCGCCTTGACGCCATAGCTGTGCATCTTTGGTACGGTGGTTGGCAATATGGGTAAACCCCATTGCTGAAAACACTTTTTCTAATTGCCCTTTCTCTGGAGAAGAAAATTCGATAAATTCAAATCCGTCTAAACCCGCTGGGTTTTCAAATAAGTCTGCCATTATTAATCCCTCTATTTAGTGTCTTTTAGTGGTTACTGCTAACTGGTATTTAGGCGCGTTCACTAGAAAATTTAAAGGCAGCAGCTTAGAGTATTTCATTAAAAAATTCCCGCCATAGGGATTTTTAAGTTAGGTCGAATTTGTTGTTAAATGAGTAGAAATGTAAATATATTTTTACGAATTTGGACTTGGCTTTCCTCGTCCATGCTCCGATTTACAAGAAAATATTACTATCAAAGGGGTAAATTATAGAGAGAGTAGTGCGGTAGAAGTGTTTCGAAATAATTGCGGTTATGCTTTTATTAAGTTAACCGCAATACTTGCGAATACAGTCTATTTTATTGTTCTAAACGGAGACATTTAAAATCCGTGGTAACTCACAAACTCTTCGTTATCTGCCCGCACTGAACGTACCGCATTTGCGGCAAAGTTAGGATCTGGATACCCCATAGCGATACAAATCATGATTGCTTCGTTATCGGGTATATTGGCGTGTTTATGCACAACATCAGATTGCATAATGCCTTGACCGTTTATGACACATCCCAATCCTAAATCCCAAGCGGCAAGTACGATGCCGTAAGCCAAAGAGCCTAATCCAAATTGCGTAATCCCTGCAGGCTCTAAGGATTTATCATAAGTTAGGACTAGAGAGACAGGGGCGTCAAACTGACGAAAACCTCGCATCATCCATTCCATACGTTTTTCTTTGTCTTCTCTTGTAATTCCCATTACTTCAAATAATTGAATAGCAACATCGATCTGACGTTGCTTATTTATACCTTCATAGTCCTCTTTATATGGAAAGTCACGAACATGAGGTTTTCCGGCTAATGTATTTTTAGTATTATCATCGCGAATTTTATCGAGCACATCGCCTGTCACTGCATGTATACGCCATGTTTGAGTATTGTACGAAGAAGGTGCCCACTTAGCGGCATTGATGACTGCATCGACCACTTCTTTAGAGACGGCTTTATCTGTAAAGCCTCGAACGCTCTTACGAGACGCTGCGAATTCTGCAAAATTCATAATTACCTTAATTTTTAGTTAATGAAAATGTCTGTGAATCACTATAACTTAGGCGCGAAGTTGGTAAAAATCATGCAAACTTATCAACGACTTAAACTCTCACTTATTGGGTTATCAAGATGTCGATTTTGTTATCATGAATACTCAAGTAACTCGACATTTTAGTAGGGCTTGGCAATATTGATGGTTGTCAGACGTCTGTGTCGTGTGACTTTTAATTAAAATAATAATTAAAGAAGCGAATAAATATGTCTAAAAATATGCGTCTTGCTTTTATGAGTTTTTCGTTGGCGTATCTGGTTAGTGTTAACTTTGTAGAAAACTTTTTATGGCTGCTTAAAGTGATCCCAATTTTATTGTTAGCCATTGCTGTGTCACGAACAGCACCAAGCCAGTCCCGTTCTGTCCTATTGTTTGCATTAATATTTAGTGGCTGTGGCGATCTTTTACTTGCAGTAGATGAGTTTATCTATGGTGTGGCTGCATTTTTAGTGGCTCAACTTAGCTATGGCTTTTTGTTTAGCCGAACTTGGAATGGGATCACGAATCGTTGGCCATTAAGTGTAGTCATGGTTGTGTATATGGTGTTTATGATTTGGCTACTGATGCCACAACTAGGCGAGTTGCTGCTACCAGTAATCGTTTATTTGTTGGCTATTGCTACTATGGGATTGTTAGCAATTCAATCAAAGTTACCTATGCAATGGGCGGTTTTGGGTGCAGTAGTGTTTATTATTTCAGACTCCTTTATCGCCGTTAATAAATTCATTTTTGCGGTTCCATTTGAGACATTCTGGATAATGAGCACCTATTACGCAGCGCAGTTTATGTTAGTTGTAGGATTTCTGGCTCATCAAAAATCACTAATGCCAAGTCAGTCGGTAGAGTAATTAGCAAAAAAAAACGCCGCATAAATAGCGGCTTTATGTTTGTAATAATCAACGCAAAGAGTCTAATCGGCGTCGCAGTTTTCTTTACATTCGCCGTATAGATATAAACTGTGATGAGTCAGTTTTATATTATGACGTTCGGCGACTTCTTCTTGGCGCTTTTCGATCACCTCATCTTCAAACTCAATTACCTTGCCACATTTTAAACACACCAAATGATCATGATGCTCTTTATGGCTAATCTCGAATACAGACTTACCACCTTCAAAATGGTGACGGTTTAAAATACCAGCGTCGTCAAATTGGTTGAGTACCCGATAAACTGTAGCTAATCCAATATCTTCATCATGCTCAATGAGAATTTTATATACGTCTTCGGCACTGATGTGTTGGTTTTCAGGGAGTTGTAATATCTCTAAGATTTTTAAGCGAGGAAGGGTGATCTTTAACCCCGCTTTTTTCAATTCTTTATTTTGATCCATTAGCTTACTTAATAATAAAACTGTGATGTCATTATAGGGTACCTATTTTGATTTAAAAGCTATTTACCCTGTTAGTTAATAAAAAAGGAGCCATAGCTCCTTTTGCTCATTAGGCTAGTTCAGCTAAACAAAGTTCATCGTGAATTTGTTTGCACCACTGCTTGACTCGTTGTTCAGTGAGTTCAGGTTGACGGTCTTCATCAATTCCCAATCCCACAAAATGATTGTCATCGGCCATGCCTTTTGATGCTTCAAAATCATAGCCCTCTGTCGGCCATTGGCCTACCAAAATAGCACCCTTAGCTTCAACTATGTCTCGCACCATACCCATCGCATCTAAGAAATATTCGGCATAATCTTCTTGGTCACCGCAGCCAAAAATTGCGACTAATTTATCTTCAAAGTCGATCTGTTCTAGTTCAGGGAAAAAGTCATCCCAATCACACTGTGCTTCGCCATAGTACCAAGTCGGAATACCGAAAAGTAACAGATCATATTCAGCAATATCTTCTTTACTGCTTTTGGCAATGTCTTTTACATCGATTAGATTTTTGCCTAGTTCTTTTTGGATCATCTTAGCAATATGTTCTGTATTGCCAGTGTCGCTGCCGAAAAATAGCCCCACACTTGCCATTATTACTTATTCCTCTATATATAAATTCAATCGGGTTTAACCAAAGCTAAAGGTTATATTAGCTTTCGAGAACCCATTGCATAATGCCCTTAAATATAAATCCTGCTGCACCTAAAAACAGGACAAAGTACACAACCACTTTGCCAATGAGTGGCACGTTATTCTTTTTAAGTATGTCATGAACTACATAAGCCATGAGTAAAAACAGACCAACAATGGCAAGGTTTAAACCTAAGGCTTCTATTTGTTCGTAATGCTCACTTAACATGGGTTTTATTCTACTCACTTAAAAATCTGGCGCATATTAACATAGAGTCTTAACTATGAGAATTGTCCAAATAGCAGGTATTCTCATTTAGATAAAAATGCGCTTATTATTTTGCCACATAACTCAGGTTTTTCTGCGTGAAGCCAATGGCCTGTACCACTGACCATTTTGTACTCGCTGTTAGGAAACAACTGTAAAACCGCTTGTTTATGTTGAGGCAAAATGTAGTCCGAATGTTCGCCTTTAATAAATAATACCGGACCTAGAAATTGAGTATCAGAAGTTATTGCCGCCGATATCATTGCATAGTCATGTTGCAATTGTTTTAGATTAAAGCGCCAACCCCAACTTTGGTCCTGGTTGTACAAGCTTTTTAATAAAAATTGCCTTGTTGCACCATCTTCGACATATTGTGATAGAGCACTATCAGCTTCTTTACGACTAGTAATCTGTTTAAGATCAACGTTGTTTAACCCTGCAAAAACATTGTTATGCCTAGCTGAATACTTAACTGGTGCAATATCCAATACCACTAATCGACTGACCTTTTCTGTTTGATTTAGGGCCAGCTGCATCGCTACTTTGCCACCTAATGAGTGACCAACTAGAGTGAGGTGCTTAATTTCTAAGTCATTGAGGAGTTCTGAGATCCGATTGGCATACAACTCAAAACTAATCTGTGGGGTAAAAGCCGACTTTCCGTGGTCGGGCAAATCGATCGATATCACTTGATAGGTATCGGTGAATTGTCTGCGAAGTGCAGACAAGTTATCCAAACTCCCAAATAACCCATGAATCAACATTAGCCAAGGTTTGTGTTCTGAATCAGAATGTATTTGGTAATTCACTTTGTTCATAAAGTAACTTCAATTCCTTACTCGATACTTAAGTGGTAACGAGCATAAACTCGCTACCATGGTTACAATTACATATTTGGATAGTTAGGACCACCGGCCCCTTCTGGCACTACCCAGGTAATATTTTGGGTTGGGTCTTTGATATCACAAGTTTTGCAATGCACACAATTTTGGGCGTTAATTTGCAATTGTTTATCACCTTGTTCTGTTTCAATTATTTCGTAAACACCCGCCGGACAATACCTTTGTGCTGGTTCATCATATTGGGGTAAATTTACCTGAATCGGAATCGAACTGTCTTTTAATTTTAAGTGACAGGGCTGTTCTTCTTCATGGTTAGTATTAGACAAAAATACTGAAGACAATTTATCAAAACTTAAGACACCGTCGGGTTTTGGATAATCGATTTTGACGCAATCTTCGGCCTTCTTGAGTAACACGTGATCGGCAACGTCATCTTTGAAATTAAATGGTAAATTACCTCTAAACCAGTTTTGCTCCAGAGTGTTGTACGCGCCGCCCATAAAAGTACCAAATTTATGTAGGGCAGGGCCAAAGTTTCGAGATCTAAACAACTCGTCATATAGCCATGACTCTTTAAATTTTTGAGTGTAATTCACTAATTCTTGAGAAGGTGCGGCATCCACTTCCGTTAGCGCTTCCATAATGGTTTCAGCAGCAAGCAGCCCCGACTTCATGGCAGTGTGATTACCTTTGATTTTGGCGAAGTTCAAAGTACCTGCGTCGCAGCCTACTAATAAACCACCCGGAAAGGTCATTTTTGGTAAAGAGTTAAAACCGCCTTTGGCAATGGCTCGTGCGCCATAGGAGACTCGTTTACCCCCTTCGAGGTATTGCTTAAATACCGGATGATGTTTGAGCCTTTGGAATTCGTCAAATGGACTTAAATGAGTGTTGCTATAGTTGAGGTCTAATATAAGTCCAACTAGTACTTGATTATTTTCGCCATGGTAAAGATAAGAACCGCCAGTGGCGTCGGTAATTGGCCATCCAGCAGTGTGCACCACTAAACCTTCTTGATGTTTTTCAGGATCGATATCCCAAATCTCTTTAAAACCAATACCATAGTGTTGTGGAGACTGACCTTTGTCTAGGGCAAACTTTTCGATTAGTTGTTTTCCAAGGTGTCCACGGCACCCCTCTGCGAATACTGTATATTTGGCCTTTAATTCCATGCCGGGCATAAAGGAGTCTTTCGGCTTGCCTTCTTCATCTAATCCCATATCACCAGTTATTACACCGGCAACACTACCGTCTTCATTATACAGCACCTCTGACGCAGCAAAACCTGGAAATATCTCAACGCCTAACGCTTCTGCTTGTTCTGCTAACCAGCGGCAAACATTGCCCATGCTGACAATATAATTGCCATCGTTGTGCATAGTTTTTGGAGACATAAAACTCGGAATTTTCGTTCCTTTGGTTTCATTATTTAACCAATAAATATCGTCTGCGGTGACCGGGGTATTCAGTGGTGCACCTTTTTCTTTCCAATCTGGGAATAATTCGTTTAACGCACGAGGCTCAAATACCGCACCAGACAAAATATGTGCACCCACCTCAGAACCCTTTTCAACCACACAAACCATTAACTCTTGGTCTTTTTCCTGAGCAATTTGCATCAACCGACAAGCAGTTGATAGACCAGCAGGGCCAGCACCGACTATAACAACATCAAACTCCATCGATTCTCGTTCCACTTGTTTGTCCTCTTTTTGTATTAACTATTCACAAAAATGTGTTTAACTATTCATAAAATAAATATTCGTAAAGCTTATTCATAACCAATTTTTAGTCGGAATATGACTGCTTTTGTACCAGAAAAAGCCTTTTAAATGACCATTGATAGGTTTTCTAACAACCAAATATAAGTGATTCACTTTTTGGTGAAAACGTAAAATAATCATATATAACAATGGTTTAATTTAATTCTAAGGCTAAGAGATAGAAATAATTAAGTGATTGTTAGGACTATACTATGACATATAATACCCCTTAAAAGAGCTGCTAAAAATGATCTATGACAAAAGGACATCGAAGTTGACGTTAACGTCAACACAAAGTAAATTGTCGCCAACCAGATTTGAGTCGCTAGTTAACTCGAATTATAAACTTGATACCTGAAAGTCTGTAAGTAGAGGTGAAAATGAAAATACTCGTGCCAGTAAAACGTGCCATTGATTACAATGTAAAAGTCAGGGTTAAGGCAGACAATAGTGCCGTTGATTTAACTAACGCCAAAATGTCGATTAATCCTTTTTGTGAAATTGCGGTAGAAGAAGCGGTTCGCTTAAAAGAAAAGGGTGTGGCTACAGAAATTGTAGTGGTATCTGTTGGCAATAAAAGTTGTCAAGAACAGATTCGTACGTCATTGGCATTAGGTGCTGATCGCGGTATCCAAATTGATACGGATTTAACACTTGATTCATTACAAATTGCTAAGTTATTGCAAAAAGTAGTAGAAGAAGAATCGCCTGACCTAGTGATTTTGGGTAAACAATCTATCGACTCAGATAATAACCAAACAGGTCAAATGTTAGCGGCTTTAACTGGCATGCCTCAGGGCACATTTGCTTCAGAAGTCTTAGTTGACGCAGGTAAAGTCAAAGTGACTCGTGAAATTGACGGTGGTTTGCAGACTGTTGAATTAAGTTTGCCGGCCGTGGTAACAACAGATTTAAGATTAAACGAACCTCGTTATGCTTCTTTGCCCAACATTATGAAAGCTAAGCGTAAGCCGCTTGACGTTAAATCGGCTGCTGATTTTGGCGTTGAGTTAACATCAAATGTGAAGGTCTTAAAAGTAGAGCCGCCTGCGCAGCGTAAAGGTGGAATTATAGTGGCAGATGTTGCTGAACTAGTAGACAAATTGAAAAATGAAGCGAAGGTGATCTAATGGCTATTTTAGTATACGCAGAACATGACAACGAACAGCTAAAAACTGAAACTCATAAACTTATGCATGCCGCAGCACAGTTAGGTGACGAAATACACTTATTAGTTGCTGGATCTGGGTGTGGAGCTGTTGCAGAGCAAGCCGCTAAAATAGACGGTGTGGCTAAAGTATTGTTAGCCGACAGTGCTGATTATGCTCAACAAATGGCTGAAAACATCGCTGATTTAGTCACTGAGTTAGGTAAAGATGCCAGCCATGTATTGGCAGCCGCCACTACAACCGGTAAAAACTTTATGCCTAGAGTGGCCGCGTTATTAGATGTCGCGCAGATTTCTGACATTATCAAGGTAGAAAGCGCAGATACTTTTGTCCGCCCGATCTATGCAGGTAATGCCATTGCTACTGTGCAATCTAGCGATAGCATTAAAGTTATTACGGTACGAACTGCAGCATTTGATGCGGCTGGAGAAAGCAATTCAGCACCAGTTGAAGCTTGCGATGTACAAAAAGCATTGGATAAATCTTCCTTTGTTTCTGCTGAATTAACAGAATCCGAAAGACCTGAATTAACTGCAGCTGAAGTTATCATTTCAGGTGGTCGTGGTATGCAAAATGGCGAGAACTTTAAACTTCTTGACGGTATTGCAGACAAACTCGGGGCTGCGATGGGCGCCTCAAGAGCAGCGGTAGACGCAGGTTTTGTTCCTAACGATATGCAAGTAGGACAAACAGGTAAAATTGTAGCACCTAACCTATATATCGCTGTGGGTATTTCTGGTGCGATTCAGCATTTAGCCGGAATGAAAGACTCAAAAGTCATTGTTGCAATCAACAAGGACGAAGAAGCGCCAATATTCCAAGTGGCTGATTACGGTATAGTAGGTGATTTGTTTGAAGTATTGCCTGAGCTAGAAGCCGCTTTATAAGCGACATAAGTGACATAGATAAATACTGGTTAAAGCCATGACTGAAACGTCATGGCTTTTTTGTACGCGGATAATTATCGTAATCGAATGGTTAATAAACCTAGTTGGTTTAAGTCAACTTATTGAGCCGGTTGGCATGGATGGTTAGTGGTGAAGTTAATCTTAAGTTCTTTAGCTTCTTCGATAATATCTATGTCATCTAGAAATAGCATAAAGCCATCTTTTACGTCTGTTTTTAAAAATAAATCTACTTCGAGCTCTTCAAATTTATCGAGGTTTTTAAAGCAATGACTATTGGTACCTATCGAAATCCCGCCAGTTACTTTCACACCCTGCGATTTATAATTTTTTACTCGGTTTATAGCATCAGTCATCAGGTCTGCATCGTCTTTAGAAAGTTTCAATATGGTAATACGCTCCCCATCTTGCATGCCTTTATATAATAAGGGGGAACCGGTCACACTAGTCATATCTAACACCTGGACTGGAAATTTATACTTGTAATCAAACGACGATAATTTTTCATGGTTTTCACTTTTTGTACTTCCATCTATGAACCCCTTCGATTGAGTTGTTAATCCTATTTCGACGGCTCCATTTTGTAATTCTATTAGTTCGTTGGTTCGAATAGCGACGCTTATTTCATTCGGATTGATCCCCAATATTGATAGCTGAGACATTTTATACATAGTTGCTGTGGGCATGCTCATACAACCCACCAACGACAACATAACTGCGGATACTGTTAGGTTAACCACACTACTTTTCATATTAGTTTTCATATACGTCCTTGATCTTTCCATTCGATTAATGGATGTAGAGTAATCAGCAGTGTAAAAGTTCTCTCGACTGCTCTGAATAGCAAACTACCAAGGTTAACCCCCACTTCTGAAGACTGTTTAATTACATGCTGTAATGGGAACTTTCTAAGAAAGCGGAGTTCACAACCTTAAGGATTGTATTTTTAGTTTATGGAATTTAATTGTGCTAAGGAAAATAGGCTTTGTAGCGTTATCTCTTCTAATTCATGGCCTACTCTTTTTTTATTTTTCAATATTTACATCACCTAATCAACGCAACCAATTTGAACATAAACCTATAAAAAGTTACGTGTTCAATAGAAAGTTAAAATCTGCGTCACTTCCTGTACAAACCTCGTCGAGCAGTTTATCCGAGGTAACAAGCGTTCAACGTCCTAGAACAGATGTAACTAAGCAGATAAACACTCAGACTAAAATTTCAAAAAAGAAAGGTTTGGCAACGAATACTAGGTTAACTAATGAGAAGTTGACTCGAGCAGAAAAGGAAATAGTATCCCCGTCAGACAATATAAGAATTGGCGAGTCTAGTTACATTAAAAATTTAAATGAAAAGGAATTTAACAAACTTTCGGGATCTGCCCTAAGAGAATTTAAAAAGCCTAAACCATTGCTCAGTAGAACCGGTCCTTTAAGCACCAATCAAAAATTGAAACAACTGAGTACCTCATTTGCACCTGTTGGTTCAGATATAGTGGTGCTTTCAGAATTTGGGCCAGATGAGACCACCATTTTATTAGGCGATTCTTGTTTTACAATTACTCAAACGGCACTTGATGATAAAATATATAAGGGTGCATCGCGCTGGAGTCGAAGCAATGGGTGTGGGAAATACGATAAGTTCGACGGACAACTTCAGAAATCACTTGATAAGTATCTTAAAAATTAACGATTGTTGAATACATCGATTTATACGGCTAAGTAAGTGATTGAAGTGGGGGGAATGATACAACCACATGTTAAGCACTGTTAGGTCGTCTAATTCTCAGAAATAAAACTTTACCTCTAACTCCATATATATTCGAGTTTTATTACTCTCGGCAGCTCTAGCAAAAAAACGCTGGCACCAAAACGGTTGAGATACATAAAACAAATGAGAAAGGTGATATCGTTTACGGTACCACCTTAAACATTTAATGAGTTAAACCTGTACCACTGAATTATCTGCAAACGCAACCGTTGACGGTATATAGGCATCTGCGTCCCAGTCATTTTCCCACTCTTTATCATCTAATAAATATCGAAATTGATATTCTGAATCTTTAGGCAAATTGATAGTGGTAGTAAAGTCACCATTTTTTAACTTCTTCATCGGTGTCGTTGAAAGATCCCACTCGTTAAAATCGCCTACTAAACGCACAGATTTAGCGGCATGGGCCTGCTCTTTTGACAATTTGAATGTCACTTTGCACTCTGCTTTAGATTTCAAATATTGTTTTTTAAAAGCCATGGTCTTTCTCCTGTAAAACTAATGTGTAAATTAAACTATCGATTTAGGTTGCCACTAACCTAAATGTTCAAAAAATGTGCAGCGTTGTTTCATATTGATGCATTCAACTAATAATCACTAAAAATATCGCAAATTTAACAACCTATTGATATTTAATGTTTTTATTGGTCAATGTTAGTTGTACCAATACGCTTAGGCGAGTTTACTGACTCATTATTACAATCAGCAACCGCAGTATTAATTATAGAGCAAAAAACATGCAACTTTTTGTTAGGCGTTATAACCGTTTGAATTTTTTAGCATATTGACTGGGAGACAAACCGGTATGTTTTTTAAATAGCCTAGTAAAAGAACTGAGGTCGTCATAACCCACCTGAGTAATAATTCGTTCAACGCTATCGTGAGTCGTTTCAAATTGCTTTTTGGCAGCTTCAATTCTTAGTGTTTGCAAATATTCTAGTGGATTATGTTCAGTGGCTTTTTTAAAACGTCGATTAAAGGTTCTTAAAGATAAGTTAACCAAGGCAGGTAGATCACTTACTGCAATTTTCTGATTGTAATTCGCTTCTAACCATTCTTGCACGGTTAATACATCTGGGTCTTGATGATATTTTTTTGCAAGAATATTGGCGTAGGCAACTTGTTCGCCGCGATAAATGTCGATGACATGGGCTTTAGCTGTGGTGGTGGCTACGTCGTGGCCACAATAACGTTCAATTAACATTAACGCTAGATCGAACCACGCCATGCCTCCACCAGAACAGTAGATATTTTGCGCCGAGGTGATCATCTTTTCCGCACATAAATTAACCTCAGGATAGCGAGATTTAAACAGGCTTGCGTATCCCCAATGGGTGGTGGCTTCTTTACCATCCAATAAGCCAGCTTCGGCTAATAAAAATGCACCACTGCAATTACTAGCAATGTCGGAGTGATTTTCGAAATGCTTTTGAATATGTGCCAATAATCCTCGATTGTGGTTGATGACATTAACGATTTCACCTCCAATAGTGGGGATCAATAGAAGGTCGGTGTGAGCAACATCTTCGATAGCCACATGGCTATTAATAAGCAGTTGGTTAATACAACGGACAGGTCGCTTTTTTATTGAAGCAAGTTGCACATCGAAGAAAGGCGAAGGTTGTTGGCCTTGCATACGCTGCCAGGTTACTCCAGCCAGAGCGAATAGGTCTAATGCACCAGTAATGGCACTTGCGTAGGCCTGATCAAAGCCTAAAATGGTTACTTTAAACACAGTGAATAAGTGCAATGATTGGGCATAAATAACCACTCGTGATATCTGTCTTAAATGACCATTAATATGTCATATATGACAATAATAGCGAAGTAATATTTTTGTCAATCTATGGTTATAATTTATTTCATTTACAGTCTTTAACTGTAATTACTGGTGAAGGTTAAGCTATATGAACAACGAACTTGTTAAACGTAAAGAATTATCGTTTCAATTATACGAATTATTGGATACAGAAAGCCTTTTTGGACGCGAAAGATTTACCGAACATAACCGCGAAACCTTCGATGCAGTTATGGACATAGCAAATAAAATAGCGACAGAGAAATTTGCTACTCATAATGCCAAAGCCGATGCGAATGAACCGACTTTTGACGGTAAAAAAGTTCACATGATCCCCGAGGTCAAAGAAGCATTTGATGCCTATGTTGAGTCAGGATTGATAGCTGGGCGCTTTGACTTTGACGAAGGCGGGATGCAATTACCAGAAACGATTATGACCGCCTGTGCCGGTTATTTTATGGCTGCCAACCCTTCAAGTACCGGTTATCCTTTTTTGACCATTGCGGCAGCGAACGTAATTCGCAATTTTGCATCACAGCAGCTTAAAGACGCATTTATGCCAAAAATGTTAACAGGTGAGTTTACCGGTACTATGGCGTTAACTGAGCCTCATGCTGGGTCGTCTTTGGCTGATATTCATACCACTGCGATTAAACATGAAGATGGCAACTATCGACTCAAAGGAAATAAGATTTTTATCTCAGCTGGCGATCACGAATTGTCAGACAACATAGTGCATTTAGTGTTGGCGAAAATCCAAGGAGCACCGGCTGGCGTTAAAGGTATTTCTTTATTTGTGGTGCCCAAGTTTCGCCTCGATGAAGCGGGCAATCCGGCACAGAGAAATGATGTAGCCTTAGCTGGGCTTATTCATAAAATGGGATACAGGGGAACCACTTCTACCGCTTTGAGTTTTGGTGAAAATCAAGATTGTCACGGTTATTTAATTGGCGAAGAACATCAGGGTCTGCGCTACATGTTCTTAATGATGAATGAAGCGCGCTTGGGGGTAGGATTTGGTGCCGCAATGGTCGGTTACAGTGGTTATCAATATTCACTCGAATATGCGAAAGAACGAACCCAAGGTCGCGTAGCGCCGAATAACAAACCCACTGATAAACCCGCCAATATTATCGAACATGGTGACGTGAAACGCATGTTGTTGGCACAAAAATCTTATGTTGAAGGGGCTATGGCGCTGTGTTTTTACGCTGCGCGCTTAGTCGATGATTCTCACACGCTGAGTTCAGAAGATGAAAAAAGGCAAGCCAGTGAGTTATTAGATTTGTTAACTCCTATTGTTAAAGCTTGGCCGTCTGAATTTGGGCCTAAAGCCAATGATTTAGCAATACAAGTGTTAGGTGGTTCGGGTTATACCCGCGAATATCCAGTTGAACAATGCTGGCGCGATAATAGACTGAACCCGATTCACGAAGGCACCAACGGTATTCAAGCGTTGGATTTATTAACCCGTAAACTTTGGCAAGCCAATGGTTCAGGTTTAAAACTGCTGCAACAACGAATGGAAGCCGATTTTGCGCAAGTAAAAGGTAAACACAGTCAGCAATTGGTCGCTGAATTGCTGCCTTATATTCAACAAATGCAAACGTTATTACCTATGCTTGGACAACATCTAAGGTCTGATAAATTACCTACTTTGTTAGCCAACGCTACTTGTTTCATGAATATATTTGGTCAAGTAGTAATGAGCTGGATGTGGATCCGCCAAGCCAATGTGGCTGAAAAAGCGCTGCAAGATGCGACCTTAACTGAAGATGATAAGGCGTTCTATCTTGGTAAAGTGCAGGCTGCCAAATATTTTGTACGTTGGGAGCTACCATTGGTTCAGCGAGATATCGCACTACTTAATGAGATGGACGACAGCTGCAGTGAAATGCAAGCACAATGGTTCTAGTTAAGTTGCCCTTTATCTTGTTAGAAATTAATTAAATACGGAAGAGATATGAAAAATAAACAGTTTTTATTAGCATCACGGCCTGTTGGAACACCGACTCCCCAAAACTGGGATTTTGTTGAAACTGAAGTGGCTGAGTTAGCTGACGATCAAGTTTTAGTACAAGTAGAGTATATTTCACTGGATCCGGCAATGCGTGGCTGGATGAACGATGGTAAGTCCTATATAGAGCCGGTACAAATTGGTGCGGTAATGCGAGCCAGTACAGTTGGTAAGATACTTAAGTCAACGAGTAAGGAATTTTCGGAAGGCGATTACGTCTACGGTCATTGTGGTGTACAAAAGTATGCAGTCGTAGGTACTGAAGGGCTTCACAAAATTGATCCTAGTTTAGCACCATTAGAGCGATATTTAGGTGTCTTAGGGATGCCTGGAATGACAGCATACTTTGGTCTACTCGATACCGGTTTACCTAAAGCAGGAGAAACTGTAGTGGTGTCTGGTGCAGCAGGAGCGGTTGGATCTATAGTGGGGCAAATCGCTAAGATAAAAGGCTGTAAGGTTGTCGGAATTGCTGGAGGCGCGGATAAATGTGCGTATTTAGTTGACGAGTTGGGCTTCGATGCTGCCATTGATTATAAAAATGAAGATGTCAAAAAATCCCTTAAAACTGCGTGCCCAAAAGGTGTAGATGTTTATTTCGATAACGTTGGCGGCGATATTCTCGACGATGTGTTAACGCAAATACGCATGAAGGCGCGCATAGTGATTTGTGGCGCTATCAGTCAATACAACAATACAACACCAGTTAAAGGTCCCTCTAATTATCTGGCCTTATTGGTGAACAGGGCCAGAATGGAAGGCATTGTGGTGTTTGATAATGTGGCTAACTATTCGAAAGCTGCCTCCGAAATGGCTGGCTGGATCGCTGCAGGGAAACTCGTTGCTAAAGAGCATGTTGTCAAAGGTATTGAACATTTCCCTGAAACCTTATTGATGTTATTTAATGGCGAAAACATGGGCAAATTAGTGCTTAAAGTAGACGCTGATTAATATTTAAAAGTTTGAGACGAATTCAAAGAGAGAGATGTATGAAAAAAGATATTTTTGATTTAACCGGTAGAGTGGCATTAGTAACAGGAGCAAGCCGTGGTATTGGTGAGTCTATTGCGCGATTGTTAGCTGCTTATGGCGCCAGAGTGATAGTATCTAGCCGTAAGATTGACGGTTGCGAAGCCGTTGCTCAAAGTATTCGTGATGACGGTGGTGATGCTGTTGCTATCGCTTGTCATGTAGGTGAAATGGCGCAAATCGATAATGTTTTCGAACAAATTTCCAAGCAATATGGTCGCCTAGACATATTAGTCAATAATGCGGCCGCCAATCCTTATTTTGGTCATATATTAGATACTGATTTAGCAGCTTACGATAAGACTGTTGATGTAAATATTCGCGGTTACTTTTTCATGTCTACAGCAGCCGGTAAAATGATGAAAGAGCAGGGCGGTGGAGTTATCTTAAATACTGCATCTGTTAATGGTATATCGCCCGGTATGGGACAAGGGATTTATTCCATTACTAAGGCTGCGGTTATCAGCATGACTAAAGCTTTTGCCAAAGAATGTGGCGGCTTAAACATAAGAGTGAATGCCTTATTACCGGGGTTGACCGAAACTAAATTTGCTTCTGCATTAACCGGCAATGATAAAATACTAAAAACCGCACTAATGCAAATCCCATTAGGCAGAACCGCGCAGCCAGATGAAATGGCAGGAACGGTTTTGTACCTTGTTTCAGATGCTTCTAGTTATACGACTGGCACAACTGTAGTGGTCGATGGCGGGTATCTAAGCTAACGGGCATTTAGAATTTGAAATAAAAACGGCAACTATTTAGTTGCCGTTTTTATTTGTGACTATTGTAATGCAAGCAAGGGATTGAATGTGCTGTCGAAACAGCGAATATGATGTTGAAGTTACGGTTGTTCTCATCGTATGACAATTAACCCGTTGTTGTTCATAATAGCGAAAATGTAAATTTTATATTACTCAACTATTCATTACATTCATGATTTATTGAGTTTTTATTTTTGCCAAATGTCCCATGAGTACGGTCTAATACTCCAGAGATTTCCATTTAAACATTGTGTAAGGCTTAGTGTGTGTCAAAACTGAATAGAAAAAAACTAATATTCGCCGGTGTTGTTTGTCTCCTAGCGGCATGTTCTGCAACCCAAACCCCGTCTATACAAACCGCAGAAATAGAACCGGTAAAAGCACAAATAATTAAAGCTGCGACGGTTGCAGCAAAGCACCAATCAAAGTTATTAACGTTACAACAAATTATGGCTGACCCTGATTGGATAGGACGTCAACCTACCTCTGCATATTGGTCTGATAACAACCAAAGTGTTTTTTATCAACAAAAACAACAAGCTTCGCTTCAGAACATTCTTTGGCAAAAACACTTAGATGAACCAGGAAATGGCACCAAAGTTGAACTGTCGCAATTACATTTACATGCCTATAAAAATAGGGTGTTGAATCCAAAAAAAGATACTGCTGCTTGGGTATTTGAAGGTAATATTTTTATTAAGAACCTCAGTCGTAATGAGCTAAAACAACTGACGAAAGACAATCGACAGCCTTATAATTTAAAATTTTTAACCGATGGGCGTTTAAGTTTCCAAAGTGGTAACGCAATTTATGCGATTCACCCTGAACTTGGCTTGTATGAACAGTTGGTAAGCTGGCAATTTACTGATGAACCAACAGCATTAGAACTGCCCGAAGACTACATTGCTCAGCAACAGCAACAGTTAATTGAAGTGGTGGCCTTAAAACGTCAACAAAAAAAATCACGCTTCGAAAATGCGCAAAAGCTGGCGCGACAAAATACCACGGTTGCCCCGAGTGAGTTTTATTTCCCTCACGGCCACGAATTGGTATCAGTGAGTCTATCTCCGAATGGGAAATGGTTGGTATTAGCGGAGCGCGCCGCTTCAAGTGTGCGTCAAGCCGATGACATCATGCCGAATTACATTAACGAAAACGGCAGGATCGCGACAGTTGATGTACGCCCTAGAGTCGCCGATACAAAGCCTATTAATCAGAATCTTTGGTTAGTGAATTTAGAAAGTCGTGATAAACGTAAACTAAGCTATAACAGCTTGCCGGGTTATAATGAAGACGTATTGGAGGCAGTGAAGCGAGAAAACGCTGAGGCGAAAGGGGAGACTTATGAAGCTAATCGTTTGCCAAGGGAGTTAAAACTTCTAAATGGTGCAAATGGCGCTATCCAATGGCATAGCAGTGGTGAAAACGTTGCAATCATGCTTGAAGCTTGGGATAACAAAGATAGGTGGCTTAATACCGTTAGTTTAAGTGAGGCTACATTAGTCAACCAACATCGTTTGCATGATGACGCCTGGATCAATTATAGATTTAATAGTTTTGGGTGGTTAAACACTAGTACCGATCTGTATTACTTGTCTGAAGAAAGTGGATATTCTCATCTTTATGTTAAGCCATTAGATGCTTCGGCGAAACAAGTGACTTTTGGGAGTTTTGAGGTCGATTCGTTAACGTTAACCTCAGACGACCAATATATGTATTTTAAGGGAAACAAAAAACACCCAGGCATTTACGAAATATACCGTGTCAATTTAGATAACGTCAGTTTGGAATCAGTAACCAATCTAAACGGTATGACAGATTATCAATTGAGCCCAGATGAACAGTCATTATTGTTAACTCATTCTAGTTTGGTCCGCCCTCCAGAATTATATTTGCAATCAGTCTCTGCGCCGTCAGTACAGCAACTGACACACACAACAAGTCAGGAATTTTTAGATATCGATTGGTTAGCGCCTGATATTGTGCCAATTAAATCGTCACACACAAACCAACCTATATATTCACGGGTGTATGCTCCCAAAAATAAACAGCCCGGTAAGAAATATAAAGCAGTAGTGTTTAATCATGGGGCGGGGTACTTACAAAACTCACATTTAGGTTGGTCGGGATATTTTAGAGAGTTTATGTTCCATAACCTGTTGGCTCAGCAAGGCTATGTTGTGCTTGATATGGATTATCGAGCTTCTGCTGGTTATGGCAGAGATTGGCGCACAGCTATTTACCGGCAAATGGGTACACCAGAAATTCAAGATCTACAAGATGGTGTTAACTGGTTAGTGAACAACCTAGATGTAGATGCTCAAAGAGTGGGAACCTACGGTGGTTCTTATGGGGGCTTCATGACTTTTATGGCACTGTTTAAAGAGCCGGAACTATTCCAAGCGGGGGCGGCATTGCGACCTGTTAGTGATTGGGCACACTATAACTTCGGCTACACTTCCAACATACTCAACACCCCTGATGTCGATCCCATAGCTTATGAAAGGAGTTCACCTATCTATTTTGCTGAAGGATTACAAAAGCCGTTGCTTATTAATGCTCCAATGATAGACAGTAACGTGTTTTTTGTGGATGTAGTGAGATTAGTTCAGCGTTTAATTGAATTAGAAAAACAGAATTTTGAGACGGCAATCTATCCGGTTGAATCACACGGTTTTGTGCAACCTAGTTCATGGTTAGACGAGTACAGAAGAATATACAAATTGTTTGAAACTAACTTGTAAATACAAGCTACGCCCTATGGATCTTTGATTATCCCATAGGGCGCACTTGATTCAATCTTTGTTGCTATAGGCAGCGAACACTTCCTCAGCAGTCATAGTTTGGGTTCGATTCGAACATTCCTAATAATCTGTTTTAACTTATAAAATTAATGCGTACCGCATTGTTGACAAAATCCTAGTTGAGCCCATTCTGACGAGCCATAAGTGGTGATATAGTTCTGTCCTTGTAAAATGACGTTTGGCCACAATCAACAGATAACAAAGGGCTACCGGACTACTTGCTGCACATCGAACAATGACAAGCATTCATATGAAGTACAACATTAGTTGCAGTGATTTTGACCTTTTTACATAAACACTGGCCAATCAACTCATTTGAGCTTTTCATGCTGTTTGCTTTGAAAGTTTCGTAATAAATAGTACACAATTATTAGGCTACCGGAGATGGCGCCGAACAAATGAGCGTCTATCGCTACATTCGCTGAAATCAACTTTGCAACGTCTTGACTGGCTCCGTAGATCTGTTCATGCATGACTTTAAGCCATACCCCAGCTAATAATATCCAGCCACTTCGTAGTTTGTTGCGGATGTCAAAATATGCACCCAATATAAACATGCCATGGAGCACACCAGAAAGCCCCACATACCACTGCATTTGTGGCGAAAATAAATATAGTCCAGCTGAAGTCCCTAGGCACAACGATACAAATATTAAAAGATACCTAAGAGTTGCATAGTACTGACCATGCAAGGCCCACAATAAAGACAACCCAATAAGGTTTAACAACAAATGTACGTTGTTGGTGTGCAGAAAGTGACCACTTAAAAGCCGCCACCACTGAAAATTATCAAGTTGCTGCCGATCATAAGCTAACCAATCGCTGCTCGTGGGCTCCATCATGAATAGAATAATACTAATGAAGGCAATTAACAGTGGTGCGTATCTAAATTTTGGCTGAATAGGTAGGTTCAAAGTGGGGTTTTTATGAGTTGTTGATAACCTATATTAACTAATTTCCACTCAATAAGTTAGTGCCAGTTATTGGCGTTTTGTGCTTATTAGACAAAAGTATGACTTACTAATCGCGATATCTATTTGCAAAACTATCCTCGCCTCGTTAGTGTTCTTGCCTATTGATTTTTGATTGGAACCGTTGTGCTTGCAATAAAACAACTCTTTGTACTTTGTTTAACCCTTTCCTTAAGTTTATCTGTTGAAGGTAAACAAAAACGTGAAGATAGAGAGCCTGAGGCGGCAACGGGACTGCAACAAAAAAGCGCATTTGAATCCGAAGAGTTTATGGTGGTAGCTGCCAATCCCTATGCATCTTGGGCAGGAAAAAACGTTTTAGTTAAAGGTGGAAGTGCAATTGATGCAGCCATAGCGATTCAGGCCATGTTAACGCTAGTTGAGCCTCAGTCATCAGGCATTGGTGGCGGCGCGTTTTTATTGTACTGGGATAATAAAACCAAGAAATTACACAGTTTTGATGGTCGGGAAACTGCACCATCAGCAGCAAGAATGGATTTATTTCTTAAAAATGGCAAACCAGTTAAATGGATAGACGCCGTGGTTGGCGGACAATCAGTAGGCGTGCCTGGGGTATTGAAAGCGCTAGATATGGCACACAAAGAATTTGGAAAACTGGCTTGGTCTGAATTATTTAACGATAGTATCTCATTATCAGAAAATGGTTTTACTGTCTCGCATCGTCTTGCATCATTGTTAGCCCGTGAAATACATCCGGGTTTAAATCAGTTTAGGACCTCGTCGGTGTATTTTTACCCTAGTGGAAAAGCGCTAACAAAAGGTACCATCAAAAAGAATCCGGCTTTAGCCAAAACCTTAACAACGATAGCGCAACAGGGTGCCGATAGTTTCTACAAGGGTAGTATAGCGAGCAACATCGCCAAGGCTGCACAATTCTCGATTATCAATCCTGGTAAGTTGACAGCCCAAGATATTAGCGAATATCAAGCCATCAAACGATCTCCTGTATGTGGCAGTTATCGCAGTTATAAAGTCTGTGGTATGGCACCACCGAGCTCGGGTGGGATAAGTGTATTGCAGATTTTACGTACACTTGAACCCTATAATCTTGGGCAATATTCGGTAGGCTCCGTGCCGGCAGTGCACCTATTTACTCAAGCATCTAGGTTAACGTATGCCGATAGAGAAATGTACATTGCCGACAGTGATTTTAGCCAACTCCCGTTTGGTGCGTTATTAAGTAAACGCTATCTAGCAGACCGCGCTCGAAACATAAATCTTGTTTCGGATATGGGTAGGGTAAGTGCGGGTAAACCGTTTCCTGTTATGAATTTTTCTAAAGGTCAAACCTTCGAACAGCCCAATACGAGTCATTTTAGTATTATTGATAAAGAGGGTAATGCTGTGTCAATGACGACCAGTATAGAGTTTGCTTTCGGATCGGGCGTGATGGTTGACGGTTTTTTGTTGAATAATCAATTGACGGATTTTTCTTTTAAGCCCTACAGAGGTAAAGAGCTTGTATTAAATAGAGTTGAGCCAGGAAAACGCCCCCGTAGTGCAATGAGCCCTACTATGGTTTTTGATGCCGAAGGGCAGCTTAGACTCGTATTAGGTTCACCTGGAGGGAGTCGTATTGTGAGCTATGTGGCGCAAACTATTATGGGAGTATTGGATTGGGGACTCGATATTCAACAAGCCATTAATTTACCTAAAGTAACCAATAGAAACGATTATACCGCACTTGAAAAAGGCACAGAAATAGAAGCGATAAAGCCCGCTTTAGAAAAAATGGGGCACAAGGTTAGAGTCTTAGATCTAAATAGCGGGATCCACGGCATTCAGTTAAGGGATGAAGTGTTAATAGGTGGTGCAGACCCTAGAAGAGAAGGTGTGGCTGTTGGGTTTTAGTGGTTAGCCGTAAAAATAAGTTGGTGTAGTGCGCTTTAGTTTAAACTCACTACATCAACCTTCCAGTCTTTTCCTATTTTGACTAATTGCACAAGACGCATATCTTTTAAAACCTCGCCATCTAATTCACCTTCAAAAAATAATGATATTTCGGCATCTTTTGCGAACTCATTTCTACCCGCACTGCGAGACCTAGGCTGAATTGTGACGCTATCAAATCGCATATTCAATATATGTTTTTGGACACCTTTGTTAGTATGGTAGGAACGTAAGAGTCGCTCCATTTTTGGGGTGCTTAAACTAATCGCCCCTTCGATTCCTTTGCTGTGATATATGTGATCGAAAAATTCAATGGCAGCAAATTCAGGGTTGCCTTTATCTAACATTCCAAATTTACCGCCGCCTTGTTTAGGAGGTGTTTTATCACATGCACTAAAAAGCATTGCAAATACTAGTAAAAAGCAGAAATTCCGTAGCATGTTAGGTCCCGTATTTTTCATTGAAATATCGTAATAATTATAATCTTATCCTGTTTATTGCCTCATCTAAAGAAAAGGGAGGCATAAGCCTCCCATTTTTATCTAATTACTAGATCTTCAACCAATAAAACTAATCGTTATTGGATATTTTCTGAATCAGAAAATTCACCAGCAAACAAAGGGCTGCTTAAATAACGTTCTGACGCGCTGGCTAAAATAACTACAATGTTCTTGTTTGCGTTTTCTGGTTTCTCAGCCCAACGTTTCGCCGCCACCACAGCCGCTCCAGAAGAAATACCCGCTAAAATACCTTCTTCTTTCATCAGGCGGTGTGTCATCGCCATACATTCTTCGTTGCTCACTTGCTCAACAGCATCAACTATATCCAAATCTAGATTTCCGGGGATAAAGCCGGCACCTATACCTTGTATTTTGTGAGGTCCAGGAGTCAGTTCAGTTCCCGCTTTGGCTTGAGTAATTACAGGAGAATCGGTTGGCTCTACAGCTACTGTGGTAATCGCTTTACCCTGTGTATTTTTAATGTAACGACTCGTTCCTGTAATCGTGCCACCTGTGCCTACACCGGCAACAAAAATGTCGATTTTTCCGTCTGTATCATTCCAAATTTCAGGGCCTGTGGTTTTTTCATGAATTTCTGGGTTGGCAGGGTTTTCGAATTGATGCATTGGAATATACTTCGACGGATCCGATGCTACGATTTCATTGGCCGCAGCGATAGCTCCTTTCATACCTTTGGGTGCCTCAGTTAAGACTAAGTTAGCCCCCATAGCTTTGAGTAACTTACGACGCTCTAGACTCATAGAACTAGGCATGGTTAGCGTGATTTTATAGCCTCTAGAGGCCGCCACAAATGCTAGTGCAATTCCGGTATTGCCACTCGTCGCCTCAACAATTTCATTACCTGGTTTAAGCAGTCCTTTCTTTTCAGCGTCCCAAATCATATTGGCGCCTATACGGCATTTAACACTAAAACTTGGATTTCTTGACTCAATTTTTGCGTAAACGTTACCGCCTGTAACGCGGTTGAGTTTGACTAACGGTGTTTTGCCAATGGCGAGTGAATTATCGTCGTATACTTGCATAGTGATTTCCTTGCTTATTATTTCTATTTTTACAGTGTAACCCTGATTAGTTCACCGTCAATTAGTAATTCTGTGGGGTGTTGTTCTTATATATAGCTAAAACAACAACTGGCCCTATAAATATTATTGATACATAAAGCCCCTAAAACTGTTTTATCATAATGACATTCATACCTAGAGGTAAGGGTGGGAGGCTTTATTTAAAGTGCTTTTTCGCTATATCTTATGGTTAATCATTTGTTAATTTGTTTTGAGGTTTTAAATGGCGTTTAGTGGAACAGAGAAATATATTGCTAGTCGAGAGTTGCAACTTGCTGTGAACGCGGCAATCACCTTGGAAAAACCTTTGTTAATTAAGGGAGAGCCTGGTACGGGCAAAACCATGCTAGCTGAGGAATTGGCAAAAAGTTTAGACGCAAATTTGATTCAGTGGCACATTAAATCAACGACTAAAGCACAGCAGGGATTGTATGAATATGATGCAGTTTCGCGATTGCGAGACTCGCAGTTAGGTGATGAAAAAGTCCATGATATCGGCAACTATATAGTTAAAGGTAAATTATGGCAGGCGTTTGATACTGATAAACGTACCATTTTATTGATTGATGAAATAGACAAAGCGGATATTGAGTTTCCAAACGATCTATTGTTGGAACTCGATAAAATGGAGTTTTTTGTGTATGAGACTCAACAGCTAGTTAAAGCCAAGCAACGACCCATTGTTATTATTACATCTAACAACGAAAAAGAGCTGCCAGATGCTTTCTTACGCCGTTGTTTCTTCCACTATATTCAGTTTCCCGATGCTGATGAAATGCGCCAGATTGTAGATGTACATTTCCCTGAAATTAAAAAAGTGTTACTCAATCAAGCATTACAATCATTCTTTGACTTGCGTGACGTTCCTGGTTTACGTAAAAAACCCTCTACTTCGGAATTAATTGATTGGTTAAAATTATTGGTTGCCGAAGATATTCCAGCTGAAGCGTTGCAAAATAAAGATGGTAAACAAAGTATACCGCCGCTTTATGGTGCACTGTTAAAAAATGAACAAGATATTCATTTGTTTGAAAAATTGGTCTTTATGGCGCGCCGTTAATGTTAGTTGATTTCTTTTTCAAGCTAAGAGAATACCGCCTTTCAGTTAGTCTAAGAGAGCTACTGGATTTGCTAAGCGCCCTTGAAAAAGGGGTGATTTTTGCGAGTGTTGATGATTTTTATATATTGTCAAAATTGACAATGGTTAAAGACGAGAGCCAGTACGATAAATTTGATCGAGCCTTCGCTGACTATTTTGAAGGTGTACAAAGTATTGATTTATTTGGTAAAGATATTCCAGAAGAATGGCTAAAAAACGCATTGGACCGTCATTTCAGCGAGGAGGAAAAAGCGCAAATTAAAGCTTTGGGTGGTCTTGAAGAACTGATGAAAACCCTCAAGGAGCGCTTAGCCGAACAAGAAAAACGCCATCAAGGTGGTAATAAATGGATTGGCACGGGAGGTACCTCTCCCTTTGGCGCTAATGGTTACAACCCAGAAGGCGTACGCATAGGGCAGCAAGGAAACAGGAATTTTTCTGCGGCTAAGGTTTGGGATAAACGCGAGTTCAAGAATCTTGCGGGAGATGTTGAGCTAGGCACCCGTAATATAAAAGTTGCGCTTAGAAAATTGCGTAAATTTGCGCGTACCGGTGCAACTGAAGAATTGGACATACCTACTACTATAGGCTCAACCGCTAAGAATGCAGGTTTACTTGATATTCACATGGTTCAAGAGCGTCACAACGCTGTAAAAGTCTTAATGTTTTTTGATGTGGGTGGTTCGATGGACGCGCACATTAAAGAATGTGAAGAGTTGTTTTCAGCGGTTCACACTGAGTTTAAACATCTCGAATATTTCTATTTTCACAATTGTGTTTATGAAGGTGTGTGGAAAGATAACAAGAGGCGCGATCGTGAGGTCATTCCTATTGCGAATATCATTCACAAATATGGTGCAGACTACAAATTAATATTTGTAGGTGATGCCACTATGGGGCCGTATGAGATTACCTATCCGGGGGGCAGTGTAGAACATTGGAATGAAGAAGCAGGTTCGGTTTGGATGCAACGTTTACTTAATCACTTCGAACATGCAATATGGCTTAATCCACAACTCAGTCAATATTGGAGTTATTATGCTTCTATTAGCATAATGAAAGAATTGATGACTGAAAGAATGTTTCCCCTCACGTTAGATGGAATAGGAGAGGGGATTAAAAGCCTAACTAAAAGAAGCGGATAAAATAACCGATAATGGAAAAACACAGCGACTTAAAAATTGAACAATTGGACCCGCAATTATCCGCAGAAAAAGAGGCAGGATCCTCAGACGCTAACAAAGCAAACAGTCATTTAAGTCGCAAAGAAACGCGACAAATTGTGACACCCTACGCGTTCTTTGTGGCAGATGATCTATTGGGCACACCGTTAGCAGGGCCATTTCGTAGAGGATTTGGCATGTTAATCGATTTGTTTTTGGTAAGCCTACTCACTCAAGTCAGCAGTTTGGTCTTGGCTACTATCGCCGCATGGACCTTTTTCAAAGCTGGAAATCGCTTAAAAACTAAAAAACGTTTTAATGCTGTGCGCATTTTATTGCGGTTATTGGTCGCTATGTTGTTGTTTGTAGTGGCCACAAGTCTGTTTGATAAATTTAATGACAACAGTGCTGCTGACGATGTTGAGAATAGCCCTTCTGCCATTATCGAAAATGATAATATCGAAGACAGCATTGAACTCATCGCGTTAACAGCAAAATACCTAATGGATGCTAAAGCAACAAAACAACAAATTCGGGAAGGTGAATGTGAACCTGCTTTGCAATGTATGCAAAGTTTAGGTGAAGATTTAATAGAAGATGTGGTTACCTTAGGATTAGACAAAAATACTATAGATGAGATAGTCGAGGGCTTTACTTCTGGTGTGGCGGATTCTATTAACAGTGACGAAGAACAGCAGCTTAAAGCGTATTTGAAGCAATTTTTAGATACACAAACATTAGTACAAACAAATGCAGGGATCGCAGCCGAGTTAACAGAACCAGCAGTTGTAGAGCTAGAGCCAGCAGTCGTAGAAGCAGGGGATTCAACTTCTGACGGCACAAACATCGAAAAACCAAAAGGGTTGTTCGCACGTCTAAAAGAGTGGATTGAAGAATTAGGTCTTGGTTTAGGTTGGGCGGCTTTTTATTTTAGTATATTCACTGCATGGTGGCGTGGACAAACACCGGGTAAAAGGTTACTCGGGATGAAAGTGATTAAACTGGACAATAAACCTTTGAACCTGTGGGAAAGTTTCGGTCGTTATGGTGGATATGCTGCCGGATTAGCGACGGGTTTGACTGGATTTCTACAGGTCTTTTGGGATCCTAATCGACAAGCTATTCAAGATAAAATTTCTGAAACTCTGGTGATTGATATTCGAAAACCTAAAGTACCCTTTACGAAAGAATCGGCAGAATAACTCAGATGTCTAATAGGATAAGCCAGTTATTAAGGCACTGGACCGCTAATCGAGATAAGCAATTATGGGTATTGGCTACGATTATAGAAACAGACGGTTCTTCCTATCGAAAAGCAGGTGCCATGATGTTGATCAATGACCTTGGGCAATACTTTGGCTTATTAAGTGGAGGTTGCTTAGAGTCAGATATTATGCGCCAAGCAAGGCGATGCTGGGAAAATCAACGTAGCCGTATTATAGAGTACGATATGCGCGAAGAAGAAGATCTGGCTTGGCAATTAGGTATTGGCTGCGGA
Source organism: Paraglaciecola sp. (assembly GCF_039964565.1). GTDB lineage: Bacteria > Pseudomonadota > Gammaproteobacteria > Enterobacterales > Alteromonadaceae > Paraglaciecola. Next base: position 228,804 of record NZ_JBDVXF010000028.1, read on the forward strand.
GGAATGGTGCGAATTTTATTGCAACCGGTTCATGCAAAAAACGATTACCTGAAGCTCGAAGAATTAAATCACTATTTAGAAGCTAGACAAGAAGTTGAATACGTTCAACAAGTTGATGAAGGGTTGCCGGTTAATGAAGTACGCGTGATTGGAAAAAGTCATACTGACACAGGCAGTTCCTCCAGCAAAGAGAGCCCTCAGCTTTTTGTACACAGACTTAACCCAGCGCCATTAATAGCAGTATTCGGAGCGGGAGTCGATGCAAGACCTTTGGTTGCGATGGCCTGTGAACTAGGCTGGCAAGTATTGCTAGTTGACCCTCGGGTTGGTTATGCTAAGCCTGAATATTTCACAAAAGCTACTGAGATTATTCGTCAACCTATCGCACAACTCGATTCGGCTTCTTGGCTCGGTCAAATCGATGTTGCACTTATACTGACTCATAATATTAAGTTAGATGCAGCTGCTTTGCGCTTGGTGCAAGGTAGCAGCGCCAAATACGTAGGATTATTAGGTCCTACCCATCGTACCGACCGAGTATTAGCTATTGCTGAGTTGTCGAGAAGCGATTTATCTAAACCCTTAGCCAACCCAGTTGGGTTAAGACTAGGCGGAGAATTACCTGAATCCATTGCCTTGTCGATGTTAGCAGAGGCACATGCCGTTTTGGAGAAAGCCGACGGCTTGTCTATTAGTGGCATTTTAAACCAATGAAAATTGAGCTTATTCTGTTGGCAGCAGGTGAAAGCAAACGATTTTCGGGCATTAAGCAACTCGCTGATATATACGGACAACCTATGATTTGTCATTGTTTATCGCAGTATCGTCAAAATGGCAGTTGGATCCCTGATATATCTGATGGGCATGTACTGTTGGGCGCTAACGCGTCTGTGATTACAGAAGCGCTGCCCAAAAGTATTAATAAACAAGAAATTACTACTTGGAAAAGAGGTATGGGGCATACGTTAGCGCAAGGTATATCTCTACTCGCAACGGATACCACACATGTGTTGGTTGGCTTAGCCGATCAAGTATTAGTCACTCGACCTATGATTTTAGGGTTGCTAGCTAAATCAAAACTATTTCCAAAAAATATTGTTGCGGCAAAATACGCTGGCAATCTTGGTGCGCCTTGTATCTTTCCTCAAGATTTTTTCTATCAGTTAAGTGAATTAAGTGGGGAGAAGGGGGCCAAATCCATTCTTCGGCAAAATAAAGATAAAATTGTGAGTGTCGATATTCCAGAGGCCGCTCTTGATATTGATACCCAACAAGAGCTCGCTACCATTACAAGGTAACGGCAGGCGAAATTTACTGCAATAAATTACTTTTCGCTAAACTAAATTCTTCATCTGTTAAATGCCCCTGAGCGTGTAATTTAACCAGTTTTTCGAGTGCGTCAACCACATCTGTTTGTTGTTTTTCTGCGGTCGCAGCAGGTGACTCTTGTATCGTCGGCGCACTGTCCTCAGGTTCTGAAGGCTGCGATGCTGGCTGCTCTTTCTTAATGGGGTGATCTGATTGCTGTTTTCTGACGTGCCTAGTAGGGTCCTCCAAATTAGGGCGTGAGAACGGCACTTTTGTAATAGCTCTAGTTTCAGTGAAAGAATTGATATGTTTTGAAACCATCCAACATAGATCAAGCACTATGTCGACGGTATTGAAATATTTATTACCTGTTACCCTATTATTGCCTTTTCTAAGGTAGAGGCAAATTGTGTAACTACCATTGCTGTCAGACAAAATTACTTCAATTTGTCGCGTTTGATCTTCTTGCATTTTTTTGTCGTGTTCTTTAGTAAATAGATTTCGAATATCTTCCTCAAGTCTATTACTTATTGCATTGCCGGGTTGCTCATCGAAAACTCTGATAGATTGATTATTTAATAATATTTCGCAACGACTGATCTCTTTTACATGCAGGGTTTTATGGGCTTTTTTCTGTTTAATTTTAAACAGATGTACGGTTTCTTTTCTTAGCTCGTACTCAAATCGTACATAGCCCTTATCTAAAGGATAAATAGCGCGCTTATATGCTGCATTTTTACGGAAAGTGTAAATGAAAGCGACGCCCAACACCGCTAATAACAATACCAAAAGAATTACATACTTCGATCCTAAATCTTGGAGATCGGGCTCGGGACTTTTTTCATCAATCACCGTTACATTGGTTGGTTGCAATAAATACAGTTTACTCTGAATAGTGTCAAAAATTACGATTTCATTGTGATTGTTTTGGTGAATAATTAAATGAGAATTTGTGGGTATTTGTTCTGACCCAATCACTTTTTCGATTGTTGGTGTTTCTATATTTAAAGAGTCCAGACCAATTGAATTTAACTGCCATTGATTTTTGTGCTGCGTAAAAAACACCATCTTATTTCTAAGGCTTAAAAATTTACGTCCTTGATAAAGTATAGATGAAGAGATTTCGTTTGGTGAAAGCCATAAATTGTCAGACAAGCTTTGCTCTTGCAAATTAACCCCTATTCTTGATTTGCTAAGCCAATGTTGCTTGTCAATATAGTGATGGATAAAAATCGATTCATGGCTATATTTAGCCCAGAAAAAATGAGTTATATCATGACCACCCATTACAACTATTTCGTCATTTATTTCGGGCGTTTTTAAGAATGGATTAGTCTGGGAAACCGTGTAATTTCTAGCGCCAAAAATCAGAGGTGAAATACGTAGTATTCCACCTGAATACAACGGGTACTCTTTTAGTTGCTCTACATACTTTAAGGAAAAATACAGTAAGCCATAATTCGCATTCCACGGCTTAAGGTAAGGCTCAAATTTTAGTTGTTGGATGCCATGATTAGGCGAGGGAATAGGAATGCGCAGTACTTCTCTTTGAGTTTTTGGATCGAGTTGGTGTTTCTCAAAATCATATGTCCAAGCGGTGATCACTGACTCATACCCGAATGCTAAGCTACTGCCCTCAACGGCAACACGATTAGCGAACTTTTCAGGAGAGAACTTTACAGTGTGTGCAGTATAGAAAGTGGCGTATCCGGGCTCTTCAGGCAAAGAAAAACTTGGGTGTAAACTGATAGCACTAAGGGAAATAAATGACGGATTATGTATAGAAATATTTAGAATGGCATTTTGTTTATTGCTCTCTCCGGTCCTAATCAAATATACAATACCATTGTCTTGTGCGAGGAAATATTCGTCATCAATGACACCAGCCAAAGGGTTCAACCACTGAGTATCATTACTTGTTTGGTTCAAGTGGCTAAAATCAGCGAGTAATTCTATTTGATATTCTTCGGCCTGGACCGTGTTTGTGATAAATGCCAAACACATTGCCATCGTAAGTTCGACTATGCCCAAATAGCTCTTTAAACACTTAATTTTAATTCGATTATCCAATTTAATCTGTCAACTCTCGATAAAGTTGTTCTTAATAGACTCGACTACACAAACCTTATTGTCCTATTTGCGTATTGATTTTTTATTTTGCAATTAAAATCAGTTATTTAACTTGAAAAAGTGAGGGTTTGTCAAATTTTAACTTGCTGTAAAGGACACAAAAGTATTTTGGTCAAGAATTTTTTAATACATCATTGAAGTTTACAGGTGGCAGCGCTTTATTAGAAATCAGGCGGTTAAGCGACGTTTTTGTATTTGTAAACGTGCTAAATGATGACATGCTAGCTCGTCATTTGTTATTAATAGAAGCCGTACACTAGATTTTACGAATGGTCGGTCAATAAATAACGCTGTCAATTAAAGAGGTAGTTTTATTTTGAGACTAAAACTATCTCTGGGTTGTAATGGTCGTTTGTCAACGCCGCTTTCGCTTCACCTTCACATTGGATTTCCCTTTCAGTCATCACAAAAATATCAAAACGTTTACCAGGGATCAGACTGGCTTTAAGGGCAGGTTTTGCTGCAATCTTATAACTTTTACCAGCCTCAATATCGATTGCAAATTTGACTCCATCGGCGTCACCACCGCCAAGTAAACGAGACTTATTGCATATTCCACTTGTACAAATGGCGTAACCAGTAAATTCATGAACACCAGGTGAGAGTGAAAATGTTGCAAAACCGCTAGATTCAAAGGGGGTTTTCGCTATTCCGGCTTGCTTCGGGAACGTTAACCGATCACCGTTGTGCTTTTCTAAAGTGACGGCAAAATCGCCCTGTGTAACCATGGAATTAGCAATTAGTTTTCCACAGGATTGTGAGTAAGAAAGGTGAGAAAACCCTAATAAAATGACTAAATAGGTAACTGTAGTAAGTTTCATTTGTTGATCCCTTTGGGCAACTGCCACGATGATCTTTGTGCACATTTTGAAACCGAGTATATGAACTTTAGCTGAATAATTAAAGACAACCTCCTTTAAAATAAAATGTTCTACCCAATATCACTGTCATGAAAGATAACACTAGACTTAAACAAAGCATTTTCTATACCTTGTGTTTTATAGGCATTTTATGGTGCATTAAATCGGCACAAATATTATTCAACCTAAACCTGAGTGGCTTGGGGTTAGTCCCTTTGCAAACAATGGGGTTGGTAGGGATCATGACAGCACCGTTAATTCATGGCTCTTTGGAACATCTGTTTAACAATACCTTTGCGATCCTGATATTAACGAGTTTCTTATATTATGGTTATCCAAAATCTTGGTGGAAGGTTATAGGATTGGTCTGGGTTTTATCAGGAATTGGGGTGTGGTTATTCGCTCGGGAGGCAAGCCACATTGGAGCAAGCGGTCTAACTCATGGCATGTTTTTCTTTATGTTTGTGGTTAGCATGTTTCGGCGTGATAAAAGCTCTGTGGCCATTATGATGATTGCATTCTTACTGTATGGTGGAATGACAATGACGATATTCCCCAGAGAAGAGGGCATTTCCTTTGAGTACCATTTTTTTGGCGCCTTAGCTGGCGTTATTGCAGCACTAATTTGGCGTAACAATGATCCTAAACCACAAGTTGAACGCTATGAATGGGAAGGTCAAGACGATGACTCAGAAATAGATCAAGAAGAGCCGTGGCAAGTTGATATATCATCAGAAATACAAACACATCAGAGACTGCACTAAGGAATATAATGCCAAATATACATTCGGACCTAAAATCTAATTTCACTGTTCTTATGAGGGTTCGATATGGCGAATGTGATGCGCAACAAGTGGTATTCAATGCGCGTTATGCAGATTATGTCGATGTTGCGATGACTGAATATTTCAGAGAAGCAGTGGGCGGTTTTCAGACTTTATTAGATAAAGGCTTAGATAACCAAGTAGTCAGTTTGCAGATTGATTGGCTTTCCTCCGCACGATTCGATGATGTGTTAGAAATCAATGTTGCGACAAATAAAGTCGGTAACACATCCTATAGTTTTGAGTTGACTATCGTTAATGCCGATTCAAAAATAAATATCGCCAATTGTCGTATCACATACGTGATGGTCGACACTAAAACCTATCAGAAAACCCCCGTTCCAGATTGGTTAAGGGACAAGCTTTGTAATGCCGAACCTTTACCCCTGGTGAATCAATCAGGCGTTATTAGTTAGCCTGAATACGTATGCATTAAGTTGTTGATTTACTTGTAATCAAGGTACTCTCTGCGCTAACAATTTACTTTTTATTAACAGGTGTGGTGGTTCTGCTTTCTCGCAAATCACCACATATGTATTAGAGAATGTTTAATGCACAAAACAAAACCCCAATTAAATTTTTGGCAAATCTGGAACATGTGTTTTGGATTTTTAGGTATTCAATTTGGTTTTGCCTTACAGAATTCTAACGTTAGCCGTATCTTTGAAGCCTTAGGCGCAGACTATAGTAATTTAGCCATTCTGTGGGTTGCGGCACCAATCACAGGCTTAGTAGTGCAGCCAATTATTGGATATTTGAGTGACAACACTTGGAATCGTTTAGGGCGCAGACGGCCATATTTTTTATGGGGTGCAATTGCTGCTAGTTTGTCGTTGTTCATTATGCCGAATTCGCCAACTCTGTGGTTAGCTGCGGGCATGCTATGGATTATGGATGCATCAATTAATGTTTCTATGGAACCCTTTAGAGCTTTTGTGGGAGATATGTTACCTAAAAAGCAGCGGGCCATGGGGTATGCGATGCAAACCTTTTTTATAGGTGTTGGGGCAGTTGTGGCCTCTGCCTTGCCGTGGATGATGACCAATTGGTTTGATATCAGTAATGTTGCACCACTTGGAATGATACCAGATTCAGTTAAGTTTTCATTTTATGCAGGTGGCAGTATATTTTTAGTAGCGGTACTTTGGACTGTGTTTTCTACTAAGGAATATTCACCAGAATTACTTGAAGCTTATGAAGAAGCACAATCTTCTAAAGAAGGTACTCCTAGCGAACCACGCATTCCCCGCTCGAGTCACGCTTATTTTCGCGGAGGGTCTATCTATTTGGCTATAGGAATTGGCTTATATTTTGTTATTGCTGGCAATATCGATAATCTCGATAAGAACTTATATATAATGGCCGGTGGCTTAGGTGTCTTTGGACTTTGCCAGCTCATTGCTGGATATCTAAGTAAAAACTCAGTGGCGACTAATGGTTTTTCTGAAGTCATGAACGATTTGTTTGCTATGCCTCAAGCGATGCGACAATTGGCTGTCGTGCAGTTTTTTTCGTGGTTTCCGCTGTTTGCTATGTGGATCTATACCAATTCCGCAGTAACTTCATTCCATTATTCCAGCACTGATGTTACGTCAGCGGTATATAATGAGGGGGCGGATTGGGTGTCAATCCTTATGGCTACCTATAATGGAGTATCCATATTTGCCGCTATTATTATTCCCGTAATTGTACGATTTTCAAATTTACAATTTGCTCACTTGATTAATTTATCTTTAGGTGGAGTGGGATTCATATCTTTCATATTTATTAAAGATCCTGCTTGGTTAGTGCTATCTATGGTTGGAGTTGGATTTGCGTGGGCCTCTATTTTGTCGGTTCCCTATGCCATATTGTCTAACGTTTTGCCCGCTAAAAAAATGGGTGTATATATGGGGATATTTAACTTTTTTATTGTCATTCCACAGATTTTAGCTGCCAGTATTTTAGGTTTTTTAGTTACTAAAATATTTGATAATCAACCTGTATACGCACTAGTAATCGGCGGTTGCAGTATGTTAATCGCGGGCATAATGACGCTACGCGTAAAAATCCCAGATTAGGAATTAAACTGTGCTAAGAACAAATAATCATTTAGTGGCTACGGCATTGATGTCTTGTATGTTGATGTCGTCTTGCCAACCCGAAAACAATATTAAAGACAACAAGGTTGCTTCGGCAAATACTGCTGCAACAGAATTTTATGGAACAAAACACCCTTTTGCGAAAGAAACCGTATATTTTGTGATGACTGACCGTTTTGTTGACGGAGACCCAAGCAATAATCAGATGCAGCAAGGAGGTCAATGGCCGACCTTTGACATTCCTTTGATGGGTGACAACGGAGAATCTGCCAATGTAGGCTATTTAGGCGGAGATTTAAGAGGAGTATTAGATAACGGTCAATACATTAGCGATATGGGATTTACGGCGGTTTGGTTAACGCCAATTTTGGATAACCCTGATCAAGCCTTTTCTGGCGGTGAAATTATTGAATTTGGCGGTGCTTTTAAGGATGGAGGAAAAACAGGTTATCATGGCTATTGGGCCAATAATTTTTATCAAATAGACGAACATTATCCTTCAGTTAACTTAGGGTACAAAGAATACACGCAACAAATGCGACAACAATTTAGTCTAAAATCTGTTTTTGATATTGTAGCAAATCACGGTTCTCCCTCTTTTGATATGCCGATAGATCAGCCAAAATTTGGTGAGTTGTATGACATTGAAGGGAACTTAGTGGCTGATCATCAAAATCTTAGACCTGAAGAACTGGATGTCAATAATCCGCTCCAACAGATGTTCCATACGACGCCAGATATCATGCAACTTTCTAATCTCAATGATAGGTCTCCTGCATTACAGGAGTATCTAATTAATTCCTATTTATATTGGATAGAGCAGGGAGCAGATGCGTTTCGTATTGATACTATTAAACACGTACCTCACCATTTTTGGCGGATTATGTCCGATAGAGTGAGAGCTAAACATCCAGACTTTTTTATGTTTGGTGAGAGCTTTAATCACGATGCAAACTTTTTAGCACAACATACTTTAGCTAAAAATGGCGGTATCAGTGTATTAGACTTTGTTGGTAAAAGTGCTTTGGTAGAAACCTTTGAAAATCCGGAAAGTGATTATGGGAAATTGGCAGACTATTTATATTTAACTCACGGTCCTTACGTTAATCCTTATGAATTGACGACTTTTTACGATAATCACGATATGCCCCGATTAAATGCTACAGATGAAGGGTTTATCGATGTACATAATTGGTTATTTACCAGTCGCGGCATTCCTGTTATTTATCAAGGCTCTGAAATGGCATTTATGCGTGGAAAATCTGAGCATATGGGTAACAGAAATTATTTTGGGCAAGATAATATAGAGCTGGCTAAGAAACATAAAATACATGACGCGTTATCTAGAGTCGCCAATGTGCGAAAAAAGGTTCCTGCGTTACAAAGTGGATTACAAGTTAATGTTGAATTAGATGGAAATAAAGCTGCTTTTTATCGTGTACTGGTGGTAGACGGGATCTCACAAACAGCCTTAGTGTTACTAAATAAGGGTGAACAGCCAGTGGATTTTAAAGTCAATAAGTACATGCAAAAAGGTGACTGGATCAGCCAAATGAGTGATGATGAAATCACTATTAATCAGTCGAATTTGCAATTAAAAACACAGGTCGCAGCCCATTCTGTCGCAGTTTGGCTTCGTGAGGGCGAGATCTCAAATGCGCTTTTAATAGAAGAGTTGCAACGGTTGATGAAAAACAAATAGTTGCTCAAGCAGTGCCGCTTGATTGGCGTACGACTAAATCAACGGGCATTAGATAGTGGGGGACATCTTCCCCACTAATTAATTTAAGCAGACTATCGACTAATATCTCTCCAGCCAATTTTGTATTTTGATGCACAGTGGTTAATGCTGGGTTTGCAAAGCTAGAAATTGGGATGTTATCAAAACCAGCAATGGCTACATCATTTGGAATACTAAGGCCATTTTCTTGTAAACACCGCATCGCTCCTAAGGCAATTAAGTCACTGGCACAAAATAACGCATCAAATTCATATCCTGTTTTTAGTAGCCTTTGTACTGCTTGATAACCAGATTGCTCAGTAGAAATTGCGTCAAATTGCATGTCTTCCTCTACTCTTAAGCCTGAATCCTTTAATGCTTGGCAATGCCCTAAGTATCGCTCTTTAAATTCAGGTGCTTGACTGCCAGCTTCACCAATAAATGCAAATTTGTTGCGCTGCATTTTTAATATATGTTGGGTAACATCAAACCCACCTTGCATATTATTACAGCCAATCGAGACGCCGGGATGGTCAACGTCGTGAGCTCCCCAGCGAACAAAGTGAGTGCCTTGTTCTTCTAACTTTGAGAGCTTGTCGCGGTAGTCCGTATAATCGCCGTAGCCCAACAAAATCAAACCGTCGGCCTTGTTAGAATCTTCGTATTCTGCATGCCAATCATCATTTAAATTTTGAAAAGACACCAATAAATCATAACCAGCTTTGGTGCTTGCCTTGGTAATACTACCAAGCATCGATAGAAAAAATGGATTGATAAGAGAATCGTCGGAAGTAGGATCTTCAAATAACAACAGAGCTAGGGTTAAGCTGTGTTGACGTCGCAAATTACTGGCGTTTTTATCAACTTTGTAGTTGAGCTCGCTGGCAATGGCCTGAATTTTGTCACGTGTTTCCTTATTCACTAACGGGCTATTACGCAGCGCTCGAGATACTGTAGACTGGGATACGCCTGCTCGATGGGCAATATCAAAAGAAGTGGCTTTATCTCTCATAATTAACGGCTACTGCCTTCCTAACTAAAACTTGAAATTACTAACAATTTCTATATGTGCCAGTATCTTAGATTGTTTTGTAACAATTTAACATCGACTTTTTATGGCTTCGACTTCGATCATTTCAAAATCAATCTTGGTGGTAAGTAATATATAACTATTTGTGGAGTAAAAATTGTTATCTTGATATTCGATACTGGTATAATATCCGGCTTATTATTCGTAACTTTTACCAAGAGGGTGCATTAATGGCCGAGACCGACAGCCGTCCGACCAATTTTATTCGTCAAATCATAGATAAAGATATTAATGACGGTTTGCATACAACAATCCAGACTCGTTTTCCACCAGAGCCAAATGGGTATCTGCATATTGGCCATGCTAAATCTATTTGTTTAAATTTTGGCATCGCACAGGATTATCATGGTCAATGTAACCTTAGATTTGACGATACTAACCCTGAGAAAGAAGACATAGACTACGTTAATTCGATTCAACAAGATGTCAATTGGTTAGGTTTTAGCTGGAGTGGCGAAGTGCGCTATTCATCTAATTACTTTGATCAACTTTACGCATTTGCGGTGGAATTAATTAATAAAGGGTTGGCTTATGTCGATTTTTCTACTCAAGAACAAATGCGTGAGTTGCGCGGAACCTTAAAGGAGCCTGGTAAAAATAGCCAATATCGTGATACCAGTGCCACTGAGAATTTAGCTCTATTCGAAAAAATGCGAAATGGTGAATTTAAAGAAGGCGAGTGTTTGCTTAGAGCTAAAATTGATATGAGCTCCCCTTTTATGTGTATGCGTGATCCTGCATTGTATCGTGTTAGATTTGCTCACCATCACCAAACCGGTGATAAATGGTGTATCTATCCGATGTACGATTTTACTCACTGTATTTCGGATGCAATTGAGGGCATTACACATTCATTGTGTACCTTAGAGTTTCAAGACAATAGACGTTTATATGATTGGGTGTTAAGCAATATCACTATTGACAGCACACCTCATCAATATGAGTTTTCAAGATTAAACCTTGAGTACACGGTATTGAGTAAACGTAAACTAATCCAATTAGTTGAGGATGAACAAGTCAGTGGCTGGGATGATCCTCGCATGCCAACTGTTGCTGGTTTACGTCGTCGTGGATATACATCGGCGTCGATACGTGAGTTTTGTAAGCGTATTGGGGTAACTAAAATGGACAATATGGTTGAAATGTCTGTATTGGAAGCCTGTTTAAGAGAAGAATTAAATGCCGATGCGCCAAGGGCAATGGCAGTGCTTGAACCCCTAAAGTTGGTAATTGAAAACTATAAAGGCAGTGAAGTTGAAAGCTTAAAGGCGGCGAATCACCCTTCAAACGAATTAATGGGCGCCAGAGAAGTGCCATTTGGTAGAGAGATCTTTATTGAAGCCGAAGATTTCAAAGAAGAAGCCAATAAGAAGTTTAAACGCTTAGTTTTAGGTAAAGAAGTACGTTTAAGAAATGCTTACGTAATTAAAGCTGAGCGAGTAGAAAAAGATCAACAAGGGAACATTACAACGGTTTATTGTAGCTATGATAAAGATACGTTAGGTAAAGATCCCGCTGATGGTAGGAAAGTAAAGGGCGTGATCCATTGGGTGTCTGCTTCTCATGGCGTTCCTGCAGAAATTCGTTTGTACGATCGATTATTTAAGGTACCTAATCCGGCAGCAGAACAAGATTTCTTAGGGAGTATCAACGAACAGTCTTTAGTTGTTAAGCAAGGTATCGTTGAAGCTAGCCTTGTTGACGCGCCACTTAGCACCCCGATGCAATTTGAACGAACTGGATACTTTTGCAAAGACCAAGATAGCGTTGCAAACAATTTAGTGTTCAATCGAGCAGTTGGGCTAAGAGATACTTGGGCGAAAATGAACCAAAGCTAGAAAAACAGTAAATAGACGCAAAAAAACGGACGTGAACGTCCGTTTTTTTTGAGTCAACATTTTTACTTCATTTAGGTTGCGCTTCGAAGGTTTGTCCATTTGCCGCTTTAGATTGACTATCCATTAGATACAAGTACAGCGGCATTATTTGATGTGGTGGAGTGACTTGATCGGCATTTTCAGCAGGGTAGGCTTTAGCGCGCATTGCTGTTTTTGTGGCACCAGGATTAATACAATTAAAACGAATGTTGCTGTTTTCATATTCATCTGCCAACACTTCCATCATGCCTTGCGTCGCAAACTTTGAAATAGAATAAGGACCCCAATAAGCTCGGCCTTTGATTCCAACACTAGAGGTTGTAAAAATAACTGAAGATTGCTGCGCTTTTCGCAAAACCGCCAGTAAGGCTTGAGTCATTAAAAATTGGCTAGTAACATTGACCTGCAGAACGTTCTGCCAATCTTGTTCGCTTATTTGTGCAAATGGTCCTAGATGACCTAGCAGACTCGCATTGTGTAATAATCCATCTAAACAGCCGAATTGATCACTTATTGTATTTGCCATATCACGGTAGTGTTGAGCTGTTGCTCCTTGCAAATCTAACGGAACTATCGCCGGTTCGTTGCCTTCGTTGTTGATGATTTCGTCATAAACACTTTCTAACTTTGCAACGGTTTTTCCAAGTAGAATCACAGTAGCGCCATATTTGGCGTAATGTAGAGCCGCTTGTCTACCGATACCGTCTCCGGCTCCAGTAACAAGGATAGTTTTTTTCTCTAAATAGTTTTTTTCTGGTGTATAGGAATGCATAATAAACATCTAAATCAGTCAATAGACTAATGGTATCACTGTTGTACTGCGCTACGAAAGTCACAGCTTAAAGTTGTGTGCGATTTTAGTGTGAGTTTATTATCTAAACGTTGCAACTAACAAATAAAAGAATAGTATACAAACAACTCAACTGGTCACACCATTTACACAACTCACTTACATTTTTTTAAAGTGCGTGCAAATTTAAAGAGTGTAAAAGCTTTTAATGACAACTATCTAAAATAATAAATGAACAGACGCAAAACAGGGGTAAATAATGAAAAAAACACTACTTATGTCAGGGCTCATTTCACTATTCGGCTTGTCCGCTTGCGGAGGTGATCTGCCGGACGACATACAGGTAATCGACGAAACAGAAGAGGTTGTGTTAGAAAAGCCCTATGTCAGGGTTGTATTTAATCCTGCCACCGCTGATTTAAACGTTCCAAATGATTTTTTGATGATCCCTAACGGGGATTTTTTTGATTTTACTTTAAATACGGAAGGGGACAGTGAGTTTGACCCAGCCGACCCCTTACATACTCTCAGTGCATTAGACGGATGGTCCACCCATATGCCTTTTGCTATTCGTGTTGCGTTACCAGATGACTTGGATATCGATGCAACAAGTGTATCCGGCGCATCTATAAGAATCTTTGAAGCGACACAGGCCCTTGAAGGAGCGTCCGAAAATTGCCAAGGCTTAGCTGCAACTATTGGCGCCCCCGGCGTTCCATGTGAATTAGGCAGGGAATTAACTTATGGAGTCGATTTTGTCGCTTCATACGTTGCTGGAACCGGAGCGATTAGTGTTATTCCTCTAAAACCATTAAAATCTGCCCAAGGCCATATGCTGGTTGTCACCGAAGAATTAAAGTCGACCGATGGCCGGGCAGTCAAAGGATCTATAAGTTGGGAATTAGCACGTCAAAATATCACGACAAACCCTTTAGGCTCGGATGATCTATTGCAACTGCAGGGTTTGGTAAACGCTTTAGTCAATGTATTAGCGCCACAAGGTCTACCTGCTTCTGACGTTTCATATGCCGCTTATTTTTCAACACAATCCAGTGGTGAAGTATTAAGTACAATCAAAACCCTAAATATCGCCTCTTATGCTCAGGCATATCAACAAACTTTAGCGAGTGGCGCTGATTTAGCAACTGCCAAAGCGTTTGCTTCGCAATACTTACCTCTTATCACCACAGATTTGACTGAAAACTTAGATAATGTATTTGAGAACTTTGCTTCTTTATTACTGACTGAAGCTGAGCTAGCTGGATTGGCAAGTGTCGGTCTCGATACTTGTGACGGACTAATTGCCGCAGTCTCGGATCCTGATTCTGAGTTACACGCACAAGCAACCACAACCTTTTCACAAGTCGGCTTATTTTGTAATGCCACTATTGTTGATGGTGAAGTGAATTTACCTTATTACTCAAGTACAACTAGCCCTGCCAGTGATTGGTGGAAAAGCGCTTGCACTAGCGGTGCTACGTTGCAATCACTAGGCGCAGAAGTCGTGACTGGTTTAGTTCAAGCGGGTCAAGTAGGTGCTAATAACGCTTTATGTCAGTTGGCCTCTGATGGCGTCTTGTTTGATTTGGATCTAACTAGTTTAGGGATGGGTGACCCAAGAAATTTAACTAAGTTTAGTCCAATTCCTGTGTCACAAGGCCGTCAAACCGATGATGAAACAACATTATATAATGAAGCCGGGTCCGAAAAGGTAAGTGTCCTGTTTACGGTTCCTGATGAGTCTGTCATTGGGCTTATTTCTGCCGCGACGTCGGGTGCGGTACCCGCGCTAACTAAGCCAGAAAATGGTTGGCCTGTAGTGGTGTTTCAACATGGAATTGGTCAGTCAAAAAGTAATGCGCTGTTGGTTGCTTCAGCTTTGGCAATGGCTGGATATGCTTCGGCAGCGATTGATCATCCGCTGCATGGTGATCGGGTCATTACCCTAGATGATAAAAGTTATGGTAGTGATGAGTATCTCAACCTATTAAGTTTATTAACGGCTCGTGATAACACTCGCCAAAGTATTGCAGATATTGTTGCGTTTAGGTTAGCCCTAAACAATATTAATGATACTACCGGTTTAGTAGATTTGAATGTGTCAGAAGTGCATTTCATTGGACAGAGTTTAGGCGCCATTTATGGAACGGGAGCGACTGCCATTGCAAATCAAAGTTTAGCCGGGGATTTAGCTGCATTTGATTCAATGTATGCGTTCCAAACCGCGGTAATTAATGTACCCACTGGTGGTTTAGGTGCGGGCTTATTTGATTCACCTAGTATCGGGCCGGGTATTAAAGGTTCACTACTGGCAACTACATCAAACGAGTTTGTAGAATTTCTTGCTGGATTTGCAGCCCAAAACGGTATCACTGCTGAAGCGGCAATTGGTCCAGCTTATACTGCTTTCTTTGAATTGCTGGGCGCAGAACAAGCTGCCGTGATTAATGGTACCTTTACGGCATTCGCTTTTGCAGCACAAACTGTGATGGATGCATCTGATCCAATTAGTTTTGCAAGTGAGTTGACTAGTCGTACCCCAACATTGGTGCAGTTAGTCGTAGGAGGGGGAATTAACGATGATGGTAGTGTGGCTTTGACAGATCAAGTTAACCCAGTTACTACCTCATTGCCCTTAGTAGGTGGGCAGCCATTGGCAGATATTATGGGGTTATCTCAAGTGTCATCGTCGTCTTTGGGAAGTGGTGTGGTTCGATTTATCTCAGGCAGTCACTCTTCGTTTTTGAGTCCATTGGATAGTGTTGCTACTACCACGGAAATGCAAAATCAAGCCGTATCATTTATCGTTTCTGACGGTGAAAGTATTGTGGTTTCAGATACCTCAGTTGTTGAAAACTAAGGCGATTTAAGCATTTTTCAAAG
This sequence comes from Paraglaciecola sp., assembly GCF_039964565.1. GTDB lineage: Bacteria > Pseudomonadota > Gammaproteobacteria > Enterobacterales > Alteromonadaceae > Paraglaciecola. The sequence continues at coordinate 244,367 of NZ_JBDVXF010000028.1, forward strand.
CCAAGTTTAAACACTTGGCTTTTTTTGTGATTTTTTATCCCCATATCACCGGAAACATTTTGAGGAGAAAAGGCTTTTGGAATTTTTATACGAATATGGACTATTTATCGCTAAAGCGGTAACAATTGTTGTGGCCATCCTACTGGCGCTTGGCGGTATCATTGGATTAGTCAGTAAACAAAAACAAGGGAAGGGGCACCTTGAAATAAACTCGCTATCAGACAAGTTGGAGTCAATCACTGAGTTTGCTAGAAGTGAGTTGTTAAACAAGGACGAACTGAAACAATTTCATAAAGAGCAGAAAAAGGCACAAAAATCCAAGAAAAAGCAACGTAAAAACCAAGATACAGTCGATGCGGAGCAAGGTCGACTTTTTGTAGTTGATTTTTCTGGCTCTATGGACGCGCACGAAGTGGACTACCTGAGAGAGGAAATTACCGCTATTCTTTGTGTGGCTAAACCTGAAGATGAGGTATTAGTTAGGCTTGAAAGTGGTGGAGGAGTCGTGCACGGCTATGGGTTAGCCGCCTCTCAGTTACAGAGAATTAAAGACAAAAAGATCAAACTCACCATTTCTGTTGATAAAGTGGCGGCAAGTGGCGGCTACATGATGGCTTGTGTTGCTGATCAGGTGTTAGCGGCTAAGTTTGCGATCATTGGTTCTATTGGTGTAATCGCTCAGTTACCGAATTTTAATAAGTTGTTGAAAAAAAGTAATATCGATTTTGAACAACACACAGCCGGAGAATTCAAACGTACCTTAACCATGTTTGGAGAAAATAACGATCAAGGTAGAGAAAAATTCAAAGCGGAATTGGAAGACGTACACCATATGTTTAAGGACTTTGTGCAATCTCAAAGGCCTGAGTTGGAAATAGGCAAAGTAGCAACAGGCGAGTATTGGTATGGAATTAAAGCGAAAGAATTGGGCTTAGTGGACAAAATCCAAACATCAGATGACTACGTTTTGAGCGCGAACGAAAACAAAAAAATATTTACCGTTAAATACAGCATGAAAAAGAGTTTACCAGAAAGACTTGGTTTGGCAGCGAGTCTGTCGATTGAATCACTACTGATGAAACTCTGGAATAAAAGTGAAACTAACTTTAGATAAAATAATTTAGTTAGCGGAGAAGGTGACTCAACCTTCTCCGTATTTAGAGGTAATCACAGCACCCCCTCGCAGACCAATTAATTTACCGCTAATCCAGTCAATTTGAGCTTGCGTCGCTCCACAATACACCTCCGCAACCCTTATAGACAAAGCAAAAAGTAAAATCCTCTATCAAAAAAAATATATTTTTTATTTTCAGTAATTAGTTTGTTTTTCCTTCGTGTCAGGTATATAAATTATCTGCGCCTATCCTTTATTTAGGCGTTTACAGGACACACTAAGTAAGCACTTAATGGCTAATAAAGGTTAAATATTTTTACCTGACAGCCTTTAAGCATTATAAAAAATTATTAAGCTGGAAAACAACTATGAAAACGTCAATCACAAAGCTAGCGAAAAATATTCGCTATGTTATAGCTGCCTCTGCGGCAGTTAGTGTCATTTCTGTATCACCTGCACTAGCGCAAGAAGCCGAAACAGAAGAAAGTGTCGAGAAAATTGCAGTTGTAGGCTCTCGAGCCGCACCTCGCTCGGTAGCTGATTCACCAGTACCTGTCGATATTATCGGTGGTGATGAATTGTCTAAGTCAGGTTCAGTTGACATGTTAGACATGTTAATCAGTTCGGTTCCGTCTTTTAATTCACGAGCTCAACCAATTTCTGATGCGGCCACTCTAATTCGACCCATTAATTTAAGAGGTTTGTCTTCGGATAGTACCTTAATTTTGGTAAATGGTAAGCGTCGCCATAGAGCCTCTGTTATTGCGTTTCAAGGCGGTGGTATTAATGATGGTGCTCAAGGCCCAGATATTTCAGTCATTCCAAGTGCAGCATTAAAGCAGGTTGAGGTCCTTAGGGACGGAGCGGCCGCACAATATGGATCTGACGCTATAGCCGGTGTGATGAACTTTGTGCTTAAAGATGCGGCTGACGGCGGCTCTTTGTCAATTAAACATGGGGAGTATTATGAAGGTGATGGTACCGCTACCATTATCGATGGCAATGTAGGCTTACCATTAACAGAAGACGGTTTTGTCAACTTAAGCTTTCAGTTAAAAAATGCAGATGCTACTAGTCGCAGTAGGCAACGCACTGACGCTGCCGCACTAATCGCTGCTGGCAACACCTCTATCGGCGACCCTGCGCAAATTTGGGGTAATCCAGAAATTAATGACGATCTTACTATTTTTGCAAATGCAGGTATTGATTTAGGTGACGATAAAGAAGTGTATATGTTTGGTAACTTTTCCGAACGAGATGCAATAGGTGGGTTCTATTACCGGAATCCCCACAATCGTGGCAATGTGTATTCTATTGATGGTGGTGAAACGCTATTGGTAGGAGATGTTGCGCAATCCCAAGGAGCTGAGCGTACTTGTGCAGTTGTACCAGCAAACGTTCCAAACGTACTTGAAACAGATGCCTATCAAGCTATGGTTGCGGATCCCAATTGTTTTGCGATGAATCAAATCTTCCCTGGCGGATATACTCCGGCGTTTGGCGGAACTATCACAGACACATCTCTAGCTTTTGGAACAAAAGGTGAAATAAAAGAAGGCTTCTTAGCCGACGTATTTTTTGACTTAAGTGGTAGCATTGGTAAGAGTGAATCATCATTTAATCTTACCAATACGCTGAATCCTTCCTTAGGTTTAAGTACTCCTACTGAGTTTGATACAGGTAGCTATATTCAGTTGGAAAAAACCGTCAACCTAGATTTGGTTAAAAGTGTTGAAGCGGGTCTTTATGAGCCAATTAACGTAGCTGGCGGATTAGAGTGGCGCAGTGAATCCTTTGAGATTGTAGCTGGTGAAGAAGCTTCATGGTTGGCAGGTCCTTATGCAGATCAAGGATTCAATATTGGTTCTCATGGATTTAAGGGGTTCGGCCCAGAAGCCGCAGGTAAAAATTCTCGCCATAATATTGCCGCTTACATTGATGTTGAAGCTTATGTAACTGAAGATTTGTTGTTGGGTGGCGCAATTCGTTACGAAGATTTTTCTAGTTTTGGGGACACCACTAACTATAAGTTAACCTTACAATATGCTGTGTCAGATGAATTTTCGATTCGAGGTTCGAGTAGCACAGGATTTAGAGCACCAACAGTAGGTCAAGCCAATGTGGTTAATACTGCAACTTCGATAGTTGAAGGCAATTTGATTCAAAGCTTTACTGCTCCTCCTACAGATCCGTTGGCTTCATTTTATGGTGGTAAGGAGTTGACGCCAGAAGATTCAACTAGTTTTGCATTCGGTGGTGTTTACCAATCAGGTGATTTTTTCTTCACTCTTGATTACTACAATATTGAAGTTGAAGATCGTATTACCCAATCTAGCCAAATTAGTGTTTTGGCTGAAGATTACGCTGAACTAGAAGCGCTTGGTGTGCAAAATCCTGAGTTGATATCGGCCGTTACCTATTTTGCTAACGATTTTGATACAACTACACAAGGTGTAGATGTTGTAGCAAATTACTCAATGGAAATTTTTGATAGTAGTGATACCGATTTTTCTTTGGCCTACAACTGGAACGAAACAAGTGTTGATAAATTCAACCCTGACACAACTAGTGATGGTAAAGTACGCAGATTAGAAAAAGGTGTGCCTAACCATAGAGCGACCTTTACGATTTCGCAAAGCTGGGATGCATTAAGCATGTTTGTTCGCACCAATTATTTTGGAGAGTACTATGCAACCCATGCCGATGATACCTCTGATACTTGGTCTGAAATGGCGAGTGCAGCGGTTACTGTTGATGTTGAAGTGAACTTTTTCGTAAGTGATCAAGTGACTATTACTGCTGGGGCAAACAATTTGTTTGACCAAAATGCTGAACGCTTGCAGCTTGAAGCAAGAGCTGTAGTAGGGGGCGTATTCTATGAAAGTGGACCGTTTGACTATAATGGCGGTTTTTACTATCTGAAAGCTACCTATAACTTTTAAACAGTTGTAAATAATAAAGCCTTGTCATTTATGGCAAGGCTTTTTGTTGCGGTTATAGATGGTAGTATTAGGTTGCTTATGAGCAGTAATACATATTTTCGGCAAGTGATGAAATAGAACCATTACTCTGGTCATTTTTTTGGGTCAATCAATGCAGTATAAATCGACAATGGAATCTACCTATGTGAAATGTAGCGCGCTATTAGCGAAGGTTATAGGTGGCATTGTTAAAAATGAAGATGTTGAAGATATTGTTCAAGAAACTTTTATAAAAAGTTATGAAGCAGGTCTAAAGCAAGAAATAAAGTTTGAACGAACCTACATGCTTAAAACCGCTAGAAATCTAGCGCTAAATCATATTTCAAAAGCAAGTGAACGCAAAAACCAATCATTAGATGAGATGAAAGATTTACCTGGTGACCTAACCAGTAAAAGTCTTGAAAGTCAGATTGAAAGTAAAGAGCGTTTTTTAAATTTTTGCCGTGCTACTGATACTTTATCAGTAGAGGTTAAGAGAGTGTTTTTACTAAAAAAAGTCTATGGAATGAGTCAGAAGGATATCGCTGGGCACATTGGAATAAGTGAAAGCACAGTTGAAAAACATGTTGCCAAGGGATTATACCAATGTTCTCTCTATTTACAGCAATTAGTCGAACCAGACACTCAACAAGTAACTTCGATATTGAAACACGGTGAAACAATCAAAAAATGAACAACGTTAAGACATTTAGCAGTAAACAAGATATTCACAAGCAAGCTTGCGAATGGATCAGTCGTTTTGACCGTGGCTTAAGTGAAGGTGAAGACCAAGCTTTTTCAGATTGGGTCAATCTCAGTAGTTTTCATAGACAAAGTTTATTTTCAGTAGCACAAACTTGGGATGAACTAAGTGTTTTAAATGAATTAAGCTCGTTATTTCCACTACGTGATAACCATGTGCGCAACACAAAAATATCTTTAAATAGAAAAGTAATGGGCATTGCAGCTAGTGTTATATTTGTAATTGTTAGTAGCTTTGCTTGGTTAACTCATCCAGAATTTATGACAGGCACCGTAGATCCTTCCATAGTGGCTCTCAACGCTGAAACATCGGTTGGTGAGCAACGCGTTATTTCCTTAGCTGATGGTTCAGTTATCCATTTAAATACAGATAGTTTAGTTTCGATTAATTTTTCTGACGCTTTAAGGAATGTCCATTTATTGCGTGGTGAAGCACACTTTGAGGTCGCTCATGATGAAACTCGACCATTTATTGTTAAAGCGGCAACTAATACAGTGACGGCTGTAGGAACGGCCTTTAATGTGCAATTGACCAATGCAGAACAGTTTGAATTGTTGGTAACTGACGGAAAAGTATTAGTTAAAAATAAGACTGATGACCTAGCCAAAGTCTCTATTGATAACCGTTCACAAACCCTCGATGGTTCGGGCGAGTTAATGATAGCAGGACAAAAGGCATTGATTAGTCAACAGGCGATTCAACCCGTTACATTGACGCAACAGCAAGTTCAGAATGATTTAGCGTGGCAACAAGGAATGTTGGTTTTTCACGGTGAACCTCTTGCTGACGCGTTACAGGAAATTAGCCGTTATACATTAGTTAATTTTAAATTAGCAGACCAGCAAGTGAGACAGCAAAGGGTTGCAGGATATTTTAAAGCTGGTGATATTCAAGGGTTACTGTTTGCCCTTGAGAATAATTTTAATATTGTTTATTCAAAAACAGATAAACAAACAATAGTGCTGTCTACAGGAAAGTAAGAGTATCTATAAGCAGTCTATTTAGGTAACTGGGTAGCGTTTATTTGGGCCATTTTCCAAATTATATCAACGTGGTAGACTAACTTATCGAAGTGTATTCAGTTTTCTTATATTTTTATGCGTGTACTTATTGTCGTAATAGCTATTATTTCATTTCAGGCGCTTGCCCAAAATAAGTATCAATTTGACATTCCTTCGCAAGCTGCTGATAAATCTCTTATTATGTTTGCACAACAAGCCAATACCACGCTTTTATTTCCAATTGAGCTTGCTGAGCAAGAGGTCACTAATGAGTTAAAAGGCTACTATTCTGTTGATCTGGCTTTAGTTAAGTTACTGGAAGGCACTGGCTTATACCCTGATAGGGATAAACAAGGTTTAAGTGTAAAAGCCATAAGTAGAGTTGATTCATCTTCATCACAACCATTTGAAAATACCGATAAGAAAGAGAGTTTTAACACTTCCAATAACATGGAAAAGATAGCCGTGGTTGGTACTCGGTCTGCTCCTCGATCTGTTATTGATTCACCTGTTCCTTTAGATATTATTGGTGTAGCCGAATTTACCCAGCAAGGTTCCACAGATGTAACATCGATGCTTTCAACCTTAATTCCTTCGTTCAATGTTAATGATCAACCCATCAATGATGCGTCTAGTTTAGTCAGACCTGCAAACTTAAGGGGAATGGCTTCAGATCATACTTTGATTCTAGTGAACGGGAAAAGACGCCATAGATCCGCCGCAATTACGTTTTTAGGAGGCGGTTTATCAGATGGGGCACAAGGAGTCGATATTAGTAATATACCTGCGTCTTCATTGCAACAAATTGAGATCCTCAGGGATGGCGCCGCGGCTCAGTATGGTTCAGACGCAATAGCTGGAGTGATTAACTTTGTTCTTGATGACAATAACCAAGGCGGCATGTTTGAAGCTAGAGTCGGCCAGTATGGTGAAGGAGATGGGGAACTAATACAACTCGTTAGCAGTTTAGGTTTCCCCCTTGGTGCCCAAGGCTTTGTGAATATTAGTAGTGAATATAAACAACACGGAGCGACAAATAGAAGCATACAAAGAGATGATGCGTTGGACTTAATAGGCGCTGGAAACACAGCTGTTAATGACCCGGTGCAAGTCTGGGGAAGCCCCAAAGTTGACTCCGATCTGAAGTTTTTAGTTAATATGGGTTATCAGCTCGATACGTCTAGCGAACTGTACTCCTTTAGTAATCTAGCACGTAGAAAAACCCTGGGAGGTTTTTATTTTCGTAACCCACACTCGCGAGACGGGGTGTTTGAAGGTTTGCCGAATGAAAATGGAATACCTACTCTCTTGGTTGCTGACTTAGATGGTATTGATCAAGGTACCAGTTGCCCGGAAGTTCTAATAACAGACAGTAATATTTTAGATGACAACGATTATCTGCTCATTGCTGATGATTCGACCCGAGTAGGTCAAAATTGTTTTGCCTTCAACGAAATATTTCCTGGTGGTTTTACGCCACAATTTGGTGGTGTTATAAGCGACGCATCTTGGGTAATGGGTATCAAAGGGCAGACGTTGTCACAGTGGGAGTACGATTTAAGTGTTGGTTTAGGCTACTCAGAAATTGACTACCAGATAACGCATACGGTTAATCCATCACTCGGGCCGAACACCCCATTTTCTTTTAACCCAGGATTGGCCAGTCAATTAGAAAAAAATCTTAATTTAGACTTGTTCAAACAATTTCACTTCAATAAAAAGTACCAAATTAACTTTGCGACAGGTGTTGAGTGGAGGAGAGAAAGTTATCGCCAAAAAGAAGGGGAATTAGCATCCTATTCAGTGGGTAGCTTGGCCTATGATCCAAATTCGGGTGTATCTCAGGGGTTTGGTGTAGGTTCAAATGGTTTTACAGGATATAACGCTCAATCGGCTGGCAAGTGGAGTAGGGGAAATTGGGCTGTCTATAGTGATTTTGAAGTACATATGAGTGATGCCTTTTTATTTGGCTTGGCAGCTAGATACGAAGACTTTACTGATTTTGGCTCTACATTCGATGGTAAAGTCTCAGCACGTATGATCTTAAATGATAGTTTAACGTTACGTGGCTCGGTGAGTACTGGCTTTAAAGCCCCTACTGTAGGACAAAGTAATGTAGTCAACGTGACGACGGCGTTCTCACCTGATGGTTTGGAAGACCAAGCAACGTTGCCGCCAACCAACGCAATTTCAATTCAGCTTGGGGCTAGCCCTCTACTCCCAGAGGAGTCTGTCAATGTTAGTTTTGGCATGGTCGGAGAGCTCAGTAAACAGTTCTATTTCACTATGGATTATTTCAATATTCAACTTCATGATCGAATCAGTACTACTTCTGCGTTACCTTTGAGTCAGCAGGATATCCAAACTCTCGTTGCTGCGGGAAATACAGAAGCGATTAGTTATGGAAGTGCGAAATATTTCACTAACGATTTTGACACTAAAACTCAGGGATTGGATTTAGTGGTCAATTATGAAACCTACCTATTTAACATTCCCAGTCGTTTAATGCTGACGTACAACTGGACAGATACTCAAGTGGTTAGAGTTAACCAATATACACGAATTCGGGATGATGGAAGCACTTATGTTGAATCAAACCTTACTCCCCAGAGAATACATATGCTTGAAGATAACCTGCCAGCTAATCGTTTGAGTTTTTCGATGGTGCAAGTGTTTAACAGACTCAACAGTAATATCAGACTTAATTATTACGGAGGCTTTTACGAAGACCACTTAGATGCGGCTGCGGGATTGGATATTTATGCCGGTTCAGAATTTACCATAGACGCAGACTTAAGTTACCAAATCAATAGCCACTTTAAACTATCATTAGGCGCGAAAAATTTATTGGATAACCGTCCTGACAACAACCCTTATAGTGGCGAAGCAGGCTCTTTGTACCCAGCTACTTCTCCTATTGGAATTAATGGTGGTTTCTACTATTTGCGTGGCATATATGATTTTTAACTAACAATGAATGTTCCTTAACCAGTGTTCAATCAAAGGTTAGGTCGAAAATCTTAGTATTGATAGACTGCGTACTCCATATCTTTCTATTAGTATGGTAGTTGTAATATTGTGCTGCGTTATCTGTTTGGATTTACTGTCGATATGAATTGTTTGATTGTTATTAATTAAAACAGCTTTGCTTATCCGAACGTAGGATAGATATCACATAATTAATACTCTTTTAGAAGTATCATTCTCATTTTAACATGCTAAAAACTCTATTTGGCAAGATCAAGTTTTTAATATTCATCTACTATTTACATCCTAATTACAAATAATCTACAAACCTGCCGCGCGGGTTTGTATCGTTTTGGGGCGATAAATGAAAGACAGAAATCATTTAGCCAAGGTTGGGCTGATTCATCAGGTTAAAATCGTTGAGGATGGATTGATTGATATTCCAATGCTGCAAGTTCTGCGACCAGATGGTTCCGTTCATCCAGAAGCAGACTTACCAGATATCAGTGAACCATGCTGCATAAAAATGCTAGAGACTATGCAATATATAAGGCTATTAGACGAGAGAATGGTTGCGGCTCAGCGTCAAGGTAGAATTAGTTTTTATCTTGCTTGTACTGGTGAAGAGGCCTCTACGATTGGTAGTGCAGCCGCGCTAGCGCCACAAGATATGATCATGTCGCAATATAGAGAGCAAGGAGCGCTCGCTTTTCGAGGGTTTACGAGTAAAGAATTCATGGATCAAATGTTCAGCAATCAAAATGAGCTGAATAAAGGGCGTCAAATGCCGATTCACTATGGCTCTAAAGCACTTAATTTTATGACCATATCTTCACCTTTAGGCACGCAAATTCCCCAAGCAAGTGGCTACGCTTACGGCCAGAAAATGGCTGGACTGGATGCGGTTACTATTTGTTATTTTGGTGAAGGCGCCGCTTCTGAGGGTGATTTTCACGCAGGACTCAATATGGCTGCGGTTTTAAATTGCCCTGTAATATTCTTTTGTCGTAACAATGGTTACGCAATTTCAACTCCATCAGAAGAACAATTTGCTGGTGATGGCATTGCTTCCAGAGGATTAGGTTATGGCGTTAGAACAATCCGTGTTGATGGAAACGATGTACTTGCGGTTTATGCAGCGACAGAGCAGGCAAGAAAAATCGCGATTGAGCAACAATGTCCAGTTTTGATCGAGGCGATGACCTATAGATTGGCAGCACATTCAACCTCTGATGATCCCACAGGATACCGTTCCAAAGATGAGGAAGAACGATGGCGTTTAAAAGATCCTCTGCAAAGATTCAAGAATTGGTTAGATTCTAAAGGATGGCTGAATCAAGCGAACAATGTGAATTTTATCGAACAGACAAGGCAAGATATTTTAAAAGAGCTTAAGTTAGCAGAACAAGTACCAATTTGCGCGGTAGAGCAAATTATAGAGGACGTTTACGATACGCCGCCATGGCATTTAAGGGCCCAATTAGCAGACTTAAAGACGCATATTGAAAAGTATCCAGAATCCTACCCAAAAACTGCAGGGAGGTCTTAACATGGCTAAAATGAATATGCTGCAAGCAGTAAACAACGCCCTCATCACTGCCATGAATGACGATGAAAAAGTCATGGTATTTGGTGAAGATGTAGGCCATTTTGGTGGGGTGTTTAGAGCGACGAGTAATCTTCAACAAACCTTTGGAAAAGGACGATGTTTTAATACCCCCTTAACTGAACAAGGAATCATCGGTTTTGCTACTGGACTGGCTGCACAAGGTTCAGTGCCTATTGCTGAGATTCAATTCGCCGATTATATTTTTCCTGCTTTCGATCAAATTGTGAATGAGACTGCTAAGTTTCGATACCGCAGCGGTGGTCAATTCTCTTGCGGAACGCTGACTATTCGCACCCCTTATGGCGGCGGTATCGCCGGTGGTCACTATCATTCTCAATCACCTGAAGCGTTCTTTGCTCATGTTCCTGGTATTAAGGTCATAGTTCCTCGTAATCCTTATCAAGCAAAAGGTTTATTGTTGGCCTCAATTCGTGATGATAACCCTGTGTTGTTTATGGAGCCCAAACGTCTGTATAGGGCGTCGGTTGGTGAAGTTCCTGAAGACGATTATGAATTACCTCTGGGTAAAGCCGAAGTGATTACACAAGGAACCGACATCACTTTATTGGCTTGGGGAGCGCAAGTGGAAATTATCGAAAAAGCTGCGGTATTAGCTGAAGAACAGGGAATTTCATGTGAGGTAATAGATTTACAGAGCATTTTGCCATGGGATATTGAGACGGTTTGTCATTCTGTTGCAAAAACTGGTCGATTATTGATTAATCATGAAGCACCACTGACAGCAGGTTTCGCCAGCGAGATTGCGGCAAGTGTGCAAGAAAGGTGTTTTCTAAACCTCGAATCACCTATTTGTAGAGTGTGCGGCTTAGATACGCCTTATCCCTTGGCACATGAAAAAGAGTATATGCCTGACCATCTTAAAACCTTCGAAGCGATTAAACGCAACGTCAATTTTTAGCTCAATATTAAGGAGCAAGTTATGCAAGATTTTATTCTGCCGGATATTGGCGAGGGCATTGTGGAATGCGAAGTGGTTAAGTGGTTAGTGGCTCAAGGTGAAACTATTACCGAAGACCAAGCGGTCGTTGAAGTCATGACAGACAAGGCCTTAGTAGAAATTCCAGCAAAGTATAGTGGCGTAGTCACCAAGTTATATTATGTAGAGGGGGATATTGCGAAAGTACATTCACCGTTGTTTGAAATGCAGATAGATGGCGAAGGAGAGGGAGAGCTACAACTGACAGTGGTGGCAAACGAACCTAACGATGAAGTTAAAACAACAGATAACCAACTCGATAGTAGCCCAAATGATAGGGGGGGTATCAAACCCGCGTCGGGTAAAGCGCTAGCAAGCCCTGCGGTCAGAAGGTTGGCAAGAGAATTAGAAATAGATTTATCACAAGTTAACGGCAGCGGAGAAAAAGGGCGTGTATTAAAAGAAGATCTCAGTGGGTTTTCGTCTTCAACTACGCAACCTAGTTCCGCTGTTCCATTAGTTGGTGGTGGAACACGAGTTGAACCTATTCGTGGAATACAAGCTGCAATGGCTAAACATATGATGCATTCAGTTTTTACTGTGCCACATTTCAGTGTCAGTGAAGAAATTGAAATGGATAGTTTGATTTTGGCTAGGGAGCAACTTAAACCCTCTTTTGAGAAAGAAGGGGTAAAACTGAGTTTTATGCCATTTTTCATTAAAGCGATGTCGTTAGCACTACAACAATTCCCAGTAATTAACAGTCAAGTTAATGCTGATTGTTCACAAGTGACCTATTTCGACGATCATAACATCGGTGTAGCGGTAGACTCCAAAGTTGGTTTAGTGGTGCCAAATATAAAAGGTGTGCAAAATTTATCTTTGTTTGATGTTGCAAAAAGATCAAACGAGTTGGTAGACCTAGCTCGTCAAGGTAAGTTAAGTAACTCGGATCTTAAAGGTGGTACCATTAGTATCTCTAATATTGGTGTGCTAGGGGGCACTGTTGCTACACCCGTTATCAATGCGCCAGAATCAGCCATTGTAGCTTTGGGCAAGATCCAACGCCTGCCAAGGTTTGGTGAGAATGATGTGGTAAAAGCTGTAAACATCATGCATGTGAGTTGGTCTGGTGATCATCGTATTATTGATGGAGCGACAATGGTGAGATTCAATAACCTTTGGAAATCTTATTTGGAAAATCCTCTCACAATGTTAGCTAATACTCGATAGTGAATTAAATTTAATGATAAACCCGCTAACAGCGGGTTTATTTTTGCTTTAAGATTAAGGCCAATATAATAAATACTACTGCTACATTAAGGATTTCACTATTGTTAAGTTATCGACATAGTTTTCATGCAGGTAATCATGGTGACGTACTAAAACACATTAGCCAAATGTTACTAATTGACAAATTAAAAAGTAAAAATAAAGGCTTTTGTTATATTGATACGCATAGCGGAGCAGGGATCTATCAATTAGATTCTGATGAAGCACTTAAAACTAAAGAATTTCAACAAGGCATTGATTGTTTAGTAGGAAAATCAACTCAAAATCAAACTGTTAGCGACTATTTGTCGTTAGTTTCGAGTTATCGAAAATTCATGCAGTACCCAGGCTCTCCTGAAATCGCCAAATCAATGTTACGGCCTCAAGACAAACTAGTGTTGATAGAATTGCATAACCAGGAAATACAAAATTTAAGAAGTAATATGGGTGGTAAAAACATCGCGATTCATCATAGAGATGGTTATGAAGGATTGTTAGCCTTAACCCCACCAGAAATGCAACGTGGCATAGTGTTAATTGACCCTTCTTATGAAGTAGCCAGTGAATACCAGCAGGTAGTTGATACTGTGATATCTGCTTATAAAAAATGGAATTCAGCCATCTATGCCATTTGGTATCCTTTAATAGCTGACAGAGCCGCTGCGGATCCTAGTTTCAGCAGTAGTAATAGTAAGCAAGGTAAAAGCGAATCAATGCTTGAGGGCTTGCAGCAACATCCTTTCAAAAATTTACTTAAGGTTGAGTTACGCGTAACTAAGGGCGAGCAGGCTGCAGGCATGTATGGTTCAGGCATGGCGATAATTAACGCTCCTTGGCAATTCGATCACAGGGTGCAGGAAGCACTAGTTGAGTTGACACCATTAATGGCGCAAAACGATAGCGCATCTTTCAGTGTTGATTGGTTAATTGCAGAGTAAATGGCGCTTTAAAGATGACAGCTGAAAATATAAAACATTTTTATATTCCAGATGAACAGTCTATTTATTTGTTATCCCATAAGGACGCCAAGAAATTAAAAGATTGGTTTAAACTATGTACCGAACAATTGCAGTTGCTCGGTTACCAAGACATTGAATTAATCGGCAAAGGAGCGTTTGGATTTGCTTTTTCGGGAACGGTTGCTAAGCAAAATAGCGCTCAAGATACCTTGCAACGTCAGCAACAGGTGTTTAAGTTTTCTCGAATTAATCTACCACAACATGTACAAGACAGACTAGAAGAAGAGGCGTACATGCTAAGTTTGGTGCATCACCCTCACGTTCCACGATTAATCGAATATCAAAAAATTAAAAAGCAGTCTGTTTTGGTGATGGAAAGAGCCAAGGGCGAGGATCTCGAAAAAATATCTCTTAAATATGGTCCACTATCAGTGCGTCTGGTAATAAAAATAGCGGCGCAACTTGCTGATATTCTTTTGTACCTCCGCAGTCACCAACAACAAGGTCAAAGTAAACCAATCGTTCATGGAGATATTAAACCCTCTAATATTGTGTTTGATGAAAATAGCGAAGAAGTGGGTCTGATAGATTGGGGGTCCTCAGTTTTTGCACAAATTGACCAGCAAGGGCAATTTGTAGGTAACAATGTCATGGATTTGATGTCGAGTGATATGCAACAAACCAATGCTCGTCTTGGGGATGTATATTTTATCGGAGAGGAGCAGCTTAGCGGAGGTCTGTCATCCGTAAGATTTGATGAGCAAGGATTAGCGAGTACCTTATATGCTTTGGCATCAGGGCAATCTAGTCGTTTTGGACATAAGGTTATCACGCCAAACTCGATGGGGTTACCTAAAGAGCTGGCTAAAACCTTAACCGCTATGATGAGTGATTCACCCGAATTGCGGCAAAAAGGCGGGGATTATTTTATTCAAAACATGCAATTTATGAAAAATGTTGTATTGAATGACCAGTTACATCCTGCGCATGTATCTCTCATTCCGTCTAGAGTGAGCACCTATTCGAAAGAGATAGATACAGTAGTTTACAGTTCTAGAAAGTCTTTTTTAAGGATCGAATCCTATGATGTCGAAGAGGAGCTTAGGTTAATCGATGATGCGCAATTTGAACGTTATTATAAAAACTTTATGCAGGGTATGGGAGACACCGAGAAAGCCTTTGTAGCTGCTGTTAGTCGCTTAGGTAAATATCCGGTGGTAGGTGGTTTGGCGGTTAGATGGGAAAAAACCGGTGTTTACATCGATTCTAGCCTCAATTTATACGATTTAACTTTGCTAAAGTCTTTTGAAGCGTCTCTTAATAATATCGTGCATTTTGCTAGAGCTATAAATCGCGTGGGTGTATTCAAGTGTTGTATGTTTAATGCGCGAGACACATTACATGTTGAACGTAAAGATGAAACCAGTGTATTTAAACCTGAAAAATCTATGCAAATACCCTTTGAACTCAGCGACGTCTCTCTTTCTGAACATGACAGTCGCATGCATTCATATTTTGAAGACGGTGATGATCCAGATGAGTTATTAACTTTGCCAAAAGCGTTAATGGCCGTGATCAGGCAATTAAATAGCATTCATCATACGGGTTGTATTATATTTGAATCTTTACCGACTCACCTTAAAATACATAGTGATTACAAGTTGTTAAATCATAGTATGGAACTGGAATTTAAGAGTTTGCTAAAAGATGTCATTGACCTTATTCCGACAATAGAAGGCCTTGGCATTTCAGGTTTTATGAAGTTACCTTATAAAGACACCAGATTTTTTACCCATCAAAGTCAATTACCTGATAGATTTTATCCTAAGAACCCTCGTCGAGAAACTTAGGGTAAAATATCAAAATCGTATTAAACAAGTAGGGTATGTATGCCAGAAGTAAAATTAGTAGAATTGTTGACCCTAGATAAATTAGAAGAAGGTTTGTTTCGAGGGCAAAGTTGGGATTTAGGTTTCAGAGCCTTATTTGGTGGGCAAGTATTAGGTCAAGCGCTAGCTGCAGCACAATTAACTTTGCCAGAAGGTCGTATTACTCATTCATTTCATAGCTATTTTTTGCTGCCAGGAGATGCAAATAAGCCGGTGGTGTTTGATGTTGAAAACGTGCGTGATGGGCGCAGCTTTTCGACTAGAAGAATAAAGGCGATTCAAAATGGCAGAAATATTTTTTATATGACAGCCTCTTTTCAAGCTCCTGAAGAGGGTCTTGAACATCAATATGCTGAAATGCCAAATGTGCCACAACCTGAAGAAATAGAATCAGATATTAAATTAACAGAAAACCCGTTAAGTTCGTCGCAACACATGTGTGATAATAGCGGGTACCATAAACCCATTGATATGCGCACGGTTAATTTTGTTGAGCTAGACAAGGCAACAAAGCAAGTACCCAAACGTTATATTTGGATGAAAGCTCAAGAAGTGTTGTCAGGAAATATCAATCTCAATCAAGTCATGTTGGCTTACGCATCGGACTATCATTTTTTATCAACCGCCCTGCATCCCCATTGTGTAGCGAATTCGGATAAAAATTTACGTATTGCTACTATTGATCACTCAATGTGGTTCCATCATCCGTTTGATTTTGATGACTGGTTATTATATGCGACGCAAAGCCCGTTTTCTGGTGGTGCGAGGGGATTAGTCAAAGGCCAGTTTTTTAATCGACAAGGCAAGTTGGTTGCGTCAACTATGCAAGAAGGTCTGATACGTTTAGTTGGAGAGAAACAGTGATTTATTCTTTAGGCGATGACAAGGTCTCTTTGGCTACGGGAGTTTTTGTCGCTCCTGGTAGTCATGTTATTGGTAAAGTTGTTATGAAAGCCAATAGTAGTGTTTGGTTTAACACGGTAGTACGTGGAGACTGTGATTTGATTACTATTGGTGAAGACAGCAATATACAAGACGGCTCAGTTTTACATACAGATTTTGGTATTCCACTTATTATCGGTAAAGGTGTAACCGTAGGTCACAAGGTCATGTTACATGGTTGCGAGATAGGCGATTACAGTTTAATTGGTATCAATAGTGTGGTGTTAAACGGGGCAAAAATCGGTCAGTACTGTGTTATAGGTGCTAACAGTTTAATAACCGAAAATATGCAAATTCCCGATGGTTCTTTGGTAATGGGCTCACCAGCCAAAGTTATTAAAACGATTCCAGAAAAACAGCAAAAAATGCTAGAGCAATCAGCCGAACATTACGTGCAAAATGCGAAACGGTTCTTGCAACATTTAAAACCAGAAAAAACACCATAAAAAAGGCCCGAATCTATTGCTAGACCGGGCTTAGGGGAATGGCTCTTATTAGAGCCGTGCGCTAACTGTTAAAACTTAATAAATCAATACAAACACTATTAAAGCTAGATTTATAATTGTAGAACAAGTTTGAATAAATAGTAGTTGATTTAAAATTGATTTTTAAAAAACATTAAAATCAATGGGTTAGACATTCTTCGAAATTTCCAGTTCAAGCAAAGTTGTAAAACCTTATTCAAACTAAAAATGTAGGGGCTTTTGAGTATTTATCTTTTTTATGCTCAGCATACATTTACCTATGTTGTAGCAGAGAGTTAATACTGTAAAAATCCCCCTTAATGATTCACCAAATTTTGGAGCTTACATGACACAGTCATTTTCATCCTTTACACCACCTACTCGCATTCTAATGGGTCCTGGCCCATCTGACGTTTACCCTGAAGTACTAACCGCATTGGCTAGGCCAACAATAGGTCATTTAGATCCTAAGTTTGTTGATCTAATGGATGAGGTAAAACAGTTATTACAATACGCGTTTCAAACTGAAAACTCCTTAACTATGCCTATTTCGGCACCGGGCTCTGCAGGTATGGAGTCTGTTTTTGTGAATTTAGTTGAGCCGGGGGACAAGGTTATTGTTTGTCAAAATGGCGTGTTTGGCGGTCGAATGCAACAGAATGTAGAGCGTTGTGGTGGTCAAGCTATCATGGTGCAAGACGATTGGGGGAAACCCACTGATCTCAATAAAGTCAGGGAAACCCTACAAGCTAATCCTGACGTAAAAGCCTTAGCCTTTGTTCACGCTGAAACATCAACGGGTGTCTTAAACGATGCTAAAGCGTTATGCGAACTAGCAAGAGAGTTCGACTGCTTAAGTATAGTTGACGCTGTTACATCTCTGGGGGGAAGCGAGTTACGGGTTGATGATTGGAATATTGATGCAATTTATTCTGGTACTCAGAAATGTCTTTCCTGCATACCTGGCTTATCTCCGGTGTCTTTTAGTGAGAGGGCTATTGCTGTCATTAAACAGCGAACACATCCGGTGCAAAGTTGGTTTCTTGATATGGATTTAGTAATGGGTTACTGGGGGCAAGGTGCGAAACGCGCCTATCATCATACTGCACCTGTTAACAGTATCTATGCCTTACATGAATCGTTACTCATTCTGCAACAAGAAGGCTTGCAAAAAGCTTGGGAAAGACATCATAGAAACCACATCAGTTTAAAAGAGGGATTGGAAAAACTTGGATTAGCACTTCTGGTTGAAGAAAAGTATCGATTACCACAATTAAATATGGTGCTAATCCCTGATGGTGTTGATGATGCCAAGGTACGCAATCGATTATTAAATGAGTTTAATTTAGAGATAGGCGCTGGCCTAGGTAGTTTGGCTGGCAAAGTGTGGAGAATTGGGCTGATGGGATGTGGTTCAAGCCAAAAGAATGTCGGTTATTGTCTCTCTAGTTTAGAAGCAGTACTCAACTAATAATTTTGTGAATTGTTTTATTGTCGACAGTTTTAGCTTGATATTTCTGTTATAAGCTTTATTATGAATGTCATTAGTAATTATTGTCGACAATAAAGATATTGCAAACATCAAACAACATTTCTCCTAGCCTTACACGTGCTGACACGGTTTTTATCGATCTTCGTCAACGCATCGTTGAGGGTGATGTTCAAACGGGTTCAAAGTTAAGTGAGCCGGAACTGTCCAAATATTACGAAATTAGCCGTTCAACACTCCGCGACGCATTATCACGGTTAGAAGGGTGTGGCTTACTTGAGCGTAAAGCAAACATTGGCTATCGCGTGGTGACGTTGTCTACAGAAAAGTTATTAGAAATTTTTCGAGTCAGAGAATCGTTAGAAGGTATGGCGTGTCGCTTAGCGGCGCAGAACATGAGTGTAAAACAAATTGCAGATCTAAAATACCTTCTCGATGTGCACAACAAACATGAATCTTTGCAACAAGGTGAAGCCTATATACAACAAGAAGGGGATGTAGACTTTCACTTTAGAATTGTAATGGGTAGCGGCAATAAATTGTTAATCCGCCTATTGTGTGAAGAGTTATATTACCTAGTACGCATGTACCGATATCAATTCGGTATGGCCAGTCCTAGAGCCAAAAAAGCATTTTCTGAACACCATCACATTATTCAAGCCATCGAAGATCGAGATGGAGAACTGGCTGAAATTCTTATGCGTAGGCATATTTCAGCATCACGTAAAAACGTCGAAAAACGGATGAATACCTTATGAAAACTCCCGGACAACGCTTTCGTCAAGCTTTAAAAGACAACCGCCCTCTACAAATTGTTGGCACTATTAACGCGTATTCAGCAATGATGGCAAAACAAATCGGACATCAAGCTATCTATTTATCCGGTGGAGGCGTAGCTAACGCATCTTATGGATTACCCGATCTCGGTATGACCTCTTTAAACGATGTATTGGTGGACGTACAGCGCATTACTGCGGCTTGTGACCTACCATTGTTGATTGATATTGATACCGGATGGGGGGGAGCATTTAACATCGCAAAAACCATTCGTGATATGGAAAAAGCCGGCGCGGCTGCGGTACATATGGAAGATCAGGTTGCACAGAAACGCTGTGGTCATCGCCCCAATAAAGAGATTGTTTCTACTGAAGAAATGGTTGATCGAATTAAAGCAGCGGTTGATGCACGTAGCGACCCCGATTTTTTTATCATGGCGCGCACTGATTCATTTGCACAAGAAGGTCTAGAAGCGGCAATCGATAGAGCAAAAGCCTATGTAGCCGCTGGCGCTGATGGGATCTTCGCTGAAGCAATTAAAACAGAGCAACACTACCGAGCCTTTGCAGAAGCATTAGAAGTGCCTATTCTGGCAAATATTACTGAGTTTGGGCAAACCGAACTCTGGAATAAAAAGCAATTAGGTGAGTGGGGGGCTGATATGGTGCTTTATCCACTTAGCGCATTTAGAGCAATGAATAAAGCGGCTGAAAATGTGTATCAGTCTATTTTGAATAATGGCGACCAAAAAGCGGTGATTGACACCATGCAAACCCGTTCTCAGTTATATGATTATCTTGGTTATCATGCTTACGAGCAGAAACTAGACTCGCTGTTTTCTGAAGGTAAAAATAAGTAACTATCTAGAGAATTTGTACACATTAGATCACGATAAACCTTACAACCTTTGTGCGTAGAACAAGGGTTTAAATATATAAGTTGGACATAAATATGACTGATAAAAAATTAAGTGGTGCGGGCCTTCGAGGTCAAAGTGCGGGTGAAACTAAATTATGTACTGTCGGTAAGTCAGGATCTGGCCTTACTTATTGTGGATATGATGTATCAGATTTGGCAGACAACGCCACCTTTGAAGAAGTGGCTTATCTGTTGTTTAACGGTGAACTTCCGAATCAACAGCAACTTGACAGTTACAAGGCAGAGTTACTTAAACACAGAGATTTGCCGCCCGCGTTAAAAGAAGTATTGAAACTTATTCCTGCTGATGCGCACCCCATGGATGTGATGCGCACAGGTTGTTCTTTTTTAGGTAACCTTGAGCCAGAAGTAGACTTTAGTGAACAAAATAAAGCAGCCAATAGATTGTTAGCCGCTTTTCCGGCCATCATGTGTTTTTGGTACAGATACAGTCATGACGGTATTGAAATAGATTGTGTGACTGACGAAGATTCTTTAGGTGGGCATTTCCTCAAATTACTAACCGGAGATTCCCCATCTGAACTGCACAGTAAAGTGATGGATGTATCTCTCATTTTATATGCAGAGCATGAATTTAATGCCTCTACTTTCACGGCTCGTGTGTGTGCTTCTACGTTATCTGATATGTATTCTTGTGTGACTGGCGCGATTGGATCGCTTCGAGGTCCTCTGCATGGAGGTGCAAACGAAGCGGCTATGGATATGATCCAAAAATTCAGCTCGCCGTCTGACGCAAAACAACAAATGGCTGGCATGTTAGAGCGTAAAGAGAAAATTATGGGATTTGGACACGCTATATATCGTGAGTCTGACCCACGTAATGTCATTATCAAAGCGTGGTCAGCGAAATTAGCAGAGGAATTTGGTGATAGTTCACTCTATGACATTTCAGTAGCTTGTGAAGAATTTATGTGGGATACCAAAAAGTTATTCTGTAATGCAGACTTCTTCCATGCTTCGGCCTATCACTTTATGGGCATACCCACTAAATTGTTTACCCCGATATTTGTGTGTTCACGTTTAACAGGTTGGGCAGCGCATATTATGGAACAACGCTCGAACAATCGTATTATTAGACCAAGTGCTGATTACGTTGGATCAGAACCAAGAAAAGTAACCGCAATTAGCCAACGATAAAGACCTACTAGTAACAGGTCGAAACATTTCGGCCTGACGTCCTTCTTTAAACTCTGGATACCTTTATGAATTACGAACATCGCAAACCTCTTCCCGGTTACTCAATCGGTGGCGTCAATGTTGACTACTTTGATACCCGTGAAGCGATAGAAGCAATTAGCCAAGGGGCTTATGCCAAATTACCTTATACCTCACGAGTGTTAGCCGAACAACTTGTCAGAAAGTGTGAGCCAGATTCACTCAATGATTGCTTAAAACAAATAATCCACAACAAACAAGAATTAGATTTTCCGTGGTATCCGGCTCGAGTTGTATGTCATGATATTTTAGGCCAAACCGCTTTGGTTGACTTGGCCGGACTACGAGATGCTATTGCAGATCAAGGTGGCGATCCTGCTAAGGTGAATCCTGTTGTTCCTACACAGTTGATTGTGGACCATTCTTTAGCAGTTGAACACGATGGAAATGATCATGATGCTTTTAATAAAAACAGAGCCATAGAAGACAGACGTAATGAAGACAGATTCGATTTCATCGAATGGACCAAAACCGCTTTTAAAAATGTGGATGTGATCCCTGCTGGCAACGGCATTATGCATCAAATTAATTTGGAAAAAATGTCTCCTGTCATTCAGTTGCGTGATGGAGTGGCATTTCCAGATACATGTGTAGGCACAGATAGTCATACTCCCCATGTAGACGCACTAGGCGTAATTGCAATTGGAGTTGGTGGGCTAGAAGCTGAAACCGTGATGCTTGGTCGCCCATCCATGATGCGATTACCTAATATTGTTGGCGTAAAACTTTCAGGTAAACGACAAAGTGGGATCACTGCGACTGATATTGTATTAGCGATAACAGAATTTTTACGTAATGCCAAAGTTGTGTCTGCTTACCTTGAATTTTTTGGCGAGGGTGCATCTGAATTAACCATTGGTGACCGCGCAACCATTTCAAATATGACGCCAGAATATGGTGCATCAGCGGGCATGTTTTATATCGATCAGCAAACCATTGATTATCTTAAAATGACAGGCCGCGAGCCAGAACAAGTGGAGTTGGTAGAAACCTATGCTAAACATACCGGCCTGTGGGCTGATGACCTAAAAGAAGCGCAGTATCAACGAGTTTTGGAATTTGATTTATCGACAGTTGGCCGCAACATGGCTGGCCCTTCAAGCCCCCATAGCCGAGTAGCCACCAGTGACCTGGCTTTAAAAGGCATTGCGTACAGTGTTGAACAAAAAGAAGGTCAAATGCCTGACGGGGCAGTGATCATTGCGGCGATTACTAGTTGTACCAATACTAGTAATCCTCGTAATGTTGTGGCGGCTGGTTTAATAGCCAAAAAAGCCAATGAATTGGGACTTCTTCGAAAACCTTGGGTGAAATCATCCTTCGCACCAGGCTCTAAAGTCGCTAAATTCTATTTAGAGGAATCAGGCTTATTACCAGAAATGGAAAAATTAGGCTTTGGTATTGTGGGATACGCTTGCACCACCTGTAACGGCATGAGTGGCGCCTTAGATCCTGTTATTCAAAAAGAAGCGGTAGAGCGCGACCTATACACAACAGCCGTATTATCTGGTAACCGAAATTTTGACGGGCGAATTCATCCCTATGCAAAACAGGCATTTTTAGCATCACCACCTTTAGTGGTGGCCTATGCTATTGCCGGAACTATACGTTTCGACATTGAAAAAGATGTACTGGGTTATGATAAAAATAACCATGCCATTACACTAAAAGATATCTGGCCCAGTGACGAGCAAATTGATGCCATAGTTTCTGAGTATGTTAAACCAGAACAGTTTAAAAAAGTGTACACCCCGATGTTTGATTTAGGCTCCTTTGAAGCCGCCAAAAGTCCATTATATGACTGGCGACCACAAAGTACTTACATCCGCAGACCTCCCTATTGGGAAGGAGCCCTTGCAGGAGAGCGCACCATGAAGGGCATGCGTCCTTTAGCCGTGTTAGGTGACAATATTACAACTGACCATTTATCACCTTCCAACGCCATTATGTTAGACAGTGCGGCAGGTGAGTATTTAGATAAAATGGGCGTGCCTGAAGTCGACTTTAATTCTTATGCTACACACAGGGGCGACCACCTTACGGCGCAACGTGCCACTTTTGCTAATCCCAAATTGTTAAACGAAATGGTATTGAAAGACGCAAAAGTGCAGCAAGGATCCTTAGCTAGACTAGAGCCTGAGGGCAAAGTCATGCGTATGTGGGAAACCATAGAAACCTATATGCAACGTAAACAACCTCTGATTATTGTTGCTGGTGCTGATTACGGGCAAGGTTCTTCTAGAGATTGGGCCGCTAAAGGTGTGCGTTTGGCAGGAGTTGAAGTTATAGCGGCTGAAGGTTTTGAACGAATTCACCGCACAAACTTAGTGGGGATGGGGGTGTTGCCTCTTGAGTTTAAACCCGGCACAACTCGGCATACTTTAAGTATAGATGGCACCGAAACCTATGACGTTATCGGTGATTATGCTGCAGGCGAAACCTTAACTTTACGTATCACCAGAAAAGACGGTTCACAAGTTCACGTTCCGATGACATGTCGCTTAGATACTGCAGAGGAAGTGCGAGTTTACGAAGCAGGCGGAGTACTACAACGTTTTGCACAGGATTTTCTTGAGTCTGCGGTCTCAGAATAAGGATTTATCAATATGAGTCATAGTCAACAACTTGCTGTTACTGCCACCTATATGCGTGGTGGCACCAGCAAAGGCGTATTTTTTAGCCTTGATGATTTACCTGAATCAGCGCAACAGCCAGGTCCGTCTCGAGATCGTTTGTTGTTAAGAGTGATTGGTAGTCCTGACCCTTATGGAAAACAAACAGACGGTATGGGAGGTGCAACATCAAGCACTAGCAAAACCGTTATTTTGTCGAAAAGTGATCACAAGGATCACGATGTTGACTATTTGTTTGGCCAAGTGTCCATTGATAAACCCTTTGTAGATTGGAGCGGGAATTGTGGCAACTTAACCGCTGCAGTGGGCTCATTTGCTATATCCAATGGTTTGGTTGATGCAAAGCGTATCCCCAAAGATGGCGTGTGTTTGGTACGTATTTGGCAAGCAAATATCAATAAAACCATCATAGCCCATGTACCTATCACAGATGGTCAGGTTCAGGAAACCGGTGATTTTGAGTTAGATGGTGTGACGTTTCCAGCCGCCGAAGTCAAAGTTGAATTTGTTGAGCCTGTAGATGGCGATGAAGCAATGTTTCCGACAGGAAACGTTATCGATGATTTGCATGTACCTGAAATTGGAGATTTTAAAGCCACCATGATCAACGCAGGTATCCCCACCATTTTTCTAGAAGCAACGGCTCTAGGTTATGTTGGTACCGAGTTGCAAGAAGCGATTAATAGTGATGATGTCGCCCTTAATCGATTTGAAACCATACGCGCATACGGGGCATTAAAAATGGGCCTTATCAAACATCTAGATGAAGCCGAAACCAGTCAACATACGCCTAAGATTGCATTTGTTGCGCCACCGCAACAGTATTTAACTTCTAGTGGTAAAACTATTAATGCTCAGAGTATCGATTTATCTGTGAGAGCACTTTCAATGGGCAAGTTGCATCATGCGATGATGGGAACCGCCGCTGTTGCAATAGGCACAGCAGCTGCTATTCCAGGCACGTTAGTAAATTTAGCCGCGGGTGGAGAAGAAATGCAGACAGTTACTTTTGGTCATCCTTCAGGCACCTTGAAGGTGGGGGCTCATACACAGTTTGAAAATGGCGTATGGAAAGTCAAAAAGGTATCCATGAGTAGAAGTGCGAGAAAGTTAATGAAAGGAGAGGTCTTTATTCCATCTGATGCATCGTTAAAGTAATTTTTAGGTTAGCATGGTTAAACAAACACATACCTAAGGGGTAATAATGAAAGCAAACTTACTAACCACGGTTGTTATTGCAAGTACATGTATACTAGCTGGCTGTAACAATCCTGAACCAGAGCAACAAAAAAACATGGAACAACAAACTCCCCTTATGACTAAAAAGGCTACCGATGCGCCATTATGGCTAGAGGAGGTTGAAGGCGAACAAGCCTTAACTAAGGTCAACCAATGGAATGATACTACTCTAGAGAAGTTGATGGCGGACAAGCGTTATCAGCAATACTTCGATGCAGGATTAGAAATTGTTAACTCAAAAGATAAAATTCCCTATGGTACTTATAGAGGAGGCTATGTTTACAACTTTTGGCAAGATGAAGATAACGTTCGAGGCTTATTAAGAAGAACAACACTAGACGAATACGCTAAAGCACAACCGAAATGGGAAAATTTACTCAGCATAGATAACCTAGCAGCACTAGAGGAAAAAAATTGGGTATATAAAGGCTCTAAGTGTTTTGAAGGTAATTACGATCGATGCCTTATTTCCTTGTCTAATGGAGGAAAAGACTCTGTAGAAATACGCGAATGGGACCACAGCTCGCAGACCTTTTTGGAAGAAGGTTTTACACTTCCTGAAGCAAAAACGGACTTCAATTGGAAAGATATCAATAATCTTAACATTGCCACTGACTGGGGAGAAAACTCCTTAACTGAAAGTGGTTATCCATATATTGTTAAAACCTTACAAAGAGGGCAACCACTCGCTGAGGCCAAACATGTTTTTTCTGGTGAACAAACCGACGTTGGGGTGTTTCCTTTTTCCGTAAAACTCGGTGAGCAAAACCTTAACATGCTGGTACGTGCGCGTACTTTTTATGAATCAGAATATTTTTGGCTTCCTGATGATGGAAGCGAAGCAAAGCAATTACCTTTGCCTTCAAAAGTAAGTGTAGAAGGTGTGTTTAAGGGGCAACTCGTTTTGTCTCTCAATCAACAGTGGTCACCGACTGGTTCCCAGCAAACCTTTGAAAGCGGGGATTTAGCTTCTTTTGATTTGAGTCATTGGCTAGAAAAGCAACAAATTAAAAATTTACAACTATTATATCATCCTGACCAACGATCCACTGTTGATGGCGTGTCTATTTCTGCTAACAAAGTTGTGTTAACACTGTTAGAAAATGTCAAAAGTAACCTCTATTTGTATGACTTTGATACTAAGTGGTCCCATGTAAAGTTAGCTATGCCAGAAAATGGTTCGATGTCAGTTTCATCGGTTAATCGAGACAGCGATATCATTTTTGTTAATCAGGAGAGTTTTGTTGCACCAGACACCTTGTTTAAAGTAGATGTTAACAATTTGGATATCACGGAAATAAAATCTATTCCTGCTCGTTTTGACGCTTCAAATATTGTCGTTGAACAATTTCAAGCCAGTTCTAAAGATGGCGAAAAAATACCTTATTTTGTGGTTAGGCAAAAAGATATCAAATACGATGGATCTAACCCAACCTTGCAGTATGCCTATGGTGGCTTTCAGGTTTCTCTAAAGCCTAGTTATTCTGGAATACTGGGTAAAAATTGGCTTGAGCAAGGCGGTGTGTATGTGTTGGCCAACATTCGCGGGGGAGGAGAGTTTGGACCTAATTGGCATCAAGCCGGACTAAAAACCAAGCGTCAGGTTATCTATGATGACATGATCGCGGTTGGCGAAGATATTATTGCTAAGAAAATCACCTCACCCGAACATTTAGGGATAATGGGTGGCTCAAACGGGGGGTTGTTAATGGGGGTCATGTATACCCAAAGGCCAGATCTTTGGAATGCCGTTGTTTGTCAGGTTCCTTTGTTAGATATGTTGCGGTATCACAAGTTGTTGGCAGGTGCGTCTTGGGTGGGTGAATATGGTAGTCCTGATATTCCAAATGAGAGAGAATTTTTAGAAAAGATATCTCCACTGCATAATATTGATCCTAAAGGGGATTACCCATCAATATTATTTGTTACTTCGACTAAAGACGATAGGGTGCACCCCGCTCATGCTAGAAAAATGGCTTATCTATTGGAAAACTATGGTCATGATTTTGAATATTATGAAAATATAGATGGTGGGCATTCTGCGTCAGCTAATTTGCGTGAAACAGCGAAACGAACAGCCTTGGAATATACATTTTTATCGCAAAAATTAATGGACTAAATGGCTGCATGGCAGCAACAATGAGTTGCTGCCATATGTTGTTTAATCATGTCTGCATTGCAATTGGTTCATACTTTATTCATTTCTCTATATTTATGATAGCGCCTCTTTGAATTTGAAATGTCCCCTATTGAGGTTTTTTATATGCGAATTTGTCTACTATTTTGTTTCACACTTTTGATTGGCAATACCTTTGCTCAAGAAAGTTCTAACGTTAAGCAACACAGGACTATTGAGGTTTTTGGTGCGGGAAGCATACAAAGTGTCCCAGATCGCTTTAGTTTTAGTTTGTCTATTGAGGAAAAGGGAAAAGTTGCAGCCCTCCTTAATCAAGCCATTATTGAAAAGACAAACTCGGTAATCCAAGCTCTATTCGAAATAGGTGTCGATAAGCAACAGGTGCAATCTTTACAAATACGATTTAATCCTTGGATAGAGTATAAAAATAACACCCAAGAACAAAAAGGTTTTATTCTAACCAGACAGATAACGGTAACCTTAGATTCGTTAACCAAATACGAACAGTCAATAGATGCCGTTCTAAACCTTGGTGTGAGCCATATTAATCAATTTCGTTTTTCAAATAGCCAAAGTGATGAGCATTACCAAGCTGCGTTGCAACAAGCGTTATTAAACGCACAACAACGAGCAGCGGATATGGCTAAGGTATTGGGCTTGAAATTATCTGGTGTCATATCCATATTAGAGCAAACATCAGGGCAGCCAGCGCCAATAATGGCTAAAGCGCGGCAATTCCAAGCGTCTGAAAGTTACCAAGCTGGAGAAATGTTAACCGAGGCAAGGGTGAAGGTTGTCTTTGCTTTGCAAAACGCTTCTAAATAGAAAGTAAATTTATATTAGGTTGAAATTGATGGCAGAAAATAAACAGCAACACTATGTGCAATTGGCACAACAAATCGAAGCAATAGTTGCTGGTGAGCAAGATTTAATCGCCAATATGGCGAACATAAGTGCAATACTTTATTGGGGATTAGAAAAAGTAAATTGGGCAGGGTTTTATTTATTAAAAGACAAGCAATTAGTTTTGGGACCATTTCATGGACAACCTGCTTGTATACGTATTCCAATTGGCACGGGGGTATGTGGTACCGCTGTTTCAGAAAATTCCATTCAATTAATAGAAGATGTGCATCAGTTTTCGGGACACATTGCCTGTGATGCCGCTTCAAATTCGGAAATTGTGTTACCTATTTTAAAAGAAAACCAGATTATTGGCGTTCTAGATATCGACAGTCCTGAGATTGCTAGGTTCGATCTTGATGACCAAACCGGACTCAGTCGCATCGTTGATATACTGCAGGCGAGTTTGGTCAATGACGCAGAAGATATTCTAAGGAGTTAAACTTAGTGAAAAGCAGTATAGATATCCAAGTCGTATTGGCGACAGTTGACGACATGGATTTTTGGGATGATCGAGCTTTTGACGCGACGGATAGGATAAATACTATTCTTCATATGCTTTATGATAAAGCTGATGAAGACATAAATTCGACGTCATTAGAGAATATGATCCAATATATTTGGGAAAATTGGCGAGAAGATGCGCATTTACTCGATATTGATGAAGATGATTTGTATGACTGGGTTGACCAACTTCTAGCAACTTGGGATGATGAGCACCAAGAACCCCGTTAACGAACTAACTAGAAGACTGAATGGACAATCTACAGAAATTTACGAACAGCAAAGAAGTCATTGGCTTCCTAGTCGAACAATTCCCCGCCTGTTTTAGTAACAAGGGCGACGCTAAACCTTTAAAAATTGGTATTTTTCAAGACTTAGCTGAACGATTGGAAAACGAAGAGCGCGTCAGTAAAACATTGCTACGTTCGTCATTAAGGCATTACACCAATAGTTGGCGTTATTTGCATTGCATCAAAAAAGGTGCGAAACGCATCGATTTAGATGGCAATGAAGTTGCAGCTATTGAAGAAGAGCATATCGAACACGCTAAAAAGCAGCTTGACGAGAGTAAAGCTAAGGTGGCAGAAAAGCGTAAAGAACAAAAGGCAACGGGTGCTGAGGTAAAAAAGGCGTTTAAAAAGAAAGATGCGCCTAAATTTAAACCTACTTCTAAGGTCGTTAAACAAGAACAAACAAAGGTAAAGCAGCCTCCCGCCGAACGATTGGAACAACAACATATTGTAGCAGGAACCGCTGTAACCGTGAAAATTGGCAAGAGTCCCATGCCCGCGACTATTACTGATGTCAGTAAAGATGGCATTCAAGTGCAACTTGATACAGGAATGGTTGTCAAAGTTCAGTTGGAAAACCTGAGGTTGGCTCGTTCTAAAAGGTAAAATAATGATTAAATCAATTCGTATATCTGTGGCATCAGCTTTATTGGTGATGAGTTCTGGCTCTATAGCAATAGAGAGTAGTTTGGGTGTCAAAGACTTACCCAAATTGGCACAAGAGTCACAACATGTGGCAGCAGCAAAAAGGGTCTCGTCGCAATTTTTACGAGCCCACTATAAACAGATTGATTTAGATGATGCGTTGTCGCTTAAAATATTTGACCGCTTTATTCGGTCTTTAGACTTCAATCGCAACGTGTTTACTGCTGAAGATATCAAGAGTTTTGAAGCATATAAGAGTAAATTTGATGATGCGATTGAGCGAGGTAATTTAAGTATTGCTTATGAGATTTATCAACTCAATATGCAGCGACGTGCACAAAGATACGAGTATGCTTTAACCTTATTAGACAAAGAATTTAATTTTGCTCTTGCTAACGATAAATTTACTTACGATCGTGAAGAGGCGCCTTGGGCGAAAAATACTGAAGAATTAAATGAGTTATGGCGTCAAAGAGTGAAGTACGACGCTCTTAATTTGAAATTAGCAGGTAAAGATTGGCCTAAAACGCAAGAATTACTGACCAAGCGCTACGAGCGCGCCATCAAGCGTCTAACGCAGACCTCTAGTGAAGATGTTTTTCAAACGGTAATGAATTCATTTGCGCGCAGTATAGAAGCGCATACCAGTTATTTGTCGCCGAGAAACGCTGAACGTTTTCAAATGGAAATGAACCTTTCTTTCGAAGGGATTGGCGCAGTGCTGCTTAGTGAAGATGATTTTACTGTTATACGAAGTGTGGTGCCTGGCGGGCCTGCAGATTTGTCAAACAATATTAAGCCTGAAGACAAAATAGTGGGTGTTGCCCAAGACGACGATGAGTTTGTTGACGTTATTGGCTGGCGTTTGGACGAAGTTGTCGAACTTATTAAAGGGCCTAAAGGTAGCATTGTAAAATTACAAGTGGTCAAAGGCTCCTCTGAATCTTCAGTGCCTGTCGTGGTTAAGTTAACCCGAGACAAAATTAAGTTAGAAGACAGGGCAGCCAAATCTGAAGTTTATATTCCTAAAGATGGTCCTCATAAAGATCAGAAGTTAGGGGTTATTTCAATTCCTTCTTTCTACAATAACTTGCACAAAGACGTTAAGAAGGAAATTGACAGCCTTAACGAGCAAGGTGTTTTAGGCGTGATTGTTGATCTGCGTGGCAATGGCGGTGGCTCGTTAACTGAAGCCACTTTACTATCGGGCTTGTTTATTGATAAAGGTCCAGTAGTGCAAATACGCGATGGAGCAGGGCGTATTCGACTCGAAAAAGATGTAGATGGCAAGGTTTTTTATGATGGGCCTTTGACTGTTTTAGTGGACAGATATAGTGCTTCGGCATCAGAAATTTTTGCTGCAGCGATGCAGGATTATAATCGCGCATTGATCCTAGGCGAACAAACTTTTGGTAAAGGTACAGTGCAACAGCATCGTCCACTAGGACGTATCTATGACTTGTACGAGAATCCTCTAGGTAGTGTTCAGTTTACTATCGCGAAGTTTTACAGAATCAATGGTGGCAGTACCCAGCACAAAGGAGTGATTCCGGATATTTTATTCCCGTCTGTAATAGAACATGCTGATTGGGGGGAAAGCCAAGAAGAAAACGCTTTACCTTGGGACAGTATTGCTAGAGCCAATTACACTACATTTGGTGAAAACAAAAATACCGTAAAAGGTTTAACAGAACTACATAATCAAAGAATTAAAAAGGAATTTAATTACATATATGAAGATTTAGAGCGCTACAGAATTAAGAAGGAAGATAAAACCATTTCGTTGGTTGAAGCAGAGCGCCTTCAAGAAAAAAATGAAAATGAAAAACGTAACCTAATGCGCACGAATGAACGACTAGCGCGTTTAGGATTAGAAAAAGTAGAGAGTTTGGATGACTTACCTGAAGAATTAGAATCGGTCGACCCGTTTTTAGAAGAAGCGGCGAATATTACCTATGACGTTTTAGCTATGGGTAAGTACGCCATAAATAGCGACAAAAATTAAAAAGAGGCTGCATTACGCAGCCTTTAAATATTTTAAAATATAATAATAAAAATAATAAGGGCAACACATGGCAGTACGCGGAGAGTTTTCGTCTCGAATGGGGTTTGTGCTGGCTGCTGCTGGTTCAGCAGTAGGTCTCGGTAATATTTGGGGGTTTCCTACCCAAGTTGCCAGCAATGGCGGCGCGGCATTTGTTTTAGTGTATATCATACTCGCTTTTCTTCTCGCCTATCCGGTGCTGATGGCAGAGTTAATCATAGGTAGAGCGACACGCTCAAATATGGTTGATGCTTTGGGCAAAATATCTGGCAGTAAGATAGGGCGCGCTACAGGGGTGTGGGGATTTGTGACGGTTTCCTTGATCCTTTCGTTTTATGCCTTGGTAGCCGGTTGGATGTTATCGCACTTTTTGCAAACTATTAGTAATATGGTTGGTCAAGAAACGATTTCAACTTGGTTAATCTCTTCTTCGTACACCAGAGACATACTTTTCTCAGGTATCTTTTTATGTTTAACCGCCAGTATAGTTACGGGGGGGGTTAAACAAGGGATTGAACTTTGGTCAGTTCGATTAATGCCAGCTCTTTTCTTAATCATTGGATTATTAATCATCTATGTCTCTACTCTAGATGGTGCCGCAGCAGGTTGGAAAGCCTATTTACTCCCTAATTTCAGTTTAATCATGGAACCAGATCTGTTGATTAGTGCAATGGGGCAAGCGTTTTTCTCTATGTCGTTAGGGGTCGGTACTATGTTGGTATACGGTTCCTATGTCAGTAAAAACGAAAACTTACCTACACTCGGAGCCTCAGTGGCACTAGTCGATATAGGTGTTGCAATTTTGGCAGGTATGCTAATTATTCCTGCTATGTACGTAGCTCTACATAACGGAGTGAAAATATTTTCTGATACTGGGGCATTAATTGAAGGCCCTAATCTAATATTTGCGGTACTACCTTCTTTGTTCGAAACCATGGGAACAGTTGGTATTTATGTGGCCTTTGTCTTTTTTGCGTTAATGATAATCGCGGCGTTAACCTCTTCAATATCTATGCTTGAAGTACCGGTTGCTTTTGTTGTTGAAAGTAAGGGCATCGGTAGAAAGCGAGCAGTTTGGACATTAACTCTGATTATCTTTGCTCTGAGTTCTACAATTGCATTAAATATGGGGAATTTGTTTGGGTTGGTCATTGATTTAACTACTAAATATAGTCAGCCGCTACTTGGTTTAGTGTTATGTATATTTGCTGGGTGGGTCTGGAAACGTGATCAAATATTGGCGGAATTAAAACTAGGTAATGAACAAGCTGAGCATAGTATTTTCTGGAAAATTTGGCCGTGGTATGTGCGTTTTGTTTGTCCAGTAGTAATAGCCATTATGTTTTATCGTTCTATCGCTGGTTAATCCACCTTATCTAGACTTTTCAGGATAGTTTAAATTTATGACAATTGAAAAAACAAAAGCCGAAGCTTCATTATCTGATGCCTTGATACCTATCGTCATTTTAGTTGCGCTGTTAGGTGGTTCTGTATACTTATTTGAAGATAATTCCTCATTTGGGCCCAATCAAATCGCCTTATTAATAGCCATGGGTATTGCGGCAATAATCGGATTAAAGAATGGTTATAGTTGGGATGATATTGAACAGGGTATAATTAAAGGGATCTCTCGATCCTTAGGTGCAATTCTTATTTTGTTAGCGGTTGGTTCGCTAATTGGTACTTGGATGTTAGCGGGGACGGTTCCCACACTCATTTATTATGGATTGGATTTGCTCAATCCGTCGATGTTTTACGCGGCAAGTTGTCTTATTTGTGCCGTCGTCGCTATGAGTATCGGTAGTTCTTGGACAACGGCTGCAACTGTTGGTGTGGCGCTAATGGGTGTGTCTATAGGTATGGGAATGTCTGAAGCAATCACCGCCGGCGCAATCATATCGGGGGCTTATTTTGGAGATAAAATCTCGCCACTTTCAGAAACCACGAATTTGGCACCCGCTATAGCCGGCACTAATTTATTTGAACATATCCAATATATGTTGTGGACAACGGTCCCCAGTATTGTACTGACACTGATTTTGTTCGTTGTGATTGGCTTAGGCGCAGATTTACCCGAAACTGCCAGCGGTATTCAAGAAATGCAAACCTTGTTGCAGCAAGAATTTAATTTGGGTTTGCATATGTTAGTGCCACTATTGGTTTTGTTAACTATGGCCATTAAAAAAGTGCCAGCGTTTCCCGCTGTTGCAATCGGGGCATTATTAGGCGGAGTATGGGCTGCGATATTTCAACCGGAAGTTATCGCCAGTTTAGCCGGAGAGGGCATAAGTGCACTTCGAGGTTCGATTGTTGTGGTTTGGACGGCACTGTTTGATGGCGTATCCTTTTCTACACCAAGTGACACTTTGAATGATTTGTTAAGCCGAGGAGGTATGTCAAGCATGCTAAATACCATTTGGTTAATCATGTGTGCCATGACCTTCGGAGCCGTATTAGAAAGAGTAGGTTTACTTAAACGAGCGGTTAGTGCATTTTTAAAGGGTGCCAAATCAGCTGGAGATATGATTACCCGAACAATTTTGACGAGTATTGGCACTAACATAATCACTGCCGATCAATATATGGCAATTGTTATGCCTGGTAGGATGTACAAAAATGAATTTGAAAAACGTGGTCTTCATCAGCTAAATTTATCCCGTAGTTTAGAAGATGGTGGGACTCTAACGTCACCTCTTATTCCATGGAATACTTGTGGTGTATATATGCACGGTGTATTAGCTGTTAACCCGTTAGATTATATATTTTATACGTTTTTTAATTTAATTAACCCCGTGTTAGCTATTATCTATGCGTATCTTGGCATTAAGATTTTGCGTATACCCGTTCCAGAGGTTAACGCTGACGCTGAATTACCCTCAGAGCCGGCAGAAACCAAGGCATAAAGTGCAAAATTGCTGCTTTGCAGGCAGCAATTTAAGTTTCTCTTGTTAATTCATTTTCATTATTGAGGATATAATGTCCACTATACTTCCCGCTGTAAAAAAACGTGCTGATTATCAACAACCAGATTTCTCAATCAATCATGTCGATCTCGAATTTACGCTATTAGAAACAAATACAAAAGTAGTGTGTATTTCACAAGTAACAAGAAATGGTCAACATAACAAAGCTCTTGTTTTAGATGGCGAAGGAATAAGTCTAAATTCGGTTCAAATAAATGGCGTAACCATCACTTCGTATCAGCTAACAGAGACCACGTTGACTATCGATTTAGATAATGGTTGTAATGAATTTGAATTGCGTATCGAAAATACCCTCAACCCAAAAGAAAACTCTAGCTTAGAAGGACTCTATCTTTCAGCTGGTGCATATTGTACGCAATGCGAGGCTGAGGGATTTAGAAAAATAACCTACTTCTTAGACCGACCAGATGTGCTAGCCAAATATGATGTCACGATTATCGCAGATAAAAAGGCGTTTCCCTATTTGCTCTCCAATGGTAATAAAATCGATTATGGCGACTTATCAGATGGAAAACACTGGGTAAAATGGTCAGACCCTTTTTATAAACCTTGTTATTTATTTGCTTTGGTTGCAGGTGATTTCGATCTGTTGAAAGATTCTTTTGTCACCCAGTCTGGCAGAACTATTGCTTTAGAACTATTTGTAGATAAAGGCATGATTGGGCGAGGACAGCACGCACTTGATTCACTTAAGAATGCCATGAGGTGGGACGAAAAAGAGTTTGCGTTAGAATACGACCTCGATATTTATATGATAGTTGCAGTAGACTTTTTTAATATGGGAGCGATGGAAAACAAAGGTCTAAATGTATTTAACAGCAAATTTGTATTGGCTGATGCAGAAACAGCTACTGATGAAGATTATTTTAATATTGAAGCCGTTATAGGCCATGAGTATTTCCATAATTGGACCGGGAATAGAGTCACTTGCCGAGATTGGTTTCAGCTAAGTTTGAAAGAAGGCTTGACGGTTTTTCGCGATCAGCAATTTAGTGCTGATATGTCCTCTTCAATCGTTAACCGTATTCAAAACGTCAGAATTATTCGAGAGCGTCAATTTGCTGAAGATGCTAGCGCGATGTCGCATCCGATTAGGCCTGACGAAGTCATAGAAATGAATAATTTCTATACTGTGACCGTATACGACAAAGGGTCTGAAGTGATCAGAATGTTATTCACCTTGTTGGGGAAATCTGGTTTTTTAGCAGGCATAAAATTGTACTTTGAGCGCTTCGATGGTCAAGCGGTGACCTGTGATGATTTTGTACAAGCTATGCAAGATGCCAATAATAAGGATCTTTCTCAATTTCGTCGTTGGTATAGTCAATCTGGAACCCCTCAGGTAATCGTAAAAGATGCTTATGATCCAAATACTAAGACCTATCGAATAGATTTTGAACAGTCCCATTCAGCCACTTTTGATCAAAAAGAAAAGCAAAATTTGGTGATACCTATTCAATTTAGTTTACTCGATGATAAACGCGAGGCGTTGAAACTCAATGATGCTAATGAGGTACAAACCACAATTGAACTCAAAGACACAATACAAGGTTTAGAATTCAAGGACGTAAATTCTAAACCAGTTCCATCGCTACTACATGGGTTCACTGCGCCTGTTCGTCTCGATTACGAATACACCCAACAGCAATTGGAAAACGTGATGTTGGGCTCACCCGACGAATTTGCGCGATGGGACGCAGGACAAATGTTATTTAGTGACTGCATTCATAACTTAGGTACTAAAACTGAAGAGCAACAAAAGGCGTCAATTAAAGAAACTGTGGCTATGTTCGAACCTGTTTTTCGAGCTACAGATATTACATTGGCATTAAAAGCTGAAATGCTGACACTCCCTAGTTTCGAAACCTTATTCCAACAAAAAGATCGTGTTGATATCGATGTCTTGAATCAGTCAAGAAAACGATTATATGCAGCCTTAGCACAAACCTTCCAAAAAGACTGGCACGCCTTATATTCTGAGTTTGAAATGAAGGCCTATGCCTATGAACCTAAACAAGTCGAACAAAGAAAGATGCGTAATTTGGCCCTTAAATATCTAACGTTGTCTGAACATTCAGATACCAAACATCTTTTGAGGCAACAATTTAGCATAGCGGATAATATGACTGATACTCTAGGGGTACTTAACGCGGCGCAACTGGGAGATTTGAACTTATTTGAAGACTTAATGTTGGAATTTGAACAAAAGTGGCAAGCTGATCCTCTCGTTTTGGATAAATGGTTTGCGTTGCATGCGAACACCGATCGTACTGATATACTGTCACGCATAACTATGTTGATGAGCCACAGTCAATTTACTATCAGTAATCCTAATAGAGTGCGTGCCTTAATCGGAACATTTAGCTTTTTTAATGTGGCGGGATTCCACAATATTGACGGTTCAGGCTACAAATTTGTCGCTGATTATTTGATAAAATTAAATGAGGTTAACCCGCAAGTGGCGGCACGGATAATTACGCCGTTAATACAATGGCAAAAAGTGGATGAGACCAGACAAAAACTTATGCAGCATCAGCTTATGCGTATCGGAGATACCCAAGATTTGAGTAAAGATTTATTTGAAAAAATATCTAAAAGTTTACCATAGAGTGGTGGGTTTTTAATTTAAGAAAATAAATATGGAAACCTTCTATTTTACCTTATCGCTCAAGTATGAGTTATGTGAACAACTTTATAAACCAGGCATTAATACCGTGATTATGCAGGCTGACAATGGGAAACGGATCCAGTTACCAGTGAAGAACTTAAGACCCCATGTCAGCCCAATTGGTATCAAAGGGCGCTTCAGGTTGATGATTGACGGTAATAATAAAATTAAGAGTTTTGAGAAGATTGCATAACCTTCTACATTACTCATCCGCAGTTCACGCATTTCAAAATCAAACACAGCACGTTTTCGTTTTAACGCTTATTACAAGTCATTAAATGTCAGTGGGTTTTACCTACTACTAATCGGTCAGATACCTAAGATTTACCCCTGCCTCGTTAATTTTAGATATTTCTAGGATTGAACTTAAGCATCGGGTAAATTAGACAATTGCCCCCATCCAATATTAAGTAGTGAAACTCCTGCGGTTAGGCCAATATTTTATTAAAAAATATTTGCATAATTATTAGCGTGATTTGTAGCTTGTAGCGATGTTTTGTCTTTTTTATGCTGTGAATTTGCATAGCTATGAATTTTGTTAAAATTAAGTAAATATAAGTCTTTTATTGCACGATAATTTTAGCGAGAATAACCTATAAAATACAAAAAACTGTATATATCTCAGTCTTTTGTCTAATCTAGTATGGCTAATGTTTAAAAGCTTAGTATGCTTAGTATTGACAAATTTTCCTACCACTCACATGTTATAAAAGAATGGGCAAACACATGACGGTTGCAGATAACCAACATTCAATTCTACTTGAAAATGTCTTTAAACTAATTAATAAAAAAGTGGCTCCTGAACGAGTCGAACAAGTGACAAATTTTTCGAAAATATTATTTAAAAATATAGCGCGAGATGACTTAGATAATCGTAGTGATGACAATTTGTACGGTGCGACGTTAAGTCTATGGAATCAATTTGTAGACTATAAAGGTGACGCACCCTTTATTCGTGCTTTTAATCCTGCAATTAGTAAGCATGGGTGGCAATCTACACACACTATCGTAGAGATTATCGTCACTGATATGCCATTTTTAGTCGATTCGGTGAGAATGGCACTAAATAAAATGGGCATTACCGCACACTTATTGTTGCATTGTCCAATAGGTCTTAAACGAGACAAACAACACTCTTTTGTTTCTTTTGAGGACTCCAACAGTAAACACAAAGAGATAATCAGGCAAACAGTATTCCTGATCGAAGTAGACAGGCAAACCTCAAAGCAAGCATTAACACAACTAACCGAAGAGTTAATGTCTGTGGTAAACGACGTGTCTCTAGCTGTGCAAGACTGGCAGCCAATGCGAGCTAGATTAAAACAAATCATCGATGAGTTTCCTAAGTGTAATTGTCCAATTTCAGCACAAGAAAAGAAACAAACAGAAAACTTTTTGACATGGTTAAACGATCATAATTTCACCTTGATGGGGTACCGCTCCTATAGTGCCAAAGGTATAAAAGGTGACTACCGTTGGGTAGCAGATAATGACTCTAGTTTAGGATTGATGAAAAACTCAAAAACGAATCGAGAAAGAGTGTTATCTAATATTCCGTCTTCAGCAAGGGAAGAGGCTCTGAGTAACAATCCCTTGATGCTCACCAAAACCAATTCGCGCTCTAGAGTACATCGACCAGCCTATTTAGATTATGTGGGTATTAAGCGCTTTGATGATGAAGGTAAAGTGGTGGGTGAAGATAGATTTATCGGTCTATATTCGGCATCATTTTATAATAGCAGTGCGACGCAATTGCCTGTGTTGCAGGACAAAATCGATGCGATATCAAAACTATCTGGATTTGATCCAGACTCCCACGGTCATAAAGCGTTTCTGAATATCATTGAAACTTATCCACGAGATGAATTATTGCAGGGTAGCGTAACCGAATTAGCGCAGATTATTTTGGGTATATTCCAAATGCAAGAGCGGGGGATTTCGAGGTTATTCGCCCGTAAAGACGTGTTTGGAAGGTTTATATCCTGTTTAGTTTATGTTCCAAGAGAGCGCTATAACACTCAATTGCGAAAAGACACGCAAACGCTTCTACAACAATCATTCGCCAGCGAACAAGAAGTGGAATTTACGACTTACTTTTCAGAATCTGTGTATGCGAGAACGCATTACATTGCCAGAGTGAAAAACAACAATGCGGATTATAATGTGAAGGATATCGAGAAAAACATCATAGAGTTAACTAAGAGCTGGGATGACAGACTAGCGAATTCGATCCGTTCTAATCATGGTGAGGCCAAAGGAAAGAGGCTTGAACAAAGGTACGTGAATGCTTTCCCTAGCAGTTACAAAGAATATAATCTTCCTAGCGCTGCATTAGTCGATATCGAAAAGCTCGAGTTACTCAATACTGAACATACTCTAGATATGTTGTTTTATCGACCGCAAGAAGAGGGTCCAGAGAGTAAAGCGGTTCGCCTAAAACTTTTTCATAAAAATGAGCCAATTCATCTATCCGCTGTATTGCCTATGCTAGAAAATTTTGGGCTTAGGGTCATTGATGAAAGTCCCTATAAGATCAGTCCAAATGAAGAACAAGTTAATTGGATTATGGATTTCTCCATGTTGCATAACACCAGCAATGATATGGATATGGAGCAGGCGCAGACGTTATTCCAAACGGCGTTTTCAAAAGT
Source organism: Paraglaciecola sp. (assembly GCF_039964565.1). Lineage (GTDB taxonomy): Bacteria > Pseudomonadota > Gammaproteobacteria > Enterobacterales > Alteromonadaceae > Paraglaciecola. The sequence goes on from NZ_JBDVXF010000028.1 coordinate 284,362, forward strand.
ATGGTACAACGCTTTGGAAGATGATCCCTTTAATCGTTTAGTATTGGGAGCAGGGTTAACAGGTAGAAATGTCACTATTCTACGCTCGTATGCTAAGTATATGCGTCAAATTGGTAGTTCTTTTAGCCGTGATTATATTGCAAACACACTGGCGAACTACCCCAATATTGCCACGCTACTTGTAGAACTATTCCATCAAAAATTTGATCCTAATACTAAACGCAGTGAAAAATTGGAAGATGCCACACTCAATAGTATTAAAGAACAACTTGAGAACGTGTCTAACCTAGATGATGACAGGATCATTCGCCGTTATCTGGATTTAATTTTGGCGACATTGCGCACCAATTTTTATCAAAAAGATGAGCAGGGTAAAGAAAAGTCATACATTTCTTACAAAATGTTGCCTGAGCTTATCCCAGACATGCCGTTACCACGACCGAAATTCGAAATTTTTGTGTATTCACCGAGAATTGAAGGGGTACATTTAAGAGGTGGTAAAGTGGCCCGTGGTGGGTTGCGTTGGTCGGACCGACAAGAGGACTTCAGAACAGAAATTTTGGGTTTAGTTAAGGCCCAGCAAGTCAAAAATACAGTGATAGTACCTGTAGGTGCCAAAGGAGGCTTTGTTTGTAAAAACTTGCCAATGGATCAAGGACGTGAAGCATTTCAAAAAGAAGGTCAAGAATGCTACAAAATATTTATCCGCAGTTTATTGGATATTACTGACAATATAGTCGAAGGGAAAGTGGTGCATCCTAAGGATGTGGTCAGATTGGATGAAGATGATGCGTATTTAGTAGTGGCTGCAGATAAGGGCACTGCTACCTTTTCTGACATTGCCAACGGAATTTCAGAAGAGTTTAATTTCTGGTTAGGCGATGCGTTCGCATCAGGTGGTAGCATTGGATACGACCACAAAAAAATGGGGATCACTGCTAAAGGAGCCTGGGAATCAGTTAAACGTCATTTCAGAGAAATGGGAAAAGATTGCCAAACCACCGATTTTACATGTGTAGCTATTGGTGACATGGCTGGGGATGTGTTCGGCAACGGCATGTTGTTATCTACTCACACGAAACTAATTTGTGCATTTAATCATTTACATATCTTTTTTGATCCCAGCCCTAACATTGAAACCACCTATAAAGAACGAAAACGTTTATTTGATAATCCTTCACTTAGTTGGGACGATTACGACCGTAAACTAATTTCGAAAGGAGGAGGCATTTTCAACCGCTCAGCTAAGTCCATTAAGCTGACAACAGAAATGAAAAAATGGTTGGGTACTAAACAACAAAGCATGACGCCAAACGAACTTATCCATAACGTTTTAAAGATGCCCGTCGATTTACTTTGGAATGGTGGCATTGGTACTTACGTTAAAAGTACTAAGGAGAGTCACGCCCAAGTTGGCGACAGAGCCAATGACGATGTTCGGGTTAATGGTAATCAATTACAAGCTAAGATTATCGGTGAAGGTGGAAATTTAGGCGCGACTCAATTAGGTAGAATCGAGTTTGCCGCAAATGGCGGCAAGGTCAATACTGATTTTATTGATAATGTGGGTGGTGTCGATTGTTCAGACAACGAAGTCAATATTAAAATTTTACTTAATTCTTTAGTAAATGCTGGCGATTTAACCATTAAACAACGTAACAAGATTTTGTACGATATGACTGATGAAGTAGGCGATTTAGTTATTCATGATTGTTACCGTCAAACTGAGTCTATATCCATTTCCGCGCTCGGTGGCGTTGGTCAATTAAGAGAACAGCTGCGATTTATACATGCTCTTGAGCGAGAAGGGTACTTAAACCGAGAATTGGAATTCATTCCAGCAGACGATGAAATTTCTGATAGGTTAGCAAGATCCTGTGGCTTAACGAGACCCGAGTTATCAGTATTGATTGCCTATGGAAAAATGGTCATGAAAGAGCTATTTAACGTTGCTCCCATTACCGATAACCCCTATCACGGTAAACTGTTGATTGAAGCTTTTCCTAAGAAACTACAAGAAAATTTCTCAGAGCAGATGCAACAACATCCACTAAGAAGCGAAATCATAGCCACTAAGTTAACGAATAATATTATTAACGATATGGGTATGAACTATGTATTTAGGATCCAAGAAGAAACAGGGGCGGGTGTTGATGAAATAGCCACGGCCTATTCTGTAGTGAAAGGCATTTTTGGCATGCAAAGCTTGTGGGATGATATTGAAGATCTAGATAACAAGATATCCTCTGACGTGCAATTGCGAATGTTAGATAGTATGCGAAGAACTATGCGCCGAGCTTCTCGTTGGTATTTACGTCATGGCAGCAAAACTCTTAGTATTCAAGAATCTATTGATAGTTACCGTTCAACCTTTGATGACTTATTTGCGAATATTCAAGATTACCTTGTAGAAAGCGAATATCAACAACTTGAAAGTTTGAGCTTAGAATTGACATCCGCTGGTGTACCAGATGCTATTGCTTACAGAGTGGCGTCACTTAGCAATATGTTTCCTTGTATGGATTTATCACAAATTGCTGAAACTGAAGATCGTGACATTAAACTAGTGTCTAACTTGTACTTTAAGTTAGGTTCAAAACTTGAATTACATTGGTTCTTGTCGCAAATCGATGGGCAAGCTGTGAGTAATCATTGGCAGGCATTAGCACGGGCTTCATATCGTGAAGAACTCGATTGGCAACAAAGGTCTATTACTTCAGTATTATTGGCTGGTGATCCAAAAAATAAAGATGCGGAATCAATTTTAAATAATTGGATGGACAATAACCAAGTGTTACTCGATCGCTGGTATCATATGATGTCAGAATTTAAAACCAGCAGTACACACGAGTTTGCAAAGTTTTCAGTGGCGCTTAGGGAGTTAATGTTATTAAGCATCAACGCCAGTAGCTGATATTTGCACCTACTCAAATAGGACCTACCCATAACACTTGTTACTTATTGTTAAAGTGATATGGGGATTTGTTTAACAACGCCCTGGTTTTCGCTAATACGTGCCAGGGCTTTTTTATGTTTAAAGAGAAATTATGTATCCCCTTATACAAAAATTATTGTTTACTCAAGATGCCGAATGGAGCCACGACTTCACAATTAACTGGCTCAAACGTACTCAAAACAGTTTACTGGATTGTGTATATCGACAAAATTTACCAGACAAACCGGTTACAGCGTTTGGGTTAACCTTTAAAAACCCGGTGGGATTAGCTGCTGGTTTAGATAAAAATGGCGAGTGTATCGATGCATTTGCAGCGATGGGGTTTGGCTTTATAGAAATTGGAACTGTTACACCAAAGCCACAACCTGGTAACGACAAACCTAGAATGTTTCGATTACCCCAAGGAAAGGCGATTATTAATCGAATGGGATTTAATAATAAGGGAGTAGACAATCTAGTTGAAAATGTAAAACGAGCAAAATATAGCGGAATATTGGGGATAAATATTGGTAAAAACAAAGACACGCCCGAAGAGCAGGCGCTACAAGATTACCTAATTTGTCTGCAAAAAGTATATAACTATGCCAGCTATATTACAGTCAATATCTCCTCACCAAATACACCAGGATTAAGAAACTTACAACATGGTCAAGCATTGGATGAGCTTCTTATCGGACTCAAAGCAGAGCAAAAACAGTTGCAGACTACATACAATAAGTATGTTCCGATCCTAGTGAAGATCGCACCTGATCTAACTGACCAGGAGATTGTCGACATGTCGAATTCTTTGATCAATGCCAAGATCGACGGTGTCATCGCAACTAATACTACTTTGGATAAAACAAGTGTTGACGGGCAGCAATATTCAAATGAAATGGGAGGACTCAGTGGTGAAGTATTGTGCTCCAAAAGTCAGGCGGTTACTGAGAAGCTTTGCAAGCAGATTGGCGGTAGGATACCGGTTATAGGCGTAGGGGGTATTCACTCCGCTAGCACCGCAAACGAAAGGATCAACGCCGGATCGACTCTGATCCAATTGTATTCTTCATTGATCTATCAGGGGCCAAAAGTGATCAGTGAGATCGTTAATTCCATATAATGATCCTGCGAAGATCTGTTTCTTTTATACTAAATAAATAGGTAATAAATTGCCCAAAGGCTAAAAACATATGTTACGTTTTTAGCCTTCGTTATTTATTGAGTTTGTTTCGTTTATGCTGCAACCCATGTCAGATTGGTTTTGGTTTTCTGAAAATAATCAGCTTATGTTGTCTATGGGAAAAGAATGGCAGTGCACCACTGCGTATGGACAAAAACAGATTATCGATTTACCCAAATCTCAACTGTTCAGTTTATGTGATACTGAATATTATTTATCCTTCGGCAATCATTTAGTCGCCAGTGGAGCCCGATTTTCTGATGCTCAACTAACTCACATTCTGATTAATGCCACAGCGGCGATAATGTTTCATAAACCTGTCACTCCGAAAAGTTGGTTTTTTGATGAAATAGAGTCCTTTGGATCTCACAATAGGTTAGCGAGAATATCAAATCGTTTTGATTCTGGTGTAGTATTGGTTTTGACCGACGAGGGGGCGTTGGCAACTTGTATGTTGATTTCCTCGCAACTGCAGTTAAATGAAAACAAGTTTATAAAGCAATTCGAATTGATTAAACTGGCTAAAAATCGGCTTGAACCTTTATTGTCAGAAATAAGTTCACAATTAACCGCTTAGTATTGTAACCGTAACTTATTCTATGAAATTCTCCTGTTCGATATCTCTTGCCTATTATTTACCGATTAAACATGCGCTTAGATGACAATTACCGTATAATCGCGGCCGTTTTAATCATAGAGTATCTTGAGTCGCACAATGAGCCAAACCACGTTCGAATTTTTAATCACCACGTCTAAGGGCTTAGACGGATTACTGCTAGAAGAGATAGCAGAAATATGCCCAGATGTGGCGCTAAAATCTAAACCTGGACAAGTGTTGTTTAGCGGTCATCTCGATGATGCATATAGGGTGTGTATCTGGTCTCGTTTAGCAAATCGAGTGTTAGTCAAGCTTGCCGAAGGTGAAGTGAATAGCGCTGATGATGTTTATAAGGTAGCAGATCAGGCTAACTGGCCAACCCATTTTAGTGTTACTGATACTTTTATGGTCGACTTTACTGGTACAAATCAAAGCATTAATAACACCCAGTTTGGTGGGTTGAAAGTTAAGGATGCGATAGTCGATCAGTTTTCAACTTTCTTCGATGAGCGACCATCCGTCAGTAAAATATCTCCTAGCATACGAGTGCAAGCGCGTATGTGGCGCAGCATCCTAGGCATTTATATTGATTTAACGGGGCAAAGTCTACACCAAAGACATTATAGAGCGAAAACAGGTATCGCTCCGGTTAAGGAACATTTAGCCAGTGCCATGTTAATAAGAAGCTGCTGGTGTAAGAATACCCATGCGCCACTCATAGACCCTATGTGTGGTTCTGGTACCGTTGCTATTGAAGCCGCGATGATAGCTGCAAATATAGCACCCGGTCTAAAACGCCAGTCTTGGGGATTTGAAGCTTGGAAACAACATGACAAGTCTACGTGGGATCAATTAATTCATGAGTCAGAGCAAGCCAGTCGAAGTCATGATGGCGTGATTTGGGCGAATGATATTGAGCGTTCAATAATCGCGGTGGCCAAAGAAAATGCTGCCGCTGCAGGGGTGTCTAACTTAATAAAATTTAGTCAACAAGACGCTTGTACTTTACCCTCATTAAACTTACCTAGTGGATATATAGTGAGTAACCCTCCATATGGTGAAAGGTTAAGTGAAACAACGCAATTAATCCCTGTGTTCCAAAAGTGGGGAACTTGGTTAAAGCAAGAGTTTAAAACGTGGCATCTGTCGTTGTTAACATCCGACCGCAATCTATTACGGGAAATGAAGTTAGCAGCTAAAAAAGAATACAAATTAATGAATGGCAAATTGGAATGTTCGTTAGTTAACTTTGAATTAGATGAGAAAAATTGCCAAGTTAGAGAAAATAAAACCGTTAATAATGATTTCGCCAATCGAATTTCTAAAAACTTAGTAAAGACAAAAAAATGGTTAAAAACTCAAAACACTAATTGTTATCGAATATACGACGCTGATTTACCTGAATACAATGTTGCAGTTGATAGATATGGCGATTACCTAGTAGTGCAAGAGTATTCAGCACCTAAAGATGTACCTGAACAAAAAGCGAAAAAGCGACTACAGGACGTGATGATGTCTTTACCTCAAGCTACAGGGGTAGCAGCAAATAAGATTATTCTTAAGGTCAGAGAACAACAAAAAGGTAAAAACCAATACCAAAAAGTGTCACAACGTAAAGAAACCATCGAAGTGTTTGAAAACGGTGCAAAATTTCAAGTGAACTTATATGACTACCTAGATACTGGATTATTTCTAGACCATAGGGTGACACGTCAATTGGTTCAAAAAAAATCCAAAGTTAAAGATGTACTCAACTTGTTTGCCTATACCGGAAGTGTATCGGTGCACGCAGCATTGGGCGGAGCAAAATCGGTCACCACAGTGGATATGTCAAATACATACATAGATTGGGCGAAAGAGAATTTTAAATTAAATAAGTTAACGGGAGCCTACGAATTTATTCAAGCTGATTGTTTAACTTGGTTGAGTCGCCACAACGGTAAGTACGATTTAATGTTTATCGATCCACCTTCTTTTTCCAACTCAAAACGAATGGAAGGAACTTGGGATGTACAAAGAGATCATGTCGCTTTAATCACTGATGCGTTAACTTGCCTCAATCATGGTGGTGAAATTTTGTTTTCAAACAACTTACGCCAGTTTAAGTTAGATCAAGCGGCGCTGAATAGTTTAGGGCTGAAAATCCGAGACATATCCAAAGAAACTTTACCGGAAGATTTCCAGCGCAATCCAAAAATACACCATTGTTGGTCGCTTGTTAAACACTAAGGTTGGTTAGATTTCATGAGTTTAATTTTATATACCGGCCAAGGTTGCTGCCTTTGTGAACAGGCAGAAGCGTTACTTAAGGAAGTGGATAAACACGCAGCATCTAAGCTTGAAAAAGTCGATGTGCGTTCAAGCGCGAATTTGTATCATTTGTTTGGTGCGCGGATCCCCGTTTTATTCCGAGAAGATAACCAAACTGAATTACCTTGGCCATTCGATTCTTTTCAAATAGGTGAGTTTTTACGTTGAGTTTATTGCAGTTAAAAAATGCCAGTATCATTCTTGGTCATCCCCCTCTATTAAATGGTATTGAACTAGTCATACATCCAGGAGAAAGATTATGTCTGGTTGGGCGCAATGGTTGTGGTAAGTCTACTTTACTTCGAGTGATTGAAGCAGATATCAAATTGGATGACGGTCAACGTTTGATAAATAAAGAAGTAAAGGTTTCCCGTTTACCACAAGATCCACCAGCAAGTGTGCAATGTAGTTTGTTCGACTATGTCGCCGAAGGGTTGGCTGAGGTAGGGGAGTATCTAAAGGGATATTTTCATACCGCAGATCTAGTTGCAGAAGATCCCTCTGATGCGAATATGGCCAAGTTAGAGTTCTTCCAGCAGCAACTTGACCATCACAATGGTTGGCAGCTTGAGCAACGTATACAACAGGTTTTAACTAAACTACAGCTTGATCCGAATCAACAACTGAGCAATTTATCTGGTGGTTGGAGGAGAAAAGCCGCGTTAGCAAAAGCGATGGCAAGTGAGCCAGATATTCTACTTTTAGATGAGCCTACCAACCACTTAGATATTGATATGATCAAGTGGCTTGAAGATGCCATTATGGGGTATTCAGGTGCGGTAGTATTTGTCAGTCATGACAGGGCATTTATTCGCAGAGTAGCCAGTCGTATCATCGATTTAGACCGCGGAAACTTAGTGAGTTATCCAGGTAATTATCAAGCATATCTCGATCAAAAAGCGCATGATTTGGAAGTTGAAGAAGCACAGAATGCGTTATTTGACAAAAAGTTAAGCATTGAAGAAGCATGGATAAGACAAGGTGTTAAAGCGCGACGTACCCGCAATGAAGGGCGAGTACGCGCCTTGAAAGCATTGAGAACGGAACGCTCACTTAGGGCCAATAAATTAGGAACGGCTAAAGTAAGCGTCAGCGAGTCTAAAAGCTCAGGAAAAATTGTCTTTGAAACTGAAAACTTACATTACAGCATTGCCGATAAACTTATTGTAGAGTCGTTATCTACCACTATTCTTCGAGGTGAAAAATTAGCGTTAGTCGGACCAAACGGTTGTGGTAAGAGTACCCTGATTAAACTGTTATTAGGACAATTATCACCGACTTCAGGTGTAGTTAAATCAGGCTCAAAGCTTGAAGTGGCGTATTTTGATCAACACAGAGACCAATTAGACGGTGAGCTAAAAGTTATAGATGCTATTGCTGATGGAAGAAGAGAAGTCACACTCAATGGCAAAACAAAACATGTCATGAGTTATCTACAAGATTATTTATTTACGCCAGAACGAGTTAACTCTCCTGTAAAATCTCTGTCTGGCGGTGAAAAAAATCGATTGTTGTTGGCTAAATTAATGTTAAAGCCTAGCAATATTCTTATTCTAGATGAGCCCACAAATGACTTAGATGTAGAAACCTTAGAGCTGTTAGAAGATACTATATGTAGTTACCCTGGAACGGTCATATTAGTTAGCCATGACAGGGAGTTTGTTGATAACGTAGTCACCTCGAGTTATTTCTTTGAAGGTAATGGCAAAATCAGAGAATTTGTTGGCGGTTGCACTGATATCAGTGATTGGTACGCTCAACAAACGTCACAAAAAGTGACAAAAGTTGCAACTAAACCTCAAACACAGAGTCCTAAAAACATTTCTACGGAAGTAAAAGGTAAAAAGTTATCATATAAATTACAACTTGAATTAGAATCTTTACCTTTGAAGATAGAAACGCTTGAAAATCAAATAGAGAATTTACAACAGCTAGTAAATGCCCCTGACTTTTTCAGCCAAGGAGCCGCAAAGTCAGACCCCATACTTGCAGAACTAGCTGAAACAGAAGCCTTGCTAAATCAAAGTTATGAAAGGTGGGATGAAATTGAAGCTTTGAACGAATAGCATAATATAAAAAGAAAATAACAATTAACATATTAGTAGTAAGTAGGATTAATTATACATGACTAAAACAAGGCTAGCCGCCGCATTATCTTTAGCCCTTTTAGTAGCGCCTAGTAGCGAAGCTGCTAAGTACACAGTGGTTGAATTACCTGTAGCTGACGAAGGACAAAATAGTTTTCCCAGTGCAATCAATCAAGATGGCAATGTTACAGTCAATGTGAATTCGCCGTTCAATATACCTATTGATTTAGATTTATTAGATTTTGAATCTGAAACTTTAGTCAATTTGCTAACTGATGTTCAAGCAGCGAGCAATGGTGATTTCAATAGTGTTGATTATCAGTTGTTACTCGCCTTAATCGATTCAGCGGATGGTAGTCAAACTTCGCAGCAAATAGCGAGTCGTATTAGTTTTTTAGCCTCTGAAAATGAAACAGATTACATTACTGGTTTTGATCAACTCACCGACTTCAGTAACGAATTTTCTATAGCTACCAATACGAACGTTAGGGATATCAATAATTCAGGTATGGCTGTAGGCAGCGGCGAAGGTTTCTACAATAAAGTAGACTATACCTTTGAAGACGGTGACGATGTCACTTTTATAGTGCACGAGTTTGGCACGCGCGGTTTTGTTAGTTTGGGAAATACAATAGTAGATTTACCCCCACCTGAAACAATCGCAGGGGGGTTTAGTGATGCCTTTGGTATCAACGAAAGTAATCAGGTTGTAGGTTACGGTTCAACATCATTTTTGACTGATACGTTAGAAACAGCCATTGAAAGTTGTGAAGATGAAGAGCTAGTAGACGACGACGATCCTGATACGACTGATTTTCCGGCAAGAGGGGACGTTCCTATTGAGTCTTGCATAAGTAGCGTCGTGAGTACATTTAGTAGCTCAGTTACCTCTTATGCGCAACTTAGAGGCTTGATTTGGCAATTGGATGACCAAGGTAATTTGTTAGATACCAAAGAACTCGGATTACTTTTTGAGCCAGAAGCCGAAGACACTACCGTATATAGTAGCCAGGCCATTGCAATTAATGATAATGGTATTGCCGTTGGTATTTCAAACGGGGAATATACAGAGAGTGACGTCACTGTCATCCGTAACTATGGTGTAATATTTGATGGTGACGAGATTATTAATTTAACCCCCGATCCTGAACGTATAGTGGCAAGAACCTCAAACACTATTAGTACCGCTCAAGATATCAATAACGATAACTTAGTAGTGGGCTATCAAGTTAAATCTGTAAATGGTACCAATAGAACCAAGTTTTACGTTTACGACATGAATTTATCGGAACTGACTTTCCCTGATGACTTCTTTTTGGGGTCATCGAGCGTAGCTTTGGATATCAATAACAATGGTCAAGTCGTAGGTTATGGAGATATCGATGCCTCGCTAACCGGACGTCGTACAGAAGGATTTATATATGACCATCAAACCCAAGAGTTTAGTGGTCTGCAAGGTCTAATTGACTGTGATTCACCCTATAAAATCGTGCAAGCCAATAGCATAAATGATAATGGAGAAATTGTAGCAACTGCCCGATATCAAGGGCCGTCAAAGGATGCAATGGGAGAGGTGGTTCTCGATTCAGCTGGTAGTGAAATTATTGTTGACTTAGTCACCGCTGTTAAACTGGTTCCAATAGTAGGTGGTGAGATCGAAGCATGTGATGTACCTGATGAAGTAAATAGAGATAGGCAAGGTGCCAACCTTTCTTGGATATTGGGGCTTGGCTTGTTAGTGTTAGGTTTTAGACGTAGAAATACAATCTAACTAACGTATTGTAATCACAAAGAAAACCGCCTTTAGGCGGTTTTTTTGTTTATTACTCCTATAAACAGAATGACTCAAAGATCACTTTGTTTATGGATTGGTAATAGAAGTCAAACCTTCGAATTTGTTGAGGCGGCACTAGCTAAACAGTAAATGAGATTAGTGAGTCAAATTGACACTATCGAGGTATGAAACCCACAGTTAAAGTAGGAAATGACGGTAGATTTGTATTATTACATTAATGTTAAAATAGCCGGTTTTATATACAAATTTAGTTTATGGGCAAAAAACACAATTTTTCAAACAGTTAAAAAATGTCAAATAATTTAAGTGATATTTACTATTGAACCAAACACCACTATCCACTATCTCTATTACGTGGCCATCAAGTCACCACAGGTAATTAATCATTCAAAAGAGGAAACTCAATGAAAAGACAAAAAAGAGATAAACTTTCAAGGGCGCATTCTAAAGGTTACCAAGCAGGCATAGCAGGTCGTTCAAAAGAGAACTGCCCGTTTCATACTTCAAATACAAGATCTGAGTGGTTAGGAGGGTGGCGAGAGGCCATCGGTGATAGAAGTATTGGACTCATTAGTCGATAAATAGTTAAATTAATAAGCCCCAAATTTGGGGCTTTAATTTTTATAATACGTTCATGGTGGCTATTAAGTCGATTTAAAAGCTACTGGTATCTTGGAATAAACCAACTTTCAAATCATTCGCTTGGTAAATCACTCTACCGTCAACTGCCACTGTTCCGTCACCTAAACCCATAAATAGTTTACGTTTGATGACACGTTTTAAATCAATTCGATAAGTCACTTTTTTAGCAGAGGGTAACACTTGTCCAGTAAATTTAACTTCACCCACACCCAATGCTCTTCCTTTTCCTGGCCCACCTGACCAGCCCAAGAAAAATCCAACTAATTGCCACATTGCATCGAGTCCTAGACAACCAGGCATGACTGGGTCACCAGGAAAGTGGCAAGCAAAGAACCAAAGGTCTGGAGTAATATCAAGCTCGGCTATAATGTAGCCTTTATCGTAAGTGCCGCCGGTATCATATATTTCAACAATGCGGTCCATCATTAGCATATTCGGTGCCGGTAATTGGCTATTTCCGGGCCCGAATAATTCCCCGGTACTACAAGATAAAAGTTCTTCCTTTGTGAAACTATTTTGTTGTTCTGTCATTCTATATACTGCCTAAATATTCTGAGGTGGGTAATTTAGCGAACACTTGTAAGCTAAACAACTCTGAACAGTGATATATTTCAACTTTTGAGCAAATTAACCTAAAGAAATGATTTTTTGAATGATATGAGTCAAATTAAACGTAGTGCTAATGCCGAAAAACAACGGCGGTTCAGGGAAAAACAAAAAGACAAAGGAAAAAAACAGGTGAGGGGATATGTCACTCCCCAAGCCATGAACTGTTATGCTGAGTTATCTGATAAAACAGGTTGGACAGACAGTGAAATGTTATCAAATGCGTTACGCATAACCTATGCAGCTTATAAATGTGGGCAAATTAAGCTTTTAAATGAATGGCTTAAGGATCACGAAAAGTAAAATGGCAAACACTGAAGTCGCTAAGAATACTAGAAATTACGAAACTGATTTACTCCGAGGTGTAGCCATAATATTGATGGTTATATTTCACTTCAGTTACGATTTAACCGTATTTAATTGGGCATATTTTAGTACTAGTGAAGATTTTGAATGGCGAGTATTTAGAGCGATCATTGTAAGCGGCTTTTTATTGGCTGTGGGTATGAGTAGTTATTTGGCTTATCACCACTCAGTAAATAAAAAGAAACTCGCTAAAACAATCACCAAGCTGTTTGCCGTCTCGCTTTTTATCACCTTAGGCAGTGTATTAATGGATCCCAATACTTGGGTGTACTTTGGGATCATACATTTTATTACTATAGCCTTGCCGGTTTCAGTGTTGTTTGTTCGTGCTCCGAACCTGGCATTATTTCTGGGTATCTTGTGTATAGCGGGTTATGGGACTAATTTCTATGATCTTTACCCGCTATGGGAATGGAGTGTTTTAAATATAGGTATACCTACTTTTACCGTCGATCTCGTGAGCTTTTTTCCTTGGATAGGAGTGGTGCTAATAGGAATATTTGTTATGCACAGGAATGTTTTTAACATAAGGGTCAAGCCAAATAGGGTACTAAATAAACTGGTATTTTTAGGGCAACATTCCTTAATTATTTATTTGCTGCATCAACCTATTTTATACGGTTTATTTGGTATCACAGATTTCGTCTTAGGACGTTAAATTGAGGGGTAAGAGAGGTAAACTGACAATCAATTTACCCCTCTTATGTTGTAAAGGCTGTTAATGCAGTTTGAATTTGGGCCCTACTATATTGCTTAATTTTCTAGTCAGTAATACCAATAACCCTTTACGCCAACCATGGACTGCAAACTGATGCATATTGTAAAGTGAAATATATACCAATCTTGCTATGCGACCTTCTATAAACATGGTGCTATTGCTTAGGCTACCCATAAGACTTCCAACCGTGCTGTATTTACTTAAATGTACCAACGAACCATAGTCGGTATAGCGGTAATCGACTAGTGGTTTGTTTTTGCTGATATTACGTAAATTGGTAGCCACTAAACTAGCCATCTGATGAGCAGACTGCGCGCGCGGAGGTACCCATGAGCCGTCTTCTTGTTTAAAGCCACAACAATCACCAATTACAAATATTTGATCACTAACGGTACTTTGCAAATGTGAATTGACTAACACTTGCTGCACTTTGTTGGTTTCAAATATATCGAGTGTTTGAATGAAATCTGGCGCCTTTATCCCAGCTGCCCATACTAATAGGTCTGCTTCAATTAATACTTGGTCGTTAGTAACAAATCCCGTCTTTTGAGCTTCAATTATACGAGTCCTTTCCAATACTTTGATGCCTAATTTTGTTAAAGCTTTTTTGGCCGATAATGCAATTCGTTCCGGTAAAGCGGGTAATATCCGGTTTCCTGCCTCAATAATAGAGATTTCTAAGCGCTTTGAAGACATGCTAGGCATGCCGTATGAGCGGGCCAAATTAGCTACGTGATGCAGTTGAGCAGCCAGCTCTGTTCCAGTGGCACCTGCGCCAACAATAGCTACTTTTAAAGTGCTGGAGCTATCTGTTTGTTGATTGATCCGCAACAATTGATTAAGTAATGCTTTATGAAACCGCTCGGCTTGAGCCAATGAGTCCAGAAAATAGGCATGTTTAGCTACCCCAGGTGTACCAAAATCATTGCTGACACTTCCAATTGCTAACACCAAATAATCATAGTCAATCACTCTATCAGGCAACAGGAGTTGCCCTTGTTCATCGAACAAAGGGTCTAGTGTTATTTGTTTGTTTAACGTATCGATATCGCTCATGTTGCCGAGCTGAAATTGATAGTTGTGCCTAGCAGCATGAATGCGATAATCCACGCCATCAGAGTTTTTATCAATTACCCCCGCGGCAACCTCATGTAACAGAGGTTTCCAGACATGGGTAGGCTGTCGGTCAACCAGAATGATTTGCGCCAGTTTTTTTTTGCCTAATGTTTTACTCAGTCTACTAACGAGTTCTAAGCCACCCGCGCCTCCGCCTACAATAACAATTTTCTGCATGATATTTCCTAAAAGTAATGTAAAAACTGGGGGCGTTTGTGGGTCTTGTGAACAAAGAATGAAAAAGAACGTGAAAAGACATAACCGAAATAATCACAACAACTGCAAATATAAAACGCGATGTGACGATCATGCACAAAACTTCTTTGGCTGTCTAGATAGGATATAGATTAACCCTACTTTTGTTTATCTATGAGGGCATTGTTTTTTATAAGCTGATAACTCAAGGGCGAAACGATTAGTCTATGAGATAACAGATTATTGATCAAAGTTAGTTAGATTGAGGCAAGTTAGCAAAATAACTGAATTAGTTGCTGACAGCTAAAAGAGAGGTTTTGTTGGCACCGATCATATTCATCATGAAATAATCAAGGGTATAATCACTATAAAGTAGTGCCAAGTTCGGTATTTACCCATTGAGGGATACGTAAAGATGAGCAGTTTTTTAGACCTGTTTTTAGCTTCTGGTAGCGTTGTAAAGTTACTTACTACGATTTTTCTAAGTTTTATTCTGTTGGCATTACTGAATCGATACCTCAGAAGTTATTGGGAAAAACGCAAATTTCAGTTCCAACTGTTAATGCTCTGTCTTACTTTTATTGCCATAGTCGTGGTCATAATTGTATTGCCTTTAAGTGATGGATTACGCGGACAGTTGTTATCACTATTCGGTATTTTACTCAGTGCTGCAATTGCATTTGCCTCTACTACCTTTATCGGCAATATTCTTGCCGGTGTGATGTTACGCGTCATTAGAAATTTCAAACTAGGAGATTATATTACTGTCAATAACATTACAGGGCGCGCGACAGAAATGAACCTATTGCATGTTGAAGTACAAACAGAACAAAGTGACTTAGTCACTATTCCAAATATCCATATGGTGACATTTCCCGTAAAAGTGGTACGCAGTTCAGGGACTATAGTCTCTATCGATATATCGTTAGGATACGACATACCTCGACAACGGATAAGTAAACAACTGTGTTTAGCTGCTGAAGATGCGGGTTTATCAGAAGGGTTTGTTCAAATACGAAATTTAGGGGATTTTTCTATCACTTATCGTATTGCGGGGCATTTAAAAGATACCTCGAACTTAATTTCGGTTAGAGCAAATTTGCACAGTTCGGTGTTAGATCGTTTGCACGCTGATAATATCGAGATTGTTTCACCGAGTTTTATGAATACAAGAGCAATAAATGGACAGCCAATTATTCCAACACCACAACGAGTTGAGCAAGAGAACAGCGAGAATAAGTTAGAAACGTTAGCATTTGAAAAGGCGCAAAAGGCGTCTTCGGTGGCTAAGGTAGAGACTGCAATTGACCAATTAACCGCAGAATTAGAGCAAGGCAAAGAAAGCCTAAACACACAAGACCAGCAAGCAATTGAAGATAAGTTACAAATATTAAATGTACAACTCAATGAAGAAAAAGAGCGTCTAAAAGAGCAAGATCTTAAAAATGACTAGAGCAGGCTAGGGGCTACATTTCTAATCTAGGTTTTTTCTAAAGCGAATCGACGCTAAAATGAGCCCTGCGACAGTAAATAAACTGAGCCAATAAACATCACTGAGCATTTCTGTAAATACCACATCCCTTAAAACGACCCCTCTGACTAAACGCATGAAATGCGTCGCTGGTAGGGCCTCGGCTATGTATTGAGCTATCTCGGGCATTCCTTCATAGGGGAACATAAAACCTGATAATAGAATCGAAGGTAATAATACAAATATTGTCATTTGCATGGATTGCAATTGGTTAGTCGCAATGGTTGAAATCACTAATCCTAAGGTTAAGGTCGCAGCTATAAACAACAACGTAATGCACAACAGTGACGCTAGACCACCGTTTATGGGCACATTGAATATCGAATAACCTATACCTAAAATGATTGAAACCTGTATCAGTCCAATAAATATGTAGGGAATGATTTTGCCCAACATTAATTCAATTGGGCGAATAGGGGTCGTAATTAACATTTCCATATTACCATGCTCCCTTTCGCGCACGATAGCAGCCGATGTGAACATTATCATTGTCATAGTGAGTATTATGCCCACCAAGCCAGGCACAATATTGACAGCGGTTCTTTGTTCTGGATTGTAAAACAGTGTCACTTCAAAGGTAGTCGTTGCTCGATTGGCAGGTTTACTGAGTAGTTCAGCTAGTGGCATATTTCTTAGGCCTTTGATTGCTGCGGCAATCATAGTGTCTGAGCCATCAACTAGCCATTGTGCTATTGGGCGACTAGTTTCTTCATCACTTGAAGCTGGCAGTCCAAAGCCAACACTAGGATGGCGAACAATACGTTTACTAAGATCTGCTGGAATAATAAAAATAGCGCGGACTTTACCTTGTTCGAGCGCCTGCTGGGCCTGTTTTATGTCATTGAAATAGTGTCTAAAGGTAACCACTTGTGTTGCAGCTACTGTTTGCAACAACACTCGACTTATCCCACTTTGACTATGGTCAACCACTGCTACAGGTATGTGGCGTACATTGGTATTGATAGCGTAACCAAACAAGACTAGCTGCACGAGTGGGATCATAATAACCATGGCGAATGTCATTCTATCGCGCTTTAATTGCATCAACTCTTTAAATAAGATTGCGTGTATACGATATAGGCTTTTTATCACTGACCAGTTTCTCCGGTACAAGTAATAAATACGTCTTCGAGGCTAGGACGCACTATGCTGATTTTATTCGACGCTATTGCACTGCTATGACTTAAAAATTCTATAGGCTGGCTCACGCTATCTTTTACCAACACTCGCAATCTTGCCCCTAATTGTGCCGCGCTGATGATCTCGGGTAAGTTAGCTAATTGTTGTTTTAAATGCCTTAGACCCTCTGCCTCTATTTCAACTACGTGCGCGGCTATATTTTTCATCAGTTGTTGTGGCGTATCATCCGCTCGCTTTATTCCGTTTTCAAGTATCGCCAGTTTATGGCAGCGTTCAGCTTCATCCATGTAATGAGTGGAAACTAAAATAGTCGTGCCTTGATCACATAGGTCAAATAATTGCTCCCAAAATTCGCGACGGTTCTCTGGATCTACCGCGGATGTGGGCTCATCTAAAAATAGTAAATCAGGACGATGTAAAGTCGCTGCTGCTAACGCTAAGCGCTGCCGTTGACCTCCACTCATGCTGCTGGCTAATTGCGATTGTTTTTGATTGAGAGCGTAAATAGACAGCAATTCATCGATACGTGTTTTTTGGGCAACACCTGCGATCCCGTATATTTTGGCAATAAACTGCAAATTTTCTTTGATTGTTAAATCGTTATAGAGAGAGAATTTTTGAGTCATGTAGCCCATTTTCAGACGCAGTTTTTCAGCATCTCTGGGTAAGGTCAATCCCAAGATTTTGATCGAACCTGAAGTCGGTTTGAGTAGTCCTGTTAACATACGAATTGCGGTAGTTTTTCCACATCCATTAGGGCCCAAAAATCCATAAATGCGATTCTTATCAACGTTTAAATCTAAGTTGTCTATGGCTTTTAAGTTGCCAAAACGGCGACTTAACGCCTTAGCTTGTATTACATAATCTTGGTTATTCGTTCGAATCATGGAAGTTCAACTTGTACTGCTACGCCATTGGGCAACTCTGCATAGTTAGCGGGTAATTGGACTTCGGCTAAATACATTAACCTAGCTCGCTCTTGTTGATTTAGGGCATAGTAGGGCGTGAAAGCTGGTTCACTTGAAATCCAGCGAACTTCGCCGCTGATGGTTTCTGGAAGGCCGTCTACATGAATGTCAAGTTTATCACCCGCCGCTATTTTAACGCGATACGGTTCTGGAACGTAGATTCGCGCATAGGGGGCGTCTCCAGCTAATACTACCGCCACTGGGCTACCCAATGTGACTCTTTCTCCTAAGTTCCAAGGGAGGGTGTCGAGTATTCCATCTCTTGTTGCCGTGACAGTTAAGTCGTCAAGTTTCTTGCGCTCACTAACAAGGGCGGCTTGCATAACTTCAAGGTTTGCTGCCGCTACTAACAAGTCCTCATGGCGAGTACCGTTGGTAAGGAGTAATAACGCTTCTTGCGCAGCTTGAACAGCCGCTCGATTTGAATCTTTCGACGCAATTGCCTGGTCTAAACTTGCTTGGCTGAGCAACCCTTTAATAACAAGATTTTTAGTTCTTAGGTAAGCAGCTTCACTCTCTGTTAACGCGGCTTTCGCGCCAAGTAATTTAGCGCTGGCTGCAGCGACTTCTTCGGGTCGTGCGCCGTTACGATATTTTTCTAAGTTAGCTTGTGCTTCAGCGACGTAGGCTTGTGCCTTATCCGTTAGTGCGGATTGCTGACGATTATCCAATTGCACTAGTACATCGCCAACTCTAACACGAGTGCCACGAGCAACAGGTAGGGCAACAACCACTTCGTTTGCCGTTGCTGTATGTGCAATACGATCTCGTTCTAGGGTCCCTAACGCAAAATTAGCGGTGTAATTTTCACAACCTACAAGGATGATTAATGTAACAAAGACATACTTAAACTTGGGCATGTTTATCAGGTTCTTCATTGATGAAATCCAGGTTGATGTTGTAACTTGTGTTGTGAAGTAAGCCTCATTTTCGAATACTTTCTATTGCGATAAATATTCAAACATTTAAAAACATGTAGAGGTAAGTAACGTTATTAAAACCTTTAAAGTAACCGGTTAAGTCTAGATTTTAGTTGAGTATTTTCTTTTTCTAGTTGTTGTTTTGATTTCAATAATTCTATCACCATAGCCGTTGCTACCCAGTCGATTTGTAATTCTCGACTAAGTTTAACGGCCTTCTTAATCCAGTAAGCACTTTCTAAATCGAATGCCCACTCTGAGATAGTGTCTCCATTTATCGGGGAAACAATGCCATATTCAACGACTTCTAGTATTGTTTCTTGGTTGATATCCGGATTCAGGCACAATTCGTCTAGATGTATATGTAAAGTGATTTGGGTCATGTTTAGTTACTCCAATCTTGCCTTGGGTTGTATTGCTCAATTTCTGCAAATTGTTCCCATAGCTTTTTGGTTTCATTATTAGTTGTAGGTGGAATGTCTATCTTAATCAACACTAGCAAATCACCCTGGGCGGTTTTGTTTTTAAGTCCTTTACCTTTGATCCGTAGTTTTTTACCAGTATTACAATTGGCAGGAATATTTAGACTGATTTTACCATTAAGAGTAGGCACTTCGAGTTTTGTCCCAAGAGCTGCTTCCCAAGGCGTAACTGGGACTGTCAATAATAGGTTTAAACCTTGTACATCAAATAAAGGGTGGGGCACTAACCTAATATGTAAGAATAAGTCACCGTTGAATTGGCTGTTATCATCGGATGCACCATGAACCGGCGCTCCTTGGCCTTTGACTCTAATGCGAGCGCCATCTGCAATACCAGCAGGTATTTTGACGTTTAGAGACTTTTTAATTTGTTTGCTTTGTTTACCGTCAAAAACAGGTATTGAATATTCTAAACTCTTTGTTAAGCCAGTCACTGATTCCTCTAGGAAGACAGGTACTTCCATTTCCAGATCTTGACCTTTATGTTGTTGTGCGCCGCCAGTTCCAAAACCTTGTGCTCGGCCGCCAAAAACAGAATTGAAGAAGTCAGAGAAGTCTGCGCTGGAGTCATTGTTAGCGCTATGATTGCTTCCATAGGATTGCCAGCCCGGGGGAGGTGTAAAGCCTTGTTCTGAGTTAGAACCATAACGTTTCATTTCATCGTATTCAGCACGTTTGGTCTGGTCTTTTAAAACTTCATAGGCTTCAGCTACTTGTTTAAATTTTTCTTCTGCACCTACGTCTGGATTCATGTCAGGGTGAAACTTAAGGGCCAGTTTTCGGTAAGCCTTTTTGATCTCTTTTAGTTCGGCATCTTCATTCACACCCAAAATCTTATAGTAATCTTTAAACTCCATTATAGGTTCCTTTACATCAATTAAAATATAGCTGTTTATGTTCGTTCAATTACTTCTAATACTTTTTTGACAAGGGTGTTTTCTATGAAAGGCTTTTCAATAAAATCAATGGCTTTGGCCTGCATTGCGCGAACAGCGTCACTGACGTTACTGCTTGATGACGTGACAATTGTAGGTAATCTTAAACCAAGGCTGTTCATATGTTTGAGCAGCTCAATACCGTCCATGTTCGGTAAATTGACCTCAACGATTAGGCAAGATGCTCTACTTCTTAATTTGTTGTTAAGAAAATGTTCCGCTGACTCAAACACTTCGACTGTCAGCCCACTGAGTCTTAGAACTGCAGAAAGAGATTCCATTAACCTTTGATCATCGTCAACTAAATAGACGATTGGTTTTTCAAAAGTACTCATTGTTTTACCATTGATACCCAAATTACACTGTAATTGTTATTTTCTAGACTTGCGATTTAGTGTCGATAATTATCGGTGTCTATCTCAGGTAATGGCAATAAGCATTTATACGTAATTAATTAGTAGCGGAGGCGTCAATTACCACTTTAACAAGCTCTGCTAAGGACTTTACCTCCATTTTATCCATAACGTGAGCCCTATGGATCTCAACAGTCCTCTGACTTAGATGCAAATCAATGGCGATCACTTTGTTGGCTTTTCCTGACACTATCGCTTCAAGTATTTGAGTTTCACGGTTAGTTAAAGATGCTAATTTTGCTTGGGTTTGTTGTATTTTTTTGAGCTTTTGTTGATCGTTAAAATTAACTTGTAGGGCTTTTTGAAGTGCATCTATAAGTTGTTGCTCTCGGAAAGGTTTTTGGATAAATTCCATCGCGCCGTGTTTCATGGCTTCCACAGCAGTTGGCACGTCTCCATGACCTGTCACAAAAATAATCGGCAGACAACATCCCAGCGTTTCAAGTCTGTGCTGACATTCTATTCCACTGATTAGCGGCATTCGAATGTCCAACATTATGCAGCCATTGTGTTTATTGAAGCTTTCCTCAACATAGGCATCCAAAAACACCTGAGCATTTTTGTAGCATATATTACTCAATCCGATGCTATCTAGCAGCATGGAGACCGAATCTAAAACGGCTTCATCATCATCAACTACATGCACAATGGGTGAAGAAGACTCAAGTTGGGTGGTTCTATTCATTTGCAGAATTCTCTGTATTTTCTTGGTTTTTAGAGGTGGCAGGTAAGTGAAACGAAAATGTACATCCAGATGGGTGATTAGCCTCAAAGTAGATTCTTCCGCCATGTGCATGAATTATGGTTTGACTTACTGACAACCCCATTCCCATTCCTGATTCCTTGGTAGTAAAAAACGGGTTAAATATACTGTCAATCGTTTGTACATCAATACCTAAGCCGCAATCACTTACAGAAACTTCTATCAGTTCATCCGACAGCCATTGGCTTTTTATAATTAAAGGCGCGCCTTTTATATGTTCCATTGAATCAATTCCGTTGCGGATAAGATTCAATAACACCTGTTGAATTTGCACTGGATCAACTAACAATTCTGGTTTTTTTATCGTATCCAATTTTATTATGACTTCATGATCTAAAATACGCGTATCGACTTTGGCCAACTTGACTGTTTTATTGATTAGCTCGTTGAGATCAACGTACTCACGTTGTGATATGCGTTTTTTAACGAAGGTTCTAAGTCGATCAATAACGTCACTGGCTCTAATGGCTTGGTCACAAATTTTATCCAAGGTTGCCGCAACTTTTTCAACGTTGTGTTGTGAACCAGACGCCAATAATCGTTTAGATGCTTGGGCATAACTAGATATTGCAGTAAGTGGTTGGTTCATTTCATGAGCAATACCCGCTGCAAGCTCACCCATTGAGCTTAACCTCGATGCGTGAGACAAACGATTTCTATTGTCTTGCGCTTCCATCTTATCGCGTTCTTGTTCTGATATATCCCTAATAATGCCGACAAACTGGATATGACTGGAGCCCTTTACCTCACCTACACTGAGAAATATTGGAAATTCATCTCCGTTAGATTTTTTTCCTTTTACTTTTCTACCTGTTCCAATAATTTTTGCTTGGCCGGATGTCATATAAGAGGAGAGATAAGTATCATGTTCGCGACTAAATGGGGCAGGCATTAACATCTTTATATTTTTGCCTAATACTTCCTGACTACTGTACAAAAACATTCTTTGAGCTGCGCTATTAAAAAGCTCAATCTTCCCTGTTTTATCAATAATAACCAGACCATCAACTGCCGCATCAAGTAAGGCGATTAATCTTTCATTAGCGTCGTCAATGGTTTCTTTACGTTCACTCTTGTCCGCTAAAACGCGGCCCAAATTTGTACTGTCAGATGCTGACATGAGTTGTTCCCATAAAGTTCTATCTATACCTTAAACGCCACTGAACCTGTCATTTATCAAGGCGTAACTTTCTGCTTAATTAGCGCCATTGTTATAGGTAGTTACCGAAACATTTTACGCGCTATTTCGGATAGCGAGGGCGAGTAGCTAAGTTATATTATTTAAGTAAGAAGTGAAAGCGACAGCTAGACAATTATGCCGTATGTCAGTTGATACTCTAAGTTTAACGAGGCATTAAAAGTATGAAAAGTTCATATCAATCCAAGAATGATCATCTCAGCGAGTCTCCAATTATCGGTAATCATAGTGCGCCTAAATACAACAATAATCACTCAACGAGGGGGCATTCTCATCGTATTTTCCAGCGAAGGGACAATTTGTTTTCTGCTGGCGATTACTTTGAAGGTATTTATATCTTACGTTCAGGTTCAGCCAAAGCATTTATTACATCTAGAAACGGAGAAGAGCATATTACCAAATTCTTCTATCCAGGTGATATGTTAGGACTTGATGGGTTTGATGCGAATATGCATACACAATCGGTACGCTTTCTTGAAACGAGCAGTGTGTGCTTAATAACAACATCACAAGTGCAAAGGTTAATGGTCACAGACCAAAATTTTCGAGCTGCGATTTTGCAATCGATGAGTCATAACTTAGCCTGTGATAGCGCCATGATGATGTGTCTTAGTACTTGTTCAAGTGAACAAAAAGTGGCACGGTTTTTAATGGATTTGTCTATCAGCTTTTCTGAAAGGGGGCTATCAGCGGGAGAATTTATTCTTAGCATGACGCGCACTGATATCGCTAATTATTTGGGCATGGCGATTGAAACTGTCAGTCGCATATTTTCAAGTTTCCAAGAACGACACATTATTGCCGTACAGCAACGTATTTTGAGCATCATTGACTTCGCTGCTTTGAATGCCTGTGTATCAATCGATGTTTGTGCTAAGACTGCCGCCACTAATTCAAGTTCAAAGAAACCTATTTTGACCATGAACTGATGGGATGTTTTTGCAATCACAACTAAACCAATAGAGAGTGAGAATCACTTTTTTGGAGAATAAATATGAAAATGTATCAACGCATTTTAGTGGCTATCGATATCTATTCTGAATATGACTATGTACTTCAAAGAGCTTTGTCTATTGCTACAGATAAGGCTCATCTGAATCTGCTTTTTGTCACTTTACCCACTACTTATTTTCAGCCTTACATGAGTGATGTAGGAGGTGAGTATGTCGCTGAGATCCACAAACAAGCAAAGCTATGTTTAGAAGATATTGCCACAAAAAACCAAATACCGATTAAACAAATATATCTACCTATTGGAAACACGGCTGATGAGATCCATACACTTGCTGATGAAATGCATGCTGATCTTATTGTAATCGGAACACATGGACGCAGTGGGGTTAAACTGTTACTGGGCTCGACAGCTAACTCAGTGTTACACGGTGCGAAACAAGATGTATTAGCCGTTAAAATGGCTTAATCGAATCGTTAGTGCAGCGAAGTAATCAAACCAAGCATATATAGTTGTGTGTTGCTTCCACATTACGACGTGAATAGCTAACAATGAAATGGTGGGAGCACATGTTTACGTGTTCCCTAAGTAAGCAGACTAATCTTGGAGTCCTAATTTTCTGAGTATGGTCATCATGGGGCACCACTGTGTAAAAGCAGACTGAATCAAATTAGCTGCAATAAATATCGTAAAAAATACCCAGTTGCCATGTACGTAATAGGTCAGTAACAATGAGACCAAAATCATGATCCCAGCGACGAGTCTTAAAGCTTGATTAACGTTCATTATATACCTCTATAATAAGTTTAAATTTAAATGCCATTACATTAGTTATTTCTAATATTAGACAAATCTAATGTAATGGGTATACTATGGGAAGTCAAATCAAACAGGGGGTGTTTAATTGGATCTAGATCAAATAAAAGCCAATGCGTCTGAGGCAGAATCATTTCTAAAAATGATAGCGAATAAAAATCGCTTAATGATCCTATGTAGCTTAGTTGCCGGAGAATGCTCAGTAACCAAATTGAATGAATCAGTTCCTCTGACTCAATCGGCTTTATCACAGCATTTAGCGGCTCTAAGAAAGGCTGGAATGGTGTCCACTAGGCGTCAAGCTCAAACCATTTATTACTCGGTTACAGATGTAAAAGTGAAACAAATAATCGAAAAAATGTATGAATTTTTCTGCGATACACAGTAGTACAAGGCTATGAAACAACATCCAATAGATAGATTAGTTGCTTATTCTTTAAATGGCGGTTTTCCGCAGTTTGTGTTTATTGTTGCGTTATTTTTAGGGGCGATTGCCCTTACTTACACTCCACGCGAAGAAGAACCACAAATTGTAGTGCCCATGATTGATGTGTGGGTGGATGTGCCCAATCTATCTGCCCGTCAAGTGGAGCGACAAGTCACCATAACCCTCGAAAAACTGATTAAGCAAGTACCAGGTATAGAGCATATATACTCGACGTCTCGTGATGGTGGATTAAGTGTTACCTTACGCTTTGAGGTAGGCGAAGACAGAGAACGGGCGTTACTCAATACCTACAATAAGCTTCATTCCAATCAAGATAAGATCCCCGAAGTGGTAACAGATTGGATTGTAAAACCTATTGAAGTTGATGATGTTGCGATACTTATGATTGCATTGTTTAGTACTGCGCCAGATCTCTATTCGGACTACGATTTACGTAGAATGTCGCAAGAAATTTCAACGGTCATTCAAAGTTTACCTGATACCAGTGAAGTCAATATAGTAGGTGGCCGCGCAAGAGAGATACAAATACTGCTTGATCTCCAGTCACTTGCTGCAAGGCAAACAAGTGTTATGAACGTCATTGACGCATTGGCGATATCCAATCAGCTTTCTAGACATGGAGAACTACAACTTAGGCAAGAGTCAATAATAATCGAGTCAGGAGATGTGATTCGCGATCTTGATGAGCTGAAGAATATTGTAGTTAATGTCATCAATGGAAAAGTGGTGATGCTTAAGGATATCGCGCAAATTATAGATGCACCCTCTGAGCCCGAAAGTTACCAATGGTTAGAGTTTGCTAGTGCTTCTAAGAGCCAACTACTAGATAAGTACCCTATGGTTACCATCAGTGTCGCTAAACAAAAAGGCAGTAACGCGGTAACAGTTGCCAACAATGTATTGGCGAAAATGAGTGAGTTAGAAACGCAGTTATTGCCACAAGAAGTGCACTACGAGTACTTGAGAAATTACGGGCAAACCGCTAATGAAAAAGTCAACAATTTAACCTCTAGTTTGGCATTTGCAGTCTTTACTGTGGTGGTGTTTATTGGTGTGTTTTTGGGCTGGCGTCAAGCAATAGTCGTGGCGCTAGCGGTACCGATTTGTTATGGGCTGACTCTGATGTTGGATTTTGCGTTTGGTTATACCATCAACAGAGTAACGCTATTTGCTTTGATTTTGTCACTTGGCTTATTAGTGGATGACCCGATCACCGGTATCGATAATATTACAAGATTTTTGGGTAATAAAAATACCTCTAAAAAAGACAACATAGTTAACGGAATGTCTGAAATACGCCCCGCGCTTATTATGTCAACTATTAATATCATTCTAGCCTTTGTTCCTCTGGCATTTATCACAGGCATGATGGGACCCTATATGGCTCCAATGGCGTTTAATGTTCCGGTGAGTGTGATGATTTCAACCTTCGTCGCCTTTGCCATCACACCTTGGTTAGCGGCGAAACTGTTAAAACCGACAACCACTCAAGTAGATGAAAACAAACATGGGCTCTATTCGCGTTTGTTAAACCCATTGATACTCAAGAAGGGACGCAGCAAACTAGGCCTATGGATAGTACTAGTGTTGTTTATCATTTCTTGTGCACTGCCATTAATGCGAAGTGTGCCGCTAAAATTATTGCCTTTTGATAATAAAAACGAGATCCAGGTTTTGATTGATATGCCACAAGGTACATCATTAGAACAAACCTCGGCTAAAGTCGAAGAAGTGATAGAAACCGTTAAACGTTTACCAGAAGTGAAGGCCATAGCCAGTTACATTGGTCAACCCTCTCCAATTGATTTTAACGGTATGGTACGCCAACATTATTTACGGCAGTCGCCTGACCTTGCTGAATTACGTGTGACTTTATTAGATAAGTCCGAGCGTGAGCATCAATCTCATGCAATTGTTCTAAGACTTAGAGAACAACTAGCAAGACTACAACAAACACATCTGACAATAAAAGTGGTAGAAGTACCGCCTGGTCCCCCGGTATTGAGTACGTTTGTGGCAGAAGTCTATGCGGAACCATTTGTGAGTCCACAAGTACACCAACAAGCCGCACAAAATTTAATGCAACGTCTTAAATCAGAAGACCACGTGGTAGAAATAGACTCAACAATTAACAGTGAACAACAAATCTGGCGTTTTGTGACTGATAAATCTAAGGCTGCACTTTCTGGCATTTCCACAGTAGACATTAACAATGCCTTAGGTGTGGCTATTAATTCTAAAAGAGCCGGCATATTTCAAGTCGAAAATGATGCGACGCCAGTCCCGATAGAAGTAAAACTGCCTTATAAAAATAGACAATCTTTGACTGATATTTTGAGTCTTCAAGTGTTGGGGCAAAATGGAATAGCGCAACAAAACAATGGAGTAGGATTAGAGTCATCACCACAATCCTTGGTTAGTTTGGCAGAGCTTGGGCATTGGCAACAAACCCAAGTATCTCAACCTATTTTACGCAAGGATCTGGTGCCGGTCATCTATGTCACAGCAGAATTATCAGGGCGTACACCTGCAGAAGTCGTTGCAGACTTAAGCTCAGATTTAAATTCAATGAATGACGTTTCCACTTCGAATCAGTCTAGCGGCCCAATAGATTGGAAAAACCGAACTTATTTGCAACCGGGCGGTGGTGAGCCATGGCAATTACCTAAGGGTACGTCTTACTCGTTTTCTGGAGAAGGCGAGTGGAAAATTACAGTGGACGTGTTTAGAGATATGGGCATTGCTTTTGCGTTTGCCTTAGTGGCTATCTTTTTCCTACTTAAAATACAAACTTCTAGCTCCGCTTTAGCCTTGATTATTATGTCGGCAATCCCTTTAACTATTATCGGCATTATGCCGGGATTTTGGCTATTGAATCAATTTGGAGAACGGACTATCGCAGGAGCTCCCGATCCTATTTTATTTACGGCTACCGCCATGATAGGCATGATTGCGTTGGCGGGCATAGTAGTTAGAAATTCTTTAATATTAGTGGAGTTTATTACTTTGGCTCGAGCCGAGGGCATGAATATTAAACAAGCACTTTTGGCAGCAGGCGAAGTTAGAATGAGACCAGTACTACTCACTGCGGGTACCACTATGTTGGGCAATTTAGTGATTACACTTGACCCCGTTTTTAGCGGCTTAGCACTGGCAATTATTTTCGGCATTATTGCATCGACGCTTTTTTCATTGTTTGTGGTACCTATGGTGTATTACTTAGTATTTGAAGATAGTCCACAGTTACAGGAGCACAAAATATGAGTATTAAAAAATGGGGGATACCACTGTTAACTGTTGTGGGATTACTGCTAGTTGTAGCGTGGATGGCCGGAGTGTTTAGTAGTCGTGTTTCGCCGGGATTGTTAGACCGTTCTAATAGTAACACAAACGCAATCTATACCGTTGTTTCAAACAGCCAACCCAATGTAGAGTCTATTCCTGCTGGGATAAAAGCCAGAGAAGCAACTCTATTGTCCAGTCAGGTGCTAGCTAGAATTGAAAAAATGCATGTCAGGGCCGGGGAAAGTGTGGCCCAAGGCCAGTTACTTGTCACCCTTGAAAGCGCTGCACTACAGGCACAATTGGCTCAAGTAGTGGCTATGGAGGAAGCAGCTCAGGCTTCTTTAATTGAATCTCAAGAGACTCTAGAAAGAACGCAAGTACTTAAAGATAAAGGTTTAATTTCACAAAGTGTACTTGATAACGCCATTGCGAATTTCCGGCGATACGACTCTGAAGTTGTTGCCGCGAAACAGCGCAAACAAGCAGCGCAAACTGCACTTAAATATACCAAAATCGTTTCTCCTTTTTCTGGCGTTGTCGTCGAAAGGGCGGCTGAGCCAGGTAACATGGCGTCTCCAGGCCAGCTACTTTTGTCTTTGTATGATCCTCTGACTTTGCAAATTGAGGCCGATGTACGTGAATCATTAGCCATCAAACTACAAGTCGGACGCAAAATATCTGTTGAAATAGATTCTCTCGGTAAAAATATTAACGCTACCTTAATAGAGATTGTGCCTGCCGCTGACCCCAATGCTCGCTCTTTCTTGGTGAAAGCAGGAATCGAGTTTGATCCACAATTAAAACCAGGTATGTTCGCCAGAATGTTAATCGAAGACGGTACAAGCGAAGTGCTGTCTATACCCGCAAATTACCTAAAAAGTTACGGGCAACTTGATATGGTATGGCTGTTACAAGACGGTGAAATTAATCGCCGTTTTGTGCGCGTAGGTAAAACACAAGGTGATCAAGTAGAAATTATTTCAGGTCTCAACTCGGGTGAAACGCTTGTTTTGAGTGCCATTTAAACATGACATATACATTAAGGAATTTACCATGCTGAAAACGCTTCCATCATTGCTACAACAAGCATCACAAAACGTGCAACTAGTCACTGCGAAACAAGCGGCGCTAGAAATGAGCAAAAACCATGGATTGCTGATAGATGTGCGGGAGCCAGCTGAGCATGCTGCGTCACCTGCAGTTGGCGCTATCAATATACCTAGAGGGGTATTGGAAATGAAAATGTTAGAAATAGAAAAACAACCTGAGCGCCCAATATATTTACATTGTGCGTCATCTCTTAGGGCGGTATTGGCGGCAGAACAATTGGCAAGAGTAGGTTATTCAGATGTCAGTGTTATAACCTGTAAAATGGACGAAGTGCATAAAATTCACCAATATTGTGAGTAACGATGCTATTAAACAATGCGATAAACTGTTTTGTTAGTGACTATGCATCATTTTTAATTACAACTTAGTCTTTATTCGAACCGATACCATGTATTTTCATAGGCTAAGCTACCCCATAGCGCATGAGCTAACGCGGTATCTGACAATTCAAGGTTGGGCTGTTTAGGGGCTAGCGTTTTTAGCCTAAAATCATAGGTAAAATTTAGAGCTGGTTTCTGCGGTTGAAGTATCGTTACTTCATTAGCTTTCATGTAGGCAAAGTTATCAGCATATTGCATCATTGCGCGGCCAGATGCGTTTGTATCACTAAGGTCATGCCCCAGCATGGGGGATTGATTAATGATGCCAATTTGTGAGAGCAATGTGGGAGCTAAATCGATTTGACTAACCACCCTGGTATCAATGAAGCTCTGCTTCGATGAATTAAGTATTACGGCGGGAATATGAAAGTTCTTTATTGGTACAAGATCACTCCCCAATGCTCTAGCATCATGATCAGCGACAATTAAAAATACTGTGTCTTTCCAATAAGCGCGGGTTTTGGCTTTGTCGATAAACTTACCCAGAGCGTAATCAGCATATTGCACCGCTTTATGACGCATCCGCTCTTTTTCATCATAAAGTGACAATTGCTCTTGTGAATATTCAATAGGGCTTATGATACCATCGGGAATTTCAAATGGATCATGATTGCTAGAAGAAAAGATGAAACTAAAAAAAGGTGTATTTTGGTTATGTAGTTGAGTTAATTCAGTATCTGCTTGTCTAAATAAGTCACCGTCACTGGCACCCCAAGATGCAACAAATTTAGGTTTGTTAATATCTTTGAAATCTACGATATCAGTAAAGCCATTACCCAAGAAAAAACTTTTCATATTGTCAAAATGGCTTTCACCACCATAAATAAATTGGGTGGTATATCCTTGTTTTTTTAAAAGGCTAGCAATGGTGAAAAAGTGACTCTGTGATTTATCAAGTTTAACCACCGACCGTGCTGGGGTCGGGGTAAAGCCTGTAATGACGGCCTCGATGCCTCTAACTGAGCGTGTACCAGTTGCATACAGTTGTTTGAATGCCCAACCTTCATCATTCATTTTATCAATTTGTGGAGTCAGTGGCAGACCGCCTAGAGAAGACACAAATTGGGCGCCTAGACCTTCCTCTAAAATAATCACCAAATTTTTAGGCTTTCCTTGATATACGGGTTGGCGAGTGCTTAACGATGGTTGAGATTTATTTGTAAACGAGTCTAGCGCTAACCCTGTTTCACTGCGAATAAGCGAAATGATTTTTTCTTTATCCATTTTTCCGTAAAGTTTGGCTGCATTTTTTTCATCACCGAATTGTTTATAGGCATGGGCGACACTGTAGATTGAATTTAAGGTTAACGAGTTAACTAAGGAATCGGTTGAAAAGTATACTAGTGACGGGTTGATCGGCCTGTGCCCAATTGTGCCTCTTGCGCACAACAACAAAACTAGTAACATCAAAGTACATGACAACAAAGAAGGTAAGGGGCTAGGGGGGCAGTGCCCTTTTTTTGACCTAATTATACTGTTTATTGGCGGTGTAACTATACAGGCTGAAGTAATAAGTATGATAAATACGGAGACTAACGTTAAGAGGTGCCCGTTGAATAACATTTTCATCACTTCATTTGGATATGCCATATATTCAATGAACAATCTATTTGGACGAAAGCCATATTCGGTAATGAATGCGGGGGTGGCAAGTTCAAAAAAAACAACAGCAGAGAATGTAATCAAAAATACGATCTTCAGTGTTTTTAGCCAATAATGTTGGTATCGAGACAACATCAACCACGGATGCAAGGTAGCGGGTACAAATAAAAGGTAACCCATTGTACTTAGGTCTATTCTTAACCCTCTGAATACAAGCGACATTAGAATCTGTACATTTTTGATGTGCTCATACTGCCAAAGCGCCAACCCCACTCTAGAAACTAGCAAAATAAAAATTAATAGAAAGAAAAATAGAATAAAGGGACGAACTAAGTTAAGTACAGCAGCGATCATGGTTATTAATGTCTCAAATACAACTCGGATTTGAGATTAATAAATGAAACTTAACAATGGCTTAAATCTAACGCAAATAATTGAAATGCTAAAAGATAACTAGGGAAACAATTACAGAATAACTAGGTTTTCATATCCCATCCAAATAACAAATGCACAGTATGCCAACAAGAGTACTTTACCGTTATTATTCGTTAGTTTGGAGCCGTTGCGAGCGACAACTAGAAAAAATACAGTGGCCCCAAGCAGGAACAAAAGCATCGGAATGACGCTCGGGTAATGGAATACCACTGCTCCTGCGACTAATACCCCAGCAGGCAATACAACCAACAAGTCAAAAACATTGCTACCGAAAGCGTTAGTTAAACTGGCTGCATTGACTGTTCGTTTTGCTGCTTTAACACTGACAAATAAGTCTGGGATACTAGTGGCGGCAGCCAAAATAGTCGCCCCCCAAAAGTAACTAGGAGTGTCGAACATTTCACCAAGCTTAATCACAATTTGTATCAAAACTTCTACCGCTATAGTCACCAGTATCATTGAGATTAGTAATTTCCCCCAACTCTTTAGTAGTAGAATATCTCGACTCTTTTTGTGTGCTTTGTGATCGCTAACTTCTTGGTATTGGATATAAATGTAAAGCACGTAAAACAGTAGTGGTAGCAACACCATTGAAGTGTTAAGTGTTGCACTCATAGAAGTGTTTGGTATGGGGTGGTAAATAAGTGCAAAGGATAACGTCAACATGACTATCAGAACACTGATTAAATAAAACTGTGCTTCTCTATATATGAGATCCCGTCCAGCATCGAGTGAGCCTTTACGAAATAAAACTGATGCGCCTGGAATGACCAATATATTGAAAACAGCCGAACCAATAATGGTTGCTAGACCCAGTTCAAAGTCTCCATGAATTCCCGCTGCGAGAATAATAGTAACCAACTCTGGAAAGCTTGAACTGATCGCCATCACTGTAGAGCCTTTTACTGAGTCAGGTAGTCCATAATAAAGCGCAAGGTCGTGGCATGCCTCTTCAAGGTACTTGCAAGCCTTCCACACTATAGCTGTAGCAATAGTCATGACAAATAAAAGATAAGCAAGTTCTAATAACACTATGATCCTTACGTATTGAATTCTATCTTTAACAAGGGCAACGTTGTGAATGAATGTCAGCGAGCATTTTTATTTTCGCTAGTTTTAGGGTTAACCTCAAATGAGTTAATATGCCTTTTACCAGTATGCATCCGCATCTAACCGTCTGCTTCTAGAAAAGCCTATTCCAAACCTTTTCAGTTAGCCTATATAGGTATGTAATTTAATAGAAAAAGTTCAGTTAATACTGTTATTGAACATTTAGTAACGCTCTCTCATTTTTGGCCATAAAGACACCTTGACTATATCAAGGGCAATTTGACATAAGTTACCTTGCAATTCTCATGTGTGACGTTACGAGTGACTGAATAAAGTTTGATATAGGTCAAACTCGCAGATTTACTTCTACTTATACTACCTTTCACTAGCGAGAAAGGTGTGGCGCTGAGTGTTTAAATAGGTGTGTATTACATAGCTAAATATTAGGATTGATTATATGCAAGTACAACAGACTCAAAGTTCTATTGTTCAGTTGGCCGGTAAAACGATAACTATTCGTCCTGTTAACCTGCAAGACACGACTCTTGAACGTGATTTTATCGATCATTTATCGCCAGAAACTAAATATTATCGCTTTTTTGGGGCAATAAATCAGGTGTCAGACGCTGTGTTGAAAAGCTTGTGTGATATAGATGGTGAAAATTCAATGGCATTTATTGCTACTGAAAATCGAAATGGGGAGGTGGTAGAAATCGGAGCTTGTCGTTACGTGTTAAGTGAAAATCCGGACATTCATGAGATGGCCCTTACCATAGCAGATGACTGGCAGCATAGCGGTTTAGGAAAGTTGCTCATGACATATTTAATGTCATACGCCAAAAGTCATGGGATACATACTCTATATGCTGTTGAACTGGCTGAAAACCCTCAAATGCGTGCATTGTCTAAAGAACTAGGAATGTTAGCGAAAAGAGATCCTGATGATTCTCATCAAGTAATCTATTCATTAGCACTTTAATATCAACTTGAGGCGAATATATGAAAAATGAAATAGCTGAAAACGCAAAACAAGAAGTCGATAAAATTCTTGAACAAGTTAAACAAGAAAGAGATGAAATTGTACTCAAAGCGCATTTGTTAAAAGCCGATGCAAGAGATGAATGGCACAAAGTTGATAAACAATGGGAGCATTTCAAGTCTAAAGCAGGGCAGGTAGGAAAAGAGGCAAAAGGTGCGTCTGAAGATGTATCTGCGGCAGCAAAACTATTAGGTGAAGAAATTATGAAAAGTTTTCAACGTATTCGCAAATCTCTTTAGATTTTAAACCGCTAGAAACTACTTCTTATTTGGGTTATTGCCGCAATACGTTAAGAATGCTCATTGTCACAAGTTCGTGAAGAAGAATCTAGCTTATATGAAATATAGGTAACTCAGCCCTTATTTGGGTAGAGAGCTAATGAGCGTAAATTGAGATTGTTGATGCCTTAATAGTTTATTTTTTTATAGGCATCTCTTTGATATACAAATCGTGCTTGGAGTAGGGGATTTCGATACTGTTTTCTTTAAACTGTTTATATATTTCACTATTTATACTATCGATGAGACGTCCTTTTAACTCAGGTTTATCAATCCAAACCAATAATTCAAAATCTAATGCAGAACCACTAAACCTTCGAAACCGTACTCTTGGTTCTGGGTCGACACAAACGAGTTCTTGATTAGCTGCAATTGCCATCAACACTGAGCGAACCAAATCTATGTCAGTATTGTATGAAACACCAACAGCGATACGGCAGCGAGATCTTTCATTGGGACCGCCTGATTCATTTGTAATTTTTGAATTACCCATGACCGAATTAGGGATCGTAACTTCAATGTGATCTCGGGTAAACATTCGAGTGCTCCGTATCCCGATATGGGTAATTTCTCCGCGTTCTCCAGAATCTAGAACCACATAGTCACCTACTTTATAAGGTGCATCGGCCATAATAAACACACCAGAAAACAAATTCGCTAAGGTATCTTTGGCCGCGAATCCTACGGCAATACCAACAATTCCTGCCGACGCTAGCCAAGCAGTCATATCGACATTCCATATCGAAAAGACTAAATAGACAGCAAACACAATAATAATAATATTGAGCATATTCTGAAATAACGGCAACGTTTTGTTATTAAAACTCGTAAAACGAGTAGGGTGCACGACTAAACCATTTAAGAGTTCTTTGTTAGCCTTTAGCAAAAATACAGTCCAAATCAACATGGCAATGGACTTTAATATTGATGATAAAATGAATAAGTATTGCGGCTCTGGCCTTAGGAGCGTCGCAGCAGTTGCTAGACCTATTAGCAAAACACTGTAATAAATCGGAGCATGCAACAAGTCCAAAAAATTGCTTCCGAGGGTGATTTTTGCGCCAGCAATTACCCTTTTTAATCCTAGAATAACGATATACTTAAAAATGGAAGCGATAACAAAAAATACCACTATTACAATCGACGCCTGCACAATAGGATTGTCGGCATAGGACTCTATGATTGGTGTTAAATAGGACTGAATTTGCTCTAGCATAAGATTGTTATTTGGTCTGTAATAGTAACGATTATATCAGGGAAAGGTGCGTAATTCTTAAACCTATTGAGATTCAAATCTAGGCTACACTAGATAGTGTTTTGTAGACTACAATCTATCTTGAATTTTAAGCTAATTTAATCCTAAAATTAAAACACAGCAGGAGTTGAAATATTCTGTGGTTAAAGATTTACATCGTCAAAATCAAATCCATTTATGCTTTCTGAACAACGCTAACATGCCGCAAATCATTACTACTATCACGCACCAAACGGCGATATAGCCGTATTGCCACTGTGTTTCTGGCATATTGAGCGAACTGACTTGAGGGTCAAAATTCATTCCATATACTCCAACGATAAAAGTGGGAGGAATGAAAATTGTAGCGATAATGGTCAACACTTTCATCACATCGTTAAGCTTTAGGCTGACACTGGTCATGTACAGTTCCATCAAGCCCGATGTCATTTCATGATAGGTTTCGAGTAACTCCATAATAGCGATGACATGGTCGTGACAATCTCGGATATGTAACTTGGTTTCTGACGAAAGTTGAGTGTTTTCGTCAGTTCGTAATATTTCGCTTATCACTTCACGTTGAGGCCAAAGACGCCTTCTAAGGAGCAATAATTCCCTGCGTAACTTATGTATTTGATTCAACACATCAGCGTCAGACTTTTGTAACAATTCATCTTCAATAGACTCAATACGTTCAGAATAATATTCTAACAATGGAAAGCCAAAATCTATGACACTATCAATGAGATTGTAAAAGAGATAATCGGCTTTTCGGTGGCGTAATTTACCCGCAACTTTTTGTAATCTAACCATCACTTTTTGAAAAGGATTAAATCCGCCAGAACAAAAAGTGACGACTGTATTTCCTATCAAGAATAGACTGACTTGTTCAATACGAATTTGATTATCGCTATGAACAGGTAAACTTAAAATTACAAATATTTGTTCTTCATTAATTTCGACCTTAGGTCTTTGACCAGAATTAACTATGTCTTCAACATACAAATCGTGAATGTCCAAACCTTTAGCGAGAGTAAGCAACGTATCATGTGTTGGATCACCTTGAACATGTATCCAAGATACACTCGGGCTGTCAATAAAAGGTCGGCAATCATGAACGCTAATATGCTTGTTAACAGTTATGCTTGTTGCGTCGTAATTGAGTAAATCAACTGAAAAAATATCACTTTTAGGTGCAGCTAATTCTCCAGGTCGAGTACCAGGCTGATGATAGCGTTTATGAAACAGTTTCATATAAAATCCTTAAAACATCATGTCATTTCTTATTGAGTATCATGCAGCGCAAACCCCATGGTTTCAATGACGCATTAGCAGTTAAAATTATTGTTATGCTATATTTGGTTTGTTATTTAAACGAGACTATCAGCAACTTTCAGTAAGCAAATTAAAATCGTTGATTGTGGTTAAGCAAACTCTAAGCGGTAAAAGGTCCACAAATTAAAATATACCTAAGTTCCTATAATGTATATTATGTTAAATTGAATGTATTGTGATTGCCAGAACCTCTCAATAGCAAACGATTCAGTAAATGAACTCGTTTGCTTGCCAATGCTCTTTTAATTGTTTTTTACGGGTGCTATTAATTTTCCGTCTTCCATGAATTTTGATAATACC
Source organism: Paraglaciecola sp. (assembly GCF_039964565.1). Classification (GTDB taxonomy): domain Bacteria; phylum Pseudomonadota; class Gammaproteobacteria; order Enterobacterales; family Alteromonadaceae; genus Paraglaciecola. Next base: position 321,524 of record NZ_JBDVXF010000028.1, read on the forward strand.
TGTTTTTCAACATACTGATTTCTGGCTAACTCCTTATGGCCAGCTTTTCTACTTACCGAAGTATTTGATGCCTCCCAACCTGCCATAAATGAAGCTTCGATACTGGCTTTTATTACTTCCTTGTCTCTAAAAGAAATTCGCTGCATTAAACTATGTAAAGCATCTACTTCATTTCCATAAACATTATTTCTAATGTTATTTACTGCTTCATCTCTATGCTCTATGTAAAGCTCTGACATTAAATAGTCTAGGCATTCATCTACACTTTCTGAGTTAATAGATTTCATGGTGTCACTAAGCCTTTGCCTAATAAATTCTGACACGACTATTGTTTTTCTATTATTTCTTGATCTGTATTTATAGCTTCTATAACGGGTTCTAAATACTTCTAGTTTGTCAGCGGCAATGTACAATTTTAGTAGTTTGAAGGCTTGTTTTGCTGTTTGAGCCTCTTTAACCTGAGCCCATAACAAGTGGATATGGGTAGTTAATGCTTCTGAATCCTCTATTTTAATAAAACTCTCTGATTTTAATTCAGTGAGAAAATCAAGGACGTTTTTTCGGTACATTTGCCATTCATAGTCAATTTTCTGGTGTTTAAGCATCATTCCCAACATTAATAATATACATAAATAGGCTTCCTATAAGAATGTGATTTATCGTCTGATTTCATGATACATCATGAAATTGGTCTGTACTTCGACTTATTTATATTTATGCAATGGGTATTATGAATTGCTTATCATATCTTGGATATTTGTGAGTACTGTCAGGTTGAAACTACAATGGTAAAAACGTGATGTATCATGAAACATGGTTTGGCTAGGTATTTATACAAACCAATCCTATATGTCTCTTTTAGTACTTAGCTTGTTTTCGTAGTCGGTAATAGTTACATCGATTGTAGATATATCATGAGCACCACGCTTTAGTACATGACTGCATCGATAGTGAAGAAACAGCAACATGTCGTCGGTGTTGACTACTACAGTGTCCAAAACGCTTTGTAATCCAATTAGGTTACCATTATTGAGTTTTACTGTTATGACGGGAGCCGATACGTCAGGTAAAGAGAACTTTAATTTAGGCCACGGTGATGCGTTATATACCTGAACGGGTTCGTTACCTTGTAGGTAACCTTTAGCCATTAACTTATTGGATGCAGCATTAAAAAATAATGGATTAAAGTCTAAAGGTAACTTTGGCGATCTGGTATCTTCCCATTTTTTGTCATAGGTACCGGCTAGTAAGCGCCTTGGTAACCAATTGGGAGATGTAAATCCAAAACCAATTGGTGTAGGACATTCGGTATAATGGGTAATAAGATGGTTGGGATCTTCAATGTTAGGCAACGGTGAGTTTTCAATGCAGTCTTTACTATTTTTATGATATCCCTTTCCAACGGGGTTCCTCTGTTCAAACGGATGACCGTGTTTCGTTTCTACACTGGTATCCACTCCACCAAATGCATTTTCATAATTTAGGGGAATTTCGGAGACTATTTCTGGCTCTGAAATACGCATACCTGCGGCACCCTTTTGCCAGACTCGATTACCGAAAATACGTGCAACTTGTATGTTGTCCCCTACCCTGAAACCACAATCAAATTCGGTGATGTTTTGTTTTGGTGCACGTGCTGTGGCAATAAGAACGATATCGGTATTTTGCTTAAAAGGCACACACTCTGGCTCATATTTGTAGCTACTGGTTTCTGGTGGGCCATATTGTTCGCCTGCAAGTACGGGAGCCACTTGCTCTTTCAAAGGAATTACAGGGCCAAGATTATCGGGTTGGATCCTAAATGCAGCTTTAACCAGACCCACAAACAGAGGAAGTGTCTCTTCATTTTGAAGAAACAGTGGTTCAAAGTGAAAAGTGGTAGTATTGTTAATATTGGGGTGACCCATTTACATTCCTATTTATGTAATCATCATCCAAGTAACTGATGCAACGACAATGAACATAGCAGCAATTTTTAGCCACACTTTGCGTGCCAACTGTTTTTCAGGTTTATTTTTTGTTGCAACACTCAAAATAATTAAAATGATTGAGGTAGCGTATAATATCGTAATGGCATACATTTTCACTCTCCCGAGAATAGAGTAACTAAGCTAATAGTCGAACTAAACTGATATCGGATAGCTGATTATAATTAGAGGTTTCTCGCCTCGTTTTTGGGTATGTCACAGTCAATTTTTACATCTGTTTAGCATTAAAATACCATGCTCCAGCTTTAAACTTATGGTCATTAATTTCACCCCATTTAGCTAATTGCTTCAAATAGTAATCTTGTTGAATAAAACTACTTTCTAAATGCACAAAACACTGCAAACCATAGCGTATTTCTAATTCATCGAGGCAGAGTGAACGAATATTATTGGTAATATTTGGCAACGAAACAACATCGATAAGCGTCATGGGAGATACAGGTCTACCGAATCTATATCTAAGGTCTGAGTTAAATTTGTCTTTACTATGTTGCCACCATTGCGTCCAATCTTTTGGTTCGAGGCTAATAAGTTCTATAGTTTCTCCAAAGGGTCGTCCATCTGCGTGACATGGACCTTCACCTGCTTCAAATTTGGCTTTTTCATCATCGAATAATTCTGTTTCCTCCCATTCTTCTGGAATAAATACCTTTGTCGTAAATTTAGCACCTGAAATAGTATAAATTGCTTCTGCAGCTTTTTGCGCCAGTGCTTCATCTTCCAGCAATGTAATTAGCAAGGGGATGTTTTCAGTTAGTCCAATAATACCGATTGCTTCTACTAATTCTTCATTATAATCGGCAGTTGCTATGTTTCTGCAATATTGAGCAAAAGAACTACCACATCCTAGTGCTAGAACGCTAAAAGGCCATTCTTTTTGTGGATTGCATTGTTGTATATAATCCAAAATATTTTCATGGCCCAATTTAAATAACGCTGATATACATAGCTTACGTATACCACCTTCCATTGTAGGTAATTGCTTCGCTAATATATCCGAAGCGACCTGACTGTTACTCTTACCTAGCACCTCTATGTTTAAAGGTTGCTCCGACAAGGTTACATGTTGGTTATTCAAAAACCATTCAGGATTCAAATCAGAATTCCTAAACACAAATGCAGGTAAAAAAATGGGTAAATAATGCGGGTATGCTTTAAAGTCAGTATTTTTAAGCTTGTCTAACCATTGCAGTGGTATGTCAAAAACAAGTGCTAATGACACGTTTTCAACAATCTCTAAATCTTCAAAATCGATTTCTTCAAGCAAATTTAGAAACCTATCGAATTTATCAGCTCGAATAAGAAAACTCACATATACAAATAGTTGTTCGCTATCGAAATCGCCTGTCTTTTTAGCTAGATAGGGTTCCGCTTCTACCCCGTTAATTATCAGTGCATCAACATGCGCTGCAAATCTCTGTTCATCATCATGGATTTCCGCCCAGGTAATTTCTTGTGCTCTAAGTTGCGATATCTTTTGTTGATGCAAGAATGAGGCTTCATCTACATGTTCGTCAAATAGGTCATGCAAAAATTGGGTTTCGCTAATAGCCATAAATTGCCAATTTAATCCGTTTCCATGTTATTGCTGTATTCATTGAGCAATAAGCGGGCAAAGTTGAAAATTTTGATTTAAATTGAAACCTTGTTGTTGGGCAACTGCAAGCAACGCTAATGCTTCAACTGAGATCGAGCGTTTTGCAACTAAAGTCGCGGTCTCCAGCTCGTTTGCCTTGGCTTCATCAATCGCAAATACGGTTTGATCAATAAAATTATGAAAAGCCTCGCTGAAATCGCCAGCATTATTCTCAAGTAGGGCTCTACAAAGCGCTGCTCTGGAAAACAAATCTTCTGTTAAATAATTTTCTAGTAATTCAAGCGTTTTAAACAAGTCGTCTAGTGCTGGTACGTCTTTGCTGGCACACTGAGTCATGCCTTTGTTTAGTCCCAGGGTCATAAGTATTTTGCTATAGCAATAGTCATCCATATATTCACGATTTTTACTAAAATCGACAGGCGAAAGTTGCTGTAATTTAGCTAACAACGAAAAGTCTTTGCAAGCTAGCAAATCTAATATTGGTTCAAGTCTACCTAATACAAAATGGTGGTCATCTTGCTTGTTTTCAGCACTAGCTTTTTCTAAGTATTTAATACGTAAACTCGCCGACTGACTCAGATTAACGTAAAGATGCGATTTATCTGCCGTTGCCAACAGGCCCAAAATACCCAAAGCCCTAAATTTCTCCCCTGTTTCTAGGGCTAAAGGGCCTAACTGCTCTACTGGATATTCTTCGTCATCAAAAGCCAATGACCAAAATATCGCATCATGAGCAATGGCTTCAGCAGCGTCGTTATAGTTCATATGTAACTTGCTTCCATTTTATATTCAATCAAATTCATCTAATGGAAGAAATTCAATCCCGGTAAAACCATTGTCTTCAAGTTCTTTTGCTAAACTCTCGCTCACTAAGGTTGCAGATGGGAAATCACAAATTCTAAAAATATCAAAGTTATCATTCACTTTTTCATCAAGCAGGACAATTTGTTCCACGCTGTCAATTGTTTTGTCATTGATTAGAGATATCTCTGCTTCACTGGCGTCATAATCCAGACAATTTTGGTGGTCGAGTACATTCATAATAAAGTACTTGTCTTCAATAAACTTGCCTTTGTGATCCATTATTTTAACCGGTAGAAATTCTAGGTTAGGTGATTTTTTTGCGACTAAAAATTTCTTTAACGATTCTGAAATCACGCGTTCTTTATCAGTATTAAAGAGGCTATCAACGAGTAACGTATCGTGAGGCCTATCTGGATGCATATCAAAATAGACATCATCGGGAAACTTATTTGCTAGCTCTATTCCCTCATGAAGAAGGTAAGATTTATCAAAACCTTCAAAGTGATATAATGAACAAGCATTGGGAACAATTTTGTGGACCCACGCCAAATATCTTTTTGTCATCTATTCATTCCTCTATACATTAATAACTATCCCCAACGTTTGAATGCATCCATCATTTTTTGCATTTTTTCTGCCATTTTTCCTGAATCATCAAACCCTTTTGCGGCAAAACGTCTTTTTCCAACCATTCTGGTTTTTGCCATGGAAAAAGGTAAATACCAGTCAGAATCTGGTTTTTCCATACCCAATTGCCAAGCTTTATGTGTTCCTCCAGAACGTTTACCTCTTACTAAGAGCTTACTCCTAAAGCTCGTTGATTTAGCTTCCAATGAATCAGCTAATTTTTTCTCTGGCATTTCATGTTCTTTATCAGCAAGCGCTTTTATTTGCTTGGCTAATTCTTTTAAAGAGTCATCTAACTCATCCTTATAACCATCTGTACTATTGTGGTCATAATCATGCATAGGAGTATTTTCAAACCAAGGCGCATCTCTTTCTTTTGAAAAAAGAGCACCGATAAAAGTGCAATAATGATTAATAGTGTGCCCCCATAAGGGCATGCCAAGCATATTGTGGCTATCGTTTATACACCACCGAGTCACTTTAACAATGTCTTGAATTTTCTTATCCTTGCCAACAAATTCAGTGACCGAGGCAATACATAACAAATGGTGAGCTTCGAATTTTTTCTTAACTTTTCTCTTTCTACCCTGAAGAAAAAAATTTCCCGTGATGTCACAATTGTCTACATAATTATTTGGAGATTCACATTTACATTTTGCTTTAGAGGTCGTTCGCTGTGCACAAAACTTGCCTTTTTTAACCCCCTTAGTATGTCCTTGTGCCATCAATAACTCCTTTAATGGTTAATAGGGTGCGTACATTTGAATAACAAAAAACCGCAACTGCACAAGTGGGTGTTGGCGCGTAATTTCTGCGGAAGGCTTGTTGTGCCCAAGCAATAGCGATAGAAACAAAACAAATCCCCACTTCTCCCAGTGATACGTTTGGTAGCCAGACGTCTGGTTCCGGATTGGTTTTAGTATCTTTTTGATAAAAATTAAGCGCTCTGCCCCATTCCATTGCCAGTATTTCTTCACCTGTTAAGTTGTTTATACTCCAAAATTCCCCCTCAACTGGCACAGGATTTTGTTTGCTATATTCAACAAGTAATTGATTGAGTGCTTTTCCTTCAGGATGGATGTCACTATGCAAAGGGTGTTCTTCTTCCGTAGTGTTCACTGAAATAACTTCGACTGATCCAGGTTTAGCTAAAGACGTTAAAAACAAGTAGCTTACTGCCTCTCCTGGGATCAGGCCCACTGGATTGCTTGCTGATTTTAATCTAGCCATATTATTTAACCAAGTGAGTCCTGCAAAATCAGTTAGCGAATCTACGAAACCAGCAATAACAAGTGCATTTGGCTTTTGCGTTAATAATGCAGCACTTTGCTGTATCAATTCACTAATAGAAGACGGTGCTGCTGAAATCACCGTGTAACCTGATAATAATTCGCCCAATCCTGATTGATCCAATGCAACTTTCACAGTCTCATCCCAGCCTTTATTATAAAACTGAAACGGGTTTTCATCTAACTGCTCTTCAACTTCAAGCGTTTGTAAATATCTGGAGACATCAGGCACAGCCATTAATAAGTAAATTTCTCTATACTCATCCTTGTGACTGTTTTGTTCGTCTGCAGATATTTTTTGGGCTACCTGTTCGAAACCACTTCGCATCAATTGAATATAGCGACCTGCTCCTTCAAATCCATGTGTTAACAATCTAATCGGGTATCCAACAATATTCTCTTCACCGTCTTCCGTTTCCTCGGCGAATCCATCTAACTGTTCTGGACGAGCGATGCCTGCTCGTAGTGAGGCAGCCGTAGTTTCAGAAGTATTACCAACCGAACTGATGACGACGGTATCATTAACATAAACAGGTGAAGGCGGAACAAAACAATGCATGTCTAGTAATCTTTTTTACAGATGATACAAGTTCTTTTGTCCGAACCAGATGAGATAATTGGACCTTGCAATACAGGGAAAGGTGGTGTGTTTTTATCATTATGAAGCATCAAATCAAACGCCCGAGCAACATTTTTACCTTCAAACTTGACGTCAAATGAGTAATTGACGAATTCTGCTTTACCCTTAGTTTTGCTCGATATAATGCCACCGCCAGCAGTACCCGCTTCATCACCTGTACTAGTTTTAAAATTTGAATCTTTTACACAAACAGGATTCCCGTCACATTTTACTTTTTTAGTACCTTTAGCCGTATCAGAAGACATGGCTATATTAGGGTAAGGGATGGGAATTGGACCTGCAGGTGAAGGCGTTTTGCAAACGTCAGGAAACGCAATAGTGACTCCACTACTCGATTTATGAACTACCGATAGAAAATTGACTCCAACTGTGACACTCATTCTAGATTATCTCGTAATTTCAAAGTTAAAAATAAAACGCTAATTTAGTGAAATATTTCCACCCTTCATCTTGTTTTTTGATGACGCGCGTGAAGTAATATCTTTTCCTTTAATGACAACTTTGCCAAATCGATCTAAGACGACTTGGCTACGTCCGACATTTAGCACAATCTCTTCTGAAGCTGTTAATTGAAAGGTTTCTACTGATAACGAAAGCTTTTTTTGTTGTTTGGACTGGTTTTGAATCAACACTTCGTTTTTCACAGACTGAGCAACTAAGCCTACAATAACAGGTTGGTTGACATCATTATCAATAAACGATATCAGTACCTTTTCTCCAATTAAGGCGTTGGGGTCTGCAAAATATTGCGTGCTAATAGCTGCAGTTGGCAATACGTGAAACTCAGAAATTATAGAAATTTGTCCCTGCTCAGAAAAGCTATGGATGGAACCGATGGTATTATTTGGGACTTCTGCTGTTTCAACTAATTTTAGTTGAGTCTTCATGTTAATTCTCCTTAATCTTACTGCCTTTCATCACAATATCGCCACTACCCTTGATGTTAATTTTTTTACCTTTTACAGTAATATCACCATTTTTCAACATAGTTATGGAGGCTTTTCCTACTTTAAATGTGATTTTATCTTTTGCCGTCAGCTGTATTTCTTTTGCAGTCACTCCATACTCTTTAGCAATTTCTTCAATATGTTTTCCTGCTACTTTTATTTCTTGATCTTTGCCTACTGTAATATTGCTATTTTTACTAATATCCGTCGAAGAGTCGCCACCAACATTTAAGCTGTTGTTAAGTGCAACATTGACTGACTTACTAGCACCAACACTTTCCGACTTAGCGGCACCGACCACTTCTGCTGAAGCAGCACCTACAGTAACCATTAACGCACTGCCTACTGAAACGGTTTTCGCTACTCCAACGGTTTCAGTAGAGTTAACATTGACCAACTCAGTTTTGGTGCTACCTACAGTCAACGACATCGCTTCGCCAATTATTTCCGTATGGTTAACGCCCACTTCAATCATTCGATTTCTACCTATCGTATCTGAATGATCGTTTTCCACTACAGTGTTTTGATCTTTTTCAGCATGCATATAGAGCTCTTCGCTACCTTTTTCATCTTCGAAGCGAATTTCGTTAAAGTTGCTCGCATTGCCACCTTTGGTACTTCTGGTTTTTATTCCACTTTGGGTGGCGTTTGCAGGTAAATCGTAGGGAGGCATAGTTGAACCGTTATATACACTACCAACAATAATAGGCCGGTCTGGATCACCACCTAAAAAATCAACTAATACTTCTTGTCCAATACGTGGAATTTGAATTTGACCCCAGTTTTTACCGGCCCAGGTTTGCGCTACGCGGATCCAACAAGAACTTTGTTCATCACCTTTTCCATATCTGTCCCAGTGAAAGTGAACTTTGACTCGACCATATTTATCGGTCCAAATTTCTTCACCCGCTTTGCCGACTACCATAGCGGTTTGCGGACCAACCATTTTAGGCTTAGTTGCGCTAACTTGAGGCCGATAAACAACTGCCGAAGGGATCGCGGTAAATTCACTGCTAAATACGTCAGAATCATCAAGATTAGCATTCGATATATATTCGTCTGAGCTTAAGTTGCAACGGAATTTAGTAATCAGGTATTCGCTATTTTGATCGTCGCGGTGATGATCTTTTAATGTAAAGTGACTACCAATAGACAACGTACGCACATTACTTTTCGCAATTTTAGTTTCGTAGGCGACATTTTCTTTTTCCATTAATAAACGGACGTATTCTGTGCCCTTGCCGCGCTCTTTATATTTGCCTGGATAATTGAATTTTTCGACTGACGACAACAAACTTGTTTTTGGATCAGTAGACACAAACTCCAAGTTTTTCGACGGGGTCTCAAAATCGAAATCTGATAAGCGAATTCCCCCAGTCACTATCTTCCTGTAGTTCTCCCACTTAGTGATCGATTCGATATTCGTGACATCGTTAGCGCCGCCTTGTTGATGAAACTCAACATCGCCACTGTTTGGTAGCGTCGTACTGTCATCAGATAAGATTAATGTGTGTTTACCATCGGCATGCTCAAAGTAGTAATAAATCCCCTCTTGTTCCATCAGTCTTGTAACAAAATTAAAGTCACTTTCGTTGAATTGAACTACATATTCTTGAGGTTGATACGTGCCGGTTAGTTTATTCTCGTAATCCGAAAATCCTAATTCATTAAATATGAGTTGCACGATATCAGGGTAGCTTTTCTCTTGAAAAATTCGGCAGTTTTCGCTTAGGTCCATTAACCAAAGCCAAGGTCGGATTGTTGCACCATAACGACTGAATCTGTCATTGTTAGGCAACTGGTGGAATTCAGTAATATAGCCATTGAAAAAACGTACATCACCAGCTGTATCCAACCGAATCGTGACATTCTGCCCCATTATATCGTCAAGTGAAATATTGTCATTTTCACTGACTAACTCGACGTCTATCGAAAATGGTCTGGCAAGTTCTTCGTTAATCTCTGCCTTATATAGCGCTAATTCGTTATCACCCAATGGTGTGGCGATAGCAATTAAGCGATTTTCTTGTTCAAGCATCCTTTCATTCCCTTAGCCCAGTTAACATTTAAACAAAACTGAGAAATAATTAATATTGATAGGTATTTAATCATCACTTTGTTTAAATAAGTTGTACTAAATTCGGTTATCACAATATAGAGCAAACTAGTTTTCGGTCAACAATTTTCGCATGACGAATATCGATAGATTTAGTCTAAGGTTAAATGTGATTTCTGTTATTATTACAAAAAACAATAGTGACACCAAGTAGGCAAGCTCAATTAGCGTTCAACATCTAAATTTAAAAACATAGTTAATTGAGGCTCACTGAATTTGGCAGTAGATACCCCCGTTTTCGTTACAAATAGATGATTTTTAGATACCCTAAGCTTGTATATGAACTAGCTGCTATTTCCGTTATTGTAATACCAAAGCATGCTATCAATGTTCTTAATCTGTAATTAGCGAGTAAAAGGCAAATTTAACCCAATGCTTAGTGACAAGTCCCGTTCTGACAAAGTGGAAATGATTAAAAACCTGATCCGCGCTAATAATTATAAAGATTGTCAGAAAACCTACGAACAATGTATCAACGTGGGTATTAGCGTTAATCTCATATCTTTGACACGTTTTACTGAAAAACTCGAGTTGCTAGACAGAGCTGACCGTTCCAAGCGTATTGAACAGTTGCAACAAGAAAAAAACCAGCTAAAAAAAGCACTCACTTACGAGCAGGTTAAACAACGAGAGACAGCGATAACGTTCGAATTGGGAGAGCTAAAAATTAAAGAAAATAGACTTATGGAAGAACTCAATGAGCTGTCCAAATTGTTAGACTCTAAACAATTCAACTAGAGTAAATAAACGTTAAATATAACAATGGTGTTTAACTGTTCACCTAGCTTTCCTCAATAAAATTGTTACCATATTAAGTACTTATCAGTAGTTAAAGATTTCATATGGAATTCGCTTTTATCCTTTTAGCATTTGTTTGTGGCCTAGGCCTTAAATTGCTCGGTTTACCGCCATTGATAGGTTACCTAATAGCTGGATTCGCACTTAATTACTTGGGATTCGAGTCAACCGAAGCCTTACAAACCATTGCTAATTTAGGGATAACCTTGATGTTATTTAGCATTGGACTAAAACTCAACGTCCGCGACCTTTATAAAAAAGAAGTGTGGTTAGGCAGTCTATTGCATACAGGTATCTGGGTAACGGTTGTTAATTTACTTTTATTGATTGTTACTTGGATAGGTCTTGATGCTTTTACGAATTTGGACTGGTTTACCCAGGCACTTTTAGCCTTTTCGCTAAGTTTTAGTAGCACAGTGTGTATTGTTAAAATACTTGAAGAAAGCGGTGAAATGAAAACCCGCCATGGAAAGTTAGCAATTGGCGTGTTGATAATGCAAGACATCATTGCAGTGTTGTTTTTAGTCATTGCTACCGGGAAGGTTCCTTCAATATGGGCTTTACTACTTTTGCTTCTATTTTTCGTCAGACCCGTTTGGAAAAGTATTCTAGAGCGTGTAGGTCATGGTGAATTATTAATCTTGTCAGGTTTTATCTTCGCTTTTGGAGGGTATGAACTATTTTCATTGGTTGGCATTAAAGGTGATTTAGGTGCGTTAATCGTTGGAATGATAATCGCAACACATGTGAAGTCTGCTGAAATGTCTAAAGCACTGATGAACTTCAAAGATATCTTTCTTGTTGGCTTTTTTCTAACGATAGGGTTTAGTGCACTCCCTACCCTAGACTTAACCCTTACGGCTCTATTGCTTTGCTTGTTTATTCCAATCAAATTTGTATTGTTTTTTGGATTGTTTACGCTTTTAAAACTAAGAGCACGCACAAGTTATTTAGCTAGCCTAGTATTATCTAATTATAGCGAATTTGGCTTAATTGTTGTGGCTTTATTGGTCAGTTTGGGATGGCTTACCGCCGAGTGGTTAGTGGTTTTAGCATTGGCAGTGTCGTTTTCTTTCGTGCTAACCAGCTTGGTATATAAAACATCTCACAATCAATACACCAAGTTCAAAGACCGACTTAAATCTTTTGAAAACCCTAGTCGTTTACCTGAAGATATTTACGTTCAACCTATTGGTGCAAAAATAGTAGTAATTGGTCTTGGTCGAGTTGGTAAAGGTGCCTATACGTCACTTAATTCAATGGTAGGCAAAGAGGTATGGGGAATGGATGCGGATCCTGTTCGTATAAGGTCGTTGAGAAAAGCGGGTTATCAAGCCATGGTTGGTGATGGTGAAGACGCAGACCTGTGGGAAAACATGGATTTGAGTCAGGTAGAACTCATTTTAATGGCCTTACCTTCTATTGAGGATATTTGTAACATCACCGAACAGTTACAACACGCCAATTATTCGGGAAAGATCGCATCAATAGCACGCTATGAAGATCAAATTCAACCGCTACTCGATGCTGGCTCAGACAAAGTATTCAACTTCTTTACTGAAGCAGGAACCGGTTTTGCTGAGGAGAGTTTGCAATTGCTTCCAGAACATTTGAAGTCTTAATAGAGATCAAAATAGTAATCGTTATCATTGACTATCACATTGTTTTATAAGATATTTTTTATGTTTTGGTGGTTTTATGGACCACTAAAGACTATACTCAGTGCATGAGTTTTTACATGAGAAACAAACAATGAAAGGTGACAAAAAAGTACTAGCAGTGCTTAACGAAATTCTTACTTTCGAACTTACATCAATTAATCAATACTTTTTACATGCGCGAATGTTCAAAAATTGGGGATTTGAAAAACTCAATAACACCGCTTACAAAAAATCGATTAAAGACATGAAACAAGCGGATCAACTAATTGAACGCATTTTATTTTTGGAAGGATTACCAAACTTACAAATGCTGGGTAAATTAATGATTGGTGAAGAGACCCGCGAAATGTTGGATTGTGATATGGCATTCCAAAGCTCTCAAATACCCTTATTAAAAAGTGCGATTAAAATTTGTGAAGAGTTGCAGGACTTTGTCTCTCGAGATTTAATTGAATCAATTTTAAGTTATGAAGAAGATCACATTGATTGGATAGAAACCCAACAGCACCAGATTACACACTTAGGTCTTGAAAATTATTTACAAAGCCAAGTAGAAGAGGATTAACATGAAAGGTAAAAAAGTCGTTATTGAGCAACTCAACGCCCTACTCGCCTATGAATTAGCAGCGATGGATCAGTATTTTATACATTCACAGATGTATCAAGACTGGGGTTTAAATAAACTCTACGAACGTATCTCACATGAATTTGATGACGAAAAAGGCCACGCAACAAAGCTAATTGAACGTATGCTGTTTTTAGAAGGCACACCTAATATGGTGGATCGAGACGGTTTACAAATTGGCACTGATGTACCTTCTATGCTTGAAAGCGATTTACGTGTTGAATACGCGGTTGCTCAGGCGTTAAAAGATACCATAAGTCTTTGTGAGTCTGAGCAAGATTACGTTACTAGAGATATGTTGTTAGTGCTATTAGATGACACCGAAATGGATCACGCACATTGGCTTGAACAACAATTAGGTCTGATAAAACGTTTAGGTTTATCTAATTATCTACAATCACAGATGTAAAATAAAAGCGTTGAAAAGCTGAATGAATTATATTCGTTCAGCTTTTTTGGTTTCTATCAGTTGAAAAATTGAAGAACCAAGACTGTTGCACCCCCTCAACATCAATAGTTTGAACTACCAACTGCCACTTCATCTTAGGTTCACTGCATGACCCTAAGAAAAGTCGCGCATTATACACCTTAGATTCCCCATCCATTTCAATTGAATCAGACAAAACTGCTGTTTTACCCATGTACATGTTGATACCTTGCACCCACATTTGTTCAATGTTTGTGCCACTGGGCACCGAAACGCTAAGTAGTAATTCTTCCTCTACTTCAATTGCTTGTAAAAATCGAACAGAGATTTGCTGATTGCTATGTAAAACAATGCATTCTTGCGTTAGATCAATATTGCACTGTTTTGTGGGTTTAAGCGTATTTGAATCTGTATAATTCAAAAAAAAACCGATAATTGCCGCAAAAACCAGCAAAGGAAGCAATATTTTGGTAAAAAAAGTAGGATTCAAAATGGCACAAGAGTTAAACTAAACTACTGTTAAGTGTGATAAAAAAAAAGATAACTAGCAAGTGTGTTTTTGTCTTTCTTTTTCGAGTCTATGACCTTAAAATAAGTAGGGTTATAGTTCATATTATTTTTAATATCAGTTGCTTAGCTATCAACACTAGATAACAAACGTACATTATGTTTGTTTGTAAAGAGCCTGTAAATTTATCGTTAACAAGAGTGGAAGATTCATTAAATGAGTGAAGCTATTCAAGTACATCCCGAATACAACTATAAAGTAGTTCGGCAATTTGCGGTGATGACCGTAGTATGGGGAATTATTGGTATGGCTGTCGGGGTATTAATCGCCGCACAACTGTATTGGCCAGCATTGAACTTTGATACTCCTTGGCTAACCTTTTCAAGGTTAAGACCTCTTCATACCAATGCGGTTATTTTCGCATTTGGTGGATGTGCTCTATTTGCAACGTCTTTTTACGTTGTACAGCGCACTTCGAATGTGCGTCTGTTTAGCGATAAGTTAGCGTCGTTTACCTTTTGGGGGTGGCAATTAGTAATCGTGCTTGCAGCCTTAACCCTTCCAATGGGATTAACCAGTTCAAAAGAATATGGCGAGCTTGAATGGCCAATTGATATATTGATAACCATTGTTTGGCTGGCTTATATTATTAATTTCTTCGGCACCATGATCATCAGAAAAGTGTCGCATATATATGTGGCGAACTGGTTCTTTGGGGCATTTATGCTAACTGTAGCGGTATTGCATATTGCTAACAGTATGGCTGTGCCAGTTTCCTTAACAAAATCTTATTCGATATACGCCGGCGCTGTTGATGCAATGATTCAGTGGTGGTACGGGCATAACGCAGTTGGTTTTTTCTTAACCGCTGGTTTCTTAGGCATGATGTACTACTTTGTACCAAAACAGGCTGGACGCCCGGTTTATAGCTATCGTTTATCTGTTGTACATTTTTGGGCATTAATATCTCTGTATATTTGGGCTGGACCTCACCACCTTCATTACACCGCATTACCCGATTGGACTCAGTCTTTGGGAATGGTGATGTCTATCATTTTATTCGTACCTTCTTGGGGCGGTATGATAAACGGAATTATGACGCTGTCGGGTGCTTGGCATAAGTTGCGTACCGATCCGATATTACGTTTCTTAGTTGTTTCCCTTTCTTTTTACGGGATGTCCACATTTGAAGGACCAATGATGGCAATCAAGACAGTTAACGCATTGTCACACTATACAGATTGGACGATCGGTCACGTACATTCTGGTGCCTTGGGTTGGGTTGCAATGGTATCTATTGGCTCCATTTACCACCTTATTCCTGTGTTATTTAATAAAGAAAGAATGCACAGTATTTACCTCATTAATATTCATTTTTGGTTGGCCACTATTGGAACCGTGTTGTACATAGTTGCTATGTGGATGTCGGGTGTATTGCAGGGTCTAATGTGGCGCGCGATTAACGCTGACGGTACGCTAACCTATAGTTTTGTAGAGTCGCTTGAAGCTTCTAAACCTTTCTACTTAGTTCGATTCATCGGTGGTGCGTTGTTCTTAGTTGGTATGCTAATCATGGCATACAACGTTTACAAAACGATTAGAAATAAAAACGAAGCTGTTATCGAACCAGCGGCTCAGCCAGCGTAAGGAGGTCAGATTATGAAGAATGTACATGAGTTAATTGAAAAGAATGTTGGTCTACTGACTATCCTTATCCTAGTTGCCATAAGTTTAGGTGGCATGGCGCAAATTACTCCGCTGATGTTTCAACAACAAACCATGGAACCGGTAAATGGATTGAAACCATACACAGCGTTACAAATGGAAGGTCGCGACATATATATTCGTGAGGGGTGCGTAGGATGCCATAGCCAAATGATCCGCCCTTTCCGCTCTGAAACAGAACGTTATGGTCACTATTCAGTAGCAGGTGAGTCAGTATGGGAGCATCCATTCTTATGGGGCTCAAAACGTACGGGGCCAGACTTAGCTCGTGTGGGTGGTCGTTATAGCGATGACTGGCATAGAATACACTTAACTGACCCTAGAGATTTGGTACCAGAATCTAACATGCCAGGTTTTCCATGGTTACTTGAAAATACTCTTGATGGTGAATTAACTGCTAAGAAAATGAGTGTATTTAGAGACTTTGGTGTGCCGTATACGGATGAAGATATTGCTGGTGCAAAAGATGCGGTTAAAGGCAAGACTGAGATGGTCGCGCTTATCGCTTATTTACAATCTCTTGGCACGGCGTTGAAATAGTATGGACTATGCAATGAGTGGCAGTATCTACACTGTAATAGTGTTCGTATGTTTTATTGGAATTGTGTTGTGGGCCTATAGTAAAAAGTCAAAAGCCAATTTTGACGAAGCTGAAAGGCTTATATTTGATGATGAGCCACAGCAAGACAAGCGGGAGTCTAAAGTAGATGAGTAGTTTTTGGAGTATCTGGATCTCTGTCATAACACTGGGGTCAATATTAGGTTGTTATTTATTATTGCGTTGGTGTTTGCAAAATCACACTGGCATTAAAGAAGGTGATGATATGCATCACGAGTTTGATGGCATTGTCGAACTCAACAACCAGTTGCCTAGATGGTGGACTATCTTATTTTACATTTGTATTGTTTGGGGAGTCATTTACTTAGTTTTATATCCTGGATTAGGTAACTACAAAGGATTATGGAATTGGCAGAGCTCTAACCAAACGATTAAATCATTGGAAGAATCGAGAGCAGCTGTTGAAGCAAATAAAACTAATGGTGTAATTAATCAATATGATAGAGAAGTCGAATTTGCGAATGAACTTTTTGCTCCCATTTTTGATAATTATTACAAACAACCCATCACTGAATTAGCTAAAGATCCTGAGGCGTTAAAAATTGGTCAACGATTATTTAGTCAAAATTGTTCTCAGTGCCATGGTTCTGATGCTCGTGGTCAAAGAGGGTTTCCAAATTTAACCGATGATGATTGGTTATACGGTGGTACACCTGAAAAAATTACCGAAACCCTAATTAATGGCCGCCAAGCGATGATGCCTGCACAGCTTGACGCCATGGGTGAAAAAGGGATTCAGGAATTAGTCGCTTATGTACTTAGCCTAAGTGATAGACCAGACTTGAATAAAGCTAAAGTAGATGCAGGTCAAGCAAGGTTTGCCATTTGTGCTGCTTGCCATGGTCAGGATGGCAAAGGCAATCAGTTATTGGGCGCACCTAATTTGACTGACCAAACGTGGTTATACGGTGGAACAAACAAAGCAATTACAGAAACACTGACTTATGGACGTAACGGTGTAATGCCTTCGTTCAAAGACACATTAGGTGAAAAGAAAATCCACCTAGTTGGTGCCTACGTATACAGTTTGTCGCAAAAAAATTAGTCACAAAGTGATATACTAGAAGCCCCGTGATTACGGGGCTTTTTTATTTTTTAGTTCTTTTAACCTTGAGTATTTTCGTTACATGAAATCTGAACTTCCAAAAATTTGGTACAAACAATTCTGGCCTTGGTTTCTAATAATTGTGCCTGTCACTTCAATGATCCTCAGCTTTACAATGATGAACCTTGCTTTTAACGGCGAAGATAGCATGGTGATTGATGATTATTACAAGGAAGGTAAAGGAATCAATTTAAAAATCCAAAAGCTACAACAAGCCAAAAACCTAAATATCGTAACTAAAACTCAGGTATTTACGGATTATGTGGAAGTGACTTTTATAAGTGGGAGTCCAGAAAATGGCGAAGCATTGACCTTAGACTTTTTGCATGCCACTCAAAAATTTAAAGACTTCTCAGTGACTTTGATACGTGATGCCAATGGAATATACCGCGCACCACTGAATAATAACGTTTTAGGTAAATGGCAATTGAGTTTACATCCCTTTGACGGAAGTTGGAAAATTCAAAAAATGGTTGCTCTTCCACAAACTAACGCCTTTGATTTAAAGCCCTGACTCGATGCATACTGATTGTTTCCATTGTGGTTTAGACGTTCCCCCAGAGTTTACTTATCACACTACGGTTTTCGGAGAGCAACAAACCTTTTGTTGTCCGGGATGTTGCGCGGTAGCCGAAGCAATAATCAGCAATGGTTTGGAGGATTATTATCATTATCGTAGCGAATTTGCAGAGAAAGCCTCTGAAAACGAAGATGAATTATTAGCTAAACTCAAAGTATTTGATGATGATAGTATTTTACAAGAATTTACTGAATCAAGTGCCAACGGGAGTGAAATCCAGCTAACAATTAGCGGTATTAATTGCGCTGCTTGTGGTTGGTTAATCGAAAAACAACTTGCTAAAGTACAAGGTATTAATAAAGTAGGAGTTAACGTATCAGCTAGACGCGCCACAGTCTCTTGGGACAATCAAAAATTAAAATTCAGTCAAATATTGGGTTATATTGAAAAGATTGGTTATCACGCCAAGCCGTTTCAAATTGAACAGCACGAAGCCTCATTTAAACAAGAAAATAACGCGTTTTTAAAGCGACTTGGTCTAGCCGGTCTGATGACTATGCAAGTTATGATGCTAAACATCGGGGTGTTTTTTGACTTGTTTGGGCACATTGATGCGCAAACTAAACAATATTTCAATTGGATAAGTTTGTTCTTAACTACCCCTGTTATTCTCTATTCTGCCTCTGAATTCTACTCAAGTGCATTCAGGGCGCTTCGTGCCAAAGTTGTCAATATGGACGTGCCAATTACCATGGCACTCACACTAATTTATGTGTCTGGGGTGTTTGCCACCGTACAAAATAGCGGGCAAACCTATTTTGAATCTTTATGTATGTTTGTGTTTTTCTTGCTCACCAGTCGTTATTTAGAGCACAGTTCTCGCTATAAAGCGTCGCAACTTTCAGCCAACATGTTGGAGTACATGCCAACTACTGCAACTTTGATAGAGGGCAACGAGTTGTTGCCGGTATTAGCCAAGTCACTAGTAGCAGAACAAATCGTTTTGGTTAAGTCTGGAGAAATGGTACCGGTCGATGGTGAAATAATTCAGGGGCAAGGGCAGTTAGATGAAGCATTGTTAACGGGTGAATTTGAATTGGTTCGCAAAACTATTGGTGAAACCGTGTATGCAGGCACTGTTAATCAGTTAGGTACCTTAACCATTAAGGTTAATAAGTCCTTAAAACAATCTATGCTTAGTCAGATCAATATTCTTCAAAACAAAGCGTTGTTAGATAAGCCGAAAATAGCCACCTTGGCAGATCAATTTTCACAATATTTCGTTGTGGGAGTGTTGGTCATTGCTTTGAGTAGTTATGTTGTTTGGACGCAAATAGACGCGTCACAAGCTTTGTGGATCACTATTTCCATTCTCATCGCCACCTGCCCTTGTGCTTTGGGACTGGCCACGCCGTCTGCCCTATCCTGCGCTGTTGCACATTTAAATAGTAAAGGAATATTGCTTAAGCGTGCGGATGCCCTTGAACAAATATCGCAAGTAGATTGGATAGCCTTAGATAAGACAGGCACTTTGACGGAAGGAAAATTCACTATTGTTGACAGTTTTTGTGATAAAACACACAACAAAGAACACTGTCTAGAATTGGCGGCAAGTTTAGAAAAATATTCATCCCACCCCATAGCCAACGCTTTCACAGAACTACCAAGTGGATATCAAGTGTCCGATTTTTCTGCAAAAATTGGACAAGGTGTAACAGGAGTCATTGGTGATGTCCGTTATAAACTCGGTTCATTAAACTACGTCAATTTAGACATTCCAATAGAAATGCAAGGTTGCAATGTATTCCTTTCAAACCAACACTTTGTACTATGCGGCTTTTTGTTAACTGACAAAATTCGTCCAACCAGTGTAACCTTTCTAGAAGAAATTAAATCTAAGCATTTAACTTTGCTTAGTGGCGACATCCCAAGTGTGGTTGAAGATGTCGCTAACACTTTGAAGATCCCTAATTGGTTGGCACAACAAACACCTGAAGAAAAATTAAATTTCATTAAACAAGCCCAGTCACAGAAACATGTAGTATTGATGGTAGGCGACGGCATTAATGACGGTCCAGTTTTGGCACAAGCAGATGTGTCTGTGACCTTAGGGGCAGGTTCAGATTTGGCAAAGTCCTCAGCCGATGTAATTTTGCTGGATAACTCTTTGGAAAAAATTAGCTTGGTATTTACGATTGCCAAACGCTGCAAAGTTAAGATTATCCAAAATATGAGTTGGGCAATTGCTTACAACCTTTTAGTTTTACCTTTAGCTGTGTGTGGTTTGTTGAGCCCTTGGATGGCTGTTGTAGGTATGTCGTTGAGTTCGTTTATAGTAGTAGTTAACTCCATTAGGCTTTTAAAATAACTAGGAGTAGTTTTGAGTATTATTTATGTGTTGATCCCCATCGCACTGTTACTTGTGTTTATCGCAGTAGCGGTATTTTTTTGGGCGGTTAAATCAAATCAGTTCGAGGATCTAGAGCGTCACGGTAGCAGTATTTTATTCGACGACGATTTACCTAAAAAAGTAAATAAAACCCAAGCTGACATCGATAAAGCTAATGAATGACCTGAGTTTTTTTTCAGCCTTTGTTATTGGCTTAGCTGGAGGTGTTCATTGCGTTGGAATGTGTGGTGGTATCGTAGGCGCATTTGCCTATGCGGTGCCTAAAAATGCCGCTATGCTCCCCTATACTTTGGCCTACAATTTGGGGCGAATATGCAGTTATACCCTAGCCGGTGCCCTAACAGGTTGGGCTGGTTACTTATTCACCCGACAAGTTAATATGGGGATTGTGGTTTTAGAGTTTGTTAGTGGTATTTTTCTATTTTTATTGGGTTTATATATCGCAGGTTGGTGGCAAGGACTAACGAAAATAGAAAAATTAGGGAGCAAGTTTTGGCAAGTTATTCGGCCCTGGTCAAAAAAACTTTTACCGTTTAGGAGTCCATTACATGCCGTACCGTATGGCATGGTCTGGGGGTGGTTGCCATGTGGTTTAGTGTATTCAGTTTTAACTTGGTCTTTAGCGAGTGGATCTGCCATACAGGGAGCAAAAATTATGGCTGGATTCGGATTAGGTACTTTGCCAATAATGATATTAATGGCGACCGGTTTCAACAAAGTTCAGTCGCTCATTCAGAAGCCTAAAGTCAAAACTTTCATGGGTGTATTATTGCTGCTGTTTGCCACAATACAATTATTCCACGCCATGTCTGGCTCCATTAAATAAACACCTCCCATTTTGATAGTGTTGCATTTTGGCTGGTAAAACTTTAAATAGTTTCATAAGCTTAGCTTAGTTCTTCTTAGCTATCTAACGTGCAGGTCGGATATGAATTATCAGAAAATACTCGCGGTTATTGAACCAGAACTCTCTTCTCAAAAGTCTTTAGCTAGAGCGATTGAAATAGCTCGGATGAATGGTGCTAGCATTACTGCATTCTTAACTATCTATGATTTTTCATATGAAATGACCACCATGTTATCCATGGATGAACGTGAAAATATGCGCCAGGCTGTAATAGATGATAGAACGGATTGGTTAGTTAATTTAGTTTCTGAGAATTTTGGTAATCAAGGTGTAAGTATTGATGTAAAAATTGTTTGGCATAATAGGCCTTACGAAAGCATTATTTATGAAGTAATCGAACAAGGTTTTGATTTAATCGTTAAGGGTACTCAGCAGCATGATTCTTTAAAATCTGTCATATTTACACCTACCGACTGGCATATAATGCGTAAAGCACCAGTTCCAGTGTTACTCGTTAAGGAGCATGATTGGCCAATTGGTGGTCAAATTATTGCTGCAATTAACGTAGGTGTTGACGTTGAAGAACACGTTTCTTTAAATGAAGAAATAACCAAACAAGCTTTACATTTTGGGAAATTATTAACTTCAAACGTGCATTTAGTCAATTCGTATCCGGGCACCCCTGCCAATATTGTCATTGAAATTCCAGAGTTTGATCCGACTACTTATGATGAATCCGCTAGGCAACACCATGAACGCAGTATGCAAATACACAGTGAAAAACATCACATTAGCGATGACTGCTGTCATGTTCATATAGGCCTACCAGAAGATGTTATTCCCAAATTCGCCGAACAGTTAGATGCTGAATTGGTTGTGCTGGGAACCGTAGGTAGGCAAGGCATTTCTGCGGCATTGATAGGTAACACAGCCGAACATGTTATAGACAAACTTAATTGTGATGTTTTAGCAATAAAGCCTGAAGGTTTTGTCTCTCCTGTAAAATGTTAGGATTAAAATTCACACATTTTTTGTTTTTGGCTGAATATAACTTGGACTTTTTAAGTTCAAACCTATCCGTAGGTAACATGCTCTTCAATAAAGTGAGGTTTAGTTTAGAAAGGCGAAGTTTTTTCAGTATAATTGCGCAATAACTTTAACCGCCCTTTTCGCAAAACGATATATAAGCCGTATTCATGAATCATTTATCCAGTACTAATCAAAAACACTCTGCTAGCTTTACTAAATTGCAAAAACGTATCAGGCATAATACGGGTAAAGCGATCGCTGACTTTAATATGATCGAAGATGGCGACAAGGTAATGGTGTGTTTATCGGGTGGCAAGGATAGCTACACTATGTTGGATATATTATTACACATGCAAAAAGTGGCCCCGATATCTTTTAGCATAATTGCTGTTAACCTCGACCAGAAACAGCCTGGGTTTCCGGAACACGTGTTACCGCAATACCTCACGCAATTAGGTGTCGATTTTGAAGTTGTCGAAGAAGATACCTATTCAATTGTTATTGATAAAATACCGGAAGGTAAAACGACCTGTTCATTATGTTCCCGGCTTCGTCGTGGGATTTTGTATAAAACTGCAACACGCTTACAAGCAACTAAAATTGCTCTCGGCCATCATAGAGATGACATGTTAGAAACATTATTTTTAAACATGTTCAATGGCGGACAACTTAAAGCTATGCCACCAAAGTTAGTGAGTGATGATGGAAAACAGATAGTTATTCGCCCTTTAGCTTATTGCGCCGAAAAAGATATCGCTGAATATTCACAATTTTCGGAGTTTCCAATTATCCCCTGTAATTTATGCGGCTCCCAAGAAAACCTACAAAGAAAGGTAATTAAAGGCATGTTACAAGATTGGCAGCAACGGTTCCCTGGAAGAATTGAGTCTATGGCCAAAGCATTGCAGAATGTGGTTCCGTCACACCTAGCCGATAGTAGCCAATATGACTTCATCGGCTTAAAAACTCAAGCAGCGCCATTTGTAGATGGTGATATTGGGTTTGATCCTCCTGAGTTTGTTAATACTCCCGTCAATAAAAACCGTCATGCTGATTCACTCGACGTTACCAACATTTAGGACCCAAGACTACAATGAAAATAGGACTAGCACTAGGTAGTGGCGCAGCCCGTGGTTGGGCTCATATTGGCGTCATCCAAGCCTTAGAAGAAATGGGCATTCAAATAGATATTGTATCTGGTTGTTCTATTGGCTCTTATGTTGGAGCGGCTTATGCGTCTGGTAAATTACCAGAGTTAGCGCAGTGGGTTACAAGTCTTACGGAGTGGCAGGTCATAGCGTTAATGGGAGTGGGTTTCCATAAAGGAGGCTTAGTCAGTGGTCTTAAGGTGTTTAAAGCGCTACAAGACGATTTTAGTTATGATAACTTTGAGCAATTAAATAAACCATTTGCTGCCGTTGCTACAGATTTATACAGTGGCCGTGAAGTTAATTTTACCAGTGGTTCAGTAGTGGAAGCTGTAAAAGCCTCCTGCGCCATTCCAGGTCTTTTCCCACCGCTGTTATATAACAACCGTTGGCTAGTAGATGGCGGCGTGGTTAATCCTGTACCAGTCAATATGTGCAGAATGTTAGGTGCTGATATTGTCATTGCCGTTAATCTAAGCGCAGATTTTAGACCTCAATCCATCGTCAATAATCAAATCGATCATGGCAATAATCAAAAGAAAACCTCTGAGTTTTTTACACGTAGCAAACAGCAAATTAGGCAATGGTTTACCAAAGACGGTATTTCTAGTCAGGAAGACAATTCACCAAACTCTTCTGAAGATCAAGACTTCTTAGATATAATCGAACCAACCAACGTAGAAAACCAAAATACTGAAGGATTGCCAAACCAAACAGAAGTGCAAGTGCCTCCTGCCCCATCCATCATTAACGCGATGTCTGGGTCATTGGATATTTTGGCCGCTAGGGTGACTCGTTCCCGATTAGCAGGGGATCCTCCTGATATTCTAATTGAACCCCAACTGCGAGATTTTGGCATGATGGAGTTTTATCGAGCAACTGAACTTATAGAACATGGCCGCGCAAGTGTTCATAGAATTTCTGAACAAATTAAGTATCAATTAGCTTCTGAATAAGCGATATTTAATCAGTACGATTGACAGAGTCTTAGCTGCTCTTTAAGGTATGCAACTAAAATAAAATAAGGATTGAGAACCATGCCCATTCAAATAAGTTTTGAATTATCTGATAGTGACTTAGATCATTTTCGTACAATGATGAAAG
Organism: Paraglaciecola sp.; assembly: GCF_039964565.1. Lineage (GTDB taxonomy): Bacteria > Pseudomonadota > Gammaproteobacteria > Enterobacterales > Alteromonadaceae > Paraglaciecola. Next base: position 346,058 of record NZ_JBDVXF010000028.1, read on the forward strand.
CCGCTATGAACAAAGCCAGTGAGTATCCGCCGGCAGAAGTGTTAGAAAAAGCGCGTTTAGTTTGCGCTGAGATGGAAAAGGCAAACTTGCCGGATTTTGTGAAACATCGAATGGAATCGCTGGAGACCCTTATTTCTGCTTTAGAAGATCCTGAATGGCAAATGCCAGAAGATGAAAAGAATGAAATTTTAACCTCTCTAGCCTACTTTACTGAGCCAGAAGATCTAGTGCCCGACAATATTCCTGGGCTAGGTTATGTTGATGATGCAATCATGATTGAGTTGGTCATACAAGAGTTGTCACAAGACTTATCTGCCTACAGACAATTTTGTAGTTTTAGGCAAACTGAAGAAAACCGTAGAGGCGAAGAAGCAAACGTCAACCGCGATAGTTGGTTAGATAGTAAGCGGACTGAACTTCGTTCAAATATGCGACGCAGCCGCAGTAATGCGGGTGGTAGACGGTTGTTTTCGAGAAGAATGTAGAGGGTTAATTTTTATTTTTAGGGCAAATTCATTTTTGCCCTATTTTATATAATTCACCATTACTTTTTGACAATGGCGGTTATGCGTAACGGTTTTAGAGGTAATTCTAGACTTTTTTGTTGTGATAACCACGCTTTGTTTAAAGCAAGCCTTCCGTTTTCATCAGATAAACTTTGTAACTCATCGGGTAAGTCCACTTTTGCATCAAAATGAAAGAGTAGACCTTGTGATGAGGGCATCATAAACGACAAAAAACCACCCATCTCTTCAAAAAATGCCTGATATTGATTAAATAATAAGACTAAATCTTTGTGACTGTATTGAGCACGTAAGAAACTCGGTTTCGTTTCTAATTGCACTGACATATCACATTGGTTAGCTAGATCTTGCAGCTCAATTACCACCATTGCCTTGGCCATTTTGAGGATCTTATCTGTAGGTACAGTAAATCGACTATTGTTTTCGACCGTTAATGGCAAGTTTTGTTTTTGAGTGATTATTTGTGCTGAGTCAATATAGCAAAGCCTTGACTGAGCAATGTGTTGAAACCCAAAAGCGAACCGCAAAGCGTCGGTACTCGGATCATCAAGCTTTTTAACATGGCTATAAAAACTAGCGTATTCTACTGTTAAAGTGTTGGCAGTAACTTGTGTAGTTAACGCCCAACTCGCCCATATAAAAATTAATTTCTTCAACTTGCAGTATCCATATATTCTTTGTTGACTCGCAACATGCTTAACAACTCCTCAATGTATTCTTGTCCACGCTCTGAATAATTAGACAGCCCAACAGCTAAAGCTTTCGCTGTTACAGGTTTATCTTGTTTTCTTAGGTTTTGTCTAATTGACCGTAACTCTTTATATGCATAATGTCGGTTGAGATTACGAATGTAGGTCATCACAGCGTGAGATAAATTTCTAAACTTAGCGACTTCATGCACGGCTTCATTTTCACGCTGTTTCGGAACAAAACCACAACCTTCCTTGAAACACCATAGGCCAAAAAAGTTATAACCTTGTTGCGCAAACCTTGACACCCCCCAACCAGACTCATTCGCAGCTTGAACTAAAACTAGGGGTTCAGGAATGGTATCTACCCGTCTAATGAGGGATTCAAATGTTTGTTCTATCGTTAGCGATTTGTCTCCTGTAAAACGATATTTTTCAGCTAATACATCAAACACCTCTTGTTGCTGTTTAGTTAAATATTGTTGTTCGGCGTACACCTTTCGTAACGCAAAAACCATATTCCTTTCTTTGAGTACAATTTGATTTTGCCTTTGGATTTCAGGCTTTAGATAGGCAAAAAACGCGCGTTTTTTTGCTGTTACATTAGAGTAAGTTGAAAAATCAGGTACCGCCCTACTGCTGCTTTCTAATGGCGCAACATATAAGCGTTCAAGGCTAATTTTATCAAAGGTTTTAGTACTAAATTGCTGCAGAAAGACAATTAACAATAACGTGCCAAAAACAACAAAAAAAGGTAGTACAAAAAACCTAATAAAATTAGGCATGGAATATTGTCTCACTTTGGTTAGCTTCATTCGAAACACCTAACACTTTTACGCCAAACAACTCTCTGTACAATACTCCTTTCATATTCACGAAGAATGGAATAATCCAGATATATGCAAACCCTAAAGACAGTGCCCCTATAAATAAACAACAATAATAGGCTAAATAAAACAATGAAAGTGGCATCCAATATTTATGGAATACCTTCATTGATAGAATGACACATTGGCTCGGGGGTAAGCGTTTTTCAATCAACAACATAATCGAAAAACCAGTGGCTAGATTAACGTAAAATAACAATGCCAAACCAAATAGAACACTAATCTGAGAGCCAATGATTGAGCCGATATCTGACATTGCCGCCAGTAGAAGAGCTAATAAAATCACTAAAACCGAACCTAAAACATTTTTAAGGATGGATAGAAACCTTGGTTTTATGCCTACGCTATGGGAAATTCCCAACAAAAACATGGTGGCAATGATAGGAGTGGTGACAATTACACCTGCCACTTTTAATGTAATGATCATGTGTTGTGGCACCACATTTAAGTCTGTAATGCCTAATATAGACTGCATAATCCACGCGAATAAAATGGCGATGAAAAATAATAGCAACACCCCGTGCAATACTACTGATTTGGTAGTGCTCGATAAATTCCAAGCTTCTTTGGCAATCGCTTTTAGATCTAATTCGGTTTCGCCATTAAGAGACTTTTCAACGCTTCCACCTTTTATTTTAAATTGTTGTTCCACTTATACTCCTAAATGTAGGGGGTAGTTGCAGCGCACTATACAGGCATTACTAGTTTTATCGCTAACAAAATCAGTACAATCCCCATTACACGGTCAAACCAATAGCCTTTTTTGCCAATAAACCGAGTGACTTTTTTCGAACTTAAGAAAAAGGACAACACACAAAACCAAACGCCAGTAGCAAAAGCTAAGTACAATCCATAACCTAACTTGATAATATTAGGTGTTTCTGGTGATACTGCTACAGCAAATACAGACAAAAAGAACAAAGTGGCTTTAGGATTAAGACCATTAGTTAACACCCCTACTACAAAAGCTCTCTTGTCTGAAATCACTGAGTTTTGTTTATTTTCTTGTGTTTCAGCTAAACTATCTGGCGCTGGGCTCCGTATCGCCCCCCATCCTAAATAAAGCAAATAGGCTGCGGCAACGTAACTAAAAATTTGAAACAACACTGGTGTCGTTTTTATTAGAATTCCAATTCCTAATAATGAGTAAGCTACGTGAATTAGAATAGCCACTCCCACGCCAATACTTGTCATTATGGCTGCTCTTCGACCAAAACTAATACTGTGTTTTAATACGATAGCAAAATCAGGACCTGGACTAGCGACAGCCAATAGGTGAACACTAGCGATTGTTAAAAATTCTAACCAATATCGATTTACATATTCAGTCAATTTTAAAACCTTCTATTAAAGAGTCTACAAAATTAGATACAATCTCAGTAGCTGGGCCATAATGTTTTTCAGTAAAGGCGTTTTCCCCGGAGCTGGGTTCCAAATTTAGTTCAACAGAATGTGCTCCGGATTGATTAGCCAAATTAACAAAACCCGCTGCTGGATACACTGTGCCTGATGTACCTATAGATACAAATAAATTAGCCTCACTGAGCGTGTCTTCAATTTGTTGCATATATTTAGGCATTTCCCCGAACCACACAATATCTGGTCGCAAATAATTGGGTGGGGAACAACATTGGCAGCGGTTACTGCTGTCTAAATCGGTGCGTAAAGCGCTACTCTGACCTGAACCTAAACATCGAGCAGATAACAGATCACCATGCATATGCAACACATTTACGTTACCCGCTCTTTGATGTAAGTTATCAACGTTTTGAGTGATCAGTGTGAAATTATTTTTAAAACAACTTTCGAGTTTAGCTAAAGCGAGGTGCGCTCGATTAGGTTTGACTTCAGGACTAAGTAGTTGCCGTCTTCGTTGATTATAAAAACGATAGACTAATTCAGGGTTACGCCTAAACCCTTCGGGTGTTGCAACTTCCTCTACACTATGGTTTTCCCATAATCCGTTATTGTCTCTAAATGTTTTTAATCCGGATTCAGCGGAGATACCCGCTCCAGTAAGCACGACAATCTTTAGTTGTTGACCTTTGAAATCAACCAAACTATCTAACATAAGGCCATCGATTAGCTGCAAATAAAATTTTGATATGGGTCATCTGAACTTATTAAAGCTTTAATTTTGTAAGTGGTTTCTTGGGGCGCTATGTTATCAAATATCTCAGTTGCCGATTCGTTTTTTTAATATAAACGTTTTTCCAAAATTGATTACTTAATTAAGGTTACGAACGTGCGGTGCTGTCCAGCAAAACTACGGTTTAGTTTACAGCGGTTTCACTCCGCAACCTTTTAGAACAATAGTGGTAATTGAGTCTACTATCGCTTCGTAATTACTTTCATCCATTTCTTGGATATCCATTGCCGCTAAGACTTGAACGTTGAAATCTGCGTAGTGTTGTGTTGCTCCCCAAATTAAAAATAATAGATGATAAGGATTAATATCATCCATTAACTCCTGCTTGATCCAACCTTGAATCACATCAACTTTAGTTTGCACCCATACCTTAAAGTCATTGGATAGATAGTCATTTATTAAGGGGGCGCCATGTATGATTTCACTGGCAAAAATACGCGAGGCTTCGGGGTCTTCTCGAGAATACATGACTTTAGAGCGAATATAAGCCGATAACGCAACGTTAGGGTCATCATCTGGATTCAATGAATCAAATTTCGAGTTCCAAATGCTAACTATATCGTTTAGCAGTTCTTGGTATAATTCCTCTTTGTTATCAAAATAGTAATGAATATTAGCCCGAGGTATTTTCGCTCTTTCAGCGATACGTTTGATAGACGCCCCTTTATAGCCGAAGGTAACAAACTCTTGTTTTGCCGCATTAAGGATCAGGGCTTTATTTTTTCTACGAATATCGCCCACTTCTGATTTTTTGGTGCTCAAAACAGGATTTGCCATTAATCGATTATGCTTAACTTAAGCGCTTTACGCATCTTATGTAATAGCGGTTCGGTGTATCCGCTAGGTTGATGTTCACCCTCAAATATAAGGCCGAGTGCAGCCTGAAATGCAAAACTGTTATCAAAGTTAGGGGCCATGTTTGTGTAGGTATTGTCCTGTGCATTTTGCTGATCTACGATCACCGCCATGCGTTGTAACGTTTGTTTAATTTGTTCAGCGCTTAGTAAACCATGATGTAACCAGTTACAGATATGTTGACTGGAAATACGCAAGGTAGCTCTGTCTTCCATTCGTCCTACATTATGTATATCGGGAACTTTTGAACACCCTACTCCTTGATTAACCCAGCGCACTACATAACCCAATAACCCTTGCACATTGTTATCTAACTCTTCTTGGCGCGCTTGTTCGCTCAATTGTTCAAGATTTTTTAACAAAGGTATAGTTAACAGCGCGCTTAATTGCGCGTTATCGTCTCTAGATTGTGCTTCTAACAATATTCTGTCTTGAACATCCGAAACATTAACTTGATGATAATGCATTACATGCAATGTGGCCGCGGTTGGTGATGGCACCCAAGCACACGTTGCGCCGGATTTAGGATGGCCAATTTTGGTGTTAAGCATGGCCGCCATTTCATCTGGCGTTGCCCACATCCCCTTACCTATTTGCGCCTTACCTTTGAGTCCGGCCTTTAAACCAATTATGACATTTCTATTTTCATACGCAGTAATCCAACTCTCATTTTTCATTAATTCTTTCGGAACCATCGGTCCAGCTAACATACTAGTGTGAATCTCGTCTCCCGTTCTATCTAAGAATCCGGTGTTTATAAAGGCAACACGAGCGCTTGCTGCGCGGATACACTCTTTTAAATTAGCAGAGGTTCTGCGCTCTTCGTCCATAATCCCCATTTTGATGGTATTTTGTGCGAGACCTAAACATTCTTCGACTCTACTGAATAAGTCATTGGTAAACTGTACTTCTTCAGGACCATGCATTTTAGGTTTTACTATATATATACTGCCGCATTTGGAATTTACATATTTAGATGACCCAGTTAAGTCATGAAGCCCAATTAACGTGGTTATCAATGCATCCACTATACCTTCTGGTACTTCTTCATTATCAGTGGTTAGGATCGCGTCAGTGGTCATCAAGTGCCCCACGTTACGGATGAACTGCAAACTTCGACCAGGTAAACTCATGGCTTTCCCTTCACGCGTTGTATAACTGCGGTCTGAATTCAGTGTTCTGGTACTTTTTTTGCCACCTTTAGTGATAGTTTCTGCTAAATCTCCCTTCATCAATCCTAGCCAGTTAGCGTAAACCGCGGTTTTATCTAAAGCATCAACGGCGGCAATGGAATCTTCGCAATCTTGGATGGTGCTCAGGGCGGATTCTAAGATGAGGTCTTTTACGCCTGCGGCATCAGATTTTCCGATGACATGATTCGAATCAATTTGGATTTCGATATGCAATCCATTGTGGATACACAAAATCGCTTCCGGTTCCTGCATTGAGCCATTGAAGCCAACAAACTGGGTAGTGTCTTTTAGGGAAACGTGATCACCATTACTTAACTCAATGACTAGCTGTTGATCTTGAATCTCATATTTACATGAGTCAAGGTGACTTCCCTTTGAAAGTGGCAAGGTTTCATCCAAAAAATTTCGCGCAAATCTTTGTACTTTTTGGCCGCGAACTGGATTATAGCCAGATGATGTATTTTGGTCATTTGGCTCATCCACAATTACATCAGAGCCATACAAAGCGTCATACAAACTGCCCCACCTAGCATTCGCTGCGTTCAATGCAAAACGAGCATTCATCAATGGCACAACTAATTGCGGACCAGCAAGCAAAGCGACTTCAGGATCTACGTCTTTGGTGGTGATTTGAAAATCTTCTTGCTCAGCCACTAAGTAGCCAATATTTTTTAAAAACTGCTGGTACTTTTGTTGTGAAAATGGACGATTTTTTGCATCCAGGTGCCAATTATCGATTTGAGTTTGCAATGAGTCTCTAAATACTAACAATGCCTTGTTTCTAGGAATAAACTCGTTTAGAACATCAGCGACAGAAGTCCAAAAGTCTTGCTGCTTAATTGCTAAGCCAGGCAATACCTTTGTATTAACTAATTCATAAAGACAATCGGAAATTTTATACCCATGTTCTTCAATTCGTTTATTCATTGTTGTTCCTATATCTTTTCAAAAAATCCCACTGATAGGGCTATTGTTAACTAAAATCGTTTTGTTCAAGATTCAGCTATCACTATAGCGCCGTCTAAACTAACGACATCACAGTTTTCACCCTCTCCGCCGCGGTCTACTACGATAAAATCACTGACTTGGTGCAACGCCAAACAATAATGATGCCACGTGCCTTTGTGATAATTTACCCCTTGATTAGACGTGGCGATAAACACTTCGATTTTAGCAGTGTCCAAATCTCCTTTGGGAGCGACTACAACTAAATAAGGTTGTTGCCCCATAGGAATGAAAGCTTGGCTTGATAATGGGTGTCGTTCCATCATTTTAATGGCCACTGGCTGTTCTAAGGGTGTTGAACGAAAAATATTAATTAGAGTACGACCATTATTTTCGGTGACATCTACGGCTGCCAAATCATGATAACGTTGCGTGAATCCATCATTGATACTAAAGTTTTGAGCCTCGTTATTCACTTCTATCACATCACCAAACTTAGCAAAAGTTTCTCGCGTAAGTGCTTTAGGTACAAGTCGTTGGGTTGTCATCTGGCTTTTATCCCTTCTTAATTAACGGTGCAAGTTAGGCTTGCCAAAAATACGCATTCTTGAAATTCCACCATCAGGGTAAATGCTTAATTTAACATGGGTAAATTGCTGTAATTTCTCAGTTTTTATTTCACTAATAAATAGATGTTCTCTATGGGCATACAATTTAGTTTGAGGAATTATGGTTTGCCAATCTAACTCTGCGTTAGCGTCATTAAAGTCGTCATTGCTAGTGTTGATTCCCTGAAGCATAAAGGTGTCTGGAAAATTACCTTTAAAGTGACAAGTATCGATAATCACCTTTTCAATACTACCAAGCGCTGCCAACTTAACAATTGACCAATCTGGACCTGGATCCCGCCGACGTTTAGTTTCCCAACCATCTCCCATATCTTTACCACGGCCAGGCATGATCAAATTATTCTTATCGCTGAAAAACATATCACTGACTAATAGCGCTTTGGCACCATTTTTAATCGACGCAAGATCGATTAACTCACCTTCTACAAAATCATTCCAGTTGACATCAGCCTCACCGTACACTCTAAAGCGGGCAATACCTCCATCTGGAAACATATTCAGGCGCACATGAGTCCATGATTGTTCATTAGATATTTCAAATAAATTTTGACTATGGGCAGCGACTTCACTTTTATCCAATATTGTATGCCAAACTGTATTTACATCCGGTTGTTGAGAGCTTACACACGCTTCAACCGAAACCATTTGCGGAGCATTACCTCTAAAATAATTAGTATCGATGTCAAAACCGCGTATCACGCCACTGATGCCCAAACGAATAATGCACCAATCGAATTCGCGTCCATTGTCTCTGCCATAACTTCTCCGTGACTCCCAGCCATCCATCCACTTACCGCGTTCGGTATATTTATCATCGATAAAAATACCGCGACCAGATTTAAGTAAGTTTTCCATTTCTGCAAAAAAATCATCACTACAACTTAAGGTTTCGCCACCTACTCTTTCACTCGCCAAATCAACAAAATAGGTTTTCAATTTCAACTCTAATTCAGCATCTTTGCCTACTAGTTTGTTTTGTTGTTGAGTATTTTCTATCATTTACATCTCCTATTTCATCTTGGTGAGGGGCAATTTGGCTGTGGTGGATTGTAGAGTACGCGTGCATGTTATTATGAAAAACCTGACACAACTGTCAGGATGTCATTGTAATGGAATCCCTAAACTATGCAAAGGGAGATTGTAAATAATTAAAGAACCACAAAGTAATTTAAAAGCTATTACAGTGGTCTATTGCGGCAACGGTGAAGTTAACGCTTTTTAATCTACCAACATCCGATTAACTTACCCATAGTTTGGTTGTTCTCAATTCGTTGATGAGCTTTGCCTATGTCATTGACTGTGTATTCTGAATCGATGTTTGGGAATAATTGACCGCTATCGAAATCAGCCAAACAATCCTTTGAAAATTGTTGTATGAGGTGCGTTTTATATTGATCGCTTCTATTTCTCAATGTTGAGGCTTTAATTGTCGCTCGTTTTCCTAACATCAATGCCATATCGAGTTGATCTGCATAGCGACCCGCTAACATCGCCAAATAAACTATTTTACCATCTCGATTGAGTACTTTTAGATTCCTGTTTAGATAGTCACCGCCAACAAAATCCACCACTAGATCGCAGCCTTGCCAATACTTAGGAATTTCGACAGCAAAGTCTTGATTTTGATAGTTAATGGCAAGATCTGCGCCTAACTTTGTACATAAATCCAGTTTAGCTTGACTCGATGCCGTGACCGCCACCAAACAATCGATACGTTTAGCTAACTGAATAGCCGCAAGTCCGACACCACTGGCACCAGCATGAATTAATATATGCTGGTTGGGTTGTAAATCATTTTCAATAAAAAGCACTTGATAAGCCGTTAGAAAACACTCTGCTATACCCGCAGCTTGAATCATCGTTAATTCGGTAGGTACTAGCATTAAATGCTGAGTATTCACTGCGACATATTCTGCATAGCCTCCTCCAGCGACTAATCCAAAGACTTTATCATCAAGATTAAAGTGCACTGCGTCAGTTTGCTGCGGGTGAATTTTTACAATTGTGCCGCTAACCTCTAACCCCAAAATTTCACTTTCACCTGCTGGTGCTGGATATTTACCCTGTCGTTGCAGCGTATCGGCTCGATTTAAACCGAAGCAGGCTACTTTTAGTAAGACTTGATTAGGGCCTAGTTCTGGGATCTTGCTTCGTTCGATTTCTAGTGCCTCTGGCGCGCAACCATTTTGATGTTTTATGTACTGCATTGAAGTATTCAAAGTGTATGATCCTTTTTTGAAGCTGAATTTCTATTTAGCAAAACCGTCCCCTGATGTACAATTGCGGCAAATTTTCTATAAAAGTTATCCTATGTCATCTAGTGTTATTTTGCAGCCCGGTCGTGAAAAGTCTTTATTACGCAAACATCCTTGGATTTTTTCTCGTGCCATAGAAAAAACGGTAGGAAGAACCAAAATGGGCGACACAGTCGACGTGTATTCCCATGACGGAGCATTTTTAGGGAGAGGTGCATGGTCACCAGAGTCACAAATTCAAGTAAGAATTTGGACATTCGATAAGAAGGAAATTATTGACAATGGTTTCTTTCAGCGACGTATTGCAACGGCTCAGGCCTCTCGAAAAGAGCTCATTGCCCGACATGGTCTTACCGGGTATAGACTTATTGCAGCTGAATCGGATGGCTTACCGGGCGTTACTATTGATCGCTACGCAGAAGTTTTAGTTTGTCAGCTGTTATCAGCCGGAGCGGAAAAACACCGAGACAAGATTGTATGGGCTCTGAAAAAGGAGTTTCCAGATTGTGCGATTTATGAACGCAGTGATGTAGCAATCCGTAAAAAAGAAGGGCTGGAACAAGTTACTCAGGTATTACATGGAGAGGTACCAGATGAAGTGGTAATCGAGGAAAACGGCATAAAGATAATAGTCAATGTTAAACAAGGGCACAAAACAGGCTTTTATCTCGACCAAAGAGACAACCGAGCCATCGCTGCGAAATACGTAAAAAGTAGAACGTTGCTAAATTGCTTTTGTTATACAGGTACGTTTGGTAGCTACGCCTTAGCCGGAGGTGCAAAAACGGTTACTAATATTGATGTATCGGACTTAGCTCTTAGTACCGCAAAAAGAAATGTCGAGATAAATGGCTTAGACACTGATAAGTGTGAGTTTCTCAATGCTGACGTATTTCAAGCATTGCGGGATTATAAACAACAAGGTAAGGTCTTTGAGCAAATAGTGCTAGATCCGCCTAAGTTTATCGAGTCAAAAAATTCACTGGTACGAGGTTGTCGCGGTTACAAAGACATCAATATGTTAGCCATGCAAATTATGGAACCTGGCGGTATTTTATGTACTTTTAGTTGTTCGGGATTACTGTCTTTTGAGTTGTTTCAAAAAGTAATAGCTGACGCAGCACTAGATGCTGGTAGGACGGTACAAATTCTAGAAAGATTGGGACAAGCTGCCGACCACCCTGTGGCTACCAACTATCCAGAAGGGTTTTATTTGAAAGGCTTAGTATGCAAAGTTTTATAAGTTGACCAAATTTGGACAACTTATTAGCTCATAATTGAAATAAGCAGCTAATTGTTGCTTATTTCATTTCAATTATTTCCACACCCACTGTACAGGAATTATCATCAATGGCCTCACAGCGTACGACTTTAGTATCGGCGGTAAGTGAAGGTATTTGCGAATTAGTTGATTCAATATAAACATTGATCTTAGTTCCCATTTCAATAGAGTTTTCCTCTATCTCAAAAGACATACCTGTTGCGCTGATATCTTTACATACTGCCTGCAGGCTGCGCGTAGACTCATCGTCAACTATTTCTAATTCACAAACAGAATTAACCATCATTCGGAAAAAATTGCGTTTATCGTCGTAACCTAACATTTAATACCCCAAAGCTGTTTTAATTCTACTCTGTAGGTTATAGGGTGCCGTGAAAACAAAGTCAACGCAAATAAAACTCAAAGGTTAACGTTGACCTAGATTGAATCCAAATGGTTTAGTATACGTTTGACCGATATAGGGGCCGCCGTTCCGAGCTGTTGAGCAAAAAACGAAACATGTAGTTCATGTAACAGCCAACGGACTTCCTGTAACTTTTCTGGAATCGGTTGGTTTTCGGAAATTTTATTACACTTCTCTTGATAGGCGTGTTGCGCTTTTTCTAAATTTAACTGGTGTAATTTGTCTTTGGTTGGATCAATAGCCACCTTTTCTAATCTCTTAGCAATTGCCTGAATATAACGTTGCCAATCGGCTAATTTATGGGCACCTATATCAGCCACAAAACCTTTGTAGACGAGTGAATCAAGTTGGCTTTTAATATGTCCATGAGCGTAAATTAAATTGAGTGGAACATTGCCTTTCATGTTTTTCTTGATGTTATGAGCTATGGTCAGACCCACTTCAACTTGTTTAGCGATAGACAACACACAATCATTGATTTGTTGTCTAACAAAATTACAACAGGCCTCAAAATGTTCCCTGTCGCGAATATCACAGCTATTGTCTTGGCAATATTGATTAATCAATTCATCAACCCCCGCGTCAATACAATCGTCTATTAGCGCTCCTATTTGACCAAAGGGATTAAAATACAGCCCTAATTTTGCCTTGTTAGGTAATTTTTCCTGCAAATATTTAACAGGCGAAGGGATACCTAAAATAACTAACTTTCTCAACCCAAGCTTGTGAGATTTTTGGGCTAGGTGTGGTTGGTCAAATAACTTAACGTCTACTGTTTTTCCCTCATTTACCAAAGCTGGATAGGCCTTGATTTCATAGCCACCCGTTTTATTAACAAACTCTGTGGGTAATTTGCCTATGTCCCAGGTTCTTAAATCTTCTTTTTCAAGTTCAGGTGTGGCTACCGCCTGCAAATTTTGTTTAACCTTTCCTTGCAGCGACTGTTGTAACTTTATGAGATCTCGTCCTTGGGCGATGACCTTGGTATTTTGATCTATTACTTTGATGTTAAAGGTTAAGTGCTGAGGTAATTTATCTCGTTGCCAGTCGGACTCTTGTAGCTCTTTGCCCGTCATACGTTTTAGTTTTAAAGACAGCGCCGTTAAAAACTTAATGTGATTACCTTGTTTATCTTGTTGTGGCATATCCGCTAAACAGGCATCAGCATAGTTAGGCGCTGGTACAAAATTACGCCTCAGGGATTTTGGTAAAGCTTTAATTAAGGCAACAATCAGTTCATGGCGCAATCCCGGTATTAGCCAATCTAATCCATCAGTTGTTACTTGATTTAATAGCGCCAAAGGCACCATTAAACTAACCCCATCGTCTTGGTCTTTAGGGTCAAAATGATATTCTAATCCCAATGTAAGATTGTTTTGCCTAAAGGTTTCAGGAAAAGACAGGGAATCAATATGCTGCGTACCCTTCTTTAACAAGGTGTCTGGATCAAAATTGAGTAATGTTGGATTGTCACCCGCCTGTTTTTTCCACCATTTTTTGAAGTTCACTTCTGAACAAATATGCTCTGGAAGTTTTTCGGCATAAAAATCGACTAGGGTATCTTCATCTACTAACAAGTCTCGTCTACGACTTTTATCTTCTAATTCTTCAACGTTTTCTATTAACTTTTGATTAAAAGCCAAAAATGGAAAGTTTAGTTTGGTGTCCATATTCACTAAAGCTTCGCGAATAAAGATATCTCTACTGACTGCAGGGTCTATTTGGCTATAATTTCTTCTTCTTTGGTTAACTAGCACCAAACCATATAGACTTACTTTCTCAAATGCTTGCACCACTCCTTGTTTCTTAGACCAATGGGGCTCAGAGTATTCGGTTTTAATTAAATGTTTGGCTAATGGCTCAATCCATTCTGGCTCTATTTTTGCTGCTACTCGACCAAACAAGTGAGCGGTTTCGACTAATTCAGCCACCATTGTCCATTTAGGTTGAGACTTAGATAAACCAGAACCAGGAAATATCTTAAAGCGACTATTTCGAGCTCCCAAGTATTCTCGATTCACGTCTTTAGTGCCCAAGTGCGATAACAAACCTGACGCGATCGCCTGATGGATAGCTTGATACTCGGCTTGTTGTGAAGAAATGCCGAAGCCGAGCTCTGCCACTGATTTCTTCAGCTGACTAACAATGTCTTGCCATTCGCGCATTCGCATAAAATTGATAAAGTGTTTCTTGCACCAATTACGTAGTTGGCTGGATGTTAAGGCTTGCTGCTGTTGTTTAAAGTGTTGCCACAACTGAAAATACCCTAAAAAGTCAGACTCTTTATTTGTAAAATCTTCATGCATTTGGTCTGCTTGTTGTTTTTTGTCCTGGGGGCGTTCTTTGGGATCTTGAATACTCAAGCCCGCCGCTATAATAACCACTTCGCTAACACAATTTTGTTTTGCCGCTTCAACCACCATGCGTGCATATCTTGGATCGATGGGAAGTTTGGCTAATTGACGACCTTGATGGGTTAATCCTTGTCGTCCCAACTTGTTATCTATTGCCCCCAATTCCTCAAGTAGTTTGAAACCATCATTAATACTTCTAGAATCTGGCGGCTGCACAAAAGGAAACACATCCACTTTCCCCAAACCCAGTGACATCATATGTAAAATAACAGACGCCAAATTAGTTCGCAGAATTTCAGGATCGGTAAATAAGTCTCGAGATAGATAATCGTCTTCAGAATATAAACGAATACAAATACCATCAGATACACGACCACAGCGCCCTGCCCGTTGATTTGCAGACGCTTGAGAAATGGCCTCAATTGGCAAGCGTTGTACCTTACTCCTAACGCTATAGCGAGATATCCGTGCGGTACCAGGATCTATCACATATTTTATTCCAGGCACGGTTAGTGAGGTTTCTGCAACGTTAGTAGCAAGCACAATGCGTCTGCCACTATGAGAAGAAAACACTTTATTCTGTTCGCTATTGCTTAACCTTGCGTATAGGGGGAGTACTTCTGTGTGCCGATATTGTTGTTTATTAAGTGCATCAGCGGTATCGCGGATCTCTCGCTCACCACTTAGAAAAACCAGAATATCTCCGCTAGGCTCGCTTTGCAGCTCATTTACTGCTTCTATGATAGCCTGAGTTTGGTCATTATCGCCGCTTTCATTCTCGCGATAACGTATTTCTACAGGATAAGTTCTACCACTAACTTCAATAATTGGCGCATCATCAAAATGTTTTGAGAAACGTTGTGGGTCTATAGTTGCAGAGGTAATAATGAGCTTAAGATCTAGGCGCCTAGGTAACAATTGTTTTAGATACCCAAGGATAAAATCAATATTTAAACTACGTTCGTGAGCTTCATCAATGATAATTGTATCGTATTGGTTCAAATACTTATCTTGCTGAATTTCAGCCAATAAAATTCCGTCGGTCATCAATTTGATATAGGTGCTATCCGAAACTTGATCTGAAAACCTAATTTTGAAACCCACTTGATGACCCAGTGGTGTTTTTAATTCGTCAGCTATACGATTCGCAACCGTTCTTGCTGCAAGGCGTCTTGGTTGCGTGTGACCTATTATGCCCCTAATACCTCGGCCGAGTTGCAAACATATTTTCGGAATCTGTGTGGTTTTACCTGAACCGGTTTCACCGGCGATGATCACCACCTGATTATTGCTAATTGCTTCCGCAATTTCTTCTTGTCTTTCTGAAACGGGTAGAGCTGGAAAATCAATTTCGGGACATTGAACTCGCCTGTTAGCAACTATTTGCGAAGACTTTTGAATATCGGTTTGCAATTGGGCTAAGTTATCAGGTCTCTTATCTTCACTTAGGCGGGAAATCTTGCGTAAACGAGAGATAAATCTATGTTTATCTCTCGACATACAAGTCGCGATATCACTGGAAAGTTGTTTAACACTAATCTCTGAGTTGGGTTGTACTGCTGACAAAAAGGCTGCTCTATCACATCAATTAAAAACGAATCAGGGATCCTAGAAGATGAATCGAGCAAATGCCAGCGATATTAAACATAACATAACTTAATTTGTCGGAGACTTATAACCGTCATGTAAATGCAAATCTAACGCTCGCAACAAAGCTGAGCGATTGATAGTACCTAACAAATAACCGTCGTCATCTACCACAGGATAAACTTTTGGCTTTTCCGTTTTCATTTGTTGCGCTAACTCAATGACCGAAGTATAAGATTTAATCGCCAATACTGGGGTTTTCATAATATCTTTGACGTGTGCTATCTGTTCCCTGTAATAACTAGACTCGATCATCTGCACTAAACAATCCTGCTCTGATAGAAATCCTATGACTTTGTTTTGCTCGTCTATTACTGGTCCGCCAGTTTGTTTAGTTTGTAATAATCGTCCTACTGCTTCTGCCACAGGCATATTACTAGTAAAAGTTACTGGCCGATGATTCATGTGGTCGTTCACTTTTAAAGATTCCACTGTAACTCCTTGGTTTTCTGATAATTATATTTCTATATCGTCACAGATAAAGATAGACTTAAGTCATAACAATACCTAATTATTTTCATTTAGATATTAAAATGGTACGTTTTTCCCACTCTCTCCAATTATCCCACTTAGCATATCTAATTTTTCTAACAAGCAGCTGAAGATTCTGCACGCCTAGAGGATATTCAACCACTTACTAGTGAATACACTAATTTGATAATATATTTGTCTAGTACCGACTGGTATATACCACTAACTTTGTTGAAGTCGTTTAGTAGACAATCTAGTGGTCGTTATGGAATGCATTGTGAAAATTCAAATTTCTGATATTTATCAGTTTTAAAAAAGCTTTGGGGTTTATATCCATCTATACTTTATGCCGTGATTTAATGCATTTACATTGATCTTCAAAACCGATTAATAGGAAGATCGGACGTCTAGGCTCTTACCTATCCCGACAATTTATTAATAAAAGGTAGCCAAGTCTAAATCAGAGGTTTTACAAAACCCTATTGAATGAGTTTCACACTCAAGAGGACTTTAAAAATAAAACTAATAATTCAAACTACGAACAAAAAACCAGTAACTACCCAAACCTAAAACAATACTTACAAGACTGGTAGTTGCAAATGCACGAACGTTTATGCTCAACAATTTTTGACTCAGAATAAAAACTACAGTCATTAACGAAAGAACTAATATTTGACCAAGTTCGACACCCAAATTAAACGAAAATAAGGCAAAGCCAAGTTGGTCGGGAGGTAAGCCTATTTCGCGTAAGACATCAGCAAAACCAAAACCGTGAATAAATCCAAAGGTACCAGTTAATAAAAATTGTATTCCCACATTTTCCATTTTTTCTGGCGAAGTTTTCACAGCAAAATCTTTCACTAAAACTAAGTAACTCATGGAAAATAAGGTAATGCCAAATAAAGTCAATACCGGTAACCCAAGACTAAAAATAGACTTTACAAACACTAGAGCAAATAATGTGAACGCTAACGGTATCATCAGCTTTTTATCTGTTGTTCTTTGAATTTTTTCTAGAGCAACCAAAACAATACTAAAGCCTATTAACGCTTCTACAATGGTCATGTTGGGTTGTAACCAACCAAAAACAGAGAGTGATAAAGTAATACTGTGCCCTAAAGTAAAACCGGTAACTAATATCAAACCTTGAGATAGCCGACCACACAACAATACTAATGCCAATAAAAATATAAGATGATCATTACCAATTAATATGTGTTCAAGACCTAGCTTTAGATAAGTCTTCGCTGTTTCCCAATAAGACTTTTCACTATTGTTCAAATTTATCACTTGTGTTCGCGTTGCATCGCTCAACACCATTTCCCTGGCTTCCCCTGAAGAGCTAATCACGCGCGCGTAGTGCAAGTGTGACGGTACAACATCAAAAAATCCCTGCATAACTAATTGAAATTCACTGCCGGGTAAACAGCTGAACTCAGCTTCAAGTCGGGTATAACCTTTACTTGCGGAAATTTTAATTAAAGGTTTTATTATTTGGCAAGCTATACCATTCATATTCGCTTGTATTTTTCCTTCAAGATGGTCTATCAGTAATTGTGATAACTCTTTACGCACATCAACACTAGCGTCGGCTGCTAAACGCGTGATTTCACGAGAGAGTATGTTAAAACTCAACGTCACTTTTTGATCACTAATTTGCCACTGAGAAAACGACTGACTGCGAGTATGCGCTAACGACGTAAAACTGAAACATGTTAAACAAAGCAATAATATTGCATTTACCGACCTATTCATTGTTAGGTCCTTTTTCTTTGATTATTCGATTATCAAAACTCGCTACAATAGAACGTTTGCGCAACCAAGTAAGGTATTCACGTACGGCTTTGCTGCGCTCGATTGCTTTTAAGGCAATGGCTAACTCGGGTTTTAGAAGCTCAAACGACATTTCCTGAGGTAAGGATTCAAGCGGTTGGTTTTCGACAACCTTTTCTATATATACTTGATAGAGTTTTTCGTCGCTATATTTTTCACTAGTATGCTGAATTGCAATGGTCTCCAACATATTATTCACGATCACTTGGCTTATAGCAGGCTGATAGATGTAACCTTGCTCTAAACCGTACTGAAATAGCAACTCTTCTTCGATTAAACGATCGACGATCAATTGGTAATCAACCACTTCCATTGGATTTTCTTTTTCTTCTTCCATCATGGTGACAGCAGTTAAATAATCAATTCTGCTTATCGAGCCATCATTAATTAACACTGCATCTTCAATAAAAAGTAAATTGTTTTTGTTGTCATAATTAAGCTCAAAAATCGCTACGCTTAATGCCCCAATGACACTAAAAAAGTATAAGAATATTGATTTATTCATTCGTTAATACCTCTTTGATATCAGGTGCAATTTCAATCTCGGCATTTTCACGTAGAGAACGTAATAAATCAGTCAATGCATTGCGGCGCAATATTCCTCGATATTGCGAGATCACCTGTTCTTTAACTTGCTCAAAAGGTAACACGTCTCCATTTTTTCTATCACTGAGGTACATCAATATGCAGCCTGTTTGAGTTTGTATTGGATCGGAAAACTCTCCTTTAGTCATTGCAACTACCTTTGTTGCCAAACGATTACCTAACTGGCGATGAACTAAAATTTCGCTATGTAAACCTTTGGCTAATGGTTGACTCACAAAGAGCGATTGAAACCTTTCTTCGTTTAATGGTAATTCTTGCCATTTCGATCTAGCTTGTAGACTTAAATGGCATTGCTCATTATCGTTGTCAAAATTTGCGATTTGTAATTGAAATTGGTCTGCAGTAGTAAACATTGCGAGATTAGAAAAATAAAAAGACTGATAGCGTGTCAACAAAGCTTCTTCACTCAACATTTTTTGTGCATTCAGGGCTTTATTCACTATCTGCTCTACCACGCTATGCACAATTGCCTTTCGCACCACTCTATCGCTTTGCAATAACCCCAGCTCTTGGGCCCGTTGTAACAATAAATAGTTATCTGTTATTAAATTCAATGAGTCATTGAAAGATAAGTCAGGGTTTTTAGTCCTGACATGGATCAATTCATCTTTAGTGATCGGTTGCTGGTTAACTAAGGCTAAAACGTCATTATTGTCGTGATCAAAACCAAATTGCTCAAACCTTATAGAACTATCAGCCCCAGAACCAAGTACCGCTAGGAGAATACCAATAATAAACAACACCAATAAACCCAGTTTATATTTCATGAAAAAGCTCTATTATCCATTACTGATAATTAACAAAAATAGGCGAAGACCATGCTCGATGCCCTTCTTCGGCCAAACAGTTATCACTCTGGGGAGTAAGGTACGAACCAAGACATAAATCCACTGATACGGCTTCACCTTTGTCATTAAACTTAGTACGCATAGTGTTAGCATTTATCATTGGAATAGCGGCCTCGATTACGCGAGCGTAATAAACGGTATCACGACCCATCTGGCTATATTCTTCATCGGTAAAAGTAATTTCACACTTAGGCGAGTTCTTAGGACATTGGAAGACTTTCCATTTATGATCAATCAAAGAATCGACCGGTTCATTTGGGTATGATTGAGGTTTGATACGCGTAATTTCAATACGTTGGATATTATAACGATCATCTGTTGGGTTATAACATTCACCAAGGGACATTTTTTCTAACTTGTTCGAATCAAGACTTGTCTTAATATATTCGGGACAACCAGGAGCTTGAATAGGAGAACCAACCGCGCTCACTTTGAACGTTGGATTTTGTTTCCTTTGTACTGTGCTTCCCATTGGTGCGGTAAGTTGTTTAGCTTCATTGATCATATCAAACCACAACAATATTTTATGGCCACTCGTGCCATATACGCGTTTGGCTTTCAAACCTTTCCAAATTCCATCACGGCTGCGCTCGTCTACATGAACCCCAGCAAGACCACCTAAATAAAGAAAAGAGCCAACACGTTCAACCTGAGCTGCACGTAATTTCAAAGTACTAGGATCATACTCTTTTTGGGTTCGTGAATGGGCTGTGGCCTCACCATCATTAGGAAGCATCAAACTTTCCCAAAAGTGTGATCTAGGACCATTCGCTTCGCTGGTAAAAACACGCCCTACTTGTTTAAAACCATGTCCCGTGCGCGCGGAATGGGTATCGGTTGAACCAACAAATCCCCATTGAAAACCAATTGGATTATTTTCATCATCAAAGTTACGTAGTGCTAACCCATATTGCGCTGATTTTTTTGGACGATAGCTAAAAGAAGGATTAAACATATCACGTGCTTGCTCAGCATCTAACCATTCATCGGGTTGATGGGAAGGAACAGTTAGAAACCCATTCTTACTCGCTACGTCAACAAAATTTTGCCTAGCTACAACCGCTCTATTTTGACATTCATCAACCGGTTCACCTTCCGCTAGACAGCGTTTTTTAATAATTTCTCCTGCCTGCCAACAGCCTGGTAAATAATCTTCTGTAGGCTTAGCACAGTAAAACTCTCCCTCTTTATTCTTGGGGCGTATTTCATAATCTCTATATTCCTCAGCACTGCCATGACCCGAATACACTTCAATCAAAGGGGATAGAACATTATTGACATTATCCGTGTTTAAATGTGTTTCCCAGCTGGCATCAGGCGGTGTATACAATCCCCAAGCCATACCGTGAGGCACGACTATGGTATCTATCCCCCACTCATTTAATTTATTATATAATTCAGCTTTTGTTATGGCTTCTTCATAACAATTAGAAGGTAATTCATTTGAAGGTACACCTTTCTCACAATTAGGAGTGTTAGCCATACTATCAATCAGTTTATTGTAAGCCGCATAATAATCCTTGTGACGGGGATCAAGCAGTTTTAACATCATAGACAATTTACTTGTGGAATCGCGTTTAGCAACAGTAGAAACCTTAACTTTGGCTGCTATAGGTCTGCTGGGCAGTGTTTCAGGTGTTGTATCTTTAAATAGCACGTTATGATGCCCGTAATGTTCTTCTTTTGTGGTACCAACTTGCGTCCACTCGTAACCCATAAAAGCATAAGTATCTTGATAACCTTCTTCTTGTCCATTACTGGAGGTACTTGCTTGGTTACACTTATTAATTGATTCAACTGCATCACTCCAGCGCTCTGGCGTGTACGATTCAGAATGATCAGTTAGAAAGTAAAAATCTAGTTGTGATACAAAACGCGCATAGTCACAAGCATATCCGGGAGGAAATGCTCCTTGGGCGCCATGCATTAAAGGCAAAGAAAACATGAAAGCATCGGACGAATTAGTTGTATGCACATGTGTATCCCCAAACAAAATTTGAGTTTTACTATCAACACCCAAAGCCGTTAACGAGGTAACTTGCGATACTTTAGCTTTGTCAACAACGGCTACCGGAAATCTAGCTTGGCTGACGCTGGTTTTGGAAAAGGGAGATTCTTTCCAGTATAAATTTGAATCTTTGAAATACCCGGGCAAAATTTTATAGCTGAAGTCAGGCATACTACCTGAGAAAAACCACGCTCCCATCAGCACAATAACCGCAAATATAATCACTATTCTTCTCATACTAGCTCTCAACATTTTTTAAGGACAATTCGTTTAAAATTATTCATGCCATTTACCCAGTTAAAACCATTAAATTTGTGTAGTCTTTCAATTGACCTCACATAAATTTATTCAATTTATTGCTATAAAACATTACTTATTACGACAAGCAAGCAACTTTAAGTGTAAATATTTAACAAAAAAATTACGCAATACCAACAACACAATAATTTTACTCTAGTGACTTGCATGGCTATAAATTTAAAAGAAGAACTACTTTCTGCAGTTTAATGGTATTCGTTAGTTGTTTATTTATGCCATAATTAAAACTTATTACGACATCAAAAAGGCTAATTACGACGATGTTAGATCTTGTAAAAGCAACTTCATTGAATAAATTTGATTCTGTGGTTAAAGAGTTTGGTGGTGATCATCAAGAATTAATGCGGCAAGTTAATTTGCCTTCAAACTTATTAGATACCCCTGAAATATACTTCCAATATGCAGATTTTATAACTTTACTAAACCTAACTGCCTCTAAGTTAAGTAAAAAAGATCTTGGCCTATATCTTGGTTCTAAACAGGGTATTGAGATATTTGGCTCTGTTGGCTATTTAATAAAAAATTGCGAAACTGTAGGTGAAGCACTCTTAAACCTTAAACGGTTTTTTCATATTCATCACACTTCTGCAGATATTGGATTTTCTGTTGCTGGTAGTGAAGTAAAACTGTCTTTTAATATAAATATCAAAACAAACGAAAGTATATTGCAAGCGACTGATCTTGCCATCAGCTTTGGGTTAAATATGTTAATGACACTGACGTCTTCAAAAATAAGATATGACTCAATTCATTTACAACATGCAGAGCCCGACAATAAAGAGGATTATCGACGCTATCTAGGTATTATGCCTACATTTAATAGTACTTTTAATGGTGCGGTTTTTAACGTTAAAGTACTGGATATACCTATTGATAAAGCAGATCCAAAGCTTTTTGATATTTTATCTGCGCAACTGACTAGTAGTGCAACCGGTTATATTGATGAAATACCTCAATTCGTAGAAAATTTCGTTAGACAAAATATTGCCTCTACCTCTATATCTATTGAAGAAATCGCCAGTGTAATGGCATTAAGTGTTAGAAATTTACAACGTTATTTAAAAGAACAGAATACTTCGTTCAGACAAATTGTAGACACGGTACGCAATAAACTGGCTTGCCAATACTTAATAGATTCTACATTAAGTTTAACCCACATTTCTGATGTACTTGGTTTTTCCAATTACAGTGAGTTTTCCAGATCATTTAAGCGTTGGAATAAAATATCTCCCAAAGAATATAGAGTGCAATACTCGCCTCGCAAGCGTTTTTCTCGCAGTTTAAAATACGGTAATTAGTGATTATAGCGACTGTTGTATAAATATATATTTGTCGTAAAAAGTCATTTTATTTACGTTAAATGACGATATGTTTATTAGAAAATACGTAACAATGACATGAATTATCACTCATTGAGTAAGACAATTCATGTTAACACCAGCCAATATTTGTCAAGTTGCAATTGTATCTAAACATGCAAAGTTGTTGCGAAACTGGTATTGCGAACATTTCGGTTTTTTACCCGCTAGTCAAACTATATTTGGCGGACCTTTGGCAACTAGAGTGCAAGGTGTACCTAACGATCTCAATATCTGTTACTGGGCTGTTGATGGTAAACGACAATTTCAACTAGAGTTTTTCAACTTTATAAGACCTGGAGTTACACCTAAGCGTAATAACTGGCAACCTTATGATCATGGTTACAATGTAGTTGGTATTTACACATGGAATTTTGATGAAATCCTAAATAAATTAAAACGCTCTTCGGCAAGCTTTTTGTCAGATGTAAAAATTGATAACGGCCATAGATGGCTTATGATAAAAGATCCAGACGGCAATCATATTGAACTAACCGAACACGATCCGCTAGCCGAACAAACCAAACAATATGAAGAAATTTCAGCCACCGTACGTTACGTACGAATCTCTGTACCGGACCTAGAAAAAACAAAAAAAATATGGAAAAACTCGTTCTATTTATTGGAAAAAGATACATATACCCTACCGACTTACCATGATGAACTCTTATTTTCTGAGCAAGTCACAGAATATCAACAATGCGTATTACAGGGGCAAGGTATATTACTAGAGTTACGTCAATACTCTAAACCAGTGCCAACCCCAAGGTTAAACACCCACGATGTTACCGATCAAGGTATTATGAATATAGCCATCGGCGCTGATTCTGTTGCACTGTGGGATGAGTATTTTAATAACGCTATCGAGCGGCAATGCATTCCCAATGGAAAGCCACTTGATGCGGCCGTTTTTAAAGTTATGTACCTTAACCAACCAAACCTTGAAAACATCGAATTACTCTACCCTAGACAATGGGCATATTCGCTTACCGGGTTTAAACCCAGTGGTGTTTTTGCCAGAGGCGAGATCATAATTAATACCTGCGAAGAAACACTGTGGGCTATTTTAATCGACCATGATAACGCCGGTCAGTGGGCATTCTTTTCAAGTAAACTAATACAAAAAGGCGAAACAGAAATCGATGGCTTGAAAGCGGTACGAAAAATTGGTTTATTTGGTTTAACATTTGAAGAAAAGATAACCAATTGGCTACCTAATAAATCTTATAGTTATCAATTACGAAGCAAAATATTATTTAGAAATCATCAGGGTATTATATATCTATCCCCAAGGAACGGCAGAATAAAATTAAGTTGGCAGATTCATTTTGACACCCCGATACTTGGCCTTGGAGCAATCAACCGTATCATTCTCACTTTATTGATAAACCGCTCATTGAAAAAATTGAAAAAACGAGCAGAGTCACCGACTAATTAATACCCTTTCACATGACGCAATCCATTAATCGAGATTTACGGAAAAACTGCGTGATATAGAATTAAAATAGTATAGCTAGTTAGTATGTTCTCAGAATGCAAGAAAATGGTGCGTTAATAGCCGAGCTAAGTAGAATGTATAATCCTTACCTCAATAGGTTACTTATAAAAAAGTACATCCCTATACCACCGATACTATATGCGGTTATTGTAAACCAAGGTTGTAAGTGATTTTTTATTAATTGTTTCCCTGTCCACATTAAAACGAATACTAATAAAACAAAGGCAATTTGCCCTAACTCAATGCCAATATTAAAGAGTAACAAAGCTAATGGAATATCATTCTCTGGTAAGCCAACATAACTTAAAGCACCAGCAAAACCTAAACCGTGTAATAAGCCAAATGAAAACGCCATTAACCAGGGTTTATCAGATAACAGAGTTCGATTTCCTTTGCGTAAATCCAACGCATGTATCGCCATAAGTACAATAGATAAAGCAATACATGCTTCAACAGGCTTTGAAGGTACATTTACCACGCCTAAAGTCGCTAATGCCAAGGTTATGCTATGAGCTAAAGTAAAGGCGGTAATAGTTTTCAATAAGGGCATCATGCCATACACAATTAATATTAATGCCAACACAAATAGTAAGTGATCTATACCACTTAGAATATGTTCAAATCCTAAAGTTATATAATCAGATATAGATACGTCTTTAACGGTTGCTATAGTTAAATAGGGTTTATCTCGTTTAATTATGGTTTGAACGATGTCACCGTTTAATCTTTCAATACGTACTAATACGTCGATTAAGGTCGTAGACAATCCCCTAATAGTTATTCGTCCTTGTTCAAACCCATTCACATCACAAACAAGCTCTCCTCGTTGTAAGATAGTTGAACTGACAGTTTGAAATATCGGTTCGAAGGTAAGTTGGCAGTTATCTGAAAATAAAGGCGCAATATCAGGAACCACATCTTCTGTAATAGGACGTTTCCACAAAACGTTAAACTGATTACTTCTTGTTTCATGTAATGATAGATAGGAAGGTCGAATTTCGTGGGCATTGGCCATTGTCGCGATAATACACAAACAAATGCACACTCCCCTTGCCAGCATTGCGCGAGTATATGCGGGGAAACGATTGAAGTTAGCAAGCATTTCAAACTTCAACGACATTGACCTGATATTTAGCTAATAACTTTTCATACATTGCATCGATGTTTTCAATTCGTTGCTGGTCTAAAAATTTCACTAGTACTTTTTCTTTAATATCTTGATAGTCTGGTAAGTACCTCTGTTGCCTATGTGTTATTTTCACTAAATGCCAACCATATACTGATTTAATTGGTCCAATCCAATCTTTGTTAGGTGGATTACTATTGATCAAACGTATAGAGAACTGCTCTCCAAAATTATCTTTAAGAGTCTCTTGATCTAAACTCTGGTAATGATAAGGCAGCATAAAAGGATCCCCTATCTTTTGATTTTCAGTTGATGAAGAGCTAGCCAGATTAGTTAATTGTTGTAATGCATTATCGGCGTCAATATATGCATTTTTACGACTATCTGTACTGAAATAATAATGGGAAAAGCTATAACGTTCTTCTTCCTGAAACAGCTCAGTATTTTTTTGATAAAACGCCAGTAAATCATCATCAGAAGGTGAATGACTAGGAGGTAGTCCTTCAAACATAAAAGTAAACTTTTCAATAAGACGACGGCGTATAATAATGTCGTCTTTTTCTAATCCTATAGACAAAGCTTCACGGAAAAATATTTCTTGTTTAATATCATTGTCAATCAAACGAGTTAGAGCACGCTTATCAGGAAAGTAACCATTTTCCTTTTTATTAGTATTTTTAATCCATTCAATACGCGATTGATCTATTTCAATAATATCCTGAGCTTCTGGTGTTCCTTCTCGTATTGCGTCCAAAATAAATAATACACTGCCTATTAAGACAAAGTGGAAAATAGGATCATGTAATAATTTTTTCACTAATTTCATCATTCACCTGTATTAATTAATTCGACACAATAGGAATAAGATCATAAAAACCTTGTTTGTTGATTTAAAATTAATTTGAATACCAAATAGGTGACGACCAAACACGTTCACGAATAGTAGCTGGCACATCTGTTCTAGGTTGGGTGCCTAACCTGATTGCATCATAAGTGCTCCAACGACATGTTGGGTTTTGTAAAGCCCTAATGTAATAGAATGCAGATTGCTGAGCATTAAACTCTTCATCGCGCCACTGTACCTTCAATTCTTGTGCGCCTACATTTTCAGATGTATCACATGTATTTAAATTAACTTTAGCGTTATTGTCAGGACACCGACCTGTAGTCGCATCAACAGTTAAGCCATCAGAACAAGCTATATCAAACACTTTTTCTTTACGTTCACCATTTTCCATCCATCCCTTAATCATTTGTATTTTTTGTAAATTAGCACCAAGAGGATCTTTCAATGCCCAAGCAACAAAGACTGGTGATTTTCCTTCTTCGCGGATATTCATTACGCTTCCCATAGGCACGCCGTGTTCGTAAGCCGTTTTAACCATGTCAGGCAAATTGAGAATATCTTTAGGGTAATCCCACGACGAAAAGAAGCGTAATTTAATGCGCGTACCGCTAGTGGCATAAGTCTCTCGATTTTTAAGCGCTTCAAATAATGCTTCACGTGTATTTTCTTTTGCCCAAATTGCCGCTAACCCTCCTGGATTTTTCATGAGCCTTTTAACGTCACTTTTGTCTTTATACTCACCATTACCTAAATATCCAGTGCGTTGGCGAGCGGGAGATTCATAAGCGGTGTTCACACCACGATAGTCCCATTCTTCAGTATCACCAGTATTAGAGTTATGACTATCTGTACTGCCAATAAAACCAACTTGTAATGGGTTAAAACCTAGTTCTTGCTCCAGCTCTAAGCCTTTTTTAAGGCCTTCTCGTACAAAAGAGTTTTTACCACTGCATCCTTCTTTATCTATTCCATCTTTACAGATAGGTTCAAATTTTTCAAAAGCACATTCTTCATCAACCGCGCCTGCTCCAATTCCACATTCAGAATCACCTTTGACTTGGAATATTTCGACTATTGGTTCATTTCTTGAACGTAATGACCAATCACTTTTACTGTATACATCCCCATCAATAGTCTTTCCTGAATACATTATTCCCCAAGATTTATTTGGGCTATGAGGAATGGTTAAAAACTGGCATTCCCCTACACATGTTTTTTCTAAAGAGCGCCATAAGCCTAAGACAGTATCTTCATCAAAGGCCGATATAGCATGTTCGGGCACCGTACTATTCTCAAAAATAATATTACGATGAATTTTCCCTTGGCTAGGTAAAGTAGGAGAATACTCGTAAGCAGAAAAGGTAGTGAATTCACCAGGACGATAAAACTCATTTGCTGCCGCTTGAGTTTGCAACCAGGTTGTTTTCGCATATTCTTGACACTTAACTTCATTACCATCGCAATGGTCTAGCGGACGAACAAGGGGCCTTTCATTACCTATTTTACGTAACTTTAAGAACATCGAAAATGAAGGTTGCTCGAAAGATTGGCAATACTCCTGTATCGCCGTTGACAGATCGGGTTGACCACAAGCAACAAATAATCCAAAGCTTTCAGCATGATCAGTAACTGCAGCAAAATCTAAAGGCCTAGTTAGGCGCATCGTCTCACCCGTCGCCATCATTAATTCTTTACCATTTGCAAAACGATAAGCATCTTTAATACCTAAGCGGTTTCCAAATAAATAACTATCAAATGAAAGCGCCGTATGAATATGTAAATCTCCAAAATAAACATTCTTATCTTCATTTTTGGCTTGAATTTCTAGTTGACGAAACTCAGGCTGAACAAAACCATCTTCGTTCTGGTTGGCCACCTCTTTTTTCAAATTTGCTATTGACTCAGGAGTAAGAGTAATAATTTTTGCACTTTTATCTATGTAGAACTTTACCCCCCAAATTATAACCACTAAAAATATGAGACCGATACCGATTAATATCTTACGCTTCATGACTTTTCCTAGAATACTTACGTTAATTTATTCAAAGTTATAGCTAAATTGTAAAGATACACTACGCCCTGGGTCTGCCATTACATTGTAGAAACCCGCCCCCACTAAAGGCATATCAGTTGAGTAGTTTAAAGTGATCTCATCTGTTAAGTTTTTGCCAAGTAAGGCAACTTGCCAACTACCTTCCATATCTAATAACGCAATACGAGCATTAACTTTGGTATACGCTTCTTGCATGGTCCATGGGTTTAAATCAGCATTGGTATAAAAATCAGATTTATGAATCAAGTCAATGCTTGCTTTTAGCTCAATGGAATCACTGAGCTCTGTGTAATACTCTATATTGACACTTCCTGATACCTTAGGTGCAAAGGCATTGGTTTTTCCTGTGTAGTCACAAGATTCACCGCCTTCTTCAATATTATCTGGGGTTTTGGTAACAGATTGGAAACATTTCGCACCCTCAAATTCATCCCATTTAAAGTCCAATAAACCTAAGCTACCACTCGCAATCCAGTTATTTGCAAACGCCCAACGACCGTCCAATTCAAGGCCACGAGAAGTTGCCTCACCAGCATTCTCCACAAAGAAACCAGTGCTACCGTCATAAACAGATGTCTGTAAATTCTCAAAAACCATATTAAATATGGCAATATTAATATCAGCAGAGCCATCATCCAAAGTTAATTTAGTACCAACTTCAGTTGATATTACTTCTTCATCCTCAAATTCAAAGTCCGTTGGGTTATTAGCACGAGAATCAAAACCTCCAGCTTTTGCCCCAGAAGAAACAGAAGCATATAGCATCGCATCTTCCATTTTATATTTGATGTTTAAAGCTGGGGTAAAGTTATTTTCAGTACGTTGAGCGGATATTTCATGGTCAAAAATATTTTGACCACCTAATACTACTGAGGAAAAGATCGCCCCCGGTAAACCATCAGGGTAGCTATTTGCTATCGCTGGAGCTGTCACTAACGGCATGTCAACTATAGGTGTGCCTGTTGCAGCATCGACCGAAATTAGTTTTCGATATCCATCTTTATCTTCTTTTGAGTACCGTAAACCTAAGGTTGCTTGCCAATTTTCAGAAAAGTCATAGTCAAACTGGGCAAAAATAGCAGCGGTATCTGAGTCAACGCGAAAATCTCTATTACCGGTAGAATTTAACGCGTAAACGGTAAATTCCTCAAGATAATCTAAGTCAGAGGTTTGATAATACACCCCCGCAATATAATTAAAGGCACTGTCAAACGCAGAAGTTAATCGAAACTCTTGGCTCAATTGAACATATTCTTCATTACCTAGCGGACGGTAAATTAATGCTAACGCACTTTGATCTCCATCATTTGACTGTATTAACTCATAACTTTGATAGCCAGTAGTTGAAGTCAACATAGTATCCTCCATGTCATATTCAATATTCAAAGTAACATGGCTAGCTTCAAAACTACCTTTTTGTTCTTCACCTATATCAGGATTAGCTTTCCTCACTTTATCATCAATAACATAATCACCAATAAGACTTAATATTGGCGCGCCACTCGATGCAATTGCCGGCTCGACAAAAGTTTGGCCAACCGAATAACCAATAAAGTCATCTTGATCATGCTGAGCGGATAAAACAACATCTACCTTATCTGTGGGTTGCCAAGCGAGTGTTAAACGTCCTAACAAGGTTTCGTGAGCAACCTCATCATTGCCACTTAAGGCATTTTCAATATAACCACCTTCATCAACATACTTGAGTGCAATACGACCTTGAACATTATCAGATAATGAATTTGAAACTGCGGTTTCAACTGTGGTGGTCTCAAAGTCAAAATCATAATTGAGATTGACATAACCCTGCAGACCTTTAGTTGGTTTAGCATTAGTTAGATTTAGTGCGCCTGCCGTTGTATTTTTGCCAAACAAAGCACTCTGAGGACCACGTAATACTTCAACACGCTCTAAATCCAGAAAAGCGCTACGCATTAAATGGCCTCGACCTCGATAGATACCATCGACAAATGTACCCACAGTCTGTTCAAAACCTTGGTTAGGCCCTGAACCTAAGCCACGCATAATTACGTTAAACCCCTGTCCAGATTGATTGACAGAGAAATTTGAAATATAGGTCGAAAGTTCTTCGGAATCAGAGATATTGGCTTCTAATAACTTTTCTTGATTCATAGAACTAATAGAAATAGGCACTTCTTTTACGTTCTGCACTCGTTTTTGTGCGGTAACTAAAATGACTTCAAATGCACTATCGTTAACGGTTTCAGACTGGGTATCTATATTTTGGGCTAGTACTGGCCCCCCTAAAACAGTCGATATTGCTATAGCGACTTTAGTTGCTATATATTTTCTATTCATATTATTTCCCCTTAGTGCATTAAGTCACCCCTGCATCTAATTTGTTAAATAGGGAGTGAGCCGATACCACGTTATAGTTATTATGTTATGTATTCTGGCTACAATAATATTCGACCTTGTCACTTACTATCTTTACATATCCTGTATTTCTTTTGACTTATAACGACACCGATTAACATTTTTGCAACATTTAGGTAATGGTACCGAGCTGACGTTTTGCTGCTTGTTGATCTAAGGCTTGCATAGCATCTGTTGGTGTTATGGCTATTCCCTGCTCTAAAAATTTAATGGTTTCATCTAACTTCGTTTCGCCATACATAGCTTGCAGACCATAAGCATACTCAAGATAAGGTACAGGTGAGTTAGGCGCTTGAACTAGTGCCTTTTGATAGTTTTCAATACTTTGTTCTTTTGTGGCGCCGTACATAATTTTACCTAACATTGCGCCAGCTTTATCAACAATCTCTGCGTTCCAACCACCGCAAGTCACCAGAGCCTCTGCATGGGATGAGTTTAATGCCAAACAATTATCGAGCGCGTCTTTAATTTTTTTTCCATAACCTTGCTGCAGTGCTTCAACCATAGAGATAAATTGACTATAACGTCCCATCGCGACCGCATGCATATAATGGAGGTTTAACTCATTCGGGGTACTTTCGATATGTTTTTCACAAAGAGTAATTGCTTGTTTAAATAAGCGTATTTTTTCGTCACTGTCTTGTTCCATATATTGAGCATAAATAACAGTCGCAAAAGCAGTAACCACCGCGCCTTGCTGACCTAACTCAGTGCCAATAGCAACTGCTTCGGAAAAATCACCAGTATGGTAGCGCCGCCATGCTTCTTGCAGTTGCTCATTTTCTGGATAAGGCTCTAAATTACCCTCATGCAAATTACTCCAATTTTGTTTCAATGCATCACCGCTAAAATCAAATTGATGTTGTTCGTTGTTAAATTTTTTCCACTGAGTTGCCATAGTTTATATTCCTATTTATTTCTAATTAGAGTTTCACATTGTTTGTTTGGTATAGGGCTTGCCGTAAAATCGGAAGGTAAGATATCCATAAAACTTTTAATAATTTTCGGGACAAGTTTATCGATGGATAAAGAGGTTAACTGGCTACAATAACTATTATTGCGAGCCAGCAAAGCTGCACTTTCACTGTTATTGATATTGTTATTGTTATTGTTAAAAACGGCTGATAGGGGTTGCCAATCAAAAGGGAATAAATTTAAACCGCTTACTAAGGTCACCCCAGTGGCTTTTCTTATTTGCGCTATGCCCACAAGCTTTTGACCTTGATTACAAACAATTTCACCATGAGATAAAGAGCCATAGCAGGCCCATTCAAGCTTATTTTTCTTAGCGTAATCTTTAGATTGAACAATCATGTCTTTATCAACAGCACGACAATCAACATTATTTTCAGCCAACACCTTAAACCAAATATCTTCTAGCCACGAAAATAGGCCAATAATGTTTCCTTTGGCAACGGTATGTTTAATAGGAAGAAATAAGGTAACACTGAGCGTCCATGGTCCAGCCAAAACCGCCCCACCACCAGACGAACGACGTATCCAGGGCAGTTCATACTGCTCGGCTAATGTAATTTGTTGGTCACTCAATCGTTGAGAGCAACCTAAAATAATCCCAATGCTATCGTATCGCCAAAACATAACCTCGGGTTTTTCAATGGGTTGAGTAACCTTTGAGGTGATTCTCTGTTGTTCTTTGAGCATATTGTCGCAATGCAATAGGCTTAAATAATAAGACGGATCCATTACCTCGACCACGCCTGTCATTGTTATATTTCCGCGGACTCAAGACGTTTAGCTAGCGCACTGAGAAACAGTCCAGCGGGCATACCGTCAATCGCCCGATGATCAAATACTAAGGTTAAGTCGACACAAGTCGCGACTGCAATTTCACCGGCTTTAACGACAGGGCGTTGTTGAAATCGTCCTACACCTAATATCGCAACTTGTGGCAAATTAAGCACAGGTGTAAACCAGTCTATTCCAGTCGCGCCTAGGGTACTAACAGTAAAAGTACCACCTTGGTATGCACTGGCAGCCAATGTGCCGTTTCGAGCTTTTGTTGATACTTCTTTTACTTTGTCAGCTATATCAGATAAATCTAAGGTATTAACATCGTCTACAACAGGAGCAACCAAGCCATTGTCGGTATTTACCGCTAAACTAATGTTTATTTTCTTGTGTAAACAGATACCTTTATCTGTCAACGTCGCATTTAACTGTTGATGTTGGGTTAACGTTAATGCCACGGCTTTCATAACGGCGTGAGTAAATGATAGTTTTACCCCCTCATTAGCCGAAATTTGTTTCAACTTCGCTAAAACGTTGTCTACTTCAATCGTTATCCCTTGTGCCACTCGAGGGACATGCCATGCCTGACTAAGATTTTTGGCAATCATGCCCCGTAACCCGCGCAACGGTAGAATCTGATTTTCTGACTGTTCTTGCATTTTTATTTCCTTAGCTAAGCACTAAAATACCATTGGGCAAATACCGCCTAACTATCTCGGTTACACTATTTCCGCTAATGGCTGATCTTTAGTAAAGCTATCTTGGCCTGCAACGAGAATTTTAATCGCGCCTTTTTTGGGGGCCATTATTTCATGATTGGCTTTGACAACAACGATAAGTGCAATAGGCTGCCCTATTTCAACGTCCGCACCATCTTCGACTAACCATTCATCTAATAACGCTTCAGTCCCTTGTTCTAAACCTTCCCAAATATCATTTTCGGTTATTACATTAGTCATATTGTTTCCTGTCTAAATCTATAAATATGTTTAAAAAGCTAAGTTGTTAATGGTGTAAATTAGTAAGCTACTACAGCGATTAAAGTATTGAACTCGCCATGACTTCTTTAGCTGCGGTGACAATATCCTCTACTTGAGGAATAGCTACTTGCTCTAAGGGACGACTATATGGAATTGAAACCCCTGCCACACCTAAGCGTCTAATCGCACTTTTTAATTTAACGATATCCAAATTTTCAGCAATCAATGCTGATAATTCGCCAGTAAAGCCATAATTTAGATAGTCCTCATCAACCACAATTAATCGGCCTGTTTTAGCAACTGATTTGATAATGGCGTCTGTATCTAATGGCACCAAAGTTCTAGGGTCTAGCACTTCTGCATCAATACCTTGTTCTGCTAAAATCTCTGCCGCTAGTGCTGCTTTTTGAACCGTTTGAGATAGGCCTATAATTGTGACATCTTGACCTTCTCTAACAATGCGAGCTTCTCCGAAAGGAATCGAATAAGGTTCTTCTGGCACGTTGTTATCAATATCCGCGTCAATAAAACCAATAATCGGCAAGCCCAAAATGCCTTTATGAAACAAATAAACCACAGGGTTATCATCTCGAATAGCCGACATCATTAGCCCTTTAGCATCATGAGGATTCGATGGTGCCACCACTTTTAACCCTGGAACATGAGCAAATAAACTATGCAGGCATTGCGAGTGTTGCGCAGCATCGGAAAAACCACCTCCCATACTGGCGGTAATCACTAATGGCTGTTTTACTGCGCCGCCTGACATGTAATGTACTTTTGCAATTTCATTCATGATTTGATCAAAGCAAACACCCAAAAAATCAACAAACATTAATTCAGCAATGGGCCGCATACCTTCCGCAGCAGCGCCAAGCGCCATGCCCATCATTCCTGTTTCAGATATAGGGGTATCAATTACCCGGTTTGCGCCAAACTTTTGATGTAGACCTACAGTACTTTGGAAAACGCCTCCCATTTTTCCCACATCTTGGCCCATATAAAATACACGTTCATCACGCTCCATCTCTTGAGAGATACCTTCAATCATTGCTTGAAAAAACGCTTTATTTCTTTGTTTTTCGTCAATAGTAGTCATCAGAATCTCTCTCAATTAGTCAGTAAATACATGTTGAAACGTTTCGCTAGCGTCGGGGTAAGCACTTTCTTTTGCAAAGGTAAAAGCTTGCATAACGCGATCTTTAGCCTTTTGGCTTATCTCGGCAATTTGCTCAGTAGTTAAAATGCCCTCTGCCATTAATTTCTCGGCTGTATTAGGAATTGGATCTTGCTCACGTATCGTTTCTATTTCACCTTTTGGTCGATAGGTTTCTGGATCACCTTGAAAATGCCCATAATAGCGGAAGACTTTCATCTCAATTAACGTAGGCCCCTCACCTCGCCTAGCTCTATCAACTGCGGTTGCAAATGCTTCAAACATAGCCAAAGGATCATTTTCATCAATTTGAACGCCTGGCATGTTATATCCAGCAGCTCGGCTCAAAGCGTTACTTTCAACGGCTGTAGAATCACTCTTGGCAACAGAAATGCCGTAATTATTATCTTGGCAAATAAATATCACCGGTAATTTCCATAAGCCTGCATAGTTTAGCGATTCATGAAATGAGCCTTCATTAGCCGCACCGTCACCAAACTCAGCAACCGCTACAGATTTTTCTCCGCGCATTTTTGCAGCCAAGGCCGCGCCGCAAGCATGAGGAATCCCCCCTCCCACTATGCCAGTACAAGCATAATGAACCGCGAGATCAAACAGATGCATATGCCCACCTTTTCCACGGCATAACCCCGTTACCTTGCCAAATATTTCGGCAGTCATCCGGTCTAAATCAACACCTTTAGCGATGGCAAAATGATGACTACGATGGCTGCCCCAAACAGAATCATCTTTTGTTAAGTGGGCACAAACACCAACCGCTGCAGCCTCTTGACCTGCTGACAAGTGCATTTCACCCGGAATGGGCCCTGCTCCGATATCGAATGCCAATCCTTTTTGAATTTTTGGTGGTAACTTATCTTCAAAATATGCCATGGCTAAGAAGTCTTCGTATTCACGGATAAGTACCATGGTTTCATACATCCAGCGTTTTTTAGCGTTTAGATCAGACATATTCATTCCTCAATTTAGTAAAGTTGGTTAGTGCTTTTGCTGCTTAGCCAATGTTTTTAAAATAATGTTATTGACCAGTATGTTGAATAGCTTTATTGGAACGATGCGATTCAACCAATAAGTCAATCTGGCCATAAAACCAGGGATAATAAGAAAAGTGTGCTTGTGTAAGGAGGCTAAAATTTCACTGCATGCTTGCTCTAAGGATATGTTTCCTGCGAGACTTTTTAATTCTTTCGTTACTGGGTGCATGGTTTTTAATTCTTCCATGACCAAAGGGGTATCAATTTCAGGCGGACATATCACTGAGACATAAATACCTTTAGCTATATACTCTTGGCGTAACACACCGGCCAAAGCGACAACACCAAATTTAGACGAACAATACGCAGCGTAGGTATAGTTAGGCACTAAGCCCGCGAGTGAGGCGACAAAAGCAAGCTGAGATCCTTTTGTCATCAGAGGCAAAACGGCGGCAGAAAAGTTTCGACTGCCAAATAAATTGATAGACACGACTCGCTCAAACTCTTCTGCTGAAAGTTCATCAAAGGTTTTTGCCAATTGAATACCAGCTACATTTAGGGCTAAATCTGGCTGTCCAATATGGCACGACGCTTCATTGACAGCACTAAGTATGGCAGCGGCATCACGCACATCAACACTATGAAGTGAAATTTTTTGCGCTTCTTTAATTTTCGCTTTTTCAAGTTCCAACTTTGCTTCATCACTGATGTAAATATCAAATATTGCAACATCACTACCATTAGCCAACATCATTTTTGCCAGATGTAAACCTATGCCACTTGCCCCTCCGGTTATACATACACTCCACCATTTAGGTTCATTACCCGCAGACATAGTTGCCTCCTTCACTTGTAAAGATTATTTATTTCAATTAGAGAGAATGACTCTTACTCGTCAAATCTTATAGTCGACAAAAATAGGGGAAGACCAAGCTCTCTGGCTCACCATTTCGGTACAGTCATCTGATAAGCTTGTTCTAAAATCACCATGGCAAGGATTGACAGAAACAGCCCTGTTATTTTCATTGAATTTCGTACGTAAATTTCCACCATTAATGGTTGGAATGGGCTCTTCATATACCCGCGCGTAATACAAAACATCACGCTCGCCTTTGACAAAACTGTCGTCAGAAAAGGATACTTCACAGGTGGTTTTATGGTGACAATCAAACACTTTCCATTTGTTATCTATTAAGTTTTCTACAGGTTCACCTTCATAGTTTTGCGGCATGATACGAACGATTTCTATGCGCTCAAGGTTGTACCTTTCGGTCGATGGGTTATAACACTCCCCTCTTGATAATTTTTGTGCACGTTCTTTTGGCAAGCGTTGGAACACTACTTCAGGGCAACCGGGTAATTGTTTAAAAGATCCTGCGGCTTTCACTTGGAACGAAGGTTTGGTTTTCTTTTTAACCTGGCTCCCCATTGGCACTAAATCTACGTCGCCATTTTCGTTGGTATCCAATAAATCAAACCATAACAACATTCGATGCCCAGTTGTCGCGTACACTTCTTTTCGTTTCATAGCGTCCCAAATTCCATCTCTACTTCTTGACTCAGCATGCACCGCAGCAATCCCGCCAGTTGTAAAAAATGACTGTAAACGTTCATTCTCCATAATTGAGTAGCCGACCTTAGCTAAATGCTCATTCTGATCAGGCAATTCCGTCACTCTACTTGTGTTTTTATCGCCTTTATCTTTAGATAATAATGATTTGAGCACAGCCCCTTTAAGACCATTGGTATCTGCACTTGAATGACGATTAGTTTGTTTAAAGCCGTGACCTGGTCTAGCAGAATGCGTGTCCGTTGA
Organism: Paraglaciecola sp.; assembly: GCF_039964565.1. GTDB lineage: Bacteria > Pseudomonadota > Gammaproteobacteria > Enterobacterales > Alteromonadaceae > Paraglaciecola. The sequence continues at coordinate 383,929 of NZ_JBDVXF010000028.1, forward strand.
GGAGATCATGCCCCAGATATAACGCAGTGGATTGTTTTCATCATCAAAATTACGCAGAGCGTAACCATACTGAACTGATTTTTTAGGTCGATAGTTAAATGCAGGTGTTTCTAACGACCTTGCCTGCCCCGCATCTAACCAGTCATTTTCGTTGGTTCCTGATACAACCCACCATGCACGAACTGTTAGTTCCTGAAGAAATGCTTGGCGCGTATCAATAGCTCTTAATTCACACTGCTCTGGTGAAACACCTTCTTTAAGGCATCTTTTTCTTATAATTTCACCTGCTTGCCAACACGGTGGCAAATAGTCATCACTTTCCTGAGGGCAAATAGGATTGCCTTCTTTATCAAAATCAACATATTTCCAATCCACATATTCCTCTGATGTACCGTGGCCGGAATATACTTCGATTAGCCTAGTTTTATCTGCATCAAAATTATCTGCGGTAAGCATATGATCCCAAGACGCGCCTGGTGGGGTATAGTTACCCCAAGTGGTCCCATGAGGTACGACTAGCGTGTCTAGGTCCCATTCATCTAATTTTTGATACAACTCTTGCGTCGTAGCTGCGGTATCGAAACAATCTGCTTGCTGTTGCTTTGAAGTTAAATTACTTAAGCAATCTGGAGTATTTTGCAGCTCTTTATTAAAGTCATTCAACGCAGCGTAATAATTAGCGTTAATTGGATCGATTAAATAAATAAGCTTGCTGACTGTGCCCTGTTCGCCGCGCATCATGGCTGTTGCAGGGCCCGCAGCAGCAATTGGTCTGGAAGGTATTTCCCCGTCCTTTAGATCTTTATACAAAACATTATGGTGGCCATAATGAGTATCAGCCGTATAACCTGCCTGGGTCCATTCGAAACCAATAAAGGGAATAACATCTGGATTTTCTTTATCTGACATTTGTGCACATTGACGAATTGAATCGACCTGATCATGCCAGATCCTAGGTGTGTAACTTTCTGCATGATCGGTTAAAAAATAGAAATCTAACTGAGAAACAAAACGGGCATAATCACAGGCATCTGCCGGAGGGGAAGCGCCTTCGGCGCCATGCATAATCGGCAAACTCCATTGAAATGCATCCAAGCTGTACGTGGAATGAACATGAGTATCACCAAATAAAATCACTTTATCTTGCGGAATTGAAAGAGCCGACGCCGCCGCATGTTGACGGTCAATCCGTGCAGTAATCATTGCATTCGGTAGCGTTGCTTTAGTTACTTTACCAGGGGAAAAAGGGTCTCCAGAAAATTTTGCATCCTGACACCCAAAAAGCAGTAATAGAGTGCTGAACAGATAAGTTGTCTTGCTAGTAATATTCACTATTTCATATCCCGCATACTTGTAAATGATGCAAAAAGAATAGATCTATTCGTTTACAAATACTTTACTTTTTACGACATTGTTTACACGAAAAGCGTATGACAATCGGCAATATGTTAACAACAAATAATTGAAGCGAGTGTACAAATACAAGGCAAAATCATTACTAGAGACGGCTAAGGTGAGACTTGATTATTGGGTTATCAGGAAAAATTATAAAGACTGGTTTAGTAATGCAGCCCAAAAAAATCTGTCAATTAACGTGTTATAGTAAGGTGCACGAACAGTAATTTTCTCTCTTCTATTACGAGCTCATTACCTTTTGATTTCTTAAGAGTTTTGTTCCATGGAACGCCTTAATTAGTTGATATATAAATACTGAATTCATATTGGCAATTGAGTTGGTACAATTTAATAGTGATTGGGTAATAGTTCAGATGAAAAATGAAATACAGTTTAGACTGAATAGCACTTTAAAAACTATCATTCTCAAGGCATTTTAAATATTACAATGAACAACCAAAAACAATCCACAATCTACTGGCACGATTACGAAACTTGGGGGGCTAACCCTAAAAAAGATTTTCCTTGTCAGTTTGCTGGTATTCGAACCGATTACGATTTGAACATTATTAGTGAACCCTTGATGATTTTCAGTCAAATCGCCAATGATTGTTTGCCGGTTCCACAAGCGTGTCTTGTGACCGGTATCACCCCTCAACGCTCTTTAAAAGAAGGCTTACCCGAAAGAGACTTTATCACTAAGATACTCAGCGAATTCACCCAACCTAACACTTGTGTAGCCGGCTTCAATAACATACGTTTTGATGACGAAATTACTCGCTACACTTTGTATCGAAATTTTTATGACCCTTATGCTAGAGAGTGGCAACATGGTAATAGTCGTTGGGACATTATTGACTTAGCGCGAGCTTGTTACGCCCTTAGGCCTGAAGGCATTAATTGGCCTTTGAATGCAGATGAATTACCCAGTTTTAAGTTACAAGATTTAACGAAGGCAAATGATATACAACACCAAGATGCACATGACGCGATGTCAGACGTTTATGCAACAATAGCTGTGGCTAAGTTGATAAAGGAACGTCAACCCAAACTTTTCGATTACGTATTTGCCCTTCGAGATAAAAGAAAAGTACTTGAGCATATTGACTACGAACAATTAACTCCGTTGGTACATATTTCTTCTAAGATCTCTTCAGCCCATGGATGTTGTACTTGGATAGTACCGATAGCTATGCATCCAACTAATAAGAATGCGGTCATTGTACTTAATTTAGCTTTAGATCCTACTCCACTATTTTCACTTTCAGCAGATGAGATCCGTGAAAAATTATACACACCTTCAGCAATGTTAGATGAAAACGAACAACGCCTGCCAATCAAACTTTTGCATATTAACAAGTGTCCTGTATTGGCACCAGCCAAGGCCCTGAGTGCAGAAAATGCTCAAAGGTTGAATATTGATCGACAACTTTGCTTATCCAACTTACAAAAAATCAAAGCAAATAGACATAAGCTTGATAAGTTGCAACAAGTTTATACCGAGTCGAACAAGGATATTGTGGTTGATCCTGAGCATGCTTTGTATTCAGGGGGCTTCTTTTCGTCCCACGACAAGGAATTAATGCATCAAGTAGCTAATTCTGATTTACAAGGGTTAACTGACTTAATCTTGCCGTTCGAAGACGAACGTTTAAATACATTATTATTTAGATACCGGGCAAGAAACGCACCTCAATCATTATCAGCGTCAGAAATTGAGCGCTGGCAGCGATATAGACACTTCAAGTTTTACGATAGTGAGTCATCAGCCAGTATTAAAATGCCTGAGTTTTTAATGCAACTAGAGCAACTAAGTGCAGAATATTCACGTAACCCGGACAAACTCAGAATATTAAAAGCCCTTTACAATTATGCACAAAGTTTATAAAACTATATTCGAGCTTATAGAATTTCTGACTATCTACTCGTAATTTTCGGTAAGTAAACTACTAATGAAAGTTAATTTTAGGCCGATATTAACCGTAAGACATGCTAGTCTGACTTTAATTCTCTTTTAACAGTGTGTTGTAATAATCAAAGGCAATTGAATGCTTGGTGTAACATTAAAAACTGATGAAACCGACAGATACTTAGATCTTGATATTCTTCCTGATCTTGTGCAACAAAAATTCGAAGCAAGCGATATTCATGAACTAATCCAAAAAAGTGAGTTTAAACATTTTTTTGTATTTGACGAAAATATCCTAGATGCAGTCAACAGCTATAAATCGTCAGTCGAAAATGGTGTAGCCTCAGCTATAGAAAATCGCATTGGTGAACGAAGAGATAGCCAAGTAAAATGTAAAATTGTAGAAGACCAACTTACCGCCCTCTTAACGGTCACTACTGGTTATGCTGGAAAACTCCCTACTATTAACTCATTACTAAAAGAGTTAGATAAAACTGGCGTTAAGCGCGGTATCAGTACAAAGCGCTTAAAACATCTTGTTGAACAATGTGAACAAGCTCCTCCAGGTGAAACGTTTGAAGCGATTGTAGCTAAAGGTTTACCTCCCAGAGTCGGTAAATCCTCTAAGTTAAAACCCTTAGTACAAAATGCCTTAGAGCGAATTTTAAAACCTCAAACCCTTGGCTCTACCCGTGTTGATATGCGTAATCTAGGCGCCATAATATGCGTACAAAAAGGCGCTGAACTTTTGCGACGAATGCCTCCGGGCGAAGGTAGGAAGGGATTCACCGTCGGAGGAGAAACTATAAAAGCTAAACCTGGTGAATGGCTTAAATTTAGACCCGGTGATGGCACAGTTATCAGTGACAGCGATGAAAATTTATTACTTGCAGATATCGCTGGTATGCCCAAGTTTAAAGATCAAAAAATGTGGGTTGACGACATTTTCATATGCAAAGGTGTCAATGTAGGGTCCGGTAATGTCGATTACGATGGTTCTGTTTTAGTAAACGGTGATGTGACTGAAAAAATGGAAATAAACGCTACAGGCGACGTCACAATCAATGGTTTTGTTGAATCTGCTTCTATAAATGCAGGTGGCGATATTATTATCACTGAGGGTGCCATGGGCAAAGTGAATGATAGCGCCACGGTATACAGTTCTAGTCTTACAGCCAAAGGTAATGTTCATATTCAGCATGGCCAGGGATTGGATATTATCTGTAGTGGCAATGTCACTGTAGGCAGACAATTGGCATACAGTCGCATAAACTGTGGCGGTAAGGTGACCGTTGGGGCAGTAGATAAACCCAATGGAAATATTTTTGCCTGTAACATTAAATGCCAAGATGCAGTATCTGCGGGTACCTTAGGTGCGGTTTCAGGTAGTAACTTAAGTGTCGACTTTAGCGACGGTTTTAATACGTTATTGGAGCGAAAAGACACGCTCGATGAGCTTCTTAAAAAGATCAGACAAAATAACACCCGTCATTTTGAGCGAATGAATATTATTAACTCAAAATTAATCCCACAAGACATGCAGGACCGAGTAGATGAAGCCAAACAATTGTTTGAAAATGAATCGCAATTATTACAATGGCTAGAAAACAAAGCGCAAGAGATGCATAAATCCAAAGAACAATATCAGACAGATATTCAGCTTATGGCCAATAAACGAGTGTACCCAGGTGTGGTAGTCAAACTTAATAACCGCACTTGGCGCGCCGAGAGAGAATACGACAGAACAAAAATTTGTTTTCATGGGCATCAGTGGCATTTCGAGCCACTGACTTAATTGTTAGCCTCTAGAAATTAATCATTGCTTACTAAACCTAGTTAGTGAGCCTAGTTAGCAAACTAGAGGTATCCCAGCGCCCGCCTCCACGTTTTTGAACATCAGCATAAAACTGGTCCACTAAGGCGGTAAGGGGTAGCGTAGAACCATTTTTTTTAGCTTCACTCAAAGCAATATCTAAATCCTTACGCATCCAATCAACTGCAAAACCAAAATCAAATTTACCTGCCAACATAGACTCAAAACGATTTTCCATTTGCCACGATTGAGCCGCTCCTTTTGAAATGACATCAATGACTGCATGACAATCTAATCCTGCATTTTTCCCGAAACTAAGGGCCTCAGCCAAACCTTGAACGGTTCCGGCAATGCAAATTTGATTCATCATCTTTGCTAGTTGGCCACTGCCTACTTCACCGAGTAATTGGCTAAATTTTGAATAACAGTCAATTACTTCTTTTACTCGCATATAATCTGAATGTTGACCACCTAACATCACCGTTAATTGACCATTTTCAGCTCCGGCTTGACCACCAGATACTGGTGCATCCAAAAATGCCACATCGAGTTGTTTGCACAGTTGTGACATTTCCCTAGCAACCTCTGCGGACGCAGTGGTGTGATCCACTATAATGTCCCCTGTTTTCACCCCAGCTAAAACACCGTCTTCTCCTAGCATAACTGATCGTAAATCGTCATCGTTACCAACACATAATAAAATAACGTTAGCGTTTTGAGCAGCAAGTTGAGGTGTCATCGCCATAGCCCCTGAAAACTCTTCTACCCAGGCTGTGGCTTTTTTTGAAGTTCGATTAAAGACGGTCACTTGGTGTCCGGCGTTTTTACAATGTCCCGCCATGGGGTAACCCATAACGCCCAAACCAACAAAGGCTATTTTCTGATGCAATTTTATTTCCTTACATTTTGTTTTTAATCGTTTAAATAGTTGAAACACGTCTAAATAGTGACAATATATACACTACAAATATACAAAGAGAACGATAATGTCAGATACCATATATCAGTTTGACGCCATATTAAATAATGGTGAAACGATTAATTTTAAAGATTACGAAGGCAAAGTATTATTAGTCGTAAACACTGCAAGTAAATGTGGTTTTACTCCACAATACGATGGTCTTCAGGACTTATATCAACAGTATGGATCTCAAGGACTAGTTGTACTTGGATTTCCCTGTGATCAGTTTGGTCATCAAGAGCCCGGCAGTGATGCAGAAATACAACAATTTTGTAGCTTAAACTTCAACATAAACTTCCCTTTGTTTAAGAAAATTGACGTAAACGGCGCAAACACTGCGCCAATATACAAATACATGAAACAACAAGCTACCGGAGTAATGGGTAGCAAAAGTATTAAATGGAACTTCACTAAGTTCTTAATAAACAAACAAGGCAAAGTGATTAAGCGTTATGCATCTACTACTAAACCATCTGAAATGATAAGGGATATCGAAAAATTACTCGCTGAATAATTCAATGCCTTAGTGTTTTTGGGCAATAATTAAAAAGTATTTTCCTAGCCATAAATATGGCTCAATTGAGCCATATTGAATTTCTAACTGCTTTAGCTGTTGATATTCACTCGTTTGTTTTTCAGGTTGTTTTAGATAATCGTGAAAACAGCGTATCCCTGCCATTTGTAATACGTCTAAAGGTAACCCTGCTAGTTTAGATAAAACCACTTTGGGTTTCTGCGGATTGTTGGGACTTAAGCGCACGATATTTTTGTTGACCATACCGGTTTCAACATAGTCAAAATTACCATAAAGCATATTGCCAAATAATTGTGCATCATAGTTAAAAAAACTGATTGAAAGATGTCCTCCTGGTTTAACTAAGTCGGTAAGCTTCGTTAAGACTTCCAAAGGGTCTTGTAACCACTCTAAAACGGCGTGACAGATGACCAAGTCATATTGTTTACTGCTACTTAACGACAAAATATCAGTATGTTGAATATCTAGATTGATATTTTCGCCAATTTTTTGCTTGGCCAAAACCAATACTTCAGACGACATGTCAGATAAAGTAACTTTATGTCCTAAATCTAACATCTCTTTGCTCATTTCCCCTGTTCCACCTCCGGCATCCAAAATATCTAAACTAGAATCTCTTAAATTGATCGCACTATGAAGGTGGTGAATTAATAACTCATGTCGTAATCGCCCTTTTGTCGAGCCGTATATATTCTTTTCAAACTTGCCAGCAAATTTATCAAAACTTTGATCCTGCTTATCATTTTGCATTTTAACTTGGCCTTAGGCTGGATTGGGAATGTCAACAAACACAGTCTCAATCGGTAACAGTTTTTGGATATATTCCCCCAGCGCTTTTACACCATAACGTTCTGTCGCATGGTGACCCGCCGCATAAAAATGTACATTCATTTCTCTTGCAATATGAATAGTCTGTTCTGACACTTCACCGGTTATATAGGCGTCAATACCATTTTCAGCTGCCAATTCCAGGTAACCTTGCCCTCCACCAGTACACCAAGCAACGGTTTCAATTGTTTTGGTGTTTGCGGGTTCGTGTAAAGGTGTTTTATTTAGTTTTGTAGTTAACAATTCAGATAGCTTAGAAGGTTCAATGCCCTCATTAAATCTCCCTCGCATAACTACACAATGAGAGTTATTAGGCTCTAGCGCTTCGCTTTCCTCGATCCCCAATAATTTTGCTAGCTGTGCGTTGTTACCTAATGTTGGGTGTATATCTAACGGTAAATGATAGGCGTAAAGATTAATATCGTGTTGCATCAACGTTTGAATGCGTGTCTTTTTCATGCCAGTAATACATGGTGACTCACCTTTCCAAAAGTACCCATGGTGTACCAAAATAGCGTCTGCATTGATTGCTACTGCATGGTCAATTAAAGCTTGAGAAGCAGTAACACCTGTCACTAACTTAGTTATTTTTTGTTTGCCTTCAACCTGCAAACCATTAGGGCTATAGTCTTTTATATTTTCTGGCGTTAAGATCGAATTTAGTGATTGTAGTAATTCACCATTTGAAACTGACATTGAATTTCCTGTTGTTTATTCAGATATCGAATATGACTCAATAAGGAGTATTTATATCCATAGTGAAGCCCTGTATCAAAGCATACCGGCCCCTAGACATTATAAATAAAAAAAGGTATAAAACCCGCCCCTATTCTGAAAATAAACATATTAAAGGCAAAGACCTGATTATGAGTAAATTGGATAAAGATCAAGTAATAGCGGCTTTTACTGAGGCTTATACTGCCGCAAATGGAAAAGCCCCAACGATCGAAGCAAAAGGCGGATGGTACAGTGTTGATGGCGGCAAAAATATGCGCTTAGCTGATTTAAACGCCATGATTGCTGACCTTGGCTCTTCAAAACCAGCTAAAAAGACTAAAGCTGCTGAAGAGAAGCCAAAGAAAGCAGCAGAGAGTAAACCTGCAGCAGAGAAGAAGGCGGCTAAAGCCACTGCACCTAAAAAAGCCAAAAAGAAAGCTAAATCAAATTTTTCGGTAAAAGCTTTTTGGGCAGAGAAAATTTTAGAGCAGAGCCCAGACTCAAAACTTCCTCGATAAGCTTTACCATAAAAAAGCCTTATGATTATCTTAAATCAAAGGCTTTTTTATGTATCTGTGTACGAGTTATCCCTGCTAAAGTTATAGTGTTTAAAAACTGCCGTGCTCTATTCGAAATGACGTTCACGCTTTGTTTCAATAGTGGCAATGTAACCATGCCAAGTGCCATAGCCGATAAGCGGCATTAGAAATACAAACCCCACAAACCAAGTAGCAAATCCAATTAGTACTGCTAACAGAATGATAAATGCCCACAATAACATTGGCCCTTTGTTATTTAAAACAGCATTCATATTGGTTAATAAAGCAGTCGCTAAATCAACTTTACGTTCCATCAATATCGGCTGGGTAAAAGCGCTCAGGAAAAATACAAGCAGCGTAAAACCCGCGCCAATCACAGTCCCTACAGCTAAAAAGGGAAAAAGATTTTCAAAGTTCTCATCTAACAAAGGAGGGTACAAAGCGTGAACCATAGACGCCACCCTAAGCCAGAAAATCATTAAAACTACAAGTAGAATACCTAAGCCCCATTCATTTACTGCATTGCGTTTTATAGCTTTTACACTATGCCATAAAGAAGGCACATGATCCTTTTCTAGCTCCCAACTCACATCGTACATGCCAGCCGCCAAAAATGGGCCTATAAGCATAAAACAAACTATCGCTGGCATGATCACTAAATGCCAACCAGTCAATTGTACTAAGTAGGTTATAAACCAGGGAATAGCAGTAAAAATTATTCCGAAAAACAAAGTCAGAACAGGCGCTCGACTCGCATCTTTTAAACCGAGCACTAGCCACTTAAATGGATCGCTCATTGACAGTTTTTTACAAGGAATAACACGAGCAATACCGCTATCTATAATTGCATTATTGGGGATTTCATCAAAGTGTTGTGACATTAGCTAACTCCTAAAACATCTAAGCAATATAAAGATGTATAGCACAAGGTTGACACAACGACTAAAAATTAGACCAATTCATCAATATATTCTATTGATCGCTCAAATAACAACCAATTAAAGTGCCATCCGGTGCCAGTGAATAAACGTCGAAAAATGTTCAGAAATTTTTTGATTGAGGATTGAAAATCGAGTCAGTGGAATATCCTCTCCAGAGATACATTGCCAAACAAACTTGTGGCAATTGTTTTTGATAACATCATATTCAGAGTAGCTAAACAACCTAGATGTGGCTCTTTGCGAAGCGTCCGGAGACACTAATGGATTATGATTGGTATCACATGCAATATAGATATCATCACCGCTACGTTCTTGTAAAAACCTCGATGGTGATACTCCTCTAATCAATCCATTACCTTTTAGTTCAAGAATACTGCCATCGACCCAAATACCAGTGTGCTCAAAAAGGCCATATACACCACAGGTTACTATGGCACCAGTTCTCGGCTTAACTATGGTTTTCGAGTTTCCAGGCAAGCGTTCGACAGCGCCTTCCATAAGTTTATCATTTGAATATTTTGCACTGGCCAAAATTGCCACGGCACTTGCACCAAGCCAAAATAAGGGAGCTGGCATATGATTTTTCCTTATTGAAACACTTGCCACTAGCTAAGATGAAAAGTAAGTCTAAAGCAAATTTGGAATGTAATGGAATGTGACAAGGTTAGATAAAATTAGTTTTTTGTGCAGTCATATCAATATAACACTTAACAGTCTGGGCCTTGTTAGTTTACTCTGTCATTCTACGTAGTAAATGAAACACCTTAATGAAACAAATTCTTAAATCTAACAAATTAGAAAACGTCTGTTATGAAATACGTGGCCCCATTCTAGTCGAAGCAAAAAAACTGGAAGACGAAGGGCATCGAATTCTAAAGCTTAATATTGGCAACCCTGCCCCATTCGGTTTTGAAGCCCCTGATGACATATTAAAAGATGTGATCCACAACCTTCCTAGTTCACAAGGCTACTCCGATTCTAATGGTATTTATTCGGCTCGTGTTGCGGTGATGCAATATTACCAGCAAAAAAACGTCAAAAACCTCAAAGTTGAAGACGTTTTTATAGGCAATGGTGTAAGTGAGTTAATTGTCATGGCTATGCAGGGAATGCTAAATAATGGCGATGAAATTTTGATCCCTGCTCCCGACTACCCTCTTTGGACAGCATCAGTAAGTCTCGCATCAGGTATACCCATTCACTATCGTTGTGATGAGACTAATGATTGGCAACCCGACATAAAAGACATCCGCAGTAAAATCACTGAAAAGACCAAAGCAATTGTATTAATAAACCCAAATAATCCAACTGGCGCAGTATATAGTCCTGAGTTATTACTACAGATTGTTGAATTAGCCCGTGAATTTTCATTGGTTGTCATCAGTGATGAAATATATGACAAAATTCTATATGACGATGCGACACATCATTGTATCGCCTCCATGGCACCAGATGTATTTTGTATCACTATGGGAGGGTTATCGAAAAACTACCGGATTGCCGGTTTTCGCGCTGGGTGGTTAGTAGTCAGTGGCAATAAACTCATTGCTCAAAGTTATATTGAAGGCTTAAATATTTTGTCTTCAATGCGTATGTGTGCCAACGTACCAAGCCAACACGCCATACAAACGGCATTGGGTGGCTATCAAAGTATTAACGAACTCATTGCAAACGATGGGCGCCTAAAATTGCAAAGGGATATGGCCTATGAAAAGTTAAATGCAATAGAGGGGCTTGAATGTATTATTCCAAAAGGCGCAATGTATTGTTTTGTAAAGGTAGACGCTGAAAAATTCAATATCACTAGCGACGAACAAATGATCCTAGATTTACTACGTACCGAAAAGATATTATTGGTACACGGTTCGGCGTTTAATCTAAAAGAAGGTTGCTATTTTAGATTAGTATTTCTGCCTCACGTAGATGTACTCAAGCCGGCACTAGAAAGTATTGCAAATTTCTTTAAAAATTATCGTCAGGTAAACTAGTTCAATGAACATAACCACTCCAAATCCAAGCCACTTTTTCGCTCATCTATCACGTATGAAGTTAATAAACAGATGGCCTTTAATGCGCAATGTAAGAACTGAAAACGTGCAGGAACACAGTTTACAGGTAGCAATGGTGGCGCACGCACTAGCGCTGATCCGTAATAAGTATTTTGGTGGTAATTTAGACCCTAATCAAGTAGCGACTATCGCGATGTTTCATGATGTGTCAGAGGTAATCACCGGAGATTTACCTACCCCGGTAAAATATTCAAATCCCATTATCCGCGATGAATATAAAAAGATTGAAAAGCTTGCAGAACGGAAACTAATCAATATGGCCCCCAACGAGTTTAAAGAAGACTACGCGCAACTTATTGATCATCACCATCACAATAACGACATTGCCTTTATCGTTAAGGCCGCAGACGTGATATGTGCCTATCTTAAAACCCTCGAGGAGCTTTCAGCCGGAAACAAGGAATTCGAACTTGCCAAAAAGCGGCTCGATAAAATGTTAAAGGATTACCATTCCCAAGAGGTTGACTACTTTATTAAAGCCTATGTGCCTAGTTTCAGTCTTAGTCTTGATGAAATCACCCAAGAAGATCAGTTATAAGTTAGCTTGATTTACTCAATAACATTTGGTCACATTAACTACAGGTAGAAAGACGCTAATTATTCTCAAGGAGTAACGGTAAATTATGGAAATATGGATACAACGTAAGCTTGGCCAAAATTTACAACGCCAAGGAGATCACCGCACCCCTTATCAGCGCGATAAAGCACGCATATTGCATTCTGCAGCATTCAGACGTTTACAGGCAAAAACCCAAGTGTTAGGCGTTGGTATGAGTGACTTTTACCGTACCCGTTTAACTCATTCGTTGGAGGCATCACAGATTGGTCAGGGGATCGCCGCGCAACTGAGAAGTAAGTACCCAGAATTAACTCAGCATCTAGACTTAAATGACACTCTAATAGAAGCACTATGTTTAGCTCATGATATCGGACACCCGCCATACGGTCATGGAGGAGAAGTTGCATTACATTATATGATGCGTAATCACGGTGGATTCGAAGGAAATGGCCAAACTTTTAGAATTGTCACAAAACTCGAACCTTATACCGCAGAACACGGCATGAACCTGAGTCGTCGTACGTTACTCGGACTGGTAAAATATCCTAATTTTATTCCAGCGCTCAACTGTAGCCCACAGCCATCCGAATTTGTTGCTCATCGAGAAGTTAATGCGTCACTTTGGCATCCCCCAAAAGGATTATACGAATGTGACAGAGCGGCATTTACGTGGCTTTCTGAAGCTTTTTCCACAAATGATACCCAGACATTTATGGAATACAAAAGCAACGGTAAAAATCACCATAAAACGCTGTATAAATCATTTGATTGTTCGATCATGGAACTCGCAGACGATATTGCTTACGGTATCCATGATCTTGAAGATGCCATTGTAATGGGAATAGTGAATCAATCTCAATTTGAACAAGAAGTTGCAGAACCGCTGCTTAAGTTAGATATCGATTGGATGAACCAAAACATTATGCACCTAAGCAAAAAGTTATTTAGTCAACACCATCATGAACGCAAAGATGCGATAGGCGCTTTGGTAAATTGCTTTATCACAAATATAGAAATTTTAGAAACTACGCCACAGTTTGAACATGACTTACTTAAATACAACTCGGTTTTCCCTGCTCCTTTTCATAAGGCGCTCAGTCTCTTCAAATCGTATGTTTATAATCGAGTGATCAGAAAACCCGAAATTCAAGTACTTGAATATAAAGGGCAACAAATTGTTATGGAATTATTTCAAGCCTTCGCTTCAGATCCGCAAAGATTACTTCCCGACAATACGCGATTACGTTGGGCTGAAGCGAATGATGTGGGCAATGGGCATAGAGTGATTGCCGATTATATTTCTGGGATGACAGATGGTTTTGCAGCTAAATTGTACACCAGTCTATTTTTGCCCTCATCTGCTTCAGTGGGCGAAAAAATGGTGTGAACTCAAGCTTTATAACAAAGTGCAAATAACTGGACTTAGCGCTGTGATAAAAAAGTGAAGAAATTTTTGGTTGAAGTCCACTGTCTACTGACTATATTAAGCTGAATCTAACAAATGAGTAAAACATGCTAATTCGTGTACCTAAGTCTAATGCGATAAAAGAGAGTCAGATAACCGATGAAAATGTCTATCAAAATAGACGTCAAATATTAAAGTCTATGGGCTTTTTAGGTGCATCAGCATTATTGGCTAGTCCCACTGCCAATGCGATAGATTGGTTTGGTAGCACAGAGCAGAAAAAATTTACTACCGAATCACTTAAGTTTTCGAAACCACAGCAGTTTCGGTCAGATGATGAATTAACACCGAAGCAAAAAATTATCAGCCATAATAATTTTTACGAATTTGGAACGGGAAAATCTGACCCTGTCGCGATGTCTCAATCCTTTAAAGTTGATCCTTGGTCGTTAACCATAGATGGTTTGGTTGAGAAACCTATCACCTTAGGCTACGAAGATTTGTATAAAACACTGGATTTGGAAGAACGAATTTACCGATTACGCTGTGTAGAAGCCTGGTCCATGGTCGTTCCTTGGATCGGATTTTCTCTCGCATCACTTCTCAAAAAAGCTCGGCCACTAAGTGCAGCAAAATATGTCATTTTTGAAACCTTATATGATCCGAAACAAATGCCAGGACAACGCAATCGCTTTTCAGGCGGCGGGATCAATTATCCTTACGTCGAAGGATTAAGGTTAGACGAAGCCATGCACCCGTTAACTCTACTATCAGTGGGGTTATATGGAAAAACGCTGCCGCCACAAAATGGCGCACCAATTAGATTAGTTGTGCCTTGGAAATATGGCTTTAAGAGTATTAAATCTATTGTGCGTATTCGATTATCAGATAAACAGCCTAAAACAACTTGGAATCAACTTGCGGCCAATGAATACGGTTTTTTTGCAAACGTTAATCCAGGTGTCGACCATCCAAGGTGGACCCAAGCTAGTGAGCGCCGTATAACTTCAGGGGGACTATTTGCCCGCAATCGTATAGAGACCCAAATGTTTAACGGTTATTCTGAGGTTGCTCCCTTATATGCAGGTATGGATCTTAAAAAATACTTTTAGGTGATATTGTCAATGAAACTATCTAAACGTATAACGAGTGGCCATATACTTTGGCTTAAGCTTGCTCTGCATGGTATCGCTTTATACCTACTAGTCACCACTTTTTATAGGGCCTTTAACGATCTGTTAGGCGTCGATCCTGTTCAAGAGCTTCTGCATTTTACAGGTATTAGTGCATTTAACTTGTTGTTGTTATCTTTATGTATTTCACCATTTTCAAAATTTGTGCGTCAAGGACAATTTCTAACACTTAGAAGACCCATAGGCATTTACGCTTTTGTTTACGCTCTTTGTCACTTCAGTACTTATTTAGTCTTTGAATTACAACTTGAATGGTCACTTTTGTTTTCAGAAATACTCAAACGCCCGTATATTACAGTTGGGATCTGTGCGCTATTTATTTTGACAGTGTTGACTGCAACATCCACTCGGTCAATACAAAGACGTATGGGTAAAGCATGGCAAAAAACTCACAATTGGGTTTATTTTGCTAGTTTACTGATAGTTATACATTATTTTTGGTCAGTTAAATCGAGCCTGATACAGCCAATGTTTTATGTTTTGGCGGTCTTCGTGCTGTTACTCGTTCGAAGAAATAAATTTGTAAAGCCACTTAAATCAGCTTTGCAGAAACGTACTAAAACTAAACAAAATAAAAAAAAGCTTGCATGATGATATATACAGTACTACTGTACATCCAACCACTGTATAAATAATCACTACTTAGGAATCATTATGGCAAGTTTACATGCGTTTACCAACAGCTCTACACCACTAGCCACCATGCAAGTCCCTGCTTTTAAAAGTTTGGGGTTGGATATTAATGTTAAACACGATCAGAAGTGGACTTTCTTAGTAGCTAATAATATTCGATTTACAGAAAAACAGAATTTTTGTATCCACTTATCTAAACCCAAACAAAAGAATTTATCGCTATGTCTGGAAAAAATTGTAATGGGCGGGCAATGTGGCAATTTATTTGTTGAGCAACTATCACTAGATGAAATAAGTTTTAAACGACTCAAACAGTTATGCATTGATTATAATGTGGCATTAGTTAATTTAATGCCCATAAACGAACATAAAAATAACGTGCTACAAGGACCTTGGTAAGTTTGTAGTGATTTAGGTGTGTGCTATTGACTCACATGATTGAGATCGCCTAGGCTTGCTTTATTATGTACTTAAAACACTGATATTTTGGCAACGATTAACAAAAACTGCTTTTGCGGTAATAAAATTTCATTTGAAAACTGTTGCCAACCAATAATTGCCGGCAAGGTTGAAGCAGACACCGCCGAAAAATTGATGCGTTCTAGATACAGTGCATACGTAACAGAAGACTATGCCTATATATTGCGCACTTACGCATTTGAGCAACGCGCCGATTTAACTGTAAATATACTCGCCGATAGTGCAAAAGATACTCAATGGCTATCACTTCAAGTTTTGAAGCATCTTCCTCATGCCGCTAACGCTCAAGTTGAATTTAAAGCCTTTTATAAGGTCGAGCGTCAATATTTTGTAATGCATGAATTATCTGATTTTGTGTTGATTGATAATAAGTGGTTTTACACATCAGGTTCAATACTCAAAAACTCTGGCGTATTCGAACCACAACGTAACAGTCAATGTTTGTGTGGTAGCGGTAAAAAATTCAAAAAATGTTGTGCCTAGAGTTCAACTTATAGATTGATGTTTAGTTAACTCAAATAGTAAATTCTACTTATAGTGTTTCACTAGTTTCCGCTCTTTTCCGTTAACATACGGCTACAAAGACATCTCACTACCCAACGGTTATCTCTTTATATTATTGCAAAGAGAAAGTGGCAAAATACCACTCTAATTGTAGAATAAATGTAAATTTATCAACAGCTTATTTACAACCAGACCAAATAGTCTAGGTAAACTTAAAATAGTATAAAAAAACCTAGAATTAGCTCTACTGATGACTTTACACCTGACGATGTTTTACTCATTATAAATCGTGGAAAATTGCTAAGTCACATGATGTCACGATTACTCACTTGACTGGAAGAGCTCTACTGTTTCAGTTTTTACTATGCTGACATAATGTTTAATGGCAAAAATTTATGACCAAACTCTCAATTAGACAGAAAATTATTCTGACTCTTATTCTATTTGTAATGCTTACCGCGGTTTCAGTAGGTACAGTTAGTATGTTTACAGCTAGAACAAGCATTGAACATCGCGTGTTGACTTCAGAATTACCTACCACAGTAGAAAAAATTGCACAAAGTATCGATAGTGACATTGTTCTAATGCAAGTATTAGCCAAACAAATTGCTACTGATGAACATATTCATCAGTGGGTAAATGGTAAACAAGATAAAGCTGGCGAGTCAATTTTAGTGCGAAAGCTACAAGCTGTTGCAAAATCTAATAATCTAAGTGCAGTCTCATTTGCAGATAAAGCCACTGCCGATTATTGGAATCAGGAGGGGTTTTTACGACGTTTAAAAAATGACGCTGCTGATGGTTGGTATTACAACTATACAGCAAGTAAGCAGGAATATATGGTCAGTGTTTACCGAGATCCGCATACCGGTAAAACTGATTTATTTGTCAATTATCAGCAACCTGAAGGACAAGGCTTGTCGGGTACAGCGAAATCGTTTAAATCTGTTGTGGATATGTTAGCAAGTTTTCAACTTGAGCAAAGTGGCTTCGTTTACTTAGTTGATGGACAGGGGCTCGTGCAAATGCATAAGGATAAAGCCTTGCTTGGTAAATCAAAGCTAAGCAATCTATATGATTCTCAAACCAGTGCAATACTATTAAGTAAAGCTAAGTTCAATTTAACTGTCATTGAAAAGGATGGTGTTGAAATCATCGTCGCCTCAAGTTTTATACCCAGTATGAACTGGTATATTGTCGCTCAAGTGCCATTTAATGAAATGTTCAGTGCTTTGAGTAGCGCCACATGGCAAATTCTATTATGGTCAGTTTTAATTGCAGTGTTAGCGTCAGTGGCTGCGTGGTTTATTGCAGGTACTGTGACTCGCCCCATAAGCCAGTTAGCTGAAGTCTTTAGCAAGCTAGGTCAAGGTAATGCAGATTTATCTTATCGTTTGCCACAAGATGGCCAAAAAGAAATAGCTATAGTGGCTATTGGTTACAATGCTTTTATTCAAAAACTAGAAGACTTATTTAATCAAATTGCTCACAGTGGCGAAGAATTACGTAATGTCGCTAATTTACTAAAACGAGACGCAGACCATACTAGGGCCAGTGTGAAAAACAGTGCTGAAGAAACGCTAGTTATTTCTGATTCACTAGAGCATGTTAGTAGTAGCGTAATATTAGCGGCTAACAATGCAAGTGACGCAGCTAAAATCGCAGACAAAATTAGTACTGATGGTGAAATTATTACAGGAGTGATACATAACACGCAAAGTGACATAGAAAAGTTAGCGGAGAAAATAAACGACGTAGCTAACGTGATAACTTCACTTACCAACAATACTGAAACTATAGCCAAAGTATTGGAAACTATTCAAGCCATATCAGATCAAACTAACCTTCTAGCGTTAAACGCCGCGATTGAAGCTGCACGAGCCGGTGAACAAGGGCGAGGCTTTGCAGTAGTGGCAGAAGAAGTACGCAATTTGGCTCGTAGAACCGCCGACTCGACCCATGAAGTCCAAGAAATTATGGAGGAGTTAAAACGCACATCTGGTAATGCCACAAGCGAAATTGAGCTTATTATTCAACAATCGAAATCTACTTCTAGTTCTATTAGTAAAGCTGAAAAGATACTAGAAGATAACAATCAACAATTTTTGCAAATATCGCAAACTAATAAAACCGTTGCTACAGCAACCAATGAACAGTCTGAAAAAATAGAGTCGATTAATATTAAGATGACTGGGATCAGAGAAAGTGCGAAACAAAACGTACAAAATGTTCAAAAAATTGCGGATGAAACACTGAGCTTAAATCACCTGGCTGAAAAGTTAGATGGGTTAATAAGCCTGTATCAACGTACTTAACAAGCCAATACTAGCGCGCTTACGTGTAGATTAAATCTGCAATAGGCGCGCTTGGCTTAACCGTTCGCAGACACTAATTTACTTTCTGAACATCAAACAATGCATAAAAATTAGCGGTGGTAATTTGCGCTAATTCTTCAACTGAAATACCTTTTAATTCTGCGATAAACTCCCCTACTTCACGAACAAAGCCAGGCTGATTGGGCTTGCCTCTATATGGCACTGGCGCTAGCCAAGGTGAATCGGTTTCAATCAAGAGTTTATCCAATGGTATTTTTTTAACTACGTCTTGTAACTCTATCGCTGTTTTAAAAGTGACAATGCCAGATATGGAAATATACATACCAATTTCTATCGCAGCCTTAGCCATTTCCCAGTTTTCAGTAAAACAATGCAACACCCCTTTGGTGGCAGGGGCTTTGTGTTCTTTTAGTAGTTCGATGGTGTCTTCACGTGCATCCCGAGTATGAATAATCAAAGGCTTATTTAGCTTATTTGCTACCTTGATATGATCAACAAATGAGTTTATTTGTACTGTTTTTGTTTCTGCACTGTAAAAGTAGTCTAAACCAGTTTCTCCTACAGCAACAACCTCATCACTATCCGCAATATTTAGAAGCTCTTCATAACTGCAGGCATCCTCTTGGTGCAGAGGATGCACACCACAAGAAACAGATACGTCAGTGAAGTGTTTTACACTGTCTAACATTGCAGGAAAATCTTTGACAGACACTGATACACACAAAAAGTGTTCAACACCTCGATCTCTGGCAAATTTGAGTACCGAAGCAAGTTCTTCTGGGGTTTTATCTAATCGATCTAAATGGCAATGTGAATCAACAAACACGTTATTTTTCCAATATTAAAGAGTTAGGTTTAGGCTGCGTCTACTAGGGCGAGTTTATCCAATAACTGGGTTAACACTAATATTTTATTCACCCCAGGATTGCGTAATTGTTTTATGGCTTTAGCAGCTTGTTGATGTAATTCCCAAACTGAATCAGGCTGCTGTTCTGAACATTGTTGTCTTGCCCAATACTGAGTCCATTTTACCACTTTATCAGCGTTATCTTGCCAATCTGAAGCAAGTTGTAACGCGCTAATCCGTTTTTGTAATAGCTTGCCCAGCCCTAGGCTATAGATATCATATGTAAAACTTTGCTCTTCTTGCAACTCAGCAAGTAAAGCCAATGGGCGAGTACTAAATAGTTTCGCTAAATTAATATCTATTTCAGTATTGGTTTGGCTTTGTACCCATGCCATAGTTGTTCGTATATTAGGCAAGGGTAAGGCTAACTTTTCACAGCGGCTTCGAATGGTCGCTAATACTCGCTCAGGTTTTTCGGTTGTGAGTATTAAAAACGTATTCGAAGTTGGCTCTTCTAACGTTTTCAGCAATGCATTAGCACTCGATTCAGTCATAGTATGAGCACTATAGATGATTAAAACTTTCGCCCCAGACATATGGGCAGAACCCACTAATTTTTTAATAGCATCACGTATTAGGTCGACACCAATTTGTTTATCAGACTCTACTATATGTAAATCAGGGTGATTGTTTGCAATATTTAACAAACAGGACTGACAACGACCACAGACTTTGTCTCCCTGTCTCGAATGACACAAAAGTAGTCGAGCTAAATCCAACGCAAAGTTAGCTTTGCCTAGTCCAGAAGGTCCCTGTAGCAGCAATGCATGATGCAGTTTATCTGCCGCAATCCTGACACTCAATTGTTGAAACGAGCCTTCTAACCAAGGTAACACTTAACACTCCAAAAATTGTTTGATGGCTGATGCAACGTCATCATGCACCCCCTGCATGCTTTGCATGGTATCAATCACCACACAATTAGGATCTTGTTGTGCCAAAAGCAAATAACGTTCTCGAGTGCGTTCAAAAAAACCTAAATCCTCAAGTTCTATACGGTCAAGTTCACCACGCCCTTTGGCTCGCTTTAATCCCTCTTTAGGTTCAACATCTAGATATAAGGTAAAATCAGCTCTAAAATTCTTTAAGGTAATATTTCTTAGGCTCTCAATCATAGATTGTTCAATCTGACGTCCACCACCTTGATAAGCCTGAGAAGACATATCGTGTCTGTCCCCTAAAACCCAGTTACCTTGCTGTAAATTGGGCAAAATAACGTTTTGCACCAATTGCGCTCGAGCGGCATACATTAACAATAGCTCAGCTTCAACCGTAACCTTTTCGTCTTTCCAGTCATGTTTAACAACGTCTCTAATTGCTTCAGCCATAGCGGTGCCACCCGGCTCTCGGGTATTAACGACTGTATGGCCAGCAGACTGAATAGTGTCAGACAAGATTGTTACGGCACTACTTTTACCCGCGCCTTCTAAACCTTCAATAACGATGAATTTACCTGGTGTTTGCAACTAGAACTCTCTTATTTCTTTAATTGATATTGACGTACGGCAACATTGTGCTCTTGTAACGTAGTGGAAAATTTGTGACTTCCGTCTCCTTTCGATACAAAGTACAAATCATCAGTTACCATCGGATTAAATGCGGCATCTATTGCCAACTTACTAGGCATCGCTATAGGTGTAGGTGGTAACCCTTTGATCACATAAGTATTGTAGGGTGTCGGTGTTTTTAAATCCTTACGCCTAATATCTCCGTCAAAGTTATCCCCCATGCCATAAATAACGGTGGGATCAGTTTGCAATCGCATATTTAAGTTAAGCCTATTAACAAACACCCCTGAAATTCTTGGACGCTCTTGTGCCACACCTGTTTCTTTCTCGATAATAGAAGCCATTATTAAGCCTTCATATGCCGACGCATAGGGTAAATCTAGTGCGCGATTTTGCCATGCATTATCTAAATATCGCAGCATGCTCAAATGAGCACGTTTGACTATATCAATTGCTGCGGTTTGTGATATAAAATAATAGGTATCAGGCAACAAATAACCTTCAATCGATTGTTCGGGCAATTGCGCAGTAATTGTATCAAGCTGTTGTTTGAAATCGTCGTTAAATTTGATTTGCGGATGAGCCTGCAGTGCTAATAACCATTCCCTCCAATTTAAGCCTTCGATCAAACTTATTGAGAATTGCATTTCTTTACCGTTTGAAATTAGCTCTAACAAATCCAAGCCGTTCATAGAAGGCCATAATTCGTAGGTACCAGCTTTGATATTAGCCAATTCAGGTTCAATCTTTAATCTAATTTTGAGACCTAAGTTATCCTCTAGTACTCCTTGAGTTTTTAGTCGGTTAAGTATGCCTTTAGCTGAGTCACCGGTTTTAACTTGAAATACCCTTGTTTCGTTCAAATTGAGCGGCTGTTTACTTTGCTTATCAAAATGCATAACCACTGCAACCAGAGCACAACAGAAAATAATGAATAAAACAGCTAACCATTTTATAGTTTTCATTGCACGCTCAACGCTTTACGTCTAATTGCCGCTAAAAGAATTTGTTTTAAGGCGATAGTTTGTTCTTTCAAGTAACTTTTGTGTTGTTGGTTTAGGGGATTAACCAAACTGGTTACCGGTACGATTGTCATTAAAGAGTTACAAACGAACAACTCTTGGGCATCAAATAATTCGCTAAGGTCGTGATTGACAATGTGGCATTTTAGTCCTTGTTGGCACATTTCAGCAAGAACCTGGTTACGCATAACCCCTTGCACCCCTGATTTAGAAAGGTCTGGCGTAAACCAATGGTTGTTCTTATACCAAAATAGATTAGCAACGGAAGTTTCAATTATTTTTTGTTGAGTATCACACACTACTGCGTCGTCAAACTTGGTTTCTAGCAATGCTTGTTTGATGAATACTTGTTCTAGGCGATTTAGGTGTTTAATGCCCGCTAGTAAAGGTTGCTTAGCTAATTGAATAGGGCTAACCGTTAATTTAATGCCTTTGTTCTGCCAAACCGCATAATTATTAGGAATCGAATGTTGGGATACAATATAGTTAGGATCTGAAGCGCCTTCTGGACTGTAACCTCTTCCCCCCGTGCCTCGAGTGATCATAACTTTAATGACGCAGTCAGACACACCTCGCAACGAACTGAAGATACAAGTTGTCAACTCAGTCCACTTATCAAACTGAATATTTAGGGTCTTACATGAAAACTTTAGACGTTCTATGTGGGCGTCAAAAAACTCAATTTGACTGTTTCTAAACGCCATAGTAGTAAAGCAGCCATCGCCATACTGAACCCCTCTGTCTGCTATTGTTATATGTTGTTGCTGCTGTCCGTTAACAATCATTTATACTTGCATCTACAACGCGATAAGAGGGGCAATAATACCCAAAACCTAAAGTTTTCCTACTGGTTTTTTAAACAACAGTGAGCCATTTGTACCACCAAATCCAAATGAATTACACAAGGCGTAATCCATTTGCACGGGTCTGGCTTTATGTGCAACAAAATCAAGATCACAGCCTTCTCCTGGATTATGCAAATTAATGGTGGGGGGAGCGATTTGATCACGCAGGGCCAAAATCGTAAATATTGCTTCAACTGAACCTGCCGCTCCTAAAAGATGTCCGATCATCGATTTAGTAGAACTCACCAATACACTCTTCGCATGATCGCCAAACACTTGCTTTATCGCAGCGACTTCTGCTACATCACCAGCTTGAGTTGATGTCCCATGAGCATTAATGTAGCCCACGTCAGCCGCATTAATATTGGCATCGTTAATGGCGTTTACCATTGCAGCGGCAGCACCTTCACCATCTGCTGGAGGTGAAGTCATGTGATAAGCATCACCACTCATGCCAAAACCGACCAATTCAGCATAAATTGTAGCGCCTCGGGCTATCGCTGAATCGTAGTCTTCTAACATGACCACGCCTGCGCCCTCACCCATTACGAATCCATCCCGCTCTTTATCCCAAGGACGGCTGGCGGATTCAGGGTTATCATTTCGTGTAGACAATGCACGCGCCGCAGCAAAACCTCCGATGCCAAGAGCACAAACCGTAGACTCGGCGCCACCGGCAATCATGGCGTCAGCATCACCGTAAGCAATAGTGCGTGCGGCTATCCCAATATTATGTACGCCTGTAGTACAGGCGGTAACAACGTTAATATTAGGGCCTTTAAGGCCTTCGAAAATAGAAAAGAATCCGGAAATCATATTAGTGATGGTTGCAGGTACAAAAAACGGTGAAATTTTCCGGGGACCTGATTCAAGCATCTTACGATGATTGTCTTCAATTAAGCCTAATCCACCAATTCCAGAACCTATAGCAACACCAATTCGACCGCAATTTTCCGGGGTAACCTGTAACCCAGAATGTCCTAGGGCTTGTTTACCCGCAGCAATACCGAGCTGGATAAACCTATCCATCTTTTTGGTTTCTTTTTTGGGAATATACTTTTCAACATCGAAATCTTTTACCTCACCAGCAAACTGCGTAGTTAAAGACTCCGAATCAAATGAAGTAATTGGTGCAATGCCACTTTTACCTGCAAGAATATTTTTCCAAGTGGAATCGACAGTATTGCCAACAGGGGAAAGCATGCCAAGACCGGTCACAACAACGCGACGTTTAGACACATTGGCCTCCGCTTATCTAAGAATGATTATATATTTTTGAAAAAAACGGTCCGGAGAGGACCGTTTATAATAACTTACGCGTCTTTATTAGCGTTAACGTAGTCGATAGCAGACTGAACTGTAGTAATTTTTTCAGCTTCTTCATCAGGGATTTCAGTATCGAACTCTTCTTCAAGAGCCATTACTAGTTCAACAGTGTCTAATGAATCTGCACCTAAATCATCAACAAATGAAGCTTCTGGCTTTACTTCTTCTTCTTTAACACCAAGTTGCTCAATGACGATTTTTTTTACACGTTCTTCGATAGTACTCATAATTCTAGTTTTCCTTTAAGTCGCTAGATATAAATTTGCGAGTAGTGTATTCAGCTAAGTGACCCCTTGCAAGCAACAGTATCAACTTTTTGTCTGGTCTAACCACTCGCCGATTAGAAAATTTTTATTCGTTTAATAAAGAATCAATATTTGAAAACTTTATCATATTTTACCCCATATACATGCCGCCGTTGACGTGTATCGTTTCTCCAGTGATATATGCTGCTTCATCACTGGCCAAAAAACCAACAGTCGCCGCTATTTCTTTTGGGTCACCCAAGCGATTTGCTGGAATATCCTTAAATATACTTTCTTTTTGGTCATCAGTTAATGCTTTTGTCATATCAGTATCAATAAAACCTGGTGCAACCACATTGACAGTGATACCTCTAGAGGCGACTTCACGAGCCATAGACTTGCTAAATCCTATTACTCCCGCTTTTGCAGCGGCGTAATTTGCTTGCCCAGCATTACCGGTTGAGCCTACTACCGAGCCTATATTAATGATACGGCCTTTGCGTTTTTTCATCATACCCCGTAACACGGCTTTTGACATTTTAAAGATAGATGTCAAATTAGTATCCATAATACTTTGCCATTCATCATCTTTCATACGCATCAATAGATTATCACGAGTAATACCAGCATTATTAACCAATATGTCGACTCCACCATGCTTCTCTGTTATCTCAACTAACAAGGTTTGCATCGAATCTGGATCCGCAACATTGAGTACTTTTCCTTCGCCAGCACCTTGTAAATAATCGCTAATAGCCGATGCGCCTTTTTCCGACGTTGCGGTACCAATTACAGTGGCGCCATCTGCAACTAAGCGCTCAGCAACAGCCCTGCCAATTCCTCTACTTGCACCTGTAATTAAAGCAATACTACCATTTAAATTAGCCATATATTCTCTCTATACACAATATTTAAAGTAATTAAGTCAACGAATTAATAGAATCTACAGTATTGATCGCTGTGCAACTTAAGCGCTTATCAATTCGTTTAGTTAACCCTGTTAAAACCTTTCCAGGGCCCACTTCTAATAAAGCTTCCACTTCAAGGTCAGCTAACTTAGTCACGGTTTCCGTCCATCTAACTGGACTATATAATTGTTCTACCAACGCTTGTTTGATAGCAATGGGATCATCTGGATAGGCGACATCGACGTTATTGATGACAGGCACATTAGGTGTATTGAACTGTATATCTTTAAGCAAAATAGCTATCTTATCCGCAGCAGGTCTCATCAAATCACAATGTGAAGGTACGCTAACCGCTAGCGGTAATGCTCGTTTGGCCCCTTGTTCTTTACATAAATTAGCTGCCACCTCTGCTGCACCCTTATTGCCTGCGATAACAACTTGTCCAGGTGAATTAAAGTTTACCGCAGCAATGACCTCTGAGGTTTCGTTTTGCGCTTGCTTACAGCTAGCGACTACTTTATCGTCATCTAATCCTATTATCGCATACATAGCACCAACACCAGCTGGAACGGCCTGTTGCATAAATTGTCCACGCGCTTCAACTAACTTAAGGGCATCGGCAAAATCTATCACTCCAGCACAAACAAGAGCAGAATATTCTCCTAAGCTATGCCCTGCCATAAATGCTGGCGAACTCTGTTGCTTGTCCATTAACAATTTATAAATCGCGTAACTAGCCGTTAAAATGGCTGGTTGCGTAATATGGGTTTGATTGAGTCTTTCTTCATTGTTTTGAATGATATCCCATAAATCATAACCCAACACGTCACTAGCGTGCCCAAACGTATCTTGTATAACTGTATATTCGGCAGCTAAATCATTCAACATACCTAAAGTCTGGGATCCTTGACCTGGAAAAACCCATGCTTGTTTACTCATAATTAAATCTCTAAAAATAAAATTCTAATATCGTACTAGAGCAGATGCCCAAGCAAAACCACCACCAAAAGCTTCTAAAAGAAGATTCTGCCCACGTTTTATTCTGCCATCTCGGATAGCCGTATCTAACGCAGTAGGAACGGTTGCTGCAGAGGTATTACCATACTGCGCAAGCGTGATAACCACTCGTTCAAGTGGCATTTCCAATTTTTTTGCTGTCGCCTTAATAATGCGAAAGTTGGCTTGGTGCGGAACTAACCAATCTAAATCTGATTTTTGCATATTATTGGACGCTAAAGTTTGTTCAACCACTTCACTTAACTTCGTCACTGCAACTTTAAACACTTCGTTACCTTTCATGCTCCCCCAATTTTCGAACACTGACTTTTCGTCACCATGCTGTGGGTTGCCAATAGTTAATAAATCGCCATATGAACCAGCGGCATGAATATGAGTGGACAATATACCGGGCTCTTCACTCGCCTCTATAATAGTGGCACCTGCAGCGTCACCAAACAATATGACCATAGTGCGATCTTCGGGGCTAATCATACGACTGAGACAGTCTGTTCCCACTACCAATATGCGTTTGGCCATACCACTTTTTATATACTGATCGGCCACACTCAGAGCATAACAATACCCAGCGCAAGCAGCGGCAATATCGAACGCAGGTATACCATCAACATCTAACAACTTTTGAATTTCACAAGCGGTGCTAGGTAATGCATAACGACCACTAGTAGTGGCACAAACAATCATATCCAAAGATTTTGCATCAATATCAGCAGCTTCTAATGCCTTTTTACTGGCTTCAAAGCCCATAGTTGCCGCCGTTTCATGCTCTGCAATAATACGTCTTTCTTTGATTCCTGTACGATCGGTAATCCATTCGTCAGATGTATCAACCATAAGTGATAAGTCTGCATTGGTTCTTATTTCAGTCGGATAGTAACTACCTGTACCTATTATTCTGGAATTCATTTATCAGTGACGCTCCATTAAAACATCTTCAATTTTATCTTTTATTCTGTCCGGAACCTGCATCTCAACTTGTTGAATAGCCTCTCGGATCGCATATAAAAACGCCTCTGACGAGGCATTCCCGTGGCTCTTAACCACAATTCCGCGCAATCCTATCAGACTAGCGCCGTTATACTGGTCGGGTTTCATATGTAAATAGATACCACGGAAAAAAGGTATAGCGATTTTGGCAACAATTTTAGAAATCCAATTTTGCTGCGATGCTTTCTTTACTTCCTGAATAATAAAATTGACTAAACCTTCCCAAGATTTCAAAGCAATATTACCGACAAAACCATCAGTGACTATTACATCTGCTTTCTTAGAGAAGATATCGTTTCCTTCAACGTAACCTATATAATTGATGTTATTGGATTCACTTAATAACTTAGCAGCATGTTTTACTCTGTCATTACCTTTTATTTCTTCAGAACCTACGTTTAACAAAGCGACTTTGGGCTCTTTAATATGGCCGATTTGTTGAGCCAGTACTGCGCCCATTACCGCGTATTGGAACAGTATCTCAGAATCACAATTAACGTTGGCACCTAGGTCCAGAAAATACACTTTGCCGTTATTAATAGTGGGTACAAGAGTTACAAGTGCTGGGCGGTCTATACCCGGCAAGGTTTTTAATACGTAGTACGCCATACTAAGTAGAGCACCAGTATTACCACTACTGACACAGGCATCTGCTTCTTTATTTGCAATTAAATCTAACATACGCCGCATTGATGAATTTTTTTTGTGACGCAACGCATGGGCAGGCGCCTCGTCCATAGCAACGGATTCTGGGCAATCAGATAAGGTGATTCTGTCTTGAATTTCCGGAATTTGTTTGTTTATCCATTGAGACATAAGTACCAAAGGACCACAAAAAATAAAGTGTAAATCAGGGTTTTCTTGCAGTGCTGTCAAAGCAGCGGGGAAAATAATATGGGGGCCGTGATCGCCCCCCATGATATCTAACGCTAAGGTTAGACGACTCAAAGTTCAGTCTCTTAAATTAAAGAGATAAAACTTTTTTGCCTTTGTAGTAACCATCAGCGGTCACGTGATGACGAACATGCGTCTCACCTGACGTTGAATCTACAGACAAAGTCGCAGAACCAAGTGCATCGTGTGAACGACGCATTCCACGTCTTGAACGAGCTTTTTTACTCTTCTGTACAGCCATTACTTTACTCCTAGTCTCGCTTAAGTTCTTTCAAAACCGCGAACGGGTTTGGACGTTCATCGGCCGGTTCAATTTTTCCGAAACTCATTTTATCACGCTTTTGTTTGCAATCCTCCTCTGCATGAAGGGCTACAATCGGCAATGATAAAATCAATTCGTCTTCAAGAATCTGAAATAAATTGATTTCTCCTTGGTCATCGACCTCTACCGGTTCGTAAACATCCGGTAACTCATCTTCGACTTCTTCTTTAGCACTCTGCACGGGGCTAAAGCAAAAAGACACATCCACAGGATGTTCGAAGACTTCATTACATCTCTCACAGATAAGTGACGTTGAACATGCCAAATGACCTTTAAAATAAGTAAGACCCTGCTCGTCTTTAGCAAACCTTATTTCAACATCAACTTCTTTGGCAACATCAGCAACTGATCCAAGTAACCTAGGCATCTCAGACGACAAAATCACACCCCGATAATCGGACCGTAAAGTGGCGCTTTTAACTGGGTCTACCATCTTGGGTAGTTTCACTTTCTGCATAGCGCGCGCATATTATAGTTTCAGCACGGTTTAGTCAAAGAAAAAATCATAGTTAATGACACCTAGCCCTGCATTTTATATGCTTTGGCAAATATTCTTAAACAGCACCAAGCATCCTCTATGAAAATTATTTTGGCTTCAAGTTCCCCATATCGCCAATTGATCCTGCAAAAACTACAGGTTCCCTTCTCATGTATCTCTCCCAATATTGATGAATCGGCTGTAGGTAACGAATCAATCTCTGAACGGGTCGCTCGCCTTGCAAAAGATAAAGCGTTAGCCGTGGCTGCTGGCATTGCAGATTTTGATAGTTATATAATTGGTTCCGATCAATTGGCGAGTTTTAATGGGCAAGTGTTAGGTAAACCCGGAAATTTTGCTACAGCTAAACAACAACTCTTAATGTTTAGTGGTCAAACCGTTAGTTTTTTTACTGGGCTATGTTTAGTTCACTCAGCTAATAATAAGGTGTCGCAAATAGTAGAAACGTTTGACGTGACATTTAAACCCCTCACCGAAAGTCAAATATCCACCTATCTAAAAATTGAACAACCTTATGACTGTGCTGGCAGTTTTAAATGTGAAGGTTTAGGAATTGCGCTATTTGATTCTTTAACGGGTAGAGATCCCAATACCTTAGTAGGTTTACCTCTCATCGCACTAATGGAACTATTTAGCAACATGTCGATTGATTTATTTGAATTTATGCAACGAAACCAATATTTAGATATGTAACAGTAATTCATCCAAACGATTAATTACTGCTAAAGGTGTATGCTTTTGTAACGCGTCAGCATTGTGTACGCCAAAACTCACACCGATACGGTCCATATTTATTGCTTCAGCCATTGCCATATCATAAGTAGTATCACCAACCATTAGAACTTGTTCCGCCGGCAAATCCAATTCAGCCAATATTTGCATTAACATATCTGGCGATGGTTTACTTTCGGCGTCGTCAGCAGTCCTAGACACACTAAAGAAGTGTTCTGTTTGAGAATGATACCAATTGTGTTGCAAACCTAACCTAGCTTTACCTGTGGCTACCGCTAAAATGTAGCCCCTTTGGGTTAACTCTTCTAACAGTTCAACGGCACCTTCAAAAAGCGGACTACTTATTTGTGCATGATCTTTAAAATGCTCTTTATAAGTATGAAAAAGCTCCATTGCGTGCTCGTCATCTTGAATATTAAATAACTGTTTTAATGCAGGTAATAAGCTAATACCAATTACATTTTTTGCTTGGTCATAATCTGGTACAGCAAAGCCTAATTGCTTAGCACTTGTTTGCATACTTTCAACAATCTTACTGATTGAGTCCATAAGCGTGCCGTCCCAATCAAATACTATCGCCTTATATTTCACTTCTAAGTCTCTTCAATACACTCACTAAACTCGGTTCAAGTGGGGCTTTACAATTCACTCTCTGTTGCGTGTTTGGATGTAAAAACGCCAAAGAATAAGCATGTAAAAACAATCTCTTTAAGCCCATTTTTTGGGTTCTTTCGTCAAATTCCTTATCGCCATATCTGTTGTCTGCAGCAATCGGATGCCCAGCATGCAAACAGTGAACGCGAATTTGATGAGTACGCCCGGTAATCGGCGATGCTTCGACTAACGTTGCTTGATCAAAGGCTTCCAAAATACGATAACGAGTTTCAGATGGTTTGCCTTCTTCATCAACCAAGACTATTCGTTCTCCAGATTTTAGGGTGTTCTTTAATAACGGCGCTTTTACTTTAAAGCGATTGGCTGGCCACTCTCCAGCAACGAGCGCTTGATAACGCTTGTCAACTTTTCTATCTCTTAACTGTTCGTGCAGGCTTTTTAAAGCTGAACGTTTTTTGGCGATTAGCAAACAGCCTGACGTATCGCGATCTAATCTGTGCACTAACTCCAAAAACTTTTGTTGAGGCCTTAATGACCTAAGGGCTTCGATTACACCAAAACTTAATCCACTACCGCCATGCACAGCTGTACCTGAAGGTTTATTAAGTACTATTATCCAGTCATCCTCGAACAATATGTGACTTTCGAGGCTCGATACTTTGTTTAATTTAGTAGACGGTAGATCTGATGGCTCAGATACACGAACAGGCGGGATCCGCAACTCGTCGTTGGCCTGCAATTTATATTCGGGCTTGACCCGTTTTTTGTTCACTCGTACTTCACCTTTACGCAAAATGCGATAAATAAGGCTTTTAGGCACTCCTTTTAAGAAAGTACGCAAATAGTTATCAATCCTTTGCCCTTCTAGGTCGGGATCGATAGTAACAAATTGAACTTTTTGAAATGATAAGTCTGTCATATGCCGCGTATTGTAACTGAATTGCTATAGCAGATGTCTAGTTTTTTAATGTCTTGCCAGTGTTAGTGCTTTAATGTGATAATACTCAGGTTTTCAAACATGTAATAAATGTATAAAACAAACAGATGGATTAATCAGTTCTGTATGCATAAACGACCAATTCGTCGTAACACGGTGTTTCAAACGCGTGTATTGCAAGCCTAAAATGGCTAATTAACTGTGAAGCGAGTAACTTTTCACAAGCTTGATTAAACAGAACTCTTACATCAGCGATTTAATTAACCTATTGATCGCCAATGATGTAAAGAATACAAAAGAATTGACAAAGATATTTGAGTATTAAGATAGCCAGACAAGCATTTGTTATTCGAATACCGCTAAGTTTTAAATGATAAATAAGTAGCTAAACAAACCGTCTTGTTTAGTGCCTATGGAAATATAGGTAGAGTGTTTAAAAACAAAACATTAAATAATGCAAAACACTTAGGCGCAAAAACTTAACCAAGAGTATACAGTCGTGAGGCTGCATTAAATAAATTGTCACATTACTGCGTAGTTCTTTACTTGTGGTGATCGGTACTTTACCGAGCAACAAGAATGAAAAGAATGTTAATCAATGCAACTCAGCAAGAAGAATTGCGAGTTGCACTTGTAGATGGTCAAAAACTGTATGATTTGGATATCGAAAGTCCAGGGCACGAGCAGAAAAAAGCCAATATTTACAAAGGAACTATTACCCGCGTAGAACCCAGTTTAGAAGCTGCATTTGTCGACTATGGTGCTGACAGACACGGTTTTTTACCCCTAAAAGAAATTGCCAGAACCTACTTCCCCCAAGGATATAGATTTGAGGGCCGTCCAAATATCAAAGAAGTGATTAAGGAAGGTCAAGAAGTCATCATTCAAATTGATAAAGAAGAACGCGGCCAAAAAGGCGCAGCCTTAACGACCTTTATTAGTTTAGCTGGTAGCTACTTAGTTTTAATGCCAAACAATCCTCGCGCGGGCGGCGTTTCTCGACGTATTGAAGGCGACGAACGCACTGAATTAAAAGCCGCTTTAGGAGGGTTAGACCTTCCAGACGGCATGGGATTAATTGTCAGAACCGCAGGTGTTGGTAAAACAACAGAAGAACTGGCCTATGATTTAGACTACTTAGTATCAGGTTGGGGACGTATCAAAGAAATGGCAGAGTCTCGCCCTGCTCCGTTCCTTATACATCAAGAAAGTGATGTTGTAGTTCGAGCTATTCGTGATTACCTAAGGCGCGACATTGGTGAAATTCTAATCGATAATACCCAAGTGCATCAAAGAGCGTTAAAACACGTCGAACAGATGCGCCCAGACTACGCCAACCGCGTCAAACTTTATAGCGGTGACGTACCATTATTCAGTCACTATCAAATTGAAAGTCAAATTGAATCAGCGTTCCAACGAGAAGTCAGGTTACCGTCTGGTGGCTCCATTGTCATTGACCCAACTGAAGCTTTAATATCTATTGATATTAACTCTGCCCGCGCCACAAAAGGTAGCGACATTGAAGAAACAGCCTTCAATACTAACCTTGAAGCTGCGGACGAAATAGCCCGTCAATTACGTTTACGCGATGCCGGTGGTTTAGTAGTCATCGACTTTATCGATATGACCCCAGTACGCCATCAACGTGAAGTTGAAAACCGCATGAAAGACGCGGTACGTGGTGACAGAGCTCGCGTGCAATTAGGCCGTATTTCACGCTTTGGATTGCTTGAAATGTCGCGCCAACGTTTACGGCCTTCATTAGGTGATTCAGCCAATAATGTGTGCCCTAGATGTAGTGGTCACGGTTCGGTTAGAGGAACAGAATCACTGGCATTATCGGTTCTTCGTATAATGGAAGAAGAAAGCATTAAAGATAATACTGGTCAAATTGAAGCCCAGCTACCTGTTAATGTTGCCACTTATTTATTAAACGAAAAGCGTAATTCAGTACGAGGTGTTGAAAAACGCCATAATGTCCAACTTGTGATCATTCCTAATCCGAACATGGAAACGCCGCAATACAGTGTGGCTCGCAGACGACCAGATGACGCAGTTCAAGATATGAGTTACAACTTGCCTTTAATTGAGCAAGAAGAAAATATCACTGACAAAACTGTTGCCCCGGCAATGGCTAAGGAACAACCCGCTTTACAAAGTTTAATAGCACCTGATAAAAAAATGAACGCTAACGCGAAGGCCAAATCGACAGAAAAGTCTGAAGGTTTAGTAGAAAAAGTCAGCAAGTGGATTTCTGGGCTATTTAAAACAGAAGAGAAAGTTGTACCAAAGAAAACCACACACACTCGTAATAGAGGCTCTAATCAACGTCGTAACAAAAATACTCGCTCTGATCGAAACAGGCGCAATAATAAAAACTTCGATCACAAAGACAGTGGTGAGCAATCAGCGAATCGTAATGAGCGACCGTCAAGAAACGATAAAAACGAACGTTCTGATCGTAAACCTAGGAATGATAATCGTAAACCGCGACGTAATGACAAGTCAGTAGAAGCAAAACAAGATTCCCCTGCCGCGTCGAAAGGAAACACAAATGCACCAGCTAAGAAAAAAGAACAAGTTGCTGAGCGCAGAAAACGCAGAGACACAAGGCGTAGTGTCAGAGTTGAAGAAGATAAGATTGAAAAAAACAACCTAGCGACTTCGAGTAAAGAAACACAAGAGTCGGTGGTTGAAAAACCTCAGTCCACTGTCAAAAATGAGACTGCTGTAGCGAACAAAACTGCACCAACTGAACCAAAGTCAGCTCAACCAGTAGATGTTGCTTCAGCAACAACAGCTGCAACAGAAGACGCTAAAGATGCAGTTCCAAATAAAGATGAAGAGTCAGCACCTCGCACTCGTACTCGTCGTTCACCACGACATATTCGTGCTGCGGGCCAGAAACGTCGTAAAGAAGGTGAAGAGAAAGGCGATACAGCTAAGACCCAAGCTGTTGAAGTCACACAGGATGAATTACAGTTTGATGAACCTGTAGCGGCAGAAGACGTTGCGCCAAAACAATCACAAAAGTTGCCTGAAGTTGAAGAGACTTCTAGTGTAGATGTGGTTCCAGAGAGTCCAACGAATTCTGAAGTAGAAGCTGTCGCTAAAGAAGTGATAACTGAAGATACCCCAGCTCAAGTGACCATGGAATTGGCTCCAGAGTCACCTAAAGTCGAGGAACAATCCGAAGTATCAACCCAAGCTACCTCCTCTGAAGAAACGCAAGTGTCGGCCGATGAGCCTGAAATAGCAGAAAAGGTTAAGTCTGCTAAGAAAGCGGCACCTAAAAAAGCAGCTAAAAAGGCCACTTCGCTAAAAGTGTCGGCTAAACCAGCCAAAAAGGAATCAGTATCAGCACCTATGGCGCGGCCTGCATCCATTGACGAAGCATTTGTTGATATTCAGATTGGTTCTCTTGATGATGCCGCCAGACCTGAAGTGAAACGCTCTGGTCGCTCTGCAGTCTATTCTAGCTCAGTAAATGCAGCAACTGCACCAGCAACACGTCCTGGCTCAGTAAACGAGTAAATGTAGACTCACAATAGCGTAAAACAGCCGCAAGACATCACTGACTTGCGGCTTTCTTTCGAGAGTCTAAGTGCTATTGTGTGTTGTTTCCTGTATCCTGCGGCCTTTATTGACACTGTTTAAAAATCAACCTATATCTAACCATGGCCACAACTACGCCATATTAAAAAGTTAACCCCCCTATTTGAGAATAATCTATGAGTTTTGCCGATTTAGGCCTTTCACCCAAAATTTTATCTGCAGTAACCAATAAAGGTTACACCACACCCTCTCCTATTCAAGAGCAAGCTATTCCAGCGGTATTGCAAGGTAGCGATGTGATGGCAGCAGCACAAACCGGTACCGGAAAAACAGCAGGATTTACGCTGCCTATATTACAGCTATTAAGCCAAGGTAAACCTGCTAGAGCTAATCAAGCTCGCGCTTTGATATTAACGCCAACCAGAGAGTTAGCGGCTCAAGTTGCAGAAAGTGTGCAAACCTATGGTCAAGACTTATCTTTGAAAAGCGCCGTAGTATTTGGCGGTGTGGGCATCAATCCACAAATGCTTAAATTACGTAAAGGCGCCGATATTCTTGTGGCTACACCGGGCCGTTTGTTAGATTTATTTAACCAAAATGCCGTTAAATTTAACGAATTAGAAATTTTGGTATTGGATGAAGCCGACCGCATGTTGGACATGGGTTTTATTCACGACATCAAAAAAATCATTAAGTTACTACCACTAAAACGTCAAAACTTAATGTTTTCGGCCACCTTCTCAGACGACATTCGTAAATTAGCAAAGGGCCTAGTAAATAACCCAGTAGAAATTTCAGTTACCCCAGCTAACACCACTGTTGATTTGGTGGAACAATGGGTATATCCAGTTGATAAAAGCCAAAAATCACAGCTGCTAACTTCTTTAATTAAAGACAACGATTGGCAACAAGTTTTAGTGTTCAGTCGCACTAAGCATGGTGCTAATCGAATAGTAAAACAGTTAGAATCACGAGGCATAAGTGCTGCTGCTATTCATGGAAATAAAAGCCAAGGCGCACGGACAAAAGCCTTAGCTGATTTTAAACAAGGAAAAGTCAAAGCCCTGATTGCCACGGATATTGCCGCCCGTGGTTTAGACATTGATCAACTTCCACAAGTAGTAAACTTTGATCTACCAAACATAGCAGAAGATTATGTGCACCGAATTGGACGAACAGGTCGTGCCGGTGCTAAAGGTCAAGCCATCTCTATGGTGACCCAAGACGAATTTAAAGAGTTGGTAGATATTGAAATATTTACTAAACAAATCATTCAAAGAAAAATCATTAAAGGATTTGAGCCCAGTGCCAAGTTACCCGAGTCAAAGACCGATCAACGACCTATCAAAGCCAAAAAACCTAAAAAGCCTAAAGTTGATCATCGAGATGGACAACGTTCAGGCCGAAACGCCGCAGGTGGTCAGCCTCCTAAGCCTAATCGCTCACGCAGCAGAAACAGAAACGCTAACCGCAGTTCTGACTCTTCTGGAAATCGTTAATATCCCTCTACTCGCTTTTCATGTTTGATAAAAGTCCCTCATCTTCTATAAGTGAGGGACTGTTCTAGTGAGATAGCGATCGTACTATGGCCCATCGTAAGTCATCATTTTTTGCTAATTTTGTTTGGTCCAACTTACACGTCATTTTGAACGAAAATAGCGACTAACGGCAACAATATCCGTCATCCTTGCGAAGACAAGGGCCTTCCAAAAAGCACAAAAAATTCAATGCCATTTCACATTACTCTAGCTCCTCTAGATTTTTTCTATATTCATACAAACGGTAATCATTGTTAGTTTCAGCCATTTCGACAGCCTGTTGAAAAAGCGCCTTTGCGGCTTCGTTCTGGCCACGTACTTTTGCTACTAATCCTAAGCCGTTGATAGGTAATGCGTAATCGGGCTCGCGTTTTTGACTGTATTGAAGCAAATTCGAGGCGCCAGAGAGGTCGTTGTTTTGTAACATGAATAATGCGTAGCGATATATATGATTGACGTGTGAGCGTTCCAAAAAATCAGTATCAGATAGCTGCGCCATATAGCTTTGGAATAACCCTAAGTCGCCATCCATCAGCGGCATAAAACTGAGTTTTCGAAGCAATTCAAATCTATTTTTATCGATTTGTTGCTGATTTAGACCAAATTGTTTTGCCTGCTGCTTAAAATACTCATCGAGAAATTGATGACCACCTGCGGCTGTAAACGCCTCGAAGCTGTTAAACTGTGGTTTATCGAAGTAGTAAAAATAGTCACGAACACCGCGCATTAAGGTCTCAAAGCCTAGGCTAGCATGGGTGGCATCGTCAATACTGACAAAAGTGTATCGCGGCTTTTCTAGCGTGATTGTATCTAACGCAGATTCTAATGCATCAATGCCTAAGTACTGTGGGTAATCATAACTTCCCTTGCTAACATACAGATGTTTACCTTTGCCGTTAGTTGCAATTGCAGTCAGTAAACTCTCGAAACTTTGCTGTAGCATAGGAAAATACTCCCCATACAACGGAGACGGACTAGCGGCAATGTATCCACTGAACAATTGTGGTTTGTCGACAATAGTATTAATGGTAAATCCCCCTGCCGCTTCCCAACCAAAAAGGATACGTTCTTCGCTAAGGGCGTACTTAGATTTGAGATGAGGGAAAACTTGGGTTCCTAGTTTTTCAAGAATGACCTGTCGTTGATTACTGAGCATTGGCCATCTGTCCTTAGAGGTATCAATCCCTAAAATCCCAAAAGGTGGCGTCCATCCATAGTCTTGCATCAGATGATGCATACTAACGGCATAATTAAAGTAACGTTGTCCATCCAGTACGACTAATAAAGGCAGCGACTGTTTCTCAGACGTTTCAGGTAACCACAAATTTACGGTAAGGGGTTGGTTGCTATCAGCACCTGAAAAAACAAAGGTTTCACCCAGGGTATTGTGTGATGTTTTGATTGATTCACTTCGGACGCTTGAGCTTGTAATAGTCATAATTACAGCCAAATAGAATAGAATGTTTTTCATTTGATCACCTTCTGGTTAAGTTGCTTAAACCTAACAGTTAGCATCAATCACCGCCAATACACTGACCTTGAAAAACAGTGGTTTGAACGAATTTTAATCAGCCTGAAATACACAAGCCTAATAGTGTCAACAATTAGGCCTAGTGGGATAATCCAGATCTTGATAATTGCAGCTACAGCACAATCATTGGGGCTAATCGACTTCCGTTAACATTCCCTATTAATTATTTGCCGTTAAAATTCGGTCTAAGTGGTTCGCAAAGTTTTGTCTATCGGATTGATTAAGTGGCGGTGGTCCACCTGATTGTTCGCCACTGGCGCGCATGGTGTCCATAAAATCACGGATATTAAGTCGAGCTCGAATATTCTCAGTGGTAAACAGTTCCCCCCTGGAACTCAAGACTTGTCCCCCCTTTTCAATGACTTCTGCAGCTAAGGGAATATCACTCGTGATAACCAAATCATTAGGTTCTACTAGTCTAACAATTTCGTCATCCGCCACATCAAATCCTGTGCTTACTTGCATTGAGCGAATAAACTTTGACGGGGGTGTCTTTATATATTGATTAGCCACAAAAATGGTTTCAATACTTGTACGCTGTGCCGCTCGAAATAAAATATCCTTTATCACCACTGGACACGCATCTGCATCAACCCAAATTTTCAATGTTATATTCTCTTTTTAACTAACTAGTTTAAATGACATTTCACCCATATCGCCTTCATCGACAAAACAAAACGTAATGGCTCCAAGAGCTACCTTATATTCTATTAACTTGTGTGAGTTGATGCAAAGCGCTATTCGGCATTTCAGAGTTATTTGTAAACGCTGCTTTAGCGAGTTTTGGTACTTCTTTATTGTTCATTACGTAAGCGGTCGCTAGTAGTAACGAAATAACCTATTCCAAGTACAACGAGTCATGTTGACTATTTCAACCAACAAATAGCGAATATCGCTAACTAGTAAAATACCAAAACTTCTAGCCATCACCACATTTCTAGCTATCCATTTGTTTTATATATGTTTTTAGTTGTTGGCACAGTCAATGCTATCTATCAGCCAATTGGCGCAGAAACGCACAGTCACTATTAACTTAACATCAGATTTTCAGGGAACCTGCAATGGATACAATAATAAACAACAAAAGAATTGGTCTTAAATTACTTTCAATACTACCCATTCTACTGACAGTCAGTTTGCTTAGCAGTTGCGGTCAAGCCGATTCACAGGATGAGGATCTCCAAGAGGAACTAGTGATCTCTGTGCCAGTAGAGATTTCCGAGTTATCAATCGGCCATATATCTTCAAATTATGCCACCACGGCTATTTTGGAAGCAAAAGAGGAGGCCTTTGTTGTTCCAAGAGCCTCTGGAATAATTGAACACATATATGTCGAAGAAGGTGACTATGTAGAAAAAGGTCAAATTTTGGCACAGATAGAACCCCGTCGCTATCACTTGAATTTGGATCGCGCTAAAGCTGACCTAGTGGGTGTAGAGAAAGAACTGTCGAAAATTAACAAGGTGTACAATAAAAAATTAGTCAGTGATGATACTTATGACAAACTTACTGCCCAATATGAGTCGGCTAATGCAACGCTATCATTGGCACAGCTTGATCTAAAAGAAGCCACTATCACCGCACCTATATCGGGTTTTATTGCAGAGCGTAATGCCAAAGTCGGTAACTTAAGCGAGTCATTCCAGCGTGAACGCATGTTTCATATCGTCCAGCAAAGTGAATTGTATGGCATTGTTTATTTACCCGAAAAGGAACTATCTAAGGTACACAAGGAACAACAAGCCACATTGAATCTAACCGCAGTTAATGGAGCCAATACAGTGGCGTTCGTAGAACGAATTAGCCCTGTAATAGACGCAAAAACGGGCACTTTCAAAGTTACTTTAAGGGTGCCAAACCCCGACAATTTATTAAAGTCTGGTATGTTTGCTCAGGTTAAGCTCAATTACGACACCAAACAAAACGCCGTTCTGCTGCCTCGTAAAGCGCTTTTAGCCATAGACGATAGCGTTAATGTATTTGTAGTCAAAGATGGTATCGCTAGCAAACAGGCCGTCACAATAGGTTATCAAGAAGGAGAACTTGTAGAAATATTAAGCGGGCTAACTGGTACCGAAAAGGTAGTCATTACCGGTCATCAAAATCTTCGAGACCAAGCACCAGTAGAAATTGTAAATGATGATACAAGCCAAGATGAAACATTGGAACTTGCCCAGGACAATTCAAATCAGCTAGCAAAAAGTTAAGGAGCGGATTATGAATATTGTTGATATTGCGGTAAAGCGCCCCGTCACTGTATGGATGTTCACAGTTGCAGTCATTCTATTCGGTATGGTTTCTTTATCACGCTTAGCCATAAACCTATTACCAGAACTGTCCTACCCTACTCTCACCATACGCACCGACTATAGCGGTGCAGCGCCCGGAGAAATAGAGCAACTGGTATCAAAACCTATTGAAGAGACCATAGGTGTTGTTAAGGGCGTTCGTACCGTAACTTCTACCTCAAAAGCGGGCCAATCTGATGTTTTAATTGAATTTGAATGGGGTACAGATATGGATCTCGCTAGCCTTGAAATGCGAGAAAAGCTGGATACCTTAGAGCTTCCTTTAGATATAAAAAAGCCATTGTTATTGCGATTCAATCCTAGTCTGGATCCTATTATGCGTTTTGGTCTAGGTGGCGTAATATCAGAAACACCTAGCCAGACGCAACCTCCCCACTTGAAACAGCAAACATTACTTAGTCAACAAGCAATTAAAACGTTGCGTATTTATGGTGAAGAACAGATAAAACGTCAACTTGAGTCTGTTGTTGGCGTGGCCTCTGTAAAAGTAGGAGGAGGACTAGAAAATGAGATTCAGGTTTTAGTAGACCAACAAAAAACTAGTCAACTAAACATCACTGTTAATGAAATTATTAAACGTTTGAAAGACGAAAATGTAAACTCTTCTGGTGGTCGTGTTAAAGACGGCTCTCAGGAGTATTTAGTAAGAACCTTAAACCAATTTCAAACACTCGATGACATTAGAGAGTTATTTATCGCCAACCGAGACGGAAAGAATATTCGTTTAGGTGACATCGCTTCTGTTCAAGATGCCCACAAAGAACCGACCTCTATGAATCGCTTCAATGGTTTTGAAGGCGTTGAAATAGCTATATATAAAGAAGGTGATGCAAACACGGTACAAGTCGCAGAGAATATAAAATTTCGTGTTGATCAATTGCAAAAAGACATACCAAATCAATATCAGTTACAGTTAATTTACGATCAATCAAAATTTATCTCTAGTGCCATCAGCGAAGTGAAATCCGCTGGCATCATAGGTGGCGTATTAGCCATGTTAATTTTGTATTTGTTTTTGAAAAACATTTGGACAACTTTGATTATATCGATATCTATCCCAGTTTCGATTATTGCGACCTTTAATCTAATGTATGGCAATGGCATTAGCTTAAACATAATGAGCTTAGGGGGTATCGCGCTAGCAATAGGACTGTTGGTTGATAACAGTATTGTTGTGCTAGAAAACATTGCAAGACATAAGGCTAAGGCCCCAAATAATAAAGAGGCAGCAATACTAGGTACCAAAGAAGTGTCTATGGCTATTATTGCTTCAACTTTGACCACTATGGCGGTGTTTGTTCCCTTGGTATTTGTTGAAGGTATAGCAGGACAACTATTTAGAGATCAGGCCTTAACTGTTACCTTTGCTTTAGCCGCATCGTTAGCAGTGGCACTGACGTTAATACCCATGTTAGCGGCACGAGAAAAATCGACTACTGACTCTCAAAGCACGACAACCTTAGACCTCGGTGAAACCATCGAAAAACCGAAACCATCAACAAAAGTAGCTTGGTTTTTTCATTACATATCCTTGCCCATCACTTGGTTACGAAAATTACTTTTTTACATAATTCCCATGGGCATTACTTCAGTTTTAATCTTAACTTATAGAGTTTTAAGTAAAATATTGGTGTTGCTGTTCCGTCCACTATTATGGGTTTTCGATAAAAGCTATGCCGAGATCGAAAAAGCCTATTTATGGGCGTTAAAGTGTGCTTTGGATTTGCGACTATTAGTACTGTCAGCGGTAGTGTTAGTGTCGTTAGCTTCGCTAACCTTATTACCCAAACTTGGCATGGAACTTATTCCTGATATGTCTCAAGGAGAGTTTTATGTGGAAATCAATCTTCCAACTGGATCACAGTTAATTAATACCGACCAAGTCATTGCAGAATTAGCTGCATTTACGAGCGAACTGTC
This sequence comes from Paraglaciecola sp., assembly GCF_039964565.1. Classification (GTDB taxonomy): domain Bacteria; phylum Pseudomonadota; class Gammaproteobacteria; order Enterobacterales; family Alteromonadaceae; genus Paraglaciecola. The sequence continues at coordinate 426,363 of NZ_JBDVXF010000028.1, forward strand.
AGGTGTAGAACGAACCTATGCGCTAGCGGGTACCGGAAGTCTAATGAACGCGTCAGCCAGTCAGGGGGGCGATTATTGGGGCAAATTAAATGTGGTGATGCAGCCCGGCAGTGACAGTGAAACGACTCAACGGGTCATGCAAGAAATGCGTCAATACTTGTCTCAGCAACCAGGCATTCAAAGCAAGTTTGGCAAACCCGCTTTATTTACCTTTGCCACTCCTTTAGCAATACAGATTTCTGGATATGACTTACAAAACTTAGCTAAATACAGTCAAAAGTTGCAGGCTATGTTGCAAAACGATCAACGCTATAGCGACGTTAAATCGTCACTGCAAACCGGCAACCCTGAACTTAAAGTAAAATTTGACCACAGTAAACTCGCACAACTCGGACTCAATGCACCTGATGTTTCTAAGCTTATCTCGGCTAAGATTGGTGGAGAAGTCGCCACTAAATACAGTATAAACGACCGTAAAGTTGATATCTTGGTGAGAACCATGGAATCACAACGTGATTCGATTGTCGATATTGGTCAAATGATTGTAAATCCAGGCGTAACCCCAGCGATTCCTTTAGAAGCGGTTGCAGATATCAATATGTCGATTGGCCCCAGTGAAATAACACGAGTGGGTCAAGAGCGTGTTGCAGTTTTAACAGCCAATTTAAATTACGGCGACCTAAATGAAGCGGTAATAGCGGTACAACAACATATCGACGCATTAAACCTACCTATTACTATGCAGGCCAAAGTGGCTGGTCAAAGTGAAGAAATGGAAAACAGTTTCCAGTCCTTACAATTTGCCCTAGCCCTTGCAATATTTTTGGTATATCTGGTGATGGCCTCGCAGTTTGAGTCTTTGCTACATCCTCTATTAATATTATTTACGGTACCTTTAGCCTGCGCCGGCTCTATATATGGGTTGTATTTATCGGCTACCAATATCAGTGTAGTGGTGTTTATTGGGCTCATCATGTTGGCGGGAATCGTTGTAAACAATGCCATAGTGTTAATCGACCGTATTAATCAACTGCGTGCTCAAGGATTACAGAAATCTCAAGCGATCATCGACGCCGCACAAAGTCGACTAAGACCTATTTTGATGACAACCCTAACAACTTCTCTCGGTCTTTTGCCCATGGCAATGGGTATCGGAGAAGGGGCTGAAATTCGTACTCCAATGGCAGTGACTGTTATTTACGGTTTACTTTTCGCCACACTACTTACCTTGTTTTTTATCCCAGTAATTTACAGTTTGTTCGATAGGAAGCGGTTTAATCAACAACCTGAGGAGTTAGCTACAAAAACCGATATCACGGAGACAATTTATGGATAAATTAACCGCCGCCGGTTCATCGTTGGCTGGGTTTGCCATTCGTCGCCCCGTCACAATTATGATGTTGTTTTTCTCAATGTTGGTGTTGGGCCTTTTGTCTAGTCAGCTGCTGCCACTAGAAAAATTTCCAAGCATCGATATACCAGAAATTGCAATCCGAATTCCATATGGTGATGCTACACCAGTAGAAGTTGAAAAAATGATCACTCGACCAGTTGAAGAAGCCTTAGCAACTATGTCTGGTATCAAACGTTTACGCTCGCGCTCGTCTGAAGATGCCGCAGAAATCCAATTGCAGTTCGCTTGGGATGAAAACCTTAAAGCGAAAGGAATTGAAGCCAGAGAAAAAATTGACGCAATACGCGGTGACTTGCCCGAAGATGTAGAACGAATTTTGGTTTATCAATTTAATACTAATGATATGCCAATTTTTTCACTGCGGGTTTCAAGTGAAAGAGATTTATCCAGTGCTTATGACTTGCTTGATCGTAACTTAAAGCGTCCAATCGAAAGAGTAGCTGGGGTTTCAAAAGTCGAACTTTATGGTGTAACCAAAAAGCAAATTTCGATTCGACTAGACCAACAACTGATGGCCGCATTACAAGTAAACACCAACGAACTGGCGCGAGCTTTAAGTAACGCTAACTTTTCTCTTACCGCTGGCAGTTTCGCTGACTTGGACATTCAACAAAAAATCACGGTTAATCCACAGGGCGAATTTACTAGCTTACGAGAAATTCAGGACTTTATGATTAAAAAAGGGGTCCGTCTCAGTGACATCGCCTTAGTCAAATACGAAAAGCCTAAACGTACGGAAGGTCGACATCTAGATCAATCCTTCGCTGTAGGCTTTAACATTTATCGAGAATCAACCAGTAACATGGTGGAAGTCTCTAACCAAGTAATGAAGGTCATAGACGACGCCAATTCTAACCCGGCGTTTAACGGTATACATTTGTTTATTATGCAAAATGAAGCCAAAAGTGTGACTAAGTCACTTGCCGATTTATTGAACGCAGGATTGATTGGCGCGCTATTATCGCTACTAGTGCTTTATGCCTTTTTACGTAATATTACAAGCACCTTATTGGTGGTGTTGTCCGTGCCTTTCAGTATATGCATTACACTTGGCTGTATGTATATGATGGGTTACAGCATTAATATTTTGTCGATGATGGGACTCATGTTAGCGGTAGGCATGCTGGTGGACAATGCTGTGGTGGTCACCGAAAGTATTGAGCAAGAAAAACAAAACACCTCTGACGTTGTTGCGGCAACTAAAGCCGGAGTGGGTAAAGTGAGTTTGGCTGTGATTGCCGGCACAATCACAACCGCTATCGTATTTTTACCGAATATAGTAGGCGCAAAAGTTAACGTTACCGTTTTCCTTGAGCATGTTGCTATCGCCATATGTATTTCGCTCTTTGCCTCATTGTTGATCTCACAAACCTTAATTCCATTGCTTTTCACTAAAATCAATCCTAAGGTCGCAAAGCCAAAAACAAACAAGTCATCTCAATCCCGAAGTCAACTTGCATCTTGGTATACATCAATCCTTAGTTGGTCACTCAACAACCAAGGGAAAACCGGGATCATTGCAATATTGATATTAGCGAGTACCGCCATCCCGCTACAGTACGTCACTAGTGATGACGATAACGATAACGATCAAAATCGCGTGTGGATGAATTACGATATTCAAGGAAGTTTCAGTTTAGAAGAAGTAGAAAAATCTGTGACTAAAATGGAAGCTTATCTATACGCCAACCAAGAAAAGTTTTATATCAAGCAGGTATATACCTATTACACTGCTGGATTTGCCGTTTCAGGCATTACCCTTATTGATGATTTGCCAGTCTCTCAATCAACAGTCAAAAATTTAATCACCGACAACCTGCCTAGTTTTGTTCGAGCGAAACCGTCTTTCCAGTGGGACCAGGGCAATGGTGGTGGAATACAAATGACAATAGTGGGCGATTCTTCAGAAAGACTAAAGCAGATTGCTGATCAAATTATTCCGATTTTGAGTAACATCGATGGCTTGACTGACGTAAAAACTGACACCACTAAGCAAAAATTAGAGTTGCAAGTGGTAGTAGATCGACAAAAAGCGTTTCGCTTTGGTCTAAATACGAGTGAGATTTCTCAGGTTGTCGCTACAGCATTAAGAGGCACAAACTTACGAACTTTCAGACATGGCGATGGAGGCGAAGTAGGCATCCGTCTAATGTACGATCAACAGTTACAAGACTCTGTCAACGCACTGAAAAACCTTACAATTACCCGTTTATCTGGTCAAAACGTTACACTAGATATGGTAGCTGAATTAACGGTTAAACCCAGACTGTCAGAAATTAACCGCAGTTATCGGCAAACTTCGATAACCATTGGGGGTAATTTACAGGATGGCTTTACATTAGAGGATGCTCAAAAAAGCATTGAAGGAGTCATGCAACACATCAAATTCCCCTCAGGCTACGATTGGACTTTTGATGGCAGTATTGAACGTCAAAACCAAAATGAAAGCGCCATGCAAACAAATATGCTTTTGGCCCTAATTATGATTTATATTGTTATGGCTGCTTTATTTGAATCCCTCTTGTTACCCACTGCTGTTATCACTTCCTTATTGTTTTCGTTAACAGGCGTGTTTTGGGCGTTGTTCGTAGCGGGATTACCTATGTCAATCATGAGTATGATCGGGATGTTGATATTAATGGGGATCGTAGTCAACAATGGCATAGTGTTAGTCGATAGAATAAATCAACTTATTAATAGTGGTTACGCGGTACAACAAGCGATTGTCGAAGGCTGCTTAAATCGAGTGAGGCCCATACTTATGACAGTCGCCACTACCGTACTAGGACTAGTACCACTCGCCTTCGGTAGTACACGTTTAGGGGGTGATGGTCCCCCCTATTCACCTATGGCAATATCCATTATAGGAGGGTTGATATTTTCAACTTTAACGAGTTTGGTATTAGTTCCCATGACGTATTTCTTGCTACTCAAATTGAGAGCAAAGACAAACCAAATGATTATTAATAGTAAACAAATTGTTGACCGCATCCTTAGCGTGAATAGCGGCAGCGCGACTTAATTGAATGGCTTTACTTGTCATTGTTTTGGTTACAAACCAGTGCAACGCCTAAACAATTGGTTGCTGTGTAGGTTGTCGTTTGCAGCTAAGCAATGATTAAAATATTAGCGAGGTAAATTGAGAATTGTTTAGCTTTGGTTTAGGCTATCGCAAATTTTTTGTTCGGCGAAAATGGCAATGATAAAAAACGACCCAAATCCACAATATTTGGCGGCATCTGACAGGTACGAAAGTATGTCGTATCGTCGATGCGGTAAAAGTGGCTTGAAATTACCCGCTTTGTCACTTGGGCTTTGGCAAAACTTCGGTGCCGTCGATTCCTATAGCAATGCTCAAAATATGCTGCATCGGGCTTTTGACCTCGGTATTAATCACTTTGACTTAGCCAACAATTATGGACCTCCTTTTGGTTCCGCAGAGTCTACTTTTGGTCAAGTTATGACAAGAAGTTTTAAGCCCTATAGAGATGAAATGTTAATTTCTAGCAAAGCGGGATACGACATGTGGGCTGGGCCTTACGGTATTGGGGGGTCTAGAAAATATTTGGTTGCTAGCTGTGATCAAAGCTTAAAACGCACAGGATTAGACTATTTTGACGTGTTCTATTCACATTGCTATGACCCTGACACTCCCATCGAAGAAACGATGCAAGCCTTAGACTATATTGTCCGTTCAGGTCGCGCACTGTACGCGGGTATTTCGAGTTACTCACCTGTGCACACTAAGCAGGCCATTAGTATTTTAAAGGATTTGGGTACGCCGCTTTTAATCCATCAACCTAGTTATAATATGTTCGACAGATGGATAGAAGACGGATTAACAGAGGTTTTATTAGAAGAAGGTGTAGGCTCAATAGTTTTCTCTCCGCTGGCACAAGGGTTTCTAACCAATAAATATCTCAAGGGTGTACCTCAGGGATCACGCGCTTCTCGCAGTGAACAAATCTATCTGAATGAAAACAATATTAGCCAAGAAAAAGTAGCGAAAGTTGCGCAACTTAATGACTTAGCCGCACAAAGAGGCCAGACATTGGCACAGATGGCTGTGGCTTGGGTGCTTAACAATCAAGCAGTGACAAGTGCAATTATTGGTGCCAGTAGAGTGAGTCAAATTGAAGACTGTGTGGCGGCATTAAGTCATTTAGAATTCACGCAACAAGAACTCGACCACATCAATACTATTCTAGGATCCTAAATTGTCTGCACATTTAGCTATTATCAATCCTAAAAGTCCTCAAAACATGGGCAGCATTTTACGTGCTGCTGGATGTTATCAGGCACAGAGTATTCGATATACGGGAGAACGCTATGCACGTGCAAAAGCGTTTCAAACTGATACCAAAAACGTTCAGTCGGTTATTGAAGTTAAACATGTTGATGAAATAATCAATGACGACACTGACGTTACCCTTCAAAAAGTTGCAGTTGAGTTAGTTGAAGGGGCAACACCTCTTCCCAATTTTGTACATCCTAACAACGCACTGTATATCTTTGGACCAGAGGACGGTTCTATAGAACAAAATGTGGTCGATAAATGTGACCATATAGTTTACATCCCTACCCTAGGATGTATGAATTTGGCCGCGACCGTTAATGTGCTGTTATACGATCGCTTGTCTAAAACCACACAAATGCCAACAGATGATGAGGTCATACTTAAAAGCCGAGATACCAATAATCGCACCAAGGCCAAATAACTGTATCTAGGATTACAAGCACTACATAAATGTTTTTACCTCACAAATGCTAATGAATTTAACTTTTAATTAACATTTCCTTTGTTATCTATCGCTAACCATGTGACTATAAAAATCAATTAAAAGCCGTTGTTATTTGTATTTAAGTCACATGAAGTAATAGAAGGAATATCTAATGAGTGATGATAATCGCATCCCCCGTAATGCAGAAAACGACCATTCTAGGGAAATGGCCGAAAATCGTAGACAATTTATTAAACAAAAAACCGGAGCCGAACTCACCCACACTGGACAATTTAGTATCGATCCTGCCGTGTTACCCGGAAATGTCGAAAATTTTATTGGCATAGTGCAAATGCCGGTCGGTGTCGCAGGCCCAGTTTTAGTCAATGGCGAACATGCTAAAGGCGAATTCTATGTTCCACTTGCGACCACCGAAGGAACATTGGTTGCCAGCTATAGCCGAGGAATGCGAGTTATCAATGAATGTGGTGGCGTAACCACAACGGTTGTTGAGGGCTTTATGCAACGCGCGCCCGCTTTCATCTTTAACAACGCCCGTGAAGCAAGAGATTTTGGCCATTGGGTTGATGAGAACTTTGACAAAATCAAAGCTGCTGCAGAAACAACAACGAGTATAGGTAAACTCGAACATATTCAGCAATGGTCAGTGTCCAAGACCAAATACTTACGCTTTAACTACACAACTGGTGATGCTGCTGGACAAAATATGGTGGGTAAGGCAACACTAATAGCCTGTGAATGGATCAAAGCCAATTCGCCCATTCCTTGTATGTATATGTTATCTGGCAATATGGATACTGACAAAAAGCACTCACATCTTAATATGCTGCACTCCAGAGGGAAAAGGGTCATCGCAGAAATAATACTTAAGAAAGAAGTATTAGCTCGAGTCATGAAAGTAGATACTAAGATGCTAGCTGGTGCATCAGTTTTAGCGAACACTGGCGCGCAAATGGCAGGAGCAGCCTATAACGGTCCGCATTCAGCAAATGGTATCGCAGCTTTGTACATTGCCACAGGTCAAGATGAAGCCAATGTTGTGGAGTCTCATGCAGGCATGTTGTCACATGAGTTATTAGATAACGGCGATCTTTATATGTCAGTTACTTTACCTTCACTTATCGTAGCCACATTCGGCGGTGGCACGGGTTTGCCGACACAAAAGGAATGTTTACAAATGCTCGGCTGTGTGGGTAAAGGTAAAGCTGAAAAATTTGCTGAGATTGTTGCGGCTACCGTACTCGCTGGTGACATATCGCTAGGTTGTGCGGTAATCGCTGGGCATTGGGTCAGCAGTCATGACCAGATGGGTAGAAATAGATAACCCCTCTAACTTGTCGATTTTCTTTGGGTTATTTCTCGCTATTTTACAATAACGAGGAGTAACCGATTAAAAAACTCAAGAATGCAAATACAAGCATATAAACCGTTAATCCAAGAACTATGGCGAAAAGACTTTTGAGATATTTCCTAGGTGATACAGGACGAAATATTCCCGTTAGTCCCCAGCACATATAGACGACACTTAAAACGGTCAAAAGCAATTGACACCAAACGTTTTGAAATACTCCGAGTAGGATAGCCAGACAAAACACCAAACAAAAATGACTGATGTTAAGTAACACTGGGTAAAAGAGTTCGGCGAAGGTGTATTTTTCGTTTCTAAAAATCAGCCTAAGAAAGCCCGCAGTCAAACATGCAGACATAAAATAAAGAGGGATCAACAAAGAGTTAACGATTGCTTGAAACCTTATTAATTGGTTTTCAAGTTCAGGTGTATTGCTTTCTAGTTGACTTAAATCAACAAGCACCGTGTCAGTGATTGCGCCAATCGCAACCATCAACGTCATGATCCAAATACTATAACGTACCGGAGAAAAATAACGCTTACGTGCCCCTTCCAAATACTCTACGTACACTTTACTCGGGTTAATGGTTAGAAAATAAAGAGTTTTTAAAAAAGGGGATTCAAAATCAAATAAGCCACTATAAACATCTTCGCCGACTTGGCCGAGTGTTATTCGCTCTTGTTTTTTTTGACCACATTGACCACAGAAATTTGCCTCAACAGTGGCTCCGCAATTTTGACAGGTGAAACTTTGCATGGATATTCCAGAATTATTATAGGAGAACGACAGCAACCCCGGTTAAGGTTGCCTGAGGTTGCTTAAACACTCCTAGTTTACATCAACCATTCGAACTAGGCATCACTAATAGATACAGGCACTCCATTTAATACTGCATTGCCAGACAATTCATCCAAAACCATTTCATCAGTTAGGTCGTTCACACTCACTCCAGGGTGTTGTTCGGCGGTCTTCCATTGGCTTCCCTTTTTATTGTGTCCCCATCCATGTGGAATTGAAATGACTCCGGGCATGATTTTATCCGTAATTTCTGCTGGTAACGTCACTTCACCGACTCTAGAGGTGACTATGATAAGTTGTTGATTTTCAATTTTGTACTTTGCTGCATCAACAGGATGGATTTGAGCTGTACATCTGGATAATCCATTTTTAGTACCCTTGACCATTCTATGGCTATTGTGCAGCCAAGAGTTATTGGTTTTAAGATGTCTACGCCCAATCAACTGCAAGTGATTATCGTCCAACAGATTTGATGTATTAGCTAAATGCTCTGGATTAAAGAAATGGTTTTCAAGACGACTTAGGTCTGCCATAAAATAATCAAAGCTTAAGTGTATTTTTTTATCGTTATGATAAATCGCTTCAGGTAAATCGGGCTGCAGCGGACCAAGGTCAATGCCATGTGGTTTTTTCAACAACAAATCAATACTCAATGGTTGACCTTCATAGTGATAGCGGCCACTTTTCAACAAGTCATCCACTACTCCTTTGGGTTCTTTGTCCCAAAGCATCTCATATTTGTTAGAGGGCAAGCCGTTTAACCTATCTAGACGTTCTGCTAAGCCGAGATATATTTGCCAATCCGTTTTACTTGTGTCAGAAACCGGAAAAATTGCTGGTGAAAATTTGGCGCTATTTCGTACCGCAAAATTATGGAAAACAATATCGTAGTGATCCCGCTCTAAGGCAGTAACAGGCGGTAAAATAATATTGGCATGTCGCGAAGTTTCAGTGATATAAAAATCAACAGCCACTACAAAATCTAATTTTTCAAAAGCCTTATCTAGTTGCGGACCATTAGGGGTCGTCAAGATAGGATTACCTGCCCCTATTACCATCGCTTTAACCTGCCCGGCACCCTCAGTCAATATTTCTTCAGCCAAAGCAGATACTGGAAACTCACCAGCAAAAGCAGGTAAATTACGTACTCTGGTATGAAAGTTCGCAATAGAGCCTCGGCCAGAATGAGGTAATAAGTCGGCAGCAGGTTGAGTAAACATCATGCCACCTTGCCGGTCCAAGTTTCCGGTAAGCATATTAAATAGCATAATCAAGTATTGGGTGAGCGTACCAAAAGCCTGCACACTGGCACCCATACGACCGTAACAAACTGCCGGACCTGCAGCGCAAAATGATGCAACGAGTTCAATAATCTGGGTTTCATCTATCCCCGTTAACGGCGCAACACGTTTAGCAGAATAATCAGCAACGTACTTTTCAACAGACAACAAATCAGGCGCAAAGCCTAGTAATTCCTCAGCTCGTACCAAATTTTTGTCAAATAATGTGTGGATCATCGCTAATAAAAGCAACGCATCTGTGCCAGGTTTAATAAAGTGATGTTCGCTACTCATATCCGCAGTTTCAGATTTTTTAGGATCAATAACGACGACTTTCCCACCTCGACTCTGAATAGCCTTGAGGCGACGTTTAATATGTGGCACCGTCATAATACTGCCGTTTGAAGCCAGTGGATTACCACCAATGATCATAAAATGTTGGGTATGGTCAATATCTGGAATAGGAATTTGTGATTGGTGTCCAAACAGTTGCCGACTAACAATATGATGTGGCAATTGGTCCACCGAGGTAGCTGAGTAGCGATTATGAGATTTCAGCGCTCTATAAAAATACGGACCAAATAAAATCGACCCCATGTTATGGGCATTTGGATTTCCAAGATAGGTCGCGACAGATTCCACGCCATGTTTTTGCTGCACTTCAAATAAACTACTTGCGACTTTATCTAACGCATAGTCCCATGACACTTGTTGCCATCCATTTGCTGTTTTTTCCAAAGGCGTTCGAATTCGTTGTGGATCGTCATATAGATCCTTTAAAGCCATTGCTTTTGGGCAAACATGACCTTTGCTAAATGGGTTGAGTTTATCTCCTACTATTGAAACAATCTCCGTGTTTTCAGTGGTTACTTCTATGCCACACATGGCTTCACAAAGAGTACAAGTAGAGTAATGCTTTTGTTTTTCGGTCATCATCATTTTTGTCAAAAATTTGTTAATATCTGAAAGTTATCGATTAACGCTGTTATATACAAGCATCATTAATAGTTATGTTTTCTGAAGCAATAATTTATGCCCTAGACACTTGGGTGTAACTATTTTACCCTGTGTATCAACACAATAAGGGTTATCTGTTTAGTTCTATCACGCCAAGGAACCTAGTTGAAAATCACCGACACTAGTGCTCAAGACACTATTATTACTCGTAAAACTTCGCCTAAAAAGTATGTTTTTATTGGATTGACGTTTTTATTATTGGTCATCAGTTTAGTGTTGCTTTACCCACACGTTTCCCGATGGTCCGCATCTACGATGTCGGTTGCAGCAGACCGCATACGAATTGGCACTGTAAAACGTGGAGACTTTATACGTGATTTGTCAATTCAAGGCCGAGTTGTAGCAGCCGTAAGTCCAAAACTGTATAGCCCTGCTCATGGTATCATTACCTTTTTAGTCGACGCTGGGGATACAGTTTTACAAGGACAAACGCTAGCTACAATAGAAAGTCCAGAATTATCAAATCAACTAAAACAACAACAGTCCAATTTGCAGCAATTACGATTTCAGCTCGACAGACAAAGGATCCAAAATAAAAAACAAGTGTTAGAAAATCAAAAGTCTTCTGACCTAGCTAAAGTTTCATTAACTGCCGCGGTTCGTGAGAAACGTCGTGCTGACCAAGCGTATCAGAGCCATTCTATTAGTCAGATTGATTTCGAAAAAGCCCAAGACGAGCTAGAAAATGCTGAGTTAGTTTATAAACATTCAGTGAGTGATGCCCAATTAAATATTGAAAGTCTCGAATTCGAAATACAAACCAAACAACTACAAGTCGATAAACAAGCGTTAGAAGTCGCAGAGTTAAGTAGACAACAAAATGAACTGACGTTACTTTCCCCTGTTAGTGGTATTGTTGGAAATTTAGCCGTTGAACAAAAAAACCAAGTCAGTAAAAACCAAGCCATTATGAGTGTGGTAGATTTGACTGAGTTTGAATTGGATGTAGATATTCCAGAGAGTTACGCAGATGATTTAGCTATCGGAATGTTGGCTGAAGTCAACCTAAATGGACACAATCATCCCGCAATTTTGGTGAATATTTCTCCCGAAATAGAAAACAATTTAGTAAAAGGTAGAGTGCGCTTTTCAAAAACTAACGCAATCGGCGAGCCACTTAATCCGCCTTCAGGGCTAAGACAAAACCAACGGTTAACTACCCGTATTTTAATGGAAAGTAGAAACAATGTACTCATGGTGGAGCGTGGCCAATTTTTAGAAAGTGCTAATGGTAGTGTGGCTTATATAGTGGAAGACGGACTGGCGATACGGACTCACATAAAAACAGGGGCTCGTAGTTTATCAGTCGTCGAAATTATTGATGGGTTAAAGGAAGGACAACAAATAATCATATCAGGGACTGATCAATTTAATGGCGCTAACACGGTCTTAATCAGTCAATAATGTTTAACTATTACCTATCACTTTCGCTAAAAAACATCACGAATCACAAGGGATTGAGTGTTTTAATTGCCTCCACCATTGGACTGGGTATTGCGGCGACTATGATCAGCTATTCGTTGATCTATCTGATGTCTAAAGACCCTCTCCCCCTTAAAAGCGAAAGGGTTTATCATATTCAATTGGACAACTGGAACCTCAATACTGCTGCGATTCTGCCAGATTTGCCCCCCGAAGAAGTCAGTTGGAGGGACGCCTTAAATATAGTTCATGCCAAAAAGGCAAAGTTTCAGGCTGCTCACGCCATAACTTGGGGGATGGTCACCCCTGCTGATAACAACATTCCTCCATTTCTGGGTATCATTAGAGCCACACATGGGGAGTTTTTCCCGATGTTTGATGTCCCCTTTTTATTTGGACAAGCTTGGCAAAATTATCCTCGCGATCGTGTCGAAAACGTCACAGTATTGAGTAAGTCCACTAATCAAAGAATTTTCGGTGGCGCTAATTCAGTTGGCCAAACGCTGCCCATGTTGGGCCAATTGTTCACAGTGATAGGTGTTTTAGATGATTGGCATCCAAGCCCTAAATTTTTTGATATGTCGCTTGGCAAATTTTACCCACCTGAAGACCTATATGTACCATTGCAAATAAAAGCAAATTTAGAACTACCACACGGTGGCAATAGCAATTGTTGGCAGACAAACATAGGTGATAGTTATCAAGCTTTTCTTAACTCAGAATGTGTCAATTTTAATTTATGGATTGAATTATCAAAACAACAAGACAAAATGCAGTTTGAAAATTATCTAGAAGATTACGTTCAACAACAGCGGGCTTTAGGTCGATTTCCTAAGACCACGCAAAATATAATGTTAGATGTTACGCAATGGCTAGCACATAAAGGCGTAGTCAGTTCTGATATCCATGTTTTTTTCTATTTATCGCTATTCTTTTTGTTAGTTTGTTTGTTCAATGCAGCCAGTTTACTTAGCACAAAGTTCACTGCTATGACTGCTCAAATTGCCCTCAGAAGAGCCTTGGGAGCCAACCGCCAGGCCATTTTTAGTCAATGTTTAATAGAAACTATTATGCTCGGGTGTTTAGGGGCATTGATTGGTTTTACGCTATGTGTGCTAGGTCTAAATGGCATAAAAATTCTGTACCCCGAATTTAGTGCTTTTATCACGCTTGATATGACACTGCTATTTATGACAATCGGGATCAGTATATTGTCTTCTGTTTTAGCGGGATTAGTTCCTACGATAAATGTATGTGTGTTGGCTCCGGCGAGTTATTTAAAATGAAAAGGAATAACCAAACCCATTCAAACTCTGTATCGTTAAGTCGCATTCCATTTTTAGCCTTATTGCGCACATTAATCAGACAAAAATACACCTTTACCATGTTAGTTCTTCAAATTGGCCTGACGTTAGCGGTACTTAGTAACGGTCTATTTATTGTTTCTCAACGACTTGAAGTTTTACAACGCTCGACAGGAATAGATGAAACTAATACGTTTGCGTTAACTAGTTCAGGTTTTACAACAAGTTTCAATCCTGAAAATAGTATCAAGGCAGACCTGAATGCCCTCAGACAACTGCCAAACATTGTAAATGCTGTGGCGACCTACGCCTTTCCCTTTAGTGGCAGTAGTGATTGGGATGAATTGCAAACCTCTACTGGGCACAATGAAAATATCGTACCTGCTGCCAGTTACAAATTAGACGAACACGGCATTGAAGCGTTAGGACTAATCTTGGTTGCCGGTGAAAATTTCAATGCTGATGAGGTACTTTGGCAAACCGAAAGTGCGAAAACATTCCCAAGTGTTGTTATTATCACCGCAAAATTGGCGTCAGACTTATTCAACTCTGCAGATTGGTCCACTGTTGTAGGAAAAACGATTTACATCAACGCTACCCACAGTGCAATAGTCAAAGGTGTAGTAAAGCAGTTGCAAGCGCCTTGGAACGCAGCAGGTAAAATCGAGAGCAGCATTATTTATCCAAGAGTTATCATTCGTAACTCAGCTCGCTATTTCATTCGCACTAAACCCAACACATTGCAAACTACTATGGTTGAAGTTGAAGAGTATCTTGCAGCAAGCAGTCAACAGCGGATGATCCGCAAAGTACAAAGTATTCAATCTATGAAAAAACAAGTATATGGTCCTGATATAGGTGCGATAAGCATATTGTTGGTGGTCATTTCCGCTCTTAGCATTGTTGCCTCGTTGGGTATTGCAGGCTTAACCAGTTTTAATTTAGTCAAACGTAAAAAGCAGATAGGTATTAGACGAGCACTCGGTGCCAATAAAACCGATATATTAAGCTATTGTGTTGCAGAAAATGTCATTCAAAGCACATGTGGTGTGTTTCTTGGTTGGTTGCTCGCAATAGGATTAAATATATTTTTAGTCTCACAGTATGCATTACCTAAACTGCCTCTCAGTTACTTAGCAATTGCGACACTATGCTTATATATATTGGGGCTATTAGCTATCCTCAAGCCTGCAATTAAAGCCATGAATATTTCTCCTGCCTTAGCCACAAAAGACTAGATAAAAATTAATTTTTAGGTTTTTTAAACCTTTTTGATTTTCTTCTCGACTTAACCTCTGATTGTTCAAAATTTCAGGGATAAAAATGAAAATTGCAGACACTAGTGGTCAAGATACGGTTGTAGCTAAAACCACTAATAATAAAACTAAATGGCTCCTTCTAGGTGTATTTTTGATTGCTGTTTTGGGGTATGTAACACTGGCCCCCGCCATTAGCAATTGGTCCAATTCAGACGTCAGTATTTCTTCACAAAGAGTGCGCTTAGCTAAAGTTACCCAAGGTGACTTTGTGCGTGACTTATCAGTTCAAGGTAGAGTGGTCGCCGCTGTTAGCCCCAAATTATATAGTCCGGCGCAGGGCACTATCTCTTTTGAAGTAGACGCGGGTGATACGGTAACTAAAGGCCAAGTTTTAGCCATTATAGAAAGTCCTGAACTAACTAATCAGCTTAAACAAGAGCAATCAGCCATTCAAAGACTTCAAATGGAGCTGGATAGGCAAAAAATTCAATCTAGCAAACAGGCCTTAGTCAACCAAAAAGCGGTCGACTTAGCCAAAGTAGCACTTACCGCAGCCGATAGAGAAAAACGCCGTGCAGATAAAGCTTTTGCCAGCCAATCCATCAGCCAGATTGATTATGAAAAAGCTCAAGATGATCTCGAGAACGCCCGTTTAGTTTTTAAACATTCTGTTAAAGATGCCGAACTAAATCTAGAAAGTTTACAGTTTGAAGTGAAGACTAAAGCGCTATTGGTGGAGCGTCAAAAACTCTTAGTAACAGAACTTAGCAGACAGGTAGATGAGTTAACGTTGCTCTCTCCAGTTGACGGATTGGTTGGCAACCTTTCCGTAGAGCAAAAAAATCAAGTAGCAAAAAACCAAGCGATATTAAGCGTTGTGGACTTATCTGAATTTGAAATAGAAGTTGATATCCCAGAAAGCTACGCTGATGATTTAGCAATTGGTATGGCAGCAGAAATCCAACTTAATGGTGAAACGCATTCAGCTAAACTCGTGACTATCTCTCCTGAAATTGAGAACAATCAAGTTACGGGTAGAGTGCGTTTTACCACCTCTTCAACAGAAGAAGCAACGCAGCCAAAAGGCTTGCGTCAAAATCAACGTCTCACTACCCGTATTTTGATGGAACACAAAGAAGATGTACTTATGGTGCAACGTGGACAGTTCCTAGAGACCGGAAACGGCAAGGTTGCGTATATAGTTAATAATAATATGGCCCAGCGTACTTCAATAAAAACTGGCGCTCGCAGTTTATCGAATGTCGAAGTGCTAAACGGACTTTCAGTTGGCGACACCATAATTGTTTCTGGTACCGATCAATTTAACGGTGCGCAAAGCGTACTCATTACTCAATAATTTAAAATAATCACAATTACACTTAGGGAACATAATTCATGTTAAAAATGACGGATGTAAAAAAAGTATTTCGTACTGATCTAGTTGAAACGCATGCACTACGCGATTTTAACTTACATGTAGGTGAAGGCGACTTCGTTGCTGTTACAGGACCTTCAGGCTCGGGTAAAACCACTTTTTTAAATATCGCTGGATTACTTGAAACATTTAACGGCGGAACTTACGAATTAGATGGGCAAGATGTGAGCAACCTTAATGATAAGAAACGCAGTCAGCTCAGAAACGAAAAAATTGGCTTTATTTTCCAAAGTTTCAACTTAATCCCTGATCTTAATTTATTCGATAACGTTGACGTTCCGTTACGATACCGTGGATTCAACAGCGCTGAACGTAAAAAACGTATTGAAAACAGTCTAGAAATGGTGGGCCTGGCCCAACGTATGAAACACCTACCCTCGCAACTTTCAGGAGGACAACAACAGCGAGTGGCAATTGCAAGAGCGCTCGCTGGAGAGCCTCGTTTTTTGTTAGCTGATGAACCAACAGGTAACCTCGATACCCAAATGGCGAACAGCGTCATGGATTTGTTAAAAAACATCAACGATGCCGGTACTACCATCATTATGGTAACCCATGATGGGCAGCTTGCTAGCGAAGCAAGACGTAACATTTATGTAAGAGACGGCAAAGTCACTGAAGTTAATGATGTTGATATCGCCTCATCGGCGAAACTTACTGCTGTTTAACTCTTAGGAGCCTCATTATGTTTGGTTATTATATAAAACTTGCTCTAAAAAGTGTGAAGCGCAATCCCATTCTGAGTTTACTTATGGTGACAGCAATTGCCTTGGGAATTGGTGCTTGCATGACCACGATTACCGTTAACTACCTCATGTCTGCCGATCCAATCCCCCAAAAAAGCCATCAACTATTCCATATTCAAGTTGATAGTTGGGACCCGAATAATGCGTTTGGTGATGACGCCGACTCATTACCCAATCAACTGACTTGGACCGACGCCACGAACTTTACTTTAGCAAAAAAAGCCCTTAGGCAATCTGCGATGGGAATGTCAGGAGGGATTATCGAACCAGCAGGAGACGATGCAAAACCTTTTGAGGCATCCATTAGACTGGCTTATAGGGATTTTTTCCCTATGTTTGAAGTGCCCTTTATCTACGGTAATTCATGGGATAGTCAATCGGACACTAATCGCGAACAAGTGATAGTGCTGAGTAAACGCACCAATGAAAGTGTATTTGGAGGAGAAAATTCAGTTGGTAAAACCATTGTTGTTGATGGCAGAAATTTCCAAGTAGTAGGTGTAATCGATGATTGGCAGCCCATGCCAAAGTTTTACGATGTTAACAATGGCGCTTTTAATGAAACGGAAGAGCTATATATGCCTTTTTCATTAAAAGAAGAATTAGAACTTCCTAATTGGGGCAATAACAATTGTTGGAAAAGCCCTGAAGGAGAAGGTTACAAGGCATTTTTACAATCTGAATGTATTAATACACAAATGTGGGTTGAGTTACCAACAGACTTAGCAAAAGCTGAATACATGGATTTCCTAAATAATTATGTAATGGAACAAAAAGAACTCGGTCGCTTCCCTCGCCCTATTAACAATCGTTTATCTAATGTTATGGAATGGATGGCAAGTCAAGAAGTTGTCGAAGAAGACGCAAAAATGATGATGTGGCTTTCCTTTATGTTTTTACTCGTGTGTTTACTCAATACAATAGGATTGTTGTTGGCCAAGTTTACCGGAAAATCTTCTGAAATTGGTTTGCGTCTAGCAGTGGGCGCATCTAAATCTGACTTGTTTAAACAACATTTAGTGGAAACCGCAATAATAGGTTTAATGGGAGGTATTGCGGGGATACTGCTAGCGCTTGTAGGTTTACAAGGCATTAAAAGCCTTTATGGCGACTTTGTTGATGATTTGGCATCGCTAGACTTAAGTATGGTTTTAGTGGCACTCAGTATCGCCTTGATATCCAGTATTCTGGCGGGTTTATATCCTACTTGGCGAGCGTGTAATATCGCACCAGCCACTCAACTAAAAAGCCAATAAGGGGCCAGACTATGTCAAACACTCAAACCAGCTCATCCGTTAACTGGGAAATTGGCCCCATTTTTAGAGCCATGTTACGCAACAAAGTAGGTGCAATATTGATTGCGCTGCAAATTGCAGTGACTATGACCATAATCGTTAATTCGGTATACATTATTGTAGAGCGCAGCAAAGAAATGCAGCGTGATAGTGGCATCGATAATCAAAACAGCTTTTCTTTAAATAGTGTAGGCTTTGCTGAAAACTTTAACACCCCCGTTACAGTGGAAGAGGATTTAAATATCTTGCGAACCTTACCCGGCATAGTTGATGCTGTTCAAATTAATGCGATACCTAATAGCGGGAGTGGATGGTCAATGGGTTTAAAAACCCAATCAGGTGTAGAGCATGATGCAGTGGGTACCGCAGTTTACATGGTAGATGAACACGGTATTAATGCTTTAGATGTCGAAATTATCGCTGGTGAAAATTTCACCGCTACAGACATAGGTTTACGTGTTGTAGGCCAAATAACCTGGCCAAACAAAACAATATTAACGAAAGCTATGGCTGAAAACTTATTTCCGGATATTCCTTATTCTTCAGTTGTTGGTAAAACAGTTTATATCAACGATGTCGATCCTATGATTGTGATCGGCATAATTGATAAATTGCAAGCTCCTTGGGTTGGATGGAATAACTTGGAAAATGTAATGTTGTCACCTGAAAGAATGGATTTTAAAGGAAGTCGCTATTTTATCCGTACTGAACCAGGTCAAAGAGATCGCGTGATGAAACAAGTCGAAGAGTTATTAGCGAATAGTAACACAGGTCGCATAATTCAAGGCATGCGTAGCATTGAAGAAACTCGTGAGCGTAGCTATCGTGGACATACAGCTATGATTAAAATTCTTACAACAGTGATGATCATTTTAACGATAGTCACTGCCCTAGGGATTGTTGGATTAGCTAGCTTTAGTGTCAACCAACGTAAAAAACAGATTGGAACCAGACGCGCATTAGGTGCTAGCCAGTCAGCCATTGTGCGTTATTTCATGTTGGAGAACTTTTTGATTAGCAGTATAGGAGTAGTTTTAGGGGCGGTGTTAACCATCGCTTTAAATATACTATTAGTGAATACGTTTGGCCTAGATAGGATTGACTGGTTCTATATACCGGTTGGCATGCTGGTATTGTGGATCGTTGGTCAAGGTGCTGTATTTGGGCCGGCGAAAAAAGCGGCTAATATCCCACCAGCATTAGCCACGCGGACAGTTTAATCTAGCAGAGAAAACAGAAGCAGTGAGTTTATAACTCACTGCTTCTGTTTTAAGAACGCGATTAACCAACCAAATAGGCAGTGTGAAGCTCGGCTAACTTTACCAGGATGTAAATATGGTATGTGTTAGTTTGACCATATATCAGCAAATTTGACTAATAAAGCTTTCTAATAGGCGTTTAGAGATTTCCTAACTACCTGTTTATTAAAGAGTATAATTTATTGGTCTAGTTTGTGCTTATTGACTCATTGAATTTCACTTTAGTCAACTTAGGAGCGAAAAATGGACGACGGTATGGTATTCGTATTGATTATTTTGTTTGCGTTTGTATTACCTGTAATACTGATTGGAACTTGGACATCTCATAAAAAAGAAATGGCAAAAGCAAATGCCAACCTAAATAACTCAGAAAAGAAAAATTTACAAAACGAATTAGAATCGGTCAAAGCTAGACTAGAAGTACTTGAAGCGATTGTAACCGATAAAAAATATCAGCTAAATCAAGAGATTACAGCATTAAAGGCGGTCGACTAGCACCTTACACCTGAAGCACAGCACAATCCGATACTTTCCTATTGTGCTGTGGCGTAGTCAATTTCCAGTTAGAACCCTTTAATAATTGATTTTAATCATGTATTTGTGCTGTTATAGGCCATCCTAGCAAACATTTATATTGGATTTAACTTGAACGAACCTATTATTGCCCTCGTCACAGTTGGGCTTGTTTCGATTGCCTGCCAGTTTTTCGCTTATAAGATAAAACTGCCTGCTATTTTACCTTTGTTAATAGCTGGGATTATTGTTGGTCCTGTTACCGGTATGATTGACGCCGACTTGTTATTTGGAGATTTATTATTTCCAATCGTATCTCTCTCAGTGGCCATAATTTTGTTTGAAGGTTCGTTAACCCTTAAGTTTAAGGATATTAGTGGGCATGGCTCTATGGTTAGGAACTTGTGTACCATCGGAGCGTTGATTACATGGGGGATTGCGGCTCCTATCGCCCATTATGCCTTAGGTATGACATGGCAAATAGCATTCTTATTTGGCGCAATTGTGACCGTAACGGGACCAACCGTCATTGTTCCTATGTTACGCACGGTTAGGCCAAGCACTAAAATTTCCAACATTCTCCGCTGGGAAGGCATCATTATTGATCCCATTGGTGCCTTGTTAGCTGTGCTAGTGTTCGAATATATCATTTCTACACAAGATGCTCTTAGCCATACCCTGTATGCCTTTGCAAAAACCATTTCGGTCGGTGTTATCTTTGGTGCAGTTTCCGGCTATCTCATGGGGATCGTATTACGCAATAACTGGATCCCACATTACTTAGTCAATACTGCAGTTTTAACCTTAATGTTGGGAGCTTTTGAAGGTTCCAATGTTATTGCTCATGAATCTGGTTTATTAACGGTCACTATTATGGGGATTTGGTTAGCAAATATGAAACGAGTAGAAGTTGAAGACATATTAGAGTTTAAAGAAACTTTAAGCGTTTTGTTAATTTCTGGTTTGTTCATATTACTTGCATCACGAATAGAGTGGAGTTCAATGCTTAATTTGGGTTGGGGTTCAGTCTGGGTGTTGGTTGTGATCATGTTTATTGCTAGGCCTATATCAGTATTTGTTTCTTCTTTAGGTACGAATTTGGATTGGAGAGAATTAGCACTGTTGAGCTGGATAGCTCCCAGAGGTATTGTCGCAGCCGCGGTTTCTGCTTTGTTCGCTTTAAAATTAGAAGTGCTAAATTATGCTCAAGTAGAGTTATTAGTCCCCATGGTATTTTTAGTCATTATTACTACCGTGGTTATTCAAAGTCTTACTTCAGTTAGCGTTGCGAAGTTTCTTGGACAAAGAGCACCGGCTCCCTACGGTTTTTTAATTTTTGGAGGAGGTCTGTTTTCTAGGCTATTTGCAAAAGAGTTACTCGCACAAGACATAGTAATACGTGTTGCAGATACTAACTGGGAATCAATAAAACTAGCGCGCATGGACAATATTCCGACTTATTACGGTAACCCGATGTCGGAGCACGCCGATCGTACTGTAGATCTATCACTATATGGAACAGTTTTAGTGATGTCACCTTACAAGCAATTGAACCCCTTGGTAACCTACCACTTTGAGCACGAACTCGGCAAAGGAGCCGTACTTGGTCTAAGTGTCAATGAACCTCAAAAACGCGAGAGCCATAAAGTTTCTGAGTCATATGCTGCTAAGCTGTGTTTATTTAACGAAGATGTGACTTATGCAAAGCTTGCGGGATACGTAACTAAAGGTGGCATTATAAAAACCACGCGATTATCAGACGAATTTACTGACGAAGATTATGAAAAAGAGTACCAAAAGCGTTCGATTCGACTTTGTGCCATTGATCCTAACGGCAAAGTCAAAATGTATACTAGTTTAAGAAACATTCAGCCTAAATCGGATTGGCGCATTGTTAGTTTAATAACAGAAAATAAAGCGCCAGAGGTTAGTTGAACCTAATTTACTGCTTAACTGTAATCTCATTACCATGGCAATGACTATGGTAATGAGACCAAGTGTTCAAAGTTGATAAGCAAAATTACACTTTGTAAAATTTTACCAACTGATCTTGTTGTAAAACGCATGAATACTTAGTGATACGTTTTCCTTGAGGTTTTATTTTCATTTTTACAGCCGCGCCCCCCATGGCTTTCATCCACTTAACCCTACTGCTAATATATTCAACTGATTCTTCGCCGTAACGTTTTTTAGCTTCCATTTGACAAACTTCCGAAGCTTTAGCTTTGGTGTCTTCCTTTGATAACTCAACTTCTGCAAATACAAGTGACGAACCTAGAACATACACTGAGCAGGCGATTAATAATGGTTTGATAAGTTTGGTCATTAGATTTCCTAATTAATTGAGTTGACCCACCCATTTAAATAGAAATTAGACAATTTGTCTTACCGATTGCGAAATCCTGTATACTTTTTCAAAATCGGTAAGGCAAAATTAGAAATCGGTCAGTTGCGTCGCCTCTGTCATACCATTAATTCGACGAAATTCACTCGGTGTCATAGTTTGCAGACTTTTAAATGCTTTATTAAAAGTGGTCAG
Source organism: Paraglaciecola sp. (assembly GCF_039964565.1). Lineage (GTDB taxonomy): Bacteria > Pseudomonadota > Gammaproteobacteria > Enterobacterales > Alteromonadaceae > Paraglaciecola. The sequence continues at coordinate 448,735 of NZ_JBDVXF010000028.1, forward strand.
TGATGCATAACCTGATTCAATAGCAATAGTAAGAATAGGAATTCTAACTAATTTAGGGTCTGATAGACGCTGCGCCGCATCTCGCACTCGGTATCGATTAAGATAATCATTAAAATTTCTATAACCAAGATGTTGATTAATCAATCGCCTAAGTTGGTGTTCAGGGATATCTAAATACTCTGAAAGACTCTTAATGGTTAAATCAACTTGACGGTAATAAAACTCTTCCTCCATCGCTTTAGTTAATTTCTCTAACCAATGTATATCTGCGGATGAAGGTTTTGGGGCTTCTTGTTTCACTAATTCAGGTGGTAAATCATCAATCGATTCAACTAGTATGTTTGAGTTGGAAACCAAAATAATATAACCGTAGGACATAGCAAAAATACTAATGACAATAATATTCAGGTAATTTAAGAATTCTGGAAATTCACCGTGCCCATAAATAAATTCGTTTGCCACAATAAACAACAAAAACGCGCCACAAGTCACAGACAAACTTAAACGTAAAAAGCGTCGACATTCAACTAAGTCAGACTGCCAGTTTCGAAATACATCCAATAGACCCAAGATCGTAATTGCTCCGGTTACAACAAGTGACACCAGATGAATAATTGAGTCGTCTAATTCAGCGGGAGATTGTAAGCATTGATAAGTACCTAAAGTAATACATACAGCCAGTCCAATATGATGGCCTGAATGCAATTTTTGATTACCTTCATTCATTTGAAATAATGTAGAAGCGAACATCCAAAATAAAGCCGGGCTGGTCATCGCTACTATCCCCAACACAAATCTAAATACAAATATGTCTTGAACCAGCGGTTGTATCAAGTAACAAGCGGCAGTGAGTAATAATAGGCTTAGTACTCTAGCACTTAATACTTGTCGGTAATCAAACATGAGTTTACACACAACCAGCATAATTGCGCCAAATGCGATGCCCGTTAAGATGAGAAAAAAACTTTGCATAGTAAATGTTAAAACGTCTAAAACTTTAGGCATAGAATACCGTAATCTAGTCACTGAAGCCGAGATTAATTTGTAACTTTTATCGATAATCAGTCTATCGGTTGACCTAACGCTTAAATGGGCCAAATTTGTGTTTGCGATTTTACAATTTAAATTGACAATTGGACGGCGCATTTAACACTCGAACCATGGCTTAAAATTACAAGACTTAGGCTATGACGGGTTTGTTAGCGAGTCTGTTTAAAGGCAATCCTACCTATCAGATATTTCTGACGTACACCAAATTTAGCTATCAAATAAAATCCTATAATAGAATCAATATTAAAAATATTGATCTTTCTAACCAGAATAAATTCAAGACTTTTTCTGCTGTTGATGAAGGATCATTTTTAAAAGTTCCGCAGCCGCCTCGGCGTCACAGAGTGCCCGGTGGTGGTTTGCCAAAGAAATATTATAAGTCTCACATAGATTGCCCAATGAATAAGAATGTAAACCTGGATAGGCCTTTCTCATTTCTCTTACCGTACATAGTTTCGCCATGGAAAAATTGCGATCTAACCTCTGATATTCTTGTTTAATAAATCCATAATCAAAATTAACGTTGTGCGCTACAAAGACACAATTCTCCGTAAATTGGCTAAGGTTATCTGCTACCTCACTAAACACAGGCGCATCTTTTACCATGTCATTGCTTATGCCTGTGAGCTGAGTGATAAATTTGGAAATATGTCGTTGCGGATTAATCAAACTACTCCATGTATCCACTACCTCACCGTTGATCATTTTTACTGCTCCTACTTCCGTAATACGGTGATGCGGCTGTTTACCCCCTGTAGTTTCAACATCCACAATGACATAGGGCTGCATAGGATCAACAATCCAGTCTACCCTACACACTCGTACATCAAATCCTGCAACTTGTAAGGCATTCATGGTAACAAACTGATTGGGGCGGATAACATCCCCGGGGGCTTTTACCTCTTCAAATCGAAGTTGACCATTTTCTATTATCATTAAGTCTGGATAACCATCGCTCAGACCATGAAAGTTCTTTGCCATCGCTCTTAAATGTTGGATAACCGCTTCCACGGGAGCCTTAGCGATGAAGTGTGTGATGACCTGCATCATTTTGGTATTCCAACGAAACATACCATTAGGCTGACCATAATATCGTGTAGCGATTTTGGTGAGATAAGCCCTTGCCCTCTTAGGCTCAAAAAACATCAATAAACGCTGTTCAACTTCATGCTCTAAATGGTGATAAATCGCATTTTCTTTGACAACTTTAGGTCTACGATCAAACTCCGTGGCCACTGCATCAGCATGATTAAACAACTCCTCCCAAAAGGTGAGCGCAAATAATGCGTTAAACAAACGGTTTTCGGTCCTAAAAGCACTGGCGCCTAGACGTTGATAATACTGTTTTACCCCCTTTTCAACTTGGTCTTTATGTATTTGATCAATGGCTAAATCATAACTTTCCTCTCGCAACTTTTGAGTTAATTCACTGACTTTGACTTGATGAAATTTACGTTGATAGAAATCCTCAGCAAACAGTAACAACCCATCATCCAAGGAATTATCAATGATCTGCTCTAGCTCATATTTTACTCGGTCTTTTTCGCCCTGTTTAAATAGCTCTCTTAACCACCTTTGCTGTGCTTTTGGGTGACAAGAGGCACGAAGATACTCCATGGCTAATGAATTGTTATGAACAAGCAATTGTTTGCCCAATAAGTAAAAATACTCTCCTCTAACCTGATTAGATTGGGCACAGTTGTTGTGTGCTGACGGATGCTCATCAGGCTTTTTATAAGTGCTTAAGTATTCTTGCACATTCAAGGCATTAGCTTTCAATTGAGCTAACTTAGTACTGTAATAAAAAACACACTGCGCTTGTTCAAAATGGTTAAAGCGTGAACTTGGTTCTGAGTTACCTTTACGCGTAGTTAACACACCTAGATCACGCATCGAAAACTTGTCCAATTTGCTGCTGGTATTACCAAAGAATAAAAATAATAGGTAGGCTAAACAGGGTTCAAAATTTTTGACCAAAACCTGCTGTGCCACCCTTGATGTGAGGCATTGCTCAATGGAACAAAACAAGGTTAATTGTTCTAACAATATTGCTTTTGCGGCACTTTTTTTGATATTACTGACAGCATATTGCTGCAAAATATCTACTAATTGCAATTTCGTTAATTGTGGCAACCACCCCTGTATATCTTCTGAATTTAAGGGACGTAACAGAGCAACCTTTTGCAACGTAGACAATTGACTAGGGCAGTCAGTGATCTCGTGATAAATCATTTTATCTTGGGTGATAAAACGTCCTTTGCGGTTAATTACCCTGACAAACATGCATTGGGTGTCATGGCATAACTGCAGGTAACATGTCACAAACTCTTGGTGTGTTTGGTCTAAGAGGTGCCCACACTGCTTGGTAATAAAATCAATAAATTCGTTGAAATGATCAAGGTAGTATTTTTCTGGTAATTCCTTGGAAAACCTAGGCATCTGAGAACACTATTGAAGAACAATAAAAACATTATATACAGTAGTTCATACAGTTGTAAAATAGGATCCTAAATTTGAACTCAACATCATGACTTCACATCTGAAACCTTTAAAGTAAATGTCGACAACCAAAACAAGGAATTGATAGTGAAAAATACAATCCCTATGCATCAAAAGTGTGATCCTACCGCGGTTTTTTCAGATTAGCGTTAAAACGTCAGCTTGCTAACGGCCATGCACCAAATAAAAGGGCATCACCGTTTTTGTGTGATGAGCTGTTTTGCCAGTTTAATTGACTCAGTTTTCTATAATTAGCCTTCAACGCAAACTCTTTTACCAATTTAAATCATCTGGAATATCGTACTCTGCGTACCAATCATCCTCTTCACTACTTTTTTGATCAGCCTCACTAATATTATCCGCTCGATAAACGACTATTGCCTCATCGCGCTCTGAAATCTTATTAGCCACGGGCATAGGCACTAACTCGTAGCCATCATTTAGTTTGACTATGGCAAGTTTGCCTTGGCTGATGTGTTTTTGTGTAGTTTGACTCACGTACATACGTTTAATGATTGTGCCGTCGGTGAAGTTACACACCACTTCTTCTTCACGTTTGGAACCTGCAAATTTGGGTTGTTTATTGGTTTCAATTAATTGTTTTATTTGCGCTACTAAGGCCTTTTTATCTGCCTCTTGTTTAGCTTTTTGATTGAGTTCACGATCTTTTGCTTTCTTTGCCTCGATCAGCTTTTCAGCGGCTAATTTTGCCTCATTGGTTTGAACCAAGTTATGATTCTTTTGAGCCTTGGCTTGTTTACTTTTTTGTTGTCGAACCTGTTTTGCTTTTTTCTTATCCGTTAATCCGGCTTTGAGTAATTGTTCTTGTAGAGAGAGGGCCATAATTGAATGCCATTTTGTAAAGTTTAAAACAATACGGCAGCCAAAAGCTGCCGTAATAGGAATGAACTATAATACTAAGTTACTTTTTAGGTTTCTTGCGTTTATCTTCAGCTTTCCATTTTCCATCGGTACACCATGCTGACCACCCTGTCGCTTTGCCTTCTTCGTTTTCAGACATCACGTACTGCTGTTTAGTTTTACGACTATAACGCACTATCGTTGGGTTACCATCTGGATCCTTAGCGGGGGCATCGGCCAAATAATAAAACTTGGGTGATATTCGATCTCTAAATCTAGCCAACTCAGCTACCTGTGGAGCCCTTGTTTCCCTTGATTTTGGAAAGTTATGAGCCGCCAAGAAAATACCGGATGCGCCGTCTCTAAGCACAAAATGCGCATCAGATTTAAGGCATTCTAGTTCAGGCAGGTCAGTAGGATCTTCTTTAGGTGGCGCAGGTTCACCATTTCTGAGCAATTTGCGGGTGTTTTTACATTCTTCGTTAGTACAACCAAAGTACTTACCAAAACGACCACTTTTTAACTCCATGTTCGATTTGCATTTATCACACTCAAGAATAGGTCCTTCATAACCTTTAATCTTAAAGGTGCCTTTTTCTACATAAACGCCCTCACACGCTGGTGAGTTTCCGCAAACGTGCAACTTACGCGACTCGTCGACTAAATAACTATCCATAGCGGTACCGCATTTATCACAACGGCGTTTTGAGCGTAAGACTTCGGTTTCTAATTCTTCTTCATCTTCAACTTTGATGACTTCATCACCAGAGGTCAGATTCATAGTGCCTGTGCAGCGCTCTTTAGGTGGCAAGCTGTAACCAGAGCAGCCTAAAAACACACCTGTGCTTGCGGTACGAACATTCATTGGACGCCCACATTTAGGACACTCAATGTCTGTAGGAATAGCTTGATTTAAACGCATCCCTCCTTCTTCAGGTGTTTTTTCAGCAACATGTAACTTTTGCTCAAAATCCACATAAAAATCGTCTAACACCCCTTTCCAAGACGCATTACCTTCAGCAATTGCATCCAGTTGTTGTTCCATATTGGCAGTAAAATCATAACCTATTAGATCATCAAAATTCTCCATCAAACGATCGTTTACAATCTCTCCCATTTTTTCAGCATAGAAACGTTTACTTTCGATTCTTGCGTAACCTCTATCTTGGATCGTAGAGATAATACTGGCGTAAGTAGACGGACGACCAATGCCACGTTTTTCCAACTCTTTAACCAAAGATGCTTCATTAAAACGCGCCACAGGTTTAGTAAAGTGTTGCTTGGGATCCAGTGACTTCAGGTCTAAATCCTCCCCCTCTTTTACGTCAGGTAGCAATAAATCTTCGTCACCTTTTTTACGCTGTGGGTTTTGTACCTTAGTCCAACCATCAAACTTTAATACGCGACCTTTTGCGGTCAATTCAAACTCACCGGCCTTGACTCTGATAGTGCTCGCATCATATTTAGCAGGGGTCATTTGGCAGGCCACAAATTGACGCCAAATTAACTCATATAGACGTTGTGCATCGCGCTCAACATCAGTAATGGCTTCAGATTTTAGCAATACATTGGAAGGACGGATGGCTTCATGGGCCTCTTGCGCACCTTCTTTGCTGCCATAGGTAATAGAGTTTTCTGGCAAATAATTATTGCCAAAATTATCGCTTATATAATCACGACAACTGTCTACCGCTTCTTTTCCCAAATGGGTTGAATCGGTACGCATGTAGGTAATATGACCCGCTTCATACAATCGCTGCGCCATCATCATGGTTTTTTTCACACCAAAACCTAAACGCGTACTGGCTGATTGTTGCAAAGTAGAAGTGATGAACGGTGCCGAAGGTTTACTTTGGGTCGGTCGCGATTCGCGGCTTACGACTTGAAAATTTGCCCCTTCAAGTTGGTTAACCACTTTATCGGTCTGGGCTTTGCTTTTAGGCTTAAAAGCGGCGCCACTTTCTTTAACTACTTGCATCCGCAAATTGGTATTTTTTGCAGTGGTTAGGTCTGCGTGTAAGTCCCAAAATTCCTCGGGTACAAAGGCTTTAATTTCTCTTTCACGCTCAACTACCAGTCGCACTGCTACCGATTGTACACGTCCGGCCGACAAGCCTCTTGCTACCTTTTTCCATAGTAGCGGTGACACCATGAAACCCACGACTCTATCTAGAAAACGTCTAGCTTGTTGTGCGTTTGCCATCTCGATATTTAATTCTCCGGGATGGGAAAATGCTTCTTGAATGGCGTTTTTGGTAATTTCATTAAAAACCACACGCTGAAATTCTTTTCCTGGTTCATCGATTAGCTCGCGTAAATGCCAAGCAATCGCTTCCCCTTCCCTATCCAAATCCGTTGCGAGATAAACAGTGTCAGCATTTTTTGCCAACTTTTTGAGTTCGTTAACAACTTTTTCTTTGCCTTCGAGTACATCGTAATGAGCTTGCCAATCATTTTTAGGATCGATCCCCATGCGATCAACTAACTTTTTATATTCATAATCACGCAAATAGTTTTCGCGCTTTTTTTCAGAGAGAAGTTTGAGTTCTTTAGCTGGTTTTTTAGGCGCAACTTTGCCCACAGCCTTATGAGGAAGATCCCGAACGTGCCCGACACTAGATTTTACAATAAAATCTTTACCGAGATATTTATTAATCGTTTTTGCCTTTGCCGGTGATTCGACAATGACTAGATGCTTTGCCATATATTGGTTTTAACCTTTGATTTTTATAGGTTTTTAATAACAAGGTGGACATAACCTCAGGTTCACCTCTTTAAATTGCTTTTTAACATATATCGACAAAATGAATATAAAACAAGTTCTTCTTCATACTTATCCAATATTCTTTTTTTTAGAGTCACTTTCACTGTTTACTTTTTATACAGCTGCATTGGCACGGCAAACAAAAACAGTATAATGCTCAGCAATTCGTAATTTGAAGGTTATTTCAAGTCAAAAAAGTGGAGCAGATACGGCTCAAAAGCTGACGAGAAATATCTAACTGTGAGGTAAAAATGAAACAATTTGAAGCCAATTTTGATGGTTTAGTTGGACCAACCCATAATTATGCGGGGTTATCCTATGGAAACGTTGCTTCGTTAAATAATGCGAGTGCCTCAAGCAGCCCTAAACAGGCCGCTAAGCAGGGCTTAAAGAAAATGAAGGCCCTAACTGACCTCGGTATGGTTCAAGGTGTTCTAGCGCCACAGGAGCGTCCTGACATCGCATCATTACGTAGGTTGGGGTTTAGTGGAACTGACGCTAATGTTTTATCCCTAGCAGCAAAACAAGCACCGGCTATTTTTCAAGCGTGTTGCTCAGCCTCTAGCATGTGGACTGCTAACGCTGCAACTGTTTCGCCTAGCGCCGATACTAGCGATGCCAAAATTCATTTCACTCCAGCAAATTTAACGAATAAGTATCATCGTTCTTTAGAGCCTGAAGTTACCGGGAAAATCCTCAAGGCGACCTTTGCGAATAGCCAATATTTTGTTCATCATAAACATTTGCCAGACAATGAACATTTTGGTGATGAAGGCGCAGCTAATCATACTCGTCTTTGTAGTGAATATGGCAAAGCTGGTTTAGAACTCTTTGTGTATGGACGCCACGCATTTGATACCAGTAAACCGGCACCTAAGAAGTTTCCTGCTCGACAGACCCTTGAAGCAAGTCAAGCTGTGGCCAGGTTACATGGGCTAAATGATGATAATGTAGTTTACGTGCAACAAAATCCTGACCTCATTGACCAAGGCGTATTTCACAATGACGTGATAGCAGTGGGCAACCGAAACGTGTTGTTTTTCCACGAACAGGCTTTTTATCAATCAGAACAAGCGTTAGCCAACATTAAACAAAAATTTGGCAATGATGAGTTACATTTCATTTGTGTAAAAACCTCTGAAGTGAGTGTCCAAGATGCGATTACGAGCTATTTATTTAATACTCAAATTATTAGTTTAGCTAACGGCGACATGGCAATAATAGCGCCAACCGACTGCAAAGAAAATCAAGCAGTAGCCAATTATTTAGATAACTTAGTGCAACAAAACACACCAATCAAACATGTTTATTATCACGATGTGAAACAGAGTATGCGCAATGGTGGCGGGCCCGCATGTTTGCGTCTTCGCGTGGCTATGACAGAAAAAGAGCGTGCTGCTGTCAATCAACACACCTTAATTAACGATGCACAGTTTGCACGTTTAAATAATTGGGTAGATACACATTACCGTGAAACATTACACGTCAATGATTTAAGTGATCCACAATTATTAATTGAATCAAGAACGGCGCTGGATGAGTTAACTCAAATTTTGCACTTAGGCTCGGTATACCCGTTTCAACAAATCTAAAATAAAACACCCAGTCAATTTAGCCAGCTCAACAAACTGAGCTGGCTACTTAATTATCTATAAAGTATTTTCACAAGTCAGGTTTGCACCATCATCGATGAAGGTACCTGGGTTGTTTGGATCTTCAACTGAATTTAAGCCATTACCAAAAGGATTGGTGTTTGGAGGCGTCGCTTCTTCACGTAAGTCGGTAGATGATGCCGACAAGATGAAAAACTGGCTAGCTTGAGATTCGCTTCCTGATACTGGTGTACTCGCCGTTATTTTGACCTGTCCCCAAGCAGCAAATGTTTTTGCATAACGTAACTCAATAATCGCTTGGCCATTTTCATCTGTGACAATATTACCGTCAATCGACAAGATATTGCCTGGTGTCAACTCTCCATCACCATTGATATCTTCATTTTGATCTTCAATTGCATCGTCATCAACGTCTTCATTAGCACAACCAATGGTTCGGACTGCTGTCCAGAATTCGAAATCTTCTTGATTCGGATAAGGAACCCAATAACCTTTGTAAAATGCGGGGCGAATAGCTTGATAGTTGGCGTCTCCAGGCTCGGCATTAGGCTCAAGAATTTCTGAATATTTTACAGGTGTTCCGGTTACAGTGAGTTCGACACCTTCAACGGGGTTAGAATTAGCGTCTGTGACAAATACTGTGAACTTTTTCAAATAACTGGTTTCATCCGGTGATGAAATCGTATTACCGGTACCGATTGAAATAAACTGGGATCTGTCGGCAACCGTTAAATTTACGCTCGCTACAATATTGGAGTCAGGCTCTGTCGCAGAAATGGTAATGCCATTTTCTGTTGTTACACTTGAAGATGTGTAAACAGTTGACGCCACACCATTACTGTCAGTCACTGAAGACGCAGGGAAAATCTCACCACCACTGACATCATCATTATTAAAGTTAACCGTTTTGCCTTTGACTAAGTTACCTGCTGCATCACGCAATACGGCAGTTATGGTACTTTTCTGCCCAGCTGGACCAATAGAATTAGGACTGGCCGACAAGATAATGTTATTCACTTGCGTCGCAACAAATTCCACTTCGGTACTGACATTAACGTAAACTGGGATCTCGCCACTAGAATCAACCCCCTGCGCAGAAACAATCGCCCTACCCGCGTTATTTGATTGAATTTGAAAGTTGACTTTACCTTCGGAATTGGTGGTTGCACTACTAGTCGAAAGTGTTCCTCTTGTGGTCGTAAGTGTTATTGCGCCATTTGCAAATGGGATAGTATCTTTTAGCCAGGTTAGTTCTATATTACTTGCTGAACCCAGAGGAATATCTGTTGTAGACACTTCAGTAAAACTAAATTGGTCCTGCTGAACACTGACATTTAAATTAGCACTGGTATTTAACGCAGATGCGATAATCTCATCCAAACCAGAATTAGTGGCAGTATAATCAACAATCACTTGGCCTTCTCCATCAGTAACGAATGTTGGAGCATCTATTGTATTGCCTTGTGTTGAACTTACTTGAACACTTTGATTAGCGATACCTATACCGTCAAAGTCAGAAAGGAAAATTGTAAATGTTGCTGTCTCTCCCACAATCACAGTAGGTGGTCCATTTACTGAAACTGAGGTACCTACTACGTGAACATCTAGTGATTTTGGTTCAGCTAAACCTGATACGGACGCGGTTACTGTTATGACACGGTTTTCCGACTTATTTTGTGTACCGAGCAAAGCTCTCGCAGTGCCGTCTTCTCCGGTGGTACCTTGCGTTATTTGTAAGCTAGCAGAAGAATTGGCTGAAAAAGTTACATCTACGCCTTCAAGCAGGACGTTATTCGCATTCTTGACTTGTGCAATTAACTCAATTTCATCCGACCCGCTTGACGCTAATTGTGTGGAGCTACCATACAATTCGATTGAAGCTGGAACTCCATTTTGTGATGAGCCTGATGATTTGAAGGTAGTCTCATCTGTCTCACCAGAGCTTAACGTAGCAACTATGACACCGTCGCCTGAGTTTTCTCCCACAAGAATATCAATAGTAGCAACGCCGTCACTGCCGGTCGAAGCTGTGCCAGAATCATTGCCAAATACAGCTAGACCTTCAGGCTGAAAAGTAAAGGTAATCAAGGTATCAGCGACAGGATCGCCATTTGAATCGATAGCCGTGGCTGTCAGTGTTAAAGGATTTGACTCGTTTAAATCTTTCGAAGGCTGACCATTGGCGTCAGTGAACTCCAACTCTACATTTCTGGTAACGTTAACGGTACCTCCCCCAGTACTCGTTCCACTATCATCACGTGAAATCTCTCCCCCGCCTCCACAAGAAAATAGGCCCATTAAAGCCAAAAATCCTAACAGCGTTCTAAAACGTAAAATCATATACCTTTCCTATACACATTAGCCATATTGTGATGGCAAATTCACTTTAATAGTTCAGCTTGAACGACAATCTTGCTAACCTAGGTGTAGGTTAGATTAGATAGCCCAATTCAATAGCACTAAATAATTGCGACTTTAAACAAAAATAAAGCTTAGGATTTTCATGACCACCTCAATCAATTTGTCACCACAAAAACCCACACCACAAAAACTCGGACTTACCGCTCGTATCTTTATCGGCATGATCGCCGGAATAATTATCGGAGCTTTATTACAATGGTTGTTTGATGATAGCGGAGATTTTTCCTTTAGTGTATTCGGCTTGCATGTTTCAACGTATACACTTTTAGTCGAAGGTATATTTAATGTAGTGGGAAGTATATTTATCGCCAGTTTGAAAATGCTGGTTGTACCATTAGTCTTTGTTTCTTTAGTGTGCGGCACTTCGAGCTTATCTGATCCCTCTAAATTAGGGCGATTGGGAGGAAAATCTATATTGCTCTACATCTTTACCACTGCGTTGGCGATCAGTCTAGCTGTTACCTTTGCTTTGTTAATCAAACCAGGTGAAGGGTTAAACTTAGTTTCTGAGTCTAATTACATTGCCAAAGAAGCCCCTTCGCTAGGACAAGTGATCATAAATATGATGCCCACCAATCCTATTAATGCAATGGCCGAAGGCAATATGTTGCAAATCATAGTCTTTGCGGTACTTTTCGGCATATCTATGGCCATGACTGGAGATGCAGGCAAAAGACTAACTTCGGTGTTCGAGGATTTAAGTGCTGTCATAATGAAACTAGTGACTATTTTAATGAACCTTGCCCCTTATGGTGTGTTTGTATTAATGGCTAAACTCTTTGCCACTATAGGCTTTGACACTATAGCAAGCTTACTCAAATATTTTCTTTTGGTTCTTTTTGCCCTGTTTGTGCATGCTTTTGTTACTTATCCCATTGTTCTAAAAACTCTAAGTGGTTTGAGCCCATTAAATCTAATCAGAAAAATGCGAGATGCGGCATTGTTCGCTTTTAGTACGTCGAGCAGTAGCGCGACGTTACCGGTTACTATGGAAACCGCAATAAGTAAGCTTGGAGTTAAACGCTCAGTTGCCTCTTTTACGGTTCCCCTCGGTTCAACCATTAATATGGACGGCACCGCAATTATGCAAGGCGTAGCGACAGTGTTTATTGCGCAGGTATATGGCGTAGATTTAAGTCTAGGTGATTATATGATGGTGATACTCACAGCCACTCTTGCGTCGGTAGGCACCGCAGGTGTACCTGGCGTGGGCCTGATAATGCTTGCAATGGTGCTACAGCAGGTAAATTTACCCGTAGAAGGCATCGCGCTTATCATTGGTGTAGATCGTTTGCTTGATATGACCCGAACCGCCGTTAACGTTACGGGAGACTGTATGGTGGCTTGTATAGTGGCTAAAAGTGAAAGCGAACTCGATATTGAAGTGTATAACGATCCAGACGCAGGCATATCAGCAGAAAAAGTGGATTTTAAACACTTAGACAACAATAGCTAACTATTGATTAGTCTAAGTCTTCTACTGGCCATAATGCGATGAAATCTTCGAATTCCTCAAGATCTACATCCTTATCCGAGACTGTTTTGCCACGAACGGACATGCCTGCTTTATGCATAGCTGACTTTTTGTTCTTATTTAACAGAGGATGCCAACTAGGTAATCCTCTGCCTTCGTAAAGTCGCCTATAACTGCAGCTTGGAGGCATAAAGAATATATCTTGGAGATTGCTTTTGGTTAATTTGACACACTCTGGCACCAATTTGGTTCTTTGTGAGTACTGTGTACAAGAGCAGGTTTTTGTATTCAACAGGTTGCAAGCAATATTGGTATAATGAATCTTTTCGCCTAGATTAATTTCGTTAGTAGTAGCTGGCTGCGGCGCATTTTCATCATCAATAAATTTATGTAAACAGCATTTTGCACAACCATCACAAATGTCTTCCCACTGTTTATCTGACATCTGTTTCAACGATGTGGTTTCCCAGTACTTATCCATGGTTATTCCAATATTTAACACTCATATTGACTAATCCTTCAGTTTATCAAATAGTAACCAAAGCATTGCTTCGCTTCTTGTTTCAAAATTTTTAATCGACAAAGATAGGCTTTCAGCCAAAACCTCAACAACATTTTCAATATTGCTATCCGTCTTAACTATTCGCGCTACCTTTAATGCGCCTAACCAACCATTCTCCTGGACAGTTATCAGTAATTTAGCCATTTGCGCGGTTGAAAACAGCAATTTGAACTGAGTACTATCAAGTACTACGTTGGTTACTTGATTTTTCCCCGCCATTTTCACAATTGTTTTGAACATATGCTCCAGATCGACTATTTCTTCTGTCTCACCGAAAACGTCACAAATGAGTATTTTATTTGCAGGATCTACTATAAATTCGTATGTTAATGCCATTATCTATACAACATCCGTCTCAATAGAAAAGTGTGCTTTTAACTCAATATTTAACGCATCACCGACAGCCAAAGGAGCCACACCTTTCGGTGTGCCAGTCATTACAATATCGCCAGGCAACAGTGTGAAAGTATTGGAAATATTAGCCAGTAATTCTACGATAGAAAATAACATGTCTTGACTGTTGCCGAGTTGTCTTAATTCGTTGTTAACATGTAAACTAAAGTCTAAGTCGGTAAAATTTTCAACCTTATTTACATCTACAAATTGCGACATTGGGCAACTTAGATCAAACGCTTTCGCACGCTCCCAGGGGTGTCCTTGTTTTTTTAATGCCGTTTGCACATCTCGTAGAGTGAGATCTAAACCTAAGCCGATTCCCCAAATCGCCGCTGCAACTTCTTGTGATGTTACTTTCGATAGTGGTTTCTTAATCAAAACAGCTATTTCTAGCTCATTGTGGCAAGGCCCTAGATTTTTAGGAATAACCACCGATTGACCTAATTCGCATAACGCGGTGGTGGGTTTAATAAACAACAATGGCGCACTTGGAACGGCATTGTCCAGTTCATTAATATGCTGAAGATAGTTTCTTCCAACACAGACAATTTTACCAACTGGTAAGTCAATACTGTTACCTTCACTATCAATATGTTGATATTCAAACATCCCTTTACGATCCTTTTTTAATACGGTCTGACAAATAACTTACAGAAATGCCAAAATAACTCGAACGGTTCCATTTCATCAATGTATGAAAATTATCATAAACCAGATATAACCGGCCATTCTTTCCGTCTGGGTTGATCAATGATGCCTTTAGGTCTAGGTCTGGTAGATCTTGACCATCATAACGCCTAACACCTTGTTTTTGCCACTGGACTAAAGGGCGTTTTTTAGATAATTGTAATCCAGCCACACTAAAGTCAAAATTATCTGGCACACTCACTTGACGTCCCCAAGTGATATCATCACTCCACCCTTCTGATTTTAGAAAATTAGCTATTGAAGCAAAAACGTCAGCTGTATTGTTCCATATATCTTTGCGACCATCGTTATCAAAATCGATTGCATAGTCTAAAAATGAGGTAGGCATAAATTGACTTTGTCCCATTGCACCAGCCCATGAGCCAACAAAATCTTCCAATTTCACATGACCTTGTTTAAGTATGGTTAATGCTGCAAACAATTGTTTTTTAAATAAAGCTTCACGCCTTCCTTCATATGCCAAGGTTACTAGGGAGTTAATAACCGAATGTTTACCCATGATTTTACCAAAGTTGCTTTCATTTCCCCAAAGCGCCACGATAAAACGTTTCTGTACGCCAAAACGCCGCTCTACTTGATCGAGTACTAGTTGATGTTTTTCCATCAAGTCTATCGCTCTTTTGACTTTCCAATCAGGCACGCGAGTGGCTAAATATCTATCTAACGTGATTTTTGTTTCTGGTTGGTTTTTGTCTTTTTTAACTGTTTTTTCACGGTAACTGACGTTTTTAAACACTTCTTCAATAAATTCATTGCTATAACCAAGAGCAACAACTTCTAGCTTTAACTTAGCTAAATACAACTCAAAGCTAGGTTTAGCATTCAAGCTTTGGCTGATTAAAACCAATATAATAATCAATGATTTATATATAAAGTTCATAAGGTTACTGTGCTTTATTTTGTAGCAGATGGGCTTTTAGTAAATTATCTACGGGCGGAGCAAGCTGTAAATAATATCCCTTTGTTTGAAGTTCTAAACGTAATTTATTGATATCCACTCGGGCAAGTTCACGTTCTTTCTTTAAAGGCATAATCATCAAAAAAACAGGCGTACCAAATGTTTTTAACAACGCCTCGGGTACCCTTGAAAAATCATCTCTTCCCTCAACATAAAGATACGTCTCTTGTTTCCTATTACTTTTGTATACTGCGCACAACATTAAGCGTTTTCCTGAAGCAGACTATTGGGTAAATTAAGAGAGGGAATAGCTATCAGTTCCTTAGCGAAGAGCGCGAAACGCCAACTACTCAATAAATCTGGTTTAAGACCCATATCTCTGGTTTCGTCCTGTTCAAACCAGCACCATTTAAGTAATTGATTAATTTGTTTCTTAGAACCAACTAACTCTGGGGGAAGCGAGTATTTTTCAGCAATATTTAGACATACCTTTTTAACGCTAGCAGCTGTATTTTTATATCCGTCGATATCATTTAAGCGTTTTACTCTTGGCGGACAAACCTTGTCAGAAACGTTCTGACAATCTGCAACTATACCTAATAAAGCCTCTCCGTGGATCCGCACTTCATGGGGATTCATACCTTGAATTGCCCGTAATTCATTCTTACTGGTTGGTTGCTGGATTGCAATTGCGACTAAGTTTTCCTCTCTCACTACAAAATTTAATGCCATATCACGCTGTCTTGCGATTTCAGTTCGCCAAGCCGCCAACTTTTTTAGAATTAACAAGGCCTTATTTGATAACTTCCAGTTATTCTTAACGGTTAAGTAAACAGAATCGAGAGGTAAAGGAGTTTGCTTTTTAGTCGCTAAATGCGCTATTTCAGCATATACCCAAGGGAGTTTATTCTGCGCATCTACACGAGATTTAAGTTCCGGGTAGAGTTGCAGCAAGTATAATACGTCTTTAGCTGCATAATCACACTGTTCGTCTCGTAAAGGGCGTGCTAACCAATCTGTACGTGATTCCCCTTTATCGACTGTTATATCAAGCATGATTTCTACTAATTTTGCATAGCCTAACGCTGGCCCCATGCCAACGATACTCGCTGCAAATTGGCTATCAAAAACCGGACTAGGCATCACCTTAAATGCATGCCAAAACGTTTCTAAATCCTCTGAACACGAGTGTAATATTTTTACGACATTTGGATTAGTTAACAACTCTTCCAAGCTCGAAAAGTCGTCAATCGTTAATGGGTCAACCAACACCAATTGTTTACCGTCATAAATCTGTATTAGTCCCAACTGCGGATATAAAGTCCGAGTGCGAACAAACTCGGTATCCACTGCAATAGCTTCCGCTTGTTTCGCTTGCTGGCAAAATACTGCTAGAGCTTTATTATCGGTAATAAAATTGTATTCCATGGATTCCCAATATTAGTAGTCACATTCCCCGTAAAAAAGCCGACTATTGCCGGCCTTTTACATTTACAGGTAAAGTTGAGTTGGCATTATTTATCTCTTAATTCTCTGCGTAGTATCTTACCAACATTACTTTTAGGAAGCTCGTCTATGAACTCAACTTTTTTAGGTACTTTATAACCAGTTAAGTGTTGACGACAATGTTCGATTAGGTCATTTTCAGACAATTCATCATTTCTGCGTACCGCTACTAATTTAACAATTTCCCCAGACACTTGGTGCTCTTCCCCAATCGCAGCGGCTTCTACCACATCACTATGCATGGCAGCCACTTCTTCAATTTCGTTCGGAAAGACGTTAAATCCTGAAACTAAAATCATATCTTTCTTACGATCAACAATGTAAAAATAGCCTTGGGGATCACAGGTAGCAATATCACCAGTGGCTAACCAACCATCGACAATCATTTCTTCTGTCGCCTCTGGACGATTTAGATATCCTTTCATTACCTGAGGGCCTTTTACCAGCATTTCGCCGGCTTCACCCATAGGCACTTCATTACCCTCTTCGTCAACCAGTTTTATATCGGTAGACGGGACAGGCATACCAATTGACCCCTTATAGGCTTCTAAATGAGGAGGGTTAACCGTCACCACTGGTGAACACTCTGTTAATCCATAACCCTCAAGTAAGACGTTTCCAGTAATCTGATGCCACTGCTCTGCCACTGATTTTTGGACCGCCGCTCCTCCTCCTAGAGAAACCTTTAATCTACCGAAATCCAACTCCGCGAAGCCTGGCGTATTAAGTAACCCATTAAATAACGTATTTACTCCTGTAATAACAGTAAACGGATATTTACCGAGCTCGGCAACAAAACCTGGCATGTCTCTAGGGTTAGTAATCAACAAGTTCGGGCAGCCAAATTTTACAAAGGTCAAACAATTGCTCTGTAAAGCAAATATATGGTAGAGAGGTAGAGCGGTAACCGCGAACTCTTTCCCAAAATCAATGACACTCTCTAGAATATTTGAAGTTTGTTCCAAGTTCGCGACGATATTTCTATGGGTCAGCATTGCACCTTTAGACACACCAGTGGTACCACCGGTATATTGTAAAAATGCGAGATCTTCACCATGTATATTGGGCCGCTGATATACTTGCTTATGGCCTTGTTTAAGTGCTTCATTAAACTTTTCTGCTTTGGGTAAATCAAAGGAAGGCACCATCCTTTTAACATGTTTAACCACAAAGTTAGTCGCTACTCTTTTTAGTGGCGACAACATATCTCCTATTGACGTTAGTAGCACCTTTTCAACAACAGTGTTTTCAATAACTTGACTTAATGTACTCGCAAAATTTTCGACAATCACTATCGCTTTAGCGTTAGAATCAAATAACTGGTGCTGCAACTCTCTGGCGGTATACAAAGGGTTAACGTTCACCACTGTCATTCCCGCACGTAAAATACCAAATAGCGCCACAGGATATTGAATAAGGTTAGGCATCATAATAGCCACCGAATCGCCTTTTTTTAATCCCGAATTTTGTAGATATGCCGCAAAGTCACGGGATAGCTGATCTAATTGTGCAAAAGTAATGCTCTTTCCCATGTTGATATAGCTGACATTACTTGAGTATTTTTCGATTGATTGTTCAAAAATGTCAACTATGGATGAATAACGATCAGGGTCGATATCCACCGGAACCTTAGGGTCATAATTCTTCAACCAGATTTTTTCCACTGTGCCTCCAGGCAATTGACTTTTAATCACCTATCTAAAGATGCAAAAGACAAATTATTTTTTTGTTAGAGCGTAAAACTGCGCGCAATTCTAACCAAAGCGTAACCAAAGATAAATCAACAAGTGATTAACAGCTAAGACCAGTTCACTTATCGTTTAAGAAATGCGCTATTACATCAGCAACTGGTTGAGGATTGTCCATATGTAAATGATGAAATCCTTCGCATTCGACCATACTTAAGTTTTTAACCCAATCCAACCTGTTATTTAAGGCAGTTCGCATTGATTGGTATCCTTTTGTTCCTGTTATAACTAAAGTCGGACATTGAATATTGCGCATAAATGCTTCAGCTTGTGACTCTGTCATTCTAAGCGAGCTAAAAGTTCGAAGTCGCCTATCTGTGGTGAAAAACAATTCGTTATTTTCTTCACGGATATTCCGTGTAATCAACAATTTAGCCGATTCAACAGCAATATCTCCCACCATTGCTCTGGCTTCTATTGTGCGCTCAATACTTTTTGGGTGTTTGGCTGCGCTTCTCTGAGCCTTCAAGCGACTGAGGATAGACTCCCTTAGTTGGGTTGGACTACTTTCTGCGTCTTTAGTCATAGGACCAAAAGACTCGATAGAGATAAGTTGACTCACGTACTCTGGAAAACAACTGGCATAGATTGTTGCTATAATCCCGCCCATTGAATGTCCCATTAAGATAAATGATTTCCAACCTTGGGTTTCCACTAATTCATGCAAATCAAAGGGAAAGTCAATAAGGTGATAATGTGCCCCATCACTTCGATGGGAAGATAAGCCATGTCCGACTAGGTCTAACGCTACTATATAATAGTCGTTTAGATATTCAGATATTGGATTAAAGCTTGCGGCATTGTCCAACCATCCATGTAAAGCCAAAATCATTGGTTTGCTAGGATCACCATAACCTATACCTCTAATAACAATATTGGCAAGGGAGAATTCAAGATGTTGTTGCACCGCATTTCCTTTTTTCAAACATAAAAAAGCGGCAATATTTTGCCGCCTTCGCGTAGAACTTTTGCCGGTTATGGCAAAAAACTACCAGTTAATGACTATTAATTTTTTACATAAACAGAAGAACGAATCAATTATTTATGTTGTTTTCGTTCTAATCTTTCTCTTTCATCGCGGTTTTGACTTTGTAATGACCATCCCCACTTGCCTCGCTCAATGAAAGCCGGATTGTGATTATCTGCAATAGTGTTATCAGCTCTAGAAAATCCATCCCAGACATAAAAACCTTCTGCGTTTACTGTAACCACTTGAGTCACTCTTAAATCCGGATAGGGATTGATTACTTCTTTAACTTCCCCAACAAGGGTAAGTACTGCCCCTGACAGCACGCTATTTACATCATCAAAATTAGCAATGAAACTTCCACCACTTCCTGATAATAGCATTGGCTGCCCTGATTGATTGAGTGGGTATTGCGCGACTTTCCCTTTAACAACACCGTTTTGCCGGCGTAACTCAGTAATAACCCCTCCCCACATCACTGTTTTACCAACGGACTCATCTGACACGTTAACAAAACTGATGAGTTGCTGGCTTTTGGTTATGTGCAGTTCACTAGGCATACTTGTGCAACCAATAAGCAATACTGAACTTAATAGCGTTGCAAAAAAAGCTTTCATATCAATACCCAAATCAGGACCCACTGATTATTTTTTGTCACCCTGCGTTTTGATAGGTTTAGGATATGTAGTAGCGCCACTAGGACGGCTCACCTTGACACCATGACCTTTATTTCCGCTTGTACCGCGAATATATAAAGTTCTTGAGTAAGGACGGGGATAATGACCGTACCAATATTGATAAGGCCATACGTGTACACTACTTACGTCAATTCGTTGTACATTTTTCCATAGATAATAACTTTTGGCGTTCGCCGTTGGGAATACATACTCATGCTCGCCTACTAAACCTTTTTCGACACCATTTAGTTCTGCCGTAAAGGTCATTAAACGCCCTACTTTATAAACCATTGGGTCCATAAAACCGTTAACATGGACACGGTATCTGCCCATACTTTCTTCGCCAGAAACAGGGCGTCCATAACCGTTTAATGGATAATAAACCATTTCAAAAACAGTGCTATCAGGTTTGTTTTCTACTTTAGCAATCGCGCCGCCCCAACGTATCATTTTACCTTTAGATTCCTCAGCCTTTGAGGCCGCGTCTTCATAAATCACTAACTGCGTTGTATCGTCGAGTTGAAGTTTTTCTGGAAACGTTGAGCAACCAGCCAGAAAAATAGCGCTTAATAATGCACAAATTCGAGTATTCATAATGATCCTTAGAAAGTTCAAATATTATGATATCCATAGTAACTGAACAGTGACTGAATTTTAATGTTATTTTGATATGTATTAAATAAAGGAATAGATCAAACGAAAGTGTCAACACCCAACAATAATTGGATCCCTTGACGTTGCTGCTCTTTAGCTACGCTTTCATATGCAGCAATGGCAGACTTTTCATTTAAGCTAGAGCCAGAAATGGTATTGCTTTGTTGTTTAAAAGCCGCTGCTTTTTCGACACTGTCATTGTCGCCAGCACGAATAATCGAAACCTTCGGAGTCGATTGCTCTTGTTGATGATTATTATCTGATTTAGCGACACGGGGTTTCTCCCTTGAAGTACGGGTTATATCAGATGTTTTTAATGTTGATACCGACTCTATACTCAACCACTTTTCCTAATCTTTAACCACACTGAAAACCAAGTGTTTGGGCTATTTTGAATTTACGCCCAGAATGCACCTAAACGTATTAACAAGAATCGTTCCAACATTTCAGAGTTGATCGCTACTCTTTTCCTGGCAGTTTTTTCCATGTGACTTTGTCTCGTAAATAAACCGGCTCTATGTTTTCTACATCTGTAGAATAACCTTTTTTGATCAGATACTTAGCTAATGGAAGCATATAGGTTGCATCTGGATACAGTATATTGGTTTGCTGCTGTATTCCCTCAAAAGCATTTAAATCAGGATACGCCTGCCAACCTGTACCCACCGCGGCTCCCGATTTACTGGGATTCTGTTGAAGTATCTTCAGTGCTTGCAAAGGAGAAATAACCTGTTCATCTCCTGTAAGTCTCATGACATCTTGTTCTAGTTTAAATTGAGCAAAATACACCTCAGACATCCGAGCATCGATAGCCGCCGTCACATGTTCGCACTGATGTTGCATGTAGGCTTGCTGAGCCATTGCCGCTAAAGTCGATATTCCAACCACTTGATGACCTGTACCTAGTGCTAATCCCTGCAATACACCGGTTGCGATACGCACTCCGGTAAAGCTGCCGGGTCCGCGACCAAAGCCTAGATAGTCAATATTCTGTAAGCCTAAATTGGCTTCTTTTAACACCTCATCAATCATCGGTAAAATACGTTGACTTTGCTGTTGTGGACAAATTTCAAAACGATTATATACCTGCCCATCAACCTCAAGCGCTACAGAACATGCTTCAGTGGCGGTATCGATAACTAAAATTTTCATGATTGGGTCTCTACTTCATCTCTATCGCTGTTTATTTTTTGTAAAAAATCTAGTGCTGTTGGTAAGTCTCGAGTTCGATGCATATCCGGTAAACTGCCCATAAAAATTTTTCCATAATCTTTAGTTACCAATCGATTATCACAAATTACCAACACCCCCTTATCAGTTTCGTCACGTATCAAACGCCCTGCCCCTTGTTTTAGTGCAATCGCAGCTTGGGGAATTTGTAGTTGAGCAAATGGGTTTCCTCCATTTTTACGACAATCTTCAATTCGAGCTTGCAACAATGGGTCATCAGGTGAGGCAAAAGGTAACTTATCTATTAACACACAAGTTAAATCATCGCCTCGAACATCCACGCCTTCCCAAAAAGCACCGGTACCTAATAACACGGCATCTTTGTTCTCAATGTAACTTTCTAACAATGCCCGTTTGGTAGTGGAGCCTTGTACCAGGATGGGATTATCAATTCGATCTTTGAGTTGCTCAGCAATGGCATTCAATGTGGCATGGCTGGTAAACAATAAAAAACAGCGGCCACGACTTGCTTTAACTAGTTTGATAGATATATCCAACAAAGTCGCCCGCATTTCACGCGCATTGGGCTCAGGTAGAAATCGCGGCACACACAACATGGCTTGATTAGGATAATCAAATGGGCTATCTAGAGACAAAGTACTGGCATTATCCAGCCCCATTTGCTTCTGAAAATGTTTAAAGCCGCCATCAACCATCAGGGTCGCTGAAGTAAAAACCCAGCTACGTTTTGGTTCGGAGATAAAGTCAGCAAATTTTTGGGATATACTTAACGGAGTTAGGTGCAGAACTATATGCCGCATCGTGGTTTCGTACCAAAGGCTGACACCTAACTGAGTAATATCGGTTAAACGCGCCAGTTTTCCCTTAATTTCTGACACTCTTTCAAAAATACTGTCTAAATCTTTGTCGCGACCCAAGTGTAATTTAAGTACTTCGTAAAATACTTCTAGACTATCGGTTAATTTAGAAACTTGCGTTTGCACATCATCACGAGACAACATTTGACGCCAATTACCTTTGGTGGGATTTTCAGGGAATAGGATACGTAAATCGGCAGCAATCATTTTGCATTTTTCAGCGGCACTTTGGAGTTGTTTAGCGTCTTTGAGGACGGTGCGGTAAACCACCTCTACGTCACGACTGATATCCTGCATTTGTCTACTTGAAAACGTCTCCCCAAAATACTCACTGGCTATATCAGGTATTTGGTGAGCTTCATCAAATATCACCACATCAGCCTCGGGTATTAGTTCCCCAAACCCCGTGTCTTTCAATGCCATATCAGCAAAAAACAGATGATGATTGACCACTACTACATCTGCGTCCAGCGCTTTACGGCGTGCCTTTACCATATAACAATCTTCGTAATCAGCACACTCTTTGCCTAAACAGTTATCAGCAGTAGAGGTAACAAAAGGCAAAACTTTAGCGTCCTCTGCCAAAGATTTCATATCCCCCATATCTCCAGTTTTGGTCGTCGAAGCCCACTCTCGAACTTGTGTGAGCTCGGTTAACGTTTGTCTGTCAATCAGGTTAGTGTTGCCACTATGCTGTCGCAATCGATGTAAACACAGATAATTAGCCCGGCCTTTTAACAAAGCCGTTTTACCATTGGAGGCCAAGGCTTTTTTGATCAGAGGCAAGTCACGGTGAAACAACTGTTCTTGTAAATTTTTTGTTCCTGTTGAAACAATGGTTTTTCTTTGAGACAACAAAGCGGGTGCTAAATAAGCAAAGGTTTTACCTGTTCCCGTTCCAGCTTCAACGATAAGAGGCGCTTTGTTTTTAATAGTACTTTCAACCGCAACCGCCATATCAGTTTGCGCTTGGCGCGGCACAAAACCGTCTATGGCTTCAGATAACTTGCCATCGGCTGCAAACAAGTGGGATGTTTTCGACATATTGCCTTAAGGAATAATTGGGATTCAGAAAATAGCCATCGATTATGCCAAAAAGCATCACAACTAACGAGTGAAAATTGCTTATTATCAACCACAACTACCTTTGCCTCGCCTAGATTTCATGTTACTTTTGCCGCAAAATTATTAAGGGTCAATACGATGCCAAAAGCCAGTGAAATTAAAAAAAATGCCGCCGTTGAACATAATGGCAAAACCTATTTAGTCAAAGATATTAACAAGCTGACTCCTAGTGGCAGAGCCGGCGCCAGTTTATATAGAATGCGCTTATATGAAGTAGGCACTGGTGCTAAAGCAGATGAGAGTTTTAAAGCTGATGAAATACTCAATCTAGTCGATTTCCACCGTAATAAAGTCAGTTTTTCTTACGTTGACGGAGATGAATATGTATTTATGGATGACGAAGATTATTCCTCTTATCCTTTAAACTCAGCAACCATAAGTGATGAACTACCGTTTATCACAGAAGATACTAAAGGCTTACAAATCTTATTGGTTGAAGGAAGACCCGTGGGGGTTGAACTGCCCGCATCAGTAGATTTGGTCATTACAGAAACTGATCCTTCAATTAAAGGGGCATCAGCCAGTGCCCGTACTAAACCGGCGACACTGTCCACAGGATTAGTTGTTCAGGTGCCTGAGTACATCGCTTCAGGGGAAAAAATCAAAGTAAATACAACCGAAAGCAAATTTATGGGGCGCGCCGATTCCTAGTTAGTTGGACTAGCAACATATAGCGATCGCAGAAAAACAACCCGATGCCGAGTTTTTCTGCCGTCGCTATTTTGTGGATCAATAACGTTTATTTAATTTCTATATCGCTTCTAAACTGATCACAACCGATTTGTATGCTGGAGTGTTACTTTTGTCGGCTACACTGCTTAAAGGGATTAAGTCGTTAGTCTCGGGGTAATAGGTAGCAGCGCAGCCTTTAGGAATATGATACTTCACCACAGTAAACTGTTTTACCGTTCTGGTGGTTGAGACTTCAATTGGCCAATGACTATGAATATTGACTTGTTGCCCCTCCTTTAATCCTAATTCATCTATATCATCAACGTTTAAAAAAACGACTCTGCGACTACCGTGAATTCCACGATATCTGTCATTGTTAGTATAGATTGTCGTATTAAATTGGTCATGGCTACGGATACTCATCATTAATAAGCGACCTTTGGGCACTTTAACCGACTCGATATCATGTATTATAAAATTTGCTTTGCCATTTATAGTAGAAAATTTACGTTCATCTCGTACTGCATTTGGCAATTCAAACTCACCCTGTTGTTGGATACGTTGCTCAAAGTTTTCAAACCCAGGGATCACCTGCTCAATACCTTCTCGAATATATCTATAATCGTCTCGCATATGCTGCCAATTAATTTTACTGTTGGGTAAAGTTAACAATGCTAACTCAGCTAAAATTGCGATTTCGCTTTTTAAGTGATCTGAAGCTGGCGGTATCTTTCCGTGGGATGTTTGTACTACCCCCATAGAATTTTCTACCGTGACTGTCTGAATACCTGATGATTGCCGATCGATTTCAGTACGTCCTAAGGCCGGTAAAATCAATGCATTTTTCCCTGTGTACAGGTGTGATTGATTTAACTTAGTCGAAACTTGCACCGTTAACTCACAGTTGCTTAGCGCCTGTTTTGTCAACTCATGATCAGGCATTGCACGATAAAAATTACCACCCAAGGCGAACAACACCTTAAGTTTGCCTTGGGCCATCGCTTCTACAGTTTCGACAGCGTCATAACCATATTCTCTTGGCACTGAAAAATCATATGTCTGCTGCAAGGCATTTAAAAAAGAATCAGTAGGCTTTTCCCAAATTCCCATAGTACGATCGCCCTGCACATTACTATGTCCGCGAACGGGGCATACGCCGGCTCCTGGTTTCCCTAAATTGCCTTGGAGCATCAAGAAGTTTGTCATCAACTGAATGTTAGCCACTGCATTTTTATGCTGAGTCATTCCCATTGCCCAACAACAGATGGTTTTTTGAGAGGCACAGGCAATATCAGCAGCTTGATTAATTTGAATTTGCGTTAATCCGCTATGCAACTCAATATCATCCCAAGATGCAGCTAAGAGATCCTCTTTAAACCCCTCAAAACCGGAACAGTAATTTGTGATGAAGTCCTTATCTAACACATCTTGTCCCGTTTCATCTCTTTCAATTAACACTTTGCACAAACCTTTAAGGAATGCCACATCACCATTAATCTTAACCGGTAAGTATAAATCTCTTAATGCGGTACCCGAACCAATCACCCCTTCTATTTCTTGAGGGTTCTTGAATCGTTGCAAACCTGTCTCGTCTAATGGATTGATCGCGACTATCTTGGCTCCTTGACGTTTAGCCGCTTGCAATGAACTCAACATTCGAGGATGGTTTGAACCAGGGTTTTGACCAAATATGAATATTGCTTCGCTATTTTCTAAATCCTCTAGAGAAACACTGCCTTTACCTATACCTATAGTTTCAGTGAGCCCTACTCCACTAGATTCGTGACACATATTGGAACAATCCGGAAGATTATTCGTACCAAATTGCCGAACAAATAATTGGTATAAAAACGCCGCTTCATTGCTTGTTCGCCCAGAAGTATAAAAAGCAGCGTGGTCAGGTGATTCGAGTTTTTTTAACTCGTTGGCAACTAAATTCAAGGCCTTTTCCCAACTGATAGGTTGGTAGTACTTAGCGCCTTCCGCCGAATATAAAGGTTCGACTAAACGTCCCTGGTCATTTAACCATCGGTCGGATTTAGTTTTTAAATCGTCAATACTATGCTTACCAAAAAACGCCGCAGTGGCGCGTTTAAGTGTTGCTTCATCTGCTACGGCTTTTGCACCATTTTCACAAAACTCAAAGGTTGCTCGCTTTAAAAGTGGATCTGGCCAAGCACAACCTGGGCAATCAAATCCTTCAATCTGATTTAGCTTGGTTAACAGTTTAGTCCCTTTAAGTGGCCCGACTTTAGTAGTTACATTTTTATAGGCAGACAACACTGCCGGTACCCCAGCAGCCCAACTCTTTTGTTCGGTCACTTCTAAGTTTTTTACTTTTATCGTCAATTTAGTCATGTTGTTTCAATGCCCCAGCACGGTAGCAGGATTAATTTTAGCGGCTTTAATTGCAGGGTATAAGGTTGCCAGAATACTTAAAAGTATCGCGATAAATGCTGTAAACAATACTTCATTCCAATTTAACTCGGAGGGCAAAAAGTCAATGAAATAGACATCACCCGACAAAAATTGTACTTGGAATATGCCTTCTAAAAAACGAGCGACTTCAGGAAGATTACTTGCCATTAAGACCCCTAGCACGACTCCAATCAAGGTACCAATTAATCCATTAAAGGTTCCTTGCATCATAAACACACCTATAATGAGGCGGTTTTTTGCTCCCATACTTTTAAGCATCGCTATTTCACTTTGCTTTTCATTTACTGCCATGACTAACGTAGACACAATATTGAAACACGCCACAGCAATGACAAGTATTAATGCGATATACACTACCGCACGCACTAATTGAATATCTTGATATAGATTACCGTCCTTTATAGTCCAGTCTGACATATAGACTTCGGGTGATAACTGGTATCCAATTTGTCGTGTTAAATCTCTGGCCATAAACGCGTCTTTGTATCTTAAGCGTATTCCCTGGGCACCATGCTCAATGTTCTGAGCCTGCGCAGCGAGCGACATATGCATAAAGCCGATATGATTGCTCAGTTCTCCGCCCATATCTAAACTAGCAATAATATTGAGTCGCAGTGTTTTTGGGGCACTTAGACTCAAATCCGCAGACAATTGCGGTAGTAAAATCTGAACTTTATCACCAATACTTAAACCCAGCTTTTTCATTAAACCTATGCCTAACATAGTAGCGTTTTCGTCATTTTTAAATTGTTGCCATTGCTCAACCGTCAGCAAACTCGGCACCACTCCCTGAGCATCATAAACTGGATCTATAGCAGTCATTTCGATAGCCTTCATTTTATTGCCTTTTTGCAACATGCCAGTAGCATTCACATAGGGCTCAACAAATGTCACTTCAGGGTGCTGTTGCAAAGCTGTAATTTCTGCCGGCCAGTTATAGATGCCACTTGCAGACACTGACTTAAACTCGGCATGAGGAATAACTGACAATAAGCGGTCCTTCAATTCTTTTTCAAATCCGTTCATCACTGATAGTAACAATATCAGCACAAAACAGCCTAAACCGATCCCAAAAGTTGATGAAGCAGAAATGAATGAGATAAACCCATTCTGACGTTTATTGGTACGAAAACGCCATGCCAATAACCAAACTAAATGCACTAGTGACTACTCGCCAAAGGTTGGCTGTATGCATCAGTTAACTGCCCATCGACTAGGTTGAAAGAACGGTCTAACCTTTTAGCCAATTGAGTATCATGAGTAACTACCACAAAACTGGTTTGCATTTGGTTTCGCAAGTCACTGAGCAATTGATAAATACTCTCACCAGTTTTTTGATCTAAATTTCCTGTAGGTTCATCTGCCAATATTAGCTTAGGTTGCGTAACCAATGCCCTAGCAATCGCTACTCGCTGTCGCTCCCCACCGGATAGTTCAGCGGGCTTATGAGTGTATCTATGGGATAAACCAACCTTATCTAACATCGAACGAGCCATTTCATTTGCTAATTTCAGCGGTTTTTTAGCAATCATTAAAGGCATAGCGACATTTTCTAAGGCACTAAATTCTGGTAACAAATGATGAAACTGATAGACAAAGCCGAGGGATTGATTACGAAAATTGGCTTGTTGGTTACTGTTAAAAGAGAATATATTTTGTTGTTGAAACGTAACTTCTCCTGACGTAGGTTTATCTAGCGCTCCTAGTAAATGCAGTAACGTACTTTTACCTGAACCAGAACTGCCTACAATAGCGACTTGTTCAGCGGTATTTATACTGAAGTTCACATCTTTAAGGACCTTAACTGTGTTCTCTGCGTCACTGTATTCTTTGCTTAGATTGGTACATCTGAGTAACTCACCCATATTCAGCACATTTCCCTACTTTGTATTTGAACTACTTGTTTTTTCATACTTTCGAAGACGTTTCTTTTCACGCCTTTTAGCCAAAATTCGCGCTAACTTTCGCATGCTAACAACTTGATCACTTTCATCAATAATATCGATACCAAATAAGCTCTCGACCAAGTCCTCAACAGTTAACACTCCCTCTAAACCGCCATATTCATCCACTATAAGTAACATATTTCCTCGTTGCGAATGCAAAGGTAAAAACGCATTAGCCAGAGACATACTACTAAGAATGGTCACCATGTCCTTTTGATAAGTTTTAAGTACTTTCTCTGAATTACCGCGTGCAAATGCCAATAACAAATCGGATTTTAATACGTAACCGCTGATCTTTTCGGGTTCGCCATCTTCATAAATGGGGATACGAGAAAACGACACATCAGCATGCTTATCTACAAACTCTGCGACGGTCATCGTTTCAGGTAAAGAAAAGACCACCGTTCTATGGGTCATCGCTTGGCGGACTTTAAGCTGCTTTAAATTTAGTAAATTCTGCATCACCGTGGCTTCGCGGGCTGCAATTTGCCCCTCTTCCATAGATAACGCTGCCATAGCAGATAACTCATCTCTGTTTAAACCAACGAGTGGTGATTCGTCTTGCATTTTTGACGTCATTTTTTGTGCTAGTTGCACTAACGGCCACAAGACGATAATCAAATACTTCAAAAAATAGGCGGTAGCCGGAGCGAGCTTGCGCCAATATGTTGCGCCAAGAGTCTTAGGAATAATTTCTGAAAACACTAAAATTAATAACGTCAAAACAGCTGAGGCAATACCCAAATAAGCATCACCAAACACTGCCGCTGCCTGAGCTCCTGCGCCAGCCGCCCCCATAGTATGTGCAATCGTATTTAAGCTTAAAATAGCCGCCAGAGGTCGGTTAATATCACTGACTTGTTTTTTTAATAACGCTCCCGAAGGATTGCCATTTTTTTCCAGTACAGAAATATAGGCCGAGGAAATACTAAGAATAACGGCTTCCGCTATAGAGCAAATAAATGAAAAACCTAACGCAATAAAGATATACAGCAGCAACAAAAACATAGGGATTAAATCTCAAAGGATGGCGTAAAAAAGCATCAGATTAAAAAGGCCAATTAATATAACCTAAGCTTACCAAACCATTAACAGATTACGTAGCATTAATAGTTGAAAAGTACTTATAATCAAATAATTATCATGAGAGTTTGAATGCTATCGCAGCTATGACCCAAAATTGGGTTGCAACGTTTTACACTTTAGATTACCTATGTAAAAGTTAGAAGATAAAAACGAGCTAATTCAAACTGTTAATATATGATTCGTTTTTGTTGTTCACATATAAAGAGTATTAAGCGACGTGAGCTTTTGGCTATAAATACTTACATTTCTTTGATTACTAACATACACAAAGCCGAATAGAATACTAATCCCAACATTCGATTGTTGACTGAAACAACAAATTTCTAAACTTGGAATTCCGATGAGAACAAGACAACGTAGAGGTGCACTGTCAGCTTTTATTTGCGCGACAAGTTTTATCTTAGGCTTATCACTAATACTTATCATTGCCCCAGACTTTAACAATGGCCCTGATGAACGTTTGCAAACATTGACAAAGTTCAGCGGATTAATGCAACTCTGGTATTTTTTGGTTTATGTAATATTTGGCACATTTTTACTAGTGCTAAGCATCGCTTTACTTGAACCAAACGAAAGAGAACATACACCACTTGAACAAGTAACGACATTGGCGAGTTACCTTTGGGCTTGTTACATATTTGCCAGTGGTTTTATTGCAATCTTTTCAATCGAATTTTTGTTTGCAAACCATTTTCAGTTCACTGGAAATGTCACGGCCATGTGGCGAGATATATACGCAATGCAAATGGGACTGGGCGAAGGAATTGAATGGGTTGGCGCAATTTGGGTCATATTAGTGAATACCTGTTTATATGTGGAAAACAGATTTGGACGTAAAATTGTTTATTTTGGTTATTTAATCAGTGTATTTGGACTCATGACACTGGATGAAAGTTTCCGGGAAATCGGTGCAATTTTTGGCTTATTACAAATAATTTGGTTTGTATGGATCGGCCTATTACTGCTAAAAGACTAAAGCGAACCCCAGTAAATAATAACCCTTTATCCCCATCACAACCGAAGAGATTTCTTCACCTTAGTTTCACCGTTGCTCCCTTATTGTGTAGTTCGTTTTAACTAATGCAAAAAGGACAACCATGCGCAAACTCACTATACCTACACTATTGTTGACACTTATGAGTGCGACAAGTATCGCTACAACGCCCTCGTATTCTTTCTTTCAGGCATCCACGGTGAAAACAGAACTTGCAGAACTGGAACAGTTTAATCCAAGTGGATTTTCTATAAAAATCAGTAGTCAGTGGGGAAACAACTTGTTTACTGAATTTAAATACATAGACACTGACGACACAAAATCTAATTTAACCCTCGAGACTCTACAACGGCAATTTTCTCTTGGCTATTTTCATAGTATTTCAGCAAACACAACGCTCGATTACCGAATAGGATATGGCAACTTTAAAACAACAGGTATCAGCACTTCAGAGTCGAATAGCGCAAAAACCGATTATTATAGCTTAGCGACAAACTTACGCTTTCAGGCCAGTTCCGACCTAGAAATATATGCCGGGTTTGAGGCCCAGAATTGGGAAGGTGATGCAGACCAAAAAGCCTATAGATTAGGAGCCTTGTATGATCTATGGGGATTTTTAGCAGGCGTTGAATACACAAAATTTTCTGACCAAGAGGTTTTAGAAGTCGGGGTACGTTATGCCTTTTAATTCAATTAATGGCTCCATGGCGCTACACAGCTAAAAGACTAAGGGACGTTCTCTAAAGCAAATTGCGTTAAATACCCATGCCAATTAATGATTCGATATCTTACAGCATCAATGATTATTGGCATTCTTAGTTTAAAAAATTTGCGTTGTCATTTAACACTCAACTTTTCAAAATAAGGTTTAAACCCTTTAATCATCTCGCTAACACTGAGATCGACCTTTCACTTTAACCGCCCATTTACACTATTTTCACTATCACAACGTAACTGTCTTCGGTTTGATTTATGGAGAGCTGCCAACCCATTTCCTCAACAATACGGTTAACTAGATATTGACCGTGACCCAACCCTTGATAATACGGACGGTGATTTGAGCCCGCTATTTTATTTTCAAAAATAAGGCTTTGTGAATTTGAAGACACCCGCATTTCACCGCTATTACTGTGATAAAAGCCATTATTGACCAAGTTTTGACATAACAAACTGATTAAATATTGGTTACCTGTTACCAACAGCTTGGGATCAACATTAATTTTTACATCGAAATCAAGGTCAGGGTAAATGTTATAAATATTCAGTACTGTTTTTTCAATAATGGGTAACACCGGTTGTACTACAAATTGCAAATTTTCTTGGCGTGCTAATGCAAGCAACACTTCAACAGTTTGCTCCAATTCTTTGGATGCCTGAGAGACCACTTTAGTCGCTTCTAAATCCAGCGTATTTGATGGGCTCAATGCAATGGTATTTTTGATAAGAGTAATTGGAGTTCTAAGCTCATGGCTTACATCTCGAGTAAAGTTCTGCTCCCTTTTTAACAATGCTTGAATTTTTCCATAGGATTGTTCAAGCGCATTGGCCAAGGTGCCAATTTCATCCTTTCGGTTAAGACCAAACAACGACTCCTGACTTCCCTGAGTTCGCAGTTCAATATCCTGGGTCAGTTTTCTAATAGGTGTTGAAAGCCACTTAGCCAGGTACCACGAACTCAAAAGACAAAGTACACTAACACTTGCAGAAATACTGAATAAAAACAGAGATTTAAAATCGCTCAGATGTTTGTTAGCTTGAATTGACGAAATATTTAAAAGTAACACAAGCTCGTCACCACTAGCGTTAATTGCATTTTGAAACAAATAGTGATCTCCTTGGTCGTCTATGAACTGTCCTGCCTCTTTATCTCGAATCTTTGCTTTTATCCAATTTGGAATGACGGAATCTTTATCGTAAAGATTAAAATAGGCTGAATCTGGTGATGTGAGGATTAAATTTGCAACACTTTCTCGGTTTTTCAGACTTTGTGATTGTGCGACTAACAAGGATTCATACGCGTTCAATTCAGCCGTTTCAATTATTAATGCTGTAAATCGAATAAAAAACAAACACACAATAATAGACAAAGTTGAAAAAGCAAAAAGCAGTCGCCCATTTAGGCTCTTAAACTTAAGCATTTAGATCCTTTAGTTGATATCCGATATTACTA
Source organism: Paraglaciecola sp. (assembly GCF_039964565.1). Lineage (GTDB taxonomy): Bacteria > Pseudomonadota > Gammaproteobacteria > Enterobacterales > Alteromonadaceae > Paraglaciecola. The sequence continues at coordinate 482,013 of NZ_JBDVXF010000028.1, forward strand.
ATAGTGTGTAATATTTGTCGATTAGTTGTGCCTTCTAAAGATTTACGCAATGTGTATATATGTGATTTTAATGCATTGCTCTCTGGTGGTTCATCACCCCATATATGTTGCAGCAACTCTGAACGGCTAACTGGATACGGATAGGATTGCATCAGTTTGTGTAATATAGTGAAACCCACTTTTGTTGTTTTAATGTGATTCCCCTTCCACTTAACTTGATGGGCTCTCACATCAACTGATAACTCACCTTCACTCAATACTGAACACTGATGAAGTTTAGGCCGTCTAGCCAGAGCTTCACAACGTAGTATAAGCTCTCTTAAGTCGAAGGGCTTGGTAAGGTAGTCATCAGCCCCATTACCAAATCCTTTTACCTTGTCTTCAAAAGCATCTCGCGCCGTCAGCATTAGGATTGGAATATTTACCTCGGCAAGTTTTCTTATTTCGGCGCATACATGCAAACCATCGGTATCGGGTAAATTAAGATCTAAGATCACCACATCAAAATGATGGGAAAGTGCCAATTTTAACCCTAATTTTCCATTTGCAGCATAATCAACTGTGCAACCATGTACCTCTAAGAAACTAATGATTTGTGTTGCAATAGCCTGATTATCTTCGACCAATAAAATATTCATGTTTTGCTTCATTTTTATTACTCACAAAATAAACTCGTTCAAACGATGTCAATGAACCTCAAATGAGTTTATTAGTTTAAGAAAGTAAAAGTGATTTTAGGGTGAATTAAAGCATTAATTTATCGAAAGACCGCGCTAGCAGCGAGGAATTTTTATCACAAAACGAATTTCAGTGGAAAATTAGTATAATCATTAGCGCTTTGCTTACCGCAAGCTTACCAATAAATAACAAAAAGGAGAGACTTTAGATACACTAGATTTGAATCATATAATTTAATGGCGGAACGGACGAGACTCGAACTCGCGACCCCCGGCGTGACAGGCCGGTATTCTAACCAACTGAACTACCGCTCCAGTTTTCTTTCTAATTTCAACGACTTAGAAGAAGTTCTTGTGAACCGCCTCCTCAACCGCGGCGCAGATAATACGGGTTCACCCAATACTAGTCAATAGCTTTTTCACAGGAAATTCAGTTAATAGTATCGTTTGCTGTCGTAATGAACAATTTGTTGAATAAGCAGCCAAACAATCACTCTTTTGGGATGCCTAACTCCATAATATCTGACTCAGGCTGTTCTTTTGGCTGGGATTTTTTTTGTGGCGGCAATGGTTTCGCCTTTCTCTTAAATATTTTCGCAAAAAAACCGGGCTTTTTGTCAGTATCATTTGAATCGATTGGCGTTTTTGATTTTTTAAAAAACTTAAAATTTGGCTTTCTATCCAGAGTTAACCACCAAATTAATCCCCCACCTACAACCAATAGAATGAGATTAATAGCGACAATCACCGAAACTAACATGGTGGTAGACATATTTTCACTATCATCTGGGGTGACTGTTTCAGATAAAAGATTGCCCTCGCTGGCGCCATTTACACTAGTCGTAGCATCCCCCCCATTGTTTGTCGTTTCCGCAACGACTGGTTTCGGCTCTTCAGTAAGAAAACTATACTCAGGCACGTCTAGAATAAATTCTCTTCCATCTGTAGTATTGCCATAAGCGGTTAGCTTTACTCGGTATACCCCATATTCATAATTAACTATTAAGTATTCGCGAATATCAGATGACATATCTGTAATCGAAAAATTCTGAATATCACCATTTGGAAATCTAACTTTGCCGTCTAACAATAAAGTAGACATATCCACGTATTCTCGCTGAGCATCCACTTTTAGTTTGTGATAACCATCCCCTCCTCCGTCAAGTTCAATGTCAACCTTTATCGGGTTAGCTAAAAGCATGATATTCGGATCTACTTGCTCGCGGGTAAACATAGGGGTTGAAACAGAAAAACTTGGGATCCATTCGCCGTCAGCAATGGCTAAATTAAATTGACCTGTAAACTCCCCATCTAAGGGAATTTCGTCCATACCTTTACCATTGTCTTCCAACGTTGCGACAATTTCGGTATCTGCACCAAAATTATTGTAATTAGGATTGTTGGTACTAGCTAAAGAAATAGTCAGTTCTACCACATCTCTAAACGCAGTGTAATCAATCGGAATACCGTTGTTGGTTAGGTAGGCCGTTTGTTTAAGAATTTCACCGGAAAAGATCATATTAGGCAATGGCTCTGCGTGTAATGCCAAATCACTGATTACCATTACTCGACTTTCTGGTGTAATTCGTCCTACAGCTTGCCAAGGCCCTGGCGTAGGATTTTTGATGCTGATCATGTCATATGTACTGGAATCAAACCAAAATACATTTTCACCATCAGCATCAGATTGAAAAATTTTAGAGCCGTCGGGTTTCACTAATACTATGGGAGCAGAGCCAAATTTGCGGAAAAAAATCATGGTAATTTCGTCTACTTCAAAATCGATTCTAAACCGATTTTGAAGTAGCTCAATACCATTGTGATATTTTGACCCCAATTGTGTCAGCGGGGAAGCACTTTCTTGACTGTTATCTGGGTCATTCGCAATTTGGGAGCTATCTTGGGTACTTTGCGCATTAGCTTGTAACGACAAGCTCATATATGCAAACAGCCAGAAAATTAGAGCAGTTACGACCGATCTAAACATGTTTACTCAACTCTCTATTTTGTCACTGTTGTAGTCTCTACTGACGCCATATGCAGGCTCCACTCTTTTCAGCTACTATATCTAAACGACTTTCATGCTGTTCCAATTCATCGGCCGTAGCCATCACAACCTTTAACGGTTTTCTATCAGTTGACAATCGACGAACCGTTTCTACCTGTATTCCACCTTCTGTATTCGCCTTACCAGTTAAGTTGAGATCCGTTTGCCCCCCAGTCATCATCAGATAAACGTCGGCTAGAATCTCTGCATCTAACAATGCCCCGTGCTTTTCTCGATGTGAGTTATCTATGCCGTAACGACGACACAAGGCGTCAAGGTTATTTTTTTGGCCTGGGTGTATCTTCCTAGCCAAATCTAGGGTGTCGAGCACTGTACACATTTTTGCAGACTCTTTTACAGCTAAGCCGGTGAGTCGATTAAACTCATGATCCATAAACCCAATGTCAAAGGGTGCGTTATGAATAACGAGCTGAGCCCCACTTATAAACTCAATAAAATCTTTAGCGATAGCACTGAAAGTGGGTTTATCAGCTAAATATTCATTAGTGATCCCATGTACTTCAATTGCCTCTTGTTCCACTAAGCGCTGCGGATTAATGTAAACGTGGAAGGTATTACCTGTGAGGCGGCGATTGACCATTTCAACACACCCAATCTCAATAATACGATGCCCTTCTTTAGGGTCTATTCCGGTGGTCTCGGTATCTAAAACAATTTGGCGCATTTCTCACTCTTTTTAAAATTTAGTGGCATTAACAATCTTGGTCATTATACTGCGCAAAATTGAACATGAAAGATAAACAGGCTTGCAAATGAAACAAGTAGAAATTTTCACCGACGGTTCCTGTTTGGGCAACCCTGGTCCAGGCGGTTACGGTGCCGTGTTGATTTTTGATAAGCATCGAAAAGAAATCAGTCAAGGTTTTAAACATACCACCAATAACAGAATGGAACTGTTAGCGACTATCGAGGCACTGGCCCTACTTAACGAAGAATGTGAAGTTAGCCTTACCACCGACAGCCAATACGTTAAAAATGGCATTAACCAATGGATTAAAAATTGGCGCAAAAATGGCTGGCGTACTGCTGATAAAAAACCAGTGAAAAATGTCGATTTGTGGAAACGTTTAGACCAACAAGTCAATAAACATAAAGTCAGTTGGTTTTGGGTAAAAGGTCACTCAGGTCATCCTGAAAATGAAGCGTGTGACCAACTTGCCCGCCAAGCCGCTGAGGGTAAAAATTTACCGGAAGATAGCGGATTTTCCGGCTAAAGGTTTTAACAGACCGGTACTTAAGCGATAAGTCAGGCGTATTTACTTATCGCTCCACATTGCATATTCGTTTTCATTTCCGTCACAAAAGTGGAACCTATGGCCACCCGGAAATTCGAAGGTAGGGATCTTAATTGTGCCACCGGCAGCCTTAATGTCCGCTTGGCTTTGGTCTAAATCATCGCTATAAAGTACCACAAGCACGCTGCCTTTATCCGCAGACACACTTTGCTCAGAAACGTATAGTCCGCCGTCAATACCCGCTCCTGAAATTGCAGCATAATCATCGCCATAATCAATAAATTTCCAACCAAACACTTGATTAAAAAAAGCTTTGCTCGACGCTAGAGCTTTCACTGGGATTTCAATATAGTTAATTTTATTATGTTGGCTCATTGTATTTACCTATTGCTTAAACCATGATGTTAGCAATATGTAGACGTAAATTTTCACTAAAAATAATTAAAATTGAGGACAGTCAATGCGTGTAATTGAAAATATCTGTTTGTTATTAGGTCGATTATTAATGGGCGGCTATTTTATCTTGCCGGGAATACAAAAAATAACCCACTACCAAACCATGAATGATTATATGTTAGCTCACGGCGTACCTGCTACCGCAGCGTTATTACCTGTGACTATCGTCATTCAAATTACAGCGGGCTTTGCCATAATTATTGGCTTCAAAGGCAAACTAGCCGCATTACTGTTAGCCGGATTAACCCTAATAATCAGCCTTTACATGCATGATTTTTGGAGTTTAGTTGACGGCTTGGAACGTACTCATGAAACCCAAAACTTCTTTAAAAACATGGGGATTATGGCTGGGCTGTTAATGGTTACAAGCCTCGGGACAGGCAGACTAAGTCTAGACAATAAAAAGCCTAAAATTGATTCCTAGCGCAGCTTAGATCTAGTTCAATTTTTTTGGGGAAAACTAAAGGCCAACGTATTTTATGCGCCGGCCTATGCTTACCAAGAACTATTGTTAAAACTTAGCGCCTACCCAAACCCACAGTTTATCTGCGTCAACTTTAATATCGCCGGCTGCATATGTGGCGTATTTCACACCAGCCACATAGTTTTTATTGAACTTCTTGACATAGGATACATTGAGCTCACTTCCCAAATCATCCACATCTGCCGAAGATTCGTCAGCCTCATAACCGTGATAGGCAATCGTCCAACCACCACCGGCTAACTTACCAGCAAAACTAATGTAGGTATCCACTAAACCCTGTGCAGGAGTTGACAAGAATTGATCTGACCAACCATTAAATTTATGCAAAGTTGCCAAAGGCGTAGAGAAGCCAAATACACCGCCGTCAGAGCCTAGTACTTCATAACCCAACTTAGTAGTTATGGCGCCCATAACCGCACCGGCTTCCAGTTTTATATAATCAACATCGTAGTCAGTTGTCTCGCTTTCACTGCTTTGTTTAGCGTATTCAGCTGCATATAGTATTTTTGTTTCACCCGCTTTGGTATTACCAACAAAGCTAAGTCCAAAGGTATCTAATGCATTGTCAGTGTCGTTATCCATTTCAAGCAAATAACTATACCCTACCAACTTGCCTAATGAAGTGTTGTACGACACATTTAGCAAGTGGTCTTTTGAGTCTATATCCGCTGCTTGTGCAAAAATACGATTGCGCTGAGTAACATAAGCGTATTTTACTGATAAATCTTTAACAGGGGTGTACGCGACACTCATTGCATCAAAAGTCTGTCGATCTTGACGCCACCCAACATGTCCCACAAATCGATGACCATCCATAGTGATAACCTGACGCCCCAATTTTGCTGTCAACTTATCGCTTTTATACTGGATAAAACCTTGGTCTAGTTCAGTGGTTTCGGGATCAGCAATGACCGAGTAGATCCCGCTATTATAACCCGCAGGCCCAACAGTAAAATCGCCTTGTCCCATCACTATGCGAGAGTCTTCCATTTCGACTGTTGCAGAAAAACCGTTTACAGTGCCTGAGTGATAACCAAGACGTGTACGTAACGTCAAAGCACTGGCATCTTTGGCAGTATTATCTTGCTCAACACTTTCATAACGCAAGTTAAGGTCTCCATAAACATTACCAGTGGTTAAGGCTTCAGTTACCGACTCTGCAAATAGATTTTGACTAACTGTTACACTTAACAAGCCCGCGGATAAGGCAAGTTTTAATTTTGATAGTTGTGGTATTCTCATGGCGTTCTCTCTTATTTTAAGGCAATATTTTAGGTACTACCCAGCCGAGCGCCTTAGCCAAGCTAAAAGCGCGCTGAATAGAACTGTTAAGTTAAAAGCGTTTTTTTAGGTAAATCTGAAATCTGGTTGACTTACGCTGCGTTGCTTCCTTTTGAAGCCATAGAAGGAGCAGCGTCTTGAAACTTTTTCTGTGATGCCACAGACTCGACTTTGCGCTGTTTCTCATAAAGAAACTTTAGTACTTCATGGCGATAATGATTATATTGGGGGTTATCTGCCAATTGAATACGGTTTCTGGGTCTCGATAATTCAATAGGTAAAATTTCACCAATAGTTGCTGCTGGGCCATTACTCATCATTACAATTCTATCGGAAAGTAACACCGCCTCATCTACGTCATGGGTGATCATAATCACCGTATTACCCAGTTGTGCATGAATTTCCATAACCGAGTCCTGCAGATGGGCGCGAGTTAACGCGTCGAGGGCACCAAAAGGTTCATCCATCAATAGGACTTTGGGCTCCATTGCTAACGCCCGCGCAATACCGACTCTTTGTTTCATGCCGCCAGAGATTTCATCCGGCAGTTTGTCTAGCGCATGACTCATATGAACTAACTCTAAGTTATGTTCCACCCACTCTTTGATTTCCCGTTTTGAACGACCATTGCGTGTTTGCTTAACCGCAAGTTCAACATTCTTGTAGGCCGATAGCCAAGGTAACAAAGAGTGATTTTGAAATACCACAGCACGTTCAGGTCCTGGTTCATTAACTTCTTCATTATCCAAAATCACCCCACCAGTTGTTGACTGATATAAACCTGCCACAATGTTTAACACTGTGGATTTTCCGCAACCCGAGTGACCGATTAACGAGATAAACTCTCCCTTGTTAATCTTTAGGTTGACGTCTTTTAGAGCGGTAAATGGACCTTTTGCAGTGGGAAAATCCATTCCCACTTGTGTTAATTCTAAATGATGCCTACTCATAATAATTTCCTCACAATAATGGCTAATAGCTAACCGCTTGTTTAGCGCAATACAGCGCTTTTATCCCAGCTGACTTTTCGCTGTAGCATTAACATTAACCGGTCTAATGCAAAACCAATCACGCCAATAGTCAAGACAGCCACCATAATTCGGGCTAAGGATTCTGAACTACCGTTTTGGAATTCATCCCATACAAATTTTCCTAAACCTGGGTTTTGAGCAAGCATTTCTGCCGCAATCAAAACCATCCAACCAATGCCGAGTGATAAACGCAACCCGGTGAATATTGCTGGTATTGAGGAAGGTAAAACAATCTTGATAACGTGTGAAAGCCCGTTCAAACGAAGTACTTTACTGACGTTAAGTAGGTCTTGGTCGATGCTCGACACTCCTACGGCAGTGTTAATCAAAGTTGGCCATAAACAGCACAACGAAACCGTTACCGCCGATGTAATAAAAGACTTAGAAAACATCGGATCATCACTGATATAAACGGCACTCACCACCATAGTCACTAACGGTAACCACGCTAAAGGGGATACGGGCTTGAATAGTTGAATTAGCGGATTAATAGCAGTATAGGCATTTTTACTTAGGCCACATATTATCCCCAAAGGGATCGCTAATAGTGACGCTACAATAAACCCAACCATTACCGTATATAAACTTGTCCATATTTGTTGTAAAAAAGTAGGCGCACCGGTAAAAGCTCTAATCTTGGGTTGATAACTAGGATCTTTAGCTAATCTCGCAGCGTTGCGCTCGTCCTGACGCAAGTAAAACTTTTCAGCTTTCTCCATTTGTGCGTTGTGCTCATCAACCAATACCTTTGTTTGCTGCCAAACAGCAGCTGGACCGGGGAACTTTCCTAAAGAGGTATCAATGTTTTTCGCCATCAAGCTCCATAATCCAAGAAAAATAACAATTCCAACAATAGGCAATGCAGTAGCACTTAAAAGTTGATTCAAAGTAGGCCAATTAACTTGTTTCACTTGACTAAAAATCATAGGGATCGCTTGTTGTTTACTCATGTTTAACGCTCCAGGCTAGATGGGGCGACTCCCCCATCCGCTCATATAACTAATTAAATTTGGCTGTCACTTTTAAGACCAATTGCAAACTTTTCTAAATAAGCGTTTGGTTGACTACCGTCATATACGATATTGTCAATAAAGTGTGTTTGTGGAGGTTTGAATCCAGACTCAGTAGCAAATTCTGGAAAATCAGAACGTTTAGCTTTGCCTTCATCGATTAAAGCCTTAGCGGCTTGTGCGTATATATCAGGTCGGTAAACCTGCTTGGCGATATCTTTGTACCAAGAGTCGGGCTTAGGTTCAGCAATCTGCCCCCAGCGACGCATTTGTGTTAAATACCAAATAGCGTCACTGTAGAAGGGATAAGTTGCGTTATAACGGAAAAACACATTGAAATCAGGTACATCGCGTTTATCACCTTTTTCGTATTCAAATGTCCCTGTCATACTATTAGCTATGACATCGTAATCCGCGCCAACGTATTGGCTTTTAGCTAAAATTTTCACGGCCTCTGGACGGTTAGCGTTGTTGTTTTCATCTAACCACATGGCCGCTCTGATCATAGCTTTGACCACTCGAATATGGGTGTTAGGGTATTTTTCAGCCCATGCTTTACTGACACCAAAGACTTTTTCAGGGTTATCTTTCCAAATCTCATAATCTGTTACCACTGGTACTCCAATCCCTTTAAATACTGCCTGCTGATTCCAAGGCTCACCGACACAATAACCATAGATAGTACCGGCCTCCATTGTGGAAGGCATTTGTGGTGGTGGCGTGACTGATAACAACGCATCGGCATCAATTTGGCCACTGGTGTCCCCTTTGTGCGGTGCATAAAATCCAGGGTGAATGCCGCCAGCCGCGAGCCAATAACGTAGTTCATAGTTGTGGGTAGACACGGGGAAGACCATCCCCATTTTGAATGGTTTACCTTTGCTTTTGAAATCATCAACCACTGGTTTAAGGGAGTCGGCTGATATCGGGTGAACCGGTTTGCCACCTTCATGAGGAACATGCTTTTTCATTTCTTTCCAAATGTCGTTGGAAACCGTAATTGCATTGCCATTTAGGTCCATGCTGAAAGCGGTAATGATATCTGCTTTGGTTCCATAACCAATAGTCGCGCCTAAAGGCTGCCCCGCTAACATATGCGCCCCATCCAACTGCCCGTCAATTACTCTATCGAGCAATACCTTCCAGTTTGCTTGCGCTTCCAGGGTCACATATAACCCCTCTTCTTCGAAATAGCCTTTTTCGTATGCCACAGCTAGAGGAGCCATATCAGTCAATTTAATGAAACCGAATTTTAACTCTTCCTTTTCAGGCCAACCTAAGTCCTCGGCTGATACTGCTGTCGTAATGACTGCCCCCGATAGGACTGTCGACATCACACCTACTCGGAGTGATTGAATAACTCGTTTTAATGAACTTACTACCTTTAGCTTAGCCATTTGCTACTCCGATTTTTAGCCAAAAAAAAACCCGCAAAGACTCCAGGACACGGAAAGTCTTTGCGGGCTACACTGCCTATTTGTCACTATGCTGCATCGCATAATCACAACTATTTTTTAACGCATTAGGACGTTGAACGCCTCTAATTATTATTTCGCGACCATGCTATGACGCACACAGTCGCTATTACAAAACCTTGTAAGCAGCAATAGTGCCAACTTTAAAAAAACATTAATATCAACAACTTAAAATAAAACTAAAAATTTATTAAACCTTTAATGATGCAATAAAAGTGCATAATTGCACTGCTGTAGTGCCGCAATCTAAATTAAACAGGGCTAATAGGCTGAATAGTCATTAAATACTGGCACCACAGTGGTTAAACTTTAACGTAAATCTGTTCCACCACGACCAGACTTTGAATATCTTAATTGAGATAAAATATCGTCAACCCAATGAGTAGTAAAAACTGCAACACACACAAACCTTGATAAAATAACAAAGGGTTCCTGTGGAGTAAGGGGCTATTTTGAATATCTCTCAAAATAGCGGTGGTAGGCCGAGACAAATTTGTTTGTAACTCTGAAAATGCTTCGTATCGCATGGCAGGATTGGGTTGTAATGCCTTGCGTAAAGTTAGATCAAGCCACTGTGGCAAATCGGTCCGCGTTTTGATTAGAGGTTGATATTGCCATTCTTCATAACACTTAGGCACATAGTCTTTAAATTTAAACGCTCTAAAGGGCAAGTGTCCAGACAACATTTCGTAAATCACCACAGCCAAAGAAAACATATCACTTTTATGATCGCAGCTGTGTCGCAGTAAATATTCAGGGGCAATGTAGTGCACCGCTCCCACAACCACTTCTTCTACTGGCAATGAATTAGTTTCGGCCAAGGCATTAACCAATACTGTGCCAAAATCGATTAATTTTACCTCACCCAAATGGTCTATCATCACGTTTTCGGGTTTTACGTCGCGATGCACCATGTCTTTCCTTTGCAATACCCGCAGCGCTGTTATCAGTTGGCTAATGATATTACGTACTTGCTCTAAAGAGGGTTTAGGGTTGTCACGCATCCACTGACGCAACGTTTGCCCTTCTATATATTCACATATGTGATACAAAAACTTTGCGTTGTCAGAACGCTTATAAATGCCCATCACATTTTGATGTTTTATGTGTTGGCCAATCCATTCTTCACGTAAAAAGCCACTTAGGTAAACAGGATCATCCGCATAATAGTGAGAAGGAGTTTTAAGGCCATAGGTTTTGCCGTCCTTTTCGTCTATCACTTTATACAGGCTACTTCGTGTGCCATTAAATAAAGTTTGCAACACCCGATAACCTTCTAATTTCATACCTGGTTCTAATGCTGGGGGCATCGCCAATCGGGTTATTTGGTGGTAATGCTCGTCTAAGTTTGCTTTGGGTAATTTACTTATGGAAACCAGTAAACAAGTGAGATTATCATCACTGCCGTTTTTCAGCGCCGCTTCAACTATGTTTTTGGCCCTTTGTTCAAGAGTGAGATTAGGGGTTTTAAGTAGGGAAAATATTGTTTTATTTGATAAAAATTCATGCACGCCATCGGAGGTAAAAATAAACAAATCATTAAGTTGTAGCTCAACAACCCCAAAGTCAACATCTAGATGCGGCTCTAAACCAATTGCGCGAGTCAATACATTACGCCGCCCTTGCCGTGAAACATGATCAGTAGTGAGCTGCTCATATTCATCACATTGCAACCGACCAATACGACTATCGCCTGTGTGTAAAATAAAGCCTGTCGCAGACTTAAAAACCATGCCGCTGAAAGTCGTGATCATCTGACTATGCCCACCGTGTTGGTAGTCATGCTGTCCATGACACCAACGGTTAAGACCATGTAAGACCTTACTGGCAGAACGTTTAACAGTCCACGTTTGTGGGGTGTGTTGATAATCTTGAATAAAATTAGTCACGCAGGTGATTGCAGCTTCACGAGCACGAGCACAAACACTGACACCATCGGCAATAGCGGCCACTGCACCTTTAGACTCATGGTTATGATCGCCTGGCATATAAGCGGCAAATGCATCTTGATTTTCAGCCTTTACCCCTTCGCAGGAAAAACCACCAAATTTTACTTCTAGTTTTCCCAATATTGCCTCACCCTAACGCGTTTTGATACAGTAACTAAGTAACATGAATAAGCTCCACCGTACCATCTTCTTTGACTTCAGTAATTGTGCCGCTTGGCTCTTTCATAAACAACAAGGTCACAAAACCAAGCACTGCAGTGCAAGCAATAACCAAAAAGAAAGTCGAAGTATCAACTAAGGAATACACGGTTAAGTAAACAACGGCTCCCACATTACCATATGCTCCGGTCATTCCCGCTATTTGTCCTGTCAGTCGACGTTTTATCAAGGGTACAGCTGCAAACACTGCCCCTTCTCCAGACTGAACGAAAAACGAACACGCCATCACAGCTAATACCGCTAACCAAATCGGCCAGTTCCCATCGATAAAACTCAAACACCAATAACCCAGCGCTAGCCCAGCAGTTAAGATCAATAAGGTTTTTTTACGACCAAATTTGTCCGACAACAACCCTCCTCCAGGACGTGACATCAAATTCATAAAGGCATACATACCGGCTAATAACCCAGCAGTGGACATGCTCAGTTCAAAGGTTTCAGCAAAAAATGCTGGCAACATTGAGATAACTGCCAGTTCCGATCCAAAAGTAGCAAAATACAAAATATTCAGTACCGCAACTTGTTTGAACTGGTATTGATGAATTTCTGCAACTGGCGTCACAAAAATGTCTCTGTTTACTTTGTACGTTGCATAAGCGTCATATATATATAACGACATCAAACCAAGGTAAATGAGCAAGGTGATGGTTTCACTTAGTAGAGACACGCCTTGTGGAGATAACTTCCAACTCAGTAAAGCTAACGCCAAATACATCGGAGTTTTCATCAATAATAATAAATAAAAATCTTTAACACTGGTGACCTCCATGCCTCCCAAATTTTTGGGGCGAAAATAGGTTGACCCTTTTGGCGTGTCTGTGGTGTTTCTAAAATAAACAATACTAAAAGCGAGACTCATTAACCCGGTCAGCCCCACTGCATAGCGCCAGCCATTTTCACCACCAAATAGCAAAGCAATAGTGGGTAAACTAAAGGCTGCAGCCGCCGACCCAAAGTTACCCCAACCACCATATACCCCTTCTGCTGTCCCTAGTTCTTTTGGCGGAAACCATTCACTTACCATACGAATTCCCACTACAAAACCAGCACCAATACAGCCAAGGGCAAAACGAGCAATAACCAACTGCGTGAAACTATCAGCGAGCGCAAACATAAAACATGGAATGGAACAAATAGCTAATAAACTAGCGTAAATTATTCTTGGGCCAAATTTGTCGGTTAAAGCACCAATAATAACGCGTGCTGGTATGGTCAAAGCCACATTAATAATTAATAGGGTTTTCCACTCACTGAGTGTTAAGCCAACACCATTTACAATAGCTCCCTTAAGTGGTGCCATATTGAACCACACCATAAAAGTAATAAAAAAAGCTATCCAAGAAAGATGTAGGGTTTTCATTTTGCCTGTAAAAGACAACAAGCTAAATTTTTCAACACTCATTTGAATCACTCACTAACAAAAAAAATTGTAAAAAAAAACCCACAATGACTAAGAAAACAAAGTCACTATGGGCTACGTTGCCACGCTGCTAAAAATTAATCGCAGCGATAGATTCAAAGCTTATTATCTAAGCTGATCCAAATTTCATATTGGTTAATACTCTTGAAATCTAATGCAAATTAAACGCCAGATAATATTTATTATTATATTCAATACCTTATATAGATCACCTGTTGAATAATTCGATCAATATCCCCCACGAAAGTGCAAGACGCACCACACTAGTGCCGACTACTAGATAGATTAACCTGAACGTCTGAAAAATTGCACAGCTTGATCTTCGAGTTTCAAGCGCATTTGTTGGTAAATATCAGGCCTAAATACTTGTCTAACTATATCGTTAGGTACCTCGATGTTTTTTAATTGCCCAGCACTTCTCATTTGGCTCATTAACCATTCACCGCGAATATATTCAGGTACGTTAATTGAACCATTGTTAGTTTTGGAAAACTGATTGTATGAAGGGATAGCCCGCGGTGGCATGGTAATATGAGTTAAACAACTACCAATTAAAGACGGCGCAATGACTTCTACTGTGGCATCGAGATATTGGTCAGCACTTAGTAAACGAGCCGCCTCAAATCGATTAGGAATATTTTCCAACCAATTACAGGCTTGCTTTAAAGCAGCGGTTAACGCTAAAACGGTATTGGGTTTGGTTTTCTGAAAGCTGCCCAACACGCCTAGGACTTTTTCGGGACTGTCTTGCCAGATGTCAAACGAAGTTAAAGCAGTCAGTCCAATCCCCGCTCGAACGGCCTTAGCGTTCCAAGGACCACCAACACAACAGCCATCAATTTCACCGCTTTCTAAAAAGGCCACCATATTCACTGGAGGTACCACCACTATATCCAAGTCGGCTTCAGTGATGCCCGCCGAAGCTAACCAATCCTTAAGTTGGTAAAAATGACAGCTGTAGGGAAAGACAGTGGCAAATTTCAGCTTTGGACGATTTTGCTTTTTTCGAACACTGATTACTTTTTGTAATAAATAGGCAGCCAGAGGTAAAGTTACATGGGCCAATTGATTTTCCTTCAAGATTTCTTGATGTAACTTTTCAGACAACGTTATGGCATTGCCATTTAAACTCAACACAAGTGGCGTAATCACATTAACTTTGGCACACCCCATTCCTAGCGAACTAGCTAATGGCATAGGCGCTAACATTTGTGATGCGTCTAACAAACCGGCGTGTAACTTATCTCTAAGTGTCGCCCAAGAGTTTTGTTTCTGTAATTTGACATTCAACCCCCATTGGCTAAAAAATCCCATTTCTTTGGCCACAATTAACGGCGCCGAGTCTGTTAATGGGATAAACCCTAAGGTTAAGTCTGTTTTTTCAGGTTCAATCATGCTTTTAACCTATTTTATTAAATAGTATTGAGTAATGAGATAAGTGTTTTTGCCACGTCTTCTAGTTTTTGTCCGGTATCCATAGCTGTTTTACGCATAGCTTTAAAGGCATCGTCTTCTGATAGATTTTTCTTTTTCATCAATAAACGTTTAGCCTGATCAATCAGATTACGCGAAGCCAATTGTTGCTTAGTATCACTTAACTCTTCTTTTAACTTTTGAAACTCACGGAAACGCGCTAACGCTGCGTCTAAAATGGGTTTAACGCGCTCGGCTTGCAAATCCCCGACTACATACGCGCTCACTCCTGACTCGATATATTGATTAATCGTATCGGTGTCTTGTTCACCAGAAAACATCACCACTGGTTTGGGACTAAAGTGCGAAATCGTTCCTAGGCTTTCCAGGATATCGCGACTTGGGGACTCGATATCTATCACAATGATATCTGGTTCAATTTCATCAACTTGTTTTAACAACGAGGAGTCTGGACTCGCCAAATGACTTATTTTGTACCGCGAATTATCCAAAGCAGAAGTCAGCGACTCAGCTCTTTGGCGATTTTCGTCAATTAACAAAATGCGTAATTCTGGTGTCAGATTACATTGTTTTTTTGATAAGGCGGTGTGTTGCAAGCTGTCTACCCGAGTGCTAAAAAGATTCTTCATTAAAGAACGGGTAGCAAACCACGCGCCAGATTAAATGCTCATACTTATCAAGAAGTTAAACCTTTATATGTAAATAAAAAGTATTTCAACAAACCAATCAGGTGCAAATGCACTGCCATGGTGCTGTTCAGGTAGGGATATTCCCGCTTTGTAGCTGGGTAATTAACTCAACAAGTCGTATTATTTTGAGATTAGACAATTGCCGATAGTCAAAGTACGGGCAAACCAAGAGTTTGTTGCTTACATCAACGGCGAACTCGTTATCTAACCAATGCAAGGAGGAAGGTAACCCAAGTGAGTTGCTGTAAGTTTTACCCATTATGATATGTAAGCTTGGGCTATTTTCACCAGTAGTTGGGTAGGTTTGAGGAGCTGAAAACACTAAACTCGTATTTGAACAATCTTGCAATAAACAATTATCGCGAAAAGCTTGCCAAGTATCAGCGCCATTTAATGACACTAAACTTTCATCCTTCAACGCAAATACCAGCTTGGCATATACGTTAAACACTTTACGCCAACCATTGCCACAAGCCTGGCCGATCTGTTGGATTTCCCCTTTTCCCAGAGGTTTAAGCGTTGTCAAACTCGAAAAATCGGCATAGTCAGGTCGATTGGCAATATAAACTCTGAACTGGGCGTGAGGATCACCCAGTCCGAATAAGTTTGTATTTTGAGGCATATATTGAATTAGGCTTATTTAGGGAGGTTGCTGCCAAGCTTTTTTAAATCATCCTCTATACAATCAATCATTTCTTGAGCCTCTAGCATGATGCCCTCTTCATCGTCTCCTAAAGGAAAAACTAGGATCAACGTTTTGTTATTCTTCAATCCCGGTAACCAAATATCTAACCACTCTACAAAATCAATTTGTTTTGGCTCGCAATTTGGGTATTCATCTTTCACCCAAGACTCAGCGAATTCTTTATGTGGCCAAATTGGAATACAGGCATCTTCATCGGCTTTTAGCATTACCCAACCACTTTCACCATATAATCCCCATAAGTTTTGTTTCTCAACCATTTGAGTTAATGCATATTCAAAACGTAGCTCGGGTAACATCTTACTGAGCTCGAGAAAATTCTTTGATGAAATTTCATTCATATCAATATCCTAATTTACATATTAATCGCTATCGGTATTGCGCTTAGCCTTGTTATTCGGCATTTTTTCAAAGCTACCTAAGCTTATGAGAGGCGCAAAACAAAGGTAGCTGAAAATTTGCGGCACACCATACAGCAACTCACTCACAAGTACCAAAAAGAAAAGTTAAATTTATTAATGTATATCAAGTTTACTTAAAAACGAACGGCTCCTCTTAGGTCCAGTTAGGTCCAGAATTTTTCTTAGACTGATTGCGCACACTTAAGGGCCAGTGCATTTAAATATAGAAAGTATCACTTCAAAGTTGGCTCTGGTGCTTATGATTGAGTCGTGTAAAAATGTCTAAAATTACAAAAATTAGCAGGACTATTTTTATGAGACTCAATAACCGCCTAATAAAGACGCTTGTAGCATCAAGTTTAATTGCTTTAACGGCCTGCAGTAGTATTGCGCCACTCGATCCTATTATTGGTGATACTGGCAAACCTTTTTCAGAAATAGCGAATAGCACCGATGTAATTAGTTATGGTTTAGACTTGGAAATATTTCCAGACAACCAAAGCATCGCAGGAGTAGGTTACAGCGAGTTTTTAATTACTCAAAACACGTCACAGGTAGAGTTAAAACTAGACAGCCGTTTTGATATTAGTGAAGTGTTAGTTAACGACACATCTGCTACGTTTCAGCGTAACGGCGGGATTATCACGATAAACTTAGAGGGCCCCAAAACAATAGGCGATGTGGTCAATGTTGCGGTGCATTATTCTGGCAAACCCCATGTTGCCTTAAATGCGCCTTGGTCCGGTGGTTTTGTATGGAGCCAAACGAAGCAAGGCACGCCTTGGATAGCCACGGCGGTGCAAGGTGAAGGTTGCGATTTATTTTGGCCGTGCAAAGATCATTTTGGCGATAAAGCCCAAAGTATGGCGATATCTCTTACAGTGCCCAAACCGTTAAGTGCCGTCACTAACGGTGTATTGCAATCAATCGATTCAGTTGGGACAGATAAACAAAAATTCAATTGGTTACTATCAGTGCCCGCCAGTGATTACAATATTGCATTAAACATTGGACCATTTACTCGCATTCAACAATCTTATACTAGCGTGAACGGTCAAGAGGTCCCTATCGAGTTTTGGGCCTTGCAGCAAAATGCCACTAAAGCTAAAACCTTGATCAATGACGATTTAATGCAACAGATTAGCTTTTACGAAGAGTTACTTGGGCCCTACCCCTGGGGCGACCAAAAATTGGGCTTTGTCGAAACCCCTCATTTGGGGATGGAACATCAAACCATAAACGCCTATGGCAAAAACTACGTTAGAGACAAAAATGGTTTTGATTGGTTATTACATCATGAACTTGCTCATGAATGGTTTGGCAATCTAATCACACACGAACAATTGAATGATGCATGGATACATGAAGGATTTGGGCTTTATATGCAACCTGCATACAGCCTATATAAATTTGGAAATGCAGCCTATACCCATACTATGTATCAGTCCTATTTAGGTCTAGTAAATTGCCACCCAGTTGTAAGGGAAGGTGTGATTACTTCTGACCAAGCCTTCAATTCTGATATTTATGGAAAAGGCGGATGGACCTTGCATACACTCAGATGGCTAATAGGAGACGAACTATTTTGGCAAGCCACGCGGGAGTTATTGTATGGAACAACTGAAACGGCTTCTCTTACCTATCCAATTGCACCACGCTATCGAAATACGCAAGATTTCATTGATATCGTTAACAAAATAACTGGCGAAGATTTTAGCTGGATGTTTGAGGTATATTTAAAACAAGCGGCATTGCCAGAACTGGTACAAAGTCGCACAGACAGTGACCTAACCCTGAAATGGCAAACTCCGGACGACTTACCATTTCCTATGCCAATTACGCTATCCATTAATGGAAAAACAGCGATTTATACCACAAAAAATGACCAAATAACCGTTTCGGTTGGTCCAAACGACCAAGTCATTATCGATCCTGAAATGAAAGTACTTCGCTATATTCCTATCATAGGTTTATGTGAAGAGAACCAAGAAAAACGTAAACAAAAACGTTAAAAAACACGCCTTACCACCTTAATTTGGCTTGATATGACTATCATGTTGTATCAGGCCAAGTTTCGTAGCTATTAGCAATCGGGACGCTTACTAGGTTTATACTCGCTCGCCAATAACGAATAAATAGCGTGATCTACATATTTATCATACAACCACTCACATTGCCTCAAAGTCGCCTCATAGGTAAACCCTAAACGCTCAGGAATCGCTCTACTCTTAACGTTTTGTTGCGCACAACGAATTTCTATTTTATTCAATCTGTTTTCAACGAAACCATATTCTAATAGTTTTTCAACGACTCGTGTCATTACACCTTTGCCGTTACATGAAGCGCAAAGCCAATAACCGATTGCCCCCAAATTGTGCTGATAATCAAAATGGTTAAATCCGGCTAAACCTACCAATTTATCGTGGTATATAATCGCAAAAGTGGTTGCTTGGTTATGGTTATGTTGATGAACTGCTGTTTCAATAAACGTTTCGGTATCTTCAAAGGTTTTCACTAGGTCCAACCACGCTAACCACTGTTTTAAGTAAACTCGATTTTGATTGGTTAAGGTGTATAAGCGTTCTGCGAACGCTGGGACTAACAACTCGATGTGAATATTACGATCTACTTGAATTTTCATTCTTTGACTATTTTAAATCTCTAAAAAAGGCGATGATATTACAACAATCGCTATTTACTCACGGATTTTTTTTGCCTCATATCAACTCAGTACATATTTTACGCAAGCAACAATTAGCGTTATCGACAAAAGAATTTAGAGCAAGAGGTTACAAGGTAAAACGCTGCGATAAATGTTTAATTCCTGAAGAAAAGTGTATTTGTGCGCTGCGCCCCTCTATTGCTAGTGCTAGCGCTTTTTGTTTAGTGATGTATAAAAATGAATATTACAAACCAACAAACACCGGAAAACTAATTGCCGATGTATTGCCCGATAACTACGCATTTAGGTGGGATAGAGTTGCGCCCGACCCTGCTCTACTTGCGTTGTTAAACAACCCTAAATATGCACCTATCTTAGTGTTTCCGCAACAATACGCGGCAGCACACAGGTGTATCGACTCCCCCAAAGATTCAGTAGATATTCAGCGCGGTAAAACCCCTCTATTTGTGATGTTAGATGGCACTTGGCGAGAAGCCAGCAAAATGTTCAAAAGCCCTTGTTTTGCAACACTACCAGTGTTGGGTATTCAACCTGATAAAGCATCCGCTTATCAGCTACGTGAAGCCGCACATATCCATCAACTGTGCACCGCCGAGGTGGCTGTAGAAGTTTTAAAAATGGCTGATGATAATATTGCCGCTGCTGCCCTTGAAGAATATTTCCGACAATTTAGAAAAGCTTATATCGCTGGCAAAGCACATTTAACCTTTGTTTAACTATTAATTGACAATTTAATAAAAGATTAGATGTATACCTTATTCCAAATAAGCACAATAACCAGTGCGCTTATGTTTGAATTGCCAAGATAATACAAGCTATGGTTGGCTTATTAGATGAATCTATCCAACAAGGAATACTCGTAACATGAAATTAGAATCCTTAGCTTTACACCATGGTTATACCTCAGAAGAAACCACTAAAGCAGCGGCTGTACCGATTTACCAAACGACCTCCTATACCTTCGATGATACCCAGCACGGGGCAGACCTATTTGATCTCAAAGTACCTGGGAACATTTACACACGGATCATGAACCCCACCACTGCAGTACTAGAAGAGCGGATTGCAGCGATGGAAGGCGGAATTGCAGCGTTAGCCGTTGCGTCAGGAATGGCGGCTATTACCTATGCAATTCAATGTATTTGTTCAGTGGGTGACAACATTGTCAGTACCAGCCAACTGTACGGTGGCACCTACAATTTATTTGCACATGCGCTACCCAATCAAGGTATTGAAGCACGTATGATTGCCGCCGATGATTATGCCGCATTCGAAGCGGCCATTGACGAAAATACCAAAGCTATTTTCTGTGAATCAATAGGCAACCCTGCAGGTAACGTGGTTGATTTACAGAAACTCGCAGAAATTGGCGCTAAACATGGGGTGCCACTTATAGTGGATAACACAGTTGCTACTCCATTTTTATGCCGACCAATTGAGCATGGTGCAGCAATAGTCATTCACTCTCTAACCAAGTACATTGGCGGCCATGGTACGTCCATTGGTGGTATAATTATTGACTCTGGCAAGTTTGATTGGGTAGCCAACAAAACACGTTTTCCAGTGTTGAATCAACCTGATCCCTCTTATCACGGTGTAGTTTATACTGAGGCGTTAGGAGCTGCAGCCTATATCGGTCGTTGCCGCGTGGCACCGCTGCGTAACACTGGTGCAGCTATTTCACCCACCAACTCTTTCAATATCCTAATGGGTTTGGAGACACTAGGTTTAAGAATGGAGCGTCATTGCGAAAACGCTGAAAAACTCGCCGCTTACCTCAATAATCATGAAAAAGTCAGCTGGGTCAATTACGCTGCACTACCAGACAGTCCGTACCAAGACACATGTCAAAAAATAACCAAAGGTAAAGCTTCGGGTATCCTAAGTTTCGGTATCAAAGCCAGTGCTGATTCATCAAGCAAGGTAGCAGGTGGGCAGTTCATCGATGCACTGCAAATGATTCTCAGACTAGTTAACATAGGTGATGCCAAATCTCTAGCCTGTCATCCGGCTTCTACTACACATAGGCAGCTTAATCCAGAAGAGTTAGCTAAAGCCGGCGTAAGTGAAGATCTAGTGAGAATTTCAGTTGGTATTGAGAATATTGACGATATCATTGCTGACGTAAGTCAGGCGCTTGATTCGATAAAATAGCACGCAAATAATCTAGGAAAGCGGGCAAATTGCGCTAATGCTGTTCACTTAAGGTGAACAGCAGATTTTTTTGATAAAACGCCAGTCAGTCTATTTAACATTGGATTCCCGATAAAAGCATTCGGGAATGACAAGGAGGGGTTACCGTTATTCCGGCAGTCTTTACTACCATCCTTCTCCTTCGTCTTTCCGGCAGTCTTTACTTCCATCCCTCTCCTTCGTTTTTCCGGCAGTCTTTATTGCCATCCCTCACCTTCGTCGTTCCGGCAGTCTTTTAGCCGGAATCCACTTTTATTGTTTTTACATCAATAATTTATCAATCGAGTACTAAAAGTATTCTTAACTGATCGGCATTAGGGCAAATTGCCTCGTTTATAAAATCATAGCAATGTTAGTCAAGCTCACTTGCGATAGTAAACATGTTGAGCGCATACGAGTCTGCTAATCTCACTTAAGGCATCTAATTTCACACACTCTAACTACTAGAAACCTGCTATCAATTGCGTTTTTTATACATACGCTTAATATTATGGTCGCTGTGTGTATCTAATATTTCATCTAACTTGTTGCCAATTTTGGAACAGACTTTAATTTGTTCGAGTTGCGGCCATGTTGAACGTTCCCCTTCAAAAATGAGTTCCTGAATTTCTGTAGAAGTGAGCTGCCCAAGCAGTTTTTGTGGATCGATAAAATTAAAGTTCGGCGCTATATTCACGTCCCCCTTATAATCTTGAGCCATGACCGAATAAAACATATTCATAGCTCTACCTGCCTCTGGAATTTTACGTAAGTAGCGACGACTAAATTTTTCGCCGCTTTTTAACATTTCGTGGGTCGACAAACGGAACACTTTTTTGACTCCGTCTGACACTGGCATGTATTGCTCGCCTTTCATAATCGCTAACGCCAAGGGGTTTGCCTGACTAACGATGTAATGATTCACGCCGTAAAGCCGAGCGAGTCGCTTGGCAGGCAAATCGTCGGTTACCGCCCCATCAACCCAACGTCGGTCCGGTAAATGTGGCTGCGCTTCTCCGTATACATTCTTTGCCATCAACATAACAGGTGGGTAGACTCCTGGCACTGCACAAGATGCCATGACTGCGGTCCTTATATATACATTGGGAGAAGTGATAGCGTTCATTAGTCTAGAAGTTTGGTGCTCTTCAAATGGAGCAATCGTAATGCTAATCATACGACCGGTTTTTTCATAGGCTTCTTGAAACGTCATGTCAGGCAACATCGCTTCTAACATGGTTTTTAATGCTGTCGAATCAGATTGTTTACGAATTAGACTCTTAGGTCGATTATCAATCTCATCTTGTTGTGGGTCCAACATTTTGTTTCCGTATAAAATCGTTGGCAATTCATCATCTGTATAGGTACCTAGAATAGCAGCAGATACTGCTCCTGCGCTTGAGCCAGAAATAACACTAGGCAATACTTTATGTTCAAATAAAGTTTTTATCACCCCCCTATGAAAGTGTCCGAGGGAGCCAGCACCACTTAACATTAAAGCAGATCGACCAAAACAATGGCTGGCGCGTTCAAAGAAATCGAGCTTGTCTTGTTTCGTTATTTCATTGGTGTCTGGAATGTTAGAAATATGCTCTAGTGCGCTCACAATTTCGTCTACATATTCTTCAATAAGATGTTTGGTACCAAACTTTGCTTTTTCGTAAAGAACTGACTTACCCATGCCGCCTTGATTACCGTGGATGCCTTCATTGAGTGCAAACAATAATCCAATATCATCTTGCTGGCGTCGCAACGCCTTGAGGGCCTCAATTCTGGTACGTATATTCACATAATCGTAGCTCTTCGACTCTTCTTTGCTTTTCCATGCTTCAAATCCAGACTTAGCATCGTGCTCTAAAGCAGCCGCTTTCCAGTCCGCATAACAGCTTGCATTGTGCATTTTGCGTTCTAAACGAGTAAGAGAAAAACCAGAGGTGAGTGACATCATAAAACTAAACTTCCGCAACACTACAAAAATTAAGGGTCATATTATAATCAAAAACATAACCTATACCATCAAGATGGCTGATATAAAGCAACAAGCCACAATAAGTAAGAATGAAGCTTGTTTAGCAATCTCTGTATGCTGTTGCCCATGCTTTGAAATCATCTTGATACTTCTCATCTTGATACTTCCTAATATCAACAGCTTGATAGGACAAAGAACATTTCTCCTATCTACGGCAATTAACAGTTGTTGCGATTACTGAGCTTTGCGTATTTAAATTATCTTTGGATCGTGAATTTAAAATTGTGAATAATTCATAAAAAAAGCCCGCAATAAACGCGGGCTGTAGGTCACTATAAAAACAGAGTAGAGATTAAATTGATTTGCGTCGTATAAACATCAAACCGAATACGCCTAACGCCATTAACGTTAAACTGCCGGGAGCAGGAACAGGCGTTGCGCGCATCGCCACGATAATATCGTCGTAATCGGCGTCGGAATGACTCAAATGGTTGTCGTTAAAACCAACAATAATATCGCCGACAAAAAGCGCTAAGCTGGCATTACCAGATAAATAAGTAAGAGTGGTGTCTTGAGTTAAACGAAATAATTTAAATCCCGGATCGTTAATACTGCCAAATGTATCCAACCCAATATTCCAAGGACCATTTGAATCTTCAAAAAACAAATTCTCGATATCAAAGTTAACGGTATCCCAAGCTCCCCAATTACTAGAATTAGCGGTAGAAAATGACAATGAAGTATCTAACGCGCCGATGCCAGCGTTGGCTGTTTTGTCGATATCATTGGTGTTGCCCGACTCTCGCCCTATTGCGGTATACATCCACTGGCCGTTAAAGTCCAAACTTGAGACTGACGTTTCAACCCCTGGAAACTGGTTACTATTTAGAAATCCGTCAATATTATCGCCATTCCAATCACCCGGACCAATTAACCCCGCCATAGACTGGGGTAAAAACAGCAACTGTGTTAGGCATATCCATAACGTTACGATAAATAGTTTCATACACTGCAACTCCTTGACTATTATATTTGGGGAAACCTGTGAACTCGCCACATGTCATTGAATCAATATTACCCAGCCATAACCTGATAAAATATGGCTAAACTGTCCATTTTTTAGAAACATCGTTTTTAGGTGACCCAATTAATTGAACGCTGATCGTATATCAATGGCCTTGGACACCGAGCTGAGGAAATCAGCTGACCACGACATTTTGACTTGAACAAAACGAAAATAAAGGGCTCAATATTCCAAGTCAGTGACGTGTTTCAGTTTATGATTAGTTTTCTATAGGGAATGTTGTGGTTTCGAAACTTAGTAGCAGTGAACAAGAAAAAGTGGAATTAGAGCATCAAGCTGCAAAATTATTTATGCGCTGGTATGAACATGAAACGGGCAAAGTGATTCGCCACTTATGGCATAATCGTCCTTCAAAACCTGATGTATCATGCCGTTTTGAAGGAGACCGCCTAGATATAGAAGTGGCTCATCTCTATGGCAGTGAATTAGAAGCCAAACAAATACTTAATCGTGAATTAAGTGACAAAACTCTGTTGGAACTACAACAACTAGAAAAAAATACCGCTCCAGAATCAAGATTGTTAACCGCGCTAAATCGCATACTGTTAAACAAATCCTCAAAACATTACAAAACCAAACGAGTTTGGTTAGTGATCCGCAACGCCCATCCAGCATGGAGTAAAACGCAAATCCAAGCTTTACAACAGCATATTACGGTACCCAAAGCCCACCCCTTTGAACAAATTTGGATAGTCGGTGACTGGGACGGAAAAAGTGGCATAGTGCGACTTTTTCCATAGAAAAATTACAAGGCTTTATTAATCACCGCGATTAGTTGCTCGATATCGGCTTCATCATTGTATATATGTGGCGAAACACGGACCCCTAAACTACGGACATCTACCGAAATTTGCGCAGTTTTTAAGGCTGCAACAACCTTATGCTGCGCATCACCAAAATCCAAAATAGCCGTACCGCTGCATTGGTCTGACGCTTTAGGGGAAACAAGCTGCGCCTCAAATGTAGTATGTAGCTTAGTCAAAAGCCTTAAATTATGTCGTCTTATCAGACCTAACGGATGCTGATTCATATAGTGGATACTATGGGCGGCCAAAGCAAAAGGAGCCACTGACGGCGTGCCTCCCCAAAAGCGTAACGCACTGTGATGATAACGAAAATTATGTATATCAAATTCAAAGGGATTTTCATGGGAAAACCATCCGACATCTTTGGGCTCACAAAGCGTAATTTGACTTGGATGTACCCATAGATACGCTGCACCTGGTCCTGAACACAACCATTTTACCGAAGAACCTATCATAAAATCCGGCTCGGTCTCAGTAAGGTCCATCGGAAGAATACCCGCTGACTGCGCGACATCTACAATGGATAAAATGCCCTGTTGCTTCGTCGCAGCAACAACAGAGTGCACGGGTGCTTGTTGACCAGAGTTTGAATACACCTGGCTAATAAACACTAAATCCAAATCTTCGCTCAAGTGTCGATTCCACACCTCTAGATTGGTAATATCTAACTCTTTAGGAATAAACACAATCTGGCACTCGGGTAACGCATGACGTAAAGCATACCCCATACTCGGGAAATCGAGTTCACTCATCAGTATCTTTGCTGATGGTTTAGTCAATCTAGGGTGCGACATTAGCAATTTAGTTAATGCACTAGATAAATTCACCTGCGGACAAAAGCTGTCGGGACTATGGTTGAAGAGTTGTCCTAAAGCTGATTGAAACAACTCAATGCTCCTCAGCCACTGTTGCCACGGCTCAGTACTACCATGTTGCCAAGGATGAAAAAACTCATCTGAAAAAGCCTGTTGTGCACTTTTTAGTGGTCGACCAACCGAATGACTAAGTAAATAGCTACCTTTATCAGGCAAACAAAAGTCGCCCTTACAAGCATGAGAAGCGGTATTAAATGTCATTGAGGCTGGCCTTGAGGGTATTAAGATCTTCAAAACGGGTCAGAATATCACTTCGCTCAGTCGCCATCCGTTTATCCTTTAGTTTCTCTAGGCCGCTTAACAGTGCCGCCAACGGCGGTCCACTGGCGGTTACCGTATTCAAATGTGTTTCTGAGAGATCATTCGAGGGCACCGTAATATACTTACTAACCAGTTGCTCATGATGCTGGTTCGCCGTTTCGCCGTGTAATGCACATGCCTCTAAAAATTGTTTTAAATTTGCCTGATACCAGTCTTGATCTGCAAACTTTTTAGCATTGAGAAAGTCGTTCATTAAACTATCGCGGCGCATGCAATCTCGCAAAATAGCTTGGTCTTCAGGCATCATGTAAAGAAACTTATCTACCAAGAGTTGAGAATAATTGGGGTCATTAGCCATACACAAACCTAACTGCATATCGATAACATTAATGCCTGCAAAATCCCCCGCATTGGCCCCCCGAAAAATCTGGCTGCCCACTCGATACGGCTTATAGTAAGGACGAACGCAATAGAAAAATCGTGTCGCATCTAAACGTTCGAACAAAATCGCATTCGAATCAATCACATCTTGCAATGCTTTTTGACAAGTCACCAATAGATCATGGCATATAGGATGGGAGATCCCTAAGGGTTGAATCTTCAATAGCGCATCAGCAGCGCGTTTGTAGGCCAAAATTCCCCGGGTATTATAATCAACAAATATTTTCTCATCTACAAGGCTAGTAAAACGCTTATAAACGCCATTTTGTGCACTATTATGAGTGGTTAAATGTGCGGTGGCAAAACGAGGGGTTACACCGATTGACGCACCAATATGCATGGCTAAGGCAGACGCTTCAACTAGAGGTGAATGAGTCTCGCGGCTCGGTTCAGTAATTTCGTGGCGTCGACACGCCGCCATATACAGGCCCACGTTACCTAAAAGATCAAAAGCATTGTCAAACCCCTGATCGGTATTCCCCTCTGCTAACAACTCGACAATCAAATCTCGGCCTTGTCTTTCTAGTGCCTGCTTTATATCGTCGCCAACACCCGCAACATTTGATTTATCTTGTTGTTGAAAATACAGGGCTTCCAATTCATCGTTGAGTTGTACAAATTCGCTACGGATCCAGCTATCAAAGGCCAGTGTTTTTGGCGTGAGTAATTTCATATTTTCCTATTTGCTAAATTAGCGCTCAGCACAAACCGAGAAGCTAGGGGGAGACCAAATAATGTTGCCAACCATTAGAACAATAAGCAAATTTACAACGGCGAAACAAAGTTGGATTTAATCTGCAAATGTACATTTTGAATTACGCTACAACGTGCTGGTTTAATGTTATTAAAAGAACTAAAACGCAATTTACAGGATACTAAAATGACCTGACTAATCACTAAAATAACGCCAGCTGTTTAGGTAATAATCCAGAACGACGGGTTTATCTATTTGATTAACTTCAACCGCAATTTCTTGTAGATCTTTTGCAAAGACAAACATAGATGACAACGACTCTTCGTTTAAAAACAGGCTCGATTTTAAGGAACGTTTTGGCGTGAGATTAATGGGTTGTAGTGCACTTAACACAAACCCCCAGTCCCCAAAGGACGGTACGTTGGTGTGGTACGGATAGGTATAAGTAAAACCAGCCGCTTGTATCGTTTTTGCGATACTCCAAAATGCGGGTTTAACAAAAAACGGACTAGTTGCTTGCGTCACCATTAAGCCATCAGAGGTTAAATTTTGCCTAGCCAATTGATAATACTGTTTACTGTATAAACGTGAAAGGGCAATGCTGTTGGGATCAGGTAAGTCGTTTATTATAAGGTCAAATCGCTGCTGATTTTTTTCGAGAAACACAAAAGCATCATCAATCACTACCTTTACTTTTCGATTCGAAAGACTCGACAAATTAATGTTGATCAGATGCGCGTTACTGGTTGCCAATTCAGTCATTCGTGAGTCTAAATCAACCAACACAATTTGTTGAATTTCTGGATACTTTAAAAGCTCTCTCACCGCGAGACCATCGCCAGCGCCTAACACCAACACCCGAGTGATGGGTTTGTGGGCATAGGTCATGGGCACCATAACCAATGACTCATGGTATCGATACTCATCCACAGAGGAAAACTGTAAAACGCCATTTAAGTAAAGACGCACATCGTCTTTGCTCTTGGTCAAGGTTATTTTTTGATAAGGGGTTTGTTCACTGTGCACAATGCGCCCGTTATAGAGCATTTGGTCCCATTGTTTCAGTGCTTGGCTAGAAAACAACAACATAAATAACACCACGAAACTCATGATGACGGTTAACCACTGCAATCTTCTCCCGGTTTTTCCAAGGGATATTTTAAATGAAATCAACACCACAGCTGCAATGGACATATTGATCAGTCCAAACAGTAATGATGATTGATAAATCCCCATAACCGGCAATAAAAAAAACGGAAATGCCAATGTCGCTATCAAGGCCCCCAGATAATCGAAAGACAGTATGTTGGCTATATTGGATTTAAGAGTCTGATAATCCTCCATTAATCTCGTTAAAAAAGGTATTTCAAGGCCAATTAAAAAGCCAATACTTAACGTAAGTACAACATATGTCGGGTAGAACAACGCCGTGGTGGTATAGGTAAAGTACAACAATGGGATACTGACTCCACCAATCACCCCAAGTAGGATCTCGGCAATCACAAAACGTTGCAATAATTTGTCAGTGATATATTTAGAAAGATATGACCCACAACCCATTGCGGCCATATATAACCCAATAGTAAGTGAAAAGAATTTTACACTGTCTCCCATGAAATAGGACACGGTTGTGGCAATGAGTAGTTCGTAAATAATCGAACATAAGCCAGCAATAAATGCTGCATAAATTAACGTAATGGATTGTTTTTGTTTCGCGAATGGAGCCAATGTTGGTTGCTGATCTGCCATATCAAATAGACTTATTTTGTGAGGTGGCTTTATCTAATGACATGCCACGTTCAAACTCTCGCACTTCAATAGTCTTAGGACGTAAATGTTGCTTTATTGGAGCAATGGCTAAATCAGGATTACAACTGCCACACATGAAAATATCTATAGCGGCAAAGCCACTTTCAGGCCAAGTATGAATACTGATATGAGATTCTGCTAGCAATAACATACCAGTAATACCTTGATTTTCACCGAAACTGTGGAGTCTTTTTTGCAATACATTGGCACCGGAAGCTTCTGCGGCTTCCACCAAAGCTTCTTCAATCACAGTTTCGTCGCTAAGATTGCTGGCTTGGTATAAATCTAACAATAAGTGTTTCCCTGGAGCGTAACTATTTTTCAAAACGACCTTTTATCATTGCTGACTTTATCTAATGACCAATACTATTTAGGCTTACCCTATTTTGTTTATCTGCCATTGTCTATTTTCGTTTTTACACTAGCAATCAAAATTCTCATAAACTAATAAAGTCGACGTTGCACTATACAAGCACCTACAACCTTGTTCTCGTTGCTGTGACTCATTTATTAGACGAATCTTTGGAAAAGAAAAACCTAAATTAAACTTTAAATTGAGCCAGCGTTTTAGTCAGGTTCGTAGCCAGCTGCGACAACGAACCTGCCGCTTTAGTATTACTGGCATTACCTTGTGAAACATCTTCACCAAGATGCTTAAATGCTTGGACTTGATTGCGTACTTCAATAGAAACGTCTTTAGAATTCGCAGCTAATCGTGCGGCATCATTGCTCACCTTCACCAGAGACAGTATGCGATTACGCCCTGTTTGGAGGGTTTCAACTAACTCATTTGCTAAGTCCACAGATTTTTTGGCCTTATCCTGATTGGAATCCATGTTGGCAACAGCGGTTTCGATAGAGCCTACTATATTGGCTAACAAGGTATTAATTTCATCAGTGGATTGCTGGGTACGAATAGCTAAGGTCCTGACTTCATCAGCTACTACTGCAAAACCTCTTCCTGTCTCCCCCGCCCTTGCGGCTTCAATAGCGGCATTTAATGCTAATAAATTAGTTTGAGAGGCAATCTCGGCTATGGTTTTAACTACATTAGACACTTCATTCCCGGCCGTTTGTAAGGTCAGTAATTTTTCAGCACTGACTTCTATGTCGTCTGATAGTTCGCCAATGCTAGCAGCGGTTTCTTCAACCTTTTGTTGTCCTTGCGCCATACTTTCAGCACCTTGTTCTGCGTCACCTGCAGCGGATTCTGAAAACTCTAAGCTATGCTGCATGTCCTGTTCAAGCCTCGCCATCACTTGCACTAGACTTTCGATGTCGGTTTGTAATTTTACAACAGTTGTACCAGAACGCTGGGTGCTACTTCCTAATTGTTTGACAGACTCGTCAATACTTGTGATAGCTTGGTTTACATCCGCCATTCCTGACTGAAACATTCTAAGTAAGCCATTTATGCTGCCTGCCATACTACTAACTTCTGTGGTCGTATGTTTAGGTATCGTTTTGGTTAAGTCTCTATGGCTTGAAATGAGATCGAGTTGCTGTGCCAATGACACTATGGGTTCGGCAATTTGCTTTTTTGATACCCAAAAGGCGCCAACAGCCACTAAAATGAGTACCGCTACTAGCACTATAACTATAATAAAGCCTGTATCTAGCTGCATGTCTATCTCATCCACGCTGTTGCCTGTTTCAGTAGCGATCGCATCTCGAAGCTTATCTAACTCCTGAGTTAACTGGGCGGCTTGTTGATCTAGCGTTGCTAGATGTTCACGTGCCAAATCCCAATCTACGCTTGATTGATTCATAACTTGATACAGATTATTTAGGGAGTCTTTAACCTTATCAATATTGCTGTCTAACTGACCTGTAGACAACGATTTCGCTAATAATGTATTAGCGTTATCTAACTGTTGTTGCAATTGCTGTCTGTCGACTTCAAATTGCTTCGGAGATAAAGTGGTGCCGTACAGTGAATACCCTTTGAGTACTAACTCTTTAGACGTTGAATGCAATACATTGATGTTATTCAGTGCTGGCAGGGTTTGTTGCACGAAACTTGCGACTTTACCCTGCACAAATTGACTACTGCTCGTCAGAATAACAGCAGCGATTAGAGTCACCATCAAAATCGCGGCATAACCAAACATCATTCTGATGCGAATCGAGCTAAACAGGGTTGGCATAGTGTAGTGTCCTTTGAGCAGTTTATTTTATTAGGCCGACTGGTATCGGCTTTTGATAGTAATGTCAGCTAAAATGTGACGATAAACGTCCTGACTTAAGTCAATTTGCGTACCAATTCAAGATGATTTCAATACCATCTCACAATTAAGAAATGACCCAAATACTAACTTGTATTGTTGACAATTTTAGTCAATGAAACAGATTTGACGAATTGCTAGGTCATTAAACACTGCCATTAAACACTATAGGTAAGCTTAACTAACGTTTAAATTTCAGTGTTGACTAATATAAATATTCACAGAATTAACATCAATGCACTGACAATCTAAGCAATTGGTTGAAATTTCACTAGTAACAATTTTATCGGCCGACCTACCCTGCAGCTTTATAACTAATTGATCATCATTCTAAAAAATACGATTAGTCGTAATTTCTTTGATAAATTGACCCAATACTTTAACGGGAGAATGACATGTTTGAGAATTTATTTTCTATGCAACAAAAGGTTTGCGTTATTACGGGTGGTTACAGAGGTTTAGGTGCTTTTATGGCACAAGGATTTCTAGAAGCCGGAGCAAAGCGCGTTTATATCACAGGGCGCAAAGCCGAAGCCTGTGTTGCTGCAGCTGCACAACTCAGTGAATATGGAGAGTGTATTGCGCTACCAGGAGACGCTTCAACCAGCGAAGGGTTGAGTGCATTAGTGAACGAAATCAATAAGCGAGAAAATCATATTGACGTATTAGTCAACAACGCTGGAACAGCTTGGGGTGCGCCTTTTGGTGAGTTTCCCGAAAAAGGCTGGGACAAAGTAATGGATATAAATACTAAGAGTCCGTTTTTCCTTACACAAGCATTGACACCTTTGCTGTCTAAAAACGCCAGCGCTAAAAATACCTCTACTGTGATTAACATAGGTTCTATCGCAGGTATTTTGGGTAATGCCTTAGATACCTTCAGTTACGCAGTGTCTAAATCTGCGATTCACCAAATAACAAGGATTTTAGCCACCGAATTAGCGCCGTCACATATTCGAGTAAACGCCATTGCACCTGGGCGCTTCTATTCAAAAATGACAGAATTTTTAAGTACTGACCAAGCTGCGTTTGAAGAAGAACTACAAACCATTCCGATGAAACGTTGGGGAGAACCAACAGATATTGCCGGAGTCGCAATTATGTTAGCAAGTCAGGCTGGCGCTTTCATCACGGGGCAAGTGATCCCTGTTGACGGTGGCACCACTCTAATAAATTAACCCCCTTAACATGCCAATTTTAGTCCTTTTAAATCACGAAGGTATTTAAAAGGACTAAATAGGTTTATCCCAAAACCATGCCATTGTAGGCACTTGATCGTTATACCAAATAGCGTATTTATCACCCCAGTACTTTAGCCAAAGGTACAAATAAGCGGTGGTATGCATGAATTTATAGGTATCGGTTATGAAATTAACCCGACCATTGCACTACATTTAAACCATTAACACGCTAATTCCTGCGCCAAACACAATGAAGTTCGATGTTGTTCTTTAGCTCTCGTAGATCAGAGGTTTGCCCTTCTTCTACGGCTTTATCAAGTTGATACTTAGCATCTTCACACTTTTCACCGAATGCTTGTTTGCTATCGTGACGCTCGCTCGGGTCTGCAGCAGGCAAACTTGAAGCGCTACAACCAAATAAACACCATACCAAAACACTAACTAACAACGAATGTCGCATAAATTCCTTAAAAAGAGTAAACCTACATAAAGGGTGAACTGAACAAAAAATTGAAAAAAATTAAGTCTATATTCCTTGCATTTAAAGAAAAGAAACGCCAAAAGTTTACATCATTAAATTTAGTTTGCTTGGGCGCGTTTTTTATCCGCGGTTTGCATAAACTCATTGAGTTCGGTATACGTTAAAGGCTGACTGAAAAAGAAACCTTGCAGATTTTTTATGCCAAGTAAATTAAGTGCTTTTACCTGCTCCATTGTTTCAACACCTTCTGCAACTACATCATAGTTTAACTCTTGTGCTATGTGCTGAGTGGCCTGAATGATCGCTTTTCCACCTTGCTCTAATGCTTTTATAAAACACTTGTCAATTTTTACAATATCCGCAGACAAGCTTTGCAACAAAGCTAAGGATGAAAACCCTGTACCAAAATCGTCGATAGATACCTTAGTGCCAATATCTTGCAGCTTCCTCACTACGTTGACAACTTTATCAATGTTTTCCACAAAAAGTGATTCTGTGATTTCAAGATGCAATCGCTGTGGAGATAAACCAGAACGGGAAATGGCTTTTTGTACAACGACCACAAAATCATCACTCATAATTTGCGCAACTGACACATTAACAGAAATTGCTACTTCATCACCAATCTCCCACTGTGTTGCATCCTTACATGCTTGATTTAATACCCACTCACCTATCTCATGGATAAAACCATATTGCTCTGCTATGGGTATAAAATCATCAGGTGGTATAGATTCATCACCCCAACGCCATCGCAATAATGCCTCACAAAAGGTTACTTTGGCAGTTTGTCCATCAACAACGGGTTGATACACCACATAAATCTGGTTATTGACAAGGGCTTTTTCTAATCCTGTTTTTAACCGATTCTTATAGCGTAAGTTTTCTCGCATTTGTTCATTGAAAACTAACACATTGGCGTTTTTAACTAATTTTTGTTCGTACATGGCAGTATCGGCTAACAATATTAAATCATCACCTGTTGTGGCATGTTCAGGGTAAATTGATACACCAACTGTTGCTCCCACTCCCACAGAATTAATACTCAAATCAATCGGACGTTTTATTTCAGAGATTAGTTCAGAAGCAAATGAACTTGCTTCTGAAACTGATACATTGGGCATGGCGACGATAAACTCATCTCCTCCCCACCTACAGACTTGGTACTTATCTTTGGTTATTTCGCTGATACGTTGAGCCACTCTCGCCAACACTATGTCGCCAGTTGCGTGTCCATTTTGATCATTGATTGCTTTAAAACCATCTAAATCGATAAATAACACTGCCATCTTTTGTTTTTCGACTTTGGCAGTATCGATTAGATTTTTTAGCAAAGCAGAAAACGACTTTCTATTAGCCAAATTGGTAAGTGGGTCTATATTGGAAATACGAACCACCTCTTTAGTTCGAAGACTGACGGTCTGTTCTAACATCTCATTGTGCTGATTTATTTTATGCAACAGTTCATCTTGATGCTGAACTAACCTTTCATTGTGATGTTTTATTTTGATAGCTTGCAAAGTAAACCGAGAGGATTTCAAACCAGAAATAATCATTACGCCAGAAAATCCCAGACCTAACATACCTAAGATATAATGGTGGGGTTGTTCTGAGTTTAGACCTACTAGTGATATTGGTAACAAAAGAATCACTGAATAGCTGATTGAGGTGATTTTATCTGCCGAGAGTACCGTGCTGGCTCCGCCCGCCATAGATGATAGAATAATGATCGTGGTAGAGAATTCAATTAATGCCATGTCATCAAAAAAATACACGCCGTAAAAACACCAAACAACGGCGGTTACGATACTTCCCACTCTAAATCGATAAAGATCTATCTGAAAACGTTTGAGTTCACTTCGGCCTTTGGTTTTCTTCCAATAACACCAATCCATGAACCTTAAGAAAAGAACACTTAACATCACAATAAACCAATTCAATTTATCGTTATAGGCGCTTTCTTCGATGAACCCAAATGCTAAGCCAGAACTGGCGATTAGACTGATTAGCAAACCACTTAGCAAATCTTGATAAAGTAACGCTATACGATCACTTTTTATTTCAAAATCTTCAGTGCTAACATTCATTTTTGTTTACGAAACGCCTTGTTGATAACTGCATGGTTACCCTAACATTGTAACTCTAAGGGGCTAAAGATTTATATTAGACAAAGGTATCACGTTATGGCACTGATATAACTAAGTGAATAGAATCTTGGGGAATAAGCACTTTTTACGCGGATTAACATCTCACAAGTTTACGTAAGAGAGGAACGTATTCTCAATAAGTTCGATGCAGTTATTAATCCTAAAAATGTTAGCTCAGTTGTGTTATTGCCTCCACTTCTTTCCACGACGAGATGCTTCACGAGCGTAGTTACCCGCTCTTATTGGCACAGCTTCTTCGACAATATTGAGACAAAACTTTAGGTCCTCTAAATCTATAGAATCAAACTGCACTTCTTTAAAAATACCGGAAGGGGTAATGAAGTCCTGTTGATAGAACGCTCGACCATCTTCAACTCCGCTATACTCCCCTTGCGCTACCGTGCCTATCTTGTATTTAAGAGGGGGAGTCGAGTTATTTGCCTTCACTACCAAAAGAAACTCATAGTCATTGCCCCATAGACAGGCGTTTAGTTCTTTTTCTAGAAGTTCTGCGGTCCAATGATTTACAAGTTGATGGTTTCCATTTTTGGCTATTGCCGGTACAAAAAACGATCGCCCCCATTTCTTGGAGCTTCCTCCATATGCTCGATAAAAAATATCGCCAATCTTAACTTCTTTCTCTTGTTCGTCTTTTAAACCACTTACATGCCAGGGGCCAGGTGATGTGCTTGCCATAATTCATTCCTCCTTGAAAAACTCTATTTAAGACTAGTATTAGTCGATTTGATGTTAAAAGCTAATTGATTATATTGGTTCCCAACATAACTAAACTAGCCTTTGCATTTGATATTAAACGACCTGAAAGCAAAACACCAAGTTCACCTGCACATAGTGCGGAGAGCGTTTTTGTGTGAAAATGGAGCGAAGCGACAGACACAAAAACGAGCGCAGTAGAATGTGTCACAGTGCAGCGCTTTGTTAGAAGTCATATCCCCGATCTTTTAGGATTTCCAACACTTGCCCTAAACCAACAAGGTATGATGAAAGTCTAATTTTGGCGCCCGATTTGAACTCTAAAGTGTACCAATACATCACTGCATTAAACTGTATGGATACTAAATCTTCCCAAAGCTCTTCTTTATTGCTGGTCCAGGGCGTATTTAGGGCTATCTTCTGTTGATCAAATGAGCCTTTTACGTTGGAGTATTCACCAAAGCTGTAAATTGCACAGCCCCCAAAACCAATCACTAGTCCAATGACAGAAAACAATTCGGCATTATCGTGATAAATACTGTCATCGTAGAAAAGTGCACCAAATGCGAACAGGCAAATCGCAAGACTGAGGAAAAAAAGCCAAAGTAAAAGCTTAGAATGACGTAACTGACCATTGGTTTTCTTATTTTTTGTTTTTTTTATAACGAAGCTACATATTATTAGTGCAGCAACCCCTCCGAATAGGCCAGAAATTATACTAGAATCCACGGATGTCTCCTTGACTTATAACGCTTACAATAACGGGAAAAGCTGAGCGATTAGCGAGGCTTTTTCCCAGCGAACGTTATTTATTGTTTTGTTATGTTTTGCTGCATGTAAGTACACCGCTGCTCCAGCGTTTAACATCTTGGGTTAGATTTTCATATGCCCCCATAGCATAATCACCTTCTTCCACATTAACAGAGGTGCCGTTTCCTGTTTCGCTTACAAGAATACGGATAAAAGGTTCTTGATATCCAAGGTCTGAAGCGGCTCTCTTTCCAGTGATTACGATGAATTCATTTTTAACTTTTTTTTCAACAATAACTTTGTCTTGGAACAGTGAAGAATCTTTGTTTTCAACAATAACTCTGTCTCGGAACAGTGATAAATCTTTAGACCAACATTTCTCTGCAATGTCATAAATCTTTTTTGCTTCATCTGATTTAGTATTGGAGGACTGGTAATCAAATGTTGGTTTTAGAGGAGCTACACAGCCCGCTAAAGTTAAACCAAGTAAAGCTAAAACTATCCTAGATTTCATTGTTTGTCCTTAAAAACATAACGCATTAAATATGGGGATTTTAGAAGCGCTTTTTCAGCGAGTAAAATTCCCACAATGATTTTTTTGTTATGTTTAATTACTAAAGCTATATGTAGTTTATTTTTTTAACCAGCTATCAAATTTTACTAAGGTATATTGATGAAAACTAATTAAAACACCTATAAATAAATAGCCTACGATGGTCCACATACCTTGAAAAAAATGAATATCTAAGACTTTACCTAAAACTCCGAAACTGGAGCCACCTAATAACGTCACACTGAATAAAAGCGCAATGTATTTGGCTTTATTATACTCACTAAATTTTCGCACAATTTAAGTTCCTTTGTTTGAACATAACGCCGCGCTTTGCGGCTGGTTTGGACCGCAGCGGAAAACCAGTCCGACAACAGCGCCTTGTTAAAGCTATTTCTTACTCTTGGAAGCGGATTGAGCAATTGCGACAACTGCCTCTAGTATTTTAGGATCGATAACATTCGGGTCAATTCCTGAAAATGCATTGTTCCCTCCTGTATTCCAGTGCTGAAAAACCTCTTTTATATCATTTGCCTCTGCATTATCTCCATAGGCCTGCAGATAAAACTTTCCAAATGATATTGCATGAATTCGGTCTGCATTTTTTAATGACTCATCCATGTATGACTTTGCCAGAGTAAAAGCATACCTCGATAATGCAAGCAGCAGACCTATTAGAACCACACTTTTAATAGCTACAAATGCGACAAAGTCCCAAGCTGTAGAGCCAGCTTGAAAACTACTTTGTCCTGTAATTGCAAACAGCGCTGATGCAATTACGCCAATAGCTATTGCTAAGTAGCCAAGCCAGTACCAAAATGAAGCCGTTTTTTTTAAAGACGTTTCCCTGGTTTGCAATTCTTCTAAAGCGTCTTCGACGTAGCTGGCAGCCTTTGTCTCTATCTTTTGTATTTGCTCAATTCTTCTATCTTCTTTAGCGAGGCTTTCGCCGAGTTCCTTCGATATAGATACGTTTATTGAGTCAACTACTCTGTCGATATCACCTGCTTCTCGAGGGTCAAGCTCTATGTATAACCGATCTTGTATAGCAGGAGGTGGGTCGATTGGGCCAATAATTATCGGAATGAGTGCTTTGTTCGAGTTTTTCGAATAAGAGATAATTGTATTAAGTTCATTTTCACCTCGCTTCGAATGAGTATATTTTTCGGTGATCAATAGAACAAAAGCATCGGCCTTTCTAACTATATCTCGAAATGAAGATTTCCACTCATTTCCTATTTCGAGGTTCAAGTCCACTATTTCATGGTTTTCAGATAGGCGTTTAATAACTAGCTCTTCAATTTCTGAAGCACCTGAAACTCTTGAAACATATACTCTTGCCACGATTTGATTCCTTATTGGGCTTTAACGAGGCTGTAGAAAAAGTCGGTTTGACTATTCAAAGCATCGTCTTTCTATAAATTTGTAATGCCTACAACTTTGCCTTGAGCCAAGATATATTGCAAAGTTTTTTACTCGTGGTTTTGATTTTCCAGTTTTCGGCTTTTATCTCGTTGCAGGTGGCTGTTTTTAGGCCGTTAAATA
>NZ_JBDVXF010000029.1:0-19906 GCF_039964565.1 Paraglaciecola sp.
GTTTTTAACATAATCGGCGTGACCAGGACAATCTACGTGGGCGTAGTGACGAGTTGGTGTGTCATATTCAACGTGAGAAGTCGAGATAGTAATACCACGCTCACGCTCTTCTGGTGCATTATCGATTTGATCGAATGCTGAAGCAGCACCACCGTAAGTTTTTGCCAATACAGTTGTGATTGCTGCTGTTAATGTTGTTTTACCGTGGTCAACGTGGCCGATAGTACCGACGTTTACATGCGGTTTAGTACGTTCAAACTTTGCTTTTGCCATTGTCTATTCCTCAGCAAATATACATTAAAAAACTTATTTAATTGAAATGGGGAGAGTTTAAGTGGTGCTGATAGGCAGATTCGAACTGCCGACCTCACCCTTACCAAGGGTGCGCTCTACCAACTGAGCCATATCAGCATGTCACAAAAAAGTGGAGCGGACGGCGAGAATCGAACTCGCAGCATTAGCTTGGAAGGCTAAGGTATTACCACTATACGACGTCCGCACAATCTACTCTCTTACATATCAAGTAAAAAGTGGTGGAGGGGGCAGGATTCGAACCTGCGAAGGCTGAGCCGTCAGATTTACAGTCTGATCCCGTTGACCGCTTGGGTACCCCTCCAGATTGATGGTGCCGACTACCGGAGTCGAACTGGTGACCTACTGATTACAAGTCAGTTGCTCTACCAACTGAGCTAAGTCGGCACTGCATCAAGTGGGAGCGCATATTAGAGTAATGATTGGGGTCGTGCAAGAGGGAATTTATAAAAAATTGTTTTTTTTATGCTGTTTGTTTAAATTTGCAACTGAATGGACGCTTTTCACCCGTTACAAACCTAATTTTACTCCCTAAAATTCGATACCAAACCTAAATTAAGCGAAAAAGCCCCCTTAAAACTAAATTAGGGAAATATAATATTTTTTGATCACTTGGTAAATTGAGTGATTTTTGAGCTCCCCCTGTCACTAAAATTCTATAATCATTGTGGGAACGACTCATATATTGTTGTGCCATCATCACAAATCCTGTTTGCGAAGCTAAACACCCAAAACTCACACAATCTTCGGTGGTATCTCCAATGCCTAATTTTTCTGGCATATTAGAATTGGCAAAGACCTTTTGCGTGTTTTTAATTAGACTTTCGCGCATCACAGAAAAACCTGGACTAATCCAACCACCAAGGTGCTTATTCTCTAACACAATGTCACAGGTATTTGCTGTACCTAAATCCAATACGGCTATTGGTAGCGGCGTGATAGCACGGGCCGCTAAAATAGCTAGCCATCTATCCACCCCCAACGTTTGGAACTTTTCATAGGCACACTCTATCCCTAGAGTGTTAGCTTGGGTATGTATCTGCTTGAATGGTCTATCGTAACGTACACATAGGCTATGTAATTGTGTCACTTGACTTGTATGACCTACACTGGAAACTATGACTTGGTAAGCTGAATCAATATATCCATCTAATTCCTTTATCTGTTGGCAACTTTTTACGTCTGAGATATCCGCTACTTCATTTACCAACGCATATTTAATTTGTGTGTTACCAATATCCACTAAAAGTGCTTTAAATCGCTCGGACACTTATTTCGCCTCCATGGTAGGCCTTAAGTCCCTGCTCTGTTTCCAACACAATCGCACCATTGGTGTCTATGCCTCTTCCTATGCCTGTTATAGTATTTTGACCGACAATTAACTTAATGGCTTGATTGGCATATATATCTAAATCTCGCCACTTTTTGACGAAAGGTTCTAATCCATTGTTTTCAAACAAAGATAAGCTCTTAGTCAGCTCCCTTATCAATTTACCGGCTAAAACATTGCGGTCAATTAAGGTGTCATTGAGTTGTGATAGATCTATCCAAGGTTGACCTATTTCTTGCGTATCTTTTGGCAATGCT
The DNA here is from genome assembly GCF_039964565.1 of Paraglaciecola sp. Classification (GTDB taxonomy): domain Bacteria; phylum Pseudomonadota; class Gammaproteobacteria; order Enterobacterales; family Alteromonadaceae; genus Paraglaciecola. The sequence continues at coordinate 1,900 of NZ_JBDVXF010000029.1, forward strand.
ACATTTAAGCCGATTCCAATTATCGCTTGGCATTTACTGCCAATTTGGCCTTCTACTTCGATCAAAATACCCGCTAGTTTTTTACCTTGCGCATAAATGTCATTTGGCCATTTTAATTGCAGGCCATGCACACCACACTGATTTAGCGCGTCTACAATCGCGACGCCAATCGCTAAACTCAAGCCGCCTAATACTGAATAACCACCAGCAAAAGACCAATGCATCGACAAATAAAGGCTCGCAGCATACGGCGAGACCCATTTGCGACCATGACGTCCCCTTCCCGCAGTTTGCGCTTCAGCGAGACATGTATGTCCGTTCTTAATCTGGCCCGATTTATCTTTTAGATATTGATTAGTCGAATCAATGACATTCAACACTTCCACTTCAATCTCGTGGCTAGTAGCCAGATGCTTATTAATTTCGCTTACTCTTAATAAGCTCAGAGGTTGGGCTAAACTATAACCCTTACCCGTAACACTAAAGATATCTAAACCTAAGGAGCTCAGCACTTTGATGTGATTGGAAATAGCTGCGCGACTTATGCCTAACGTTGCTCCTAAGGCTTCTCCTGAATGAAAAGAATTATCCGCTAAAATAGCAAGTAAATTACCACGCACTAATTCTGAAGATTTACTCATAAAAATACGGGCCCTTTGTTGCCAATTAATCTCACTTCATTTTCCAACCTAATTGAAAACTCTTGTGACACTGCTAGTTGAATATCACGAGCAAGCTCTAATAGTTGTTCTCCGGTACCAGAACCATCATTGGTTAGCACTAAAGCATGGTTAGGATGACAACCTATTCCTCCTACTCTTCTCCCTTTGAATCCCAGCTGATCGATCAACCAAGCAGCAGGGATTTTTACCTTATCTGTATTCACTGGATAACTTGGAATAGCGGCCCAAGTTCGCTGCAGTTGCTCAAATAATGCTTTAGTAATGATAGGGTTTTTGAAAAAACTACCAGCATTACCGATTTTAGCGGGATCTGGCAATTTACTTTGGCGCACTTCTACTACCTTGTTAAAGATGTCTGTGGCACTAGGTGTAGATAACTGTTTTAACTCACCGTAGTGAGTCACCCCCTTCCATTTTTTAGGAATGACTAATGTCACGCTGGTAATCATCACTTTGCCCGCTAAACGTGTTTTAAACACACTGTCACGATAGCCAAACTCACAATCTATTGCCCTTAAGCTTTGGTATTGTTTTTGCTGAAGATCATAGTATTCGACTTGATGAATAAATTGCTCAATCTCGACACCATAGGCACCAATATTTTGAATAGGTGCAGCGCCCACTGAACCGGGAATCAGTGCCAAGTTTTCTAAGCCATAAATTTTATGCTGCATGCACCACATCACTAGCTTGTGCCAATTTTCACCGGCACCTACTTTAACTAAATAGTGAGTGTCGTTATCCTCAAGGGTTATTCCCATAAATGCAGGTTTAATTATCGTACCTTGGTAGTTTTCTGTAAAAATAGTGTTGCTACCTTCACCCAATAAATAATAGCGAGAGTCAGTTAAATTCGTGAGCTGAGTATGCAAATCATCTGACGAATTAACAGTTAAAAATGATTGAGCGAAAGATGTGAAACCAAAAGAATGATGGGAAGCTAAAGAATACACACAAAAAACCTATATAAATTTGCCTCTATTCTAATCAAGATAAAGGTGAATACCAAAAAATATATTCACTAAGTGATGGGCTAAGTGTTAATAACCTTTTTCACTACGTTTCTGCCACCTTTGCGGATCGGCATCTTACTTTTGATATTTTTAGCATTTTCAAACACCACTCCAAGCAGAGGTGATCCAGAATCCTGTAAACGTTGAATAGCTTCAAGTAAATCTGCACTCTCGGTGACTTCAAGATCACATAATAAAATCACACCATCAACCATCTTGGATAGCACCAATGCGTCACCAAAGTCGTTAACAGGAGGCGTTTCTATTACAACTCGTTCAAACAAAACGCCTAGCCTTTTGATAAATTCACCAAAACGTGGTTTGGTCAAATACACCAAAGGGTCACTAGGAATTGAACCGCTAGGCATCAGCGACAGTTGACTGTCTTTTTCCCGAAAAGTAGCATCGCTAAACGAACTTCTGCGGCTAATAAAGTGTGTTAAACCTGGCGTCAATTGATCCAAACCATACTCAATACCAATCTGGGGCTGCCGCAAGTTAGCATCAACAATAATTGACTTCTCTAAGCTCGCAAAAGACTTAGCTAATTCAATCGCCAATTTTGAGCGCTTTTTACCAAACTGTACGCTAGCCAACACCAACGTCCTTATTGGGGAATCATCAGAGCGAACCATTAAGTCTGAACGTAACGCTCTGACACATTCAGAATATATAACCTCTGCCTTTGAGGGTGCTTTTGCTTTTGATAACATTTTACTATCAGTTGAAGTTTTAGTTTTTGCTGGTTTAGGCAATTCTCCTAACAGCGCGATACCATGGTTGCGTAACAAAGAAATGAATCGGGTTTTTTTATCGGCTACCAAGTAAATGAGTAACCAAAACCCCACACTAAAAATAGTCGATAAGATAAGAGAAAAGGACGCACCTAGAAAAACTCTGGGTTTAATATGATTGGTGGGAACCTGTGCAAAATCCACTACAGAGAAATCATTCCCTGAACCTAAGTCCTGTAATATCTCAGTTTCCTGTAAACGAGACAAAAACACATCGTAGAGCTTTTGTGTAGCTTCGGTTTTACGTACTAAAGATGCCAATTTAAACTCATGGGCACCCAATTCCGCATGCTTACTTTTAGCTTTGGCTAGTTGACTTTCCACTTCCTTGAATCGTTGCTTAATCGCCTCATATTCTTGTTTGAAACTCACTACCACTTTATTTAAGGTTTTCTCAAGATTCTCTTGTTGTGCATCAACTGCCACCTGCGCGGCAATAAATCGATGGTGTTTATATTTGTAACGTTTTGATACTGCCTGTAGCTCAAGTTGCTTTTTGAATAGTTCAGCACTTAAGTTTCTGATCAATACATCACTCATCATAACCGGTACTTGCAGCAAAGAATCAACTTCGCCTTGTGCCGCGTTAATCTGCGACATACTGGCTGCAGCACTCGACAGCATTTTTTCTGCCGTTAATCTATGTTCAATTAACTTTGCTATCTCAGCTTTGGCCAACTCAACTTGACTCTTTAAGTCAATCAAACCGTTTGCCTGCATAAATTGCTCTAACTCAGATTGCGCACTTTCTAATTGGCTACTTAAAGAAAGTAACTGCCCATCTAACCATTGCGAGGTTTCATCAGATTTTTTCTTTTGAGCTTGTATTTGGTATTCAAAAAAAGACGGGCCAACAGCGTTCACCACTTCTGCAGCGGTGTAAGCTAACGTTGACTCGTAAGTGACTTTGAGCATGTCGGTATTGGAGACTTTGGATAATTGTAGGTGTTTTAATAGCTTACTGATTGCGTTTTGAACGTCTTCTACTCTGGTGCCATCTAAGACAATTTTTTTAAACTCTTCTCTTTTTTGTAATTGCAGCTTTTGCACTATTTCTAATGCAAATTGTCTTGACCGTATTAACTCAATGTAAGTGTCTATTTTGTTGTTACCTTTACTAGACAACGGGTTAAAATTACTACTAATAGAAAAGGTGTCGGAATCTTGTGAGAATAATAAAGTACTACTGGCCGAATAAACTTTAGGTTGCTTTTGTACGTAGCTTGTCCCCAAAACGGTTAATAAAGCGATGGTCACAATAATACGAATTTTTTTCTGCCACAAAAATCCTAGAAGATCAGTCAGATCAAAGCCACCAGAATCACTGCTAGACTTACGCATATTTAAAATAAGCTCGATTTGATAGTGATAATGTCACCTGGCAATATTTTGGTGTCTTTTTGAACCTGAAGTTTGGTTTTATCTTCCCCGCGAATAATGTACCAATCAGAACTAGACGCTCTATCTTTAAGGCCACCCGCAATCGCAATGGCTTGGTCAACTGTCAACTCAAGGGAAAATGGATAACCTCCTGGGGAACGAACTTCTCCGTTAATGTAAAAAGGGCGATACTCCTCAATTAGTACTGAAACCAAAGGTTTCACCATGTATCCGTCTAAGAGTTGTTGCTCAAGGAAGCTTGCTAGTTCTTTTGGCGTTTTATTTGAAACAGATACCTGACCTAACAAAGGGAAATTCACGATCCCAGATTTGTCTATCCTAGCCCTCACTGTGAGATCGGGTTCGTTGTATACTGTCACCATTATTCTATCTCCAACCCCAATCACAAATTGCTCTTGCGCTGCTGGAAGTTGCATTGAAACCAGAGAAAAAAGAATTGTGATGATTAGAACGCGTAACGACAACTTAACTCAACCTTATTTTGTACATAATCTAAGCCCAGCAAATCATATTCTAACGACTCTTTTGCCATACCAAGGCTAATAGATGAATGATCATTGAATAGCAATTCTGCGACTATCCCTACTGCACTATCGTCACTGCTCCGTTGCTCTGTTACTTGCTCAAACTCGGTATGATTAACGTGCCCGTTAACAGTAAATCTGATGTGGTCTCTATAGTAATAATTAATAGCGAGTTTGACCCCTTTAGTTACAGTATCAAGGGAACCTTGGATATCCCCAGTCGTGCTGGTTTGAGAACCTTTTAGTGAGATAGTTAAATAGTCTAACGGCGCATATTCAGTATCCAACTCAGCGAGAAATCCTTGTCTGTCCGACATTGATTGATAAACTCGTTTGTAGCCGCCCACTAACAATTTTAAGTGTGTTTGCCCTGTACCTTGCCACTGGAACCCTAACAGCAATCGATAGACATCACTATCAAGTTGTGAGTCATCCACAAAGTCTACTTTTTCAAACTGGAAACTGGTTTCAAACTGCGTAATCTCTGATACTTTAAAATTAAGCCCTAACTCTGCTGTATCTCGTGTTAAATCAAATAAATTCGAATAAGGGTTATTGTCCTCGTAATCCTGATCTAAGTGAGAAATGGCGAACTTTAGAAATCGTTTCGTAGCCCGACTATCTGAATTATTATTACGACCACCATAAACAACCGAAGCGGCCAATTCATTTCTACTTACACTGTCTCCAATTGTTGTAGCAGGGCGAAATTTGGCAATATCGCTACCCAATAAATAGTCTGCTTTTTGGTGACCTCCTTGAAGATCAAGATACCATTTATTACTGACAAAAAATCTGCTTAACAATTGTATATTGTATTGATTAAACTTATCTTCCAGCTCCATTTCAGTTTCATCTGGTTTGAATTGGGTATGGGCAGCAGAATAAGTTGCCTGTAACCACGCACTCTCATGCATAGATACCAATTTTCCAGCTAAACCCAAAGAGAAAGCATTGGCACTTATTCCATCATTTAGATGCGGATGATAATTGTCTAGGTATCCAATAGAACTGTTAATAACCAACTTGTCAGCATCAGGATTAATAGTAGTCTCGTCAACGGCAGCAACTACCGGTGAAATCAGCGATATAAAACCATATAAAACAACGATAAAGATATTTACTTTCATTCGGACCACTTGAATTAACTACAACGTAAAGACACATATCAAACTACCAATATCGGCCTAGATTATGAATACATAAGAATTCGTTTAATGCACTGCAGGCGTATAGGCAAGAGGAGCTTTGCATAGAAGAGCTTTTGCGCCTGCAGCATTATGTTCTAGCAACAACCTATTTAACTCATCAAATAATAAAATGACATCTTCAAAGGGCAATTTGGTCTCGTCGGCTCCCATAATCCTCGGGTGTTCCGTAGTGGTATCTGCGTCATCAATTAATAACTCTTCAAATAACTTTTCGCCGGGTCGCAAACCCGAAAACTCTAACTCAATATCGCCATGTGGTGTTTGCGGTGTTTTTAGACTATGACCCATAAGGTGTGCCATTTTACTCGCCAAATCCACAATTTTTACCGACTCACCCATATCTAAAACAAATACCTCACCTTTACTACCCATGGCTCCGGCTTGAATGACTAATTGCGCCGCCTCGGGAATCGTCATAAAAAAGCGGGTTATATCTGGGTGAGTGACGGTGATCGGGCCACCCGCCTTAATTTGTTTGGTAAATAATGGAACCACTGAGCCAGACGAACCTAACACATTGCCAAATCGTACAATTGAATATTCGGTATTCGAACCCAGTTCCGCAATCCCCTGAATATAAAGTTCAGCGAAACGCTTTGTCGCCCCCATTATGTTAGTTGGTCTGACTGCCTTATCTGTAGAAATCAAAACAAATTTCTCTACGTCATATTCGGCAGCCACTAAAGCCACATTAGATGTACCAAATACATTATTGCGGATCCCCGCTAGCGGATTCGACTCAACCATAGGCACATGTTTGTATGCAGCGGCATGATAAATCGTTTGTATTTTGTGTTTATCTATGACGCTTCTTAACACTTCAGTATCCTGAATACTAGAAAGCACGGTCACCATAGGAATATCAAAATAGTGCTGTTTTAACTCATTCTCTATTTGGTACAAATTGAATTCTGATAATTCAAACAGCACCAATTTAGTAGGCCCAGATTTAACTATTTGCCTGCACAATTCACTGCCTATGGATCCACCGGCACCAGTAACCATGACATTTTTGCCACGTATATTGATATCCAGCAATTGAGTGATAGGAGGAACAGGCTCTCTACCCAACAATTCTTCAATACGAATTTCTCGTAGTTCATCAATTTTACTTTTACCCGAAAGCAAATCTTGAATATTGGGGATACTCAATAATTCTATGGCGTAGGGTTCCAACTCGACTATTAACTCTTTTCTGCGGTCAGCTGAAGTATTGTGTACAGCCAATAACATCTTAGTGACACCAAACCGCTCTATATAGAGGGGAATATCTTCGCGACGCCCAACGGGCAAACCCAGTATTTGTTTGTTGTGATACTGTTTTTTATCATCGATAAACGCAATCGGCTGTAGGTCGTTGCCTATTTTTAACGTTTGCACTAACGAACGCCCAGCTTCTGCTGCTCCAAAGATCAAACATTTCTCACGCATTTTATAATTCTGAGACTGAGCTGACGCTTGGATTAAAAATCGAGGAGCGATCACTAAAATTGACGCTAGCGACCAATAAATAATAGGCACAGAAACTGGCATCATAATGTCAAAAACCAATCTAGACGCGAGTAAAAACAGCGCTGATAACAACAATACCAACAATGCTTTCAATATTGCTAGTCGACCAATATAACGGATCATTTGTCGATAGTGACCAAACAGTGATAGTAGAATCAACGAGAAAGCAACGTTGAGTATGATCACCACAGCATCAGCATTGGAAAAATTCCAGCTTGCTATGCCTAGCCTAATCCAGAAAGCAACGATAGTCGCCACTGTCAGCGCCATCACATCCCATAATACTGCGATGCCAAGTTTATTGTTTGAACTGAGATCAAACAATTGGTTAAACTGCATTACTGAGTGACCTCTTTGGACGCACTGGACATTATTTGCGACAGTACTTTACAACATTTATCAATTTCAGCTTGCTGTAATGTAGGATGGACTAGGAACATCAATGAAGTCGCACCTAATTCAACGGCGTTGCATAGGGGCGTTTTAGGTCGGTAATTGGTGTTCTCAAACGCTTTTTCATTATACACTTCCGAGCACGAGCCAGAAAAGCACGGCACTTCAGAGTCAACAAATTCAGCGATAATTCTGTCTCTATCCCACCCAACATTTAGATTTTGAGGCTCCACAAAAACATAACATTTGTAATAAGCATGTTCTATGTGGCTAGGCACTTCAGGCACACGCAACGCAGCAAAACGTTTGGCGGTAGCAAATATTTGCTGCGAGTACTTGCGTCGTTTCTCAGTCCAATTAGGCATTTTCTCTAATTGTTTTAGGCCCACCACAGACTGTAATTCGGTCATGCGCCAGTTGGTACCAAAAGATTCATGCAACCATCGAAAACCCGGAGGATGCTGTTTTTCATAAATGGCACTCCAAGACTTACCGTGGTCTTTGAACGACCACACCTTTTCCCAAAACAATTTGTTATTGGTTGTCACCATGCCACCTTCGCCGGCAGTGGTCATGATTTTGTCTTGGCAGAATGACCAAGCAGCAATATCCCCTAAGCTACCCACGTGTTTGCCTTTATACTTGGCTCCATGTGCCTGTGCGCAATCTTCGACCACAAATAATCCATGTACCTTGGCTAACGCAACAATATCGTCCATTTCACAAGGCCAACCGGCAAGATGCACGCACAAAATAGCGGAGGTATTGTCAGTTATATGAGGTTTGATTGTTTCGGCACTAATGTTTTGATTATCAAGTTCAACATCTGCAAACACGGGAGTTAAACCTGCTAGTACTATAGAAGATATTGATGCAATAAAAGTCCGCGACGTGACTACTACTTCACTGCCTTTTGGTAAGTCTAATGCCTGCCAAGCTAAATCTAATGCTACCGTACCGTTGGAGACGGCTACGGCGTATTTAGCATCAAAATACGCGGCAAATTGTTTTTCAAACTCTCTGCCTTTTTGGCCAGTCCAGTAATTAACTTTATTTGAATCTAGCACTTCTAACACAGCTTGCTTTTCTGCTGCGTCGAAATCAGGCCAAGGTGAAAAAGGGCCATTTAACATTGTGTTGCCTCACTTATTATTATTTTTATTGGGTATTCTATATTTGCACAATATGCATAAGTCGTTTTACGACATTTTCCGCTTATCAGTATCGTTTCTTTAAAACAGCGGGCAACCCCGCATATAAACAACCTGCTTCCGTTGATTTGGTTACGCAAGCTCCTGCGCCAATCACAGTCCTATCAGCAATAATCAGTGGCTCGTCTTCATTGCCATTAATAATGGTGGCACCAGTACCTATATAAACTTCCTCACCTATATGTACATTCCCAGATACATGCACACCCGGTGATAACGTGGAGTAGGCACCAATTTTAACATCGTGGCCAATAGTGCAATCGAGATTAATATGCACATGTTCAGCAAGATTAATATCTACGGTTAAAATAGAACCGTTACAAATTATCGCCCCGTCAGAAATATCGACTGACGAAGACATTGAAGCTTTAGGGTCGATTAATTGAGCAAATTGAAAACCTGAACTTGAACACTTCTTAGCAACTAGTTTTCGTGTTGCTGGTGCGCCTATGGCTATAGCAATCTCTATATCTGGATGACGTTCCAGTACCTCGTCATAAGTAAGAACCGGAATCCCCTTTAGGGCACTTTGAGACTTATTGTCGTCAACAAAACAGGTTACTGCTTCACTTCCGTGAGCACATTCAATTAACCAAGCAACTTCTCGAGAAAATCCACCGGCACCATATACTGCTATTTTTTTATTATTCATTTTTTCGCCTATTCTTTTTTTGAGCCTTCGAACCAACCCATAGTGACTTCGTTTTCAGCAGAAACATCTTCTCTAGCGACAACTTTGTATACTGTTTTAAATAGAATCTTAATATCTAACCAGAAAGACCAGTTATCAACATACCAAACATCAAGAGTAAACTTGTCTTCCCAACTGATAGCATTGCGTCCATTCACCTGAGCCCAACCGGTTATACCGGGCAAAACTTGATGTCGCCTATTTTGCTCCTTAGTATAAAGTGGCAAATACTCCATTCTCAATGGTCTGGGACCCACTAAACTCATATTTCCTTTGAGTACATTTATCAAACCTGGTAACTCGTCAATACTGGTCGAACGAAGCAATTTACCAAATGCATGAAGCCTTTCTGCGTCAGGCAATAACACTCCATTTTCATCTGTTTCATTACTCATTGTACACAGCTTCAACATTTCAAATGGCCGACCATGTAAACCGGGTCTAGTTTGCTTAAACAAAACCGGGCTACCGATTTTAACTTTAACCAGTAACATAGCTATGAGTAAAATCGGAGAAAAAACCAGCAAAGCAAATAGTGCCACTGTAAAATCGAAAATACGTTTCAAAAACATACTAGCTGGCCCTTTGCTGTTTCAATACATGCTCGTAAAAACGATTAACGTCCAACACATTTTGTTTAACGTTTAACAGTGTTTTTACCTTTTGATAAGCATTCTCCACCCTACGCTGTTGTTCCGCTTCGTTAAGATAGGCTTCGATAATTTTTGCAGCGAGAGCTTCTGGACTTTTAGCTGGCGCCATATAACCCGTTTCGCCATCAATGACTAAATCAGGAAAACCACCTACATCACTTGATAAAGTCGAAACTTTGGAATACATCGATTCGGCGGCTGCACCAACATTTTCTGAATGAGAAGGATGTACCGCCAAATTAAGTTGAGGGTAAAGCAAAGGCACATCCTTACGAATACCAAGAAACACACAGGCATCGCCGAGCCGTTCCTGCGCGTATTGCTTAACCCCATCAAAATACGATTGGGCTCCACCCCAAGGACCACCAATAATCACGGCCTTCACTGCTGGGTATTTTTTCCTTACGATTGCGACGGCATCAATAAAATCTTCATGGCCTTTTAAACCTCGTTTTTGTCCTAGGTAAGCTTTAGGAGCATAAAAATAGGCCACCATTCCCACAAGATAATCTTCAGCTTCGAGTTGACACACATTTCGTAAATCTATTTTTTCATTGTCATCTACTTTAAAGTCTTCCTCATTAACACCGTAATAAGCAAGGCCAGTACGACTAGGTTCGATTCCACAACGTTGGTATTCATCTTGCGTCCACTGGCACGAGGCTAGCCAATAATCATATTTATTACCTAAAATTATCTCAATTCGTTTATACAGCCAGTGTTCCAAATGCAAAGGACCAGGAACTTGAAATACTCGAGGTACCAGAGTTTTACGTAACGCTACTCGCATCAAAAATGTTGTCGCCACAAAATGGCTATGCACAATATCCGGATTAATTTCCTCAACCAATTTTTTCAATTGTTTAGATTTTTTAATATTACGCCATGGACGTTTCACCTCAAATATTACATCAATGATATGGGTATGTACGCCAGCTTTCTGATATTCAGCGACCAGTGGACCATCAGGTAATGCAACATGCACTTCTACCCCTAACGCCACTAATTCTCTGGTTTGCCTCAATGCCCAGCTAGCACCAATAGAGGTTTTCAATAAATGTAAAACTTTCATTAGGTTAGCTTCCGATCAAGGTTTCAAATAACGATTTACGTCTTTGCATAAGGACACTGTCACTGTATTGCTGTGACTTCGTATAATTTGCATAGGATATTTTTAGACGAGCGTCTTCAGTAAGTTGTTGTACTGTTCGCAAACAAGATACTAACTGGCCTATGTTATCCTTTGGGACAATATAGGCGTCATCAATGAGTTCTTTTACGCCACCAACATCTGTTGCGATGCACACTAAAGAACGTGCCATCGCTTCGATTAACGCCCTTGGTAAGCCTTCTTGCCTCGAAGGAAGTACAAAAACATCAGATTTATCCAAACTATCTCGAATATCTTCTCGATTCGATACGTTCCCCATAAAACTTACCTGGCCATCGATACCCAAATGAACAGCCATTTCCATCATTTCGGTGAGTAAGGCACCGCCTCCAATCCATGTTAAAGACGTCTGGATGTTTTTCTTATTTAGCTCGGCGATAGCGTTAAGCATTAGGTCACAGCCTTTATAAGGTTGCGATAGTGTGCCCACACAAACCAAGCGCAAGGGATCTTCGAAAGGGTAAATACTGCGCTCAATAAAATCTTCTGGGTAAAGCTGTATTGAAGAATAGTGAGTATCAAAACTATTTGGATTAGGGGGGTAGCGTTTTTGCAAGCTAAATTGTGTGACGTAAGAAATCGCATATGCATCATGGCATTGCTTTTTCAGCAAACGAACAAACAACCATTTATAAAAGGGTCGTAAGGGGCTTTGACTGGCACCTTTATCAAACATATCTGCAGGATCGCCAACTACCTCTGCCCCATACACACTGACTTGAGGCTTGCTGAACCACAGGTACATCGCTGATAAAATACTGGGGATCCTGCATATCACTTTCCTATGCTTTGCACCTCTAGAACGTAGTGTTGAAACAAGACTTGGCAACGTTTTAATAAATCCAACTGGGCCAATATAATGGGGAAGACTCACAAACCCAACGTTTCTGCCGTCGACTCTTTTCCAAACCTTAGGCACTGCATTAACTTGCTTAACTCTAGCGACGATATTTACACGAGAAAATGACACTAGATACCTTTTCCAAAACTCATATGAAAAAGCGTTATCGGTCCAAAAGTAACCATTTTCACAACGATAGAACCGCTGTTCAATTACAATATCAACTTCCATCAACGACTCTCAAACTTTTCAGCAAAATGGTTTTGCGTATCTTTTTTTCGATAAGCAATGTAAAAAAGTAAAGCAACGACTAACCATCCAATGACAATTTGCACAGGCACTTGCGTAAACGCATTTCTCACCATAACAAATAGAGGCACTAAGAGTACCCCTTGGATAATGTCAGATTTCACCGTCGACTTGCGACTATCCAGAAAAGCCATAAGACCACCCGTAGCAAAAAACACAAAAAAGACCCCTGCCTCTCCAAAATTAATATAGGCTTCAGCAATAGGTGAAAAACCAATCGGACCAACCCGTTGCTGAACCACAACATTCAGTAAACGATCATCCTCTAGTGCATCTACCCGCTCAAGTTGAGGGATAAACAATGCCAACTGACGTTCGAAAGGAGCCCAATAACTTGTACCATTTAACAACTCGAACCCACTCTCTCGCCATAAAATCACTTCCTGCAATGGTCTTAGGCTACCTCCCATTTCAGCAACTGCATTCAAAGGGTTCACAGACATTCCCTGACCACCATAATCTCCTGATACTCTGGCATTTTTAACAATACCTGTAGCGATAAGGAAAAGAACCATTAAAACCACTAATGTATGAGTTTTTATAGGTACGCCCTTTTTACCCAGCATACAGCCAGCTACTGCTGTTGGGAACATGACCTCGCCGCGTAGTCCGGTTTTGAATGCTATTACCGCAAAAACACCAAACACTAAAAAATACAAAATTGAATAACCTGATTGGTATGTTACCGATACTAAAACTAACGCTATCCCGATAAATAAGTAGGTATAAAAAATCAACATACTTATTAATGGCAACTCACTCATAATCGTAAGGTATGCAAAATACGACTGATACATTCCGGTGCTAAAAATAATCGCTAAAAAAATAAAAACAAAAAACGTTAGAAGTGCGCCACCAATGTGAAATAAGCGCTTCTGAAACTTTTCAGTTCCGGCCTCTGTTTCTCGGAACGCAACTGGTTTTGAAAATGCAATCACCGCCAATGCGTAACCGATTAATGCAATATTAACTAAATGAATCGCATTATTTGTTTGCCGCGTATAAAACCAATTACGAATCACATAATGGAGGTCTTCGTCTGTAATTCCGCCAACTGAATTAGCCAAGACTAAGCCTGTATGAAAGACACACAACGCAGTAAAAAATATGAAACTAATAGACCATATTCCCTTCGGTAGTGATATCGAAAGTATAAATGACAGCACAATCCAGTTTAGTGCGGTTAGAAGCTCTAACTTTTCTCTTGGTGCATCAAATACATTAAAGTAGGCAGCAAAACTCCATGCGCCGATCAACAATATTGCCCATATACCAAATATTTTGACTAAGTTATTGTCAGCTCGTATAAACAATGTGCAATTGCTCTACATTCTGTTTCAATAAAAACGGACTACGTTTGAACGATTCAATAAGCTGCTCTTTAACAGGGCGATGATTTAGTAACCCGACGATTTCTTGAGCCCAACGCTGATTATCTTCAGATAAGTTCAATGGAACAATTCCGTCTATGGATTCAGCTATTTCCAAAACTCCTGGCAAGGATGAAGCAACAACAGGCACACCCAAACTTAACGCTTCGATAACAGCTCCTGGCAAACCTTCCCACAGTGAAGGAAACAACATAACATCAGCGTTCACCAATAACGAAGGAACATCAGATTGCAAACCTAAAAAATGAACAACGTCGTTTAGATTATGGTTTTCTATGAATGTTCGGAGCGTTACTTTCAATTCAGTGTTTTCTTTGCCTATCAGAAATAAGTGACACTCTTTATCTAGCTGATGTAACTCGTTAAATATTTCTAACTGGCGTATATGATTCTTTTGGCGATCCACACGCCCTACATTAATGATAATTTTTTGATGTTCAAAATTAGGGATATAGTCTTTCCAAAGGTCAGGCTTTCGCGCAGGCGATATTAATTCGAAACCATTATAAACTACCTGACATTTACTATTTTGTTCCCAATTAGGTCCCATGAAACCAGCGAGAGCACCTCTACAAACTCCCAAAATATGAGTCGAACAAGTGTTAATTAAAAAACCTAACAGTGAATTGCGGAATCTCCTAAAGATCGAAGGGTTAACCCCGTCTGTCGTATTTCGAAAATGAGCAATACGAATTTTGACCCTCGCTATTTTAGCCAGCAATATTATAAAACCTGACACGTAAGCAACATGTGAATGAACGACATCGTATTGCTTAGCAAGTAGAATAAAACGAAAGACAAACATCAAATCTAACTTGCAAAAGAAAACATTACCTCCTAACGCCTTAATATCTTCATCTAGCACACCGCGCTTTCCGCTTAGCGCACAATAATCAAACATGACGCCTTTTTGGGCTAAATCTCCCATCAAGCTGACGGTTCTTATTTCAGCACCACCTCGATTCATGGTGCCAAATACATGCAATACTTTGACAGTCATGTTGAACTCACCGAAACTTCAAACACTCTCCTGTATTGATTCTTGGTTAACAATGCAAATAACACCAACTCACAAACAGTAGCCGCAAACATTGCCTGGGCAGCACCTACTAAACCATTTGACTCGATCAATAAAAGACAGCAGAAAAACATAACAACTAATCCAACCGCGTAAATTTTTGTTTGAATTTGGAATAACTGCAGCGATGCGTATGAAGTACCAATAAAGATATAAATATATCGAATCGCTGCTGCCGCCATCACCCAAATAAGTACATCAGCATGTTTGCCGATATCACTATTATAAAAAAGAGTTAAAAAATACTCTCCCCAAAAATACGCCACAATCACGCCAGCTAATCCTATGGCCACTCCCATTCCGCACAACTTAACAACTAAGGACACAAATGCAGTTTGATTTTGAGATTTATGAAGGTTGACTAGTTGTGGAGTCGCTGCCTGAGATAAGCTATTGATTAATATTCCGCCCGCTACGAGAAAATAACTAATAGTGGCAAATTGCCCAGCTTGAACAACTCCAAGTTGATAAGTTAATAAAAAATTGGGAAGGTGCACAAATAACGCACTAATCATTAAAGCCACTGCAACTGTAAAATACTCCTTATACAGTTGCAGTGAGCGTTTTACCGATTCTGCGGAAAATATCAACGAGGCAGACAGCGGCTTCGTCTCACATGAGTTGCTTAATTGATATATTTTAAGCGTATCAAATGCCGCAAAAATACCAGCAATTGCACACCAACAAATTAACATGTATTCAAAGTTGGAAGATGTAAAAGTCACTAACACTACACTTGCAATAGTTAAAAGTGAACGTGCCGTGAGTGATACGCAAGCGGTTCGATAAGCGTCAACTCTACGCATGTAACTGTGACAAAATTCAGACCAAGTATCGAACCATTTATATACAACAACTATCAATATCAGGCTGATGTGAAACTTTAAAGTAGAGATCGCAATAAGTGCTAAAAGTACAGTGACACTGGTATTTGCTAACAATCGCGCGTTGGCGTATTCCTCAAGCTTGAAACGCCAATATTTGTCTACAATTACTAGCGTTCTAACTTTAAAGCTGGCAAATAGAAACAAAGGCGAAGTAATAGACAAAGCTAAAACAAATTGACCTAATTGTGTCCCATCAAAGTTCTTGGCAATAACAACTAATATAAACCAGTTACTAAAAGCCAAAGAAATATTCGCTATTAATGTGAGCAAAGAATTTCTTGCAAGTGCAGAAGCAGGCATTTTCTTTTTCTTATTATTTTTCGTTAATATTGAGCCAATACAACACTTAGTGCAATCGTACTATGTGTTTTCTCTGTTCGCTATTAATTGCTCCTCAAGGAGGAGTAATTCCTTAGAGCGTCGTTTTAATTTTTTAGCAGGTGAACCAAAATATACATTCCAATCATCTAAATCTTTAGTGACTAAAGACATAGCACCTACCGATGCGCCCTCACCAATAGTGGTACCAGGTAAAATGACACTTCCTGCACCTACTATAACATGTTTACCAAGGCTAACTTTCCCCTCATCGACGCCCGTATATTGTTGCGGTACAGTTGGGTTCGTCAAGCACTTACCAGAGTAATCATCTGTTCTACTATATATTTTGACTCCTTGAGACAAGCCACTAAAATCTTCCATAACTATACCGCTACCAGCTGACAACGCCGAGTATCCACCAATGTGTATATAGGAACCTAAGGTTAAGTAGCCACTACCTGTCGCAAAGATCGAACAATAACTGTCTATTCTTACATTATTACCTATGGAAATATTAGGAATGCCCAAGATCGTACAGTTTTTAGAGATAGCGACGTTTTTCCCTAATGATTTAAATCCAACGTTTTGTAAGTCTTGGTCTGTATAATATCCAGGTTCAAAAATCTTGCTATCCAATTTAGCTCCTCTTCACAATCTCAGTTTGATTATTTTCGTATCAGCCAAACTATGACGTTAATTAAAGCGTTAAGCAATATAAGCTTCTCTGAAGGTATTAACCAGACTTGATAAACAGTCTTTGAGTACGGGCGGAAACGTAACAAGGCGAATTAGGTGCTTAAATAATTCATTGGATCGTTTATTAACACCTTCTTAAAACACGCAGACTTATTTCGCTACCTTTAGCATCTCAACATAGAAACACATTTTCTGAGCGTTCAATTGCTTTGTCTGCCAGCTGCTAAGGTCTAATTCAAGGTTTGATGATTTCTAGCCAATAATTTTCACTATTAAATAGAAATTAAATCAATCGCTTACGCCTTCTCCTCCAAAGCATGACTGAAGCGAGCGCCAGGACAAATGTATTGGTAGGTTCATTGACTGATACTTGAGTGGGCGAAAATTGCAGAAGACTGGCAGGTAAAGAGTCATTTTTAATTAAAAAAGTACCAACGTTATAAAATTCATTGTTATTGAATTTTTCTTCATAATTAGTTGAGTAGTCAACGTTAAAGTCAACACCATAACGATTTGCACTGCCTGAGCCATTTAAATAACTACCTCCAACGCGTAAAACACCTTGTTCATCTTCATAAAGCCCATATGAATGGGTTTGGTAATATCTAGCGCCTTCAATCGAACCAAATAACTGCTGCCATGTTTGTGACGTACTAAAACAATTAGTGGAATTAGCGCAGTTTTGTTCAAATAAATATTGCTCACCATTAACGCCCGAAATATTTATATCAAAAAATATGTCTTCTAATAAAGATTCAACATGCACATAACTTGCGTAACTCCAACCGTCGAACATTGTGCCAGACTGTCTAAAATGTACATTTGCCGTAAGAGCTAAATCGAGCCAAATCAAGCCTGTTGATTCGTCCTTAACCGCCAGCTCATCGCCAACTTCAAACGCATCCCACTGAATAAGATTTGCGGAAACGCTACTAGTAAAAAATATAAAACTAAAGACTAAAGCAAGTCGACTTTTTCGCACAGTTACAACCTTGTACCTAAATAAATGGCGAGTATACAACAACTTAAAATCAGACTGGTATTAGCCTTTAGTTTAATACCGAAAAATATAAAGTAAATTTCGAACATAAAAAAAGGGCCAACCTTTCGGTTAGCCCTTTCTTAGAATGGGAGTCTGGCAATGTGCTACTCTCGCATGGGGAAACCCCAAACTACCATCGCCGCTAATGTGTTTCACTTCTGAGTTCGGAATGGGATCAGGTGGTA
>NZ_JBDVXF010000030.1:0-349022 GCF_039964565.1 Paraglaciecola sp.
TACCACCTGATCCCATTCCGAACTCAGAAGTGAAACACATTAGCGGCGATGGTAGTTTGGGGTTTCCCCATGCGAGAGTAGCACATTGCCAGACTCCCATTCTAAGAAAGGGCTAACCGAAAGGTTGGCCCTTTTTTTATGCCTTTTTTTTGTCTGAAATTTAGCATGGGGAGCCAATCTGAAGGTTAAGAACAATTATTAAGCGAAGGATTGCTTATAGCGTCTATGGGATATTAATTTATTTCTAGTAATAAAAAAGGCGTCAATGAACGCCTTCTAATTTTTAAATTGATTAGTGTGTATGTCCACTACCATCTTCAGTATGTGGGTGGCCATGTGCAATTTCTTCTTCCGTTGCTTCTCTTACGTCCAAAACCTCAACGTCGAAGTTCAGTGTCATTCCTGCTAAAGGATGATTACCGTCAACAATGACATCTTCTTCGTTAACTTCCAATATCATTACAGATTGCTCGCCATCATCGGTAGTGGCCCTGAATGTCATGCCCGGATTGACGTCCATTTCTTCAAACATAGATTTTGGAACGGCTTGGACTAGTTCGTCATGACGTTCACCGTATGCAAGATTAGGAGCAATATCGACTACAAACTTGTCTCCGGTAGTCTTGCCGTCTAATTCATCTTCAAGGCCTTGAATTAAAAAGTGACTGCCTTGCAGGAAAACCATAGGTTCGCCATTTTTCGACGAATCTATTTGAGTACCGTCAGATGAGGCAACAGTAAAGTGAATGGTAACGACAGTGTCTTTAGCTATATTCATGTTATTCCCGTCTAAAAATTTAGTGTCTATTGTAAAGGATATGGTAATGCTTGAACAACCAAGATTATATTGGGTGATGACTTAACTCTAAAGTTGCTGCCTATTTCAGTATCATTCGCCAAAACTGCAAATGCCCATGTCTCATGTGAATCTGCACCACTACGGAGTATTTTACCTCCTGGTCTCCAGTTTTCACCAATTTGGTATTCAAGTTGTTCTCCACTTAAATTGCCGTATTTTGATTCCGTTTTTAGAATAAACCCGGCTCGCTTATTACGACCTAAATATTTGGTTCTGGCCACAACCTCTTGACCCATATAACAGCCTTTATCAAAGTCTATGGCATCTAACGCTTGTAAATTTAACATTTGCGGCACGTATTCGCTTACTGACGTGTCTCGTATTTCTCCTATTCCAGCGCGGATATCTGCAATTTCCCAAAGTTCATTATCTTCGGCGAACTCGGTACTTAGGCGCTTTTCTGTATTGTCTGGTTGTAATACAAGATAACGCTGTTCTGGTTGGTTAATTGCCATCACTAAACCGTAGTCATTAGAGACTACGGCTCTATTTAAGGTGGGTAATTCACCAAATAGTGACTTAAGTGCGTCCTCAAACTTTGTGCCACTGCCACCTGTCAATTCCCATTTATTACTTTGATCGGTAATCTCAACTTTAGCAAAGACCCCATACTTATTTAGTTCCGAAAGGGATTTTTCGAGAACAGAATTATGAGTCACTAACAAAATGGATTCCTTCCAAACAAAAGTGTAAAAAACACTCCAAGTTTTGCCTTTAAAATCGCAATGACAACCAAACAGAGATTTGTCGTCCTCAAGGTGATTGAGGTCTGCGGTAATTTGACCTTGAAGATAGCTAGATCTTTCTTCACCTGTGAGCTGGATCACGCCGTAATTATTTAAATGGTTAGCGTACTCTCTGGTTACAAAATTAGTTAAAGTAGGTTGTGACATTTTTTTATACTCTTTTGCTGTTTTGCGCATGCAATTAATATGGGGTACGAGTTTGATATAGCAAGGAAAAATCTGAAAACAACGGCCTATTACTGTTATTATTAAGTTTTCGAAAGACTAGATTATCAAGGTTAACTGAGAAAAATGTCTAGGTATGAGGTGACGAATGTTTGACAAGAAACGATATGGTCGGCTGAAGTGGGCATGTCGCCGTGGAATGTTGGAACTTGACGTGTTATTTATTCCGTTTTCGGAGAGTGGTTTTAATGAGTTATCTGAAAGTCAACAGGAAGTGTTTGAACGCTTATTAACCTGTGATGATCCTGATTTATATGCTTGGTTTATGGGGCATCAAGATTGCGAAAATCAAGAGTTTGACCAAATGATTCAACACATTTTGAGTCGTGTCAAAGTATAGGGTTGAGTTTAAAATATCAAAACTAATGCTGCTAATCCAGTTGCTAACGTATGGAGGATTGGTTGTATCTATATTGATATGGCAACCTGCTGTTATTCCCTTTCAGTTTTTTCTAGAAGTATTGATAGTAACTTGTATTACGTTTTTGATATTTACGACAGTGTTTTATAATATGCGTCAGAAACATGCTCCAGTTACCTTCTCCTCAAAAGGGGAATGGTCGGAAACCAATATCGACGGACAAGTCAGTTGGAAAATTACTGAAAAATCTCGTGTTACTAGTTTTCTTTTATTTGTTCATTTAATTTCTCCAATTAATCCGAAGCGTTCAAAATGGTGTTTAGTCTGCAAAGACCAAGTTACTGAAAGAGATTTTCGCAGGCTTTGTTGCGCTGTTATTTATCAACAACAAAACCCTAGGAAAATTCGTTAATATACTTTTCTTCGTTCAAGGAAATTAAGCTGGCTAATATCCCGAATACTAAATTATTGTTATTAAGAGCGCCGTTTAAAAAAGCTAATTTCGACCCTCATCGAATGAAAGAGAGCACACTGCCCTCTAAAGTTTTCCGTTTCAAAGATATCGTACTAAAGGAAAAGCATGTCAGGGATTTTCATCAAGTTGTAGGTTGGGAAATAGGAGACGATTACTTACACCCATGTTATTTACATTCCGTAGCATTTCCGTTGCACATGATGTTGCTTTTAGAGCCAGATTTTCCATTTCCTTTATTAGGTTTGGTACACATCAACAATCAAATTACTCAAATAAGGCCTATGAGAGTAGGAGAAAGGTTATCAGTAAACAGTCATTTCGGGCACTTGGAAATTCATCCCAAAGGTTGGTTGTTTTCAATTAACGTAGCGTTTCATATAGAGGCCGAGGTTGTTTGGAAAAGTGAAAGTACTAACTTATTTTTGTGTAAACATGAGCCGCAGGTTGAATCTTTTGTTCAGCAACCGTCTGACATTTCGAGTTGGGATATTAAATCAAACTGGCAACTGAAGGGAAATCTGGGGAGACGATATGCAAAAGTGTCTGGGGACTTTAATCCCATACATGTAAGTAAATGGACAGCCAAACTATTTGGTTTTAAACAGCATATTATTCATGGAATGTGGACTAAGTCTTATTGCTTATCTGAATTGCAAAAAGTTAACTCTACTATTTTTAACCAAGGTTTCGTGGCTAATATTGCGTTTAAGCAACCGTTATATCTACCAAATCAAGTGCAAATGTTGACTGGTAATTGCGATTCTGAGCGCGTAAGTGACACGTCGAATTTTAAAGTCTTGGGAAGTGAGCCTGTTAAAGGGCAACAGGCTCTGCATTTGGTTGGTAATATTCGTTCTATTTGAAGTCATTTTGTATAATGGTAGGTTGTGGATTATCAAGTTTATTTGGATAGTCCAAATTAAAATGAAGTCCTCGACTTTCTTTACGTTTTCTCGCGCATTCAACTATTAACTCAGCAACGGTCAGTAAATTTCTAAGTTCTAGCAAATTGTTACTCACTTTAAAGTTAGAATAGTAGTCGTTCACTTCCTGCTTTAATAATTCAATACGATGCAGTGCTCGCTCTAAACGCTTATTAGTTCGCACTATACCGACGTAATCCCACATAAAGAGGCGTAACTCGTGCCAGTTATGTTGAATAATAACTTCTTCATCAGAGTCACCCACTTTACTCTCGTCCCAAGCTCTAATCGGTTCATGCTGTATTTTTTCGTTTAACCTCGACACAATGTCTTGAGCAGCGGAATGGGCATAAACAATACATTCCAATATAGAGTTGCTGGCCATTCGGTTTGCACCATGGAGGCCTGTATAAGCAACTTCTCCTATAGCGTATAAGTTTGCAATGTCCGTTTTGGCTTTGGTATTGGTGACAACTCCTCCGCAACTATAATGTGCAGCAGGCACAACTGGAATAGGTTGCTGGGTAATATCGATTCCTAGAGAACGACATTTTCGGTAAATATTGGGGAAGTGTTTAACAATAAAGTCGCTAGATTGATGACTTATGTCTAGGTACATGCAATCAGCACCGAGTCGTTTCATTTCATAATCAATGGCTCTAGCAACAATATCACGAGACGCTAGATCACCTCTATCGTCAAATTTGTGCATAAAAGGTGTGCCGTCAGGATGACAAAGTTTTGCGCCTTCTCCTCGCAATGCCTCAGTGATGAGAAAGTTTCTCGCTTCAGGATGGTACAAACATGTAGGGTGAAATTGATTAAATTCCATGTTGGCGACGCGACAACCCGCTCGCCATGCCATAGCAATTCCGTCACCACTAGAGACATCTGGATTAGAGGTATATTGATAAACCTTGCTGGCACCGCCTGTGGCTAAAGACACAAACTTGCTGCGGATAACCTCTACTCTTTCTCGTTTTCTATTCCAAACATAAGCACCTAACAAGTGATTTTTTGTGTAATCGCTTTTAATCAAATCAATGGCGTTATAACGCTGGAATAAGTGTATGTTTGGGTGATGGCGAACGGCTTCAATTAAGGTAGTTTGAACTGCTGCACCGGTAGCGTCAGCGGAATGTAGAATACGTCTATGGCTATGGCCGCCTTCTCTGGTCAAATGGAATCGAGTTTCACCGTTTTCGTTTGATTCTTGGTCAAAAGGCATTCCAAAATCTATTAACCATTGCATACAAGCTTTAGCTTGTGACGCGGTAAACTCAACTGCGTTTTTATCGCACAATCCATCGCCAGCTAAAAGCGTGTCTTCAACATGAGAATCAATAGAATCATTTTCATCGAAAACAGCGGCTATGCCACCTTGAGCGTATTTTGTTGAGCCTTCAGAGATATCACTTTTACATAGTACAATTACTTGGCAGTGATCTGCCATTTTTAACGCGTGACTTAGTCCAGCGGCGCCACTTCCAATAATAAGTACGTCACACTGATGTTCAATTGTGTTGTGCATAGGGTAAACTAGGTAAAATATAGGGAGTTTGTGGGGCAATACTAATTTACAGATTGTAAATTACAATGCTTTTCACGGCTGAATAGGGTTAAATAACCATAAATGATAGTTACAAAATTATACAACAGTGATTTATTTTGAAAAAAAGTGTGTTTTATACGAACTTTTCAATCTACATAGAGTCAATAGTAGTGCTTGCATGAGCCGTAGTATATTTTCGCACAGGAGTAATGGCTCGAATGAGCGAGCAGATAGCAGATCAACAAATTGTTGAAAGAGTACAACGTGGAGACAAGAACGCTTACGGATTGTTGGTAACGAAGTACCAACATAAAGTATCTTACTTAGTTTCTAGGTATGTGAAGAATTCAGGGGATGTGTCCGATGTGACGCAAGAAGCGTTTATCAAAGCTTATAGAGCCCTACCAAATTTTAGAGGTGATAGTGCTTTTTACACTTGGCTATATAGAATTGCTGTAAACAGTGCTAAGAATTATTTGGTATCCCAAGGAAGAAAACCACCGGCAAATGATGTTGATGCAGATGAAGCTGATTATTATGATGGTAGTGATGCTTTAAAAGAAAATAATTCACCCGAAAAAAGTTTAATGTCAGAGCAAATGGAAAAGCTATTGTTTGACACTATGGATAAGCTACCTGAAGATTTGCGTATGGCTATTAGTTTGCGTGAACTAGATGGTTTAAGCTACGAAGATATTGCTAATGTTATGGATTGCCCAGTCGGTACTGTAAGATCGAGAATATTTAGGGCTAGAGAAGCATTAGATAAAGTTATTCAACCATTGTTGATGAATGATTGATTTTTTATCAAAGTTGAAATTAAATTAGCGGGAACCCAATTGTATGTCGCAAAAAATTGAAGATTTGTCAGCCTTAGTCGATGGAGAGCATAGTGACCAGCCTTTATCGAGTAGTCGTGTGTTGGATGCAGTTAAAGACGATACACAATTGCAGCAAAAATGGAAAAGTTACCACCTGATTCGTGATGGTTTGCGCCAAGAGCTCCCCGCAAATATTAATTTCGACATTGCCGATAAAGTTGCTCAGGCGTTAGAATCAGAGCCCGCAATATTAGCACCCAAAAGAACTTGGCGTGATTTGCCCTTAGTTGCTCAAGTGATACCTTTTACGAAACAAGGTGGACAAATGGCAATTGCGGCTTCGGTTGCAGTGGCGATGATTATTGGGGTTCAGCAACTTAATCAACCTGATGTCAATCAACCTTTTAATGCAGCACCTCCTATCCGAGGTATCCAAGGCGGTTTATCGCCAGTAAGCTTTGACCAAACTCGAGCTGTTCCTAATTCTGATGGTGTCGAACAAAGACGCCGTATCAATACATTTTTGATTGATCATAAGCAGCAGTTACGTTTTAAAACGACTCAATTGATTGACGACGAGACTTCACAATTGCAACCGAATATCGAAAATGAAGAGGCGCAATCAGACCTTGTTGAAAACACTCCTCAATAAAATATTTGGCAGAGTTATTTGGGCTCTGCCGCTCATTATTGCACTGCCTTTGCAATCCTTCGCACAGTCAGAGCAAACCAGCAACGAACCCACTTCTAATACTTTCCCGTCTGACAGTGCCCAAGCGTGGATGGCTAAGATGTCACATGCCGTTAAGTCACTCAATTATTCTATTTCATTTGTGTTACTAAAGCCCGGTGTTGATGCACAACCCTATCTTTGGCGTCATGGAGTAAACGAAGAAGGTCTCGAAATGGAGCAACTTAATTTATTAAACGGACCAGGTAGGGAGGTTGTGCGTATTGGTAATAAAGTTAGTTATTTTGAGCCTAACGTTCCCCCTTATAGTTTGCAGTCATCTATCATTAATGGCCCTTTTCCGAGTGAATTATTTTTGCGGCCAGAGAAGTTATTATTGGGTTACGAATTTATTATGGTGGGTCGCAGTCGTATTTCGGGACGAGCAGCGCAACAGATCAGAATTGTTAGTAAAGATAAGAGTCGTTTTGGCCTAAATGTTTGGCTTGATCAAGAAACCGGCTTATTGTTAAAAATGAATATGGTCGGCCAAGAATCGCAACTCCTCGAGCAAATTCAAGTGACAGGGTTGCAAGTTACTCAAGAGCCTGACCCTTTTTTTGCTAAAATAGAACCTGGAATGCTACCAGATGTGGTTAATTTTAGTCCTAGCTCAGCAATTAGCTCACCTTGGACAATTAATTATCTGCCAAAAGGTATGACAATTGTTAACAGAGATTTGCGACGCTTGTCTGGTTCAGGTGAAGTTGTAGAATACATTATGTTGAGTGATGGGTTAGTTGATATTTCTGTGTATATGCAAAACAGTAGTAGTAACAAACAACAAGGTAATTTGGTGGGGACGGTTCAAACGGAT
This sequence comes from Paraglaciecola sp., assembly GCF_039964565.1. Classification (GTDB taxonomy): domain Bacteria; phylum Pseudomonadota; class Gammaproteobacteria; order Enterobacterales; family Alteromonadaceae; genus Paraglaciecola. The sequence continues at coordinate 7,510 of NZ_JBDVXF010000030.1, forward strand.
ACGTTATTGACTATCCAGCATGGCGAACTCAATGTAACGGTTATTGGCAAGCTTCCAGCCGCTACTGCCAATGCAATAGCAAAGTCGATACAAAGAACTAACTAAATGGTCGAAGAAATAGGCGTCATTCATGCTATTGAACAGCGTAATAATCAACAAGTGATTGTAGTGGAGACACAAATAAAATCGACTTGTGGGAGTTGTGAGGCACAATCTAATTGTGCTACCGGTTCAATTGCTAAAGTGTTTGCGACGAAGCACGAAAGATTACGCTTTCAATTGAATGACATAGTTGAAGTAGGGCAAAAGGTTAGCTTAGGTATACCCGAAGAAAACCTATTGAAAGCATCCGTAATGGTTTACTGCTTACCCTTACTCGCACTTGTCGTATCCGCTTTGCTTGGGCAAAGCACATTACCCTTGGTAGGATTAGACGCAGAGGTCTGGCTTATTTTGTTTTCTGCTATCTGTAGTTACTTGACCTTTAGATTTGTTCGTCGTTACTTAAGTCGCGCTGACCAAGGTGAGTTTTACCCTCGTATACTCAAAGTTTTCCCCTTAGAAATAGATAATATTCACATTAAACAAGTGTAATATCGATTTTCTGCTACAAAAGTTCATAAACAATGCCCATGTTATGTCGCAAAGTGACTGATAAAACTGTAAAATTCTCGCCTATTTAATTTTTGTCCCATACTGCAGCGACTATTTGGTTTTCACTAGTTGCTTGGTAACAAAACCACTTGGTAATATTCTAAAATTTTATGCAACACTCGCACATACGTAACTTCTCAATTATTGCCCATATAGACCATGGTAAATCGACTCTTTCTGATCGTTTAATTCAACATTGTGGAGGATTGTCCAGTAGAGAAATGTCTGAGCAAGTGCTCGACTCTATGGATATCGAAAAAGAACGGGGTATCACAATCAAAGCTCAAAGTGTCACGCTAAATTACACGGCTAGAGATGGTGAAACGTACCAATTAAACTTTATTGACACCCCTGGACATGTGGACTTTACGTACGAAGTATCTCGTTCACTTGCGGCCTGTGAAGGTGCTTTATTGGTAGTAGACGCGGGGCAAGGGGTAGAAGCTCAGACTTTGGCAAATTGTTATACAGCCATAGACATGGACATGGAAGTGGTGCCAATTATAAATAAAATTGATTTACCACAAGCTGAACCCGATCGTGTTGCAGAAGAAATTGAAGATATCGTGGGGATAGATGCGATTGATGCGGTGCGTTGCTCTGCTAAGACAGGCATTGGAATTGAAGAAGTACTAGAGGTTATCGTGCGCCAAGTGCCGCCTCCTGAAGGTGAAATTGATGTGCCTTTAAAGGCATTGATTGTTGATTCATGGTTTGATAATTACCAAGGGGTTGTATCTCTAGTTCGAATTATGCAAGGTGAGTTACGAAAGAACGACAAAATTAAAATTATGTCTACTGGCGGTATTCACCAAGCTGATAAAGTAGGCATTTTTACGCCTAAAGCAACGGATACAGGTGTGTTGAAAGCCGGTGAAGTTGGCTTTGTAATTGCTGGGATAAAAGAAATTCATGGTGCGCCAGTAGGGGATACAATTACTCTATCGAAACAGTCAGCACCAGAGCCATTGCCAGGCTTTAAGAAAGTTAAGCCGCAAGTTTATGCGGGTATGTTTCCAATTAGTTCCGATGACTATGAAGATTTCCGCGATGCTCTAGCCAAACTCAGCCTGAATGATGCATCGTTATTTTTTGAACCTGAAAGTTCATCTGCTCTAGGGTTTGGTTTTCGAATTGGTTTCCTAGGCATGCTGCATATGGAAATTATCCAAGAACGTTTAGAGCGTGAATACAACTTGGATTTGATCACCACTGCACCTACTGTGGTTTACGAAGTGGTTTGTAAAGATGAAAAGATCGTTTATGTAGATAATCCTTCTAAATTACCGCCTGTAAATGACATTGAAGAAATTCGAGAGCCTATCGTGGAAGCACACATTCTGGTCCCTCAAGAATATCTAGGCAATGTAATAACGCTTTGTGTTGAAAAACGCGGTATGCAAACAGGCATGACATATCATGGTAAACAAGTGGCTGTCAGTTACGACTTACCCATGGCTGAAGTGGTTATGGATTTTTTCGATAAATTAAAATCAACAAGTAGAGGTTTTGCTTCTCTAGACTATAACTTCAAACGTTTCCAAGGGGCAGACATGTCTCGTTTGGATATTTTAATTAACAGTGAGCGTGTTGACGCGCTAGCTATGATTACACATAAAGACAACTCTGTCGTTCGTGGGCGCCAATTAGTAGAGAAGCTTAAAGAGCTCATTCCTAGACAAATGTTCGATATTGCTATTCAAGCTGCGATTGGAAATCAAATAATCGCTCGCAGCACTATCAAACAACTACGTAAAAACGTCACCGCTAAGTGTTACGGCGGTGATATTAGCCGTAAGAAAAAACTCTTGCAGAAACAAAAGGATGGGAAGAAACGCATGAAATCAGTTGGTAATGTGGAACTACCACAAGAGGCCTTTTTAGCGCTACTAAAGGTAGGTAATTAAATGGCAAATTATTTTTCGATTTTTTTAGTGCTGCTCACAGTAGGATCTGGGCTAATTTGGCTGATTGACAGTTTAATGTTTGCTCCTAAACGTCGTCAACGTATGGCTGTGGCTAGCGGGGCTGGTGTTGCAACTACTACGTTAGAGCAAGATGCACAATTGCCTTGGTTGGTCGATACTGCACAACAAATTTTTCCTGTTATTGCTTTTGTTATGGTTTTACGCTCGTTTTTATATGAACCTTTTCAAATTCCATCAGGCTCAATGATGCCAACTTTGTTGGTTGGAGATTTTATTCTGGTTGAAAAGTTCACATATGGACTAAAGGATCCGGTAATGCGCAAAAAATTCGTTGATATTGGTGAGCCAGAGCGGGGTGACGTAGTAGTGTTTAAATTTCCTCCTGAGCCACAACTTGATTACATAAAGCGAGTTGTAGGTTTACCAGGCGATACCGTTATATATAGGAACAAACAGCTGCAAATTAAACCTGCATGTGATTCCACAGAGAATTGCCCACCGTTACAAAAAGTAGAGTTGAAGTTTGAGACTAGAGGTGAGGCATATCAGCAATTCGCTCCATTAGAAAAATATACTGAGCAATTAGGTGATGTTAGCCATCAAATATATCGCACTCAGGGTAGGGCTAGTTCAAGCCGATATTATTCGCAGCCGGGTACTCAGGCCGATGAATGGATTGTTCCCGAAGGGCATTACTTTGTATTGGGTGACAATCGGGATAATAGTGAAGATGGTCGGTATTGGGGCTTTGTTCCAGAAGAGAATTTAGTCGGTAAAGCGGTGGCAATTTGGATTAGCTTTGAGTTTGATCGCGTGCCTAGCAGTTGGGTGCCTAGTTGGATCCCGACAGGTGTAAGGTTTGAACGAGTGGGTGGCATCCAATAAATGCCACTCGTTAATCCGTATTTAACTTTGTATAGACGCTTAGGTTATACCTTTGCTGAAGACGCAAATTTAGCAAAGGCCCTCACTCATAGAAGCGCGGGTAAGCAACACAATGAGCGACTAGAATTTCTAGGTGATGCGATTTTAGGGATGGTAATAGCGAAAGCATTATTTCAGCGTTTTCCAAAGCAGCCAGAGGGTAAGTTGACCCGAATGCGCTCAAGTTTAGTCAAAGGTGATACCTTAGCCGAAATGGCAAGGGAGTTTGAACTAGGTGAATTATTACTCTTGGGTCCTGGTGAACTTAAAAGTGGCGGATTTCGGCGTGACTCAATACTTGCTGACGCGGTAGAAGCCATTATAGGAGCTATTTATTTAGAAGCCGGGATGGATAAATGTGAATCATTAATTTTAGAATGGTTCGCTCCTAGGCTTAAAAAGTTAGATCCAGAAGCTGTTTCTAAAGACGATAAAACACGTCTGCAAGAATATCTACAGTCAAATAAGCATCCGTTACCACATTACGAAGTCACGGATATCAAAGGGAAGTCACATGATCAGACCTTTTATGTCGAGTGTCGAGTAGAAGGTTTAAGTCAAGCGGTTGTAGGTAAAGGTAACAGTAGACGAAGAGCAGAACAAAAAGCTGCAAAGCAAGCATTTGAGAAATTAATAAATGATTAAGAATAAAGTTGATGCAATGTCTGATGACACATATTGCGGAATGATTGCTATTGTTGGACGTCCAAATGTTGGCAAGTCTACCTTGCTAAATAAACTATTAGGTCAAAAAGTCAGTATTACTTCTCGAAAACCTCAAACTACCCGTCACAGAATTATGGGGATAGATACTGAAGATAATCGACAGGCAATTTATGTTGATACGCCTGGATTACACATTGAAGAAAAGCGAGCCATAAATCGTTTTATGAATAGAGCTGCATCGAGCTCTATTGGTGATGTAGGTTTAGTGTTGTTTTTAGTTGAAGGCACTAAGTGGACAGAAGATGATCAAATGGTGTTGACTAAGGTTCAGCAATCAGGCTCACCATGTTGGTTGATTGTGAATAAGTCAGATAATGTTAAAGACAAAGAAACCATGCTTCCACACTTAAAGTGGCTTGGAGAGCAGCATAAGTTTCAACAAATTATGCCTATATCGGCTAAAACAGGCAAAAACGTAGATGAATTGCGCGGTCTTGTTTTATCTAGCCTGCCAGAAAGTGAGTTTTATTTCCCTGAAGATTACATCACAGACCGCTCAAGTCGGTTTATGGCGTCTGAAATTGTTCGTGAAAAGTTAATGCGTTTTACGGGTGATGAATTACCTTATTCTATAACCGTTGAAATTGAGCAGTTCTTATTGGCTGAAAATGGGGTGTATCGTATAAACGGTCTAATCTTGGTAGAACGTGATACTCAGAAAAGCATGGTCATTGGAAAGGGCGGCCAACGACTTAAAACCATCGGTATGGAAGCCCGAAAAGATATGGAAGTGTTGTTTGACGCAAAAGTATATTTAGAACTTTGGGTAAAAGTGAAGTCTGGCTGGGCAGATGATGAAAGGGCCCTGCGTAGTTTAGGCTACGGGTTAGATAATTAAGCTAAAAATCATTTAAATTAGAGGTAAACATGCGTTCTATAAGCGACATTCGCCGTGATTACACTCAAGCAGGGTTAGATGTTGAGGATTTGACACCTGAACCCTTTGCACTCTTTAATCGTTGGTTGAAAAATGCAGTCGATGCTAATCTAGCCGACCCAACAGCAATGACAGTTGCAACTGTTGATAGCAAAGGGCAACCTTCTCAACGTATAGTATTGTTAAAAGATTTTGATGAGGCAGGCTTTGTTTTTTATACCAACACAGGTAGTAAGAAAGCCCAAGATTTAAGCCAAAATAGTAAAATTTCGCTGCATTTTCCTTGGCACGTGTTAGAGCGTCAGGTCAAAGTCCTTGGTGTTGCTCAGCAACTGAGCTCTGTAGATGTCGCTAAATATTTCATGTCACGACCTAAACCCAGTCAAATTGCTGCGTGGGCATCAGCACAAAGTCGTCCAATTAACAGTAAACAATTGTTGATGCAAAAGTTCGCCGAGGCCAAAGCTAAGTTTGTCAAAGGAGAGGTACCGTTGCCATCATTTTGGGGTGGATACCGAGTTGTTGCCCATCAAATTGAATTTTGGCAAGGAGGCGAACACCGCCTTCATGACCGCTTTGTTTATACAAAGTCTGCTGATGGACAATGGGTGACTGAGCGTTTAATGCCGTAATTTAAAAAGAGGTGTTGTTTGATAGATAGTCATTGTCACCTTGATTTTAGCTGTTTTGACTACGATCGTGAGCAGGTTCTAGCGAACTGTAAAAAGCTGTCAGTAGATACAATTGTTATCCCTGGCACACAGGCTAATCAGTGGCAAAGACAAATTGATTTGTGTCATTTGAATTCACAATTAAGATTCGCTTTAGGCCTACACCCGTATTTTTTGAACCAGTTCACTCCATCTGACTTAATCGAACTGAAACGCCTTTTGGAGCAACATACAAATAAGGTAGTGGCTTTAGGCGAAATAGGCCTAGACACTCATATTGATGTTGATTGGCAACTTCAAAAGCAAGTATTTGAACAGCAACTCATAATAGCTAAAAATCAAATGCTACCAGTGATTTTACATCATAGAAAATCTCACAATGATTTGATCCGTATACTTAAAGCTTCTAAGTTTAATTGTGGCGGTATAGTGCATGCGTTTTCCGGAAGTTTACAAGAAGCGCAAACCTACGTTGAGCTAGGATTTAAGATTGGAGTCGGCGGAGCGATTACTTATCCCCGTGCCAATAAGACCCGTAATGTCATCTCCCAATTACCTCTTACTAGCCTAGTTTTAGAAACCGATGCACCTGATATGCCCCTAATGGGCAAACAGGGAGTTCGAAATAGCCCAGAATATTTACCAGAAATTTTTGAATGTTTGCTGACTCTTAGAAACGAAACGAGAGAACAACTGCAACATGCGTGTACGCATAACGTAGAAGTTGGGCTACGGCTTGCTTGACTTAATCAGTTCTCTATATCTAACTTTATAGAATGCACGGGTAAGCAAAATACCCGCTATTGCAGCCAGTAACATTAACATTTGTACTTGTTGATTGAGTTGTTTTTGATACTCGCTATGATATGCCATGACTTCTTTTTCTTTCAGCACAATACTCAAATAACCAATTATCTGTTGATTATAAGTTATAGATTGAACGAACACTAAAGGTGTAATTGTCCCTAATTTATAAGCTGCCACCACTGATGATGTTGACTCGTTATCAGTTAGAATTCTTCCTTTTTTATCAAATAATGACACACCAGCAACGTGAGGATCTGCTGCAATATAGCTAAGTTGTTGGCTTAATTTTTCTGAGTCATTTTCTAGAAGTGAACTTATTAAAGTATTGGCTGCCAATTTAGACAGACTGACACCTAATTGATTAGCCTGTTTTGTATGCCAGTTTTGAGACTGCTCCGAATTAATAAGCCATAAGTTGATACAGGCTATACTCGCTGCAACAGCCAACACCAAATTTGCTATCCGTTTAAATATAGAATAACGACTTGGTTGCTTAAAAGGGGCTATAAAAACGGATGTATTGATTTGTTCCATTCCCAGACAATAATGTAAATTAATCGTGATGCCAAGTTAAGTCGCATGGAGGTAGTAAAAAATAACACAGTTAATATGAATGAAACCCTTATCGAATAGTATCTTTTTTTGTAAACAGTAGCTTAAAATATTGAAAATTATTGGACTATCACCATATCTACAGCGCATCCGATATTGGTCATTACAGGATTATTATGATCTCAGTCAAAAACTTATATAAGTCATTTAACGGCTTCCAAGCAGTAAATGATCTCTCATTTGATATCAAGCCCGGCGAAGTTGTGGGTTTTTTAGGCCCAAACGGCGCGGGTAAATCAACAACAATGAAAATGTTGACAGGTTTCTTACTCCCCACTAGTGGGGAAATTTACATTAGTGACTTGTCTCTCAAACATTCCGCTCTAGCGATTAAGCAGAAAATAGGCTATCTCCCTGAAGGAGCGCCAGCCTATGGAGACATGACTCCTTTTCAGTTTTTAAGTTTTATTGCGAAAGTTAGGGGTTACAAAGGCGCTGAAAAAGCGCAAAAAATTGAAAAAGTGGTAAAACAAGTTGAGTTACACGATGTATTGGATAAACCTATTGATAATTTATCCAAGGGGTTTAAGCGGCGTGTAGGTTTAGCTCAAGCCTTGATACATGATCCAGAAATATTGATCCTCGATGAACCTACAGATGGTCTCGACCCAAACCAAAAGCATCAAGTACGTGAACTAATCAAAAACTTGTCCAAAGACAAGATAGTGATTATCTCTACCCATATTCTAGAAGAAGTTACCGCTGTGTGTAATCGAGTCATGATTATATCCAAAGGGAAATTATTGTTTGATGACACACCCAACGCACTTAATCGGAAGTCCAAATATTATGGCGCGGTAACGCTGCATTTTAGTTATCGAGCGGATTCTTCAGAATTAGCCGAATTAGAGGGGGTCGCTGAAATAGAGGAAGATTTACAAACTGGGCGGTTGACGTTGTTTCCAGAGCCAGGGGCCGATATTTTGCACTTAGTTACTGCCCATGCTCAAAGGTGTAAATTACCAGTAGATAGTTTATATGTTGAGCAAGGGCGCTTAGACCAAGTATTTAGACAAATTACTCAAGGGAGTAATGCGTAATGAGTAATATCAGTATTTTATTTAGACGAGAATTTTCTAGTTTTTTCGCTTCTCCGGTAGCTTACGTGTTTATTGGTATATTTTTGGTTTTGTCCAGTGTGTTTACGTTTTTTGTGGGAGGTTTTTTTGAACGTGGCCAAGCAGATTTATTACCTTTTTTTAATTTTCATCCTTGGTTGTATTTATTTCTAGTGCCAGCAATCGCAATGCGTAGTTGGTCAGAAGAACGTAAAAGCGGCACCATTGAATTGTTAATGACGTTGCCAATTAGTACATGGCAAGCCATGTTGGCCAAACATCTTGCAGCGTGGGCTGTATTAGGTTTGTCACTAATACTCACATTTCCGCTTTGGCTAACTGTTAATTATTTGGGCGAGCCAGATAATGGCATCATTGTCGCGGCTTATATTGGTAGTTGGTTTATGGCAGGTGCGTTTTTGTCCGTAGGTATCTGTATGTCGGCGTTGACCAAAAATCAGGTTATCGCTTTTATATTGTCGATAGTCGTGTGTTTTGTTTTTGTCGTAAGCGGTAGCAACATTGTACTTGATGCTTTCAAAGGTTGGGCGCCAAATGAGGTGATTGACTTGGTTGCTTCTTTTAGTTTTTTGACCCATTTTGAGGCGATGGCAAAAGGAGTCATTGCATTGAATGATGTGATGTACTTTTTACTTGTGACTATATGTTGGTTATTTGCCGGTTTAGTGTTAATCGAACAGAAGAAGGCGGATTAGTCATGAAACATAAATTAACCTCTTCATTGAATTTATTTTTATTGGTTGTTGTGTTTGTTTCACTCGCATTTGTGAACAATCAACTATTATCTTCGGCTAGATTAGATTTGACAGAGAATCAAGTTTACTCTTTGTCTCAGGGAAGCAAGCAGGTTTTACAAGACATTGATGAACCCATCAACTTGTATTTTTTCTTTTCTGATAAAGCGTCTAAAAATATGACCAGTTTGCGTAATTATGCTAACCGAGTTGAAAGTTTACTTTCTGAATATGAAACCTTGGCTAGCGGCAAAATTAAGCTGAATATAGTCGATCCAGAAGCATTTTCCGAGCAAGAAGATCAGGCCGACCAATTTGGTTTAACAGCGGCTAATATCGGAGCCGCTGGCGAAGCCATTTATATGGGGCTTGCAGCAACAAACGCTTTGGACGAACATAAAGTGATTCCTTTTTTTGACCCGCAAAAAGAGAGTTTCTTAGAATATGAAATCAGTAAGCTGATTTATCAATTGAGTGAACCAGATCCAGTTAAAATTACTCTGATAACTGATCTCGCTATAAAGGGGGGGCAAAATCCTATGACTGGACAAGTAGATCCCCCCTGGACATTTTTGACTCATTTAGAACAATTATACAATGTCGAACAATTAGGCAGTGAGACGATCGAGGTACCTGAAAATACCGACGTATTGTTGATAGTGCACCCTAAAGAATTTAGCGAGCAACTGCTATTTGCAATAGACCAATATGCGCTTTCTGGGGGGAAAGTATTGGTTTTTCTCGATGCGCATAATGAATCAGATCAAATGGCAATGATGGCCGGCCCGATGCCTGAAGGGAATAGTTCTAACATGGAACCTCTACTTAGTGCTTGGGGTGTAAAATTTGATAATGAGCAGGTGTTACTTGATGCTATGGCGGGGTTAGACATTCGTACCCAAAATGGTGGTGTGACTCGGCATTTTGGGTTTGTAGGTTTAACCACCGAACAGCTTGACCGAGAAGATGTGGTCACCGCGAACTTAGAAGTGATAAATGGCGCTTCATTTGGCGTCTTAAGTCAACTTGAAGGCGCCCAAAGTACTTGGTCGCCCTTAATTCAGTCAACTTCAAATACAGATTTAATGGATGTTACGACTTATGCTATGACCCAGAACCCTGAAGAACTAGCGAAGGCCTATCAATCACAGAATAAGGCGTTTGTGTTAGCTTCAAGAATTTCCGGGCAAGCTAAAAGTGCTTTTGACAAAGCCCCAGAAGGAACTGAGTCGACTGATATCATCAGCTCTACCGATAACTTAAATGTTGTTTTGGTGGGGGATACTGACATGCTTGCAGATCGGTTCTGGGTGCAACAGTCGAATTTTTTCGGTCAGACTATATCCACGCCTTTTGCCAATAATGGCGATTTTGTTACCAATGTTGCCGAAAATTTGAGCGGCAGCGATGCCCTTATTAGTATCAGAAGTCGAGGCACCTTTAGTCGTTCATTTAATAAGGTGGATGAACTAACCGTCGTTGCTGAGCAAAAGTTTCGTGATCAAGAACAAATACTGCAACGTCAGTTAGAAGAAACCGAACAACAATTATTACAACTTCAAAATCAACAAGTCGAAGGTGGAGCTTTGGTTATTTCGCCACAGCAACAACTAGCCATTGATGAGTTTATGCAACAGAAAATTACTATACGTAAGTCGTTGCGTGATGTTCGACATCAACTCGATAAGGATATTGAAAGTTTGGGTAATGGGTTAAAGCTAATCAATATTGCATTGGCTCCATTGGTATTAACTTTATTGCTGGTATTGTTAAGAGGAATTTTCAGGACGAAACCTCGAAAAATCGCAGAGGTTTCGAACGAGGCTAGTGTCTTATGAATAAACAAGTTTCTATACTGACAATTATTGCGATTTTGGCTGTTGGACTTGTGGTATGGCTAAAACAAATACCTTCTAAGACAACTTTAGAATCCAGACTGTTGTTTGAGGATTTACAAAAGTTTGCTAATCAGGTTGATAGTGTCGAAATAAAAAATGCACAAGGAGTGTTATTTAGCGCCAAAAAATTAGGTGATAAATGGTTGGCGACACTTGATCCACTGCAACCTGTGTACCCTATTTCGCAACACAAACTTGCTGTTTTTGTTGAAACTATGATGCGGGCGAAGTTAGTAGAGGCCAAAACAAACCAACCCAAAAATTTTGCGCGTTTGGGATTACAATCCATAGAAAGTCAAGACAGTATGGCTACTCTTGTTAATTTCAAAGCAGATGGCCGTTCTTGGAAAGTCTTAGTTGGTAGTAAGGTAACGTTGGGAGAAGGAAATTATGTCCTTAAATCGGGAGAGTCCCAAAGTTGGCGCACAGATAAAACTATCGAGTTACCCATTGACAAATTTTCTTGGTTGAAACAGCCTATTCTACCGTTCGCAGAACAAGATATCCGCTCAGTTTCACGAATTGATAGCTTAGAATGGCAAATAGTTAGAACTTCTGATGGAAAATTGGAGTTAACTGATTTACCCGAAGATAGGGCGTTGCAATACGACAGTATTTTGAATTCAGTTGTAAGTAACTTAACCAGTTTAAATTTTGAGTCTTTACAGGTTGCAGATAACAAGTTTTCCCAATCTCTAAATGTTCTGGCCCAGCTTGAGGTGGTTACCGATGAGCAACAAGTTTTTCAAGTAGTGGTAAGTGAATTAGAGAATAGACATTTTGTGAATTTCACATCAAACCAACAACCAGAATATTGGCAAAAATGGTATTACCAAGTGTCTAATTTTTCTGCGCAACAGTTACTCAAAACAGTGGATGACTTTTTAGAGGAACCAAGTGAATCTAAAAATGCTACCGAAGCCAGTCCACAGATGGTAGATGAAGGGGAAGCGCCTTTCTAACATTGAGGATCTGAAAGGAGCTATTTTACAAGCGCTTGTAAAACGCTTGAACCTAGCTCCCTAGCTTTGGCAATATTGTTTTCAGGAATTTTATGTGGATCTGGATAACGTTTCAGTACCGCGTCTATACTACTTTCTCTGAGTATATGTAAAATCGGGTAGGGTGAGCGATTTGTATAATTAGCTGGATCGGTACTATCCTCACCTTCAAAGCAATAATTAGGGTGAAAGCTAGCCAATTGATATATTCCACTGTAACCCCCTTGAGCTAATAATAAATTGGCCATTTCGAGCATATCTAGATAACGCTCAAAATCACAAAACCCAGCGGGGAAAATAAGCAACGACGTTTGAATATCGGGCTGCTTATCAAGCAGTGTGAGTTCGTCAAGCAAGTGACTTAGGGCGTCGTTTGCTTGAGATGTAGGGTAAATAGCATAACGTACTGTATTACGCTCAATTTCTTTTTTCGCAAATGGACAGAAGTTAAGGCCAATAATAACTTTATCTATCCAAGTTTTGACTGCTGTTATTACCTCATCATCCCGATACTCTGTAATAGGCGTCATATTTTTGAATGGTACTTCACATAAGCTTCTAGCGTATTCTCAATTAGACTAGCGACAGTCATCGGACCCACTCCGCCAGGAACGGGAGTTATCCATCCCGCTCGCTGGGATGCACCATCATATTCGACATCGCCTCCTAAACTTCCATCTTGATTACGATTGATACCTACGTCGATAACGATTGAGCCGGGCTTAATCCACTCTCCAGGAATAAAATCCGAAATGCCTACGGCCACCACTAATAAATCAGCACGTTGCACATGTGACTTTAAATCTTGAGTAAACTTGTGACAGCTAGTAACGGTACAGCCGGCTAACAGCAATTCCATAAACATCGGGCGACCCACAATATTAGAGGCCCCAACAATGACTGCATCTAAACCTTTTATAGGACGTTTAGTTGATTCAATTAGGCTCATAATGCCTTTGGGTGTGCAGGGGCGTAATGCTGGGATACGCTGTGCAAGTCGCCCTATATTATAAGGATGAAAGCCATCTACATCTTTATGTGGGTCTATACGCTCTAATATCTGTTCTTTATTTAGGCCAGCAGGGAGCGGAAGCTGCACTAAAATTCCGTCAATTTCATCGTCAATATTCAACTTGTCGATTATATCGAGCAGCGATTGTTGTGATGTTGTGGCGGGCAAATCAAAAGACTTAGAGACAAATCCGACTTCCTCACAGGCTTTACGTTTCTTATTAACGTAAACATGGGATGCCGCATCACTGCCTACTAAAACGACTGCCAAACCTGGCGCTCTCTTGCCTGATGAAATGATAGCTTCTACTTGTGAAGCCACGTGTTGTCTTATATGTTTGGCAATTAAAACGCCGTCAATTTTTTGTGCTGGCATGAATGACCTAGAGGGAAATATGTAATCACTATATTGTCACATATCGCTGGGGTTTCTCGCAATTGGGAAGTATTAAAAATGCCAAAATCAATCATAATTCTTAGGCCATTTCTTGTTGTTAATGATATAACGTTTAGTTAGTCTGCTGGTGAAAACAATTTTGCTAGCATAGCGCTTGGTTTTAAAAATAGTCTTTAGACCTGCAACGGCAATAAATAAATGTGAGATGTAAATGAAAAAAATCCCAAATGAAACCCAATTATTAAAGAAAGCGTTAGTGGTGGGCGAAGCCTATGCCAAAAATAGAGGATTCAAAACTTTCTCAGCAACAGACTCGGCAAAAGAAAAAGTGGAGTGTATTTATCGTTTATTGGTAAATGACAAACTCATTACACCTTTACCTGTCGATGGAGAAGATTTATTAAGTATGAAGCATAAACTCGCCGTTTGGTTGAAAAATAAATTACCTAAAGATCACCCACTTTTAAAATAGTTCGTTGTCAATCTTGTTGTTTTTGTTAGCCACTTTGACAAAAAATGCCCATCTTGGATTAAAAGTAATCAATCGAATAATTTGTTCGAAAAAGTGTTTGACGAGGTTATCTAAGCTATGTAACATGCGCCTCCCGTATCGAGATGAGAATGTCTTTACGGTTTAAGTCGGTGAGTAGCGCAGCTTGGTAGCGCACTTGGTTTGGGTCCAAGGGGTCGCAGGTTCGAATCCTGTCTCACCGACCACTTTCTCAAATGTTACCTTAGGTTCCATAGCTCAGCTGGATAGAGCAACGCCCTTCTAAGGCGTGGGTCGAAGGTTCGAATCCTTCTGGGACCACCATTTGGTTCGAAATTCTGTTGGGCAGTCCATCAGAATGTGAAGGTGAGAAAGTAATCAGTTAGTACATGTTTCAAATTGCTGCAGTTTATTGTGGTGAGCGTAGCTCAGTTGGTAGAGCCCCGGATTGTGATTCCGGTTGTCGCGGGTTCGAGCCCCGTCGCCCACCCCACTCGCGGGAGTGGTGGAATTGGTAGACACGCTGGATTTAGGTTCCAGTGCTTCACGGCGTGAGAGTTCGAGTCTCTCCTTCCGCACCATATTATTACTTATTCATTTAATAGGTTTCAATACTGACAGTCGTGTTGAACTCTCTAATTGGTATATTCGTTGTTCCATGCGAATTCACCTCAAAGTAATAATGAACAACCTTAGTTACATCTGTAGATATTATCATATTTATAAGATGGGCTTACGGTACAGTCGGTGAGTAGCGCAGCTTGGTAGCGCACTTGGTTTGGGTCCAAGGGGTCGCAGGTTCGAATCCTGTCTCACCGACCATCTTTTCAACAGATACTCTAATACTCTTCCGTTTAATTGGCTCGATGTTAAGTCTCAAATAGCGATAACTGGGCGTTTCATTCCATCATTTTGGGGTTAGTAAAAGTCACGCATAGTTTTCACCTGACCTTGGCAGTTTGTTTTACATACGTTTTTAATTTTGTAAGCTCGTCAATTATTGAAGCTGTCCAACTTCATTTGAAACAAACTGATCTTCCGTTTTATTTTTTGTATATTGAGTTTTCAAGTCTACAGGAATTCTCTAATTCCCGAACATTCACTCGTACTATCTATTTGTTTTATTCGTTGAGTTGCCAATCACAAACTTTTGAAATCATTTAATACCAATTCAACTAGGTTTTTCAGCTATTAAAGTCATAATTTGCTCACTAAACAACAATACAATAGTAATGCGAGGCATTTTACCCTCGACTTGCGTTATACCTATCGCTATACTACTGCGTCTTTTTATCAGGCTGCCTTGGTTTGGATTGGTTTATTTCTATTTTCAAGGTATTCGGACGTAACAGATGTTAACCGTAATTATCATTATTTTGCGCCGATAAAAGCTCATTAGTCATTATATATAAGCGCACAAATGCGCATAATTGAGGTATTAGAATGCAAGTTTCCGTTGAGGCGACCAAAGGTTTAGAACGCCGTCTTACTATCACCGTTCCTGCTGAGTCCATTGATTCTGCAGTTAAGTCTCGCTTACAGCAATTAGCTAAAACTCAGAGAATTAATGGTTTTCGTCCTGGTAAAGTTCCAGTTAATGTTATTAAGAAACGTTATGGCCAAGCTGTTCGTCAGGAAATTGCTGGTGAAGTGATGCAACGTAACTTCTATCAAGCTATTACTCAAGAAAAGATCACGCCAGCTGGCATGCCTAGTTTTGAAATGAAAACTGACGAAGATGGCAAAGATTTAGAGTATGTTGCTGCTTTTGAAGTGTATCCAGAAGTAGAAGTGAAAGATGTAGCCAAAATTAAAGTTGAAAAGCCTGTTGTAGAAATCAGTGATAAAGATTTAAACAATATGATTGATACTTTGCGTAAGCAACATGCCAATTATAAGACAGTTAAGCGTAAAGCCAAAAAAGACGATAAAGTGACGATCGACTTTATCGGAACTATTGATGGCGAAGAGTTTGACGGTGGCAAAGCTGAAGACTTCGTACTTGAAATGGGCAAAGACCGTATGATCCCAGGTTTTGAAAAGCCAATTGTTGGCAATAAAACCGGCGATGAAGTAATTGCTGACGTAAATTTCCCCGAAGACTATCATGCAGAAAAGCTTAAAGGCAAAGCTGCGCAGTTCACTATCAACATCAAAAAAGTTGAACAGTTAGACTTGCCAAAAGTTGACGAAGAGTTCGCTAAATTGTTCGGTATTGAAGATGGCAACATCGAAGCGCTTCACGCAGAAGTACGCAAAAATATGCAACGTGAGCTAGACCAAACCTTAAAAGCGTCTGTAAAAGAGCAAGTTATTGCTGGTTTGATTGAAAAGAATCAAATTGATTTGCCAAAAGCATTAGTTGATCAAGAAATTGAAGCGTTACGTGAGCAAGCTAAACAACGTTTTAGCCAGCAACAAGGCGGAAATGTAGACAACATGCCAGAGCTTCCGGCTGATTTGTTTGAAGAGAATGCTCGAAAACGTGTAAGTATCGGATTGTTGTTAGCTGAAGTGATTAAAACTAATGATATAAAAGTAGATACTTCAAAAGTGGACGAGTTAATTGCAACTGCGGCTTCTGCTTATGAAGATCCACAAGAAGTGGTTGAATACTACAAAACAAACGATGAATTGATGCAACAAATGAACAATGTTGCAATGGAAGAACAAGCTGTTGAAGTATTGCTTGGTCAAGCCAAAGTTAAAGAAGTGAAGAAATCTTTTGATGAGATCATGAACAAACAGGCCTAATTTGGCCATTGTTAATTGACTTATCTAGTCTGTAACTGCTTAAATGCTCGGTAACTACCGAGCATTTTTATTTGTGAAGAATTCTAATATGATGAATACACCTTTTGATCCTACAAACGCATTAGTCCCTATGGTCGTTGAGCAAACTGCTAAGGGTGAGCGTTCATATGACATTTATTCTCGTTTACTTAAAGAGAATATTATTTTCTTAGTTGGTCAAGTTGAAGACCATATGGCTAACTTGATCGTGGCACAGATGCTTTTTTTAGAAGCTGAAAATCCAGAAAAAGACATTTTTTTGTATATAAACTCCCCTGGTGGTTCAGTTACTGCTGGTATGGCAATTTACGATACAATGAATTTTATTAAGCCTAATGTGAGTACTATTTGTATTGGACAAGCGGCGAGTATGGGCGCATTTTTGTTGTCGGCTGGTGAAAAAGGTAAGCGTTATTGTTTGCCAAACTCACGGGTGATGATCCATCAACCTTTAGGTGGTTTTCAAGGACAGGCTTCAGATTTTGAAATACATGCCAAAGAAATCCTGTCTATTAAAGAGAAGATGAACAGGTTGATGGCGCAGCATACTGGCAAAGATTATGAAACTGTTGCTAAAGATACCGATAGAGATAATTTTTTAAGTGCTGATGAAGCTATGGAATATGGCTTAATAGATAAGGTCTTTACTAATAGGCCTGATAATCAAGCAGAAACAAAAAGCGACAAATAAGATAGTGACTCTTTGAAATATTAATGAGTACACTGTAGCTCAATCAGTATTAGGGCAATTGTGGTAATAAGTCGGTTTGAGATAGGAAAAGATTGTAAATGAGTGATAAAAAAAGCAGCGATGGCGACAACAAACTTTTGTATTGTTCGTTCTGTGGTAAAAGCCAGCATGAAGTAAGAAAGCTAATTGCTGGGCCTTCGGTTTTTATTTGTGATGAATGTGTTGATTTATGTAACGACATTATTCGTGAAGAAATAAAAGAAATCGCGCCCAAGAAAAAACAGGATGAATTACCTACGCCTAAAGAAATTCATGCTCATCTTGATGATTATGTCATTGGACAAGAGCATGCGAAGAAAGTGCTTTCTGTTGCAGTTTATAACCACTACAAACGTTTGAGAAATGGCGATATACATGATGGTGTTGAATTAGGGAAAAGTAATATTTTGCTAATGGGGCCAACTGGTAGTGGTAAAACCCTATTGGCTGAAACCCTGGCTAGACTCTTAGACGTACCATTTACTATGGCTGATGCTACCACTTTAACTGAAGCTGGTTATGTTGGTGAAGATGTCGAAAATATTATTCAGAAGCTATTGCAAAAATGTGACTATGATGTCGAAAAAGCACAGCGTGGTATTGTCTATCTTGATGAAATAGACAAAATATCCCGTAAGTCAGATAACCCTTCAATTACCAGAGATGTATCTGGTGAAGGTGTGCAACAAGCATTACTTAAATTGATTGAAGGAACGGTCGCTTCGGTTCCGCCTCAAGGTGGAAGGAAACATCCGCAGCAAGAGTTTTTGCAAGTCGACACATCTAAGATACTATTTATATGTGGTGGTGCTTTTGCCGGTTTAGACAAAGTGATCGAACAGCGAGCACATACAGGCACAGGCATTGGTTTTGCTTCAGCCATCAAAAATACTAGTAGTAAATCTCATGAAGGCGAATTACTTAAAAAAGTAGAGCCTGAAGATTTGGTTAAGTATGGATTGATTCCAGAATTTATCGGGCGTTTACCAGTGTTGACCTGTCTAGAAGAACTCAGTGAGGAAGCATTGGTTCAAATATTACGTGAACCTAAAAACTCACTTACTAAGCAGTACGCTGCGTTGTTCGGATTAGAAAATACAGAGCTAGAGTTTCGGGAAGATGCGTTACAGGCTATTGCTAAAAAAGCTATGCAGCGTAAAACCGGTGCTCGTGGATTGCGTTCTATAGTTGAAGCTGTGTTGCTAGATACTATGTATGATTTACCATCAATGGATAACGTCAGTAAAGTTGTCATTGATGAAACGGTTATTCGAGGGGAATCCAGTCCAATATTGATTTATGACAGTGGCGTGGATAAAAAAGCGGCTTCTGAATAGAATAAAAAAGGCTCGAAAGAGCCTTTTTTATTGGTCAATAATATATCCTAACGCATCTACTGATGACACTTTATTCAACTTTGTTTGAAATTTTCATTTGAACTTTAATTGCCTAGCCCCATATACATTCGATAGATTTAATATTAAATGACTTTATACGAGAGCAAGAATGACTAAAAAGCGAGAAAATCGCATCGAAATGCCAGTATTGGCGTTACGTGATGTAGTGGTTTATCCACATATGGTTATCCCATTGTTCGTTGGGCGTGAGAAATCCATACGTTGTTTAGAAGCCGCGATGGAAAAAGATAAACAGATTTTTTTAGTCGCTCAGAAAGATGCAGGTGTTGATGAGCCTGAAGCTGATGACATATTTACCGTAGGAACTATTGCGACAATATTGCAACTACTAAAGTTACCTGACGGCACAGTTAAAGTGTTAGTAGAAGGTAATTTACGAGGCAAGATAGACAAGTTCGTTAGTACCGAGGACTTTTTTATTGCTGAAGTCCTGAGTACCGAAGACACCGACTTAGCAGAAGCAGAGCAAGAAGTATTGATCCGTTCCGCTATTTCTCAGTTTGAAGGCTACGTTAAACTTAACAAAAAAATACCACCTGAAGTCTTAACCTCTTTGAGCGGAATCGAAGACGCCGCAAGGCTAGCTGATACCATGGCAGCGCATATGCCTCTTAAGTTGGCAGAGAAACAAAAAGTGCTAGAGATGCTTGGTATCACTGAGCGCCTAGAGTACTTAATGGCACTGATGGAAAGCGAAATAGATTTGCTTCAAGTAGAAAGAAAAATTCGCACTCGTGTTAAAAAACAAATGGAAAAGAGTCAGCGAGAGTATTATTTGAATGAGCAAATGAAAGCCATTCAAAAAGAATTAGGAGAGCTCGACGATGCTCCCGATGAATTTGAAGCACTAAAGAAAAAAATTGCAGATGCCAAAATGCCATCTGAAGCCGAGAAAAAGGCTACTACTGAACTATCTAAATTGAAGATGATGTCACCTATGTCGGCTGAAGCAACGGTTGTTCGCAGTTACATAGATTGGTTAACTAACGTGCCTTGGGTTAAACGAAGTGTAGTCAAAAAAGACTTAGCTGCGGCGGATAAGGTTTTGGATTCTGATCATTACGGTTTGGATAAAGTCAAAGAACGCATTATCGAATATCTTGCGGTACAACAGCGAGTTAAAAAACTCAAAGGACCTATTTTGTGTTTAGTAGGGCCTCCAGGTGTAGGTAAAACGTCTTTAGGTCAGTCTATTGCTAAGGCGACTGGCAGAAAGTATGTACGTATGGCTTTAGGTGGTGTGCGAGATGAAGCCGAAATTAGAGGTCATCGTAGAACCTATATAGGTTCCATGCCTGGAAAAATGGTACAAAAGATGGCTAAAGTGGGAGTTAAAAACCCACTGTTTTTGCTCGATGAGATCGATAAAATGTCTTCAGATATGCGTGGCGATCCGTCCTCAGCGCTTTTAGAAGTATTAGACCCAGAGCAAAATGGAACTTTTAGTGACCATTACCTAGAAGTGGATTACGACCTTTCAGACGTTATGTTCGTCGCCACATCAAACAGTATGGATATTCCAGGTCCTTTATTAGACAGAATGGAAGTTATTCGTTTGTCTGGGTACACCGAAGACGAAAAACTGAATATTGCTACGCAACACCTCATGACCAAACAAATTTCAAGAAACGGCTTGAAAAAAGATGAATTGCTGATTGAAGAAAGTGCCATTATTGGAATTATTCGCTATTACACAAGGGAAGCGGGTGTAAGGAACTTAGAAAGAGAAATTTCTAAGATATGTCGTAAGGCTGTTAAGAATATCTTATTGGATAAAAACGTCACTCAGGTTGTTGTTAATCAAGATAACTTAAAAGAGTATTTAGGTGTTCAGCGATTTGATTATGGAAAGGCTGATAAGTCTAATCAAATAGGCCAGGTCACGGGGTTAGCTTGGACTCAGGTTGGCGGCGAATTGTTAACAATAGAATCCACATCTGTAGTGGGTAAAGGCAAAACGACATTCACCGGTTCATTAGGTGAGGTGATGCAAGAGTCGATTCAAACGGCTATGACAGTGGTGCGCAGTCGATCAGAAAAACTGCGTATAAATAGTGATTTTCACGAAAAACGCGATATACATGTGCACGTTCCTGAAGGAGCAACACCTAAAGATGGACCCAGTGCAGGTATTGCAATGTGTACGGCATTAATTTCAGCTCTCACAGGTAACCCTGTACGTTGTGATGTGGCGATGACAGGCGAAATAACTTTGCGTGGTGAAGTGTTACCTATAGGTGGTTTGAAAGAAAAATTATTAGCCGCTCATAGAGGCGGAATTAAGACTGTCATCATTCCAAAAGAGAACGAACGAGACCTTGAAGAGATCCCTGACAACGTAAAACAGGATTTAAACATTCATCCAGTACAGTGGATTGATGAAGTTTTGAGCTTGGCTTTAGCAGAGCATCCGGAGAAATTTCGGCCAATTGAGGTGTGAGAGGTTAAAAAATAAGCATAAATGCGAACTTTTTCAATATTTTTTAAGTTTTAGGGCTTCACTATGCAAATAGTTGTGGTAGCCTTTAACGCAGATTCCCTTTAGGCCTTGTCGTGAAAGGGATTGAGACGATTCATTGAAAGTTAATGATTTGTAAATATATAGCTTGAAGTTAAGTTTCATGCTTGATATAAATGTTCGGCTTTGCATGGTGCAGGCCGCAAAATATAATAACAATTGAAGGGGTTCATATTGTGAATAAGTCAGATCTTATTGATACCATCGCTGCAAGTGCAGACATTTCTAAAGCAGCAGCAGGACGTGCATTAGATGCATTAACTGGCGCTGTAACAACCGCACTTAAAGAAGGAGACCAAGTAGCATTAGTTGGTTTCGGTACATTCTCAGTACGTGATCGTGCTGCACGCAGTGGTCGTAATCCTCAAACTGGGGCGACTATTCAGATCTCAGCAGCTAAAGTGCCTTCGTTTAAAGCTGGTAAAGCATTAAAAGACGCTTGCAACTAATCACTTAGTTCAGTTTTACCAAAAGGCGATGATTTATCATCGCCTTTTGTATTTGTGCAGTATGGGTCGAGTCCGTTTTCATCACCTCTTTGTTAAAGCTCGTTAGATATTTTTCAATTCACTGCGAACAATCATTAATAAATTAACTCGGTTGGTATATAATCCCGCGCGTTTACGGCTAAGGCAGCCCAAGTTCGGCGTCTTTAGTACTTATCAATAACAGCTCATTTGGAGTTTGGACTTTAGTATGTTGGAAAGAATCAGAGAAGGATCACAAGGCCCTTGGGCTATGGGGATCTTAGCATTAGTTATTTTAAGTTTCGTATTCGCAGGGGTGGGAAGTTATATCAATTCATCTGCCGCCGGAGCTGCAGCCGAAGTGAATGGTGAAGAAATAGGTATTGATGAATTGGAACGTGCCTATCAAAACGAACGCGCTAGGATGGAATCTCAATTTGGCGAAGCTTTTGCCACATTGGCCAGCGATGCTGCTTATCTTCAAAATTTCCGTCGTGGGATATTAGATCGCCTAATAAGTGAAAAACTTCTTGATCAAGCTGCTCAAGAGTTAGGTTTGAGAGTGAGCGATGCGCAAATAAAGTCGGCGATAGTTGGCATGCAAGAGTTTCAGATAGACGGCAAATTTGATAATGAAAGATATCTCGCTATTTTGCGTCAGGCAGGTTTTCAGACCAGTGATTTTAGAGATTACATGCGTATAGATATGGTGCGTAGACAACTCTCACAGTCTTTAATCGCGACTGAATTTGCATTACCAAGTGAAGCTAAGACGGCCTACGAGATGCAGCAGCAAACTCGTGATATTCGTTATGTGAATGTACCAGCCGCCAAGTTTATTGACCAAGTAAGCGTCAGTGACGATGAAATATCAGCGTATTATCAAAATAACATTAGTCAGTTTGATACTGAACTTAAAATCAGTTTGTCTTATGTAGAGTTAGAGTTAGATGATTTATTGCCTACGATCGAGGTGAATGAACAGGAACTTGAAGAGTATTATCAGCAAAACCTAGCAGATTATCGTACTGAAGAAGAACGTCAAGCGTCACACATTTTGTTTGAAAGTACTGAACAAGACGAAACTGTTGCAGCTAAAGCCGAAGAAGTACTTGCCAAAATTCAAGCTGGAGAAGACTTTTCTGAACTGGCTAAAACATATTCTAGTGATACTTTTAGCGCCGAAAATGGTGGCGATTTAGGATGGTTTGGCAAGGGAATTATGGATCCTGCGTTTGAAGAAGCCGCATTTTCGCTAGCCAACTCAGGTGACGTGAGTGCGGTAGTCAAAAGTGAATTTGGTTACCACATTATTAAATTGACAGATGTGAAAGCCGAGCAAGTTACTGCTTTTGAAGAAGTTAAGCAAGAAATAATAACTAAGGTTAAAACTTTTAAAGCAGAAGATCGTTTTTACGAAGTAAGCCAACGAATAGCAGAAGTCGCGTTTGAAGTACCTGATAATCTTGATGAAGTGGCAGATATTGCCGGAAAAGAAATCAGTACTACAGAATTGTTCAGTCGAAATGATGCGCCTGAAGTCGTATCTAGTCCCAATGTCTTAGCCAGCGCTTTTAGCGCAGAGTTAATTGAAGATGCTGTGAACAGTGAAGTGATAGAGTTGGGTAGCAACCACATTATGGTGGTAAGAGTGGCCAAGCACGAACCAGAACGTACTAAAGCGATAGAAGAAGTCGAAGCGCAAATTCAACAAACGTTGTCTGCACAGGCTGCTCAACAAGCTGCAAGAGATTGGGCAATTGAAGTACAGACCGCTTTAACAGCAGAGGAGGACGTGGAAGCTAAGTTGGCTGCCCTCGAACTTGTTTGGGAAAATAAACAAGGTGTCACTCGAAACGATGCCGCTGTGTCTAGAAGTATTGTTGATGCTGCATTTCAATTATCGGCAGAAGATACTAACGTGGTTGATTTAGTTACTGGCGATATTAGTTTAGTTCAGTTGATCAAGGTTAACGCAACCACTGAAGCAAATAGTCAGCAACTAGCCGCATTACAAGATCGTTTGGCATCGAATAAATCACAAATATTATATGGTGCAGTAATTGAGTCTTTGAAAGCTCAGGCTGATATCGAGATTTATCAGTAAACTTCGTATTAGCAACACAATAAAAAAGAGCGTTTGTCGCTCTTTTTTATTGTGTTGCATTTAATAACCAAATATTTCCAATCATCATTGCCATTCGGTTATCCACAATAACGAGCTGTAAAATACCGCTATTACAGCACAGAAAATGAAAATATAAATAAACCCCTGTTTGCCATCACCTAAACTATAGTGTTTCTTTTTTAGATATATAAACCAAAGTAAACACAGTACAACAGGAATAAGTACTAAAAATTTAATCAAGATCACCTCGTCTTCAGAATACTTCAAGTTTGATTTTAGGGAGAACAGAATAATATGCAATCTATACTAGGTATTTGCTGTCTAATTGCATATAATCCGCGCGAATTTTTTATATGTCTTGGTAATTGTCGTAAATGACAAATTAGTAAGGCGAAATATTACTTATATTTGGAGTCAAGAAAATGGCCTTAGAGCGCACTTTTTCTATTATTAAGCCTGATGCTGTCGCAAAAAATGTTATCGGTGCTATTTACAACCGTTTTGAATCTGCTGGCCTAAGATTAGTGGCGTCTAAAATGCTTCATTTAAGCAAAGAGCAAGCCGAAGGATTTTACGCGGAACATAGCGAACGTCCATTTTTTGGTGCTTTAGTTTCTTTCATGACCTCTGGTCCAGTTATGGTCCAAGTGTTGGAAGGTGAAAATGCAGTATTGAAGAACCGTGAAATTATGGGGGCGACTAACCCTGCAGAAGCACTAGCTGGTACTTTACGTGCAGACTACGCTGCTTCAATTGATGAGAATGCCTGCCACGGTTCTGATGCACCAGAATCAGCCGCTCGTGAAATTGCTTATTTCTTCAGTGACGAAGAAATCTGTCCACGCACTCGTTAAGCTTAATTTAGCTTTGAATGAAGGGAGCTGCGGCTCCCTTTTGTGTTATTTATTAAAGATCTAAATCACCTTTGAGCAAAATTCGAAAAAGTGATTTGGGTATCTATGCTGCAAAAGCTGAGTAATCGGTTAAAATGGCAGTAGTTTAGTCTGAGTTTTGAGGTTTATTGTGTCAACTGAAGTGGTATCAGCCCAACCTAAAAAAATTAATTTACTTGATTTAACTCGAGAAAGTTTACGTGCCTTTTTTAAGGAGATGGGAGAAAAGCCTTTCAGAGCAGAACAGGTAATGAAATGGATCTACCAACAAGGTGTGGCAGATTTCGATCAAATGACTAATTTGAATATGGCGTTACGCACTAAACTTCAATCCAAGTGCGAAATTAAAGCACCAGAAATCGCCTATCAACAGAATGCCACAGATGGCACAATCAAATTCGCTTTGAAATTAGAAGGTGGTCAAGAAGTTGAAACGGTATGGATCCCTGACGGTGATAGAGCAACACTATGTGTGTCTTCACAAGTAGGTTGCGCGCTAGAATGTACTTTTTGTTCTACCGCACAGCAAGGATTTAACCGTAATCTAAAAGTGTCTGAGATTATTGGCCAAGTTTGGCGGGTGGCCACCACAATAGGTTTGAACAATGATTCTGCTAAACGTCCCATCACAAACGTTGTGATGATGGGCATGGGAGAGCCATTGCTTAATGTAAAAAACGTCGTGCCAGCAATGGAATTAATGTTGGATGATCTTGCTTTTGGTTTATCCAAACGTAGAGTGACTTTAAGTACGTCTGGAGTGGTTCCCGCACTCGATAAGTTGGGTGATCAAATAGATGTTGCTTTGGCTATATCTTTGCACGCGCCTGATAACGCATTGCGTGATGTATTGGTGCCAGTCAATAAAAAATATCCAATAGAAGTATTTCTAGCAAGTGTCAGAAAATACTTGGCTAAATCAAATGCCAATCAAGGTAAAGTGACAGTAGAATACGTTATGTTAAATGGTATTAATGATAGTACTGACCAAGCCCATGAGTTGGCTCAAGTTTTGGCAGGTACACCCAGTAAAATTAACTTAATTCCGTTTAACCCATATCCTGGTTCACCCTATACCTGTTCTAGTAATTCGAGAATTGACCGCTTTGCAAAGGTTCTTATGGAATACGGGCTAATAGTGGTTGTACGTCGCACCAGAGGTGACGATATCGACGCCGCGTGTGGTCAGTTGGTAGGAGATGTGGTTGATCGCACCAAAAGAATGTTGAAAAAACAGATGAAGGGCGAGAATATTTCAGTCAAGATGACACAATAACGTTTTTACTGGCAACCTATCAAACAGGTCTCAATGAACTACATGCTAAAATTTATCAGTATCCTACTTGTTACGTTGACATTACTAAGTGGTTGCACTAGTCAAAATAGCCAATCATCTGGTGATAATTTTGATCAATTGAAAGCATCCAAAACTCGAGTTTCGCTTGGTCTAACTTATCTTAAAAATGGAAACTATAGCCAAGCAAAATATAACTTAGATAAAGCCTTAGAATTTGCTCCAAGGTCTGCTGACGCTAATTTTGCAATGGCTTATTATTATCAAAGCGTGAGCGAATTAGAACAAGCCGAAAATGCCTACCAATTCGCCATGGATCTCGACCCTAAGAATGCCAACATTGCCAATAGTTATGGTGCTTTTTTATGTCAAAATGGAAATTACGAAAAAGCTAAAACATATTTTCTCAAAGCTGTGAATACTAACAGTTATGCTTCCAGTGCTCAGACGTATGAAAACTTAGCTATGTGTAGCCAAAATCAGGGCAAACTAGAAGATAGCATTCAATACCTTCGTAGCGCTGTTAATCACCAACCAGGAAGAGCAAGTAGTCTTTATTTGTTAACGCAAACTCTGGTTGAGACACAACAGTGGCAAGAGGCGAGAGACATTTTAAGACGTTACGAGAAGGTTTCTCAGATTAGTCCGCAAAGTTTGTTATTGGCAATTGAAATTGAAAAAGGCTTGGAAAATCGAACTGCTGCTAAAGGGTATCTTGACATGTTGTTGAGGATTTTCCCCAATGATCCTATTACGAAGGATGCCTTGGCAAAATGGCAAACCACTTCGAAAATGAATAACGATTCTAAATCACCACCGGTATTAATAGTTGTAGATAAAACCTCATCAGTAGCGGCTGAATTACCAAGTACGACTATATCTGCCGATAAAGTAGTTATCGTGTCGGAACAACAGGTTGGTTCACTGAATAGCGTCAAACAAGTGAAGATGAAAGAGGTACCCAAAGAGGGAATTGCAATAGACGGAGCTGAAATTGAAGCCGCAACAATTGTTGTCGAATCTCCAAAAACAGCCGCTGAAGTTAAACCAGAAAAACCAGGTACATTAGCGCTATCTGAACAAGTTCCTGAAGTAGAAGCGGATTTTTCAGAAACCCCAAAATTCCATGTTGTTGCCAGAGGTGAGAATTTATATCGAATTTCGCTTCTATATAACATCAAAATGCAACGTCTGATAGACTGGAATGGTTTGGTCGACGAGTCGGCTATTTACGAAGGTAAGAAGTTATCTTTAGTTGCCCCAAATGTTGTAGAGTAAAACGAAACTATGATTGAAAAAGAAGAAGTACAACAACCTGAAACGGTTATTTTAGGGCCGGGGCAGATTTTAAAACTGGCACGTGAAAAGGCTAATTTATCGAGTCAAGATATTGCCGATAAAATGAAATTAAAGAAGACCCTAGTTGAAGAGATTGAACAAGACAACTATGACATTAATATTTCTCTTACGTTTATTAGAGGGTACTTAAAGTTATACGCAAAACACGTCAAGGTAGATGAATCAGAGATACTAGCAGCGTTTGAAAGTCTGAGTACTCAGAAGAAGGAACCGGCAAAATTGCAGAGTTTTTCTCGTCGCATGGCCAATCAGGCCAATGATGACAAGTTAATGCTAGTGACTTATTTGATTGTGGCTGCAGTTATTGCGTTGGCGGTTATTTGGTGGTTTCAGCAAAGTTCCAATGATATAACAACAGAATCTGCGGTGAACAATTACCCAGAGACTATTCCTCAGGACAGTGTATCCAATGAAATGTCTACCCTTGATGAAATATCAAACACTGGAACTGATACCCTAGATCCTGAACCTTTGGAAGACGCCATAGCGTTGCCCTCAACTACTGAAGAATCTGCAAATAATCAGACGCTAACTGTCACTGAACAGGAAAGTCGAGTTGAAAGCCCTGCGGAGATTGTAGAACAATCGGCAAAGGTTACCGAGACGCTAGAAGTTGAAGACACGGCTACGATTGAAACCGAGGCACCCGTTGAGCTTATCTTCGAGTTTTCTGGAGACTGTTGGATGAATTTGGCCGATGCTACGGGTGAAAATATTGCATACGGTGTCAAGGTCAAAGGGCGAGTTATGCCAGTAACCGGTATCCCTCCTTTTGAGGTGACATTAGGTGCACCTGAGGTAGTGAAAATACGCTATGCGGGCGAACCATTAGACATGTCCTTTTTACCAGCCGGTCGTATTGCTAAATTTGAATTACCCTTGTCTGAATGATTGGACAAAATAAAAGAGCCAAGTGTTAACTATGTTTGCTGAATCTCCCATTAAACGACGACTTTCTAAACGTATCAATGTAGGTAATGTACCTATTGGTGGTGGTGCACCCATTGCTGTGCAGTCAATGACCAATACTTTGACTACTGATGTTGACGCAACAGTGGCGCAAATCAAGCGTATTCAAGCGGTAGGTGGCGAATTAGTCAGGGTCTCGGTTCCTACCATGGATGCCGCTGAAGCCTTTAAGGTTATTAAACAACAAGTTTCTGTTCCATTGATTGCTGACATACATTTTGATTACCGTATTGCATTAAAAGTTGCAGAATATGGTGTCGATTGTTTGCGAATTAACCCCGGTAATATTGGAAGTCTCGACAGGATCCGTTCGGTAGTGGATTGTGCCAGAGATAAAAATATCCCAATCCGTATTGGGGTAAACGGTGGATCTTTGGAAAAAGAGATACAGGAAAAGTATGGCGAGCCTACGCCAGAAGCGCTGCTTGAATCGGCAATGCGTCACGTAGACATTTTAGACAAGCTTAATTTTGATCAATTTAAGGTCAGTGTTAAAGCTTCTGATGTGTTTTTAGCTGTTGGGGCCTATCGTTTACTAGCCAAACAAATTGAGCAACCTTTACACCTGGGGATTACCGAAGCAGGTGGTCTGCGAGCGGGTGCGGTGAAAAGTTCGGTTGGCTTAGGAATGTTATTGGCCGAAGGCATTGGCGATACAATTCGTATTTCCCTGGCTGCCGATCCTATTGAAGAAATCAAAGTGGGTTTTGACATATTGAAATCCTTAAGAATTCGTTCGAGAGGCATAAATTTAATTGCTTGCCCAAGTTGTTCTCGACAAGAATTTGATGTGATAAGTACTGTTAATGCTTTAGAGCAAAGACTCGAAGACTTATTGACTCCTATGGATGTGTCTATAATCGGTTGTGTGGTGAATGGTCCAGGAGAGGCAGAAGTGTCCGATTTAGGATTAACTGGCGCACGCAATATGAGTGGTTTTTACTTAGATGGGAAACGGCAAAAAGAGCGTCTCTCGAATGATGACTTAGTCGATCAACTAGAAAAACGCATTCGAGCTAAAGCCAACCAATTAGATCAAAGCCGCAAGATAGAGATAAAACAGTTAGGCGAGTAAACTGTCATCGCGTAATTCACATCAATTTTTATTGGATTTTCAGCTACTATATTTTACGTTTATCCATAAAGCCCCTATAATGCGGGGCTTTTTTTTAATTTTTGAAATAAGAGAATATTTTTAGTGTCGAAACAAATTCAGGCTATTCGGGGAATGAACGACTGCTTGCCAACTGAAACCAGTCTTTGGCAGTATGTAGAGTCGAATATTCGTCAGGTCGTGGCTAGTTATGGGTACCAAGAGATTCGTACTCCTATAGTCGAAAGCACAGATCTATTTAAACGCTCTATTGGTGAGGTTACCGATATAGTCGAAAAAGAAATGTATACCTTTGCCGACCGTAATTCAGACAGTCTTACTTTACGCCCAGAGGGCACCGCTAGTGTAGTACGTGCTGGAAACGAACATGGATTGTTGTACAACCAACAACAGCGTCTTTGGTATTTGGGACAAATGTTTCGGCATGAGCGGCCGCAAAAGGGACGCTACAGACAATTTCATCAATTTGGTGTAGAAGTGTTTGGTCTAGCCGGCCCTGATATTGATGCTGAAGTGATAATGTTAAGCGCTAGACTCTGGAAAAAGTTTGGAATAAGTCAAAACGTTACATTGGAAATTAACTCACTAGGGTCAGCGGCAGCAAGAGCTGCATATAAAGAACAGTTGGTAGCGTTTTTGAAGACTCGGGAGTCTGAGTTAGATGAAGACAGTTTACGACGTTTACAGAGTAACCCTTTACGTGTCCTCGACAGTAAAAACCCTAAAGTACAAAATGCCGTAAAAGATGCGCCTAAATTAATTGATTGTCTTGATGAAGAGTCAGAAAAACATTTTAAAGGATTGTGTGAACGTTTAGACAACTTAGGTATCGAATATCGAGTTAACCCTGCGTTGGTTCGTGGGTTAGATTATTATAATCGAACAGTATTTGAATGGGTAACTGACGATTTAGGAGCGCAAGGCACGGTCTGTGCGGGTGGACGCTATGACGGTTTAGTTGAACAACTTGGTGGTAAGGCTACACAAGGCGTGGGTTTCGCTATCGGGTTGGAGCGTCTAGTGTTGATGTTACAGACATTGGGATTAGACAAAAATCTCGATCCTCAAGTCGACATTTATATTACTGCAATGGATGAGTCAGTCGAACTTTATGCTCGCCATACCAGTGAAGCTTTGCGAGACGCTTTACCGCAAATAAAAATGATGAATCATTGTGGTGGAGGGAACTTTAAAAAACAAATGAAGCGTGCTGATCAAAGTGGCGCAACAATAGCGTTAATAATTGGTCAGGATGAAATGGCAACTCAGACAGTTGCGATTAAACACTTGCGTGAACAGCAACCACAACAAGCCGTTTTAGTGAGCGAATTAGCAGAATTTATACAAAAGCTATTTAACATTTAAAACTATAAATTTTAGAATTAACATTATGTGCTATCAAAATTTCGATGGCCAAGCAGTAATAGGAATGGATGATGGAACAGTACGAAACTGAAGAACAACAAATTGAAGCCATTAAACGCTTTTGGAAAGAAAATGGCGTCGCACTTGTTATTGGTGCCCTTTTAGGCTTAGGTGGACTTTTGGGATGGCGTTATTATAACGATTCACAAATAGCCGCCAAAGAGCAGGCTTCTTTTGCCTATGAAAAAGCGTCACAAGAGTTGTTAAAGGGTGAAGTGGGTTTCAGTAAAGCTAAGACATTTATCGATGCCCATAGTGATAGCGGTTATGCCATGCTTATGGCATTAGAAATGGCGCAACAGGCTATCGAACGTAAGGATCTCGCCGAAGCGGCCAAACACCTAGAATTGGTAGCTAGCAATGCTAAATTAACAGCCATTCAATCAGTGGCACAGCTGCGTTTAGCACGTATTCAAATTGAACAAGGTGAACTAGAGCTTGCCTTAAAGAGTGCCGAAAAAATTACCGATGAAGCGTTTAAAGGGCAAAGCCAAGAAATTAAAGGTGATGTTTACCAAGCGCAACAATTATTTGATAAGGCTAGGGCGGCATATAGTGCAGCTTTAGAAACGAATGGACGTGACCAAGTTTTGAAAATGAAGCTAGATAATTTAGCCATTGCAGCTAACGGCTAAGGTGAAAATAGTGAAGCATTCTTTTTTATTCTTGCTGTTAACTAGTTCTATTTTGTTATCAAGCTGTACCACAATTAGTAATTGGTTTTACGATGAAGAAGAGTTGGAAATCCGTAGGCTAAAACCTATAGACGCGCAGTTTACCCCAACCGAACTTTGGTCAGTCGATTTGGGCTCTGGAATTGGAAAGTTCTATTCGAAACTAAGCCCAGCGGTTGCGTACGACAAAGTTTTTGCCGCAAGTCGTCAAGGCATTGTGGCTGCCTATGATCAAGCAACAGGAAAAAAAGTTTGGTCTAGAGACTTTGCTACCTACGATGATGAAGGACTCACTTCTGGATTAACGAACCTGTTTTCGAACGGTGTATCCGCTAAAATTGCTGGTGGTTTGAGTGTTGCTTATGAAACCGTATTTTTTGGTACTGAGAATGGTGAAATTATTGCACTAGATTCCAATACTGGAGAACAGAAGTGGATTACTACAGTAAAAGGTGAAGTTTTAGCTGCTCCTGCTGTTGACTCAGGAATTGTTCTCATTAATACAGGTTCAGGTTTGATATTTGCGCTTGACGCAGACAATGGTGAAGAAATTTGGTCTAGTGAGTCTGACGTTCCACCGTTATCTTTGCGTGGTGTTTCATCTCCTACCGCTGTCAACGGCGGCGCTATTATTGGTACAGCTACTGGTAAGCTTATCGTTAACATCCTTGAAACTGGCCAGACGGCTTGGGAGCAAGTTATTTCGGCAGCCACTGGCGTGACTGAGTTAGAGCGTATTGTGGATATTGATAGTGAGCCTCTAGTCGCTGGAGGCAATGTGTATGTTATTTCATATGATGGCTCACTTGCTGCTGTTGAATTGCGTACTGGGCGAGTGATTTGGAAACGTGAATACAAGTCTTACCGCCGTATGTCTTTGGCGGGCAGTACTTTATACTTGGTCGATGTAGACAGTAATTTGTTTGCGTTAGATAGCCGCAATGGTGTGGAACTATGGAGACAAGGTGCGCTTAAGGAACGTTTGTTAACCGGCGCTTCGCCTGTAGGTAGTTATTTAGTTGCCGGTGACAAGTATGGGTTTTTACATTGGTTTGATCAGGCGGATGGAAAAATTGTGGCTCGTTTAGAGGTAGGTGATGATGACGAAGACGAAAGTATTTATCACTCACCAGTAGTAGATGGCGATACTCTATACACTCAAACTAGAGATGGTAAATTAGTTGCCATAAAAACCCCATAAAGCAGTTTTGTGTGATTTCTACTTTGGATCACACCATTAAATTTTAACGGCTTGGAATATTTCCAAGCCGTTTTTGTCTACAGGATATGAAATTATGTTACCCGTTGTTGCCTTAGTTGGGCGCCCAAATGTTGGAAAATCTACCTTGTTTAATCGTCTCACTCGTACACGAGACGCCTTGGTGGCTGACTTTCCCGGCTTAACTCGGGATAGAAAATACGGGCAGGCCAAATACGAAGGGTTGCAATTTATTGTTGTTGATACTGGCGGCATAAGTGGCGATGAACAAGGTATCGATGTTGCTATGGCCGAGCAATCACTTTTGGCAATCATAAAAGCCGATGTGGTGTTGTTTTTAGTTGATGCCCGTACCGGAATGACGGCGGCAGACCAAGGTATTGCAGAACACCTTCGTAAGCAGGAAAAACCTGTTTATGTCGTCGCTAACAAGGTTGATGGGATTGATGGTGACAGTGAAAGTGCCGACTTTTTTGCGTTGGGCTTAGGTGATGTTAATCAAATAGCCGCTGCACATGGCAGAGGTGTCACCCAATTATTGCAACATTCCTTGGCGCCTATTGCTGAACATTTTCCTGATATGCACATTCCTGAAGAAAGTGATGAAGAGCTGCAAGAAGAAGACGCAGATGCTCAATTGGCAAAGTTACAGGCTCTACCTATAAAATTAGCCATTGTTGGTAAACCTAACGTAGGTAAGTCAACGCTTACTAATCGTATCTTAGGTGAAGAGCGCGTAGTCGTTTATGACCAACCAGGTACGACGCGGGACAGCATTTTTATTCCTATGGAGCGAGATGAGCGAGAATATATTCTGATCGATACCGCTGGTGTAAGAAGACGAAGAAATATATCAGAAGCGGTAGAGAAATTTTCTATTGTTAAAACACTTCAGGCTATTGAAGAGTCTAATGTCGTATTATTTGTGGTTGATGCGCAAGAAGGGATCACCGATCAGGATTTGAGTCTACTAGGTTTCATTCTAAACGCTGGTCGTTCTTTGGTAGTGGCGGTTAATAAGTGGGATGGACTAAATAAAGATGTTAAAGATGAAATTAAGCGCGAATTAGACCGTAGATTAGGGTTCATTGACTTTGCTCGTTTACACTTTATTTCTGCTTTGCACGGCACCGGAGTAGGACATCTATTTGAATCGGTTCAAGAAGCCTATGCTTCTGCCACTAAGCGGGTCAATACGTCTATGTTGACACGAATTATGGATATGGCCCAAGAGGACCATCAACCACCGGTCGTGCGTGGACGTCGAGTCAAAATGAAATATGCTCATGCTGGTGGATACAATCCTCCTCTAATTGTTATTCATGGAAATCAGCTAAAGGATTTACCGGACTCCTACAAACGGTACTTAATGAATTATTTCCGAAAATCATTAAAGGTCATGGGGACACCGATTAAAATCGAATTTAGAGAAAGTGCAAACCCCTATGAAACAGACCATAGTGCTCTGAACGACTCGCAACGTCGCAAACGTAGACAACTTATGCGAATGCATAAAAATACAAAGTAGCTGTTTACCTGCGTTCTAGGGAATAGCATTGGAAAGACAAGGTTGGTTTATCGATAATTTGTGGTGGTCGATTTGTTGTACAAAAGTGCAACGCGGCTACTTTAGTAAAATTGGTAACCAATCTCGCTTTCGTAGTACGGACGCTTACTTTGTGACAGGTTTTTAATAACCAATTCTATTAAATTTGTGTTTTTTTGTAGACCTTCAATTGAGGCTAAACCCGAAGTAATATCTATTTTTTCAAACTCAGAGTCGTCATTGTCGCACTTAAATTGTGAAATTGAAGACATGACTTTTTGAATAATATGTTTGGCTCCAAATATGTATGTATCAGGCAATAATACAGCTAATTTGGTTTCACTAAATCTCATCAACGTATCTGTAGGTCGAGTTAACTCATTTGAAATCAACTCCGCAAATATTTTTATATGTTTTGCTGCTACAGGTAACGTTTTGGATTTAAACAGTTCTCCATTTTTTACTTCAAACATTACAAGCGATAATGGTGCGTCATTTCTTTTGGCTAATGCCATCTGCTTTTGGTAAAAGTCATTAAAATATCGACGGTTGTATAAACCTGTATGTGGATCTACAAACACCAAGTTTTCTATCAAATCTTGCTGCATCTTAAGTTGGATATGTGACCGAATACGCTTGACCAATGTTTGAATCACTATAGGTTTACAAACAAAATCTGTAGCCCCCGCATCCCAGCATTTAACTTCTTGCTCGGTATTAGTATCTTCAGTGGAAAATATTATTGGGCAATGCAGCATACTTGGAATAGCTTTGAGCATTTTGCAGGTCAATAAGCCGTCCAAATCTGGCATGTGTAAGTCTAAAATTACTAAGTCAGGCGCATGAACGGCACAAAAGCCAATGGCGTCTTCACCCGATTGAGCAGAAAATGTGCGGTAATATGGGGATAACGCTTGGACAAAAAAATCAACTGTTGATGGGTCATCATCAACAACTAGAACAACTGCATTCAACATTTCTGAATCAGAAAATGACAAAGAATCGCTGTCTCTCATTAGAAACCCAAACCCTATTCGTTAACTATACCGCGAAATTTGGAGCGTTAACTTAGCGTAAAATGTAACCATTTCCTATTTAAATTAATTAAAAATTTGATATGGTAATTATATTTCTCAGATACTTCGGTAGCGCTAGGTGATAAACCAGAATCGATAAAGTCATCTTGTTAACTTTTGTCACTTAGTCGATTTGTTTAATTTCACTATGTATTTCTCCGTCTTCTAATCGCGTGACTATTTTATCCCCCACTTGAACTTGTTGAGTGCTTTTAAGTATTTTTTGTTCCTTAAAGCTAATGCTGTACCCTCTAGCTAAGGTTGCTAATGGACTTACCGTGTCCAGTACATGCAAGTTATTCGCTAATTTTTGCTTTTTATTTTCGAAAAGTTGATAGCAACTTTTTTGCAATTTAGTTTGCAACTCTTGCAATCTTAATTGATGGCGTTGAAGTTGTTTTTGTGGTGAAGATAAAATCAGTCGATTATGGATATATTGCTGCTTTTGTTGGCCTCGCAGCAGTTGCTGATTGATTATAGAATACAGAGAACCTTGCAGTTGGTCGACATACTGACTTTTTTGTTCAAGCTGTTTTTGAGGATGATTTTGCAGTAGGCGCTGCAAAACTGTCTGATGTTGATGTGACCAAACTTGTTGTAAATGGCGAATTGCTTTTATTAATTTATCTTGTTGGATTACGGTCTTGTCGATTAAGGCTGCCTGATCTTGACTCACCAATTCGGCCGCAGCAGATGGTGTTGGCGCGCGCACATCCGCTACAAAGTCAGCAATACTCACATCGACTTCATGTCCTACCGCACTTATTATAGGAATAGATGAGTCAAATATTGTGCGTGCCACTTGTTCATTGTTAAAACACCATAAATCCTCTAGTGAACCACCTCCTCTTCCCACAATTAATACATCCACTTCATTCCTTATATTAGCCAAAGAAATCGCTGCACTAATCATTGATGCAGCACTATCACCTTGCACTTGGCTTGGGTAAATAATCACTTCGATAGCGGGGTTGCGGCGTTTTAATACGGTCAAAATATCATGCAGTGCTGCGCCGGTGGGAGAAGTGACAATACCTACTTTTAAAACGGAAGTGGGAAGTGGCTTTTTAAGCTCTTGGGCAAAAACTCCTTCAGACAATAGCTGTCTTTTTAACATCTCGAATTGTTGTTTAAGCCTACCTTCTCCTTCAGGCTCCATATGTTCAACAATTATTTGATAATCACCTCTTGGCTCGTACAAGCTGATATTGGCTTTAACTAATACTTTGTCACCTTCCTTAGGTTTTTGCCGCACTTTTCGATTAGCCCCCTTAAACATTGCACCTTTAACTTGGGCGCGGTCGTCTTTAAGTGTGAAATACCAATGTCCAGAACTAGCAGAAACGAAATTTGATATTTCCGCAGAAAGCCAAATTTGCCCAATTTCGGCCTCTAAAACAGAACGGGCTAATCGATTCAGCTTACTTACTGTAAGAATGCTTTTTGCGGAGTTTTGTGCGGAAAACATGAATAGAAGGGATCTCTAATATAACTTTGCCAATTAGTTTACCTGATTTACTGCCAATTCTGATATATATCTAGACTGATATACCTAAAACCGCTAGAATTGCGCCGCAATTAAATCCGCATTTATAGGTGATATTGCATGTTAAGAATCGCTAAAGAAGCCCTAACGTTTGATGATGTATTGTTAGTACCAGGGCATTCAACAGTTCTCCCTCATACCGCTAATCTTAATACAAGATTGACTCGTGGTGTAAGTTTAAATATCCCCTTAGTTTCTGCTGCAATGGACACGGTTTCCGAGGCGCGTTTAGCTATTGCCTTAGCGCAGGAGGGGGGGATCGGATTTATTCACAAAAACATGACACCTGAACAGCAGGCCGAACATGTTCGGATTGTGAAAAAATACGAAAGCGGTGTGGTCTCTGACCCCGTTACTGTACTTCCAACCGCTACAATTGGTGAAATCAATGCGTTAAGTAAATTACATGGATTTTCTGGTTTTCCAGTAGTCGACGCAGATAACAACCTTATCGGCATTGTGACAGGCCGAGATTTGCGCTTTGAAAACAGTTTAGAACAACCCATTTCTAGTGTTATGACTAAGAAAAATGATTTAGTCACTGTTAAAGAAGGCGCGCCTTCTGACCAAGTATTGGAACTAATGCATGAACATCGCATTGAAAAAATATTAGTAGTGGATGATGCGTTTAAATTGACCGGTATGATTACCGTAAAAGATTTTCAAAAGGCAGAAAGCAAACCTAACGCTTGTAAAGACGAATTAGGTCGTTTGCGAGTAGGCGCTGCAGTAAGTGTCGGCCCTGGCACTGATGAACGCATCAAGGCGTTGGTTGATGCAGGTGTCGATGTATTACTGATTGATACCTCACATGGGCATTCTCAAGGTGTAATCGATAGAGTCACTAAAGTGCGCGAAGACTACCCAGAGGTGCAGATTATCGCTGGTAACGTTGCGACATCTGAAGGTGCTAAATCATTGGCTGATGCAGGAGTGGATGCCGTTAAAGTCGGTATCGGTCCAGGTTCAATTTGTACTACCAGAATAGTGACTGGTTGTGGTGTTCCGCAAATAACTGCGGTATCTGACGCAGTTGAAGCCTTAAAAGGCACTGATGTACCTGTCATTGCCGATGGCGGTATTCGATTTTCTGGGGATATTGCAAAAGCGTTAGCTGCTGGGGCAAGTTCTGTGATGGTCGGTAGTATGTTGGCTGGAACAGAAGAAGCACCTGGAGAAGTAGAGCTATATCAAGGTCGCTATTATAAATCTTATCGAGGTATGGGGTCTTTGGGCGCTATGGATCAAAATAATGGTTCTTCTGATCGGTATTTCCAAGACAGTAAAAGTGCCGAAAAACTGGTACCGGAAGGTATTGAAGGTCGCGTCGCTTACAAAGGCCCAATCGCCAATATCATTCACCAACAAATGGGTGGATTACGATCTGCTATGGGATTGACAGGTTGCGCAACTATTGATGAATTACGTACCAAACCACAGTTTGTTAAAGTTACGGCGGCAGGCATGGGTGAATCCCATGTGCATGACGTGAGTATAACTAAAGAAGCGCCAAACTACCGTCTAGGTTAAACGTTTTGTTTTAATTGAACGCTTTTTGTTAGGCAATTAGCGTTCACATTTCTATTCTATTTTTAAAAGAGTATCCCAATGAGCTTAGATATCCACGACCAACGTATTTTAATCCTCGATTTTGGATCGCAATACACCCAATTAATTGCACGCCGAGTCCGAGAAATTGGTGTTTATTGTGAGCTTTGGGCCTGGGATGTCAGCGAAGAGCAAATTCGTGAGTTTAATCCTAACGGAATTATTTTATCAGGCGGCCCAGAATCGGTACATGCTGAAAATTCACCTCGAGCACCAGAATATGTGTATCAAGCTGGCGTTCCAGTATTAGGTATTTGTTACGGTATGCAAGTGATGGCACAGCAACTTGGCGGTGCGGTACAGGGTTCAAATAAACGTGAGTTTGGTTATGCGCAAGTTGAAGTTGTTGCTGATATGGCCTTGTTGAATAACATTGAGGATCATATAGGTGCCAATGGCAACGCATTACTTGATGTGTGGATGAGCCATGGAGACAAAGTCAGCGCGGCTCCTCCAGGATTTACCACTACTGCGAAAACAGATAGCTGTCCATTTGCCGCGTTTGTGAATACACAGAAGCAATTTTATGGAGTGCAGTTTCACCCTGAAGTCACACATACACGTCAAGGGGAGCGCATTTTATCGCACTTTGTTCTAGACATATGTGGCTGTGAAAAGTTATGGACGTCTGCGGCAATCATCGAAGATGCCATTGTAAAAATGAAGAAACAAATCGGTGACGATCAGGTTATCTTAGGACTGTCCGGTGGGGTGGACTCTTCTGTTGTCGCGATGTTATTACATCGTGCAATTGGCAAAAATCTTACATGTGTGTTTGTTGATAACGGTCTACTTCGTCTTAACGAAGGCCAACAAGTGATGGACATGTTTGGTGATCATTTTGGTTTGAATATTCGCAAGATAGAAGCGGAAGATAGATTTCTTGCCGCACTTGCAGGTACCGAAGAGCCCGAAGCGAAACGCAAAATTATTGGGCGTATTTTTGTAGAAGTGTTTGACGAAGAGTCTAAGAAACTGGTGGATGCTAAATGGTTAGCTCAGGGGACTATTTATCCAGATGTCATTGAATCAGCTGCTTCTGCAACAGGTAAAGCCCATGTGATTAAGTCACACCATAATGTAGGGGGATTACCCGACGATATGGAAATGGGATTAGTTGAGCCATTACGTGAGTTGTTTAAAGATGAAGTGCGAAAAATTGGTTTAGAGTTAGGTTTACCCTACGACATGTTGTATCGCCATCCTTTCCCTGGACCTGGGTTAGGAGTAAGAGTCTTAGGTGAAGTGAAAAAAGAGTATTGTGATTTGTTACGTCGGGCGGATGCTATTTTTATTGAAGAATTACACGCTGCAGATTTGTATCACAAAGTTAGCCAAGCGTTTACGGTATTTTTACCTGTGAAATCCGTAGGGGTCATGGGAGATGTGCGCAAGTATGATTGGGTAGTGTCGTTACGAGCAGTCGAAACCATTGATTTTATGACCGCACATTGGGCGCATTTACCTTATGACTTTTTAGGCAAAGTGTCTAACCGAATTATCAATGAAATTGATGGAATATCTCGAGTAGTTTATGATATTTCAGGAAAACCGCCGGCAACTATTGAATGGGAATAATTCAGTCGTTAAACAGATAAGTTAAAAAGGTCGATAGTTCTATGGGGAAAATAATAATAAGAGCTGCAGTAAAAG
This sequence comes from Paraglaciecola sp., assembly GCF_039964565.1. Classification (GTDB taxonomy): domain Bacteria; phylum Pseudomonadota; class Gammaproteobacteria; order Enterobacterales; family Alteromonadaceae; genus Paraglaciecola. The sequence continues at coordinate 47,749 of NZ_JBDVXF010000030.1, forward strand.
CAGACTTACCAATATTGAAAGAGTTTGAACAAGGTATAATCTCCACTGAGCGACCATTTAATAGTAGTTTAAAGTCTGAAAAAATTTGTTATTACGACATAGGTGCGCTAATAACGGGCGATAACTCTACAGTAGTAGTAGCTGAAGAAGACGGAGTACTGGTTGGTTCAGGCTATGCGCGCATTAAAGAATCAAAAGCGCATTTGATACATGATTTCCACTGTTACCTTGGGTTCATGTATGTCGCCTCTAGCCACAGAGGAAGGGGCGTGAATCAATTGGTTATTCAAGAACTGATTAAATGGGGTAAACTTCAAGGTATGCATGACTTTTATCTTGAAGCCTATGCAGACAATAGCTCAGCACTTAAAGCCTACGAAAAAATAGGTTTTAAAACTTCGCTAGTTGAAATGAAGTTATCTCAGTAACTCAGTGCTTCTTAGCCCGCACTTCTTACTCCTATTAATAGAAATATCCACGGAAATATCTGCTTATGGCGTTAAAGCCAACTATTTATAAATTCAAATTATCTGTATCTGATCTTAATCATGATTACTTCGATACCCTTAATTTAACTGTTGCGTTACACCCCTCAGAAACTAAAGAGCGAATGATGGTTCGTGTTTTAGTGTTTTGTTTGCATGCGTACCAAGATAATCAAAAGTTAATGTCTTTTACTAAAGGACTAAGCGCCATTGACGAGCCAGATATTTGGTTACGTGGTTTAGATGACCAATTGCATTTGTGGATAGATGTAGGTGAGCCGAGTTTTGAACGTATCAAAAAAAGCTGTCGTGTAGCGAAACAAACTTATGTCTATAGTTTCAACTCAAAATCCAAAGAATGGTGGAAACAATCACAAAAGCAGTTTGATAATTTACCTGTGAATGTATTTTGTTTTGATTGGCATGAAGTCCAAGGGGTAAGTGAACTGCTTACTCGAACCATGGAGTTATCAATCACCCTAAGTGAACAGTCTATTTTTGTCGCTGCTGCAGATTCGCAAGTAGAAGTAAATTGGCAAACATTACAATCAAAACAAGACTCATTTTAATAGGCTTTGTTTCAAAGCTGGTCATGGTTGCACATATTTACATTAAATAATTTGCCCGTTGGTCGTTTAAACGGCAAAATATGCCGCCTTTTTTCAGTAGAGACAATACTAACAAGATGCCTACTAAGTTTGATTCAATTCGCCCTTATGACGACGCGGACTTATCCGTTGTTTTGTCCAAGCTATTTAATAACAAAGAGTTCATCAATAGTATTGTGGCTTTTAAGTTTAGCGGCTGGCCGAAACTCCTATACCCAACGTTAGGTTTTTTTACCCGTCGATACATTATCAATCAAATTAATTCAATAGACACTCTTCGAGGTTTTCAACGTTTACTTGAGCCCTATATTGAAAGAATGATCAATACCACCACTGAATCGTTTACTGTGAGTGGTTTAGATAAATTAGATTTATCTAAAGCGTGTTTATTTATGAGCAACCATCGAGATATAGCCTTAGATCCTACTTTCGTAAATTGGGCATTACATTTAAACGGGCAAGACACAGTTAGAATAGCTGTAGGGGATAACCTACTAAAGGAAGAATGGGTTGCCGATTTAATCAGGCTAAATAAATGTTTTATTGTTAAACGCTCAGCCACCGATAGACGGGAAAAATTATCCGCCGCAAAACTCTTAAGTGAATATATTGAATCTACCTTAAAATCCGATCAACAGCATATTTGGATCGCACAAAGGGAGGGCAGAGCTAAAGATGGAAATGATCTCACTAACCCTGCAATCTTGTCAATGTTGGCATTAAGTAAACCCAAAAATATTGAATTTGCAGACTACATTCGAGATTTACGTATTGTGCCTGTATCTATCTCTTACGAATTTGACCCCTGCGATATCAATAAAGCTAAAGAGCTACAAAAAGTAGAAGTAGAAGGCAGCTACGACAAGCCAGATAATGAAGATGTAAAAAGTATTGTCAGCGGTATTACCGGTCAAAAAGGCAGGGTACATATCCATTTTGGTGAGTTGGTAGCAGGGGAGTTTAACAACGCAAAAGAAGTGGCGTCTCACATTGATGAGCAAATTTTGCAAGGATATGATTGTTTTTCTACTGGTCCAGTTGCAGCAAAAATGCTCTCTAAAGAAAATGCCAGTCATGCCGAATCTGACCTATACACCCAAGTTGCTATAGATTATTTACAGGGTAGACTGGCGGGCTTACCTGCGGAAGAGCAAAACAAACTTCTTCATATGTATGCTTGTTCATATGTTAGAAAAAACGGCTAATCTATCGGTATGTGTTTTAGTTTTAGGCTTTAAATACATAGGCGAAAACCAGCTGTGGGCGTATTTTCGCTGCCTGATAATGGTCAAAAGATAAGGTTGCTAAGCAACCTTATCTTTTTTCAAATCATCAAATTGACGGTTTAAATCGTATTTTTCGTCCGTCACAATTTTTTCAAGGGTTTCAATTCGGTCACGCATTGCCGCTACTTCACGCTCTAACTCATTTGTTTGATTAACTTGAGCAGCCGCTTTCTTGTCTTTACTTTTGCCTCTTGGGCCGTTTACTAGCTCAACTATTGCCCAACAAACTAAAGCAACTATCGCGATGGCTGTCATATTCATGTTTTATCCCCTTTACCTTGATACGTTTAATAAAAAGTTTATGCTTATGCGTATAACAAAGCAAATAATTGACCATAATTAAAAATCTATATTTATCAATTGGTTAAGTAGTTTTAATGAAAAGTCGATATTATGTTTTGGTGAAAATAGCCAATTTAGTGATGTAATTAACCAAAAGTAGAGAAATACAACCATTGAGTACTGAACAGGATGAATATTGGATGCGCCACGCATTGTCATTAGCTGATAATGCTGAAAAACAAGGTGAAATTCCGGTGGGGGCGGTATTAGTCAAAGATAACCAGGTAATTGGAAAAGGATGGAATCAGTCCATTAGTTTACATGATCCTTCAGCACATGCTGAGATGATGGCACTGCGCGACGCCGGTAAAAAAATGCAAAATTATCGGTTAATAGACAGTTGTTTATACGTAACCCTTGAACCTTGCACTATGTGCGCAGGTTTATTGATCCACAGTCGTATAAAACGTTTAGTGTTTGCCGCGTCAGACTTTAAAACAGGGGCGGTAGGGAGTTTGTTCGATTTACTCAGTGATCCGCGAATGAACCATAAAGTTGAAGTAAGCGCAGGGGTATTAGCACAAGAATGTGGTGACAAACTATCTGCTTTTTTTAAGTTGCGAAGAGAACAAAAGAAATTATTGAAGCGCGAAGGAAAAGGTGCCAAGTTGTTTTAACAGGCTTGTGATAACTCTTCAGTCGCCTCTATGATTTGAAAGTTTTGACGGCGTGATATAACTTTTTGATGAACTCGTTTTAATAGCTGACGCCTGCGGCTATTGCTCCCCAAGCGATTTTTACTAACTGATGTGTGACGTTTTTTCATTTTTAACTCCTAAAATATTAAATATATAGACTCAACAAATACGTATAAAGTTTCAACCAAGATAAGCTAAGTTTGTTAAAAATTTATGACACTAGTACTTTTTGAAGCTAAGTCAGCATTATTGCCTATATGCCGACGATATTACTCGTCAAATAGTTAATGATAGTATCCATGTATTGCAGTCAATAGTTAATCAAAGTGCCCTGCTTGGTTGCGAGTTACGATGGCGTTAAAAATGGATGGTAGGTGAATTCATGTTAGAAAAGTTACTTAGTAATAAAATGGCCAGTTTGCTTCTCTGTTTTGTACTGCTTTCCTGCAGCGGTGGCTCTGATTCAATCTCTACATCAGTGGTCTCGCCTGATCCTGTCACCGAGACTCCAGAATCTCCGGTTACCTGTGTTAACGCACAATATCCAATTTTAAGTGCAAGTTTTGAAGGCGAAGTTGATGCTGATTTTACTGCCGCAAAAACAATCGATGCAGATACAACACCTGACTCAAGGTGGTCTGCTTTAGGGACACAACAAGCGCTTATTTTTGATTTAGGCGCAATAATGACGGTTGGCTCGTTAAAAATTAAGTGGCACCAAGGCGCGCAGCGACAAGCTTATTTTAAGGTAGAGACTTCAATTGACCAGGGCACCTGGCAAAATGTACTAACTGATTCAACTTCAAGTGGTAAACACAGTGGATTTGAACAGGTCAACCTAATTTCTAGTGATGCTCGATTCATCAAACTTATTGGTATGGGAAACTCCGTAAATGATTGGAATAGCATTGTAGAAGTGCAAGCGCATAGCTGTGAAGGCGCAGATGGGGAGATTTTAGATTCGTTTCCTAATGAGCTCGGTATTGAGCTAATTGATTGGTATTTGAGTGTGCCCACTGATGAAGACAACAGTGGTACTTCTGATTCAATAGACGAAAACGCATTGGCTGCGGGCTATACCAATTCTGAATATTTTTATACCTCAGCGGATAACGGTATAGTGATGCGAACACCTAGTTACGGGTTTAAGACATCAGCGAATACCAGTTATGTTCGTGTTGAACTACGAGAAATGTTACGCCGTGGCGACTCTTCAATTCGCACTCAAGGCGTTAACAAAAATAATTGGGTATTTGGATCGGCATCTAATCTAACTCAGGCTGACGCTGGTGGCGTTGATGGTGAGTTGAATGTGACCCTTGCGGTTAATAACGTCACGACAACAGGTGAAAATTATCAAATTGGACGTTTAGTTATTGGACAAATTCATGCCAATGATGATGAGCCAATTCGTTTATATTATCGAAAATTACCCAACAACAATAAAGGCTCAATATATTTTGCCCATGAAAGCCGCGTTGGGGGTAGTGATGAAGTCTACGTCGAATTGATAGGTTCAAGAAACAACAGCGCTAGTGATCCTAGCGATGGTATTGCGCTGCACGAAAAATTTAGTTATCGCATTAACGTGACCGCGAATTTATTAACTGTGACTATTATCCGCGAAGGAAAAGATGACGTGGAAGCGTCTTTGGATATGTCAGATAGTTTGTTTGATACTCAAGATCAATATCACTATTTTAAAGTGGGGGTTTATCATCTAAATAACAGCAGTGATATCGATGAATATGCTCAAGCGACGTTTTACGCTATCCGCAACGCCCATAATGGTTATGCAGCTAGCGAATAAATCAAGGGCTATTCGGCCACTTCCGAATCACTTTCCAATGTAGAATCTTCTGGCGTTATTTCAGGTGGCGTTTCAGGCTCTAAAATTTGTGGTTGTTGTTCATCTAACCATACAAGTGTGTCGTAATAACGCCTAATGTTGTCAACGTATGCAACCGCCTCATGACCACGTGCATAACCATAACGGGTGGTTTTGTAATATTTTTTCTGTCTTAGTTGCAATAATCGCTTTTTAACATCAACCCACATATCAGGGTTTGCGCCTTGACGATCAGTTAATACTCTTGCATCTTCTAAGTGCCCTAAACCCACATTGTAGGCAGCAAGTGCAAACCATAAGCGGTCAGGGTGGGTAATTCGATCTGGAATACGTTTAAGTAGATTGGTTAAGTATTTAGCGCCACCCTTAATGCTTTGTTCAGGATCTAGACGTGAAACTATACCTAAATCTTTAGCCGTTGCGAGTGTCAACATCATCATGCCACGCACTCCAGTGACCGACTTTGCATCGGGACGCCAGTGGCTCTCCTGATAACTCATTGCCGCTAATAAACGCCAGTCAAGATCGTTAGAGTACTGTTCAAACCAAGGCTTGAACTTAGGTAAAATTTCTCTAGAAGATCTTATGAAGGCTCTGGTATCTACATAATTAAATTGTCTTACGTGGCCAAAATATTTGTCTTCTAAAGCTGCTAATGTGCCATTGTTTTGAATAATGCCAAAGTATTCAATTAAAGCGGCCAATAAGGAATCATCCCGATCCTTGTTGACTGCCCAAGCAACGTCTTGTTCGGGACTAATAGAAAAACCAATTGATAATTCAGGATAGCGGCGGCGCATTAACGCCAAAATGTTGGAATCAGCTATGGTGTAGTCAAGTTCTTCATTTAACACCATCTCAAGTAGCTCTTCCATGTCGGTGTCAGCTGTCTCTTGCCAGCTTAGTTGGGGATCTTCTTGTTGCAACCTTAATAACGAGTCATGATGACTACTCCCCGCTGCAATCACCAATTTGCCTTTTAAGTCTTGGATGCTTCTTGGCCACTCTTTACCTTGCTTGAATACTAACTTTTCACTAACACTTTGATAGCCTGGACCAAATTTAAATCTTTGAAATCTTTCAGGGTTAACGCTCATACCAGCCGCAATCATGTCTAAATTAGCGTCAGTTAACTGGGGAAATAAATCATCTAAATTGTAATAAGGAAAGACTTCAAGTTTTACGCCAAGGTAGGCAGCAAAACCTTCTGCTAATTCATACTCAAAGCCAACGGGTCCAGTTGCACCATTGTAATAGGTAGTGAGTCCATAGGTAGTGCCAACTTTTAATACACCTGCTTCTAATACGTCTCCCAAGCTAGACGAATGTTTGATGTCATTACAACCACCAATAATCAGTATTAGAAATAAAGCGAGACCGTGCTGTAAGCGAATAACTATACCCTCAATATTTAGGAAGCATTTCATATGAGATCCTATTGTGAACAAATAATAGGATTTCATCCAGTGCTTTGTGCATACCATAGTCTAACAAAACCTGACTGTTTGGTCATGTGTCTCAATAACTAAAGTTATGAAATAAAACAAATAAAACTCGAATTTTAGCTACACAGACGCTTATAAATTTAGATAAATTACCCTATAATCCGCGCCTTAAAATTCCTCAATCATCGATTCGTATTCTTTAACAATTTTTACGAATTCTGCTATAGGTCATGACTTTATGTTAGTGCTGCGCGGTACACCTGCTTTATCCGATTTTCGTATTGAAAAATGTCTTGCTCAATTTGCTGAAAATGCTTTGCCAGTTTCTGGTATTTACGCCGAATATGCACATTTTGTAAAGGTTTCTGAACCGCTCACTGAGCAAGAAGATTCAATATTAGCCAAATTGTTAACTTACGGCCCAAGTATTCAAGAACACCAACCACAAGGTACGTTGCTGTTAGTTACCCCAAGACCAGGCACAATTTCTCCTTGGTCTTCGAAGTCGACAGATATTGCTCATAACTGTGGTCTGGGTAAAGTTCAGCGCTTAGAAAGAGGTGTGGCTTATTATTTACAAGCTGAAAATCTAACTGAAACCCAGCTAACCACTATTAAAGCATTACTTCACGACAGAATGACTGAAGTAGTGATGGCCGATTTTCAAGCTGCAGAGTCGTTGTTTGTGCAAAGTGATCCAACTGCATTGACTTCTGTCGATATGCTCAGTCAAGGTAAAACGGCGCTAGAGCAAGCAAACGTTAGACTCGGTTTAGCGTTAGCAGAAGATGAAGTGGATTATTTATTTGATAGCTTCAGCCAATTGGGCCGCAACCCAAATGATGTTGAATTGTATATGTTTGCACAAGCCAACTCAGAGCATTGTCGCCATAAAATTTTTAACGCTGACTGGACAATAGACGGCCAAGTTCAGCCCAAGTCATTGTTTAAAATGATCAAGAATACCTATGAGCAGTGTGGTGAAAATGTCCATTCAGCCTATAAAGATAATGCAGCGGTAATGGAAGGCAGTTTTGCTGGGCGATTTTTCCCGGACGCTTTAGGTAATGAATATCGCTATCATCATGAAGACATCGATATTTTGATGAAAGTTGAAACCCATAATCACCCTACGGCTATTGCGCCGTTTTCTGGCGCTGCTACAGGCTCAGGAGGCGAAATTCGCGATGAAGGAGCAACTGGTAGAGGTTCAAAACCTAAAGCTGGTTTAGTAGGTTTTTCAGTATCTAACCTACGAATTCCAGGTTTTGAGCAGCCTTGGGAAACAGAATTTGGTAAGCCCGCGCGTATTGTCAGTGCCTACGACATCATGATAGACGGCCCTCTTGGCGGCGCTGCGTTTAATAACGAATTTGGTCGTCCCAGTATTTTAGGGTACTTTCGAACCTACGAACAAAAAGTCACAAGTTTTAACGGCGAAGAAGTCCGTGGGTACCATAAACCGATCATGCTGGCTGGTGGTTTGGGCAATATTCGAAAGTCTCATATTCAAAAAGGTGAAATCACGGTTGGTGCCAAGCTTATTGCGCTAGGTGGACCGGCTATGAATATCGGTTTAGGTGGAGGTGCGGCTTCTTCTATGGCATCCGGCCAATCTAGTGAAGATCTAGACTTTGCTTCTGTACAACGGGGAAATCCAGAAATGGAACGTCGCTGTCAAGAAGTTATCGATAAATGCTGGCAAATGGGTGAAAACAACCCTATCCAGTTTATTCACGATGTAGGGGCGGGAGGTTTGTCAAACGCGTTTCCTGAATTAGTCAGTGACGGTGGGCGCGGTGGACGTTTTGAACTCAGAAACGTGCCAAATGATGAACCTGGGATGTCTCCGTTAGAAGTCTGGTGTAATGAGTCACAAGAACGTTACGTCATGTCGGTAGCCCCCGAAAACCTAGAAATCTTCGCAAGCATTTGTGAACGCGAACGTGCGCCTTTTGCAGTGGTGGGTGAAGCAACCGAAGCGGAACACTTGACCTTAAGTGATCAACATTTTGAAAATAATGCCATTGATATGCCGCTGGAAGTGTTGCTTGGTAAAACCCCAAAAATGCACCGAGATGTGACATCAAAGACATTAGAGACTCAGGCAGTAGATACCAGTCTAATGAATTTGTCTGAAGCGGCGCAGCGAGTATTGACTTTGCCTACAGTGGCTGAAAAAACCTTCCTGATTACCATTGGCGACCGCTCAGTAACCGGCCTAGTCGCTCGTGATCAAATGGTGGGTCCATGGCAAGTTCCGGTGGCCGATGTGGCCGTAACGGCTAGCGCTTTTGATAGTTATCAAGGTGAAGCTATGTCAATGGGCGAGCGCACACCTGTCGCACTAATCAATTATGCGGCGTCAGCTCGAATGGCAGTGGGAGAGGCGTTAACCAATTTAGCCGCTGCGGATATTGGTGATTTTAAACGCATCAATTTATCAGCCAACTGGATGGCAGCAGCAGGCCATCCCGGAGAAGACGCAGGTCTATACGAAGCGGTTAAAGCAGTGGGTGAAGAGCTCTGTCCTGCTTTGGGAATTACTATTCCTGTGGGCAAAGACTCCATGTCAATGAAAACCACCTGGCAAGATGAACAAGGTGATAAATCGGTTACTTCGCCATTATCTTTGGTGATTACGGCGTTTGGAGCGGTGCAAGATATTCGCAAAACCTTAACACCTGAATTGAACACCCAAGAAGCTGATAGCGAATTATTACTAATTGATTTAGGCCAAGGAAAAAATCGCCTTGGTGCATCGTGTTTAGCGCAGGTATATCAGCAATTAGGTAACCAGGCTCCAGATGTAGATTCAGCACCAATCTTAAAAGGGTTTTTCTTAGCTATTCAACAACTAGTGAATGAAAAACGTTTATTGGCTTATCACGACAGATCTGACGGCGGTTTGTTTACGTCTATCGTTGAGATGGCGTTTGCGGGAAAAACAGGCGTAGATATTCATTTAGATGAGCTTAGCGGATCCGCTATTGAGTTATTATTTAACGAAGAACTAGGTGCCGTTGTACAAATATCTAAAGCTGATAAAGAGTTGGTGTTAAAGGTATTTGCTCAGCATGGTGTCCAGCAGTTGGTGCACACTATTGGTACACTCAACAATACTGATCAGATTGTATTCCAACAAAACGGACAGATCGTGCTGGAAAATAGTCGAGTGTTTTATCGTCAAACCTGGGCGCAAACAACGCTGCACATGCAAAAACTTAGAGATAATCCAAGTTGCGCCGAACAAGAACACTTAGCTAAGGCAGATATCAAAGATCCCGGTTTACATGCTAACTTGAGTTTTGATGTCACAGAAGATGTAGCCGCCCCCTTTATCTTGAAAGGTGTGGCGCCACGTATTGCCATATTGCGTGAACAAGGGGTTAACTCTCATGTCGAAATGGCCGCCGCATTTGACCGTGCAGGATTTAGCGCAATCGATGTGCATATGAGTGATTTGTTGTCAGGAAAACAGTCGTTAGATAAGTTTAAAGGCCTAGTAGCCTGTGGTGGCTTTTCGTACGGAGACGTATTAGGTGCCGGTGAAGGCTGGGCTAAATCAATCTTGTTTAATAACCAAGCTAGAGATCAGTTTGCAGAGTTTTTTGCTCGCCAAGATTCTTTTTCTTTAGGAGTGTGCAACGGTTGTCAGATGATGTCTAATTTGAAATCGTTGATCCCTGGCGCTGATTTGTGGCCACACTTTGTCACCAATCAGTCAGAACGTTTTGAAGCACGAGTCGCCATGTTAGAAGTTAAACCTTCTAAGTCGGTGTTTTTTAACGGTATGCAGGGATCAAGAATGCCTATTGCTGTTTCTCACGGAGAAGGGCGCGCAGAATTTGCTAATGAGCAAGGTGCATCAAACGCGCTACAAAGTGCCGCGGTTGCTTTGCAATACGTAGACAACTACGGAAAAGTTACCCAAAATTACCCTGCAAACCCGAATGGCTCACCACTTGGCATTGCAGGATTAACCAGTAGCGATGGAAGAGCAACGATTATGATGCCACATCCTGAACGAGTGTTTAGAACGGTCGCTAACTCTTGGCACCCTCAAGATTGGCAAGAAGACAGCCCGTGGATGCGAATGTTTAGGAACGCCAGAGTTTATCTAGGGTAGATTTGAAACTTTCTATCAAAAATACAATCCGTATTGTTATTAGTAGACAGTGATATGCAGTATTTTTAGTCTTTGTATTTTATTAATGACTGGAGTGATAACCACTCCGGTCAGCTTAAAATTTTGATAATTTCAAGTTAATAATCAAAGAAAAAATAAAATCCTTGTATATCAGTAAAATAGTGATTAATATTTAGTCACATGTTGACAGGGAGTTCGTCTTCTGCATGTTAATAAAGTGTAAATCAATATGTGTTTAACAAAATTACAAATTAAAAATAATAAGAGACGCTCATGAATCGTTCAAACAAAGGTTTTGGCCTAGCTGGCGTGCTAGTCACCGTTATTTTTCTCATTGTCGCGGCTATTTTCAGCGCTTCAGCCAAATCTTCAACAGTTCCGCAAATCTCGTTAGATTCAAACTCACATTCATATACTCAAGTCCAATTAAAGGACACGCAGTAGTTTTTTGACTCAATAAGGCTATTTTCTGCGATGTAACTCGCGGTTACTTGCTTTGTCGTGCTGGTTCTTTTTCAGTAAAACATAAACTGCACTATTTCCGCCGTGATAGGGTTGAGCAGTGTGATACGCAATCACTTCTGGCATTTGCTGCAACCATTGATGCAGATAACTTTTAATTAATGCTGGAAAGGGTTTGTTGTGCAAACCGAGACCATGTTTAATTAATAGGGTGCGTTCACCTTTTTTGTGGCTTTCTATGATTTGTGTAAAAAGCATTGTTCTGGCTTGTTCGAATTTTTTTTGTTGAAGATTTAAGACAAAATCAATTTTGTATTTGCCCATTCTTAAATTTTTAAACACACCTTGCTGAATACCATCTAACTTAAAACTTATGTGATCGTAAGGATCCACCGGTTCAACTTTTTCAACGCTCAAATAATTATTTGTGAGGTTGTGAGTCGACTCAATGGCTTGTCGTTTTAATTGTTGCGCCAAGGTATTCTTTTGTTGGCAGGTGGCCACAGTATCTGTTTGCTTGATAGGTTTGACGTCTTCTAACTCTTTTAAGAAGTCCTCTAGACCATCTTCCAATAGTTCAGTATTTCGCATTTTCGTTTCCTATTTAAAAAATACATCCAACTTTGGCAACTTGTCATTACATTACCTGAAGAGTGAATCGCTTTTACATATTCTTATGTGGCCATAAATATGACACACTTTATGACAGCAAATTATAATAGTAGTTTCTATCAGGTAAAATCATGATCATAAAATATTTCGTTGTTGGGGCACTGGCCTTAACCATTGTTAGCGGATGTTCTGACGAGAGTTCATCTAATACAGCAGGTAGCACTAAAGTAGATCAATCCGCATCAACAGTTGCCGATGTAAGTAAAACTAAAATCGAGACCAAAACCATAGAAGTCGGTAAAGATTATCACTCTTTTGGGAATCCAGAATCCATTGAGGTTAATCACTTAACTTTGGATTTAACTGTAGATTTTTCCAAAAAAGTCTTACTTGGAACCGCTCAGTTAGATTTTCAAAAAATAGACCCAAAAGCAAAGCAATTGGTTCTAGACACTCGTGACTTGACAATAAACGACGTCACCGCAAACGGGCAGCCTCTGAATTTTAAACTGGCCAAAGCCGATTCATTTTTGGGTGCCGCTTTAACAATTGATATTCCAGCCAATGTGGATAAAGTGGTGATTAGTTATCAAACTTCACCCGAAGCTTCAGGAGTACAATGGCTGACACCAGAGCAAACCGCAGGTAAAAAACACCCGTTTTTATTCACCCAAGCCCAAGCTATCCATGCTCGTAGTTTTATTCCGTTACAAGATTCACCTCAGGTAAGAATGACTTACGATGCGACTATTCGCACTCCTAAAGACCTAATAGCCGTAATGAGTGCATCTAACGACCCTGATACCGAACGTGACGGCATCTATGAATTTTCTATGCCACAGCCTATACCTTCTTATTTGATCGCTTTAGCAGTAGGCGATTTATATTTTAAATCGATGGGCGAACGCACAGGGGTTTATTCTGAGAAAGGAATACTGGACGCCGCCGCATCTGAATTTTCAGATACAGAGTCTATGCTCATTGCCACCGAAAAAGCTTTTGGACCCTACAGTTGGGATCGATATGACTTATTGATCTTACCCCCATCATTTCCGTTTGGAGGTATGGAGAATCCTCGTTTGTCTTTTATTACGCCTACTGTGATTGCTGGCGATAAAAGTCTCGTTTCGCTGATTGCTCATGAGCTAGCGCATTCATGGTCAGGTAATACAGTGACTAACGCAACTTGGCGAGACCTGTGGTTAAACGAAGGCTTTACCACTTATTTAACCTACCGAATTATGCAGATGATCTATGGTGATGAACGCTTTGAAATGGAAGCGGTGTTAGGGCGTCAAGATTTACAAGCCGATGTCGATTCACTAGCTGCAAGTGACCAGATCATGGCAATTGATTTGCGAGGCCGAGACCCAGATGTGGTGTTTAGCAATATTCCTTATGAAAAAGGTGCTTTGTTTTTACGTGAGTTAGAAAACAAAGTAGGAAGAGAAAATTTTGATAAATTTCTACTGGGTTATTTCGAAACGTTTGCCTTTCAAAGCATCACCACAGAGCAATTTGTGAATTACTTAGAGCAAACCTTACTCAAGGACCACAGTACAAAATTGTCAAAACAGAGAATACAGCAATGGATCTTCGAACCCGGTATTCCAACTGATGCTCCGGTTCCAGAATCGGATGCTTTTAGTGTGGTAGATCAAGCGAGGAATGCTTGGTTATCAGGGGCAATTAGAGCAACTGAGATTGATAGTGATAAATGGGTAGTACATCAATGGCTGTATTTTTTAAATAACATGCCAGAAAAACTGAGCCAAGAACAACTCGCAGATTTGGACAAAGCCTTTTCTTTAACACACAGCAAAAATAATGAAATTGCCCATAGCTGGTTATTGATCAGCGTAAATAACTGGTATCAACCTGCTTTTAAACGCTTGCATCAATATTTAACGTCCATTGGTCGTAATAAGTTAGTCAAACCTTTATATAAAGCCCTTTCGCAAACGCCAGAAGGTAAAGTGATGGCACAGAAAGCCTTCAATGAAGCCAAAGAGGCCTACCATCCGTTAACAGTCAAAGCCAATGAAGGTTTTGTTGAATAGAGGTTATTCATAGTGCAAAACGTAAAAAGCCAATCGTTATGATTGGCTTTTTACGTTTTAATTAATTGATCGTAGGCTCTAACACACTTCCTTAAATAAGGATTCGTCCATAATAGTGCTGTCGATAATCGCTTGCGCCATTTGTACACATTTGCCGCATTGTGTGCCAGCATTCAACTTTTTCTTCAGTTGACGCATATTACCCACACCGTCTTCTAAGACAGCCTGTTTAATTGCTTTATCTGTGATGCCGTGGCATAAACAAACGTACATACAATACCCTTATAACCTTTATGTAAATAAGAATAATTGTTATTTACATAAAGATCAACAAATAAATTTAAACTGGCTTGTATTTCTATTGAAGGAAAAAACAACACAACTGAGTGGGTTTGACAATTTTTAGCATAATTATTTTTACCCTTACTGTTGTTTTTTAATAATGTGCACTCATATGCTTGGTAACACCTACAATATTACTTTGGTTCACATACTTAGGAAATTTCGCAGTGAACCATTCAATCATATAATCAGGAGAAATTAATGAGTGTATTAGTGAGTCGTCCAGCCCCAGATTTTACAGCCGCTGCGGTACTTGGAAGTGGTGAAATTGTTGATAGTTTTACCCTAAGTGAAGCCATTAAAGGTAAAAAAGCGGTATTGTTTTTCTATCCTTTAGATTTCACTTTTGTTTGTCCATCTGAGCTTATTGCTTTTGACAAACGTTATGAAGAATTTACAAAGCGTGGTGTGGAAGTGATTGGTGTTTCAATCGATTCTCAATTTAGCCACAATGCATGGCGCAATACTCCTATCAATGAAGGTGGTATTGGTCCCGTTAAATACACTTTGGTTGCTGATGTTAAACATGACATTTGTCAGGCATATGATGTTGAGCATCCAGATGCAGGTGTGGCTTTCCGTGGTTCGTTCTTAATTGACGAAGAAGGCGTAGTGCGCCATCAAGTAGTTAATGACTTACCTCTTGGCCGTAACATTGACGACATGTTACGTATGGTTGATGCCCTAAACTTCCACGAAGAGCATGGAGAAGTATGCCCAGCTGGTTGGACTGAAGGTTCAAAAGGTATGGTAGATAGCCCAGAAGGCGTAGCAAGTTACTTAGCTGAGAACGCTGATAGCTTGTAATAAGTATTCTGCTTAAATAAAAAAACCGCTTCAAATTGAAGCGGTTTTTTGCTTTTAATTGAACTCAATTATGTGCTTCTAAACCACCCAAACTTTGCCACCTGTTAAGTATGTAGCAAAATAGCTCTGCTGTTTTTTCAGTATCATACAAAGCGGAATGTGCTTCATTTTGATCAAAACTAATTCCCGCTGCCATGCAGGCTTTTACTAACACTGTTTGACCAAGGGCTAAGCCTGATAATGTTGTAGTATCAAATGATACAAATGGGTGAAATGGACTGCGTTTAATATGGCTACGCGCAATCGCGGCATTAACAAAACTTTGATCAAAGGCTGCGTTGTGGGCAACAATCACCGAGCGCTGACAATCCGCTGCTTTTTGTTCTTTACGCACATTTTTACACAGATCCTTCATCACTTCCGTTTCGTCTTGTGCACCTCGTAGGGCACAATAGGGATCAATACCGTTAAAATCCAAGGCGGCTTTTTCTAAGTTCGCCCCTTCAAAAGGATTAACATGGTAGTGAAAGGTTTTATCTGGATAGAAAAAACCATTTTCGTCCATCTTTGTGGTGACAGCGGCTATCTCTAAAAGGGCATCGTTATTCGCATTGAAACCAGCCGTTTCAACGTCAATGACTACAGGAAAATATCCCCTAAAGCGATTTTTTAACTCAAATGATTCTGACATGGAAACCTAAAAAATTTTGATGAAGCACAATTATGACAAGGTTCTTTTTGAGTAGCTAGTTTAAAAATAAAGGCACTTCATTTTAATCAAAGTTAATTAGTTAAACGTTTTGTGTAATTTGTCGATATAATTGTCAGAAGCGGGGGGCTCCTAATCCATGTTCAATAAAATGTTTAAAACAATGTTTTGTGCCATCTTAGTCGCATTGTCTGTTAATTCGGCGGCGGCACTACGGCAGTACACTGCTAAAGTAGAAGATTCAGACTGGCAACTCAAAGACGAAACGCGTTTGCAATGTACCTTAAGTCATAAACTTCCAGGTTATGGCGAAGCCTTGTTTAGTAGTTTTGCTTCTAAACAATTAAACATGGAATTTGAATTGGATATGTTACGCCTGCCTAAATCTTATGGGGTCGCCGCAGTGTATTCAGTACCTCCCAAATGGATGCCTGGGCAAGTTCAGCGGGCCATTGCCGACATGACAATTCGTAAACAATACGATGGCGACCTTCCCGAACAAGCTGCTTGGACTATGTTAACCGAGCTAGAAAAGGGATTTTGGCCCACTATTTATTATCAAGATTGGTACAACCCTTACGACAAGGTAGCAGTAGGTTTAAACGCCAGTAATTTTGCCTTACCTTACACACAATTTGCTGAATGTGTTGCTAACTTATTGCCTTATAGTTTTCAAGACATAGCGTACACAGTGCTTAACTACCAGTTCAATAATACTAAGTTGACTAAATATTCGCAGAAACGGTTAGCCATGATTGGCGAATACTTAAAAGAAGATACCGATTTAGAATTGGTTTTGTTAGATGGATATACCGACAGTTACGGCGGTAGAGAAATCAACAAAGAGATTTCTATCCGCAGAGCAGTAGAAATAAAAGCGTTTTTCAGTTCTATGGGAGTGGCTCCTGACCGCATAGAAGTTACTGGACATGGAGAGAGACGCCATGCAGCGCCAAACATTAACGAGAGCACACGAGCTAAGAACCGCCGCGTAGTCATAAGAATGTCAAAGCCTTAAATCAGATTTCGGTTCTCATCTACCGAAATCTAGATTCTGTTATTAAGAAACCTAAGGTTTAGATATCTAGTCTTCGGCTTCGGGTATGTGCTGGGTAAACAAATTCACAGCGCAATCACACATCGCATCTATATGGCTGCGATCAGCATAAATTCCGTCTATCAATAATCGCGCTATGCCGTGCATCGTACCCCAAGTGACTTGGGACAACCGCAAAGTATCCTCGCCGCTGGGCATTAATCCTTGTGCTTGCCATTTTTTAGTCATTTCTACCTGATGATGAAAACTAGGGAAGGCCGCTTTACGTAACTCTTCGGTGGCGCTGTTTTGTTTCCAAATGGTGCGACCAAACATCAAATCGTATAATTCTGGGTTATCGGCAGCGTAACTAATATAACCGTGGAAAAACTGCCGATACTTTTCTTGGGGCAGTAACCCTTTTTGATTAAATATAAACTCAGCATCTTGATGCCAACGCACAAATCCTTGTTCTGCAATCGCACAAAGTAACTGATTTTTGTCCTTAAAGTGATGATAGGGCGCAGTGCGAGAAACCCCCACTTTGTCGGCCAGTTTACGTAAAGACAAGCCTTCTATGCCGGTCTCTCTTAACAGAGCATTTGCGGCGTTAAGCAGCGTGCTGCGTAAATCACCATGATGATAACTAGGTTTATTGTGTTTTGTTTTCTTCGCTGTTTGTTGACTCATAACCGACTATTAATAAATTTGATAATTGTTATCTTGACAGCGTCAACATATGCTTTTATCTTGACGCTGTCTAGTTTAATTTTTTGTTAACAGTATGGGCAAACCATACACAACGCCAATTTTAAGCTCATTACTAATCCAAGGAGAAAGACTGTGCACAATATCGATTTATCTGCGCTAGAAACCTTAACTGTGAATATCGAAAATCACATCGCTCATATCCAACTGAGCCGCCCGGAAGCGTTGAATAGCATGGTGCCAGCTTTTTGGCGTGAACTACCTGCTGTAGTGCGAAAAATTGATGCCGAATCTCAGGCGCGAGTAATCGTTATTTCATCACAAGGTAAACATTTTAGTGCCGGTATGGATTTATCGGTGTTCACTAATATGGCCAAAGACTTTCAAGGTGAGCCCGCTCGTCGTGCAGAGCGAACCCGCAGACTAGTGTTGGAGTTACAAGATAGCTTTAACGCCCTTGAAGAAGTACGTATGCCGGTTTTAGTAGCAGTACAGGGCGGCGTGATTGGTGGCGCTGTAGATATGATTTGTGCTGCAGATAGCCGTTATTGTACTCAAGAAGCCTACTTTACCATTAAAGAAACCGAACTAGGCATGACCGCAGATGTAGGGACTTTGCAGCGTTTACCGCATTTAATGCCTCAAGGTTTAATTCGCGAGTTAGCTTATACAGGCCGTAATATGCCAAGTGACGAAGCGAAACAATGTGGTTTTGTTAATCAAGTATTTGCCGACCAACAAGCCATGCTTGAAGGTGTTATGAAAATTGCTGCCAAAATAGCAATGCATTCACCTATGGCTGTGGCGGGTTGTAAAGAAATGATCAATTACACCCGTGATCATGATGTTTCAGACAGCTTAACCTATATGGCCACTTGGCAAAGTGGCATGTTTCAAATGCCAGATGTGCAAGAAGCAATGGCAGCAGGACAACAAAAACGCTTACCTGTGTATGCCGATCTACACAAAAAATCTTCTGGCATGTAAGTCAGCAAAAATCAAAACATACGAATTCGAGTAACAGGAAATACATATGACTGCCAATACCGCATTAGCTCAAGGCTTAGAGAAATACCCTCATCTACTTAAACCTTTAGATCTAGGGTTCACCCAGCTCAAAAATCGCGTATTAATGGGTTCCATGCACACCGGACTAGAAGAAGCACCTAATGGTCACGTGCGTATGGCCGCTTATTTTGCCGAGCGAGCCAAAGGGGGAGTAGGTCTGATTGTCACGGGTGGAATAGGTCCAAATGATGAAGGTGCTACCCATAAAGATACCAAGCGTTTAGATACCGATAAAGCCATAGCAGAGCATAAAACCATTACCGATGCGGTACATGAGCATGGCGGTAAGATCTGTATGCAAATATTACACACGGGTCGTTATGCCTATAACCCAGCCCTAGTCGCACCATCAGCTGTACAAGCTCCAATTAACCCGTTTAAACCTAAAGCGCTGGATGAACAAGGCATCGAAAAACAAATTCAAGACTTTATCGATACCTCAGTTCAAGCTCAAAAGGCTGGTTACGATGGTGTTGAAATAATGGGTTCAGAAGGTTACTTCCTCAATCAGTTTATTGCAGCACGTACTAATCATCGAGACGATGAGTGGGGCGGTTCATATCAAAACCGTATTCGTTTACCTTTAGAAGTAGTACGCAGAGTGCGAGAAGCTGTTGGTGAGCAATTCATTATTATTTACCGTTTGTCGATGTTGGATTTAGTCGAAGGCGGGTCAACTTACGATGAAGTGGTTGAATTAGGCCAAGCTATCGAAAAAGCTGGCGCTACGATTATCAATACTGGTATCGGATGGCATGAAGCGCGTATTCCTACTATTGCTACGAAAGTTCCGCGTGCTGCCTTTACTTGGGTAACCGCTAAATTTAGACAAGCTTTGTCTGTTCCTGTGATTACCTCAAACCGAATCAATACCCCTGAAGTGGCTGAAGAAGTATTAGCTCGAGGTGATGCCGATATGGTTTCAATGGCTAGACCGTTTTTGGCCGATCCTGAATTTGTAGTGAAAGCCATGGAAGACCGCTCAGACGAAATCAATACCTGTATCGGTTGTAACCAAGCTTGTTTAGATCATGCATTTGAACATAAAATGAGTAGTTGTTTAGTGAACCCTCGCGCCTGTCACGAAACCGAATTATTAATTACACCTAGTACTCAGGTTAAAAACATTGCAGTAGTTGGTGCAGGACCCGCTGGTTTAGCTGCAGCGACTACCGCGGCGCAGCGTGGTCATAAGGTCACTATTTTTGATTCAGCCAGTGAATTAGGCGGGCAGTTTAATATAGCCAAACAAATTCCTGGTAAAGAAGAGTTTTACGAAACCTTAAGATATTACGCACGTCAATTAGAATTGCATAAGGTGACGGTCAAACTTAACACCCGAGTTGATGTCAACGATCTTAACAACAGTGAATTTGATGATGTAGTCATTGCAACGGGTATTGCACCGCGCACGCCACCTATTGAAGGCATAGAGCACGATAAAGTGCTGAGTTACATCGATGTTATTGTAGATAAAAAGCCTGTTGGTAACAAAGTTGCCATTATTGGTGCCGGAGGCATTGGTTTCGATGTCTCTGAGTATTTATCTCATGCAGGTGAGTCTACCAGTCAAAATATCCCGGCCTTTATGAAAGAGTGGGGAGTTGACATGACCTTAGGCTCACGCGGCGGTATTGAAGGTGTTAAACCCGCACCAGAAGCCTCACCTAGAGAAATCTTTTTGCTGCAACGTAAAACCACCAAAGTGGGGGCAGGTTTAGGAAAAACCACTGGTTGGGCCCACAGAGCCGGATTACTCAGCAAAGGTGTCAGTATGTTAGCAGGAGTCGAATACCTTAAAATTGACGACGCAGGCTTACATATTAAGGTTAATGAGCAAGTGCAAGTGCAAGTGCTTGATGTAGACAATGTCATTGTTTGCGCTGGGCAAGAGCCCCTAAGAGAGCTAGTTGACGGTTTAAGAAAACCTCATCACCTAATCGGTGGAGCAGATGTCGCTTCAGAACTTGACGCAAAGCGTGCCATTAAACAAGGTACAAAATTAGCTGCTCAATTGTAGCAAGTGATTGTCAATAGATAGTTTCAAGCCGGCTCATGAAGTCGGCTTTTTTATGCGCATTTACCTTCATACAGTTGCAGTGAATTGGTATTAAAGTTACCCAAATAATTAGCGCAATAAGTTGTTTTAACAAAGAAAGTTAATTATTGTTTATTTGGCTTAAATTTAAGTGGCTGCTTATCAGTGGTCGTTGTAATAATTAAAAGGACAAACGGATGTTCCAAAGATCATTTTTTATTGGTGCTGTATTAAGTATTACGCTTATCGCAACACCTTTGGCTTTTGCTAAAGCAAAGCTGGAAAAAGTAACCGAAGTTGAGGGGATCAGTGAATATAATCTCGATAATGGTTTGCGTGTTTTATTATTCCCTGACCAAACTAAAGAAACTGTAACAGTCAACGTCACTTACCATGTAGGTTCAAAACATGAAAACTATGGTGAAACTGGCATGGCTCACTTGCTGGAACACTTAGTCTTTAAAGGTAGTCCAAAACATAAAGATATTCCGGCTGAGCTAAGTTCCCATGGTGCTCGCCCAAATGGCACCACATGGACAGATCGTACTAATTATTTTGAAACATTTGCTGCCAATGAAAAAAATATCAATTGGGCTTTGAGTATGGAATCAGACCGAATGGTGAATTCTTTTATTGCCAAAGAAGATCTGGATAGTGAAATGACAGTCGTCAGAAACGAATTTGAACGAGGTGAAAATAGTCCGTTTCGCATCACCTTACAAAAAATGGCTGCCTCAGCGTACATGTGGCACAACTATGGAAAATCTACCATAGGTGCAAAAGCCGATTTAGAAAATGTGCCTATCGACAGACTAAAAGCCTTTTACAAAATGTATTACCAACCAGATAACGCAACGCTAATAGTCGCTGGTAAGTTTGTAGAGGAAGAGATGCTGGCATTAGTGCATAAGTATTTTGCACCTATTCCAAAACCAGACAGAGTATTAAGACCCTTATACACAGCCGAGCCAGCACAAGATGGTGAAAAAAGTGTGACCATAAGACGAGTCGGCGACGTTCAAATGACAGGCGCGGCATATCATATCCCTGCAGGGTCTCATGAAGATTACGCTGCCATTGACGTACTGAGTCAAATTTTGGGTGATACCCCTAGTGGGCGCTTACATAAAGCCTTAGTGGAAGAAAAACTCGCCAGTCGAGTATATGGCTTTAACTTTCAATGGCAAGAGCCAGGTCTGGCCATTTATTTTGCCGAAGTGGATAAAAAAGCCGAGTTAAGCAAGGCATCTGACGCTTTGGTAGCGGTGCTTGAAGACTTAAATAGCCAACCCATTACCGATGTTGAAGTGCAACGAGCTAAACGTACATTGTTGAAAAATATCGAGTTATCTTTTAATTCATCAGAGCGCATTGCGTTAAATCTAAGCGAATGGTTAGGAATGGGGGATTGGCGTTTATACTTTCTACATCGTGACAGAATTGAGCAGGTTAAAACTGCAGACGTTCAGCGCGTAGCCAACAACTACTTACAACGCAATAATCGTACTGCTGGTCATTTTATTCCTACAGATACGCCTGATCGTGTTGAAATCCCCGCTGTTGCTAGTGTGAATGACATGGTCAAAGACTACACAGGTCGCGCAAAAATTGCCGCCGGTGAAGTATTCGAGCCCACTTTCGAAAACATTGACTCACGCACCGTTAACACTGAGTTAAGCAATGGCACTCAACTATCGTTATTGTCTAAAAAGACCCGTGGTGAATCTGTCGTGGCCTCCATAAAAATGAGTTTAGGGACTGAAAAAAGTTTGCAAGGCATCGGCCTTGTTGGCACTGCAACCAGTGCCATGCTGATGCGCGGTACTAGTGAATTATCTCGTCAAGAAATTAAGGACGAGTTTGATAAGCTTAAAGCACAGGTACGTGTGGCAGGTGGCACAGATTGGTTAGTGGCTAATATCACTACGACAAAAGAAAACTTGTCGGCGGCACTGACACTTATGCACAAAGTATTGAGCGATCCTGGTTTTGATAAAACAGAGTTTGAACAATATAAATCAACCTTAAAAGTCGATATTGAAAAAAATCTACAAGATCCTCAGCGACTGGCGTTTAACGAATACGGTCGAAAACAAAATCCCTATAAAAAAGGTCATCCACATTATCAGCGTACTTTCCAAGAAAGTTTAGAGGGTTTAAATGCTCTTAAATTAACTGATTTGGCGGCTTTTCATCAGTCATTTTATGGCGGCAATCACATGAAAATTGGGGTTGTGGGAGATTTCGAACAGAACCAAATTAAAACTGTGTTAGAAACCCTATTTGGCGATTGGCATGCGAAAAGTTCTTACGAACGCGTCCCAGACACGTACCAAAAAGTGACTGCCAGCCCTACCGATTTTGATACTCCAGATAAAGAAAATGCCACTTTTGTGGCAGCCATTATGTTACCTGTTGGTGAAGACAGTGATGATGCACCCGCGTTAGAGTTAGGTAACTATATTTTTGGTGGTGGTTTCTTAAATAGCCGTTTAGCCACAAGATTAAGGCAAAAAGACGGATTAAGTTATGGTGCGGGTTCGTTTATCAATATGAACCCAAGGGATCAGAAAGCCACTATGGGGGCTTATGCGATATGTGCACCACAAAACCTAAGCAAAGTCGAAAATGGCTTCAAGGAAGAGTTAATTCGTTTGTTGAAAGATGGCTTTACTGATGAAGAAATTCAAAGCGCTAAATCTGGACTGTTGCAGGGTAAAAAAGTGAGTCGTGCACAAGACAGAGAGTTGGTAGGCACCTTACGTCGAAATTTAGCAGTCGACAGAACAATGCAATGGTATAAGGCTTATGGGGCAAAGCTAGAGGCGCTCACTGCTGAAGATGTTAATCGTGTCATGAATAAGTACCTTAAACTTGAAAACTTCTCAATTATTAAAGCTGGTGATATGAGTAAAGTGGAAGGTTAATTTACTGAGACGCTAAAGAGTGAATTGTAAAGCGCCCATTTTAATGGGCGCTTTTTTTATTTTTAAAGACTTAAGACAAGCTAGATAAAGCTTCGCCTGAGTATTGTTCAAGTTTATCTATGTCACCTTGGCGAATTTTGTTGGCCCAGTTAGGATCTTGCAAAATAGCGCGTCCTACAGCGACTAAATCAAATTCACCTTTGTCTAGGCGTTCGATTAAATCGTCAATTGAACGTGTGCTAGATCCTTCGCCTGCAAACGCACCAAAGAAGTCACCATTTAGGCCTACAGAGCCAACTGTGATTGTCGGTTTGCCAATGAGTTTTTTGGTCCAGCCTGCGAGGTTTAAATCTGAACCTGCAAATTCTGGCTCCCAGTAACGTCTGGTTGAACAATGGAAAATATCAACACCTGCATCACTTAGTGGTGTTAAAAACTCTTCTAATATTTGTGGTGTTTCTGCTAAACGTGCGGAATAGTCTTGTTGTTTCCATTGCGAGTAGCGTAAAACTATTGGGAAATCAGGGCCGGTTTTAGCGCGAATAGCTTTGACAATTTCTACTGCGAAACGCCCACGGTTTGCCATGCTGCCACCCCATTCGTCGGTGCGCAGATTAGTGCCACTCCAGAAAAACTGATCCACCAAATAGCCGTGGGCGCCGTGGATTTCAATACCGTCAAAACCGATACGTTTGGCATCTGCAGCGGCGTCAGCAAAACCTTCAATTAACTGGTGAATTTGCGCCACTGTTAAAGGTTCTGAAACCTGTTTTCCTGGCGCTAATAAACCTGATGGACCCACGCTAGGTAATTCAGGGTGGGGGGCTTTGCTTGGATTACGCGCCATGCCAACGTGCCATAACTGAGGCATAATTTTGCCTCCAGCAGCGTGGACTTGTTGAACTACATTTTCCCAACCTGCTAACGGTTGTTGACCATGTATTTGCGGAATCTTTCCGTCCATAGTGGCCACAGGATCATTAATCGTGGTGCCTTCGGTTATGATTAAACCTGTTCCACCTTCAGCGCGACGGCGATAATAACCGGCTACATCTTCAGTTGGAATGCCATCTGGAGAGAAGCTACGTGTCATAGGTGCCATGGCTATTCTGTTTTTAAGTGACAAGCTTTTTAAACTAAAAGGCTTAAAAAGTGAGTCTACATTCTTACTCATTTAGGTTTCCTTAAATTGACTGAGGTTCACATAACAGTTGGTTTTGCCGCGTCTAAACGATTGAAAACCAGTACTGCTTAAGAATCGTTATTTGGGGTGTTTTTAGTGAGGTCAGGCCACACGAATTTTTCAATTGACTGTTCAGGTGCGTCGTTGGATGAATTGTGAACAGTGGTCAAATATAACTGTTCGACTTTTTCTCTGGCCCAAGGGGTTTTGCGTAAAAACTTCAAGCTCGATTTAATGGAAGGGTCTTTAGTAAAACAATTTATTTTGACTTCTTGCCCCATTTTTTCAAAACCAAGTTGTTTCTCCAAGGTTTCAAGAATCGTTTGTAACGTTAGGCCGTGTAGAGGGTTGTTTTGTTGTTTAGTCATAAGTTTTCTTTACTCACTCGCCATTTTTCGAGCGATTTCTATGCGCCATTCACCACCTGCTTGGATATCGAATTTGGCAGCAAAGTTAGCTTGGTTCAGTGCTAAGGCTAAGTTTTCTAAGCTATTAACGTAAAGTAATGGCTGTCCTTCTTCGACACCTGCAAACGAGCGTTCAAAGCTGATTGGTCCAGACATAACGGTTTTATTACCTTTAGATATCTTAACCGTAAAGTTTTGCGAATACAGTGGCGCGTAGTGTTCGGATTGCGTCAGCGACAATAAAAACGACATCGGAATATTGGTCCACACGTTACCATAAGCAGGATCCAAAATAGGTATTCCACCTACTAACGTATCTCCTTCGATGTGTGGTGTTTCAAAAGGAATACTCAATACTTCAGGTTTAAGTTTTGGCCCTACTTGTTCAAAATTGATAGCACTTGCAGCTAAACGCGCACCTGTGTAGGCATAAACATCTCGGCCATGGAAAGTATGTGAGGCTTCGCTGCCAGCTAGGCGATTTACCTTCTCATCTATTTCACGTATTTCGGCAATACCTAACCTTTGAGCCACAAGGGTTAAGGTGCCATTGTCTGGCGTGACAAAGTAATGGTTACTTTGTGTTTTAAGTACAACTGATTTGCGATCACTGCCTACACCAGGATCAACAACAGAAACAAACACAGTATGTTGCGGCCAAAAGTCGGCAACTGCATCTAACCTATATGCGCCTTCCCAAATATTGTATGCGGGAATATTGTGAGTAAGGTCTTCGACTTTTAAGTTTTTATCTACCCCTAAAGCAACGCCGTGCATGGCTGAAACTGCTTGGTCATTTAAACCGAAATCAGATTGAAAAACCACTATGCCGTTGCCACTTGCAAAGGCGAACTGAGAAACGTGTAAGGATAAGGTCACTACAATCAGGGAAATTATTTTATGAACTGACATAAGGTTCTCGTTTGTTTCAGTTGAATAAGTATTGTGTTCTGAAAAACAGTGAAAAAAAAGCCCTGATTAACAGGGCTTTTATTTAATATTTTTATAGATAGCTATTATGCGAAGTTTGCTGCTGCAAAATCCCAGTTAGCTAATGCCCAAAAACCTTCTAGGTATTTAGGACGCACGTTACGGTAATCAATGTAATAAGCGTGTTCCCATAAATCTACTGTAAGTAAAGGTGTTAAGCTTGCATCCGTTAAAGGTGTAGCTGCGTTGCTGGTGTTAACTATGTCTAAGCTGCCGTCAGCTGTTTTGACTAACCAAGTCCAGCTTGAACCAAAGTTGTTGACTGCTTTGTCGTTCAATGCCGCTTTGAAGTCTGCAAATGAGCCCCATTTAGCGTTAATTGCAGCTGCTAGAGCGCCCGTTGGTTCGCCGCCGCCATTTGGGCTTAAGCTGTTCCAGTAAAATGTATGGTTCCAAATTTGTGCTGCATTGTTAAATACGCCGCCTTCAGAACTCTTAACGATTTCTTCAAGGCTTTTACTCGCCATGTCAGTACCTTCAACTAAACCATTTAATTTAGTTACATAGGTAGCATGGTGTTTACCGTAATGGTATTCCAAAGTTTCGGCAGAGATATGCGGTTCTAATGCGTTTTTTTCGTAAGGAAGAGCGGGTAATTCAAAAGCCATGTTGTTTCTCCGTAAAGGGTGGGTGTATTTAAGTTCTGAATTGCTAAATGCTAGTACTTTATATCGTAATGTAAAAGCACTGCTTTGTTATTTGTTAAAACTAAATTTTTGAATACACAGATATTGCGACTTGATATTGTTTTTCAAGGGTAAATTTAGATTATTCAACTAAATTAGAAATATCTAATTCACTAAAACAACCCAACAAAAATTCAGTAGAGTATTAATCATTAGTTGAAAACGTTAAACTTGTCGCCAGATCACCAGTAACAAAATTTAAGAGAGAGCCGCTATGGACACGATTGAAAAAATTAAACAACAAATTGAAGAAAACCCTATTCTTTTATACATGAAAGGCTCGCCTAAGTTACCTAACTGTGGTTTTTCGGCGCAGGCCACGCAGGCACTCATGTCTTGTGGTGAGCAATTCGCTTATGTTGATATTTTACAAAACCCTGATATCCGCGCTGAATTACCTAAATACGCGGATTGGCCAACTTTTCCTCAGCTTTGGGTTGAAGGTGAGTTAATTGGCGGCTGTGACATTATTATGGAAATGTCTCAACAAGGTGAGTTGCAAACATTAATCAAAGAATCCGCAGCCAAAAGAGCGAGTGAAAGTAGCGCTGAATAAAAGCGATATCCAATACAAAAATAGGGCGCTTTGCGCTCTATTTTTTTTGTTGGAACGCCAGTCACTCTATTTAACATTGGATTCCCAATAAAAGCATTCGGGAATGACAAGGCGGGATTACTGTCATTCCGGCGGTCTTTTGGCCGGAATCCACTTTTATTATTTTTACATCAACTATTTATCAATCGAGTATTAAACGTTATCTTAACTGATCGGCATTAGCGCAATGCGCTCTATTTTTATATGTCGACTAAAGCAAACTTGCCAGTATTTACTATGACGTAGGTCCAGTAATGAGGTTTTCTACGTAGTTGGCTTTTTTCTCAGCGGCGGCCACTTTTTTGCGTAAATCATCAATTTGATTAGTTAAGTTATTATTTGCCAATGCGGTGGATATCAGCTTTTCACGCAAACTTGCAAGTTGTTGTTCTAAATCTGCATCCACATCACGCATTTGGCTAAATTGCTTATTTAACTGACTTAGTAAATTAGCCTGACTCTCTAATTGCTCTTTCACTAAACCAATGCTGGTGTTGTTTTCGGCAGTATTGCTACTGAGTGTTTTTGCGCTTTTTTCGCTTTTGGCTTTTAATGTTTTAAGGGTTTTACCTAAATCGCCAATTTCAGACTGGTTGCGTCGCCATGCTGACGCCCAAAGTTTGTCCATTTCTGACCACAAATGTTGAGTCTTTTCGCTTAGCTCAGATACTTTAACTTGTAAGGCTGCAGCCGATTGATCCATGTCTTCGCCGGTAGCAGACAAACGATTTTCAAGCTCAGTAATACGGCTTTCAAGTTTTATATTGTTGCTTTGTGCTAGTTGCAACACTTGGTATTGTTTAAACGACCAGAAACTCGCCGCACCTACAATCATCAACAACAAAAACAAAAAAGCAAACCAAGAAGGGGAGTTTGATGGTGCGCTCGGCTCATCCGGTTGCTTGCCTTTTTTAGCGCTTTTGTTGGTTGTTTGTGCTCGGGTACGATGAAAAGATTCTAAATCGTCTTTTTCTAGCCTAATTTTAGGCATGTCATCTAAAGGGTCGTTCGCCATTATCTGTATTACTAGTGATTGGATATGCTACTGATTATACATAGCTATTTACATAATGGGATAGGGGAATGTGGTTCCAATTAAAAATCAGATTATGAGCTGGTTTTTAACGGTCGTTTGGACCCTAAAAAGGGCTGATATATACCTATCAGCCCAATCTACATGCAGAAATACGAGTTCTATTTGTTGATTAACGCCAATTCGGCATCTGCATTTAACACCACCCACCAACGGTTACCAAATGCACTATCGAAACCCACTAATGGTACATCACTACAACTTGGGTCTCGTGCTGGTGCTTGGGTTAAGTAGCTTTCGTTCCATGGGGCATCCACTATACATTCGTCTGGTGCAATGGCTGCCCATTCGCTGCCTTTGCTGGCTAGAGTGACTATTGCCGCATCTGTGGTTTCTGGTGCGGTAAAGCGCACCGCGTAGCTATCGGCCACGGCAGAACTGATGTTCCACGATTGAGTTGCGGTGCTGGGTAATACTACGGGTTGTTTTTCAGAGCCATCGGTTTGCGACAAGGCTAAACCCGTATCGGCTTGAATATCTTTGACTACCCCATAATCATCTTGATAAGTACCGGTCTGGTTTTGAGTACCACTGATAATTAAAATGTCGGATGCGGTGTTATCTGCCGGAGTCCAGCTAAGGGTCACATGTTCTTTTAGATCGATAGTGGTTTCGGGAATGATCATTTCGTCATTGTCGTAATCAGGGATCACCCGAGCCGCACTGTTTAAGTTAGGTGACCAACTCTCGTGGTATTGATACAACCACTGAAAGGCCAAACGCACCAAGTCGTTTAAGGTTTCGGCGCGGCTAAAGCCCGGCGTAATGCCCATATCTCGAGTGCGGGTGTCGGTGCGGTTAAAGGTATTATTTTCGCCGCCTACTAAGCTTGCGTAACTGCCATCTTCGGCAAAACAATCGTTAGAGATATATTCAGGCGATAACACTAAAACTGGTCGGGTGTTGGCTAATATCGAACTTGGATAAACCACGGTTTCGCAGCGGTTAGTGGTGCGCGAAAACTTATCCATTATTTGCCAATTGGCTTCAAACGCTTGGTCATCTGCATTTGACTTAGCGGTATGCTCGGCAAAATAAGATTGATAGTCAACGCGGTCTTGGTTAAAGGTCAGTAGCGACGAGTTAACATCATAATGGGTCGAGCCATTGCTTAAGGTGGCATTTTTTTGTGACACTATCATTTGCACTAAATCACGCTCACCGAAGCGAAACTCGTAACCTTTATACGACGCATTACCCGCCATAATTTGGGTGTAAGTATTCATTTTGTAATTGCCACCAGTAGGCGTAGCACTAGAGGGAAGGGTGGTTAATGCCGTTTGCGAGCTAATTAAAGAGCGCTGATATTGATGCTCGTGGCCTTGTACATAAATAACATCTCTAGAGGCAAAAAAATCGCGAATTTTAGGTTGTACATCGTAAACCCACCCATCATCTTTAGTGCCGTCAACAATTTGCTCGCGGGTTTGCCCATACTTAGCACCAATTAAGCCATCGTGACTGGCTACCACTATATGTTCAACTTGGTCTTCGTTTTCGAGTACAACCTGTTTGATCCAGTCAAAAGCAATGGGAAGATTGTAATAAGCTAAACCAATTATCAGTACGTTTTCCCGTATCACATAATAGTTCACCCACTCATAACCCGGCATGTGCATGGCATCATCTGGAATGAAATTTTTCATATTCTCTATCCAGTTATGGGTATAAGCATAACTGGTTTCGTGGTTACCCATTACCGGCAAAAACTCAATACCTTGTTCGCTGTAACTGTCGGCAACCGAACGCCATTCAGCAAACTCCAGTTCCGATCCGCCATCGGTTAAATCACCTAACGCGATAACCATATCTACCCCAGCTGCCGCTTGGTGCTCTAACACCTCGGCCATGGGATGCATTGCCACATGGGCTTGACCCTCTGCATCACTGCCACCTTGGGTATCAGGCAATAAGCCAATTTTAAACTCACTATAAACCACAGGCGCTGGTGGAGTGGTGTCATCAGGCTCTGGCTCAACCACTTCTTCTACCACGTTAGTAACATAAGTTTTATCCCCTTCACAGCCAGCTAATGCGCCTAGTAGAGCAAGTGAAATAATGGTTTTTGTAAAAATTGACCGCGACATTTTTGTTTCCTATTTTTTAGTGAGTTTGAACAAACCTAGATTGACTTGTAGAAACCAGCTTAAAAATAAAACACTGCAGTTTCATGGCAAAAATATGAAGGTTAAGTGACTGGTTACGACAGTGAAAAATAATAAGTGGTTGAAATTATTGGCATTAACTGGGGTTTTTAAGGAATTTTTTATAATTTTTTAATAGTGGGTATTTGAAATTATTATTCAGTCATAGCATGAGGTGGCATATTGATTCACTTAGGTGATGTTGATGAAATGTAATACGCAGTTTAGAAACGTCAGCTTCTTCATCTTCTTGTTATTCGCGAGTTAGCTGCCGCACAGAGTGATAGAGGGTGTAATTGATTAAACATGTTAAAGCCGTCTTTTAGGGGGGGGAACCTAAGGATGGATTAGCACACCTTTCACATTTTTTTTCAATAAACCTTGTTCCATTAAAAAATGTAGTGATAATCGCCCTAGGATTCTTGTGTTGAGTTTATGTGAGTTTAAAACGTGCAGTTATTAGAAGTAGAGTGTTTGGGTAAACCCCTTAAGTTAGAAGGGTCTATGGCGGGTTGGCAGCAGCTTTT
The DNA here is from genome assembly GCF_039964565.1 of Paraglaciecola sp. Lineage (GTDB taxonomy): Bacteria > Pseudomonadota > Gammaproteobacteria > Enterobacterales > Alteromonadaceae > Paraglaciecola. Next base: position 78,946 of record NZ_JBDVXF010000030.1, read on the forward strand.
TTGGGGCGAACATTGTGTGTCGCAAATTGATGCAACGGCTAGTACTAAAACAAATGGTCTGAGTGACGACAGTGAAAAAAACGATAAAAACGATGACGTCGATAATTTTGTTCATCAATTTTCGTTGCAAAGCGAGCAGGGCGAAATTCGTGTTGAGTTAAGTGGTTCGTTGCAATGGCAGCCTTTTCAATTGCAATTTAAGTTGTTGGTAAATGACGAGCTAGTTGATGAAAACAGCCTTGTTGAAAAAGACATAGAGCAAAGGCAAGTTGATCCGAGTAAAAAGCAACCGATAAAATTTAGTTTTATTGGTATGGCCGGGCTGGGTTTAAAGCTGTTAAAAAGCGCTAAGGTGATTAAGGTGTTGTTTGCGGCGGGCAGCTTAGCGGCATATAGCTGGTTGTTTTCTATCGAGTTTGCCATCGCGCTAATTCTTTGTTTGGTGTTTCATGAATATGGTCATATCAAGGCCATGAAGTACTTTGGCTTAAAAACCAAAGGTATTTACCTTATTCCGTTTGTGGGTGGTTTGGCTCTTAGCGATGAAAAAATTAATACCCGTTGGCAAGATATTGTTATCTCCATCATGGGGCCATTCTTTGGTTTGATATTGTCGGTGGCGTGTTTAGTGGGTTATTGGATCACCGACCTAGAAATATTGGCTGGTTTGGCGGTATTTAATGCCTTGTTGAATTTATTTAATATGTTGCCGGTATTACCACTAGATGGCGGCCATGTACTAAAAAGTATCGCGTTTTCGATTAACTCACGTGTGGGCATTATTGCTTGTGCGCTCGGCGCGGCATTGGGTGTATATATTAGTTATCAGTTTGGTTTAGCCTTGTTGGGTTTTTTGCTGGCCATTGGTAGCGTGGAGATATTCTTTGAGTACAAACGTAGGCATTTAAGTGATTTGCTGCCTCTTAATCGTTATGCGCAAATTGTGTCTATTATTTGGTACGTGCTAACGATTGGCGGCTTAAGCGCGATTATTTGGCTGGTGGGGCAAACCGACAACGATGCTTTGTCGTTACCACTAAAGATATTGAATAGTTAGTAGAAACTAGAAACTAGAAACTAGAAACTATACCCATCATCGTAAATATGTTGGGTGTATAACAATCTGGCGTTAATTCTCTCTACGTCACAGTTTTAAATAGCGACCCTTGTATGACCAATGTACACCAACGGGCAAAAAAACGGTGTATTTAAGCTAACCTCGGTGAAAGTGTGAAATTTCCAAAGTTGCTCAGTAAGCCTTTATTTATATGGGATAAGATGCTTTTTAGATTAACTAAGCTTTATGCTGATATTACCGAATGGCGTCCCCACCTGGAATCGAACCAAGATCTAAGCCTTAGGAGGGCCTTGTTTTATCCATTAAACTACAGGGACTGAGTTTAGCGCCGAGCATTATGTACTAGCTAAGTCGGGATTTAAAGCCTCTCTTGTTTTTATCGGCGTGATACAAAGTCGTTTGGTTGAATATTCGCCAGCGGTGCGCCTGATAGTGATTCGACTATGGCTGTTTCGGCAAACACTTGTCGTACGATGACCTCTTCAGGGTGTAATTGGAATTGCCTGTGGGGAAGGTTTTGGGTGTCAAAAAATTGGTTCATTTGGAATAAAGTTAATTTGTCGCCTTGTTTAACGCCATTGAGTTTGCCAATGTTTATACTTAGGCTTTCGCCTGTCACCCTAAGGACCCGTCCAAAAGCCGCTAAACAACTCACTGATTCGTCTATTGATTGCACCATAGTTTGGATGATTTTTTTAGTGGCGATCCCAAAGTTTGAGTCCCATAGTTGATGGCTGTTGCTATTGATAGAGGTGTGAAGATTAAAGTCCCATTGAGCTGAGATATTTTGGGTATCTTGAAATACCGTTTCGCCAGAATTGCCGTCTAGCAGTGATAATTGCAGTGTAAGGTTGCGACTATTTTGGTCTTTGTCCCAAAACCCAAATCCAGAGATTCTCGTGGTTTCTAGGCCAAATTCGATAATTTCACCAAACAGTACGTATTGGGCATTGGTTTTTTTGGAAAGACTATAGGCAGTGGCTTTTTGCTGTTTGATTGGCGTTGTTAAATAATAAGGTTCGACACGGTGAATCAAGGCATGTCTGGCATGATTTTGAGCTTCTTCTTGTATTTTTTCTGCTAACACTTTGCCGAAGTCGTAAAGGTTGCCTACGGCAGCTTGTTGCCGTTTATTGATGTTGTACCAAGTGGTCACGATATTTTTTTTATAATCTGAGGCAGAACATAAGGCCTCTTGTGGAAAGATATCGGCTCTTATCGAAACTGTAACGTAGTCGTCGTGGTAGATTTCGTCTATCAATTCAATGTTGTTGACTTCGCCTGAAGCACGTATTTCGAATCGGTCGTCTTCTAGCAAACCGTTGACTAAAGATTGAATACTTTTCACAGAGGCGCCAGAAAACAATAATGCCTGCTTCACTGCTTCTTGGGTGGCCTGTTGTCGTGCGGCTTCTTTTTCACCATTGTGAATAACGGCTTGCCCTGTAGCCTCGAACCACACCGCCTTTGCTGGGAAGCAATTGACAATAAACATCAAAGCGGCACTTATTTGTATTAATCTTACAACCTGCATAAATTACCTTCTAAATCTGAGTAAAGTGATTCTTGGGATAAGACATCGTCAAATTTCAGACTGATTTTTCATTCTTTACCTTTGCATAGCAAAGTAAGCACAAATCGTACCTATAATGGAGTTCGATATAGCTGCGTGTTTTTTAGGTACGGTTATTGCTTTACGATAACTTATAAAATCACATTGATACAATGAACAGCTGGGTGTTAGGAATATGGGCAATAAACGAAAGGTTAACAAATCAAACAGTCGATATTTAGTTATAACAACTGTACTTGGTTTCTTTTTAATGGGGTGTACCAGCGTTTTTGATAAACATGTTGAATGGGAAACCGTTGCTCCCGAATCCTATCCTGTTATTTTGGCCATTGGTTATGCACCTATATCAGTTCAAAAAGGGGCCAGTGAGTCAAGTAAAATGTTGATGGCACTGAAAGCGTCAAAGTTAGATGCATACCGAGAACTCACTGAACAAGTCTACGGGCAAAAGGTAGAAGGTGGTCAATCGCTAGCTAGCTTGGTTATCGAAAACACTCATTTAAATAGCTCTGTGCAAGGTGTGATAAGAGGTGCCAAAGTGGTGAAGAGCTATCCTGTAGGGGATGACACATACGCCACTGAATTAGAGTTAGACTTCAAATTAGTCAACGATATTTACCTCTCTACGGCGCGTCCTAAGCGTGTTAAGAAAGTCCATTATTACTAGAGCTACTAGAGTGGTTTGTATTACGAATAGTAGAAACGCCTTGTAGCGATCGGCTTTAAGACATCGATTATGGTCAGCGTTTTTTCTGAGGATTCAGTGTGGTTGGTCACATCTAGATTTTATTGATGACACGCCTAAACGCTGGTGCCGCCGCCGCTTTTGTTACCTCGAGTACGCCCACTTTTATCGTAAGTCATTGATTCTTTTGCTCGAGATTCTAATAATAGGTTACGTAAGTGCTCAAGTCGCAATTGACCTTGTTCTACTGCAGTTTGGTTAATTTGAGTACGAAACTTACACTGATTTACCATTTCTTTAGCTTGATTAAATAACCCAACTATTTCCTCGTCTTCTTTTTGATCTTGGGGGACTTTTGCATACAAGCCGGCGATTACAGTGTCTTGTTGTTGCACTGAATCAAGTAAGGCTTCTTTGGTTTTTAACATGCTGATGAGGGATTCAGCATCTCTGCTACTGATGAGGTGGAGTTCAGTTTCAAGAATTTGCTGTAATTCTATTAATAATGTATGTTGATTTGTTATTGCTTTTTTTAATTCAGACATAAATTTTAATCATAAATAAAGACAGCCTCCATTATGCTGCCTTTATGCTTTAGTACCAAATATTTCTGATTCTAACGCTGAAATTTTCTGTGCTAATGCTTCAGGATTAATTTGATACTCGCCACGTTGAATCGCTTTTTTCAATTTATCAACCCTTTCTTGATTGACTGGTGTTTCAGTTCCTTTTTTCTGCACCTGATTTAACTGTTGTGCCGATGATGTCAAAGACACCGAATCTGCACGAGCAGCTACTGCGGCCGATTTATGTGCACTTGTATTTTGTGCACTACCATTATTCAAAGCCTGCTGTTGCTGGCTAAGCTTTTGGTTATCAAGCGGTGCCTTTGGGCTACCGTTGTTTATGTTGTTAATTGACATAATGAATACCCACTCCCTTTATTTATCCTCATTATTTGTATCGGCTGTGATCTCGGATACTTTAGCAAAAAAAACTATTTACAGCATTAAATGATTAAGCACTAATACCTAGTGGTGATTTATATTCCCTAGATACTAATTTTAACTTCGCCTGTACCTGCTACACGGGCGTACACTTTTTTATTAGAACGCCGATTTTTAACCTGAATTGTCTCACCCATTCTGCCGTCTTCAAGCGCTACACCACTGGTTTTAACCAGCATGCTGGTGTTGCCTGCAGAAATTGTGACATTGTCGCCTTTACACACAAAACACAGGTTGTTGGGGTTAACTGGTCTGCCTGCGGTAACTCGACGTTTAATTCTCGCACCAATTACGTCTTCGATGTCGGCAAATGTGCTACTTCTTAAGTTTTTTTTGTTCATGTTGATGACATGGATGTTATCACTGGTTAACAACGTTCCTGGGCTGACAGTACTCGATATCACCACGACAGGTTGGGTCTCTGTGGCTTTAACCACCATAAAAATATACCAGTTATTGTCACTACACTGAGCTTTTACCATCACATTCGATTGACTCAGTGCTTCTGGCGTTGAAGAAAAGGTTAAATCAGAGTGACAAACAGGAACATGCACACGAGCATCAATTGGTGTAGCAACTACATCAATTGTTTTGATATTATTGGGATCAAGTTGGTTTAATACAAATTGCTCTGCTTGGTGAGTTAATTGTTGTTTTGTTAAATTATTTTCATCTGCCGCCGTTATACCTGTATAGAAACAAGGCATAATTGCGACTAATCTGGCTAATGCTTGATAATAATGTAATTTATTCATGTTCACTTGTTGTTAAGTTGTCTATGCTAAGGGCATATTAACGAAAGCAAAGGCGTCAAAAATTAGACGCTCGAATAGACAATCTTTCGGCTACTATTACTCAGCTCAGTTAATGCGTTACGTTAAGTGTCAATTTAGTTGCGGTTTTGCGCAATTTAACTACATCGTATTCGTACTTTAACCATAGTAAGCAAAAGTTACGCCGCTTTTATTTCGTATTGGAGTTATACATGTCTGAAATTATGAACTCAGTAAATCAACGTACTCAGTTGGTTGGTGAAAACAGATTAGAGTTATTGTTGTTTAAACTTAATTCAAGACAACGTTTTGGTATAAACGTATTTAAAGTGCGTGAAGTTTTGCAGTGCCCACCGTTAACTTCGATGCCCAAGTTAAATAAGTTGGTCAGAGGAATTGCGCATATTCGTGGTCAGACTATTTCTGTGATTGACATGAGCTTGGCAACAGGTGGTAAAAAGATTGAAGACTTGAGCACCGCCTTTATTATTATTGCTGAGTACAATAGTTCAGTTCAAGGATTTTTGGTGGGTTCAGTTGAGCGCATCATTAATACTAACTGGCAGTCTATTATGCCCCCCCCAAAGGGCAGCGGCCGAGCCAGTTATCTAACCGCTGTAACGCAGATGGAAGACGAACTCATCGAGATTTTGGATGTTGAGAAAATTCTCAATGAAATTTCTCCTGTCAATACTGATCTAAGTGATGATTTAGCCAGTAACTTGCAGGTCGAAAATAAGCAAGAAAAGATCATCTTTATTGCTGACGACTCCTCTGTGGCGCGAAACCAAATTAAGAAAGCGTTATCGGCGCTGGAATTAAATATTGAATTAGCAAAAAATGGTCTCGAAGCATTAGAAAGACTAAAAGAAATTGCCGCAGAAACAGGGGAAATAACAGATAGGGTCGGAGTGCTGATATCAGATATCGAAATGCCAGAAATGGATGGTTATACCCTTACTGCTGAAATTCGAAATACTCCGGAGTTAAAAAACTTGCATGTTATTCTGCATACATCTCTAAGTGGTGTGTTTAACCAGGCCATGGTTGAGAAAGTGGGTGCGGATGACTTTATTGCTAAGTTTCACCCTGATGAGTTAGCGACTTCAGTTAAAAAATGGTTTGGAAACGACTAATAGATATTACGCAAGTTGTTATTAAAGTGAGTTGCAAGGGATGTAGTGAATTTGAATTTATGCTGTTAGAGAGTATTGAGTGAGCGATATAGAATTTGATCAGCAGCATTATATTTCTTTTAGAGATTTCTTGGAACGAGCATGCGGTATTGTTTTAGGCGAGAATAAGCAATATTTAGTGCGCAGTAGATTAACACCTTTAGTTAAGCAATTTAGCTGTAGCACTATTAATGCGTTAATTGATTCAGTGCTTAAAGGCAATCGCCAACTTCAAACCGCTGCGATTGAAGCCATGACAACTAACGAAACGTTGTGGTTTCGTGATGAATACCCATTTAAATTGCTTGAAAATCCTCTATTGAGTTTATTTTCCGCACAAAATAGAAGGCTTAGGGTGTGGAGTGCTGCCTGTTCGTCAGGTCAAGAAGCGTATTCTATTGCCATGACTATCTTAAATTTTAAGAAAAACCATACCAATAGTTTTCGCGCTGGTATTGACATTATTGGGACTGATATTTCTGATGAAATGTTGCAACGATGTCGAACCGCCGAATACGACCCACTGGCGATTTCTCGTGGTTTACCGGCAAAGTTTAAAACCGACTTTTTTGACCCTGCAGATAACAATAAGTTGAAATTGAAACGCTCGATCACAGACTTAACCCAGTTTAAGTCTTTCAACTTGCTAGACAGCTACACTTCTCTTGGAAAGTTTGACATCATTTTTTGCCGCAACGTACTGATCTATTTTTCTGCTGATGTGAAAAAACAAATACTGCAAAAGATTGCCGCCTGCCTGCAAGACGACGGCATATTATTCCTCGGCGCCTCTGAATCTCTCTCTGGTTTAACCGATAAATTTAATATGGTGAGATGTAGCCCTGGCCTTTATTACGTTAAAAAACCTATATAAAACCTTACCTTAGTTAGATTTCTATCATTAATTTTATCTAGTGGCACAGCCTTTGCTCTATTTCGTTCAATAGAGGAGAAATACATGGCTATTAACCTAGACAAATTGATGGGTTTTCATCATCAGGCACTACAAATTCGTACCGAACGTATGGAAGTACTAGCGGGAAACTTAGCCAATGCTAATACCCCTGGTTACAAAGCTAGAGATATTGACTTTCAAAAGGCGATGAAAAGTGCCCAGCAATCTAGGGGCCACACGCTAACTCGCACCAATGAGAATCACATAAAGGGGACATCCTTTGGTACTGGTGATTTGCAATTCCGTGTTTCAACTCAACCCGATACTGGCGATGGCAACACTGTCGATGTACAACTTGAAAGAAATACTTTTTTAGATAATGGATTACGTTATCAAGCAGGCATGGAATTTCTTAACGGCAAAATTAAGAGTATGAAAAAGGCCCTAAGTGGAGGTCAACAATAATGAGTTTGTTTAACGTAATGGACATTGCTAGTACAGGTATGAGTGCACAAAGTGTGCGTTTGAATACTACCGCTAGTAACGTTGCCAATGCCAATAGCGTCAGTAGTAGTTATGACCAAACTTATAAAGCCCGCCATGCAGTTTTTGCTGCAGAATTGGATCAAGCTTCAGGGCAAAGTAACCCTGGTTCGAGAGTTCAGGTGCTGGGCGTGGTTGAAAGCTCAAAACCATTGCAAATTGAATATAGCCCAGGTCACCCTATGTCTGATGAAAACGGTTATATCTACAAACCTAATGTCAATGTGGTCGAAGAAATGGCGGATATGATGTCTGCTTCAAAAGCCTATGAGACTAACGTTCAAGTCGCAGATACAACCAAGCGAATTTTCCGCAGCGTGTTAAGACTTGGTCAGGGGTCATAACATGAACTTTATCGTACTTCGCAGTATACAAACGTCAGGAGAAAAATCGTGGATACAGTGAATAATGGGTTAAATAGCTCACTTTATTGGCAGCCTGAAACGACTGAAGTTGCGGATAATAGTAATCAGACCCTTTCGCAAGAAGATTTCTTTTCGTTATTGACCGAGCAGCTAGCAAATCAAGATCCAACCAAACCAGTAGACAACGATCAAATGGTTGCCCAAATGACCAGCTTTACTATGGCTGACGGTATTCAGCAACTCAATACTCAGTTTGGTGACTTTGCTACTTCAATGACCTCAAACCAAGCATTGCAGGCTTCAAGCTTGATTGGTCAGCAGGTATTACTTCAAGGTGATATTGGCTACGTCTCATCCGAAGGGCAAGGTGTATCTGGAGTGGTGATTGCAGAGCAAAGTGTACGAGACTTAGAAATCACTATTGAAAATGAAATAGGTGAAGTGGTTAAAAGCATTAACGCTGGTACGCAAGCAGCCGGCAATGTCGAATTTAACTGGGATGGAACCGACGCTAGTGGCAACCCGTTGCCAGTTGGCAATTATGTAGTGCGAGCACAAGGCGATGTCGACGGTGAATCAGTCGTACTTCCCACAGCAATTAATAGGCATGTAGACAGCGTCAGTCTGGCTGCAAGTAGTCAAGGTATCATTCTAAACTTGGATGGCGAAGTCAGTGTCACACTTGATGATGTTATTCAAATCGGCGGTTAACAGGAGAAATTAATTATGTCTTTTAACATAGCATTAAGTGGCGTATCGGCGGCACAAAAAGACTTAGATACAACGGCGAATAACATCGCTAACGTTAACACAGTCGGCTTTAAAGAGTCGCGAGCAGAGTTTGGTGACGTATATGCCCAATCTTTGTTAGCCGGCGGCAAAACTAAAGTGGGTGACGGTGTACTCACGCAAGAAGTGGCACAACAGTTTTCGCAGGGTAGTTTGCAGTTTACAAACAATGCTTTGGATTTAGCGATAACTGGTAATGGCTTTTTCGGCACTATTCCCGAAATTGATTCACGGGACTTTTCATTCACGCGAGCCGGTCAATTTAAGTTGGACTCTGATAACTTTGTAGTGAACTCTGCCGGTGACAATTTGTTAGGCTTTCCGGTCAATGCTGACGGCAGCTCTTCATCTGTTGCCTTAAGTACCACTGTACCTGTGCGTATTCCCGATTCATCAGGTGCACCTCAAGAAACCACTGAAGTGGCACTAAAAATGAATTTGCCAGCCGGCGCAGATCCGGTTGATTTGGACTTGTTTAATCCTGACGATCCTCTTACATACAATGCTGCCACCTCAGTTACGGTATTCGATACCTTGGGTGATAGCCATGTAATGACTTATTACTTTATGAAAGATGCGTCCGCAAGTGGCAATGAGTGGGTCGGGGTAACTTATTTGGATGATTTTCCATTGGATACTGAAGGGGACACTCCTGGAGTAGGCGCAGCAGGTGGTACTGGAGCAAACGTCGTTGGTGAGACATCTTTGGGAGCTGGTAATGGGGTCTCTGGATATCGAATGATCTTCAGTAATGGTGGTGATTTTCAAGCCACTCAAAATGCTGATGGTACGTCGATTCTAACAGGCGATTTACAATCTGTACCTATCGGTGCAACTATATTTGCTAATGGCTCAGATCCTACTCAAACGATTACGACTAATTTTACGTTAGACTCGGCAAATGCTACCGCTAACGAACCCACACAGTTTGCTTCTGCTTTTGAGGTGACCTCACTAGAGCAAGATGGTTTACCGGTAGGTAGGCTGACAGGTATTGAGATTGGTCCTGATGGTTTAGTACGAGCTACATACTCTAACGGTACTTCAGAGCCGATAGTACGAGTGGCGCTGATTCGTTTTGCTAATGATCAAGGGTTAACCCAACAAAGTGGTACCCAGTGGCAAGAAAGTATTTTATCGGGCGAAGCACTTGCTGGTGAAGCGACGACAGGTACTTTTGGTGAGATTAACTCGTCAGCTTTAGAGCAAGCGAACGTTAACTTAACCACTGAACTTATCGATATGATCATCGCACAACGAAACTTCCAAGCTAACTCAAGAGCGTTGGAAGTGAATAACCAACTTAATCAAACAGTACTGAATATTCGTTAATAACTAACTGATATTTAAAGTTTTATTAGGCTGCTTTCGAGCAGCCTTTTTTTATGCCCTTTTGTTCCTGCAAAATTTAATGTAGATGGCATCTTACTTGCAGTCATTTGAATCAAGATCCAACAAAGTCAATTTTCTGTCATGGATAAACTACTATACATCGCCACCAGTGGCGCCAAGCAAGACTTACTCGGTGCTTCGGTGCGGGCAAATAACCTAGCCAACGCGCAAACCACAGGGTTTAGAGCGCAGCTTGAACAAGCGCGAGCCATGCCAGCTTTCGGCGAAGGTTTGCCTACTCGAGTGTTTTCTATGACAGAAAATGCCGTCAATAACTTCGAAGGCGGCCCGCAGATCCAAACAGGCCGAGAACTAGACTTAGCGATTCAAGGTGATGGTTGGTTTACGGTACAAGATGCACAAGGCAACGAAGCATACAGTCGTAACGGAAGTTTTGAGTTAGGTCCGAATGGGGAACTCAAAGATTCTCACGGTAATACAGTGGTTGGCGATTTTGGGCCAGTATTTCTACCTATTCCTTTATCAAATATTAATATCGCTAACGACGGCACACTTTCAGTCAGGCCTCAAGGCGCACCTGAAACCGTGTTGGAAGAAGTGGGCAGACTTAAGCTCGTCAATCCAAACGTTCGTGATATGGAGCGCGGAACTGACGGACTCTTTCGCTTAAAAAGCGGAGAGCAAGCTCAAGAAGACTTAGTGGTTAGCGTTCGCACCGGTGTGCTTGAGGGCAGTAATGTTAATCCGGTAGAAGAAATGGTCAATATGATCAATTTACAGCGTCATTATGAAATGCAAGTCAAGATGATGAAACAAGCTCAAGAAATCGATACCCGCGGCAATGCGTTATTGCGCATTATCTAAGAACGCTTTTAGGTAAGTTTTGAGGGTTCGAATATCAAGGCTGTTGGCGAATTAAGCTAACAAACGAATTTTTAGGAGACAATCTATGCATCCTGCATTGTGGATAAGTAAAACTGGCTTAGACGCCGCTCAAACTGACGTATCCGTTATTTCCAATAACTTGGCAAATGCTAGTACAGTAGGATTCAAAAAAGACCGTGCAATTTTTGAAGATTTGCTCTATCAAAATATCAATCAACCGGGTGGTCGTTCTTCAGCTGACACTGAGCTGCCTTCTGGATTAATGTTAGGTGCAGGTAGTAAAGTGGTTGCAACACAAAAAGCCCATACGCAGGGTAATATGCTCACAACCGAGAACTCTTTGGACATGATGGTTCAAGGCAAAGGTTTTTTTGAAATTTTACAACCAGACGGTAGTGCGGCGTACACCAGAAATGGTCAATTCACTTTAAATGACCAAGGGCAAATTGTGACACCAGGGGCCGGTTTTTTATTGCAACCGACCATCACTGTTCCTGAAGACGCCCAACAGTTGACTATTTCCCAAGACGGTGAAGTATCAGCCACTGTTCGAGGACAAGCGGATCCTCAAGTTCTTGGACAAATAAATCTTTCCGATTTTATCAATCCCACTGGCTTGCAGCCGGTAGGGCAAAATTTGTATGTTGAAACAGCTGTCAGTGGCGCACCTATTGAAGGGGTGCCTGGGCTCGAAGGTATCGGCACCATAGTGCAAGGTGCCCTAGAAACATCTAACGTGAACGTAACCGAAGAACTGGTCAACTTGATTGAAAGTCAACGTTTATATGAGATGAACTCAAAAGTAATTTCGGCCGTTGACTCCATGTTAGGTCAGGTTATTCAGCAGCTTTAATGAGAGAGCAACCATGATGATTCAACTAAAGTTATTCAAATTGTTAGTTCTATGTCTAGGTTCAATAGCGTTAAGTGGTTGTCAGTCTACTGCTAACCGAGATCCGCTACCCAATGACCCTTTTTATGCGCCGATTATGCCGGATATTCCACAGCAAAAAGTCAACGATGATGGCGCCATTTTTCAGGCCGATATGGCCAATAACTTGTTTTCAGATGTAAAGGCAAGACGAGTAGGTGACATCATAACTGTTAACCTAGAAGAAAATACTCAGGCCACTAAATCCGCAGGTACGAGTACCTCAAAAGCGACTGGGGTTGAGGTAAATCCAATAATAGGGTTAGGAGGCAACGCCCTCAACATCGGTAACGAGTCTATACAATTAGGCTTAGATTCAAGCAATGATTTTGAAGGTGACGCAACTGCCAATCAAAGTAATAACTTAACAGGTAGTATTTCAGTGACAGTGGTTCAGGTTATGGCTAACCAAAACTTACTGGTTAGAGGTGAAAAATGGTTGACCTTAAACAGTGGCGACGAATATATCCGCCTAACTGGTGTGGTCCGTCCGGCTGACGTAAGTCCAACTAATGAAATTGAATCAACTAAAATAGCCAATGCTCGAATTCAATACAGTGGGACCGGCAGTTTTGATACTGCTCAAAAAGAAGGTTGGCTAAGTGGATTTTTCTCATCTGAATATTGGCCGTTTTAACGTGGAGAAATACATGAGGTCAATTATACCCCTAGTGATAGTGTCCAGTTTAATGCTGGCCCCCGTTACTTTTGCCCAAAGAATAAAGGATCTGGCTTCTGTACAAGGCGTTAGGAGTAACCAACTAGTCGGTTATGGTTTGGTGGTGGGATTGCCTGGTACAGGTGAGCAGAGTCCGTTCACTGAGCAGAGTTTTCGAACTATGCTCTCGAACTTTGGGATCAGTTTAGACAGTAGTGTTAAACCCAAAATTAAGAATGTGGCGGCCGTAGCGGTTCATGCTGATTTACCACCTTTTATTAAGCCCGGTCAGACTATAGATGTGACAGTGTCATCTATTGGTGAAGCTGCCAGTTTGCAAGGCGGTACACTAGTACAAACCTTTCTAAAAGGCTTAGACGGCAAAGTTTACGCTATCGCACAAGGCAGTTTAGTGGTCAGTGGTTTTGGGGCACAAGGTGGTGACGGTTCTAAAATCGTGGTTAATACACCTACTGTAGGTCGTATCGCAAATGGTGCCATAGTGGAGCGTGCTGTACCTAGTGGTTTTATGGAAAATGACTTTCTAACTTTAAATTTGAAATACCCCGACTTTACTACGGCTAAAATTTTGGCCGATACCATTAACCGCAGGTTAGGGGCCGATCCTGATAAAGGTTATGTTGTTGCTACGCCTATTGATGCTGCGTCGGTTCGGGTCACGGCTCCTAGAGATGTAGGGCAAAGAGTTGGGTTTCTCGCGACTTTAGAGAATTTCGAATTTGTTCCGGCTAAGGCCTCGGCAAGAGTCGTAATCAACAGTCGCACAGGCACGATAGTCATAGGCCAAGATGTGCGGCTTTTACCCGCGGCTATTACACACGGTGGACTCACTGTCACTATTGCAGAGAACCAAACGGTTACTCAACCCAATGCATTAGCAGAAGGGGAAACTGTGGTCACGACTCAATCGATCGTAGACGTAAATTTAGACGACACTCGTATGTTTAGTTTCAATCCTGGGGTGACCTTAGATGAGTTGGTTAGAGCTGTAAATGAAGTCGGCGCAGCGCCAGGGGACCTGATGGCTATTTTAGAAGCATTGCGAGAAGCGGGAGCCTTACAAGGCGACCTTGTTGTGATTTAGGCAATCCTATGAATCAGTCATTGACTACGCAAAATCCCCTCGAACTATCTAGAAATGCCAATGATATTAAAGGCTTGGATAATTTGCGCCGTGCGGCACAAAGTGGTGACAGTAACGCTTTAGATGAGGCCGCTAAACAATTTGAAGCAATCTTTGTGCAGATGATGCTTAAGTCTATGCGTAAGGCGCAGGATGTAATGGCTGATAAAGACAGCCCTTTTAACTCAGAACAAGTTAAATTTTACCGGGATATGCACGATACGCAAATCGCTAGCGATTTAGCCAGCAACGGCAGTATCGGTCTAGCCGAAATTATTGTACAACAACTTGGCAACACGGATAACGGGTATATGCCCGCAGGTGCTTTGCGTAATGATGGTAATCTATCGAGTATCAATCGCAACACCATTTCTAGCACGCAAAACGCCCAAAATGCAGTCTTGGGCGAACCGTCCCCTAAAACCTTCCAATCTTTTAAAACCGCCGCTTTTGAGGATGCACAATCCTTTATCGAGCAACTTTACCCCGCCGCACAACACGCTGCTGAGCAATTGGGAATCGATCCTAAAGCGTTGTTGGCACAGGCAGCGATTGAAACAGGTTGGGGTAAACATATGATCCACAATACCTCAGGTCAAAATTCACATAATTTGTTTGGTATTAAGGCAGACCGTCGCTGGCAAGGAGATCGCGCTATGGTGGATACTATTGAATTTGAACAAGGGGTAGCAGCGACTAAAAAAGCCCCCTTTAGAATGTATGAATCCTTTGGTGAATCGTTGCAAGATTATGTGAAATTTGTACAGCAAAATAGCCGATACCAAGAGGCAGTTAAACAAACACAATCACCACAAGACTATTTTACAGAATTGCAAAAAGCAGGGTATGCCACCGATCCAAACTATGCCGACAAGGTGATTTCAGTTTTTGAGGGCGAACAATTTAAACGCTATTCAGCGGAACAGACTAGCACTTCAGGTGCAGCAGGTAACATCAAATGATTACTAGCTCTAATAAAACCATCAGAACCGCAGACTTATTCTCCATAGCAAAAAGTGGCGTCAATGCCAGTAACCAATTGCTCAATACTACGGGCCACAACATCGCCAATGTGAATACCGATGGGTTTGTGCGTGAAAGAACGTCTTTCGAAAGTCAGCTAACTGGCGGGGTAGGGCGTTCAACTACAGAGCGAATATTGAATGTTTTTGCGCAAAATCAACTGCGCCGTGACACAACCATGCAAAGTGACACCGAAACCTATTATAACAAAACTTCGGTTATCGACAATGTATTTGCTAGTGAAGCCAATCGAATCTCTTCCAGCATGAGCCGCTTTTTTGCAGCGGTACAGACGGCAACAGATGACCCAACTAACTTAGCTGGAAGACAATTGGTATTGAGTGAAGCGCAATCGATGATGGGCCAAATTGGCACTGTTTCTGGTTTTTTGCGAGACAAAGAAGAAGAGCTTAATGCAGAGCTCACTGCGCATATAGATAATGTGAACTCGATCATACACAACATCGCGGAGTTGAATGACGCTATAGTGATCAATCAAGCTAATAATCCTTATGATGAGCCTGGAACCTTAAAAAACCAACGAGACAACGCAATACTTGAATTGGCAAGTTTAGTGTCTATTGAAACCCGCGAGAGTTCTGGCGATGATGGTCGGATAATGATCAACCTAACATCAGGAGAGTCCTTAGTTTTACAAGACGGGTCGTTTAATGCTTTAGAGGTCAATAACGACGCTGACCAAAACTATATGTCAATTCAATTGAGTAGTAATGGCAAGCCAACCACGCTCAATATTAAAGAGAGTGAAATTGGCGGAACGATTGGCGGGTTATTACGTTATCGCGATGATGTATTAGAAACTAGCCGAAGAGAATTAGGACAGATAGCCTTAGCTATTACAGATGCAGTCAATACTCAAAACAGTCAGGGTATGGACTTAGACCAACAATTTGGGAGTGAAATTTTCGCTCTTCCTGATTTTGCCGGCTTGGAATACCCAGATAACGTGAATGCTGCAAGTATAGTAACTGGACGTATCGCTGCCGGTGCGTCTGGAGAAGTGACCACTGCGGATTATCGGGTGACAATCAACAATGTAACAGCGGGTGCGCCCCCAACCTTAGACATCACAGTATCGGCATTACATGCCGATGGCTCAATTATTAAAGATGTTAACGGTAACGATATTACTCAAAATTATACTGCTGTTGATGCGCAATCAGGAACTTTCACCCAGGTGCTCGGTGGTGTGGAATTAGAGTTTTCTAGTGGCGTGGGGTATACCGTTGATGATCAGTTTTTAATACAACCCACAAAAAATACTGCCGATTTAATTGAAGTTGTTATGACTCGTCCTGAAGATTTGGCGTTGGCTTCACCTATTCGGGTTGACACCAATATTGGTAATTTAGGTGATGCTGAGCTTATATCGAGTACTGTGACCAATACTTTTGTAGACAACAGTTTCACTAATGGCGCAGCGTCAGCGTTTGACGGTACGGGGGGGATTCATGGGCCCGGCAGCTCGCCAACTGGTGCGGGCGGCGTGGGTGCACCAGCAGAAATTTTCTTTACTGCCAATGACGAGTATGAAGTGCGAGACAGTGGTGGCAATGTTATTACCACAGTGACCGGGGTCACAGACTTAAATAATTTATTGGCGCAGGCAGAAGGCTCGGCTGGGTGGCCCGCGGCTTTTAGTGCGTTAGATGATTACCCAGGCTATGATTTATCGTTACAAGGTGTGCCTAGAGCGGGTGATTCGTTCACAATTGGCTATAACACTGATGGCCTAAACGACAATCGCAATGGGTTGGTAATGGCTGACTTACAGAACCAAAATACCATGCAAGTTAATAGCAGTGGTTCTGGTCAGTCTGCTACTTTTCATGAAGCTTACGCTAATATTGTCAGTGATATAGGACAAAAAGCTGCTAGTGCCGATATTGCGTTACAAGCCGCTGATGCACTTAAGTCCCAATCCAGTGATTGGTTTCAATCAGTATCAGGTGTGAGCCTAGATGAAGAGGCAGCAAATTTGGTAAGGTATCAGCAAACTTATGCGGCTGCGGCGCGTTTACTTGGAACAGCGCAAGATTTGTTTGATACGATTTTAGCTATTGTCCGTTAACTAAAGGTAAATTATGCGTATTTCTACAGGGCAACTTTATGACCGCAGTATCCAATCTGTGTTGGATAATCAAGGCGACTTGTCGGACATTCAACGGCAACTCTCCTCCGGTAAAAAACTATTGCGCCCCTCAGATGATCCTGTTGGATCTGCGCAAGTTATAAGGCTTACCGAAGAAATTGATTTGCTGACTCAATTTAACAAAAATAGCAACTTATTGACCAATAGCTTAGAGCAAGAAGAAACAGTATTGAGTAATATCAATAATGCCTTGGATCGAGCTCGAGTGTTAATGGTTCAATCCGGTAACGGTATAGTCAGTGCCGAAGATAGAAACGCCATCGCCATTGAAATTGGTCAAATTCGAGATCAGGCGTTTGATTTAATGAATAGCCGAAATTCTAATGGTGAATACATATTTTCAGGATTTCAATCGGCCTTGCCTGCTTTTAGTTACGACGCAAGTGCTACCGGCAACAAATATGTTTTTGAAGGAGATGGCGGGCAGAACAATATTCAAGTGTCGGATACTGTGAGCTTACAAATGAATAATTCGGGACAGGATGTATTCGAAAATGTCTTCGCTCGGCTAACTCCCTCAATTACCGGCTCTGTGGGAGCTACTTCGGCATCGTTAGAAATGCAATCTCAAAGTGCTTTTGACAAGTTTCATGAAACAAACTACGACAGTGTCACCGCCGCGAATAATGAATTTCAAGTCAGCATAGTTTCACCGACGCAAGTGCAAGTAACCAATGTAGGTACAGGTGCGGTTTTAGATACCCTTGATTACTCCAGCGGAAACGCATTTTTTTATCAAGGATTGGAATTCGATATTACTGGAACGACAGGCGATACCGTTAATTTTCAGTTAGATCCTCCACAGAAAAAGAGTATCGCTGAAACACTCAACGATTTTGTACTTGTATTGGAAAACAAAAATACCACCGATAGTGATTTTGATGATGCCTTAGCTGATGCCTTGGTTGGATTAGATAACGCAAAGACAAGTATCGGCAACGCCATTTCAGAAATTGGTGGTAGAAGAAACACTGCCCAGACTATTTTAGGCTCTAACCTCGACTTGGAAATCTCTAACAAAGCTGCGCGTTCTAATATCGAAGAAGTAGATTACGCCGAAGCTGTATCTGAGTTAAGTCGTCAAGAAA
This sequence comes from Paraglaciecola sp., assembly GCF_039964565.1. Taxonomy (GTDB): domain Bacteria; phylum Pseudomonadota; class Gammaproteobacteria; order Enterobacterales; family Alteromonadaceae; genus Paraglaciecola. Next base: position 97,084 of record NZ_JBDVXF010000030.1, read on the forward strand.
CCGCTTTGCAAGCGGCTCAAGCTACTTTTACACGGGTAACTGGGACTTCGTTGTTTGACTATATCTAGCGCACATTATTTATTACTTAATAATAGATGAATATTTATGTTTGCTAAATATATGCAGCTTTTGTTGTCTTCATGGGAAGAATAATAACTGATATATAGACTGTCTTTTTTCAACACCAAACCTGGATAACTATTATCTCCTGCAGAAGGTAACGTCATTAGTTCTTGCAATTTCCCATTGCTCAAATTTAATTTAAGTATGCCAGTGACAAGTTGTCCTTGTTTCACTATTCGACCCGCCACCAAAGCCGTGTTTTCATCTAGTTTTGCCAATGCAGGACCGCCTATATATTGACCTAAATCTTTCCAATCCCACTTTTTGAACGGATAGCTACTAACACCTAATTGCGCGGAATAACTGTCGGCGTCTCTGCGCACCAATGCATAAGCTTTATTTTTGACAAAAATAAGATCACTTTCATTGGGGTAGCCCTTTTGATGTTTTTGTAGGCTTAAGGCAAAGGGTTGATGGCGATGAAAGCTCCTTCTTGGATTGCCCGAATAAAAGTGAAGCGCATTTTGTTCTTTATTGTAGCCAAATCCATAGGCAAGATTGTTATGCCACCTGACTCGCCATAGCCACCACCCTTTATCCGCAAATTCTTGTGGGGTAGACCAACTATGCCCTGTTAGTGATAACCAAGTTAAGTTTTTTGTCCCTGTCGTTCTATTTTGAGTAGAAACATGCCGAGCAAACGCGATGAGTAATAGCTGGCCATCTGGAGTAACGGTTATCTTTGGATCTCTCAGATCGACTTGGGGGATCGCGATGCGATTCGAATATAGTATTTTCCCTTGGGTATCCAACGTCAATATACGAATAATTCCGTCAGCGCTCACATGATTTTCTGCTTCTCTGTAACAGCAAAATAACTGTTCATTAAACTCGCATAAGTCCGTAAAAGCACTGTGAGCCGCCTTAAATCCCAGCTTTTTAATCCAATTTATGTACATTTTTGAAATTTTCTAAAAATATTTAACTCATTGAAACTCAAGTAAAAGGTAAATGCAAAGGCGGCAATAAGTTGCCACCTTTGAGAAAAAAGGCAAATTAATGTTAAAGGGAATTTTGTTTGAGTCGATACCATTTTCGAGAGAGCCAGTAGTAATGATTTTTTAATTTTAGAATCGTTACTCTATTAGTGTTAATTAACCAGCCGAATATTTATTCGGTCGCCAGCTTAGCTGGACTGAGAGTGTAGGAGAAAAAACATGAGTTTATTCGTAAACACCAATGTTTCATCATTGAACGCGCAACGTAATTTGTTTAATTCGTCGCAAACATTAAATACTTCTTTTGAACGTTTGTCTTCAGGCTTCCGTATTAACCGTGCGGCTGATGATGCTGCTGGTTTGCAGATCACTGACAGATTAACGACACAAGTACAAGGTCTAAACCAAGCAGCACGTAACGCAAATGATGCTATTTCGTTAGTGCAAACTGCTGAAGGTGCGTTAGGCGAAGTGACTACATCACTTCAACGTATCCGTACACTTGCTGTACAGTCCCAAAATGGCATTAACTCTTCTGCAGACCGAGTAGCGTTGCAGAAAGAAGTGTCAGCCCTTAAAACTGAAATCACTCGTATTTCTACTGATTCACAGTTTGGTAATTTAGATATTCTTGACGGTAGCTATTCAGCTAAGTTCTTAGTTGGAGCGAATGGTGGTCAGAATATTTCCGTTAACTTGGAAAGAACGAGCGGTTACGGTTCATCTGGTTTAGGTATTGCTGCAACTGATGTATCAACAGTTGGAGGCGCTTCTGCTGCACTAACTGCTGTGTCAGAGGCAATATCAGCGGTAGGTGGTGTTCGTGCCGATTTAGGTGCATTGCAAAACCGTTTCCAATCAACTATTCGTAACCTAACGAATATTTCTGAGAATGTTTCAAGTGCAAGAAGTCGAATCAAAGATACTGATTTTGCCTCTGAAACCGCTGAATTAACTCGAAACCAGATTATTCAGCAAGCAAGTTTGACTGTGTTGAGTCAGGCTAACCAGCGTCCACAATCGGCTCTATCTTTACTAGGTTAATCTTTGCTGGGTTAGTCATTGAGACTAACTTTCGATTAGCCTAGGTTTCGAGACCCTTCTTCTGTTTAGGGGCTTAGAAGCCAGGGGGTAGTGCACTGGGTTGATAAGAACCGAGCAGTTGAGAGTTTCGCTCACTCTCTCAGAAAGAAGCGCGTATAGCCGGAGAGTTTCTCCGGCTTTTTTCGTTGTCTAACTATTTGAAATATATAGGTTTTAAAAAGTAGTTCATTTTTTTACTAAAGGATTTTTGATCACAGCACGATACATGGACATAGACGTTACGCATCTAATAAAAATATAAGCGAACGCCTCTACAGAAGCTCAATAATAATAAAAGAAAGGCTCTGTATCCATCTAGGCAACTAATAATAAAAATAGCCAGGTGGTGTTTACAAAAAAATCGTTAGGAGATTTAAAATGAGCTTATTCGTTAGCACGAATGTGTCGTCGTTAAATGCAACTCGTCAGTTGTTTACGTCGAACAATAATTTAAGTACCGCGTTTGAACGCTTGTCATCTGGTTTTCGCATTAATACTGCAAAAGATGATGCTGCAGGCTTACAAATATCCAACCGTCTTACCACTCAAATTCTTGGGTTAGACCAAGCCGTTAGAAATGCTAACGATGGCATTTCATTAGCGCAAACAATTGAAGGTGCACTTGCCGAAACGACCACTGCGTTGCAAAGAATACGGGTGTTGGCTGTGCAATCACAAAATGGTATCAATTCATCTTCAGATCGAGTCGCTTTGCAAAAAGAAGTCACAGCATTGAAGAATGAAATGAGTCGTATTGCTTCCACTACTCAGTTTGGTGGGGTAAATGTCTTAGATGGTATTTTTTCATCCGCTTTTTTGGTAGGTGCCAATGCGGGGCAAACCATTAGTGTCAATGTTCAGCGCAACGGTGGCTTTGGGGCTTCTGGGCTATTTGTAGCAGATGCCTCTGTTTTAACTGAAGCGCAAGCTTCTGCTGCCATGACTTCTGTCTCTGAAGCCATCTCTATTATTGACGCTCAGCGCGCCGACTTAGGTGCGATACAAAACCGTTTCCAGTCAACCATCAGAAATTTAAGTAATATTTCTGAAAATGTCTCAGCGGCAAGAAGTCGTATTCGTGACACCGATTTTGCCGTAGAAACGGCAGAGTTAACCCGCTGGCAGATCATTCAACAGGCTAGTATTACCGTGTTAGGGCAGGCCAATCAGCGACCACAATCGGCTTTACAGTTGTTACAAGGTTAATAAATAGAGAGTTAAGATGTGTAATAGTAAAAAATGCAAAATTGTTGAGCAATTGCGGGGGCAGGCTGCAACTAAAAACGAGGATAAGTTTATCTGTAGTGGATTAAATAACGAGTACAGATAGAAGAAAAACGGTCGAATTGCAAATTGTGGGGACAGGCTGCAACCGACCGAGGGATTGAACATTGTTAAGTAATATCAAAGCGTTATTACAAATATAGCGTGAGCGCTTTTTTGGATTTAACACATTAAGCCGAGGCTTTTTTGTTAAATCGCTAACAAACAGAACAGACGCCAGGAGGTAGTGAGGTATTGAGGTTTAGGCCATCAATTCTGTTTGTTAGCTAGAGCATAAGCTCACTTTTGCATTTGCTTTTTGTGCTTCTAACACTTAACAAAACGCTAACCAGGGTACCAGCTAGCAATTATACAAAGCATATGGTGTGCCAAAAATGCAGCCATAATGACAATTTAATTTTAGCAATACCAAGTTATCACAGACACAAAAAAATAATAAAAGTCTGTGCAAGGTTAGGAGAGAAAAATGAGCTTATTCGTAAGTACTAATGTGTCGTCGTTAAATGCTACTCGTCAGCTGTTTACGTCGAACAACAATTTAAGTACCGCATTTGAACGACTGTCTTCAGGCTTTCGAATTAATGGTGCAAAAGATGATGCTGCAGGTTTGCAGATTTCTAACCGCTTGACTACTCAGGTTTTGGGTTTAGATCAGGCGGTTCGAAATGCCAATGATGCTATTTCTTTATCGCAAACCATTGAGGGCGCGTTAGCAGAAACTACCACTGCACTGCAAAGAATTCGAGTGTTGGCGGTGCAATCTCAAAATGGCATTAATTCATCTGCAGACAGAGTGGCGTTACAAAAAGAAGTCACAGCATTGAAAAATGAAATGAGTCGAATTGCCTCAACAACACAATTTGGTGGTGTGAATGTATTAAATGGTGCGTTCTCGTCTTCTTTTTTAGTTGGAGCCAATGCTGGGCAAACTATTAGTGTGAACGTAGAGCGTAGTGGTGGATTTGGCGCGTCAGGATTATTTGTGGCTGACACGTCTGTGTTAACTGAAGCTGAAGCTTCCGCCACTATGACTGCAATATCAGAGGCTATTTCTATAGTGGATGCCAAACGCGCAGATTTAGGGGCACTACAAAATCGTTTTCAGTCGACGATTAGAAATTTGAGTAATATTTCTGAAAACGTATCAGCGGCAAGAAGTCGTATCCGTGACACAGATTTTGCCGTAGAAACGGCAGAGTTGACCCGCTGGCAAATAATTCAACAAGCCAGTGTGACTGTGTTGGGGCAAGCTAATCAGCGACCACAATCAGCGCTGCAATTATTAGGCTAGTCTATTAGATTGGCACAACAAAAAACTTAGAGGGTAGGAAATGAGAGGCCGACCCAGGGCTAGGCCCTAAAAAGTAATAATGGATTGTTACTATGATTTGCTAGGGAGGGCATTATTTATAATGCTAGGGTTAAGTGTATGTGTACCTTAGCAGTACCGAGTTTGCTCCAACTCCTAACGTGAGCAAGTTGGTCGGGGACGCCTTATTTAGGGTTTTGCCCCGGCCTTTTTTAAACAACGACCACAAGGGCTTGAAAGTGTAAAGTCTTGTGAAACAAACTAAGTTCCGTTTGGGTTTACATCTTAGGTGTGTAAATTAAAACGCCGACTAACAGGACAGAGAGTGTAGAAGTTTGGTTGAGAGGCCAGTATTCAGCTCTTCTAACCCCGCCAGTCGGACAGAAACCTTATTTGCTCCATCTCCTAACGTGAGCAAGTTGGTCGGTGGGATCCTTAACAGGTATTCCGCCGGCCTTTTTTATTTAGTCGTCAAATGCCATAGCATCATCGTCTCCACTAAACACTCAATCTAAAGCATGTAGTGTGCCAACGTTTAAAATGTAATGTTGCTTAGTTGATATTCAGTGAAATTCAATCCTTTTGTTAATTATCCCGAGTTCAGGTTAATTAATCGAACCTATTGGTGTTTTATTGGTTTAGGTGGGACTGTTGAGGTGATTTGCTTATCCATTGTTTTCTAAAGCACTCCAATCGCTTTTGTCGCTCTAATGCAAAAAACAAAGTATCGGTTCGAAGCAAGCGGGCAATTACCAAGATGCCATTGAGTCGAACTAAAATTAAAAAAATCACTGGAAGTTGTTATTTAACTCTAATAAAAACAAAGAGTAATGAAAATGCCGAAGCTGAGGGTAAAAAAATCTCATAAAAAAACTAAAGTTGCTGAAGCTAGGGTCGATAACGTTAGTTGAGGGGTGATCTAATTGATTACTTTTAGTCTCATTTATTGGTAGAGGTACCGCTAAATGAGGTAAGTGAGGTGACGGTCAAGAAGAGGTTTTTGACCGCCAAAAATTGAGGCAAACTTACTGGTACAAACACGTTATCGGCGTGCGGTGAGTTTTCAGGAGGTTTTTATGGGTTTATTTGTTAACACAAATGTTTCGTCTTTGAATGCTCAGCGACAGCTGTTTAGTTCTGGACAATCTTTGAATACATCTTTCGAAAGATTGTCTTCGGGATTTAGAATTAATCGAGCTGCGGATGACGCGGCGGGTTTGCAGATTTCAGATCGATTAACGACGCAAGTTCAAGGTTTGAACCAAGCTGTTCGAAATGCCAATGATGCAATTTCACTCACGCAGACTGCGGAAGGTGCTTTGGGTGAAGTCACTACTTCGTTACAACGTATTCGTACTTTAGCAGTACAATCTCAAAATGGTATTAACTCGTCTGCTGATCGCACCGCTTTACAGAAAGAAGTAACAGCACTAAAAGACGAAATTAGTCGTATTGCGTCTGATTCACAGTTCGGTAAGTTAGATATATTAGACGGCAGTTTCTCTTCTAAATTTTTAGTAGGAGCAAATGCTGGACAAACTATTTCTGTTAACTTGTCTCGCAGTGGTGGTTATGGTGCATCTGGTTTAGGTATAGGTTCGACTACCGTTGAAACAATCGCAGGAGCGTCAGCAGCATTGACGGCCATTACTACGGCGATATCAGCTGTTGGTGGAGCTAGAGCTGATTTAGGGGCACTGCAAAACCGTTTTCAATCGACTATTCGTAACTTGAGTAATATATCAGAGAACATTGCAAGCGCGCGTTCACGTATTCGAGATACTGATTTTGCTTCTGAGACGGCTGAATTGACAAGGAATCAGATAGTTCAGCAAGCGTCGTTGTCGGTTTTGAGTCAAGCCAATCAGCGACCGCAATCAGCTTTGTCGTTGCTAGGATAGAAATCAGGGTTTTCACTATACTGCTTACAATGGCTACAATTACGTAGCCATTCGCATTTGCTAAAGAGGTGATTTATGGATGTTAATGTATCACAAGTTGGCCAAAATTTTGCTTCGCCAAGAGCTGAAGTTGCGCCCGACATCGCTCGGCCCAACCGTGCGCTAGAAAAAGCGCCTGAAATTGAGCAACAACAGGCTAAAGATTATTCTTTGTCTGCCGAAATAGAGACACGGGAGTCTGCAGATTTAAGTGCTGAGCAAATAGATACCGCTGTTTCACAACTAAGTGAATTTGTGCAAACCAGCAACAGACAGCTTAATTTTTCGGTGGATGAAGGGAGCAACAAACAGGTCGTAAAAGTGACTGATGCTGAATCAGGTAAAGTTATTCGGCAAATCCCTACCGAAGAAGTGTTAAAATTATCTGAGCGTTTGCAAGATTTGCAAACTGAAGTAGGGACGGCGGTAGGTTTACTTTTTAATAAACAGGTTTAACATCAAGTACTGATGTGAAAATGTATTCAACATATTAGTTGGAATCGAGGTGATGTATGTCAATTCAGTCATTAGGGGTAGGTTCAGGCTTAGATCTAGAAAGTCTTGTTACTCAATTACTTGAGGCTGAAAGTGTACCTAAGACTGCTGCTTTAGATGCGAGAGAAGAAAGCGTTGAAGCAGAAATATCGGGTCTTGGTAAATTAAAATCAACATTGGAAGATTTTCAAGATACTGTTGATACACTTCGTAGCGAATCCAATCTCAAAGGCCGAGAGCCGACCATTAAAAATCCATCCTCAGATGTTGAACCTTTTACAGCTGATGCATCCGATAGCGCCTTGGAAGGTGATTACAATATAGCTGTGACTCAACTCGCAAGCGGCAGCCGATTTGAAACTGCTGATGCAGTTGACGGCGGCTTCAATAGCTCTTCGGATTCGGTGTTGAGCGCGGGTACTGCCAGTCTTACTTTTAAAATCGATGCGACTAGTGACTCTTTTACCATTAATTTAAATGCGGGTGATTCATTACTAGATTTACGTAATGCAATTAATGCGTCTGAGGATAATTTTGGTGTCACCGCCAGTATAATCGATACCGGTACCGCAGATGGGGGCTCTAAATTAGTGTTTACCTCTAGCACCACAGGCATAGGTAACGACTTAGTTATTGTTAATGATAATGATGTGGCTGAGTTGGAGCTTGTATCAACTACTAACTCTGCAGAGGCCGCTACATATTTGGCACCTGTTACTTCTGCGCAAAATGCTAAAGCCACTATCGATGGCATTAACGTTGAGAGTGATACGAATAATTTTGAGAATGTAATAGAAAATGTCAGTTTTGACGTATCTGAATTATCAGAACTTGACACCGATGGCGTGACATTTAAAACGTCTAAACTGAGTATCGGTTTTGACAAAGAATCTGTTGAAGAAACCATCCGAGAATTTGTCACAAACTTCAATGCACTGCAGGCAGAGATTAAGCTTCTAACAAATTATGGTGAATCCGATTTAGAAGACGATGGTGCGTTAGCGGGGGATTCCTTAGTTAGAGGTATACAAAATGGTATTAATAATATTTTGTTTTCTGCTGTTGAGTCTTCGGCGTTAGGTGGTTTATTCCAAATAGGCATAGAATTAAATGACGATAACGAGTTAGAAATTAGCTCAAATGATAAAATTGGTTTAGGTAGTGGTGATGATCGCCTACAAGATGCATTAGATGATAATTTTGATAGCATTGCGGCGCTATTTACCGACGAAGAAAATGGAATAGCCGTACGTCTTTACGATTACGTTGAAGAATATACGAGTTACAGTGGGTTGCTGAAATCTCGTGAAGATACCGCTAAAGATCAGCGAGAACAAATTTTTGATGAAAGATTGGCCCTAGAACTAAGACTTGCTAGTACCGAAGAAATATTACGTGCTAAATATTTGAATCTAGACCAAACTGTTGCTTCACTCAATTCAACTAGCTCAGCTATGTTGGCGACGTTAGGGTAATAGAAGTGTTAATTAGTTACCAACAAAACGGAAAATCAATATGGCCTTAAAAGGTATCAATGCTTATAAAAAAGGCAATTTAAAGCAAGACATAAGTCAGGCTGATCCTCACAAGTTAACTTTGATGTTGATGCAAGGGGCATTAGATAAGCTTGCTTATGCAAAAGGATGTATTGAAAGAAAAGATTATGCTGGTAAGTCTGAGCATATTTCTCGAGCAACGGCTATTTTGATGAATTTACGTGAGACTCTCGATCTGGAATCTGGAGCAGAAGTCGCTGAGAATTTATTTGCACTGTATGATTACATGGTGCAACGACTCATTGACGCTAATGTACAGAATAGCTTGAAGATCGTTGATGAAGTGATTACTCTGTTTTTACCGATTAAAGCAGCCTGGTCGCAAATTCCTGAGTCAGCTAAACAAGATGCTTACGAAATGCAAAGGCAAAAACGTCAAGCCACGATTTGAAAAAACTAACGCTAAATCATTCTTATACTCCTACTCCCTTAAAAAGTATCAATCAGCGTTTATCTGAACTGACTACTGAAAATGATCCAGATGAGTCTAATTTTTTAAAACTCGCGATTGAACGAGATGAGTTTATTCAAGATTACATCAAAAACCTCCCCGATGACGAAAAAAGAGAATTTGTGACTGCCGAGTTGCAGGTAAATGGCGCGTTAGTTGCTTATGCAGAAGAATCATTTAAAGCGTCACTCAAACAACTAAGTGGTTTGATTCGTGGCCGTAAAGCGGTTAAAAAATATCGATGAATGTCAGAAATTCCAACGAATTTAATCAACTGGGTTACACTTTTTCGAACTGCGAAAGTTATCCAACCATTATGATTGTAAGGACTGCTTATGTTTAACAACAAATCTATTCTAATTACAGGCGGAACAGGATCATTTGGTAAACGCTTCACTGCGTATTTAATCAAACATTATTCTCCGAAGAAAATAATCATTTATTCCCGAGATGAGCTAAAACAATTTGAAATGCAACAGCATTTTAACGCACCTTGTATGCGTTATTTTATTGGGGATGTGCGCGACAAAGAGCGATTAATATCCGCGATGCGTGATGTCGATTACGTGGTACATGCTGCGGCGTTAAAGCAAGTCCCCGCTGCTGAATATAACCCAAATGAATGTATAAAAACCAATATTAATGGTGCGCAAAACGTGATTGATGCGGCCATAGAAAATGATGTTAGTCGCGTGATTGCGTTATCGACAGATAAAGCAGCCAATCCAGTAAATTTATACGGTGCGACAAAATTGGCCTCTGACAAACTTTTTGTGGCTGCTAACAATATCTCTGGAGCGAAAGGGCCGAGATTTGCCGTGGTGCGATACGGTAATGTAGTGGGCTCGAGAGGTTCTGTGGTGCCGTTTTTTCATCAGCTGCTTAAAGATGGGATTAAAAAGCTGCCAGTTACGCACGAAGAAATGACCCGGTTTTGGATCACCTTAGATGAAGGTGTGGAGTTTGTGATTCAAAATTTTCAACGTATGCATGGTGGCGAAATCTACGTACCTAAAATTCCTTCAATTCGTATTATTGATTTAGTCGAGTCTATTAGTGGCAACAGAGATTATGACGTGGTGGGGATCCGTCCCGGTGAAAAGTTACACGAAGTAATGGTGCCAGAAGAAATGGCGCACCATTCATTGGAGTTTGATGATCACTATGTGATCACTCCTGCAATTACATTTTTTGATAAAAATATTAATTATTTACAAAATAAATTGGGTGAAACAGGTCAACCGGTATGTGACAAATTTGAATACCATTCAGGAACAAATCCACATTTCTTAAGTGTGAATGAGTTAAAAGCGCTTGATAAAGTCACGCATTACTAAGTGAGGGATGAAATGATCCCATACGGTAGGCATCAAGTAGACCAACAGGATATTGATGCAGTTGTGGATGTCCTTGAGAACCGGTTTTTAACTCAAGGCGCTTTGGTTCCAAAATTTGAATTCGCCTTATGCGATTATACTGGAAGTACTTTTGCTACTGCTGTAAACAGCGCGACCTCTGGTTTACATGTTGCTTGTTTGGCGGCAGGCGTTACTCAAGGTGACGTTGTTTGGACCGTACCAAATTCGTTTGTGGCCTCGGCAAATTGTGCACTTTACTGTGGCGCTAAGATTGGCTTTATTGATATCGATAGACAAACTCGCAATATTGATATTGACGCTCTCGCAGAAAAATTGCGCGTAGCAGCTAATACCAACACACTTCCGAAGGCTCTGATAATAGTTCACTTTTCTGGTCTAAGTTGTGATTTGCGCAGGATTTACTCTTTAACCCGAAAATTCTCAGTGACCTTAATAGAAGATGCTGCGCATGCGTTAGGTGGGGAGTATTTAGGTAGTAAAGTAGGCTGTTGTGAATATTCTGATATGACAGTACTTAGTTTTCATCCCGTCAAATCTATCACTAGTGCTGAAGGTGGAGCGGTATTAACTAATCATAATGATTTACATTCTAGAATAAAACTCTTTGCTAACCATGGTGTGACTCGCGATCCGCAACATATGGAAGGAGAAAGCCACGGGCCTTGGTATTATCAGCAAGTAGCCCTTGGCTATAATTATCGACTCAGTGACCTACATGCAGCATTAGGTTTGTCACAGTTGTCTAAATTAGATGGTTTTATATCAAAGCGAACGCAATTGGCGCAGCGCTATCAAATACAACTCGCTGATTTGCCAATTACGTTGCCTGCGTCAGTGGACTATGCAACCAGCGCTTGGCACCTTTATATGATTGAACTCACTCAACATTCGAGGCAACAGGTTTATATTCAACTTCAAGAAAGAGGAGTCGGCGTTAACGTGCACTATATTCCTATTCATTTACATCCTTATTATCAGCGACTGGGATTTGAAAAAGGTGAGTTTCCAAATTCTGAACAATTTTATAATTGCGCGTTAACCTTGCCCCTTTATCCTAGTTTAACATTTGATGAACAAGACGTGGTGATCAACTCTCTACGTGAGATATTGCGATGAATCTTGCTATTATTCCTGCGCGAGGCGGTAGTAAACGGATCCCTGGTAAAAATGCCAAATTATTTGCAGGTAAACCTTTGATTGCCTATTCAATTGAAGCAGCATTAGGTAGCGGTAACTTTGATAAGGTCATTGTATCAACCGATAGTCAAGAGGTTGCGGATATTGCAATCTCGTACGGCGCTGATGTGCCATTTATGCGGCCCGAGTCTTTATCGGGGGACTATGTAGGAACCGGCCCCGTTACTAAACATGCCATTGAATATTGTATCCAACATTTTTTTGAACCTACGTATTGCTGTTGTATTTACGCCACTGCCCCTTTTTTAACGGCAAACTTTTTAAGCGAAGGGTTTCAAGCGTTAAAAGCAGACCCGCAAAAATGTTTCGCGTTTTCGGCAACCAGTTTCGCATTTCCTATTCAAAGAGCCTTAAGACTTGAAGGTACGGGGGTGATGCCAATGTATCCTGAATTTATTAATAAACGCTCTCAGGACTTGACCGAAGCATATCACGATGCGGGTCAGTTTTACTGGGGACAAACCGCTGCCTTTTTACAAAATAAGCCGATGTTTTGTGGTCATAGTACACCGGTAGTATTGCCACGACATTTGGTGCAAGACATTGATACTAAAGAGGACTGGCAGCGCGCGGAGTTAATGTACAAAGCCTATGTAATGGAACAAGCGAATGTCTGACAAAGAAGCGAATTTTGAGAAAAAAGTCCTGATCATCCGTATGTTGAATACAGCTGAAGTTGTGTCTATTGGATTGCCTGCAATACGCTTTTTCCAACAAGGTGTACCTGATGCAGAAATTCACTTTTTAACCTTTTCACAGGGTGGAAAATTAATCTCAATAGCAGAGCCAAGTGTCACAGTACATTGTTTACCAGCGGAGCAATGGCCAGATAACTTCTTTTTAGCGATGGAATCTTTTCTAGGTTTAGCTGAGCAAATCATTGCCCAGCAGTATTCGCAAATAGTGAATTTGGATACTGCTTTTATGCCTTGTTTTTTAAGCCGGTTTTTAAAGGATGCATTAGAGCCCGTTAGTGGTAATTACCTTAATACTTCAGTCAAACAGTTGCTTAGTCAGGTTGAAGATCAAAGCTTACAGGCTGACTATGTGAATAGTGCAGATAGTTATTTAGCTAGTAGCTTTATGGGTATGTATAAATGGCAACATAATAGCTGGCACTATGCACCCATGCCCGATGGTGGTTATCCAGAATATTATCTCAGTCACTGTTGTGGTTTAGATGTCAGCAATGTTCCTGTAACTATCAAAGTAACACCAGATAAGCGTCTAAGAAAAGAGGCAAAAACATCTAAAGTGGTGGCGTTGTGTTTAAGTCAGTCTGATGACGATTATGTCTATCCTCACACTGTAGAGTTAAAAAAAGCATTACAGGCTTTGGGTTATTACGTATGGCTAGAAAGCGAAGCAAAAGAAGACCTCACTACTTTACTAAAAATGCTGGCAACCAGTGATTTAATGATTGCCAAACCCAGTGCTTTGAGATGGTATGCTCAGAGTGTTGACTGCGCTACGTTATTGATAACTGCTGGCGCTAACCCCGCTATATACATGCCAGACTTTGCTACCGATGCCACTGAGCGCTGCCTTCGTCATGGGCAAAGTGAATCACCTTCTAGACTAAGTGAAACTCAACCTTGCAGCTGTGACCTGCCACAAGACTTAGCTGAGAGTGTTTCGTCTATTTTTGAACATCTAGCTGAAGAGCAATAACATGAATGACATTTTAATCTCTGGTAGATGGATTGGAGAGTCCCATCCGCCGTTTATTATTGCAGAGCTTAGCGGAAATCATAATCAGCAATTAGAGCTAGCGTTAGATATGGTGCAAGCTGCAGCGGATGCCGGGGCCGATGCCATTAAATTGCAGACCTTCACAGCTGATAGCATGACTTTGGATGTAGACCATCCACATTTTGTGATCCAAGAAAAAGACAGTTTATGGTGTGGCCAGTCGCTACATGCTTTGTATCAAAAAGCCGCCACGCCTTATGAGTGGCATAAACCTTTATTTGAGAAAGCCAAATCTTTAGGCATGCTGGCCTTTAGCTCACCCTTTGATGCAGCTGCGGTAGATTTTTTAGATGATTTGCAGGTGCCATGTTTTAAAATTGCGTCTTTTGAGTTGACCGATTTACCTCTTATCCAAAAAGCAGCGAGTAAAAATAAACCTTTGATTATGTCAACGGGGATGGCGAGTCTAACTGAGATAGAAGCGGCAGTGAAAACGGCGAAAGAAGCAGGTTGCAACGATATTATTTTATTAAAATGTACCAGCACCTATCCCGCGTTACCCACTCAGTCAAATATTGTGACTATTGGGCATTTAGCCGCAGCCTTTGGATGTCAGGTAGGTTTATCTGACCATACCGCTGGTGTTGGAGTATCCGTGGCAGCAGTCGCCCTAGGTGCCAGAGTAATAGAAAAACACTTTGTGTTAGACAGGCAAGCAGGTGGAGTCGATGCTGCCTTCTCATTGGAGCCTGATGAGCTTTCATCTTTAGTGACAGAGACCAAGCGAGCCTATCAATCATTAGGGCAAGTGACTTATGGCGGCAGCCAAAGTGAAGAAAAGTCGAAACAATACAGACGTTCTATTTATGTCAGCGCAGATATTGCAGCAGGACAGTCATTAACTGCAGAGAATTTAAGGGTAGTGCGCCCAGCATTTGGCCTTGCACCCAAAAATTGGCCAAAGGTGCTGGGGAAAACCGCTAAGCAGCACTTAAGCAAAGGTACCCCTCTAGATTGGTCAATGTTTGAATAATATGAAGGTAGTCTTCAGAGTGGACGGTGAGCCCAGCATAGGGCTTGGGCATATGATGCGCTGTTTAGCGTTAGCACAGGGCCTAAAAGCGAAAGGTCACAGCCTTGTGTTTATGATATCGCTTACCTCAAAACAGTTTTGTTTTGCAAAACTTGCTGAGAGCGCTGAGATTGTTACTTTGCCGACAATGCCAAAAGAACACGAGCCCCCATGGATAATGCAGCAACTCAAACAATTACAAGCTGACTGGTTGATTATCGACGGCTATGAATTTGGCGTTAAGTATCGCAAAGAGCTTCGTTCAAGCAGAGTTAATTTAGCGCTTTTTGATGATAACAATAACAGTGGCCCTCTCGATGTAGATATGGTTATTAACGGCGCACAAAACGCCGAGGCACTTGATTATCAAGCTACAGCTGAAACCGCATTTTTAGCCATTGGCGAACCTTACCAAGTGTTACGCCAAGAGTTTTTTAAAGTAGATAAAGATAACTGGCAAAACCGAGATAGTTTGACCTTAATGTTTGGTGGCAGTGATCCGGCTAACTTAACGATTTTGGTATTGCAGCTGTTGGCACAAAGCTCAGCTAAGATGCCAATAACTGTGATTACCGGCGCGGCCTATACCCAATTGCCTGAATTGAATAAGGTAATAGAAGATTCGACTTTACACGTTACCCATCTTCACGATTGTCAAAATATGGCTGAGGTTATGGTACACACTAAATTAGCAGTATCCGCTGCCGGTGGTAGTCAGTTTGAACTTGTAGCCTGTGCCACACCCTCATTGTTAGTGGTAGTGGCAGATAATCAAAAGCTCGCGTCTCGCGCTTCTGAGTCTCAAGGTTGGTGTGTTGTAATGGATAGCCAAGCAGCAGATGAAAAACAAATAGTGAGCCGATGCTTGGCGCTATTTCAAGATACTGAAAAGTTACGACTTATGCATCAAAAAGCTTTACAACAACTCATAACAAACGGTGCGCTTAGTATTACCAAAGTGCTTGAACAATTAAGTGATAAACAAGCATGAGCAGTCAACTCCCCGAGCACTGTTTTAAGCCTTTAAGTCAGCCTCAACTCGAATTGGTTTGGCAATGGCGCAACAGTGAGCGGATTCAAAACAATATGCATAACACTCATCCTGTTGCTTGGCAGGATCATTGCAAATGGTTTGATGGCTTGCAGCAAGATCCGGCTCGAAAGTTTTTTGTATTGTGGCAACAACAACGACCCATAGGTGTGCTAAATTTTTCTGGACTAGACACCGCAAAACCAGAGTGGGGCTGTTATTTGGGGGAAACCAATGTGTGGCCTGGTAGCGGTATTATTTTAGAAGCGGCCGCTTTGGATTATGCCGCGAGTATTATCCAGTTTAGCCATTTATTAGCTCAAGTTTTAAGTTTCAATAATGCCGCTAATAAAATGCATAAAGTATTTGAATATCAAAAAGTTAAAGCGGAATATGGGGGCGAGCGCAATGGCGAAAAATTCGATGTATGGTATTACAGCTATTGTTTAGAAGATTGGCGTAAAAAACGCACAGCAATACTTTCCAAATTACCTAAAAATATTGCGCTAGCTGCAGAAAAATTAAGATTTTTAGAATAGGACGCGATGTGAATTTAGAACAACAGATAAAACAAGCGATGCAGCAAGTGGCTGAATTAAGTGATTGCCAATTAATAGAGCCAATTACAGTAGACACATTACTGCTCGAGAGTGGCCTAGACTCCTTAGGTTACGCCATGCTGGTGGCACAGCTTGAAGAAGATTTAGGTTATGACCCATTTAGCGAACTCGCAATAGAAACTTACCCCAGTACCTTTGCTGAGTTTTTATCTGTGTATCAAAGATGTGCCAGTAAGCAATAATCAAACTATGCCTAATTTGCTGCAACAATTAACGTCTTTAACTCATACAGGAAAAATACACAGCCTGAGTAAGACTGTGGCTTTGTCTGAGTTGCTGTTTAAAGCTAAGCAAATAAGGCAACAAAACCCTGAGTTGAAACAGCAAAAAGTCTTGATAGTCGATGAGAATATCTTTGATTTTATTAGTGCTTTAGTTGCGTTTGATGGCTGGTGCCAATCCATTTACATCGCTTCGCAAAATTTGACTCAGCCCAAGGTAGATAATCTAATTCAATGGCAACAGAAACCGCCACAATCTGCCGTATCTCAGCTTGTAATAGATGACAACGAGCAAATTGATACGTCATGGTTTTTAGCCACCTCAGGCACAACAGGTGAACCTAAGTGGTATGCCCATTCATTTGCAGCGCTAGCGTCGAGTGTGAAGCAGAGTCGAAATCTAACTAAAGTGAACTGGGCGCTGATGTATCAGCCTACTAGGTTTGCTGGGTTACAAGTATTGCTACAAAGCTTGCTTAGTGGCGCAAATTTAATTGATGTGCATGGAAAACCTGCATTACAACAAATTAGCCTAATGCAACGACATCAAGTCAATGCTATTTCGGCGACACCCAGTTTATGGCGCCAGCTTAGTATGACTCAGCAGTTAGATAACCTGACTTTAAAATACATAACATTAGGCGGAGAAATCGCCGACCAAGGCATTTTAGATCACCTATCAAATTTATTTCCAAACGCTCAAATAAAACATATTTATGCGTCAACAGAGGCCGGGGTTGGTTTCGTTGTGACTGACAAAAAGGCCGGTTTTCCAGTCGCTTGGTTAGCAAGTTCAGACAATGAGACACCTAAGCTTAAAGTATCGTCACAGCAACATTTAATGATTAAACCTAAACATCTAATCGGTGATAACTTAAAATCGCTAACAGATCCTCAAGGATATGTGGATACCTTTGACAAAGTTGCAGTGACAGATGAGCGCGTGATGTTTTTAGGGCGCGCAAGCGGTGTAATTAATGTTGGGGGCAACAATGTTTACCCAGAGAAGATCGAGCAAGTTCTGTTGCAATCAGCAGAAGTTGACCAAGCAAGAGTGTATGGCCAAGCCAGCCCACTTGTTGGCGCATTAGTGGTTGCCGAAGTGGTGTTACAACCCAATTCTGAGCCGCAATTAGCAAAAACTAGGCTACTGAGCAATTGTAAAGCGCAATTAGCCAGATACGAAAGACCAAGTAAAATTAGAATAGTTGCGTCTCTGAAACAAGATGCCAGCGGTAAACTTAATAGGAAAAATCATGACTGATTATGTAGTCATTACTGGTGCCAGCAAAGGTCTTGGGCTAGCGATTTGCAAACAGGCGCTAGAGCAGGGTTATAAAGTAGTGGCTATCGCGCGGCATTGTTCACAGGCACTAGCAGAATTACAGCAACAAAATCCACAACAGCTGTATTATCATCAAGCCGACTTATCGCAATTAGAGCGACTGCCCACCTTATGTAAACAGCTAATCAAAGAATTTGGGCGACCTTATGCTCTTATCAACAACGCCGCATCAGGTCATGATGGGGTATTAGCCACAATGCCAAATGCTGCCATAGATGATCTTATGCAATTAAACGTACAAGCTCCCATTCTATTGAGTAAATATTTAATGCGCTCGATGTTATTAAACCGCCGCGGCCGGATCATTAATATTTCATCTATCATCGCCAAAACAGGTTTTAATGGTCTCAGTGTTTATGCCGCCAGTAAAGCAGCGTTAGAAGGTTTTAGTTTTTCCTTAGCACGTGAAGTAGGTAAAGCGGGGATCACTGTTAACTGTGTGGCACCAGGTTACATGCAAACCGATATGACCAGCAGTTTGCAAGGAGACAAATTAGAAAGTGTTAAAAGGCGCAGTCCACTAGGTAAACTGGCTACTGTTGAAGACGCCGCTAGTATGATTATCTATTTGCTAAGCGAGCAAGCCGCTGCTATTACGGGCACAGTGATGACGGTAGATGCGGGTAGCACCGCTTAATTTGTGATGCCTCAAGGCTGATGCCTCAAGGCTGAAGCCAAAGGGCCGATATAAACACCACAGCGTTAGATTAAAACCGAGGAAGCATGAAGTTATCAGTATTAGTACCCGCTTACAATTTACAAGATTTTATTGGGCCTTGTCTGTTGTCAGTATTAGAGCAAAGCACTGATTTCGACTATGAAGTAATTGTCTGTGATGACGCTTCTGCTGATAATACCGCTGCAAAAATTGCAGACTTAGCACAGTTGTATCCCAATAAATTAAAGCCTATCTATAAACAAACCAATGCTGGGCTAGCGGCAAATATGGCGACGTTACTTGCAGCAGCAAGCGGAGAATATATAGCTTATTTAGATGGTGACGATATTGCGCTAGCGACTAAGTTACAGAAGCAAGTGGATCACCTAGATCAACACCCAGATTGTCATATGGTGTTTCATGAGTCAGATATGTTTGTTTCTCAAACTAACAAAACAATCAAATTGTATTCAAAAGAGTTTTATAACTGGTCGCTGATCCCCAAACGCTCCAATATCGAACATATGATCCAATACGGCAGCTACATGCAAGCCAGTAGTGTGATGTTTAGAAATCATGCAAATCTTATCGATACTGTTTCGCCCGACTGTAAAATTATTTTTGACTATGCTTTTTATATTTTAAATGCCGGTTATTTAGGCGCCAATGTCGATTTTATTCCTGAAGTTTTAGGCCGTTATCGCATTCATGAAAACAGTTTTGGACAACGAACTAGTCGCTCATTTGACAGGCGTGAACAATCCCTTAGGGATATTGAGCTGGCTTGCGAGTTGGCAGGCCAGTTTGGTATAAAACCGGATATAATCAAAGCGGGAATAGCCCACCATAGATTTGCCGCAGCGCTGTATTTCTTGGCCAGAGATGCCAATGATTTATTTCTGAAATACATAGAGTTAGCGTCAAATTCAGGGATGTTTTTTAACGATAAACACCAAACCGTTTATGAAAACAGGCAAAACCTTAACAAGCTCAAAAATTTGCTAAGTGAAGCAGCATAAATGAGTGCATATGACGTAATAGTGGTAGGCGCTGGATTTTCGGGCGCTGTGTTGGCCGAGCGATTTGCAAAAATACAAGATAAAAAAGTCTTGGTTTTAGAGCAAAGGTCGCACGTTGCCGGTAATTGCTACGATTATAAAACTGAGCATGGCGTCACCGTGCATCATTATGGGCCACATCTATTCCACACCAATAACGAAGAAGTGTGGCAATACCTCAGTCAGTTTACTAAATGGACTCCATACGAGCACGAAGTTTTAGGCTCGATAGACGGAAACTTAGTGCCCATCCCATTTAATTTAAATACCTTAGATGCTTTATACCCAAAAGAGCAGGCACGACAAATTGAAGCCCTGTTAATAGAGCAGTACGGCGTAGACGGCAAGGTACCTATATTAGAATTACGTAAAAGCCCTAATATTTTACTTCAGCAATTGGGTGAGTTGGTGTTTCAAAAGTTTTTTGTGAATTACACCAGCAAACAATGGGGCTGTTCACCAGAAGAGATTTCACCAGCCGTAACCGCTAGAGTGCCTGTGGTCATATCTCGAGATGATCGTTATTTTCACGACAAGTACCAAGCTATACCTAGTGAAGGGTATACCCATCTAATTACTAATATTTTGAACCATCCAAATATTACAGTGCGCTTGAATACTGATGCTACCAAGTTAGTCACATTGAATATGAATGATCAATCTTTGTTTTTTAATGGGCAAGCTTTTAACGGAAAGTTGGTGTTTACTGGCATGTTAGATCAGCTGTTTAATTATCTAGATGGAGAATTACCCTATCGCTCTTTGCAGTTTGATTTTGAGACCTTGCCCCTAGCACAATATCAAACAGCTACAACGGTAAATTACCCTAACGAACATGCCTATACTCGAATTACCGAGTTCAAACATATTCTGAATCAAACCACTACTCACACCACCATAGTCAAAGAGTATCCGCAAGACTACGACAGGTTTGATGCGACTAAAAACGTACCGTATTACCCAATATTCAATCAAGCTAACCAAGCACGGTTCGAGCAATACAAACAAAGAGTGCAAGCGTTTGAAAACGTGATCACGGCTGGTAGGTTAGCTGATTATAAGTATTACAATATGGATGATGCGGTAGGTAATGCGCTAGGTGTGTTTGCTGCCTTAGTTGCTTAGTTTGTAAACAAAGCTGATTTGACTGATATTCGCTTAATTTAAGCTTTATGTAAATACGGCCGATAATAAGTAAACAGGGTTGGTTTAGCAATGATTTAATTGTCTGTAAGAGTGATTTCTATTAGAACTCATTCAAGAAATCATTCACTATACAGGTAAAAGTTATATATAGGTTTCAGTGCTTATATTTGGAGATGAAACATGAAAATTTTAGTTTTAGGTGGCGATGGCTTTTGCGGATGGCCTACCGCTCTGAATTTGTCAGATAAAGGTCATGATGTTGTAATAGTAGATAATTTATCTAGACGAAAAATTGATGTCGAATTGAGTACATCGTCGTTGACCCCCATTGAAACTATCGACAATAGACTGGCGGCATGGCAAGAAATCAGCGGTAAAAAAATTGATTTTGAATGTTTAGATATTTCATCTGACTTCGCTGAATTAGTACAATTATTAATAAAACATCAACCAGATACCATAGTTCATTTTGCCGAGCAGCGTGCGGCACCTTACTCAATGAAATCTTCAAGACTAAAGAATTATACTGTTAGAAATAATTTGTGTGGAACCCATAACATATTAAATGCCATTGTCGAAAGTGGTTTAGACATACACCTTGTCCATTTGGGAACTATGGGGGTTTATGGGTATGGTACGGCAGGTATGAGTTTGCCAGAAGGTTATTTACAAATTTATGTGCAAGATGAACAGGGAAACCATCTTCCACAAGAAATACTCTATCCTGCCAATCCAGGATCGATTTATCATATGACGAAGACACAGGATGCTTTGTTCTTTCAATTTTACAATAAGAACGACAAAGTGCGTATTACCGACCTACACCAAGGCATAGTTTGGGGTACTCAAACAGAGCAAACCAGCTTAGATGAAAGGCTTATTAACCGTTTCGATTACGATGGTGATTATGGCACGGTACTAAATCGCTTTTTGGTTCAAGCCGCGATGGGGTATCCAATGACGGTTCATGGAACAGGTGGTCAAACAAGAGCATTTATTCATATTAAAGATTCTGTGAAATGTGTTGAATTAGCTATAGATAATCCCCCTGAAAAAGGTGAGAAAGTACAAATTTTTAATCAGATGGCAGAGTCTCATTGCTTAATTGACTTGGCTAAAAAGATAGCCAAAGAAACCGGTGCTGAAATCGCTTACGTACCCAATCCACGTAATGAAGCCCCTGAAAATCAGTTAAGGGTTAAAAATGATAAATTTAAAGCGCTTGGTTGGAATCCAAAAACTTTAGATCAAGGTTTATTGCAAGAAGTTTCTGACGTGACTTCGAAGTATATGCATCGTTGTGATAAGGACAAGATACCCTGTCAGTCACTTTGGACCAAAGACTGTAAAGCTGGCGCGCCGAATCCTAAAGTACAACCTAAGCTTAAAAAGGTAGTTTAAAATTGAAACACACACTGGGTAACGTTTTAATTACTGGTGGTGCCGGTTTTGTTGGTTCTAACTTGACAACATATTTAGTTAAAAATGACTTGGCAACCAAGATCACTATTTTGGATAATGAATCCGTTGGTTCGCGCTCTGCAGTGAGTGATTTTAGTGTTGAGTTTATTTTAGGCGATTTGCGGGATAAAAAAGCAGTAATGCAAGCGCTAAAAGGAATAGATGTTGTCATCCATCTTGCAGCTGATACTCGAGTAATGGACTCAATTGAAAACCCTCGTTTCAATTTTGAAAATAATGTAATGGCGACGTTTGAATTAATGATGTCAATGGTCGAAAGTGGAGTCTCTAAGTTAATCAACGCATCGACGGGAGGGGCGATATTAGGGGAAGTGCCACCTCCTGTACATGAAAAAATGGTGCCAAATCCATTGTCTCCTTATGGTGCGTCAAAACTGGCTATTGAAGGATACAGTAGCGCATTTGCTGAAATATATAACATGAAAATCATGAACTTACGATTCTCTAACGTCTACGGGCCTTTATCGTTTCATAAAGGAAGTGTTGTTGCTACTTATTTAAAAGCCTTGCTAAACCATGGGCCTATAGTGGTATATGGCGATGGCGAACAGACTCGTGATTACATTTATACAGAAGACTTGTGCAAGGGCATAGTACAAGCGATTCAATCCGACCTATCTGGCGTGTTCCAACTTGGTACAGGTGTCGCGACTTCGATCAATCAACTGATCAATAATATGAAGGCTGTGATAGGAGAGCAACTTGCGATAAACGTTGAATATAAAGACGCTCGTTTGGGGGAGATTATCCATACACATTGTGATATATCAAAAGCAAGGCAGGCATTTGGGTTTAATCCATCGACACAAGTAAGGGAAGGAATTGGTTATACTTGGCAGTGGTTTCAAGATTAATCGGGTAATGTTGAGCCCTACTAATATTATTGTTAGGCATTGAGTCGGCTGTAATGGTTACATTGTCAATCATAATGCCTGTGTATAATGTGTCAGCCTATCTAGGAACGGCCATCGATTCAATTCAAAATCAGACTTTCTCTGATTTTGAATTTTTAATTATGGATGATGGTTCTACTGACGAAACGCTTCACATAGCTAATCAATATGCGAAACAAGATCCAAGAATAAAAGTATTCCCAAGAGAAAATAGAAAAGTGGCAGCCTGTTTAAATGAGCTGGTTACCTTGGCGAATGGACAATATATAGCGCGAATGGATGGGGATGATATTGCTTATCCTACAAGGCTTGAAAAACAACTGAACTATTTGCGTAATAATCAAGATGTCGCTGTAGTCGGGTCTTGGGTGCAAACTTTTGGGGAAAGAAACGAAACATGGCATTTTCGACACTCTGATAATTATTCACGAAATTTACTTTTTTTTGGTGTGACTATTTTGTGCCATCCCACTTGGATGTTAGCTAAATCACTGTTGCTGAAATATCCGTATCTAGATGCATTTCGATTTATTATAGATAGAGAATGGTTATCAAGAGTCGCCATTGCTGAGCCTGAACTACAATTTGTTGCCATTCCAGAGGTGTTGCTAGAATACAGAATGCATCAATCATCAGTTAGTGGTGTGCATCAGCAACAGCAGCGTCTTAGGACTAATAATGTTATTGATCTGTATCTTAAAACATTCCATATACACCTTTCTGCCGATCAGCTGACATTGTTCAGTCATATTGCATTTGCAGAGGTCGTTGAACCTACAAAGTTACCCCAAGCCGGACAAATTATTGAACTGGTTCAAAAGGGGGCGTCAGTCTTTCTTGCAGATGACCACAAAGTCTTTCGGGAAAAATGGTTGAGGTTTTGCCTCGCGAATGATGCTTTACATCTTGCCGATAAATACTTGTCAGATGATGAGTTTGTTTTTTTTATCGAGCACAAATACGGTTCAAACTCTTAATCCTTATGGCAATTAAGAAAAAATTTATTGTTTTGGCCTCAGCAAGAACAGGTAGCACTATGTTGTGCCGTACGCTAAATGAGCATCCTGCTATCACATGTTATGGTGAGCTTTTTATCAATAATGAAGAAGTGCCTTGGATGCTCGATAAAACCATTCAGCGAGGTTTACCTTCTCAGTACACTAAAAAAGCCGCCCGTGAAAAAGATCCTGTCAAGTTTATCAATGCTCTTATGGCCGAGCATCAAGACTCCGATTTATTTGGTTTTAAATTAATGATCTCACAAAATGAAAATATTTTGAGTTGGGTCATTTCCCAAGATGATTGGCACATTATCAATTTATACAGAAGCAATTTACTGTCTGTGTATGGCGCTACAAAAGTCGCCCGCGCAAGCCGTCAATCGCATATCGAGATTGGTGAAAGTGCGAAGCCAATAAAAGTAGATTTTGACCCAATTGAGTTTAATAACTTGCTACAGTTTAATCAATTACGACGTCGCCAAGTGAATCTAATGTTAGACGATAAACAACCAAGTTATCTTTCGCTAGATTATTTGGCTTTAGCATTAGCATCCGGCATTGAGCAAGTTTTGAATTATTTACAACCAGTAATAAAAAAAGTGCTGAGCCCGCAATTGGTAAAGCGGCATGATTGGAATGTATTAGGCAGGTTTGCCAATCCTACGGTGGTTGAAAATACCTCATTCAGCATAATTTGAGCGATTGGCTAGTCGAGCAGCCTTTAAAGACTGAACTTCAGCACACTAATAAAAGAAGTACTTATATGCAAAAAGATACCTTTGACGTAGAAAAATTTCCAGACCTAAGTGAGTTCACCTATACCGATTCAGAGGCAAAGCTGCGCGTGTGTATTGCTACTGAGGAGATCCTAGGGCCAGTTAGAAATGGTGGGATTGCCTCTACCTACTACCATTTGGCGAGAGGCTTAGCAGCACAGGGACACGAGGTCACTATTGTTTTGCTTAAAGGTCCAAAGGTTCAGCAGCACACCCCTGAATATTGGATCGAACACTACGCAGAGTTTGCGGTTAAATTAGTGTACTTGGATTGGCCAAACGAGCCATTTGTGCATGTTTCTCATCCTTGGCAGGGCCGCTGCCTGGCATTTTATAATTGGTTGAAAGGTTATGATTTTGATGTGGTTCACACATCTGAATGGCGGGGGGGAGCTTATTATGCCCTGGCCGCTAAACGATTAGGCTTGGCATTTCAACGTACCTTGTTCTTAGTTAAAGCTTCGTCTCCCTTTATCTGGAATCGTCATTATCAAATGCAGCCTATTGAAATGCATAACCTATTTTCGGTTTCGTTTTTAGAACAGAAGTGCATTGAATGGGCCGATATGATCATTGGCGGGAGTGCGCATTTATTGAGTTTTATGCGCCATATTGGTTATGACATGCCAAGAGGTGGAACTTACGTTCAACCTAATATTGTGGATTTTAGTGAATTAAAAATCACCGATGCGCGTAAAAAAAGTCAATATGGAGATCGAGTAAAATCCAAAAAACTGGTGTTTTTTGGAAGGCTTGAAAGCAGGAAAGGCTTAGAAAACTTCTGCCGCGCCTTAGATATTTGTGTCAGAGCGGGTAATTACCCAGAACATGTGACTTTTTTGGGTAAACAAGGGGTATTGTCCTCAGAAAAAGACTTTGCACAACCTGTTGATTACATCCTAGCTAAAGCTAAAAACTGGCCATTCGAAATTGATATTATTACCGATCGAGGACAACCGGAAGCGCTGACTTATCTTTGTTCTGATGAGTTTATCGCTGTCATGCCATCGCTAATCGAAAACTCTACTATGACAGTTTACGAGGCATTAGTGCATCGAATTCCTTTTGTTGCTACCGACGTGGGGGGAACTGCAGAGTTAATTGCGCAAGAGTCGCAACAATACTCCCTAGTCGAACCTACCGTATCTAGCTTAGTTAAAAGACTTAAAATTGTGTTGGATGAGGGGCAATGCATTTCTCACCCTGCTTTTGACAATGACGAAAATCTGCAGACGTGGTATCACTTTCATGATTATTTAGCTAAACAGTTTTCCACACACACTGACGTGACTTGGCAAAACGCCCTTGTCGCCAAACGTAACAAGACGCAAATAAAACACTTATCTTTAGTCCTAGCTAATGAAGGTATGATTTTCAGTGAAAATTGGGAAGTGGCACAATTTGATAAAGTGATTATATGCGATCTTACAGGGCAATTAAGCACTCAAAAGCAATCTTGGCCGAGTCATTTTGAAGTGTTGGATTGTTATGGAGTACCTAAAGGCGAAGCGTTTAATAACGCTGTAAATGAACATGTGGAAGATGCCTTTATTGTTGCCAGTGAACCGCCTAAAAGTGTTGTAGAAAAAGCCGGAGACATCCTTAAAACCGCGTTATCTGAGTCGCCTCAGTCTATTATAACGTCATTTTTTCGGGTGCCTAATGATAGCCAACATGAGCATGGAAAACTGGTGACACCTCTGGGAGGAGACCTTGGGCATCAAGTCATTGACGACAGAGTTTATGGCGCTGAATTCATCGCACTAAGGAAAGAGTGTTATCAACTTGTTGGGCCATTCGAAGATTATGCTATTGCCGATGGGGTGTTACATGAGTTTGTTACACGCGCTTTGTTAACTAATCTAGATTTTTTTGTCATACCAGAAGTCTTATTTGAGTCTGAAAAAGGTGCGACAAAAAATTTATCAGTAGATAAATCATATAAGTATTTAAAAGTTAAGGCCGCAATAGATAGTTTGCCTTTACAATTAAAAAAGTTGGTCCTTTTTGCAGCGTCAGAGCAGGGAGCTAAGGCCTTAGTGAATATCGATATCTATAACAAACAAAAAGAGTAGATAAAAATCTCTCAACTAGAATGAATGCCACATTACGAATGATTATTTTTAGTAGGGTTAAAGCAGCTGACATGCGGGATAATACATAGTGTTAAATCGTCTAATATTCCGTGAACAAAGTTAAAGAATAAAAAATCCAAGTCGATAATCAATACATCCTAGGTTCAATAAAAGTGCATTTCATGGTTGATTGTCGTAGCCTTAACGATATATATAGAAATGTAGCGGGTGAGGAAATAGTCCGCAGCATAATAGCTGATGCAACGAAGCCCATTGCCACTTCAAAGTTTGGGCCTAACGCAGAGCCTTTTATAAAGTTACTAACACAAATATCGCCTACACTGCCAATCGTTTGGATTGATGTTGTTTTTGATAATTTAGCTTTTCGTGAAAATATGTATCGTTTGAAGCGTAAATATCAAATCAACGTTATTGAACTTAGAGCTTCTTCAACGGTTATCAATAAATATAGGGAGTCTGGGTTACCTCAAAAAGGTACTCAATCATTTTTTCAGTTTCAACAAAATTTAAAAGTTGAGCCATTTAAAGCATTTTGTGAAACTTACACTCCTGACTTTTGGATGACAGATATTCGACGCGATGATACCGATTATAGAGATACTATTGAAAAGTTCTCCTGTGATGATGGGAAACTTATTAAAGTTGCTCCGTTTTTAAACGATGAGTCTTATAAATTTAACGGCCGAGCCGAAGTAAATAGGCAGTTCAATGATATTTGTAAACCAGAGCCCCATATGGAGTGCGGCTTGCATAATAACTAAAAATTTAAAACAGGTTAATAACGGTGAGTAAAAATGGGTATTAGGTATCCGCAAATTACTAGCTTATTGGAAAAAGCTGTAAAGGATGAAGTCTCTCAAAGCTTCGCCGACTTAACCATGATTGAGCTCGGTGAGCAAAATATGACTGGTGATACCCATATATCACTAGCAAAAAATTACTTTTTGGAAAAAGGTTTCCTGCACACAAGCTTTGATATTAAATCAACTGGTAGTGCCGTTGAAGTTGACCTGTCGAAGCCCGTAAATAGTATTGTAAAAGCAGATGTGGTGACCAATTTCGGTACTACTGAGCATATTTGTCAGGGAGATAATCCTCAATATCACGCGTATCGCAATGTGCATAACTTTACGAAAAAAGGTGGGCTTATGTTCCATTTTGTTCCTACGTCAGGCTCTTGGCCGAATCACTGTGATTACTGGTATAAGTTAAATTTTTTCGAAGCCCTTTTTAACTTATTAGACTATCGAGCAGTTAAACTAGAGTATGCATCTGACTCAATACCTTTCTATAAAGCGCCTAAAGATATGTGTATTGCTGTAGCGGTTAAAGAGAGTAACAATGATTTTTTAACGCAAGAGGCATTTTCTCCTCTGTACAAAATGTTAGAAATAAAAGCTAATCGTAGCTAAAAGGGTCATTATTGTGACCTTGCTTACAGAGAGGGCTAAATATTTAAATATTAATCGTTTGCATAAATAAACGCTTCCCAGCTACTATCACCAAAAAGGCTCGGAGCGCTTGTCCACGACTCCATAAATAAAAAGTAAGACTCAAGTAGGTTGTGCCGATGCGAAAAGTCTTTCCTTAAGTTCTCTTCTGAATAACTATTTTCTTTGAAAAAATGTTCTTTGACTTTGCGATAGTGCTTTTTAGCTTCTGATAACTTTCCGATATCCGCGAGCAGCCAAGCGCGAGAAAGTTGCATAAAATAAGCTCTTTCATTATTGTTTGTTCTTTTTTCTGCCTGAATGTGCAAATCCATAGCATCACTTGGTGATAGACTATCCAGAACATTTACAACGTTTTCTTTGGTTATTGGTCTATTTAGCTTGAATAGTGCACTAGAGTTTACTTGGCCTTCGTAACTAAAAAATTCTGAAAATGCTTCTTGTGTATACTTAATGAATGGAAGTTGATCGAAGAAGTAATCTTGTTGTATGACATACGCCCCCTCAAGCAGAGCTGGGAAAAACTGTTCTATACAGTGTCTGCATACTTTTTCTGTTTTTAGAATATCGAGAAAAGCGATTTCAACATTATTCTCAATAGGGTGAGTGTAATCAAGAATGTCAGAAAAATGGATTTTATAGTAGTCAACATAATTAGCGGTAAGTGCTAAAAACGTTTCAGTAAAGCTATCACCTATGAAATGAGGTTGTAGATCGAAAGCCTCGACAAATCTCTGAAAGTTATTTCGGACAATCCCTTTTTCGAAAGACCAGATAGCCTTATGTTTGATGTTTGTTATATTTGCTTCTTTCAATCCTTGAGCAAAGCATACGGTAGATGCCCCTAAAAATGCGCCAGCATCTATAATAGTCCCTTGGTTTTGAAAGTAATGTTTTGCTAGGTTAAAAAGCAGACTTCTCTCAGCGTTTGATATCATGCCTGGATGTTCACATAGAAGCTCTGGCATTCTGTTTTTTAAGCTAATATTTTTAAGATCAGTAATGTTCATGATGAAGTTACGCTTTCCATTGTTTCTGTAAGCGAACCAAGGTTCTGGGGTGAACTAAGGGAAGCATCGCTTCATTTGTTTTTTCCTCTGCTTGCTTCAACTTCGCATTTTTTTCTAGCACCGATTCGTGAACGTACAATATAGTATTTTGCCTGTAGCAAACTTGTAGCTCTGTCATTGACCATACAATAGGTCGAATGAAATCCACAGCCTTAAAATTAAAAGTATTAAAAAGCCTTGCCCAATGGTGCTGCCACATTTCATTGACGTGGTTCTCTCCGCCTTGCCCAGGGATAGCCGCGGAAAATAAAACCACTGGAGCGAGTTGCGTAAGATCTTGTACAAATGTTAATGCTCTGGAAGGAGGGAGGTGTTCAGCTACTTCCAACGAGCACGCTAAATCATAAGTTCTATCGAGCGAGATTCTTTCTCTTAAGTCACGTTCGTAAAAATTGGCACCTTTTAACAGTAAGTAATCTTTACTTATGTAATTACCGTCGACACCATGAGCCGTGGTGACACCATGATTAGAAAAAGCCGTTGGCCAAACCCCTATTCCGCATCCTATATCGACTACACTATTAATGTTGTCACACATTTCAATGACAAGTTTTGATATCACTAGAGCCGCATTTTTCTTCTTTTCGTTAACAGACTGAAGCTGAAAGAAACTCTCATCATATTTTTCCAACTGAATTTCTTTGTTCATGTTTTTGGTTCCTAATTTATATCTTATTTTTATCATAGTTGCGCTATGTTGAACTAACCTAACATGCGGAGGCCTTATGCCTATTTGAATTTTAAACTTACTTTAGATAAATATCGGTATTTAAAGGAAATTCTAAAGCAAGAGTTTTTCTTTCTAGATGTAAGATTTTAATCTAGACCGATTATATCAAAGCGGCAGTCGTTCTACGGTGCAATCATTTTTTACTGTATGGGGTGCCTTTATCTCTTTTAGCATTTAGGTTCTATGCTAGCTGTTACCGCCACATCTAATGTTCGCTGCCAGATACGTCAATTACTAACTTAGTTATCAATTCAGAAGCAGTTTTCCTTCTTTGTTAATAGTATTATTCATCATTATCTTAGTGAACTCTTTGTCTGAGATTACTTTATTTATTAGGTCACCCAATACTAAGGCTCTATTAATTAAGTTTCCTCTGGTACCAGCTTTAGACACAAAATTTTGTGTAGCGGGGTTTTTAAAACAAGCAATATGGCTTGAAAAGTCTACAAAGCTATCTACATCGATTAAGTTATTAATAGGTTTTTGACCAAACTGAGCAGGTTTTTTAGTGCTGTATTTTAGAAAGATTAGTGGGCTGTCGTGCTCACTTAGGGCAAATAAAACTGCGTAGGTTGCCAAAAAATAGTCTGCTGCAATCGTTTCTGTCTCGTTAACTGGAATGGGGCAATAAGTCACACCTTTGGGGACCAAAACTGAGTCAGAAACTTTACCTGATTTCAACATGAAAATGGTTGAACGAGTACCCCTTTGTTGAAACTTAAAAAATGGTGTTTCTTTAGCTTTATCCTGAAATACGATGACATGATCAAATTGCTTGTTATTGTTAGTTTCAAGTCTGTCAGAAAACGTCACCTCACCATTAAAACTAAACTTTTTTACTAAAGTTAGTTTTAATGATTCGCTAAAACTATCGGAACTAGAGATAACTAGCATCGTACTGTTAGCAGAGTGTTTTGCCAAAAGAGCTTTTTCTCTCTTTCTAAGACTAAAGTGAGACGAATCGAAATTCACATAGTTGTCATTGAGCACATTAGATATTTCATCTAATTTAACGCCCCAAAAATCGATACATTTGTGAATAATACTGTTGGGTTTGAACAACTGAGAGTTTTGGCCAAGCTTGAGTAGCAATGCATTGGTATAATTTACGGTGCCGTACAAGTAGTAAAACAATAATGAACCGCCATTTTTATATGAACTAAACAACATTTCTTTCTGTTTGTTAATAATGTTTTGCAGGTCAGCCTTATTTTTCACTTCATTTTTTAACTGTGACTTAAATAGACTAAGCTCTTCCATCAAAGTTTGTTGAGAATACAACCGATTAAATCTTTCAACGTATAGGTTCAGTT
The DNA here is from genome assembly GCF_039964565.1 of Paraglaciecola sp. GTDB lineage: Bacteria > Pseudomonadota > Gammaproteobacteria > Enterobacterales > Alteromonadaceae > Paraglaciecola. Next base: position 128,493 of record NZ_JBDVXF010000030.1, read on the forward strand.
TTTTGTTCGAAAATACGATGGTTTTTAGTTTAATAAGAGCCTCGCATTGCTGCTGATTACTAGACATGATCAATAATTCACTTGGCCTCAATGGCAAAGAACCTTGGATCCTTGCGCCATCACTACAGTTGTAAAACTCCTGACCTTTGGGTTTGGCTTGTGTCACTTGCTCAATCACTTGCCGAGACACTTTAAACTCATGTTTCGTATTGACTCTGGGGCGAAAATTGCCTGGTACTATCAATGAGGTGTTGGCACTTTCTTGGTAGTCGAAGCTTTCTTTGCCATCGTCTTGATAGTAGCCAGATGATTTGGAGTGATGGTGTTTTACATTAACAAACCCCAAATCTACGCCAATCAGATAAATGCTAGTGAACCCAATCGTACTAAATAAATCACAAACAAAATTACTCACAGTAGGGAAGGCATTTTGCAAAACTTCAAAGTTTTCTCTACCCAAAATATTCAATGCTGAAATGGTTGATGATTCACCTTCTTTAAATGCCACCATCACATCTTTATATAAATCACAGGTATCAGGGTGAATGCCATTACATGATATCAGTGTGATGTTTTTTAAGTAGTCTAAATCACCTACCAATACAGCCCAGTCATAGGTACTTCGGTTTTGCTCTATTTCGGCATGAAAGTCTGGGGTGATGTTATGTCGATGTAAAGCTTGCAGCGCTGTGCCGCAACTCACTACTATGGCTTGTCCTTGCCATTCTTTTATCGCATCGATAGAACTGTCTAAAGAAGGGCCATTACCTACGACAAATATCGGTACTTCTTTGTCTTCATAACTTAGTTTACTAGCAGGGTTGGCGGTTAATATTGGAATTTTGCGGCGCATGCCTTCTTTAGTATGTGCAATCCCATAATAGGCATGGTCAAAATATTCTCCCATAGAGATCACTATTTGTAATTGTTCTCTAAGTTGGCTAATAGCGGAGTTTAACGACGCATTGTAATAGCTTTGATAAAAGTAAGTGCTGTTTAAAATATAGGGTCCAATAGAATAAAATTGACTCAATAAATCTCTAAATAAGTTAGTACCATCATCGCCTATATTTAAGTAAATGCGTGATTCGGATTTTTCTATGGTTTCAAATATAGTTTGCCAATCGATGGCAAAAAGTGACGCATAAAAAAAGTCTGGATTAGGTTCGCAGATAAATAGTTTTTCGACAGAGTGCTCAGCAAGTAGGGTTTCTAATTGATAACCTACACCTAAACCAAACATAATAATTGATGGCACGTTTTCAGGCAATGCGCCCACTTCTTCCTCGGCTTCTTTAAGTAACTCTTCGGTTTCTTTAACAAATTGATAATGAATGTAGTGAGCGAGCTTGGTGCCTTTATAACCTAGGACTAAGCCATCTTTATTAGGTTGTTCATTAAAGTTTTCGAAATTAATATTGCAATCTTGAGTCGGGGAATCACTGTACCAAGATTGTAAACTGTCAGTTTTGACTAAATTGACTTCACCTGCAGCGTTGCTGATTGGCAGCCATTTTTTCGGAGCGTAATCTTTGTATTCAGCGTAAATGTCTGGAAAATATTTTTTGAACGCATTGAGGTTGTTACTCAATTTGGTGTTCGCTGCGCTCAGCAAGTTATATTTTTCTAAATCTATATTAGGTGTCCACCTCGACACAAAATCCAAGTAACTTTGTTTAGATTCAATCTTAAATCCCGTTCCTGTTATTTCACGCCAACTGCGTTGGGATAGGTCGGTGTATATAGAATTGAATACTTCGTGATTGTAATGTTTGTATAGATGGAAGTTGCTAATGGCGCAGTGCTGAATCAGTTCATTCATATCCTGAATCAGGTCTCTGCCATCTTTTTCTAGTTGTAAAAAAATAGCGGTATTGTGCTGTTTTGCGAGTGCAAAAATTTCTTGCCAAGACGTGGCCATAATCGAACATTGGAAATACTGTAATTCAGGTTCGTAAATAACTATATTTTTGATCTTGTGTTGTTTTAGCAATTGCCCAAGGTGAATACCTAGGCCACATCCAAGTACCACTAAACATTCAATTTCATAGGGTAAAGGTGGTTGTTGGTTTCTGAGTTTGATACTTTCTAGGTCATCAATACTTTGTAGATCACCAATACCGTCAATTTGCTCAGAATTTTTGTTGTGACTAACTGAAGGTGCATCAAATACAATATTAGGGCAGTGTTGTTCTATTCGAGATATTTGCTCTAATACTTCAGCTTCTGGGTGAAATCCATAAAAGGTGCGGCCCATTCCGTAATCAACAATATTAATTTCGGCATATTTATTAATAAAAATAGAGTAGTTGGCAAGCTCGGGGTTTTGAACATTAGGCAACAAAGCAGGAATATTACGTTGAAATGCGTTGATATTGTCTTTGTGAGTATTGAGTATGTGTGTCGCTAATTTCTCATCTAAAAGCGCCTGTTTTTGTTCATCTTTATCAAGATGTAAACGGATATTCTTCAACATACTTTATATGAACTCATAATCTATTTGTACAATGTAATGGGTATTATCTTATTCTATCGGCAGACCTAAAAAAAGAATAAGTCTTTGAATTTATTGTGAGAAGTGAATACCAAAATGTACTTTTCATTGCTATTGCTAACTTGTTTGAATGAATTTTCATCGCTTATGTGTACCATAGGTTAATTACTATTCGCTAAAGGGCACTGTTAAATTGAAATACCTAATTTTTGTTTTTACGTTTTTGGGTTGTGCCAACTCAACTATCGATAACCACTACATCAATTTGGAAGGTGACAATTTTGTTTTAGTCACAGACAAGTATTTTAGTCGTGAATTAAGTTTTAACTCATTGCCCAATGATAAGGCTTTTTATATGACTTATTGGGGAGCAGGCCCAACAGCTGAGTTGTGTTACGGCGAGCAAAGTGTACCTATTTTCTATCGCGGAAATGACTCCGAAAAACTATATTTACAGTTAAACAACCAAGTTAAAACCCTGACATTTCACATCCAAGATAAACCAGCTCGATACAGCACAGAGTATAAACAACAGCAGCGTGGGAAAGTAACGGCTGAGATCCCTGAAGTGTACGAATTGACGAATATTGTTTTAGCTTTAGCAGACGAGTTTCAGCAGACAAATTATGGAAAGCGGGCACAAGGTGACTATTATCAGGCAATGATTAAATGGTTTACGCCCTTTAAAGCCGATCCGATTTTTACTGCACTTGGCGATGTTGACTATTATTCTCTTGTTGAAAATGGACCTGCTTACGAATTTATGAATGATAGAATCGTAAAGTCAGAGGTTTATAGTAGTTTTAGGGCAAGAGATGCAATAGCAATGCATCGCGCACTGTTAGAAAACTTTGCAAAGATTAGTGATTTTAGGTCGTTCTACCAACAGCATCAGCCGTATTATTCAAGTTTGCTTAAACAATTTGAAAACGACACTCACCCCAAAAACATTTGGAGCTGGTTAGAGTCTCAATTCTCCGCTAGGTATCAGAGTTATAAAGTATTTTTTTCGCCACTAGGCTCTGGCAAACATAGTGCTCGAATGTTCACCAATAATGGTTTTAAGGAGTCCATCATGTTTATCAGTGGCCCAAACCGTTATGAAAATAGCGTTGATTCCACTGCAACGAGCGCCATAAAACTGACAAGAGCATTTTTTACGGAAATTGATCACGCTTATGTTAATCCAATTTCAGATAGTTACGTTAATGAGATTAACAATGCATTACCAGAACTAAAAACTTGGTATAAAGGTGGTGGATATAACAAACCTTATTTGGTGTTTAACGAGTATATGACCTGGTCGGTGTTTTTGTTGTATGCGTTGGAGTCCTATTCTGATGAGGAATATTTAATGATCAAACACCATATGGAAGATTTCATGGTGAATAAACGTGGTTTTTATAAATTTAAGGCGTTTAATAAAGAGCTAACTCGAATATATAAAACGCGTAGTCAGGATCAAACAATTGAGGATCTCTATGAGCCAATTATTAAGTGGCTTAAAACTCATTGAGTTTGAGAAGTTGATGCGCCGTTAGGCGCATCACTTCAGATTTAGTCTACTAATGCTTGATAGACAAGGTTTCTGAAATCATCGTGATAGCGATGAAAACCAATAGGTACAAATTGTGCCATTGATATCAGTACAATCTTCTCTTCTGGGTCGACTCTGAAATAAGTTGAAGCCATTCCTCCCCAGCCAAAGTTACCTTTTGAGCTCATAAAACCAGACATGCCAGGGTCAACAGTAACAGACATCGCGAGTCCAAACCCTTCTCCTTGAGAGCTTGAATTAAACGGAATCAAATGTTGCGGCATATGGTTGCTGGTCATATATTCAACGGTTTTTCTACCTAAGATCCTGACCCCATTTATCTCGCCACCATTTAGCATCATTTGGGCAAAGGTGAAATAATCCTGCATCGTAGAAACCAAGCCGCCGCCAGCATTGTGGATTTCTGGATCACTCTTGTAGTCACCTAGAGGTTCATTCTGCATGACTACCGTTTTACCGGTTTTTCTATCGGCGGTATAAATTTGCGTTAGTCTAGCTACTTTATCTGGTGCAACATAAAACCCAGTGTCTTTCATCCCAAGGGGCGAAAATATGGTTTGTTGCATATATTCACCTAATTTTTGACCACTTAGTTTTTCAATTAAGAAGCCAATAATGTCGGTAGATACGCCATAATTCCACGCAGAGCCTGGTTGGTGAACCAGAGGTATTGCTGCAATTTTAGATAAAATATTACTGCGACTTATTTCATCGGGATTGGCTTGCATTTTTTGGTACATTTTGTCCACTTCAGAGCCAGTGAAGCCATAACTTAACCCCGAGGTATGCATAAAAAGATCGATGATGCGAATTGGGGTTTTGGCATCTTCCACAACCATGTCCTCACCGGAACCACTTACATAAACTTTCATATTAGTAAATTCAGGTAGGTATTTTGAAATCGGATCAAACATGTGGAACTTGCCTTGTTCCCACAACGTCATAGCAGCGACTGCTGTAACGGGTTTCGACATAGAATAAATTCTAAAAATGGTATCCTCACTCATGGGAATACCGGCTGCTTTATCTTGCATGCCCTGAGCGTTTAAATAGGCAATTTTTCCATCTTTGGCGACTAATGTTAAGGTGCCAGCTAATTTACCTTGGTCAATATAAGATTGCATTACAGTCGCGATTCTATCTAAGCGTTCGGACGAGAAACCTAATGATTCAGCGGTGCTGACTATATTTTCAGCTTTGACTACTGTTGATTGGCAAGCCATCAATGTACAGCAAAGCATTAATCCAAAAATAAACTTCATAACATCTCCTTTACATTTTTTGAGTTGTCAGTTTAAACACAGTTGCTTTATGAGCAAGTTAATTTGAATGATTACATAATATATTGTGAGGTTATTCTTAAATGGAAAAATGAATTAAACAACAGAACGCCGTGTTTTGGATTAGTTAGTCACTACAGCAGAGTAAGGAACACAGCATTTTCGACGAAAATAGTGAAGATATGGCTTAAAAAGACTTGAACTGTCTACAAATAAAGATAAAACTGAAATTGTGGTACCTATAATCTTTTAATGGTTGGATTACTACAATGGAAAAACAAAAAAGTAAGCTAAGTCGTTTATATGGAGAGTTACGACGCAGAAATGTGTTAAATACCATTGTTTTGTATATAGTTACCTGTTGGATTATTTTGCAAGTTGGCAGTGTCGCCTTTCCAATTTTTGAAATTCACAATGACTATTACTATTGGTTGCTGGGGATATTTATCGTTTTTTTCCCTGTGGCAGTGAGTATTTCGTGGTTTTATAATCTAACGATAAATGGGTTTGTGCGTATTGCCCCGTTTTCAGAACGGCGAATGTTAAATAATATTGCTCCGGTTGTTGACCAGCGTGTTTCTCTTGATAAAAACAATAAAGCCCCAGTGCGTATAGATGGTTGGTATGTTAAGGCTGTGTCCGGTCCTGTAGAAGGGTTGGAGTATCGAATCGATAATGGGGTGACTATTGGTAGGGCTATTGAGTGTGAGATAACACTTTTGAGATCTTATATTTCACGCACGCATGCACGCTTTGTTGTTGCGGAAGAAATACTCTATATCGAAGATTTAAACTCTTCAAATGGCACTTTGGTGAATAACAAACGAATCAATCAACGTGTGCGATTGTATCAAGGAGACGAAATTCAGTTTAAAGATATTATTTTTAAAATTGACGAATATGCGACACAAAAACAGAGCAGTTTGTTGCTCAGTAAAACAACTTTAATTCGCAACAAATAGCCGTTGTGTTCGGTCAAAACTGCGATTCGTCTTTGTGCGTTTTATCAGTGTTTAACTGATAGCGGCAAGCATCTGAAATATAAAGATGTAGGTGTAATTTAGGTATGAAATTGATTCAAAAAATAATGACCACCTTTTGGCTTCTGGTGATTTCAACAGCATGTGATGCTAACAAAAGCGCTTTAATTAAAAAGAGCAATAATTCGGGTAACCGCGAGGGCCAAACATTGACTGAAAAAGAACAAATTTTGTCGAGTTTTAAGACGTTTTATTTTGATAGCGTATTACCTCAATCTGATAAAAAACAAGACCGAGAATTTGTAGCTGATTTAATTCAGTCACCACAAATTCCTCCTTCTGTTGAGCACATCAATTGTCAATCAGCAGCCATTCAGTTGTTAAAGTTACATCATCCGTCAAGTATTGAGGCACTGACGTTATACGGTTCTTTGGAAGAGTTACAACATTCAAAGGAATGTTGGTTCATTCATTACCAAAGTATGCTGAGCGGAGGTGTATCGGCATTTAAGGCACAATCCTCTGATCAATACCTTTTGGTTTTGCTAAACAGTGAGGGTTAATATTGTCGGCACTGCATAGGTTGCTCTAAAAAATGGCCTTATGTGACTATTGGTTTAATTTAAAAGTATCATTCAAATGGTGGCGTTATCACTTAAAAAATGGGCTCCGGCCTTTTCAATTTCATCAAACTTTTGTTTTTGTACACTGTCCAATTCGGCCTCTAAATAGATAATTGCTCGCGCAGCTCTTTCATACACAAAACTGCTGATAGGATCTTTTATTGTCGTGTTGTGTAATACGTTAAAGAGTTGTTCGATAATTGGGGTACTGAGTTCATTAATATGATCAAAGCGCAGTAATCTAGCTGCCCAGGTTTCTGAATAAAAATCACTGATATCTGCTTGCCCCAAATATACGGCGATCAATTCTGATTGTTGTTCAGCTTTTTCCATCGCCAAGATATCTGTTTTACGCTGCAGAGCATGTTTTGTTCGAGGTAACGTGTTTCGTTGAATAGCGGATAATTTATCATAGTAAGCCAAAGTGTTTTCATTGCTAATCGCCAATTCCGCTTTTTTTACTTCTGAATTAATTCTGTTTTCTAAATTGTGCAGATTTCCATTTGGTGCTAAAACGACTTTAGTTTCTAACAGTGTAGGTAACACATCTAATGCTTGAGAATGCTCTACAAGTACCTCATCAAAATAATTATTCGCTTTTTCAATAATATCTGTAGAACCAAATTCGGCTGTGGCTTGAATTACGTAAGCGGCACGTGCAATATCTTCGGCTGTGCGTATTTCTAGTTTAATTACCCTAAGTAAGACATCTAATATGTCTGATTTTTCATAGAACTTCATGACTTCAAGAGTATTTCTATATGCCGTTGCACTGTCGTCAGTCTTCAGGTTCGCTGCGATATACTCACCAATATCTTCAAGGGCAATTCCCCTTGGCACTAAAGGGGGGGTATAGATACCGCCATAAATATATTCTCCAAGTAGGCGATTTGCATCTTCTTCTCTATGTCGCACATCACTAAGTGTAGTTAAATCCATCTTACCAATCCTCTATTACGTTTGCACCGCGAGTTCTAAAACGATCTACTGCGTCAATACGCCCGAAAATTGCGTCACCATCATTGTTCTGTGCGGGATCAAAAAATGCGTAGCGCACGGTATACGCCCCGCCACATATCCGTTTTGTGGCATCTACCGTGTTGGTTTGTGATGTCCCTGTTCCAGACATTAATTCAGAAGGACCATTTGCATCGGCATTGTCAGTGTGGAAAGCATCACAAAGAACATGCCCTGCTTCATGCGGAAATGTGAAGGGTAAGTTATCAGAGCCATCCATTACTGCTCCACTAGATGATGTCGCTCCCATTATAGCGGCCCATCTTAACGATACAGCCGGTCGAAACGCTGCATTTAAATCACTAGCAGGAACAAAAGCTCGGCCTCGTAATCCTGCTCTATCAAAACCTCCCACGACAAAACAGTCTAATCTATCATCCGTTCCAGTAACAGATCTCAAAATACGCCTGAAATCTATAGTAGTAGGGATTACGGCTCCATTGGTATCTCGTGAAATTACGCTATTAATGTTAACTCTTGCTACATCTATGGTCACTCGCGTATCCGTAGTTGATTCATTGTAGATGACAACTCTATGGCCATCATTTGCAGTTATAATAATATCGGCTGATGCCGTTGCCGCATTAAAAGCACGGGCATTTTCGGCTACTTGTGCTCCAAACTCTGAAGGTAACGCTGCAACTATCGCTTGACTGATTTGTAGCGGCGTCATTCCCGCGGTTAAGGTGACTTTCACTTCTGGATCTGTTGCTGTTCTGAGTATAGACAAAATAGAGCCAACCAAGCCAGAGCCTGGCGGAGTGCCCAATTTAAAAGACAAGGTTGAGGCATTAGAGGATGCATCGCTACCACTTGCTGTTCTTCCATGATCCTGACAAATAACCAACATGTTAGGGGCGGGAGGGTCAACAAACTCAACTTCAGGAGCAACCAGTTTTGGGGCCAAGTTTGCCTGTGCGTAAGCTCGCCGAAACCATTTCATTGTACGTAAACGCAGCATTTCTTCCGTAATCCCACCAACAATAGAGGTGTCATCGCCGGGTACTTGTCGAAAAGCGTGTAAGCATAATTTTAGACGCTTTTTATTATTTCCTACTGGGAGTTCTGTAACCGTTGCACATTTATGTGGGTCTGCAGCTTCACAAGATTTGAGCTGTACAGATGCCCTTATTCTTTGGTCTAATATGTCGACGCTATCTGCCTCTGTCCCTTTTCCATCAGCTGTGTCAGTCACTAACAGCGTTTGGTCTGGAACGGTATTTTTATCTGCTTCGTCTGAAACAATCCGCAGATAGGCTGAACGAAAAATATGAGGATTTCCTCCACTTACAGGATCACATGTGACTTCAAGTTTTCTCTTTGTCGCTTCAGCCCCCTTAAAATTAATATGGCTGGTAATTCCTCCCACTACACTAGGCTTTAGCGCTGTCAAAACGACATCTACGGTTCCTGGTTTCTCTAAATCACACACTTCTACTTTAAAGGTATCTGGATCAGCATCGCCAGCAGCATGAAAACCAAAACCCGCCGGAAAAGCGCTAGTACCATTACTTCCTCCCTTGTTGGTACGATAGTTACTTATATCAATATGACTAAGAGTCAGGTCATCTAAATAGGGGGCATTTGCTGAACCGTGAACAAAACGAATTTTAGGAGTAGGGTGACCGTAACGTTTAAATTGGTGTTTGCTTTCAGTGGCGCTAGGATGAGTTTTGGTGGTTATATCTGGGACAGTAACAGAATCCCCCTTTTTTAATGGTCGTTTCAGAAAATCTGAATTTTTTGCCTCAGCACGCAAAGTGTCACAGTTTTTAAAGCCATGTTCCATTGCAATACTGCATAAACTCTCCCCTTCTTTGGCTGTCACTAACTTGGTCATTAAATTCTCCTAAAATAGCTTTTTAAGCTTTGCTCCATTTTTAATACAAGGTCGTCAGACATATAGGGTTTTGGCTATATTTTTCCAGAATTATCATTAAATATTGGATTGGCAACGCAACTTATTCTTAACACAATAGACTAAGTTGAATCTGCTAAACCCGCAACAGCTAGCCAAGTTAACCCCTCTAGCAGTATAAGTAAAACAACGGAAATTTTTCATAAAAAATTAATATTTATTTTAGCTCAACAATCCCGACAGTGGTCGAATGATAATTAGTATAGTTTGAACAAATGATTGCAGCGGTTTATAGGTTTACTGGCGGGGCGATTGAGCTCAATTTGTAATTTTACAATCTAACATTCATTAACAATTTTTTAGCTTAGCGATATCCCTTAAATTTCAGTCTGAAAAGTGTATTTTTAACGGATTTGGGTATACACTATGCGCCGCATTTGAAAGCGATATAAAGAAAGCAAAAAGTGTATTGTCCTAAGAGGGGCAATTTTAAATTATATAAAGGAAAAAAATGACTCCTATTACTAAAACTTTTCAGTATGGTCAGCATACTGTTACTCTAGAAACGGGCGTGATTGCTCGTCAAGCCACGGCCGCTGTTATGGCAAGCATGGATGACACTTGTGTACTAGTGTCTGTTGTTGGTAAAAAAGATACCAAGCCAGGTCAAGACTTCTTCCCATTAACGGTTAATTATCAAGAAAAAACTTACGCTGCAGGTAAAATTCCTGGTGGTTTTTTCAAGCGTGAAGGTCGACCTTCTGAGTACGAAACCCTTACTTCTCGTTTAATCGATCGTCCAATTCGTCCTTTATTCCCTGATGGGTTTATGAACGAAGTACAAATTATTGTGACTGTAGTGTCTGCTAACCCAGAAATCCCTACCGACATTATTTCTCTTATTGGTACCTCAGCAGCGCTTGCTATTTCAGGTATGCCTTTTAATGGCCCTGTAGGTGCAGCCCGTGTGGGTTACACAGACGAGCAATACGTATTAAACACTCGCACTTCTGAATTAGAAGCAAGCCAACTTGACTTAGTCGTTGCTGGTACTGAAAACGCAGTACTGATGGTTGAATCTGAAGCTGACATTTTGTCTGAAGAAGTGATGCTTGGTGCGGTAATGTACGGTCACGAACAATTACAAACTGTAATTGGTGCAATCAGCGAATTTGCCGCTGAGGTGAATACACCTAAGTGGGATTGGCAGCCAGAGCCAGAAAATACGTCTTTGAAAGACAAAGTAAAAACCTTGGCTGAAGCGGGTATTACCGAAGCTTACCAAATCTCTGACAAGATGGAGCGAAAAGACGCCATCACTGCGCTAACTAACAGTACGGTTGAAGCGATTGTGGCTGAAGACGAAGCTCAAGATGCTAAAGAAGTGTCTGAGTTAGTTCACGAATTAGAAAGTGATGTAGTACGTTCACGCATTCTTGCTGGTCAGCCGCGTATCGACGGTCGTGATCCTGCGATGATCCGTGCGCTTAATGTTGCTACAGGCTTGTTACCTCGTACTCATGGTTCAGCTTTGTTCACGCGTGGTGAAACCCAAGCTATCGTTGCCGCTACTTTAGGTACAGAGCGTGATGCACAAATGATTGACGGCTTAAACGGTAAAGAAGACAGCCGCTTCATGCTTCACTATAACTTCCCTCCATACTGTGTAGGCGAAACGGGTTTTGTTGGCTCGCCTAAGCGTCGCGAAATTGGCCACGGCCGTTTAGCAAAACGTGGTATTCAAGCGGTTATGCCGACTGAAAAAGAATTCCCGTATGTAGTACGCGTGGTATCTGAAATCACAGAATCAAATGGTTCGTCTTCAATGGCTTCTGTTTGTGGTACTTCTCTAGCATTGATGGACGCGGGTGTACCCATTAAGGCTTCTGTTGCTGGTATTGCAATGGGTCTAGTGAAAAGTGATGAAAACTTCGTAGTATTGTCTGACATCTTAGGTGATGAAGATCACTTAGGTGACATGGACTTTAAAGTAGCCGGCACGACTGGTGGTATTACTGCACTACAAATGGATATCAAAATCGAAGGTATCACTAAAGAAATCATGCAGGTTGCTTTGAAACAAGCAAAAGAAGCCCGTTTGCATATTCTTGGTGTAATGGATCAAGCGATTTCTGGTCACCGTGAAGAGATGTCTGAGTTCGCTCCTCGCATCTACAAAATGCAGGTTGATAAAGAAAAAATCCGTGACGTAATCGGTAAAGGTGGTGCGATGATCCGTGCTATTACTGAAGAGTCTGAGTGTAATATCGAAATCGAAGATGATGGTACTATCAAGATTTTTGCGACTGAGTTAGCTAAAGCTCAAATCGCCATTTCAAAAATTGAGCAAGTCACTGCAGAAGTTGAATCGGGTAAAACCTATTCGGGTAAAGTGACACGCATAGTCGACTTTGGTGCCTTCGTTGAAATTTTACCTGGTAAAGAAGGTTTAGTTCATATTTCACAAATCGCTCACGAACGTGTTAACAAGGTATCTGACTTCTTAGAAGAAGGTCAAATCATTGACGTTAAGGTTGTTGAAATCGACCGTCAAAACCGTGTACGTTTGAGTATCAAAGACTTGACTGAAAAACCAGCGGCGCCAGAAGCGGCCGAAGGAAACGAATAGAAGTTGATTTGTAGTTAACTATTAAAAAAGGAGCCAATCGGCTCCTTTTTTATTAGTGCAATTATTACTACTGATTCGCGAGCCTATCATTTATAAGTTGATAGATTTATTTATCTTATAAAGTAAACTTCACCGATGTTTGTAAGTAAGTAGAATCTAGATCCAAACCCGCGTCATCAACCACATATTTGCCAAGTTCAACACCAATAATCATGTTAGGGGTATACTGCTTAATAAGGTTGATTGCGTAGTGAGAACGGTCATGTCCAAGAATATCGGTTTCGCCATTGCCGTAAAATATAGTACTACGATAGGTATCGCTCCACATTCTTCTGTAACCTAGATACCAAGCAGTTGTCTCTTCTGCTTTTGTTTCGTCAGTTATTGGGTCAACCACGATATCCGTGGCTAAGGTTATTCCTGCATAACGGCCCGACTCACCTAAGGTTACTTGAAAACGAATATCGTCATTTCCAATAGCGTTGATCTTACCGGAAAGACTTAGCGCCGTTGCAGTGGCATCAATCCCGCCTTGGTCAACTTTTCTTAACAATCCTGCGATGCTGGCTTGGCCCCAATCACCTTTAAAGTTATATCTGGCCACAAAATCTGGGAGCTTACTATCGGGGTCATTATTGCTGCCTGTTACACCAACATTACCGGAGCCACCGTTGCCATCACTGTCTCCATATGTTTGTGAGTTTTCTAGCGCAAACTGCCAATTTCCTATGGAGTAGCGAATTTGAACTTGCCTAATGAATACTTCGGCGACCATTGGTCCACCAAAATCCAAAGTTTCAAGTAATGCGGCGAGCGGCATGAACGTTGACCATGTTTGGCCTATTAACCAGTTTTTATTTTTGACAAAACCATGGCGCAAGCGCGGGTTGACTGAATTACTGATGATTTCGTTACCACCTCCGCCATAAAAATCCATTTCAACAAAGCCAGTCCAGTCGCCATGTACATAAGAAATATTAAATCGACTTTCTTTGATATTTAAACCGAGTTTGGAGGTCTCGACTGCTCCAGGATTATTACCAATCCAATAATCCTGATAATTTAAATCGCCATTTACATAACGGGCGTCTGCTTTTAAGTAGCCACCAAACTTTATTTTGTCGCCGTTTTTGAAGTCTATTTCTAGCGGATCGGCATTTGCCATTAAACTAATGAGGCTTGTACCCATAAGCAATATACTAAGTGCTGAGGTTTTCTTTATAATGTTATTCATATGTCTGTCCCAGAGTGTTAAAACTTTGTAAACTCTGGACCACAATTATCAAATTTTATATAAGCTCATGGTCTATAAGACCAAGGTCGCACAAAAAATGAATCAGAAAATATACCTCTTAAGACCAAAGTCTTATTTCTAAGTTTTCAGAGGAGAATAAAGTATCTAGATGAAATTTTTACAGAGTATGGAGTGTAAACATGGTAGATGAAGTATATCCGGTGCCTGAGCAGGCAAAAGAAAATAGCCATTTAACCGAGCAACGTTATCTTGAGCTTTATAAGCAGTCAGTCGAGTCTCCTGATATATTTTGGGCGGAACAAGCCAAAAGATTGGACTGGTACAAAACTCCCAGTGTTATTAAAAATACCTCTTTCGATCCGAATAATTTATCCATTAAATGGTTTGAGGATGGTGAGCTCAACGTTTCTTATAACTGTATAGATAGGCACTTGGCAGAACGTGGTGATGTTACCGCTATTATCTGGGAAGGAGACGATCCTCAGTCTGACGATTTAATTAGCTATCAACGTTTACACGACGAAGTAGCAAAGCTCGCAAATGGATTAAAAAAATTAGGCGTCGTCAAGGGCGACAGAGTGGCGATATACATGCCTATGGTCCCTCAAGCTGCCTATGCGATGCTCGCTTGCGCGAGAATTGGCGCAGTGCATTCGGTCATCTTTGGTGGTTTCTCACCAAACGCTATCGCAGATCGTATCGAAAACTGTGGTGCGAAAGTCATAATAACCGCTGACCAAGGTTTGCGAGCGGGTAAAACTGTGCCATTAAAAGCCAATGTAGATATCGCACTTGCAGAGCATGAGTGCGCGACTTTGGAACAGGTTGTAGTGTTTAAACACGTTGGTCTAGACGTAGATTGGCATTCAAAAGATTTATGGTGGCATGAGCTGGTTGCAGATTGTCCAGCTGAATGCGAACCAGAAGTCATGAATGCCGAAGACCCTTTATTTATTTTGTATACATCAGGTTCTACCGGTCAACCTAAAGGTGTGGTGCACACTACAGGTGGTTATCTGTTATATGTTGCCATGACTCACGAATATGTATTCGATTATCAAAAAGATGAAGTGTTTTGGTGTGCGGCTGATGTGGGGTGGATAACTGGTCACAGTTACATGGTTTACGGTCCATTGGCAAATGGAGCCACAACAGTGTTGTTTGAAGGTGTACCTACTTATCCAGATGTTCGCCGGATTGGACAAGTGGTCGACAAACATAAAATTGAAATTTTGTACACCGCTCCAACTGCAATTCGAGCACTAATGGCACAAGGTGATCGTGCGGTAGAGGGGTTCAGCGGAGAATCATTACGTCTACTTGGATCTGTCGGCGAACCGATTAATCCAGAAGCTTGGAGCTGGTATCACGAAAAAGTGGGTAAAGCACGTTGCCCCATTGTAGATACCTGGTGGCAAACTGAAACTGGTGGGATGATGATTTCGCCATTGCCTAGCATTACACCTTTAAAACCGGGCTCAGCTACACGGCCTTTATTCGGAATTCAACCCGCATTAGTTGATAGTGAAGGTAATGAGCTTGAAGGTGCAACTGAAGGTAACTTGATTATTAAAGACAGTTGGCCTGCTCAAGCGCGCACCGTTTATGGTGATCACGAACGCTTTGTGCAAACTTATTTTACAACCTACAAGGGTAACTATTTTACTGGGGATGGAGCGAGGCGAGATGAAGATAGTTACTTTTGGATAACAGGGCGAGTAGATGATGTGTTGAATGTTTCAGGCCATCGTCTCGGCACAGCCGAAATTGAAAGTGCGTTAGTCTCGCACCCAGCCATTGCAGAGGCCGCTGTGGTTGGCTACCCACATGATATAAAGGGTCAAGGGATTTACGTTTATGTCACGCCAATTGAAGGCGTAGTGTGTGATGACACGTTAACTAAAGATGTGAAGAATTGGATTCGAAAAGAACTGAGTCCAATTGCCACGCCAGATTTAATTCAATGGACTCAAGCGTTACCGAAAACACGATCTGGCAAAATAATGCGTAGAATTTTGCGTAAAATTGCTGCCAACGAATATGATCAGTTGGGAGACACGTCTACATTGGCAGACCCTTCAGTTGTTGATACACTCATTGCACATAGAGCAAACAAATAACAACAAAGTAACAATATGGCAACCTTGCTAATTGCAGATGATCATCCATTATATCGAGACGCTATACGAGGAGCATTAATAAACAGTTTCAAGCAACTTACGTTGCTTGAGGCTGCCGACTTACACGAAACGGTCGAGATGCTGCATCAAAATAATCATATCGATTTATTATTACTTGACCTGCATATGCCAGGTAGTGGTGATCTTTTCGGATTGATACATATTCGTAAAATTTTTCCTGAATTACCCGTCGCAGTGATATCCGGTCTGGACGACCCAGACATTATCTCAAAAGTCATCAATTTAGGCGCAATGGGGTTTGTGCCAAAAACCACAAGTGCCTCACAAATTGCATTGGCAGTGACCAGTATGCTCGAGGGAGACCTGTGGTTACCGGAAAGCTATGCCACTGATGACGTTGAATTAGACAATGAATTCGCTGAGTTAGCCCTTAAAGTGGCTAGTCTTACTCCTGCACAATATAAGGTCTTGTGTTATATGCGTGATGGGCTTTTGAACAAACAAATTGGTTATAATTTGGATATTGCGACGGCAACTGTCAAAGCACACGTTACAGCCATTTTTAAGAAGCTCCATATTAACAACCGCACTCAAGCCGTGCTTATCGCCTCACGCCTTCAGCTTGCACCGCCTGAAGTAGGGCTCTGAGTTTAGCTGGTTTCAGGGGTTTACTTAAATAACTGCAATTTGCATTAAAAGCTTCAGTGACAACTTCGTCATCTTGATTGGCAGTGACCAAAATAGCGGGGATCGGGTAGCCAAGAAACTTACGCATTTTGGCAATAAGTTGCAGTCCGTTTTCTTCACTTTCTAAATGATAATCCATTAAAACTACTTGTGGCTCACTAAGTTTGAGCTGTGCCATTGCTTCGTGAGGAGTAAGGGCTGTTGTGACATGCACTTGCCATTTGGCTAATAAAGTCAACATGGCGTCAAGATTTTCTTGTTTATCATCGACGCATAAGACCCGTAGAGCAGCCAATCCCACTTTATTCGTACTTACCTTGTCTAGACCTAAAGACTTCTGTTCGCTACAGCTTGGCAATTCGATTGAAAAACAACTTCCTCTCCCGAGAATAGAGCGCACTTGTACCTGTGTACTTAATTGTTGACTAAGACGAGCTACTACTCCTAACCCTAAGCCGACACCATGTTGACTGTGATCCCCTGAACGATAAAAATCACCAAAAATGTTTTTTAGTTCCTCCTGATGAATGCCTGTACCCGTATCCCAAATTTGCAATAACACTTTGGTTTTTCTTTTTCGTACACTCAGTAACACTCGTCCTTGGGGCGTATATTTAATTGCGTTAGATAACAAGTTTTGCAAAATTCTATACAAATAAGTGCGGTCAGTCTTAACCCATAGGTCTTGTATTTTGCACGTTAATAGCAAACCTTTTTCTTCGGCTTGCATAGTGAGTTCACCTATCAAAGGTGTGACTAACGCTTTTATAGATACTGCGCTATAACGTGGTTTCATATCCCCTTGGTCTAACCGGGCAATATCTAACAAGGTGGCAATTAAGGCTTCGCTGGCGTTAAGGCTATCACCTAATTTTTGTACTATTTGGCCGGTATTTGTTTCCAGAGTCGCTTCTTGCAATGCACTCAAATAAAGCTTTGCTGCATTGAGTGGTTGCAAAATATCATGGCTGGCAAGGGCAAGGAGATGAGTTTTATTTGAGTTAGCTTCCTCAGCAGTTTTTCGAGCACTAACTAGCTCCTTTTCTGCTTCACCGCGGCGTTGAATTTCCAGATGTAGTTCGGCATTGATGGTTTGCACTTCTTCGGAGCGTTTTTGGATACGATTTTGCAGATCAATATTGGCTTCTTTGAGAGCTTTTTGAATTTCTATATGTTGTGTGACGTCGTTAAAACTGGTCACAAAACCACCACCAGGTAAAGGGTTACCAACCATTTCAATTACCCGTCCATCGCTGCGTTGCCTTAAAAATTTATGACTGGTACCGCTGCGCATGTGGTCAAGACGTTTTTGAACTAAGGTGTCGACGTTTCCTACACCGCAATCACCATTTTCGGCGTTATAACGGATTAAGGTCTCGATAGGAGTGCCAACGGCGACCAAATTTTCGGGGTAATTGAATAAATCAATATAACTTTTATTCCAAGCGACTAAATTAAGGTTTTTATCAATTACGCTGATACCTTGTTCAAGACTTTCCAAAGAGGTAAATAAGGCACTGATATTAAATTGGATCGCTTGGGTGGTTTCATCAAAAAAGTTCACAACTTCTTCAAAGTTGAGGCGTTTACCACTTAACGCACTATCCACCAAGGCTTTTGCACTCGAAGCGCCTATGACTCCACCTAGCGCACGTTCACTGAAAATCACAAAGTCTTTCAGTGGTCTGTCTGTCAAAGTAAGCGTCACACCTTGGCGTTGTTGATATTCCTGAACTAACATTTGGCAGCGACCTTCACCTAAAAACGTGGATAACATGGTGATCAAATCTTGCACGGTAGTGTTTAATGGATACTTTTCGTTGTGCCCATCCCTAGTGTCAACGGAGGTGACATAAGCCTCTGCCTGAATCCGATCAATCAAACGAGTTTGTGAAAACATAGAGAAGACTACATATGCGAAGATGTTCGCTAGTAAACTTAAAATCGCTCCTTCGCTGATCGTTGTGCTTTGCAGTATCATGTCGGGACTGTCGTTAATTATCGGTAAAATCAACCACAACACCCAAACGAATACCCCCACAATAAGTCCCGCGTATACACCATGAGCATGACCTCGTTTCCAATATAACCCTCCTACAATTGCTGGTAATAACTGGATTACTAAAGAAAATGCAATAAAACCAATTGATGCAAGGGAACGACTGTTGGTCATTTGCTGTTGATAAATGAAAGCCAGTAATAACAACATACCGATAACAATACGGCGGATAAGTAGAATAGTGCGAGTGAAATCGACACTGGGTTGTTGGTGGTCGCGTGCTGCCAAGAACTTGGGCAAAATCACGTCATTAGTCAACATGGTACTCAAGGTCAATGTGGCCACCACTATCATCGCGGTTGCGGCTGATAATCCACCTATAAAAACCAACATTTTTAATAACAATGATTCTGACATGATAGCTAAGCCAAGTACGTAGGTGTCTGGCTCATTGCCACTGGCCCCTAACATTGCCTTACCTGCAATTGCAATAACTGGGATGACTACTGCAATAGCTGTTAGATAAATTGGAAACAACCATCGAGCCGTTTTTAAATGGCTTAGGCTGAGGTTATCGATGACAGCAACATGGAATTGACGGGGTAGGCAAATGACCGCAGCAGCAGCCATCAAAGTTTGTGCCCAAAAAGTTGTAGATTGAAAGTTGTCTAACGCTTCATAACTCGTAAATGTCGCCAACAGAAAACCACTGTTTTGTTGTTCCCACCAGTAATATCCATAAAGCGCTACTCCAATCAAAGCTGCGAGCTTTATGATCGATTCGAACGAAATTGCGAGTATTAAACCGCGCCGATATTCTGTTACATCAGGCCGCTTAGTGCCAAAATAAATGGAAAATAAGGCAATAAACAAGGTCGCACCTAGCACCACGCTATTGGTGTCTTTTTGTCCAGATACCAGTACAAATGCCGAACCTATGGCTTTGAGTTGCAATGCGATATACGGAATAGTGGCGAGTAAAGCAATAATGGTAACCAGTAGGGCGACGGTTTGCCTCTTGCCGTATCGTGAAGAGATAAAGTCTGCAATGGTGGTAATATGCTGTTTTTTACTGACTTGTGTTAGTTTTAATAAAAAACGATAGCCAAATAAGTACAATAAAATTGGACCTAGTAAAATTGGCAGATAACTCCAAGTATTTCTCGTTGCTTCCCCAACAGACCCAAAAAACGTCCAAGCCGTGCAATAAATCGCCAAAGCTAACGAATAAATAGCCGGATGAGATGTCAGTTTTTTGGCCTTAGCAGAGTGACTGTCACCCCATTGCGCCAACCAAAACAAACACGCCAAATAGACTATCGCCAGTACGACCCACCCAAATGCCATACTTATCCTTTCAACAATCGAAAAATAGATTACGTGACTCTACCACAGCTTTATGGTCTTTCTTAGTAAGACCTTGGTCTCATTGACTTTTGTTGTTGCAAAGGGAAACTAAAGGCTGTTTAGTGTTTAGTTATCTGGATAGGATCTCATTAAATTAAAAAAGGTGTAGTTTGTAGCGACAACACATTTGCTCAGTGACTATTGCACCCTCTTTAACCTCGATTAAACTACACTTAAAATCGTTTCGCGCTTATCTCTCGTTTGTTGTAAGCCACAACAAATAAGTTAGCTGCTCTAGATCAAATTAATAGGGCGCTATTATTGGTAAGATAGTGACTATAAATTTATTGCTAGAGTCGTTTATATGCAATTATCCAAATATCAGTGCACAAAAAAAGTTGATTGGCATAGCCTACTCAATTCAGGTAATCGCGTATTTATTGGCTCGAATGCTGGCGTGCCAAATGCGTTGATTGACAGCCTTATTGATGATGCTAAAAGCTTAAACGATATTGAGCTGACACACATAAGTACATTATCCGATAACAAATGGGCTTTGCCTGAATATACCGCAAGGTTCAAAATCAATACTTTTTTTATCCACGGAAATTTGATTAGAAAAGCGGTAGATGAGGGCCGTGCCGACTATACACCGTGCTTTTTATCAGAAATATCAAGTTTGTTTACTGATGATACTTTACCACTCGATGCCGCTTTAATTATGGTTTCGCCACCGGACGAGTTAGGTTATTGTTCGTTGGGAGTGTCGGTTGATGTCGTAATGTCAGCTGCAAGAGCTGCCAAACATATCATCGCCCAAGTTAATCCGTTAATGCCCAGGACCTGTGGACATTCATTTTTACACATCAGTGAATTTAGTGCATTTATCGAATGTGAACAAAAACTACCAGAAGTTGACTTGCCACAAGCAACCAAAATTATTGATCGTATTGGTCAATACTCGGCGATGTTAATAGACGATGGGGCAACGTTACAATTGGGCATAGGTAAAATTCCCGACGCAGTGACGCGTTATTTGTATCAGCATAAAAACTTAGGCATTCACTCTGAAATGATCAGTGACGGAGTGGTAGATCTAATTCAGCGCGGTATAGTAAACAACAGGTACAAGACCTTTCACCCAGGGAAAACGGTGGTGAGTTTTTGTTTCGGTAGCCAAAAACTCTATGATTTTGTCAACATGAACCCACATGTTGAGTTTTATCCTTCTGCCTATGTCAATAAACCTACAAATATTGCCAAAAACGACAATATGGTTGCCATTAACAGTGCACTTGAGGTCGATTTAAGCGGACAGGTGGTGGCGGACTCTATTGGATACCGATTTTACAGTGGTATTGGAGGGCAAGTCGATTTTGTGACTGGCGCCTCCAAAAGCAAAAACGGTAAACCTGTCATCGCTTTGCCCTCGACGGCCAAAAATGGTGAAGTCTCTCGTATTGTGGCAACCTTATCTGAAGGCGCCGGTGTGGTGACGTCTCGAGGTAATGTTCATTTTGTTGTAACTGAGTTCGGTATTGCGAGTTTACAAGGCAAAAGTGTTCGGGAGCGTGCCCTCGAATTGATTCGTGTTGCCCACCCAAAGTTTAGAGATGAACTGCTTGCTCAAATACGTAAACAATTCTGGGTACCTGATTACCAAAAACAAACGCCAACCGATATTCCTGAACTTGGAGAAATGCAGATTTCTCGAATTCAAATTGAAAATCAACGTTTTTATTTGCGACCTTTAAACCCTTCGGACGAACGTCGTTTGCAAGAGTTCTTTTATTCCCATACCAAAGAGACAATAAATTTACGTTATAACTTTGTGCCAGGACCCATGACACGAGAAAAATCCTGTGACCTTGTTAGCGTTGATCAAAGCAAAGATGTTGCCTTGACCATTGTTCGTCAAGACGGCTCTAAGGTGCGTTTGGAAGCCGTCGGGCGCTATTATTTATACCCACAGCAAAACTCATGTGAAGTAGCGTTTGTCACTCGAGAGACTAACCAAGGCAAAGGGATGGCGAGTCGTCTGTTAAAAACTATGATAAACATTGCCGAAAAACGCGGGCTTAAGACGATGTTTGCCTTGGTGAAAAATAACAATCTACCGATGATTTCGGTGTTTGAGCAATTTGGTTTTGTGCGCGCAATAAATTCAGAGCCAGGTGAAATTGAACTAACTAAATACTTAAACCCCAAAGCCGACGATATTAGCAACGGAGAACGAAAGTGACAGTTACCGTAATAGCTAGTCATAAATGTAATTTGCACAATATGGGGAACGAGCACCCCGAACAGCCCGCGAGAATGTACCAAATCAACGACCAATTTATTTCTTCTGGGTTGGAATATGTATTGCACTTTGCTGACGCAAAACCTGTGCAAATATCGGCTTTAGAACGTGCTCACGATAAAGATTTTGTTAAGAGTGTTTTTGACCGCGCTCCTAGCGAAAAAGGTGAAAGAGTATGGTTAGACGATGACACCATCATGATGGACAAAAGTCTAGACGCCGCTCTCTATGCTGCTGGAGCAGTTGTTGATGCGGTTGACTTAGTTATGACAAATAAAACCACAAGGGCGTTTTGTGCTGTGCGACCACCGGGGCATCATGCAGGCCGCGGCAAATCATCAGGTTTTTGTATCTTTAACAATGTTGCAGTAGGTGTGATGCACGCGATAGAAGAATACGGTTTAGACCGCGTTGCTATTGTCGATTTTGATGTACATCATGGTGATGGTACACAAGACATTATAAAAGATGACAAGCGAGTGTTATTTTGCTCGTCGTTTCAGCATCCATTTTACCCATTTAGCGGCGACGAACCTAGTCGAGAAGGCATTATTAATGTGCCAATTCCGGCTGGTACCAAAGGCGCGGATTACCGTGAGATGGTCAAACATTGGTTTACGGCCATCGACGACTTTAAACCTCAAATCATTTTTATCTCCGCCGGGTTTGATTCCCACGCAGAAGACGAAATGGGGCAACTTTGTCTAGTTGAAGATGACTATATCTGGATAACTGAACAGCTTAAATCTCTGGCTGAAAAACACTGTACTGGTAAAATAGTGTCAGTGTTAGAAGGTGGCTATGCGCTCAGTGCGCTGGCGAGAAGTGTGGTGGCGCACGTAAAAGTACTCGCCGGTTAGGTTTCCGAAAATAACACTGCTAATGCAAGTTTATCTCGTATAGGTCTGAAACTCTGAGATATACCTTCCACCTTTAATGTTGGCGATAAGACGCAGTGTGTAATTTTGTCCAGAGTGGCCAATTAAGCTTCTTAAATTCGTTTCTGAATGCCAATAATACGGACTTTGAATCATGCCTAAAGGATAGGGAGTGGACTGGTTATTTTCATCCACAAGAAATAGTGTTGCACTGTCTAGCGGAAACGTCGAATTAACCGTTGTAAAATTGTTTTTGTCGAATACATTTATTTCGAAATCACCCGAGCGCAGAATACACGTTTGATTGATAACATCACAGTTTTCAACCGGCACTAACTGGATCACTTTCTCTTCCTCAGCTAAGCCTTCTTCATAATAATCTGCAGCAATATATCCAATTACAGCCAAAATTGGTGCCACCATAAATGCAGTTCTTGTATGTTTATTCATTTTTTTGTCTTTTCAAAAGTGTTAATCAAGGGTGAAGTTCGAATATTAAACCACAGTGCTTTTATCAATGTCATAGACAGTGTCTGAACTTTTCACAATAAAAAACAAAGGCTAAAGAGAGAGACCCTTTAGCCTTTAAACTGTTTAGAATAACTCTTAGTGGTGGCTGACTGCGCCAGTACCACCTGGGCTACGCATGTTTTCAACCAAGTCTTGCACATTTTTTGGTGCAGGGCCTGTAAATTGGAGTACCACAAAGGCTACGCCAAAGTTAACTAATGCGCCCACCACACCAAATGCATTGGGTGAAATCCCAAAAAACCAATTTGGCGCCATATCACCTAAGAAGGAAGTACCAGGAATAAACATAATACCTTTGTGCTGGAATACGTAAAGCATTGTTATACCTATGCCAGAACACATACCAGCTACTGCTGCCGTGCCACTCATCTTTTTAGAGAATATCCCCATCATTAGTGCTGGGAATATTGACGCTGCGGCCAATCCAAACGCCAATGCCACCGTGCCTGCGGCAAATCCAGGCGGATGCAGCCCCAAGTAACCGGACACTAAAATAGCCAATGTCATGACTATACGGCCCGCCATCAACTCGCTTTTCTCAGACATGTCGGGTGTCAATACACCTTTCATTAAATCATGGGAAATCGAAGACGAGATAGCCAGTAATAGCCCCGCAGCAGTTGATAGCGCAGCGGCTAAGCCACCGGCAGCCACCAATGCAATGACCCAGTTAGGTAAGTTCGCAATAGCAGGGTTTGCTAGTACCATAATATCATTATCAACTTTGACCATTTCATTCGTTGTTTTGTCAGCTGAATATTGAATTTTGCCGTCACCATTTTTATCTTCGAATTCTAATAAGCCCGTTTTTTCCCAGTCTTTGAACCATTGCGGCCGCTTTTCATATTCCAAATGTTGACCGGCAGTTGGCTCAATTGTATTCATCAAATTAAGACGGGCCATTGCACCAACAGCTGGGGCAACTGTATATAACAGTGCGATGAAAACTAATGCATAACCTGCCGAAGAGCGGGCTGCTTGCGCAGAGGGGACCGTGAAGAAGCGCATAATAACGTGCGGCAAACCAGCCGTACCAATCATTAGTGACATGGTATAGGCAAACATATCTAATGAACCGTTCATGTTGCTCGTGGTGTATTCTTTAAAGCCCAATTCAGTGACAACCAGGTCCAACTTATCAAGCAAATATATACCACTACCATCAGCGAGTGTTGAACCTAAGCCCAGTTGCGGTATGGGATTACCGGTTAGTTGGAAAGAGATAAAAACCGCAGGTATGGTGTAAGCAAAAATCATTACAACGTATTGTGCTATTTGTGTATAAGTAATGCCTTTCATACCACCCAGCACGGCATAGAACCAAACGACGGCCATACCAATGCCTAAGCCTAGCCCATAGTCGACTTCTAAGAAGCGAGAAAAAGCCACTCCCACTCCTTTCATCTGACCGATGATATAGGTTAGCGATGCAAGAATTAAACAAACAACGGCAACAATGCGTGCTGTTTTAGAATAATAACGATCAGAAATAAATTCTGGTACGGTAAACTTACCGTGTTTACGCATGTAGGGAGCGAGCAACATCGCTAACAATACATAACCACCGGTCCACCCCATTAAGAATACGGATCCCCCATATCCTAAAAAGGCTATCAAACCTGCCATAGAGATAAATGATGCGGCACTCATCCAGTCGGCACCAATTGCCATACCGTTTTGCATGGGGGTTACGCCACCACCAGCCACATAAAAATCACTGGTTGATGCTGCTCTTGCCCACCAAGCTATAGCGAAATATAAGGTGAAAGTACCAAAGACTGCGATGTAGGTATAAAGTTTTAGTTCATCCATTATGATTCATCCTCAGACTGGTATTTTTTGTCGAGACTATTCATTTTATAGCCATACCAAAAAATCAAGGCTACAAAAATGTAAATTGAACCCTGCTGTGCAAACCAGAATCCGAGCTTGTATCCACCGAGACGGAACTCGTTCAGTGGTTCTACTAATAACAAACCAAAGCCAAATGATACGACAAACCAAATGACGAGACAGATTGCAATTAGGCGCAGGTTTTCCTGCCAATATGTGGTCTTCTTTTGCATATTATTCTCCTAGCACTGCATGCTATTTTTATTTATTACACACGCCGTTTTTGTAATAACTTCATTTCTAGAGAAAAAGTGTGTATCGCAATATGTCGTCAAGCATTCTTCGTTACAAATATAAAAACTACTTTTAACAATTCATATACAACTTTAACTATGGTCAACACTAACAAGCTTTTTTTTTTTCAGATATACCACCTTGGTCTTATACGACGTTTTACCTGTTGACTTAGTGGCTGAGTCGTCCCAAATTAGCTGTATACGAGTTAATAATACTTATAGAAAAGTAACCAAAGGTCTTAATATGGAAGATGAATTGGCTGAAATTACTGCTTTTGTGGGAAGCATTCCACCCTTTGATTTATTATCAGCCCCCTTACTAGGAAAAGTGGTAAGAAACATCGACATTTGTTATTTAAGGGCGGGTGAACACTTATTACCTGCGGCTACTGCACATCCGCAATTGTACCTGGTACGCAAAGGTGTATTGCGCTACCTAGCGGCAAATGAGGAGTTGACTGGGAAGTATTGTGACGGCGATATATGCAGTATTTTCTGTCAAAAAACTAGTGAAACAACGCCTCCATATAGCGTTATTGTTGATGAAGATGCGTTAGTTTATTGTTTGGATTTTGTCGCACTCAAAGCTTTGTTAATCGATGTACCAGAGGTCGTTGAGTTTTTGGAAAATTCATCTGAGCAACGACTGCATAGTAAAAAACAGAAACTCAGTGAAGACGCAATTTTGTCTTCTTCAATAAGTCACACTTCAGTTGCTGACTTTTATCACTATCCACTGACCACCATATCCCCTAGCGCTTCTATTCAAGAAGCTGCAATTAAGATGACTGACCAAGGGGTTTCTTGCCTAGTCGTTGTGGATGAAATGTCTCAATTTGAACCCTCGAGTGATGTGCAACTCGGCATCATTACTGACAAAGATATCAGGCGACGTTGTGTTGCAGTGGGTTTGCCTATTACTAACCAAGTAAGCGATATTATGACGCTAGACGTTGCCACCATTGATATAAAGTGTAGTGCCTACGATGCGTTAATAGCTATGACCAGTAAACATATCCACCATCTACCGGTAACCAAGTTCGGTAAGCTTGAAGGCATGGTTAGTACCACAGACTTAGTCAATAACGAAGAGCATAACGCTGTTAACATGACCAGTATTATTCATAAAGCTAACTCTATTTCGGAGTTAGTTAGGGTGAGTAAATTGTTGAAAAAACTTCAACTTAAGCTTACAAAGTTGGGTGCAAATGCCGACCATATTGGCAAAAGTATCAGTGCAATAACAATGGCATTTACACTACGCCTAATTGAAATGGCAGAACACAAGTTGGGTCCAGCACCCGTTCCCTATGCATGGTTAGCCGCCGGCTCTCAAGCAAGACAGGAACAACTTGCCCACTCTGATCAAGATAACGCCTTAATTATTTGTGACACAATGAAACCAGAAGACGATTGCTGGTTTAAAGAACTGGCAACCTTTGTGAGTGACGGTTTAGCTGAGTGTGGATTTATCTATTGTCCCGGCGATATTATGGCCACCAATAAAAAATGGCGTCAACCACAGAAAAAATGGCAACAGTATTTTGATGCTTGGATTGATAAACCCACAGCAAAAGCTTTGCTAAATAGTAGTGTGTTTTTTGATTTAAGCACCATTTATGGCGACATCAGTTTACTAGAAAAAGTACGTCAGAAAATGCTCGTAAAAACCCAAAGTAGTACCTTATTTATTGCACATATGACCGCCAACGCTTTAAGGTCAAGGCCTCCTTTGGGCTTTTTCAGAGACTTTGTATTAATTCAAGATGGTAAACACAATGAAACACTAGACCTAAAACACAATGGTATTGCCCCAATCGTTGACTTAGCTCGAATCTACGCGCTAAGTGAAGGTATTGCAGCTGTTAATACTGTAGAGCGGTTAACACAATGTTCAGGCACTCAATCTCTGACCAAAGCTTCTTCCGAAAATTTAATTGCTGCCTATGAATTTTTGACTTCTGTGCGTTTAGAGCATCAAGCGGAGCAGTTACGAAAGGAGCAATCCGTTGATAGTTACATTGATCCTAAAACAATATCGAAGTTAGAAAGAGAACATTTAAAAGATGCTTTTAAGGTGATTAAGGCGATGCAAGATTATCGTCAATCTGCAGTTATTTGAGGAGACGTATTGTTGTTTTTCAAGAGTCTATTTGGTTACGAAGCACGCAGAAAGCGTCTCTTAAACAAAGTCCCTGAAGGGGCGCTCTTTGATTTTTTGTCTGTACCCTTTCCAAATGAGGGCACAGCGTTATCTGAGCTGTCTATTGTGTCTGTGGATTTTGAGACCACTGGACTTAATGCAGCGACAGATAAACTACTTAGCGTCGGCTTTGTCAGCATCGATAAACTGCAAATTAAATTAGGTAGTTGTTACCATCAAATTATCAACATAGCGCCTCAGCTTGAACAGCACAATGTGATGATCCATCAAATTACAGATCTACAAAAATCTCAAGGAAAATCGCTACGAGTGGTGGTTGAAACATTGTTAAGAGCACTAGCAGGTAAGGTTATGTTGGTGCACTACGCACAGATTGAGAAGCATTTTCTAAGACAAGCTTGTATAGAGTTATATGGCGTTTCACCGCCTTTTATGATCCTCGATACCTTGGCTATTGAGAAACGTAGACTCGAGCAAAGAAACGTCGATTATGATCCCCAAAACTTAAGACTTTCAGCCTTAAGACATACTTATGCGCTACCAAACTACTTTGCCCATAATGCGCTCAATGATGCGATTGCTACTGCAGAGCTGTTTTTGGCGCAACAAAAAACGAATACGATAACGCTAAAGGACCTACTGTAATGGCAGTCTAGTCCAACCGATTGGTGATTTTAGTCACTATTTGGTGGTTTACCTCAATAAATCGTATTTCGTATATTTCTTTAGTTAATGAGTTTTTTAAGTTGTTGATTTTAGTGGATAAAATATTGGCTTTGAAATTGCTATCTTGCAATCGTTATTTATAACTACGAATTTTATTTGAAATCAACAACTCGTAAACCTCTATAAAGGAGAATCCAATGGACGACAAAACTAAAAAAAGCTTAACTAACTTAGAAACTTGGAAACGCGGTCTATTCATGGTGGTTTTTGCCATTATTTCGGGAGTGGCGAAATTGCTCGTTACTTTAGTGGCTATTTTTCAGTTTATCACTGTGCTTTTTAAGGGGAAAACGAGTGAAACCACACTCCCTTTAGGGCAGAGTTTAAGTACCTATATCTATCAAATTACGCTGTTTCTAACCTTTAACACTGACGAAATGCCATTTCCGTTCAAGGATTATCCTGATGGAGCACCTGAATCAAGTTCGATTAAGGAAAAGACAGAGAGTAGCGAAATTGATGAGGTTACATCAGTTATCGATGATGAACGCGATCACGCAGACATCAGTAACGAAGATAGTGAAACCACTAACAAAACTATGGGTGATGACGACCTTAAGGCCTAGTGTAAGCCTATTGAATTTGTAGCGGTAACTCCATCGCGAATTTCTCATTAATGAGTTAACTATCAAAAACGACACTAAATTCCTCCTAAGGGGGATTTAGTGTTTACAGGATTGATTAAACGTTAAAGAGGACGGTTAGCTATAAAAATGATTCATTGGTCGATAGAGCGCCAAGCTAGGCTAAGTTAACACCCTGAAGTCTCTTTAGTGTAGCCTAGTATCAATTGAGTTTCTTAAAAGCAACCGCGCTTCTCACTTATATAGTAAGCGATTTTAATCAAACCACATGTTGTTAACTGTCGCGTTCAAATACCTTATATCGCTTAGAGTCAGTGGTCTCTTGCAAGCTAGATTATGACTTGTTCCAACGTATGAGTTTCACCTACCTTCACTTCTTGATTCTGTGTCACTGCGGTTTCAACACACAACATGGTCAAATAGCTGTTATCAGCCATATCTATCATGCTGATGGACTTTTGTTTCCAAGGGTTCCACACCACAATGCTGTCATGACCTGAAGATAATATATTGGTTGTTGTTTGTTCATCGATGATGCTGAGCTGTTTGGGTTGTTGCAAATGCACTCTGTCTGTTTCTTCATTAAATTTGTAATGATGTGGTGTATCACAGATTTGGAAATCCCGAGTTTTGTCAGAATATTGCCCAGACAACCCCCGTAACTCGCACTGATGGATATCTGATATCGCAAAATAACTATGGAGTGCGCAATTGTAAGTTAACGATTCGGCACCAATATTTGTGGTGCTTAATTGTATCTTCAACTGTCGACCAACAATTATTGATAGAGTGAGTTGGGTTGTGCCGCTTAACCCATCATCATTACTTGAATTGGGAGCTAAGGTTATATGCGTGCCGGAATCGGTTTCTTTGGTTTCAATAATTTTCCATGTTTGGGTGCGCACATAACCGTGAGCGGCGAGGTTGGTATTAGTTGCATGAGGGCCAAACCATGGCCAACAAACAGGGATCCCACCACGAATGGGTTTTTGTCCGTCAAAAATAGCTTTTTCACTGACCCATAAACGCTCGCGATTATCATGTTTGGGAATAAAGCTTAAAATATGCCCGCCAAATAAAGAGATTTCAGCATTGGCAAAGCTATTATCAATCTGTAGCAGCTGAGTATTATTGCGGGTTACAATTTTTGCGGATTCAGTCAACAGCATGTTATTTCTCTATTTTTCTCAGTGATTTGAACGAAAGGATCAAAAAAGGCGACCTTGCCAGTCGCCTTTCTATCATATCTTAGTCGTCAAAATAAAGACTAACTAAGGTTACCATTAGCTAGAAGTTTATTTGCTGATGTGTGCGACTAAATCTAATACTTTATTTGAGTATCCGATTTCATTGTCATACCAGGAAACTAGTTTTACGAATGTATCAGTTAATGCGATACCCGCTGTTGCATCAAAAATTGAAGTACGTACATCGCCAATGAAGTCCTGTGATACAACTGCATCTTCGGTGTAACCCATAATGCCTTGCATATCACCTTCAGAAGCCGCTTTCATCACTGCACATATTTCTGCGTAACTAGCTGGTTTAGCTAAGTTAACCGTTAAGTCAACAACCGATACGTCTGCAGTAGGCACGCGGAACGCCATACCTGTTAACTTACCATTTAATGCAGGTATCACTTTACCTACTGCTTTGGCTGCGCCTGTTGACGATGGGATGATGTTTTGAGAAGCACCACGTCCGCCACGCCAATCTTTAGCTGATGGGCTATCGACTGTTTTCTGAGTCGCAGTTGTTGCGTGTACAGTTGTCATTAGGCCGTCAACAATGCCGAAGTTATCGTTTAATACTTTAGCTAAAGGTGCCAAACAGTTAGTGGTACATGATGCGTTTGATACGATATCTTGACCAGCATATTCACTGTGGTTAACACCCATTACAAACATAGGAGTCGCATCTTTAGATGGAGCTGAAAGCACCACTTTTTTAGCACCCGCTTCGATGTGTTTACGCGCAGTTTCGTCTGTTAGAAATAATCCTGTTGATTCAACCACTACTTCGGCGCCAATTGCTCCCCAAGCTAAATCTGCAGGATTGCGTTCTGCGGTTACACGAATGGTTTTGCCGTTTACAACCAATTGTCCGTCTTGGACGTCAACCGTGCCATTAAATTTTCCGTGAGTAGAGTCATATTTAAGCATATATGCCATATAGTCTGCATCTAATAGGTCATTGATACCCACTATTTCAATGTCGTTACGTTCACATGCTGCACGGAATACAAATCGACCTATTCGGCCGAAGCCATTGATACCTACTTTAATTGTCATGTCTTAATCCTCTGAGCTTTTCTAACCAATGCTAGAATAATAGTTTAGAAAGGCGGTAACAGCCTTCTGAAATATAATTACAAAATTATGGACTAAATAGCTGAATAAGGCAAAATATTCGCGAATATATGTTATTTAATTACAACATGGTCATTGCAAACGTATTCATTGTTAACAACTAAGGGTTTTCGCAGATAATGAATCATCCGGTCAATGCGCCCTATAATGGTGAAATGCCTTTGTAAATTTTTACCCTGTGGTTTAACGGTAAATCTTAAGGTCTGTCGACCCTAGTCATAAAGTACAGAACAGGAATTAAATTTTAATGACATCTTCGTTACTCGAGCAACTGGTGGAATATCGTGGTATTGAATCTAACTACAACGATGCTTGGGGTAACCCAACTACTATAGAGCCTGAAACAAAAAGAAAGTTATTGGCAGCTATGGGATATCAGGTCAATGATTCAGATTTGTTACTCAAACAAGTGCAAGAAAATCATAATAAGGTTTGGTTATCTGTCCTAAATCCGGTGCAAGTATTACGCACTGACGAACTTTTGCAGATTAGAGTACGACTACCAATCGAGCTAGTGACAGATGAATATGTGGCACACGTCGATACTGAATTGGGGGAAGTATTGCAATACCGATTTACGCCCATAGACGGTCAACTAATAGATGTGGTGCATATTGAAGAAATTGAATTTCAAGAATATCTGATTGATGTTCCCATTGAACCACCTCTGGGATATCACCGTTTGTCTTTAGTCATAGATGACGATGTTTTGGGCACTATGCGACTTATTGTTGCACCCAAATCCTGTTTCAAACCAAAGGCATTGAATCAAGGTCACAAAGTCTGGGGGTTGAGTGTTCAGTTATATTGTCTACGTAGTGCTAAAAATTGGGGGATTGGTGACTTTTCAGACCTGTCTTTTTTGATAGAAAAACTGGCTAGTCAAGGTGCGCAATTTGTTGGACTAAACCCTATCCATGCGCTTTACCCAGCTAACGCAAACGCGTGTAGCCCATATGGACCCTCGTCACGTCGTTGGTTGAACTTTATTTATATTGATGTAACTTCCCTTGATGGATTTCTGCAAGCCAGTACTCAAGAAGTGGTTTCTAGTGACGAATTTCAGCGTCAATTGCAGCAAGCAAGGAGTGCCGATTTAGTTGATTATGAATTAGTGACAAAATTGAAGTTACAAGCTTTGGAAAAAGTCTTTGAATATCAAAATAGTCAGTACCTAACTAAAAATACCAAGCTAAACAAAGCGTTCAAAGCATTTGTTGACGACGGCGGCGACAGTTTACAGACTCTGGCAGTATACGATGCATTGCAAGAAAACCTAGCTGCACAAGGAAAAGAGTCTTGGGGTTGGCCGGTGTTTCCAAAAGAGTTTTCAGATTTTCACAACGCAGCAGTCAAAACCTTTACCAAGAAACACGCTAAGCGCGTGAAATTCTTTTTGTGGTTGCAATGGCATGCTGCGTTACAGCTTGAGCAGGCGAATCAAGTCGCGAAACAAAACGATATGTTAATTGGTTTATACCGAGACTTAGCCGTTGGCGTCAGCGAAGGTAGTGCAGAAATTTGGGGTAATAAGGACTTATATTGTACCGATGCCAGTGTTGGCGCTCCTCCAGATATTTTAGGCCCCTTGGGTCAAAATTGGGGGTTGCCACCAATGGATCCTGACAAACTTTATCAACAGCAGTATCAGCCTATTATAGAATTATTTGATTCTAATATGCGTGCTACAGGTGCGCTTCGTATCGATCATGTCATGGCGTTACTACGTTTGTGGTGGGTGGCAAAAGGAGACAGCGCGAAACAAGGAGGTTACGTCTATTATCCAGTGGATGATTTGTTAGCAATATTGGCATTAGAAAGCCATAGACATCAAAGTCTAGTGATTGGCGAAGATTTAGGCACAGTGCCAGAGGAAATAAGAATAAAACTGGCCGATAATGGTGTGTATTCTTATCGAGTTTTCTTTTTTGAACAAGCTAAAGACGGTGGATTTTTCTCGCCTTCTCACTATCCTGAACAATCTATGTCAACTCTTACCACTCACGATATGCCAACCTTATCTGGTTATTGGCATTGTCATGATTTAGAGTTGGGTAAAGAATTGGGGTTGTATCCGACAGAAGAAATTTTAAATACATTATATAACAGTAGGCATGAGAATAAGCAGGCTATATTAGACACCTTACATGGTCATCATTCAGTCAGTGAAGAAGTGGGTCGTGATGTGCATAACGTGCCAATGAGCAAAGCACTTAATTTTGGTATGCAGTTACATATGGCGGGTGGCTCGAGTGAACTGCTGAGTTTACAATTAGAAGATTGGTTAGAAATGGATAAACCAGTTAATATTCCAGGTACCTTTAACGAATACCCTAATTGGCGACGTAAACTAACACGTAATTTGCAGGACATTTTTGCTGACAGCGCTTTAAATTCACTTGCAGCAAAGTTAACAGAGGCTCGAAAACTCGCCTCTAAGTAAAAACAGTTAGTGGCTCACTATTTAATGTGAGTCACCCTTACTAAGGCGAAAAAATGCAGCTCGAATATTTACTAAAGCAAGCCAAATGTACTTTTCCTTTTGCCCATCTGGGTCCTCATTTTCAGTCCACAAATTGTATTTTCACTGTTACTGCTTGGTTGCCCAATGCGGTGGCCGTTAAAGTTATCGATTTAACTACAGGCAAGCCTATTGGAAACTTGAAAAAAGTATCTGATGGTTATTTGTTTCGCGGTGAATGCAAAGTTAAACAAGCGCCAACGGTATACGCTTTAGAGGTGAGTAACAGGCAAGGGCAATATCAAGTCATTGACCCCTACCAGTTTCAAGACCAAGCCTACCATGCTGTGCACTTTATCGACCATAGTGCACAGAATGTTTATCAACAATTAGGTGCACAACTTGTTGAACTAGATGTCGGATTAGACGCTCCTATACAAGCGACTCGTTTTGCCGTGTTTGCACCCAATGCTAGCGCTGTTTCTCTGATTGGCGAGTTCAATTATTGGGATGGCTCTTGTTTACCTATGCAAAAGACTGATTTTGGCTATTGGGTGTTGGTTGTGCCGGGCATTCAGGCAGGTGCTAAATATAAATATCAAATAAAAGATGCGGCAGGTAATGAGCTTCCCCACAAAGCCGACCCGGTGGGTTTTTACGCTGAGCAATATCCTTCTCATACCTCAGTTGTTTACGATCATCAGCAGTACCAATGGCAAGATAAAGCCTGGTATAAAAAGGCTAAGAAAGATAAATACCTACAACCAATGAGTATTTACGAACTGCATATGGCGTCATGGAAACGACCCGCTGAAGATACCGGTAAAAGATACTTGAATTACCGTGAGTTAGCTGAGCAGTTGATTCCTTATGTTAAAGACATGGGATATACCCACATTGAACTGCTACCTATTTCTGAGTTTCCCTTTGATGGCTCGTGGGGATATCAGCCTGTGGGACTCTTTGCACCATCTAGTCGTTTTGGTTCACCAGATGACTTTAAATTTTTTGTGGATCAATGCCACCAAAACGATATTGCAGTGATTATTGACTGGGTCCCAGCGCACTTTCCTGAAGACGGACATGGTTTGGCAAGGTTTGACGGCACGCATGTATACGAATACGAAGATCCACGAAAAGGGTGGCATCCAGATTGGAATTCGTGCATTTATGATTTTGGAAAAGACACAGTACGTCAATTTTTAGTGGCCAATGCATTATATTGGGTTGATAAGTTTCATATCGATGGTCTACGGGTTGATGCTGTAGCATCAATGTTGTACTTGGATTATTCCCGCGAAGAAGGTGAATGGATCCCTAATATAGATGGTGGCAACCACAATTATGAAGCCATTAGTTTTTTGCAATGGATGAATAAAGAGGTATATGAAAAGTTCCCCCATGCGATCACTATTGCCGAAGAGTCTACCTCTTTTCCAAAAGTATCACGCCCGGTATTTGAGGGTGGTTTGGGGTTTGGTTTTAAATGGAATATGGGGTGGATGCACGATTCATTGCATTATATAGCTAAAGATCCGTCTTATCGGCGCTATCATCACAATGAAATCACTTTTTCTATGGTTTACGCTTTTGACGAAAACTTTGTATTGCCTATTTCCCATGACGAGGTGGTGCATGGTAAAGGGTCGTTACTACGTAAAATGCCTGGAGACGAATGGCAGCAAGCTGCAAATTTGCGGGCTTATGCAGGATTTATGTATGCCCACCCTGGTAAAAAGCTTAATTTTATGGGGAATGAAATAGGCCAATCTGCGGAATGGAATCATGATAGTTCGATTGATTGGCATTTACTTGAGTTTGATAAACACCAAGGAATACAAAGTTTATATCGTGATCTAAATAAGGCGTATCGCAAATACCCGGCTTTGTACGAATTGGATCATAATAATCTAGGTTTTGAATGGATTGATCATGGTAATGCTGAGCAAAGTATCTTGTCTGTCGTGCGCAAGTCAGCAGGTGCTGAACAAAAAATCTATGTGCTGATTAATTTTACCCCAGTACCACATGATAACTTTAAACTTGGTGTTCAGGATGCAGGTACTTATCAGTTAATACTCAATACTGACGACAAAAAATATTGGGGCAGTGCATACAAGGCGAGTAAAAAAATGGCTTCAGCACCTGAGTCATGGAACGGGCAGCCCCATTCAGTCAGTATTAATCTTCCTCCGTTAGCTTGTTTATTTATTTTATTTAAGGGCTGATATATGTCCAATATAGTTGTTTCAGATGGGCAACCACATCCTCTAGGTGCCACAATTTCCGAAGGAGGTTGTAATTTTGCTGTGCATTGTCCAAGCGCTGATGGTGTTGAATTGTGTCTATTCAAAAAGGATACCGAGGAACAGTTAGCGGTGATAAGTATGCCCGCTAAAACAGGGAAAATCTGGCATTGTTGGCTTGATAATATCCAAGCGGGTCAATTGTATGGGTATCGGGTTATTGGTGAAAACCATGTACATATGGGGCAGAAATTTGACTACCAAAAGTTACTCATTGATCCATACGCTAAAGCATTAAGTAGACCCGCAGTTTGGAACAAAACTCAGTATGAAGGTGATAGCCAGCATATGATCCCTAAAGGGATTGTGCAAAACCTAGAATCTAAGGTTCAGGATTCTGCAAAACCTGACATTCCCTTGGATCAAACTGTCATTTACGAAGCTCATGTTAAGGGGTTAACGCAGTTGCATCCAGACGTGCCTGATCAATATAAAGGTAAGTTTTTGGGAGTCTGTCATCCTGCAGTGATTAGCCACTTAAAGTCCTTGGGGGTGACTACCATTCAGTTGATGCCAGTGGCGGCATTTATGCCAGAGCCTTATATTACCAATAAGGGGTTGACCAATTATTGGGGATATAACCCCATAAACTATTTTTGCCCAGAGCCGAGGTATGCTGTCGAAGACGGCGTGGCTGAATTCAAATCAATGGTCAATACGTTGCATGAATCAGGTCTCGAAGTGATTTTGGATGTAGTGTTTAACCACACTGCTGAAGGGGATGTAGTAGGACCTTTACTATCGTTTAAAGGGTTTGATAATTCTTCATTTTATTTGTTTGACCGCAATGAATATGGAGCGGTCGATTATAACAAATATGTAAATAACTCAGGCTGTGGCAACAGTGTGAATACTGCTTTTCCTTATGTTCTAAAAATGGTTATGGATGCACTGCGTTACTGGACTTCTGAAATGGGGGTGGATGGTTTTCGTTTTGATTTAGCCGCTAGTTTAGGTCGTGACCCATATGAATTTTCTTCGCTGTCAGGTTTTTTCCGTACCATTCGTCAAGATCCGGTGTTAATCAAATCCAAGCTCATTGCCGAACCTTGGGATATAGGTCATGGCGGTTACCGATTAGGGCAATTTCCGTCCAATTGGTTAGAATGCAATGACAAGTACCGCGACACGGTGCGTGCTTTTTGGCGTGGCAATAAAGGACACACTAGTGACTTTGCAACGCGGTTATTAGGCTCTCGTGACGTATTTCCAAAAGAGGCGCGTTCTATTCTGACTTCAGTCAACAATGTTAGTTATCATGACGGGTTTACGTTGCACGATTTGGTTAGTTACTCTGAACGTCACAACGAAGCAAATGGTGAACAAAATCGAGATGGACATGGTCACAACGTTTCAGCTAATTATGGTGTAGAAGGACCATCCACGGATATAAAAATACTCTCTATGCGCGAACGGCAAAAGAGAAACTTGTTTGCTACTTTAATGTTGTCGCAAGGGATCCCTCATATACTCGGAGGTGACGAAATCAGTCGTACGCAGCAAGGTAATAATAATGCTTATTGCCAAGACAATGAAATAAGTTGGTTTGACTGGTCTTTAAATCAACAAAAGCAAGATTTTTTAACCTTTTGTCAACAGGCTATTTCTCTGCGTAAGAGCAGTCCGATCCTGAACCATCTGAATCTAGAGGATGACGGTTATTCGTTGGGGCATAACGTTGAAAAAATCAATTGGTATCGACCAGATGGGGAGCGGAAATTAGAGTACGATTGGCAAAATCATAATAACCAAGCATTTGCAGTTGAGCTATGTGGGCCTCAGGGGGCAGAGATATCACACCACGAACATTGGTTATTAATATTTAACGCCAGTGACCATGACGTTCGTTTTCATTTACCCAGTTTGGCAGCTAATATGGGGTGGAAAATCATGCTTGATACCCGATATGAGAGATGGTCTGAACAACCTAGTGTGCTAATAAAACAGGTGCACATGCAGGCATTTAAGAGTATCTGTGTATTTAAGTGTTCAGTTGATTATTGATAAGCTTAGAAATTTTAGACTGCCTTTTGTTGCATTAGCTAGGTTTATTGCTTGTTTGATTAGAGGTTGTAACAATGAAACATGCGAATGAGCATGGTGAATATGTCGTTGATCGTTCCCAGCAAACTATTATGTTCTCAGCCCGTGGGCCTTGGAATGACGAAACCATGAAACGTGGTGCGAAAGAAATGGGAGACCGTATCGCGCAGTTAAATTTGTTAAAGCCTTGGGGTACCCTCAGTTGCCTGTATGGCGAGAGCCTAATGCCGCCCTCTACGTATAAAGCATTTGTAAAACATACACTAATCAGAAAGTCTATGGGATTGAAAGCATTGGCTGTCGTGATCTTTGACTCAGAAATAGCCAATACGATAAAAAGTCAATTGGTGCCCGCTTATGAAGAAGCTGAACTAGAGTTCGCATTTTTGTCCGATGTTCATTCGGCTTGTACTTGGTTGTCGGAAGTGAATGTAGAATTAGATAAGCAACAAGTCGAACAGTTTTTTACGAAGAACGCCTTTATTTATCCAAACCGTTAGTATGTCGTTCAAAAGCCATATTATCTGCTCTAATTTTTGTATTTTTAATTAACTTTGATGTTATTTCATGAAAGTTAATTTCATGATTACACTGCAAAAACATGTTTTTATTTATTGTTTTTACGAATTATTGAAGTTAAACCACTCCCTCTACTAGTTTTTTATAATAATGAAAATTAATTACTTAAAAATTTAGCATATATTACGTTTCTTAAAGTGATTCGTAATTTTTCAACAATTTGGTAGTTTGCGTTTCCTTGATTAGAATGCCCGCGAATTTTGAGATGACTATCGGGAATTAGGCAAAAAGTTATGAATCAGCAGTTAGAGCAAGAACTCATAAGTAGTTGGCAAGAAAGGCAAGAATATGCAGAACAAATGCAGCCAGTATTGGGGAAACTATATCGTAATCGAGCCATAGAAATTTCGGTATATGGTCGACCATTATTAGGCGCCAGTGCTATTGATATAATTAAAGCTCACCGTACTGTTAGATTAAAAGAGCAAAGCAAACTTAGACTGAGAGAAAGTTGGCCATTGTTGCAAGCGCTAAACGAAATGGAGTTGGCTCCGGCTCACATTGACTTAGGAAGACTCGCATATGCCTATCATTATGACCCCGCATTCAAGAACCAGTCTATTGAGGAGTATCTCAGTACTCAACTCAACACTATCGTGAATGCCAAAGACCAACAAAAATCACAAGATGTGGTGTTGTATGGGTTTGGCAGAATAGGGAGACTATTGGCAAGGTTACTCATTGAAAGGCAAGGAACTAATAACAAGTTGCGGCTCAAAGCAATTGTTGTGCGTGGTGGCAAAGAAGGTGATTTAGAAAAACGCGCCAGTTTATTACGACGAGATTCTGTGCATGGGCCTTTTAACGGCAGTATTACAATTGATGTAGAAAAAAATGCAATTAAGGCTAACGGCTCTTATATTCAGGTAATCTATGCCAATAATCCTACAGAAGTCGATTACAGCAAATACGGTATTGAACAAGCAATTGTGGTTGATAATACTGGGATATGGCGTGACCAAGAGGGCTTAGGACAACATTTACAATCTAAGGGAGTTAAGAAAGTTCTTCTCACGGCGCCAGGTAAAGGTGATATTAAAAATATCGTATATGGCGTAAACGACAAAGACATATTAACTGATGACAAAATCTTATCTGCCGCAAGTTGCACAACTAACGCAATAACACCTGTACTCAAGGCCTTAGATCAAAAGTATCGAATTGAAAGTGGACATGTTGAAACTGTGCATTCCTACACCAATGATCAAAACCTTATTGATAATTTTCATAAAGGTGATCGCCGCGGAAGAAGTGCTCCTTTAAATATGGTTATTACAGAAACAGGGGCCGCAACCGCTGTAGCGAAGGCATACCCAGAGTTACAGGGTAAATTGACTGGTAGTTCGATTAGAGTGCCGACACCCAATGTATCTTTGGCGATTTTGAATTTGCATTTAGGTGAGTCAACAGATAAAACTGCTATCAATGAATATTTACGCGATATTGCGTTATTTTCGCCGTTGCAGCATCAAATTAACTTTACCGCCTCTAAAGAAATTGTATCCACTGATTTAGTCGGTACACGGGCGCCTTCCGTGGTGGATTCTCAAGCAACCATAGTGGCTGGAAACCGCGTAACTTTGTATGTTTGGTACGACAATGAGTTTGGTTATAGTTGTCAGGTAATGAAAGTGCTGCAGCATATGGCTGATTTAGTTTACCCTACCTTGCCGGAGCCTTTGCCAAGTAAATTAGGGTAAGGATTCTAACAACAATTTATTCTAGCGATAATGCGATAAAGGCTCGCTTCGGCGGGTCTTATTTAGTTCAAGGAAAAAGGTCCTATTTTTGAACAAAACGTATCACAAATTTAACGTATCTAAATGGCTCACGTTACTGAGAGATATTGTAGTGTTGGTTGCAGTATTTTATGCAATGAATAGTTGGCAATCGCGAAATTTGCTTGATGTGGATACTCAAGTGGAATTAAACGAGCATTTGTTGGTGAGTGTGGATGGGGAGGTCAACGGCTTATACGAATCTAACAAACCAACGTTGCTCTATTTTTTTGCTCCTTGGTGTAGCGTCTGTTCTTTGAGCATAGGTAATCT
This sequence comes from Paraglaciecola sp., assembly GCF_039964565.1. Classification (GTDB taxonomy): domain Bacteria; phylum Pseudomonadota; class Gammaproteobacteria; order Enterobacterales; family Alteromonadaceae; genus Paraglaciecola. The sequence continues at coordinate 169,484 of NZ_JBDVXF010000030.1, forward strand.
CGAGTATTTAGATGCAGACAAAGTGAATATTGTCAGAGTAGCGTTAGATTATTCAAACGTAGAAGAAGTGCGAAATTTTGCGGATAAACATCATATTTCCAGTCAAATTTTGTTAGGTCATAACGCATTGAAACAACAATTTAAAATTCAAGGTTACCCTACTTATTACATCATGGACCAAGACCAGAAAGTGCTCGCTAAGTCCTTCGGATACTCAACTGCACTGGGACTAAAATTACGACAGTTTTTTTCGGGATAAGCAGCTATCACTGGTCCTTTTTTTTAGCGTTTGTGATAGATTACTCGGGGCAAATTTCCACAGGACCAAAAAGTGAGAATCAGTAGCAATTTTGATAGCGGAAATATTCAAGTTATCCGCGCAGAAGATCCATTAAATATTCAATTAAGTATCCGCAAAGACAACCAATCTGATTTCTATCAGTGGTTTCATTTCAAATTAGAAACGCAAAGTTTTGTTTCCCACCAAATAAAAATTATCGATTTAGACAAATCAGCTTATCCAGGCGGTTGGCAAAATTATCAAGCGGTTGCGTCTTATGATAGACAAGATTGGTTCAGAGTGGATTGTGAATTTGACGGCGAAAACTTAACTATTGCGCACACCCCTGAATTTGAAAATATCTACTATGCCTATTTTGCTCCTTTCAGTTATGAGCGCCATTTAGATCTAATGAGTTGGGCGCAAAAGTCAATCGAGTGCCGACAAGAATTTTTAGGGGAAACCTTAGATGGTAGAGACTTGTCTATGTTAGTAGTAGGTCAACCTGAAGAAGGCAAAAAAGCAATATGGATAACGGCTCGGCAGCATCCAGGTGAAACTATGGCCGAGTGGTTAGTAGAAGGGCTTTTGGAACGGCTTCTAGATGAAGATGATGGTTTAGCAAGACTTTTGATTGATAACGCAGTGTTTTATGTTGTACCTAATATGAATCCAGATGGTGCAGCGCGCGGCCACTTGCGTACTAATGCTAAAGGCATCAATTTAAACCGTGAATGGCAAACGCCTAGTTTAGAAAAAAGCCCAGAGGTATTTTTGGTTAAACAAAAAATGCTCGAAACTGGGGTGGATATGTTTTTGGACGTGCACGGCGACGAAGCATTGCCTTATAATTTTGTGGCCGGTTGTGAAGGTAACCCGAATTATAATGAGCGATTAAATAATTTAGAAAACACGTTTAAGTCGGCATTTGCGGTTGCCACCCCAGAGTTTCAAGATGAGCATGGATACGATAAAGACGAGCCAGGTAAGGGGAATTTAACGGTTGCCGCCAATGCCATTGGTCATGAATTTGATTGTTTATCTTACACTTTGGAAATGCCGTTTAAAGATAATATTAATTTGCCAGATCCGGTTTACGGTTGGTCTCCAGCACGTTGTAAACAATTGGGTGAAGATGTATTGATTGCCATGCGCGCTGTAATTGATATTCTTCGTTAGGAAAATAATCAAATAAAATAACTCAAACAAATAAAATAATTAAAATAAAACGACAAAAAAATTAAGGGGAATATCGTTGGAAGCTTTTCATAATTTATTGAAATCGATGGACGGCATGTTAGGGGGCGCTTGGTGGTTCCCGTATGTGTTATTAGGTACAGGTTTATTTTTTACTATTTACTTAAAATTTCCACAGGTGCGTTATTTTAAACATGCATGGAAAGTTGTTACCGGAAAGTATGATAAAGCAGACTCTCCTGGTGACACGACACATTTTAGAGCTTTAACAACGGCTCTTTCAGGAACTGTAGGTACAGGTAATATTGGTGGTGTTGCATTCGCTTTGTTTTTAGGTGGACCGGCTGCTTTGTTTTGGATGTGGGCAACGGCATTTTTCGGTATGACAACTAAGTTTGTCGAGGTAACACTGTCCCACAAATATCGCGATAAAACCCCAGACGGAACTATGGCAGGTGGCCCCATGTATTACATGGACAAACGTTTGAACATGAAATGGTTAGCCGTAGCATTTGCTATCGCCACTGTTATCAGTTCTTTTGGTACTGGTAATTTGCCGCAAAGTAATAGTATTGCCACAAGTATTGAATCGACTTTTGGTTTTGACCCACTCGTTGTAGGCAGTGTTTTGGGCATATTATTAGCTTTGGTTATTCTAGGTGGTATCACACGTATTGCGGCTGTTACTTCTAAAATAGTACCTTTGATGGCGTTGATATATATAGTAGGGGCTTTAGCCGTAATTTTCGCTAATTTGGAAAATGTTGGACCGGCTTTTGTTTCTGTTTTTGCTGATGTCTTTACTGGGTCAGCTGCGACAGGTGGCTTTTTGGGGGCAACCATTGCTTACGCTTTTAACCGAGGTGTCAATCGCGGTCTGTTTTCAAACGAAGCGGGGCAGGGCTCTGCTCCTATCGCTCACGCGGCAGCAAAGACCGATGAACCTGTAGCTGAGGGTATGGTGTCAATTCTTGAACCCTTTATCGACACTATCATTATTTGTACCATTACTGGTTTAGTGATTCTTTCTTCTGGAGTTTGGAAAGATAAACATTTTAATACCTTTGATCGCAGTGATATGTATATATTATCCGGCGATTACGTTGAATCGAGTCAAGAAGACAAACAAACGCTTTATAATTATATCAATGATATTGAAGGCCATGGCGTCACAAGTTTTAATGGCGAGATTCAAGTTATTAATGGTAAAGCTGTTAGCAAAGGTTTTACTATTTTTAATGCACGTTCATTCGCTGATAATGTTGTTTTTTCGTTAGGTGAGCCTGAGGATAATTTTACCGGTACGTTAAAAGTAGTGGATGGTAACTTAATTAAAGACAATATTATCGTAAGAGGTGAGTCACTAATTCACTCAGCGAGTCTAACCGCGCTAGCATTTACTAAAGGTTTTTTTGGTGAATCAGGAAAATACATTGTATCCGTCGGTTTGTTACTGTTTGCCTTTTCTACTGCTATTGCTTGGTCTTATTATGGCGACAGGGCAATGACGTACTTGTTCGGGCCTCGTTCAGTTATGCCATATCGCGTAGTCTATGTGGCTGGATTTGTCTGGGCGGCAGTGTCTGATACGACCCTAGTGTGGACATTGTCTGCGGTAGCAATAGTGGTAATGACCTTACCTAATTTATTTGGTATTTTCTTGTTACGTAAAGAAATGAAAGAATCAGTAGCTGAATACTGGGATAAATTTAATTCACAAAATAAATAACCTTTAGTGGTTTGAGAAAAGCGCGGCTATCAGTCGCGCTTTTCTATTTCCCTGGTTTTGCATCTCAAAGTTTGGAGTAAAAGACATGGCATTAATAGATTGCCCTTCTTGTGGTAAAAAAATGTCTGACAAGGCGCAGAGCTGTCAGAGTTGTGGTTTTGGATTGGGTACTGCAGATGCCGAAGACATCGCTCGTAAACAAAGCTTAAATAAATATTTAAAAAACCAAAAAATTCAAACTCAATCTATGATTGCTATGCTGTTATTTGTGGCGGGCTTTGGATTTATGTATTGGGGAAGTGCGCAATCGGGTGATTTGCAACATAATCTGGCAATAGGCGCTTCGCTAATCGGTTTCGTTTGGTACATTGTCAATCGTGTGCGTCTTATTTTGTTAAAAAGGTCTGATTAAAAAATGGATAGTTCTGCATTATTAAATTCAATGTCTGAGCCGGTATACCAAAAATTGCTGCAAGCGGTTGCTACTGGTAAATGGCTAGACGGTTCGCCCCTAACCGAACAGCAGCGTGAAACATCTATGCAAGCGGTGATGTATTATCAAGCCAAAAACCTCAAATCAGATCAACACATGACAGTGGGACCTGATGGCGAAATTGTGCATAGAAGTCGAGAATCTCTGCAGCAAGAACTTCAACAAAATTCTAATAACATTCAAACAATAGCGCGGTTTAAACAGGATGATCTTTAAGCACATTTTTCGTTCCAAACATCAAAACCCTGATCCTCAGGTACGCCTTAAAGCGATAGAAAATCTGAATAGTGAAGATCCTCAGCAAAAATCTGTTTTACATGAATTGGCATTTAATGATTCTGATGTGGCTGTGAGTTTGGCTGCGCTACAAAAACTTGATAGTTTTGTGCTGTGGTACAAAATGTCAGAGATTGCAAAAAACGAAAGAGTGCAAAAAAAATCTCAGCAGTATGTTGAAAATACCTTATTGGATAAGCAAAACAATGCTCTTTCAGAGGATGAAAAACGAAAATTCATTCTTGAAACAAAAGATATTCGTATAGTTGAAAAATTGTTGATGCAACCATGGGTGCAGCAAGACACGCCACTGGCGATGAGTTTGTTGCAAAAAGCGGATAAACCACAGTTACAAGATAAACTTTTGTTCGATACTCAAAATGAGAGTTTACAAATTGCAATATTAGAAACTTTATCGGACCAGGCTCAATCCCGTAAGTTGTTGACTAAAATACAGAAAAAAACATCATCGAAGGATATTATAGCGTTAGCCAAAGAGAAACTCGATAGCTGGTTAGCTGCTGAGAAAGCCCCAATGGAAGTTGAACAACAAGTCAAAATGGTGCTATCTCGTTTGCTGGCTTTGAAAGACAACGGGGACTTTTTGAATATACAAGAACAACAAAAAGCACTCATTGAGCAGTACAACCAAATCTCAGAACGTTTTAGCTGCTTGTCCGAACTTAAACGCATAGAGTTTGAACAGAAATTTGCGGATATAAGTGCAAGAATTGAACGTAGTATTGCTTTGATGGAGCCTCAATGGAGAGCGCGGCAGCAAGAGTTGGCCTTAAATGAAAACATCCAAACCTTGGTTCGCAATGTCGAACAATGTTTGGCGGAGGTGGCAACACAGTTAAATACACGTATCAGTGAAATAAGTTCGTCAGAAGTTGATAGTTTTGTAGAAAGAAGTGAGCAACTCACTGCCCAGTTGAATGAGTTAATTAGCCAAGTACCAGCTACCAGATCAGAAATTCATAAACAACTAGAGCAACTCAACAATCAGTTGTTGTCAAGTTTACACACACTATCGAGTCTGCCTGAATTTCAACAGGTGATTAAAGAATGTCAATCATTGTTGCAAAAATTTAATGATTTAACATTGCCAAATGACGCTAGCCAAATTGAAGCTGCTCACGATTATATCAGGGAGCAAAAGGTGATATGGCGTGACACGGTTGCTAACTATCAAAAATATATGCCGAAGCAATTGTCTCAGCAGTGGCACGAAGGACTAAAAAATTGGCAACAAGCAATTAAAACCTTGAAAAATCAACTGGATGGAGACGTTTCTCGATGTAGAAACAAACTGAGAGCGGTTGAAAGTCTTATCAATCAAGGTAAGTTTAAAGCAGCGATGGGGTTGTATCAAAAAGTTCAAAAATGGTATAGCGAGTTGCCGGAGAAGCAACAGGGTTATTTGGAACGCTCTTTTAGTAGCGTTAAAGAACAAATTGAAAACTTAAAAGATTGGCAAGAATACATAGCTGCGCCTCGTAAGCCAGCGCTACTAGTTGAAGTAGAGGCATTGATCGTTCAGCCTTTAGAAATTGAGGAACAGTCTAACGCAATTAAATCCTTGCGTTCACAGTGGAATAGCTTAGGAAAAACCAATTCTGAATCAGACCAAGCCTTAAACGAAGCATTTGAAACTGCTATTGAAAAAGCGTTTGCACCCTGTCGCGAATATTACGATCAACAACAAAAACAACGTGAACAAAACATGGCAGCGAAGCAACAAGTTTTGGTTGACATTAGAGAGTTAGCGGAGCACCAAGAGTCGGTAACTGAAGTTGCGAAATCCCTGAGAACTGTCCAACAAAAATGGAAAAAGATCGGAGAAGTAGACTTCAAGCTACGTAATGCGTTAAACGATAATTATCAACAATTACTTAAACCACTAAGAGATAAGGTGTCTGCTTTTTATCAAGACAATGCTGAGCAAAAACAAGCATTGCTAACCAAAGCTGAAAATCTTTTAGAATTAGAGTCTGTGGATGATGCCATAGAACAAGCTAAAAAATTGCAGCAAACTTGGAAAACCATTGAGCACGCTGGTAGAAAAGCGGAAGCGCAATTATGGCCCGCATTTAGAAAGGCGAACGATATTTTGTTTGCTAAAAAGTCTGAGCTAAATCAACAACACAAAGCGGTGCTCGACCAACAAGTGAGTTTAGTTAAAGAACAAGTTTCTCAGTTTGAAAAGTTATGTAGTAGTGCCCAAGATAACCTAAGTGTTCAAAACGCTTTGCAACAAAAACAAGACATAAACGATGCAATTCTTAGTTTACCTGTACGTGACCGCAAGGCTTTGGAACAAAGGATACAAAAGGTAGTTGAACAGCAGCAGTCAAAACTGACTGAGTTTGCGAAGATGGCAAAAAGTCAAACCTATCAAGCGCTATTTTCTGCATTACAAGAGTGGCAATCCGAAAGCGATATACCTGCCGCTGTGGCCAATTTAAATAAACAGTGGCAACAATGTTTCCGTGAAGTGGATTCAGGTTTAGATCGTCGAGAGTTAACGTTAAAAATGGAAATAGTCGCGCAACTTGACTCACCAAGTGAAGATGCAGAAAAACGTCAAAATATCCAAATGCAATTGATGGCACAAAAGTTACAATCAGGCGATAGCCTTGATTTGGAGGCTTTACTTAAAGATTGGATTCGTGCTGGCGCTTTGCAATCCAGTGATTTGACTTTATTGCAGCGCATTACACCTATGTTTGTGAACTCATGAGTAATCTAATTAGACTGAATAAATTTATCAGTGACTCTGGCTTTAGCTCTAGGCGTGAAGCCGATAAGTTAATTGAGCAACAAAGAGTCAGGATCAATAACCTAGTCCCAGAGTTAGGGACTAAAGTTGCGCCCGGTGATGTGGTGACTGTCGATGGCCAAATCATTCACGCCAGTGCAACTGATAAGACGGATCGGGTGTATATTGCCTATCACAAACCCGTAGGTATTACTTGCACCACAGAGTTGCATATCAAAGGTAATATCGTGGATGCCATTGGCCATAAACAAAGGATCTTTCCAATTGGACGTTTGGATAAACCCTCTGAAGGTCTAATTTTTTTGACTAGTGATGGCGATATAGTCAACAAAATACTGCGGGCTGAAAACGCTCACGATAAAGAATATGTAGTAACAGTTAATCGGCCTTTGACCGAACATTTTATTAAGAAAATGGCGTCAGGTATTCCGATCTTAGACACTATCACCAAACCCTGTGAAGTCACCATGCAAAGTAAGATGGTGTTTCGCATAGTATTGACACAAGGCTTAAATCGCCAAATTCGTCGAATGTGTGAGTACTTAGGATACGAAGTCGTTAAGCTTAAACGTACCCGAATTATGTCGGTACGTTTAGCAGGCCTAAAAGTCGGGCAGTGGCGCGATTTGACTGCAAGTGAAATGGCTGAAATTAACCGTGCCGTTGAAGGCTCGAGTAAAACAGCCGTTTAATCTATGCTGTATCGGGTTTTGTCTAAAATGCAGTCTATCGTAGATCCTCATTTTAAAGTCAAATTGCAACAAACCTCGTAGCCACTAAGCTTCAGCAAAACCTTCGTTATTGTGACCAATACCAACTCGTTACGTTATATCGAAATTGATGGGTAAATTCCTTATTTAGGCTTTTTACCCAGTGTTCTGACCCCTCTGAGGCCGGATCAAATAACACGCAGCGATTGTAAAGCGGTGAGATATAAATAGGCCGATTGTGCTTACCTGAGAAAACAAGTTCGCCACCGGCACTATTACTCCAATCTTTGTTTAAGTATAACAACATACACACTTCTCTTCCGGGTGAGTCATCCGCATGTTCAGAAACAAAGTCACTATTACTCAAGCGAAAATAATTAGTATTAATTAACGGGTCTGCGACGTTTTCGTCGGTTAATCGAACTGTAAAAATTTCTGACAATATAGCCATAAACTCGTTACTTCGTAAGTAGTTTAAAAAGTCGAGGGCAATATTTGTTGATTCAAGATGCTGGACGTTTAAATCTGCAGAATTTATTGCGCTTCGCTGCCATACGTCTCGTTTCACAAAACGCTGCTGGTCGCTGGCGTCTTGCCATTGTTTGTCGTCAACATATAAGGCTGCGTAGGTGTGTTTTTGAGTTTTCCAGTGTTGGGAGTGTTGTAAAATATCCACTACTTTGTCGAGACTTGCTTGATCAAATAATCCGTCAATGACTAAATAGTTTGGAGTAACGCGTTTTAATGTCTGTCGATATTCGCGTATTGCTGAATCGTTTAGTTGTTTTTTATTTAACCACATGCCTGCTGTAACTTATTGGAACTTCTATTCAATCATTTAAAACCAGAACAAGACTGGTTAATTCATAGCGCTAACCTAGAAAAAAATTGCTGAATTAAGTAATAGTAAACTTTGTTTTCGCTAGCCAATTAACAAAATCGTTAATGCATGCTGCATTTCTTGAGCAGCAAATCTTTATTGTCTACAATAGCGCACTTTTATTAAATCAGGTTAACAACATGAAGGATACCAGTTCTCTACCGGCACTACCGGATCGCCTTTCGAGTAATCCCCGCAGTCGATTTTACGTAGAAGAAATTTTCGAACACGATATTGGAATTCGCCTAAATGGCAAAGAACGAAATAATGTTGAGGAATATTGCATCAGCGAAGGTTGGATAAAAATCCCATCCCCTAAAGCGTTGGACCGCCGAGGACAACCACTTTTAATTACGTTAAAAGGTAATGTTGAGGCTTTTTATAGTTAGGCCAGATAACTTAACAATTATCCCACCAATTATTAACTGCTATTGAAGTGTTTTTACCCACTGAATATCACTTCAATAGTAACTTAAAGACTCACTATGTCTCTTTAAGGCTTAGGCACTGTCATTGTTAAAGAGTGGCCGAGTCTACATTTTATACTTACGCAATTCATGGTTGGTTTACAAGTTTCAAGGTAACAGTTTGATCGCGTAACTGTATCTCTTTTCCTTTTTTAGGGTGGGGTGTAACGTCTAACAAAAGTAAACTAAAACCAAAAGCATAAGCTATTTCCGGTTCCCGTTTACGAATCAATTTTATGGTTTTTTTCTTGTCATCCTTATTCGAAATCTCAAGAGACACCAATATTTGGCCGGCCCATATACAGGTAACCCCAGTTGCACATCGCGAGTCTTCTATATCTAATAGCCTTAACGTCAAATCGCGATGTTTTACAACTTTTGAAATATCTAACTTAATTGCAGAGCGTTGCTCTTCATTATTAAGCGAAGCGTTATGTTGAAGGGGAGGTGAGTCTTTAATGCCTGTGTTTTCAACTAAGTTAGAACTTTCTAGACTACATCCCAATAAAATGAATATCGAAAAATACACTATCTTAAACATAAACTTTTTTCTCCAAATAAAAAAGCTCGGACTAAGCCGAGCTTTTTAAGTTTTTAGACATCAAAAATGACTAAGGCGAAGGAGTTGCGCATCGTGGTAATGTACATAACGCCATACATTGGCGCATGTCAGACATACTTATAACGCCATCTCCGTCATTATCACGAGGATCTCCGGGTGATGCAGCCTGGTTACGAGCCGCTCCAATCAAACTGGTATCAGTTCTGTCAACAAAACCATCTAAATTAACGTCGCATCTTAGGGCTTGTGGCACATTGTCACAAGTTAAAGAAACATCGTCAATTTGAGCATACCAGTCCCAATCATCAGAATTAGGATCAAAGTAATGCCAGCGTAATTTAACGTCCGCTTCACCTGCATAATGGGTTAAATCAACCGAAACCACTTCCCCTGTAGTATTCTGAAGGCCACCAACTGGATGGTCTTCATTCCAACTTAAGATATTAGTCCAGCTAGCGCCTCCGTCTGTACTTATATCTAAGTTAAGGAAATCAAGGAAATTCAAGTTCTGATAATCAACAAGATAGTTTAACGTCGCACCAGTCCATCCAGCCAAGCTAAAGGAATTGGAATGTAGTTCAGTATCGAAGTCAGTAAAGAAGTTTGCATCACTATTGGCAGTAGCAGCGTCACCTGAACCGCCAGTAAAGTTACCCCCAATTCCAGAGCCTGCAATGTTTGACCACACAACACCTGTTCCTGCGTTGTCAACAACGCTCCAGCTTGGTGCGATACCATCATCAAAACCAACAGGTGCGGTATTACAAGCGATGTCGGTGACAATTTCGGTACATACACTAGGCATAGCCGGTTTTGGAATATTATCTTCAAGGACTACGTCGTCAATAAAGAAATTACTGTGCGTACCGTTTGTACCTCCAACCGTTCCACCTATAGCAAGTGTATGAACTCCGCCATCGTTATACGGAACAGTTGATAAAACCTGTTCAACATAATTGCCATCAGTTGTATCACACGTAACGGTTCCAATAGCATTACCGTCTATACTCACTTCTATGAAATCAGTGGGCGCATCACAGAGTCCACGTAGAGTTTTCACTGTCAATTCAGTGGCTGAAGAGGGGATAGTTATATCCTGCGTGACACTGCTGGTTACGCCATCAGCTAATCCTCCGATCCACACTATCCAATTTCCAGTAGAAGTGGGTACCGCTGGGCAGCTATTACCCGGACCACAAAGCGGGAATTCCTGTAACCCCCCGAATGTAGATGTTGCTAGCCAGTCGTCGTTCGGTACACCACCTTCAAAGCTCCAGTCGGTAACTATATTGGTACTGTTAACCGAATCAGTTGGAAGGGTACAAGCAAAGCCGCTTTCAACTTGACATGTTGCGGAACAACCGTCACCACCTGTTGAATTACCGTCATCACACATTTCGCCTAAGTCAAGTTGACTGTCACCACAAATCGGTGCAACTTCAGCGGAACACGAATAACCTTCAATACTGTCAACATACCATCCTGTAGTGCCATTACAGCCATCAGTACCAAAGTCGAAACGCAAACGAATGCTATCACCAGGTGAGGCTAACCCAAATAGATCAACTTGAGATTGGCCCCAACTTCCACTTAAGCTGCCACCATCTGCACCCGTGAATGCTTCTTCGCCGCCCATAGGGTTGTCAGTTGGTGTTGTTAAAACGCTGTTGTAAGGGTTAAAAGAGTAGGATGAACCAGGTATTACAACAAATGGACCACCATTAACACTCAACTTAAGGTTACCACCGTCCCAACCTGCTTCGGTGGATACATAGTGGTCAAACGCAACATGAGGAGTAGCTGAAGCTGGAAGTACAATCACAGGGCTGTCAATGTTTACTACACCTGCCTCTGTATCTACCCCACAATCTCCTACTGCAAGGTCAGGAGCAAAGGCTGCAAATCCCCCATCTGCACCAGCAGGTAAATCGTCCACTACTAGCCATCCAGGGCTATCAAAGGTAGCTGGATTCGCTACATCGTGAGAGCTAACAGTCCATCCTGCTGGTAACGCTCCAGACTCAAAATCTTCACTGAAGAATGGTTCAACATCTCCCAGTCCTTCACATAGAGCTGGAGCTTCAGCTAATATTGGAACAAATCCACATTGTGTTGGCGCTGTGCGAAGTTCAACTGCGTCTACAATAGCACTTACTTGTGAGCAATCAGCCGCAGTGATTATTTCTCCTGTAGGCGTACCATCACTTAAATCAGATAAGTCCAATCCTGTTAAAACGCTACACGCGGTTTCAAGGGCGTCAGCATGATCAAAAAAGTTGCTTGATGGAGTCAACATGTTTTGTGCTGCCCAGTGAATATGAGCAGATTTGGTTAGTCCTAGACCTGTATCTGAAAATCCATTAAAACTACCGCCATCTACCATTAACGCATAGGCGTGGTTTGGAACGCCAGAATTAATGTGAACCCCTCCAAAGTCAGTCTCTGCACAGTGATACAGATTATCGGTGACTTTACCCGGATCGCCCGCACAATTGGGGTTCCACATATCACGGAGCGAACCAGTTAATCCAGGAGCGGTTGAGTCTTCTCCCATCAACCAGCGAACGCTATCGTCTCCTGAGCCTTCATCGTAAATTGAACAACTACCATCAGTTCTAGGTCCGTCAGGACTGCTAGTAGCATCACGACCATTAATGCGATCAACTGTTTCACCCCAAATGTCTGAGAAAGATTCATTCAGCGCACCGGACTGCCATTGATATATTAACGAATTCGTATACTCGGTATATGCGTGGGCCCATTCATGAGCAGTCACATCGTCGGTGGTTAACCCGGGGCAGAAAGATATGTAGACACCGTTCCATGAAGCGTTTGGACAGGAATCACCACGGTTAAAAATAGCGTCCATAGTCGCACCGGCATCATCAAATGAATCTCGGCCAAAAGCGTGTTCAAAGAACCAATAGGTTTCCTCAGACGATACAATCATATTATCTGCTTCTACTTCGCTTGTGGGTAGTGGATCTCCCTCAACCCAAAACGGAGTTTCTGGATAGTTTGGACCAGGATGGGCAGCGCCTTCGGCGTCATATGCTCTGCGGTGCAGCGCATCATGGATACCTGTTATTTGGTCAATAACTTCACCATTAATTGCGTCAACATAAACAAATTCACGCACGTTACCAACACCATTTACTACTTCTATTTCGTAGGCTAGATGGTCCTGGCCAGGCGTACCTTTTATCGTGCCTGCTCGAAATACCATTAAGGTAGATGAATTTGTGAAAAGCGCCTGTGGTGTACCCAACCTGTCTTCTCTATTTTTCATAGTTTCTGCGGTAATGGCTTTGGTTGGATCTTGTTCTACCTTTACATATGCTATTCTGGTGGCCTGAGACAAAGTTATAACAGGTTTTGTATCTACTTTGATATCGGTGATAAACTTACCATTAACGGCGACCATTTCACCATTAGCATTAAAATGAGTTCTTAACTCTCCAGCAAAAACCGGCAGGCCTTTGTAGTATTGCTTAAATATATTGTGTTCCGATCCTAATTTATCTTTCTTGGTGTCTACCAAAGTTAATTCAGAATCAAAATCTTGTACCCCAAACGCACTGCCGTAGTCCCGTAGGAATGATACTGACATGTCATTCGTATCCGCCTTAGAGCGACTTCCCGAAGAGCTGCGAGTTTGAGCCTTTACAGGACCCAGTTGTGATGTGGGGGTGAGACGAATAAAACGGGCGTACCCAGTATTTTCATCGACGCTGATTTGAGCTTGACCTGCTCTGTCAGCCATAAGGTTTTCGGCGCCTTTCACTTTTTGAGCGAGTGCGCCAGTTGTATTTAAAGCTAAACACAACATTGCTGCAATTTTACTAACATGATGCATGCTTATTTCCTTGTATTGACGTTGAAATATTAAATTTCCTAAATACTCTGGACAGCTATTACAGGTCTAGTAGGAATTTTATATTTTTATATTTTTATATTTTTATATTTTTGGAACGTAAGTTGTCTTTTTATTTACTACTTGTTGAAACCCGTTGCATTGATTTTTTGTCTACCAAACATAGTTAAAAGTGCTAGACCCATTAAAGTCAAAGCAGCTGGTGCAGGGACTTCAATTGATGCGTTATTGACACCAATTACATTGATTGGGTCTGGAGAACCTCCAGCATCAGTAAGGTCTGCATAAACAATTGAAATGGCGCTAGTAGCTGGTTTAATAGAAGTAAAAAACAGTTCAGCTAAAGCAAAACCACCTGGTTGAAAATCCCAAAGATCAAAGGTATCTAGATAACTGACTTCCGCAATATTGATGAATCCCGGAGCAAATTCACCCCAACTCCAGTCCTCGGCATCAGCAAGAGTACCTATCGGGCCAACAACACCTAAGTCATCAAACAAATTATAGCCAGCGAAAGCCAGAGCACTCATGTCGTATTTTAAATCAATATCGAATGCAGAAAGTGACAAAGGGACCTCATTACCAAGGCCATCAATTCTAAGTGTAACGGATATAAGTTCACCTCCTGGTGAAGTCTGTGTTGTTGGATCAAGCGATAAAATCACATTGGCGTTTGCCATACTGGCAAACATGAAACTAACGGCTAATACAAGGCGGTTAACTGCTTTCATAATGACTTCCTTTTTTTAATATAAAATTTATATGTGTTTTTTTAATTGCCGACTCAATAATTAGTTGGGTGTAATTAAAATATGAGTTCTTATCCACTCAACTAAATATTTCACCGACGTTGTAGCAATTTTTCATGCTGTTATAACTTATGCATTTTTCTTACCTGAATTTAAAATTCTTTGTTTTTCAGTGGTTTGCATATTAACAATATTGGTTTGGTAAATTTATTGTAAAGAAAGTTGACACTGGTTGTATTTTTTACCGTAAACCATATTAACTTTCTAATTGTCAAAATGTCAAAAATAGAGTTACTGGATATATTCTGTTCTATCTTACGAAAATTAGTTAAAACCGCTATCAATTGGTAATTTCGGGTAGGTTGCGGTTTTCTGGTTTCTATTAAAACGTTGAAAAATAACAACTTTAGTTTTGGAACGGACTTTGCTGTTTCATTTTTAAGGTGGTGCTTTATTAAGTGCCGGTTTGTACAGATTTTTTTAAGTGGAGGGTTAAATATGATTGGCTTGTTATGTGGAGTAGTATTTTTCTTGGTTTGGATTATTCCAATCATACTAATTGGTGTTTCTGATCGGACGAGGGGCGGTGAAAAATTAGCATGGATATTGGCTGTTATTTTTGTCTCTTGGTTTGCTTGGATTTTTTATCTGTTATTAGCTCCCCTAAAACCTCGGACTTACACCCCTTAAATTCTGAGTTTTAATCGAGGTAATTTAGAAGATGAAAGCTAATTTGGAAAGCTCAAAAAGCAGGTTTATTAAACCTATATAAACGCGTGTGTCTTAGAACTAGACTATATTGAGCATCACATGATGGACATACATCTTGTATTACAAAATTAACAGATGTTATTGCCACCTTTTGTGATGTTCATTTAATAAAGACTTGACCCAAGACTAGCTTGCTCTCAGTATGATTCTAAATCTAAAATTAGCTTCAAAACAAACTATAGGTATGTGATATGAAAATAGATGTGACGCTACTTGAAGGGCAAAAACTCCAAGCAAGCTTTGGTAAGCATCAAATTATAAGTGATCAGAGCGTATCTGCCGGTGGTGATGAATCTTATCCTGAACCCTTTGATTATTTTTTGGCGAGTATGCCATTGTGTGCTGCTTTTTATATTAGAAAATTCTGTGAATCGCGGGGCATCAGCACTGACGGGATAAGTCTTACGCAAGAGCATGCCACTATAGGTGAGGATAAATATCATAAAGGTTTTACTATTTCAGTAACATTGCCTAACGACTTTCCCGAAAAGTACAAAAAAGCGTTACTCGCAGCTGCCAATACATGTACCGTCAAAAAAGTGATCCAAGCTATGCCTGAGTTTGAAATTCAAATAGCTGAGTAGTTAACTATCTCAATAGTATTGATAAGTTTTGAGCAAGTTTATTCAAATTAAAGGTTATATGAATATTTCAGCAGTGTTAGTACAATAGTTGAATAACATATAGATATGGGTAAACCGAACTTAATAAAATGCTTGAATCGGTAATTGCTGGCGCTGAATACCAATAAATTGGTTTGATAACCATAAGGTGAGACGAAACTGGCGCTGGCTGCAAAGGCGACGGCTAATGCAAAAGGCATAATTGGCACACCTAAGGTTTCTACCAAACCATAGGATAAGGGAAACATTAACGCAGCGGCGGCGTTATTAGTAACTAATTCTGTGAGTACTAGGGTGAGTAAATACACCGTGACTAATGCCCAAATAGGGCTAACACTTGTGGCCCAAGGACCAATTAAATGCATAACTTGGCTAATTACCCCTGACTTTTCAAGGGCGGTTGCAAGACTTAGTGCACCAACTATTACGACTATTAGATTAATTGGCAAACTACGTTTAATTTCGGAGTTTGACGTCACGCCACTGACCACCAACACGGCGATAAAGAATAGCAAACCTGTTGCTAGGTTTAGGATTGAAGTTGCTGCTAAAGCAATAGTCAGCAGAAAGCCACCTAGGGTGATCAAGTCTTGCTTGCTACTCAGTTTTGTTTCCATCTTCTTTTCAGAAAGTATAAAAAAGTTTTTGGCGAGGTTATGCCTTTGCATAAAATCTGGGCCAGTCGCGAGCAACAAAAAGTCACCTGATTGCAGCTTTATTTCACCTAATTTTCCAGATAAGGATTCACCGTCACGTCTTATGGCGACTACGGCTGCATCAAACAGCGCTCTAAAGCCTAGTGCCTTTAAAGTTTGCCCGATAATTTGAGCGCGATTTGAAATGATCACTTCGGTAAGATTTTCTCTTAATAAGCCATTAGACTCAGCAAAAAGTTTTAATCCTTTAATATGGTTTAAATTTCCTACATGTTGAATATTGCCCGAGAATATCAATTTGTCGCCAGACTGGATCACCTCGTCAGGAGTAACTGGGGTAATAAGTTTTCCACCTCTGGCTATTTCAATTAAAAATAACTCGGGTAAATTTCTGAGATGATTTTCTTCAACACTTTTGCCAATTAACTCACAGTCTGCATCTACGTCTGCTTCGATAAAATAGCTATTGTATTGGGTGTTTTTATTGGCGATTTCTGGCAATAAAGGTGTGATTAAAAACATTAACAAACCGCAACTCAAACCTGCTACCAGTCCATAGAGGGTGAAATCCCAAAAATTGAATCCGGGATGGCCATGTTCAATTAAAAAACTGTCAACAATTAAATTGGTTGAGGTGCCAATTAGAGTGACTGTCCCCCCTAAAATTGCTGAATAAGATAAAGGTATCAGCAACCGAGAAGCATGATGGTATTGATTTTGTTTTACCGGACCAATCAAACTCGCGACTATTGCGGTGTTATTGAGAAGCGCGGAGGAGAAAAAAGTTAAACCAAATAAACGCCAGTAACTGCTTTTAAAATTAGCAGTGACTAAGGTTCTTCCGAAGCGTTTTATCAGAGAGGTCTTGTCTACCGCTGAACTGACTAACAGCAATAATACTAAAGTGATCAAGCCCTGATTAGTGAAGTTGTGAATGACATCAGTAAGCACTAATTGCTGACTCGCAATTAACGCTAAAAGTGAAGCTGAAAAAATTAAAGACGGGCGCTGGTTAGTGGTAACAAGCGCCAATATAGTACCTGCAAAAATTGCTAATACCAGATACTGATTAATGTCCATATTACCTTATTCTTTTTTCAGATTATCAGGGGGCTACAGTTTACTGATATCAGTGGCATTCCAATGCGGGAAATGTCTTCTGACTAATTCATTAAATTCTAATTCAAATTCAGAAAATTGACCTGCACTGGTATCTTCGGCTACGTCTATTATCATGCCAGCACCCACAGTACCATTAGTGACTCTATCAATAATGATAAATGCACCTGTCGCCCGGTTTTTAGTATAAGGGTCACAGGCAACAGGTTGGGTAAGCTTAATTTTACCTACGGCTATTTCGTTTAACGCCATACGTACCGTATCTTTATGCTCTAACGAGTTGACATCTATTTGATATTCTACGTTTGTGATACTTCCAGGCACAAATTTTGTAGCAAACTTAAAACCGTATTGCTTGTTAGGCATCATCGGCTCTTCGTCCATCCAAACTAAATTAGTTCTGTAAGCATTCCTATGTAATGGCAAGTTGTCACTTTTAACTATCATGTCGCCACGAGAAATATCAATTTCATCTTCTAATGTAATGGTTGTAGTAAGAGGAGCATAGGCAACCTCTTGTTCACCTTCAAAATTAACCAGCGCTTTCACTTTAGATTGCTTACCAGAGGGTAGTGCAGTGATCTTATCTCCGGGTTTAATCTGCCCAGATACCACTGTGCCTGCAAAACCTCGGAAGTTAAGATTGGGACGGGTTACGTATTGTACTGGGAATCTGAAATCATCAGCATTAATATCGTCGTTGATTTCTACGTTTTCTAACATAGTCATCAAGGTTTCACCTTTATACCAAGGCGTGTTTTCACTAGGGTTGACGACGTTGTCGCCATCTAGCGCCGACAAGGGGATAAATTGAATATCAGGAATTTCTAATTGTTTAGAAAACTCTAGATAGTCTGCCTTTATTTCTTCATACACTGTTTCACTGTAGTCTTTTAAGTCCATTTTGTTGACAGCAACGACTACGTGTTTGATTCCCAATAAAGACACTAAAAACGAATGACGGCGAGTTTGTGTTTTTACACCAGCTCGGGCATCGATAAGAATCACTGCAACGTCACAATTTGACGCACCTGTTACCATGTTGCGCGTGTATTGCTCGTGCCCAGGAGTGTCAGCGATTATAAATTTACGTTTGTCAGTCGAATAATAACGATATGCAACATCGATGGTAATCCCTTGTTCACGTTCTGATTGTAATCCGTCAACGAGTAACGCCAAGTCAACCTTGTCTCCGGTAGTCCCCACTTTTTTACTGTCTTTAGTGATTGCCGCAAGTTGATCTTCAAATATCATTTTTGAGTCATGTAACAACCGGCCAATTAAGGTACTTTTACCGTCATCTACGCTGCCACATGTTAAAAAGCGCAGTAGGTCTTTCTTTTCATGTTGTTCTAGGTAACCCAAAATATCGGATTGTAATAATGTATTTTCGCTATTCATAATTAGCAGCTCACCAAAAAATAAGGGTTTAAAACAGATTCTTTTTGATTGTATCTAAGAGGTGCAGCGTCAGCTTTTAGCGCATCTGCTGAATCTTCAATTATTGTTACTTTGCCGCCAGCAGCTTCTACTACAGCTTGGGCAGCACCAGTATCCCACTCACAGGTTGGGCCTAAGCGGGGATAGAGATGTGCAGCACCTTCAGCCACTAAGCACAACTTGAGCGAGCTGCCCATGGCGACTAACTCTGTCTCACCTTCTAAGGAGTCCAACAAGGCTTGTATCTCTGGGCTTTGATGGGACCGGCTACCCACAACTTTCCACGTTTCCCCTTTAGTCCAAGCTTTGGGAGAGATTTCAGTTTTTTCACCAGCGGTTATCTTAAACGCGCCTTTACCTAAAATGCCTACATAGGTTTGAGTTAAAACCGGTGCATACACCACACCAAAAACCGGTACACCATTCTCAATAAGCGCAATATTGACAGTGAATTCACCGTTTTTCTTGATGAACTCTTTGGTGCCGTCGAGAGGGTCCACTAACCAATAAGTATCCCAACTGTTGCGCTCTTGCCAAGAAATATCCGCGGATTCTTCAGACAAAATAGGCAAATCAGATACTTCATTTAGGCCTTCTACAATACAATTATGGGCAGCTAAGTCTGCATCTGTTAAAGGGCTGGCATCTGACTTTTCATAGACACCAAAATCCTTTTGGTAGATGGCCATAATTTTGTCGCCTGCTTGGTGGCTGATATCGATGATATTTTGCACGAGTTCTTCCGTTAACATTAGGCCACAATTCCTTTTTGTTTTAATAAGTCAAATAGTTGCTCTGCTGATTGTTCCGCTGTTTGCTCTGAAAATGTTAAAGTGATTTCAGGGTTCTCGGGGGCTTCGTAAGGCGAATCTATTCCTGTAAAATCTTTAATATCGCCTTGTCTGGCTTTTTGATACAAACCCTTAGGATCTCGTTTTTCACATTCCTCTATCGGTGTATCTACAAAAATCTCGATAAATTCGCCATCGGCTAATAAACGACGGCAAAAGTCTCTTTCGGATTTAAAAGGTGAGATGAAGGCCGTTAACACTATCATGCCTGCATCCACAAACAATTTAGAGACTTCACCAATACGCCTAATGTTTTCGACTCTGTCTTTATCGCTGAAAGTCAAATCACCACATAATCCATGACGCACGTTATCACCGTCTAACAAGTAGGTATGTTTACCATGCTCAGCTAATTTTTTTTCCAGTAAATTGGCAATAGTAGATTTCCCGGAGCCACTTAAACCAGTCAGCCACAATACGCAAGGTTTCTGTTTTTTTGCTTCCGCTCTGCGAGCTTTATCTACATCATGTTGATGCCATACTATATTGGTAGACATTAGAAATAACCCTCCATTTTTTTCTTCTCCATAGAGCCGGAAGAATCATGGTCAATGACTCTGCCTTGGCGCTCAGAGGTTTTGGTCAACAACATTTCTTGAATCACTTCTGGTAACGTCGCGGCGGTAGACTCAACGGCACCTGTTAATGGATAGCAGCCTAAGGTTCTAAATCGTACCGAACGCATTTCAGGTGTTTCACCTTCTTCCAATGGCATACGATCATCGTCGACCATAAAATAAACACCATCACGTTTAACTACTGGGCGAGGTTTTGCTAAATATAGCGAGGGAATTTCAATGTTTTCCATATAAATATATTGCCAGATATCTAACTCAGTCCAGTTAGACATGGGGAATACACGAATACTCTCGCCCTTATTTATTTGCGCGTTGTAGACGTTCCATAACTCAGGACGTTGGTTTTTAGGATCCCAACGGTGATTCTCATCGCGAAACGAATACACTCGTTCTTTTGCTCGAGACTTTTCTTCGTCGCGTCTGGCGCCACCAAAAGCCGCATCGAATTTATAATGGTCTAAGGCTTGTTTTAAACCTTGGGTTTTCATGATGTCAGTATGTTTAGAACTACCATGACTGAACGGACCGACATTCATTTTTAAGCCTTCTGGATTAATATGTACCAGTAAGTTTAAGTCATGTTTTTTGGCCATTTCGTCACGAAATGAAATCATTTCGTGGAATTTCCAAGTGGTATCTACATGTAATAATGGAAACGGAATTTTTCCTGGTGCAAACGCTTTACGGGCTAAATGCAATAACACTGATGAATCCTTGCCCACAGAATATAACATCACTGGGTTGTCGAATTCAGCAGCTACTTCGCGGAAAATATGAATACTTTCAGCTTCAAGTTGCTTTAAATGGGATACGGTTGGGATCGAGTTAGACATGGCTTTCTCACGCAAAGATGTTCGGTTATATTAAAAAGTTCTATACCTAGAACAATAACAAAAAAAACGAGTGAACTGTATTCTTATTTGTACTAAAACAGTTTCAAATGACCTGAGGCGCATATATCTTCAATAAGTATAAAAGTTGTACTCTAATGAATGTCCAACTTTTATACTTATTGCTGCACCTAATTAATCAAGTTGCTTGAGTGATTGTTGTACTCTATCGAATGTATCTGCTACTAGCTTGTCTTCTTGTTTACCTAATAAACTAACAACAATTATAGTAACGCTTGATACTAAAAAACCAGGTACAATTTCGTAAACCCAAGCACTCAACAACTGTCCGTTTATGGTGATAGGTGCGTAAATCCAAATCAACACTGTTATCGCTCCTGATAACATACCAAGAATGGCTGATAATCTGGTCATTTTCTTCCAAACGAGACTAATCAATACTAAAGGACCAAACGCTGCCCCGAATCCAGCCCAAGCATTACTTACTAAGTCAAGAATAGTGCTATCGCGATCATAGGCTATAAAAATCGCGACTAACGCGACCAATGCTACAGATATCCTACCTGCAGTAACGAGTTCTTGTTGGCTGGCATCTTTGCGCAAAAATGCTTGATAAAAATCTCCAGTTAGGGAACTAGACGTCACTAACAATTGTGAGGAAATGGTACTCATTATTGCTGCTAGTATTGCACCCAATAAAAAACCACTGATTAAAGGATGAAACAGAATCTGAGATAGGTAAATAAAGATCGTTTCAGGATCTTGCATAGTGCCTTGAGTTTTTGTGACATAGGCAAGACCTAAAAGGCCTGTAGCAAGGGCTCCACTGATTGAAATTAACATCCAACTAATGCCTATTCTGCGGGCCGTTTTTATGTCTTTAACCGAACGGATTGCCATGAAACGCACGATAATGTGGGGTTGACCAAAATAACCTAAACCCCATGATAATAAGGATATAACACCTATGGCGGTCATCGCTTGGCCGTTTGAAGCGTTAATAAATAAATCTAAAAAATCAGCATCGTAAGTTCCCAATTGCGCTGCGGCACCGCTGAATCCCTCTAGTTCAAATAACACAACAACAGGAACCAGTATTAAAGAGATAAACATGATACAGCCCTGCACAAAATCAGTAATGCTAACCGCCATAAATCCGCCCAACAAAGTATAGGCTACGACAACACCAGCAGTGACATACAAACCCATTTCATAACTTAGGCCAAATGAAGATTCAAATAACTTACCTCCGGCTACTACTCCTGATGACGTATACAAGGTAAAAAATACTACAATTACAATTGAAGAGATTAATCTCAAGCTATGGCTAGAGTCGTTAAATCTATTAGCAAAATAATCAGGTATAGTCAGGGCATTTTTTGCAAGTTCGGTATAAATCCTCAAACGCGGAGCAACCCAAATATAATTAAGATAAGCCCCAATGGCTAAACCAACCGCAATCCAAGCACTTGAAAGTCCAGATACATACATGGCACCCGGTAAACCCATTAACATCCATCCGCTCATATCAGATGCGCCAGCAGATAGTGCGGTCACTTTAGGGCTTAAACTTCTGCCACCCAACATATAGCCTTCAACATCTGTGCTGGATTGTTTAAAAGAATATAAGCCAATGCCAAGCATAACCAAAAAGTACAGGCCAAGAGAGATAAACGTAAAGGGATCCATGAAAGTTACCTTAGAAGTAAGTGACGAAAAGATATGAAGTTTTTAGCAGTTGACGTATGCTAACAACTCAACGTTCAATTCGCTAGTCAGATGACAAAATGTATACAAAAACCTTTGAACAACTCACTAAAGATGAGCTCTATGCTTTGGCAAAATTGCGCCAAGAAGTCTTTATCGTCGAACAAAATAGTATTTACTTAGATCTCGACGATTGTGACCAAGAGGCAGTGCATTTTTTAGAGTTTGGCACGCAAAATCGCTTGATGGCCTATGGAAGATATCGAAAAATTTTAGAGGCTGAAGAAGTAAAAATCGAGCGGGTAGTGTTGACTGATCAAGCTAGGGGGCAGGGGCTAGGGAAATTTTTAATTGTCGCCATGTTGAAGGAAATTCAAGAAAAACATCCTTCGGATAAAATTACCTTGTCGTCTCAGATTGCGGCCAGTGAGTTTTATCGTCGGTTGGGGTTTGTTGAGTATGGTGAGCAATATGATGATGGCGGCATTATGCATATTGGGATGGTTTATCGTTTGGAATAACCACAAACGAAATGGTTTGTGGTTCTCTCGACATATATGCAATTAATAAAAATGCTTCGTAAATTGAAGCATTTTTAATATTCTAAACTGCGATTTAAAAATCTTAAGCCGAGAAGTGTATCTTGCTTTTAAGTTGTTGTTTCATACCTTCAATATTTGCACCTTCTTCGCCCACCACAACAATGCTGGCGCGCTTAAGATCCAATGCTTGGCTTTGATAACCTCGACCATTAGCTGTACTTTCAGCATTGTGGGCGTCGTCGTGCGGGATCACAAATACCGACACTTTGCCGTTTTCACCTTGCATTACCATGTGAAGACTTCTGACATTTTCAAAGTCACAGAAGTTGGCATAATACACTTGCCCTAACTCTTCGGTAAACTCACCACCGAATTGCGCTAACTTCGCATTCACTTGTTGCAGCGATACATTATTCTGGGCCTCTAGTGCGTAATTGCCTTCCATATAAACATGGGCAATAGCTTGGTCGGCAATATTCAAAAGGTTATGTTGCTGCCACATAGTAAAGCTCACACCCACTACAAAAGCCACCGATGCTGCCATCGCAAGTTGAATGCGATTGCGCACTTTACTTGCTCTATGTGATTGCATAGTTTGCCGTAATAGCAGTTTATGTACTAAGTCGTCCGGTACTTTTACTTGGCTAGCTAAATCCATATCTTTATCAAGTTGTTTAAGCTCTTTGCGGAACGCTTGCTTTTTAGGATCCTCAGCTATGGCCGCTAATATTCGTTCATCAGAACAATTCGGATCGGCATATAAGGTACGACGGAATTCTAACTCATCCATTCTCACGCCCCCTGTTTTCATTGGCTTTGTCTAAGGCTTCTTTAACCTGATTACGAGCCCTGAATAATCGGGTCATTACGGTATTTTTGTTTAAGTTAAGCTGCTGTGCAATTTCATCACCGCTATAGCCAAACACTATCTGTAACATTAGAGGTTCTCTGTATTCTTCACTTAACGATCCCATAACTGCGCGCAATTCCCTATGTTCAATTTCGACTTCATTGGACAATTGATCATCAATTATCGACACATCATCTATGTCAACCAAATCAAATTGTTTACGTTCAAATCGTCTCGCATTTTCTCTTCTCAATATTGTAATCAACCAAGACTTCGCGGCTTTTTCGTCTTTGAGTGAATCCAAAGATTTCCATGCGCGAAGAAAAGTCTCCTGTACTATGTCCTCTGCAACTGTTTTGTTTTTAACAAGCCAACATGCATACCGGAATATATCAGTATGAAGCGCTAGCACTAACACTTCATATCGTTTTTGTTTATTTAGCATGTCAGTAGAGACCGAGGCTTGACTATTTTGCTTTCGTGAAAACATCTAAATTTCCATCATTATTTTTTGGCCAGTGGGTTATTACAATCACTACTGGTATTTTACCGCAAAGCTAAATAGTCAGATAATTGGCTCACAGCGTTGAAAAAACTATCTAAAATTTGTCGAAACACACAGCTTCACATACTAAGTGGCTGGATACAGCGGAGACAAATTTTGTTGAGTTTGTTTTTTGATACTGCCTTTTTTACGGATTTTCCGCAATATTTGTTGTAACTCTTTACTTTGCCACTCACTTTGGCTTTTTGAGAAACGAGCGGCAAGTAGTGTGTTGACCGCTCTAGACAGCATGGCATCATCAATCACCTTCAAGCTGTGTTCTAAGGAAACATTTTTGTCATTTATATAATTGCCCAGCCACAAAGCAAGGGCTTTTTGTGTATCGGCCGCAGCATTTTTGTTTAATGCTTTCTCAAGGTTTTTCCATAATAACTGTTCACTTTGGGTATGCCTAACTACCGATTGATGTGACTGTTGAGTCGCAGATTTTAGTAACGAAACCTGTCGCCACCACACCACTAATGTAATGATCCATAACAAAAATAAACTGGCGCTAAGCCACACCCAATATTGTGGAATATTGTTGTGTTGGGCTTTTAAATCAGCCGAGGAGGGCGGT
Source organism: Paraglaciecola sp. (assembly GCF_039964565.1). GTDB lineage: Bacteria > Pseudomonadota > Gammaproteobacteria > Enterobacterales > Alteromonadaceae > Paraglaciecola. Next base: position 194,595 of record NZ_JBDVXF010000030.1, read on the forward strand.
AGCGGTTGGTCAACCGCAACGCTTGGAATGCTCGGACTGATAGGAATCGTTGTAGTGGGTTGAGTTGTTGCAGGTAATATCTGCAATTTTTTTTCGGCCAACACTGCGTATTCCGTTTTACCCGTAATGGTATTGAACCAAGGGATCCGCACTTCAGGAATGACCAGTTCACCCGCCTGGCTGGGGATAATCGCAATGCTTTCTTTGCGCTGCGCTATTAAGGAGCTATCTTTCTCAACTGTGGTGGTTTCAGCTTGATCTGGATACGTTTTTACCGAGTCTGGATAAACACTAGAGATAGAGGGAAGTTGTTCTTCGACCACACCAATTGCGGTTAAAGTAATGGTTCGAGTGATCGGCTCACCTGCGACAAAGTCGCTGGTATTGCCTTGCCATTCATCGTCTAATTGCACAAAGTCACTCGGTAACCAATGTTGGTCGTAATTACTTGGTATAGGTAAAATAGTAATACTTTGACTAGGTCCAACTCTGTTAACTGCCTTACTACGGTTAAAGAAACCAAAACTTTGTCTTGTGTTATCTATCACTTCCCCTTCAAACAATGGTCCTTCAATGGTGTAGGTACCACTTTGCTGAGCAATGATTGCAAAAGAACGCTCAATAATACGATATCGGCGGCCATCAACCACTTCGTTGTATTCTTTATCCTTACCTATTTGCCTTATGTCGGCATTTTCTAGTGTTGGACTAGATAGACTGCCTCTTTGTAGATCTTTTCCTAAGTGTAATTTAACGGTGTAGCGAATTTGTTGCTGTAAATAAGCCTTCTCTAAATCAACACTAGTCGTAATAAACAGATCACGCCCCTGCGCTGCTGCATTAGCTGACACGGGGATGACTAACACTTCTATGGGGTTGGTTTTAGATCCCGCAATGTTAAATGCAGGTATAGTAAAACGACCTTTCTTTTTAGGAATAAGAACAGTTGACCATGTTGTGCTTCTGGTCGTGTCGAAGTTAACCATTTTCGTTTGTGAACTGATTGAGGTTCGGCCTACTACAAAATCTTTCATTAAGAACGAAGAGTCAAAAGCATCTCTATCTACCTCGCCATTGGCTATCACAGACAGAATAAACGATTCATCTACCATTACCGGGTTTTTATCAACAGCGGCACTGACATCAATCGATTGAGCTTGTAGCGCACTCGTTATCATAAACAAAGCTAAGCAGATTATTATTTTAGGTATTTTTAACTTACTCACTATTACCAATTCCCCTGTATATTAGTTGGCAATCTTTCTCTTTTTCGTCGTTGTGACTCAATTTGCATTTTTCGTTTTAATAAAAATGCTGGATCGTCAGGTACCCGATTGAGCAGAGTTTGCATTCGTTGCATTTGTTCTTTTTGTTCATCGGTTAGTTCTTCTTTACCTTGTTGTAATGCCTGAGCTTGCTGTTCTTGCTCGGATTGCTTTTGGTCTGATTCAGCTTGAGTCTCAGCCTCATCCTTCTCTTGGTCGGCCTGCTGTTCTGCTTGCTGCTCCTGTTGATCTTGTTCAGCTTGACTTTGTTGCTCAGAGTCCTGTGGTTGTGATTCATTTTGTTCCGAGTTTTGGTCTGACTGGGAGTCTTGAGATTGTTGTTCTTGTTGTTGTTGTTGGTCGCTCGATTGACTGTCTTGTTGCTCTTGGTTCTCGCCTTCTTGATTTTCATCTTGTGACGGATCTCCAGATTGCTCTTGCTGCTGTTCTTGTTGATTTTTCAGTCTTTCAAGTAACGCTTTATTCGCTGCTGCATCTTCATGTTCAGGTTGTTGTTCTAATACCTTTTCATAGGCTGCAATTGCCTGATCTATTTCTCCAAGTTGCGCCAAAGAATTAGCCGCATTATAAGCCGCATCGGTATAGTTTTTATCGTTAGGTGTTAACTGTGAAAAGGATTCTAGAGCCGCTTGGTAATCACCATTCTTATAATGTGCAGTGCCTTGCCACATAGGATCCACAAAAGTATTTGCGGCTTGTTCGTATTCGTTTTGGTTAAATGCTTGCATAGCTTGCTGATCAGGGGTTTTCCACATATCTTGCCACCAGTCAGCTCTAGCTTGAGGAGAATAAGTAGGTAGTAAAATGCCAATAAATAGCGCGGTTATTATACCGCGCCTAAAACTGTATGCGGCAAAGGGGATAATAAGTAGTAGTAAATAAGGTCCCATTTCTTGCCATTTGTCGCCAAATTTTTCTTGTTTATTGTCGTCATCTTTATCGGGCGTTTCCTCAATTAGAGTTTGTTCAATCAAATAATCGATATCGCTATCGTCAGATTGCATAGACGCATAGCGCCCACCACTACTTCGGCTCAGCGATTTTAAATTATTAATTGTCAATTTGGGGAGTACAATTGCACCACGACTATCTTTTAATAATTCTCCATCAACTTGTTGTATTGGCGCGCCTTCTGTAGTGCCAACACCAAGCACGGATAACCGGAACATCGAATTATTAAATATTTCGCTCACCTCTTTCATTTGTTGGTTACTGATCCCGTCAGTGATCCAAAATATCTCTCCTTGTTGGTACCCAGCATTGCTGAGTAACTCAATGGCAGCTTGTAAACCTAACGCAGGATCACTGCCGGCAATAGGCATGATTTCTGGCGTCAGACTGGGAATAAGGGTGGTAAGGTTTTGTGCGTCTGAACTTAATGGACTGATAGTGAATGCGTCGCCAGCATAAGCCACTAATCCGGTTTCACCCTCGGTAATTGCGTTAACTAAATCTATTGCTTTGTATTTTGCACGAGTGAGTCTGTCAGGTTTGACGTCTGTGGCGCGCATAGATAGCGACATATCCATTAACACGACTTTTCCCGCATTTAATTGATAAACCGGCTGGGGTAATCTTTCCCAAGTTGGGCCTGCCAACGCGATGGTAGTTAAAACCCAACAAAATCCTAATAACAATAGCGGAGGGCGAGCTTTTTTGATCCCTTGAGTTGTGATTAGGTGCTGATATAAATGACTGGCAAGTACAGACTGCCAACCTGATTTTTGTTTGTTAACATAGCGAATTAACGCAACAATTATCAACAGTGGGATTATCAGCCATAACCAATGCGGTCGAATAAAATGAAACTCACTTAAACCTGACATGTATTCAATCATTGAGGCGTCCCCCGCAGTCTAATCAGCTTCATCAGTGGAAACATCGCCATTAAAACGGTTATTAACAAGGCTAAACCCAAAGGGTAGAAATACAGGGCCTGCAGAGGTCGCATCTGTTTACTTTCTCTGGCTATGGGTTCAAGTTTGTCTAACGTAGCGTATATTTGCTTAAGTGACTCAGCATCTCTGGCCCTAAAATAACGGCCTCCCGTCGAGGTGGCTATTTCTGTTAACATATCTTCGTCCAAATCTTGCGACGGGTTGACTTGCCTATTTCCAAAAAAACTCTGCACTAACATTTTGTCAGCACCCACACCAATGGTGTATATGGTTACCCCATTGTTAATTGCTAATTCGTTTGCTTGCTCTGGGGTTATGTTTCCAGCTGTATTTTGGCCATCGGTTAGTAAAACTAGTACTTTATTTGATTCTTTGCGGGCTTCAAAACGTTTAATCGCTAGTCCAATCGCGTCACCAATCGCGGTTTGTTCACCTACTAAACCTATCAAAGATTCGTTGAGCAGCTGCTCAACTGTTTCTCTATCGTAAGTCAGAGGTGCTTGCAAATAAGCTGTATCAGCAAACAAGATTAGCCCTAATCGGTCTCCGACCCTGCGCTTGATAAAATCACTTAATACAAATTTGATCATTTTTAGTCGATCTACTTGTCTGCCGTTAACTTGCATATCGTCAATTTTCATACTGCCAGATAAATCTACCGCGATCATTAGATCTCGCCCTTCAGCAGGAATACTAACAGGGTCACCTAACCATTGGGGTCTCGCCGTAGCTACAATTAACGCAATCCATGCTAACGTGGCCAACAACAAACTGAGTTTATTGGTGCCTTTTCTTTGGCTTGTTGTTTCTATTCCTGTTGTAAGACTTGGTACTCGAAGTGCGGCTTCTTGACTTTGTTTTTTGCTAGGCAACAACAAAGTCAATAGTGGCAAAGGTAGCAAAAACAACACCCACAACCATTCAAATTCAAGCATTTTTTTGCTCCATCTGTTGAATGACCCTTCTGCGCGGGGGCAGGGCAAATTTGATCCATGTTTCAACTAACTTATAATAATGCGGATAGGCAGTATTTTCTGAAGTCTGTGCGCGATATAACATTTGTTGCATCGACTCGAAGGATTCGGAGAAGTCTTTAGTTTTGTTTTTAGGAAGAGTGTTTATTATAAACTCAACCCATTGTGAACCATATAATTCGCGAACATTTTGGTTAGGGAAGTACGTCATGGCCACCCGCTTTAGCAATTGATTGAGTTGCGATACGCAGTCGGGATTTGAGGCATCAATTTGTTGCAGTGATTTTAAAGCTTGACGTTTAGCTAGTGACTTGTTTCTCACGCGCAAAATCCACATGATCAAAAGGCCCACGACAACGATAGAGAATATTCCAAGTAACCACCATCCATATGCAGGTGGCCATGACTCTATGGCACTAGGTGGATGAATGTCTTTTAAATCTTGTAGTGGATTCATTTGTATCTACTCCCAGAAAGTCGATCTAACTGCAATTCTAGGGGGGAGCCAGCATCAATCTGGATTACCTGTGCCTTACATTGTTTTAAAGTATTTTCAATTTTGTCAAATTGCGCCTGATGTTGGTTACAGTAAAGAACTTCTGTATCTTTTTCGCCTAACACTATTTGTTGCCTATTTTGACCATCACTTAAGGTTACCCTTTGACTCATTTTTACTTGTGGTAAACGATGCTCAAAAGGATCGCTGATAGGGTAAGCAATCACCTCACAGTGTTTACTTAACTGCGCGATATGTTGCTTAGCTATTTCATCCAACTGACTAAAATCACTGATGATAAAAACCAAACTACCGGGATGAGCCAACCTTCGCAATCTGGCACATGCATTGGCTAAGGTAATTGGCTCCTCATTTAACGTGCTTTCTTGATGTTGCGCACCCTGTTGCACTTTCATCATGCTGTTTAACAGCGACAACACCGCTTTTTGACGGGTGAAAGGTTTGCATTCTATATGTTGAAATTGATTGAAGACTAGACCACCAATACGGTCACCGCGCTTTCTAGCCGACCATGCGATCAGCGCACTCAAATGAGCGGCTTGTACCGACTTAAATAAAAATTGTGTGCCAAACTGCATACTCGATGATAAGTCCGTTAAGACAAATACCGGGCGTTCTTTTTCTTCACGATACAATTTAGTATGGGTTTTACCGGTACGCGCAGTAACTCGCCAATCAATGGCTCGGATATCATCACCCGCTTGGTAATGGCGTGCTTCATCAAATTCCATGCCACGCCCTTTGGTTTTGGCCAAATAGGCGCCAGCGAGTTTGGCTTGCACCGTTTTACGGGGTGACAGATTTAATAATGCTGTTTTACCTTGGTAGTGGATCAGTTCCTTAATACCTATTCGTACGCCGTCGCTTTGGTATTTAGCTAACCACTTTGCAATGTCTTGCATACTGCTTCCTTAACCTTGTGTTTAAGGAACAGCCACTAGCTGTAGAATTTTGTCGAGCACCTGATTACAGTTGACACCTTCTGCTTCGGCTTCATAACTGAGTAGTAATCTGTGGCGCAACACATTATGAAATACAGCTTGAATATTATCGGGACCAACAAAATCTCTGCCCATCAACCATGCATGTGCACGAGCACATTTGTCTAACGCTATAGTGGCACGAGGACTTGCTCCAAACTCTATCCAGTTGGCTAAATTTGCGTCGTAACTCTGTGGTTTACGAGTTGCGATAATCAATTGCACTATATATTGCTCTAACGCATCATCCAGGTGAATTTTCAGTACATCTTGGCGCGCATTAAATATATCTTGCTGACTTAAGTTAGGCGGGCTGACCACTTCTGAATGCATGGCTTCGTTACGAGTTAAGCGCAAAATTTCGAGTTCGGTTTCTGCCCCAGGATAATCTATTTCTAAATGCATCAAAAATCGATCAAGTTGTGCCTCGGGTAGAGGATAGGTGCCTTCCTGTTCAATAGGATTTTGTGTAGCCATAACCAAAAATAACTGTGGCAGGGCATAAGTCGTATTGCCTACTGTGATTTGTCGTTCTGCCATAGCCTCAAGCAAAGCGGATTGTACTTTAGCAGGAGCACGATTAATTTCATCTGCTAATACTAAGTTATGAAAAAGTGGTCCTTTTTGAAAAACAAAAGTGCCGTTCTCGGGTCGATAAATATCCGTACCGGTCAAATCTGCTGGCAGTAAATCAGGGGTAAACTGTACACGGTGAAAATCACCTTCTAAACCGTTTGCTAAAGCGTTAACCGCACGAGTTTTCGCTAAACCGGGAGGGCCTTCAACTAACAGGTGACCGTCCGCTAAAAGTGCAACTAAAATATTTTGCGTTAAGGTTTGTTGACCCACCACTTGGCTATCTAAGTAAGCTTGTAATTGTTTAAATTGTGCTGCTGCCATAGTGTTAACTACGTCCTTCTTATTTGTGGATATTCAGAAAATTAAGTAAATGTCGCATTAATAAAGTAATAAAGTGTTGGGTTAGTAGGAATTATGGATCCAAAACCCAGACTACTGACTATGCTAACCGATATAAGGTTCCCCTTTTGAAAAACAATGTTACAAAGCTTTAAAAAACACTGGTTGGATAAAAATAAAGCAATTTAAGTGGCGTGATTACGTCTTAACTAAAAACTTATTCTTAGGTCGGCAACCCTTTTGTTAATTTAAATTGCAGGTTGGCCGGCTAGCTGACAAATTTTTGTTTCAAGTTAAGCGTAAATCGGTGGTAATTAGAGGTGCCTTGAAGTCGTATTCGTTACTAGGTACAATCACGCAAACTTTACAGGTCAGACCACTAGTGTTTGAATATTTATAAGGGCATAAAATGACAGCTAAGCAGATAGTCAAAACGAGAGAAGGCGATAGAATCGCTATTGTAGCAGGTCTCAGAACGCCATTCGCCAAAATGGCTACATATTTCCATGGCGTTCCAGCGGTTGATCTCGGAAAAATGGTAGTCAACGAAATGTTAGTTCGCAATAACGTTGACCCTATGATTATTGAACAGTTGGTTTACGGCCAAGTGGTTCAAATGCCAGAAGCCCCAAATATAGCCCGTGAAATAGTGCTAGGCACTGGTATGAATGTGCATACCGACGCTTACAGCGTATCTAGAGCCTGTGCGACAAGTTTCCAATCAACCGTCAATATTGCCGAGTCAATGATGGCAGGTAATATTAGCGTCGGAGTTGCAGGTGGAGCAGACTCTACCTCGGTTTCGCCTATAGGTGTGTCCAAAAAATTAGCGAGAGCTTTAACTGACTTGCAAAAAACTAAAACCCTTGGGCAAAAATGGCAAGTACTTAAAAAGTTAGGCTTGAAAGATTTACTACCAGTTCCTCCTGCAGTAGCAGAATACTCCACTGGATTATCTATGGGGCAAACTGCCGAGCAAATGGCTAAATCGCATAATATTAGCCGCAAAGACCAAGATGCTTTAGCCCACCGTTCACATTCCTTAGCCGCCCAAAATTGGAATCAGGGTAACTTAGCCAATGAAGTCATGACTGCATACGCTGAACCTTTCAAAGGGGCACTAGAAAAAGACAACAACATTCGTTTTGATTCAAAACTCGAAGGATACTCCAAACTGCGACCAGTGTTTGACAAAAAACATGGGACAGTCACAGCGGCAAATGCAACACCACTAACCGATGGTGGTTCCGCAGTATTAATGATGACGGAAAGCCGTGCCAAAGAGTTAGGCTATACCCCGCTTGGGTACATTAAGAGTTATGCATGGGCTGCAATCGATGTATGGCAAGACATGTTGATGGGGCCCTCTTATGCCACACCTATGGCACTCGATAGAGCAGGCATGACATTAAACGATTTGACATTAATTGAGATGCATGAGGCTTTCGCGGCACAAACTTTAGCCAATTTTAAAATGTTCGCAAGTGATAAATTTGCCCAAGAAAAATTAGGCCGTAGTAAAGCTACGGGTGAAATCGATATGGATAAATTTAATGTTATGGGTAGTTCTTTAGCCTATGGGCATCCATTTGCAGCGACTGGTACTCGAATGATCACTCAGATGTTAAATGAACTAAATCGTCGCGGAGGCGGTACGGGGTTACTAACGGCTTGTGCCGCAGGTGGTTTAGCTGCAGCTATGATAGTTGAAACGGAGTAAGGTTAAGATTATGACTACAAACAATGAAACAACAGAATTGAAAAGTGCCTTTACTCTTGATGTACGCGAAGACGGGGTCGCCATTTTAACTATGGATGTTCCCGGTGAAAGTATGAATACCCTAAAAGTGGAATTCGCCGAACAAATCAATACCGTGTTGCAGCAGATAAGCGCAGATAGCAGCATAAAAGGCGTCGTGGTAGTAAGTGGTAAGGATAATTCTTTTGTCGCTGGTGCTGATATCAGTATGTTGGCGGCGTGTAATAGTGCAGAAGATGCAACAATTATTGCCACGGGGGGGCAAGATATGTTTCAGCGTATCGAAGATATGCCTGTGACTTTTGTTGCTGCAATCCATGGCCCTGCTTTAGGAGGCGGTTTAGAGCTCGCGTTGGCATGTCACTATCGAGTATGTAGTGATGATGCAAAAACACAATTGGGCTTACCTGAAGTCCAGCTAGGATTGTTACCTGGTAGTGGTGGCACTCAACGGTTACCTAAGCTAATTAGCGTGCAACAAGCAATGAAAATGATGCTAACTGGTGGTTCAGTGCGGGCTAAACAGGCCAAAAAATACGGGATAGTTGATGATATGGTGCCCCAGTCAATTTTGCTGGATGTTGCGATCGAAATGGCCAAAAAACCTAAACCAAAGCGCAAAGGTCCTAAACTAGATCTGATGGGGAAGTTCTTAGAAAAAACCCCCGTTGGTCGCAACCTGATGTTTAAGCAAGCACGTAAACAAACTGCCAGTCAAACCAAAGGAAATTATCCGTCTCCAGAACTGATTATTGATTGTATTGAAACGGGCTTGAGCAAAGGTTTCAAAAAAGGCTTAGAAGTTGAAGCGAAACATTTTGGCAATTTAGTTATGAGCTCTGAATCTGCAGCCCTTAGAAGTTTATTTTTTGCTACTACCGATATGAAAAAAGAAAACGGTGTAGAAGGTGTGCAACCAGCACCATTGAAGAAGGTTGGAGTATTAGGTGGAGGGTTAATGGGGGGCGGTATTGCTTTTGTTACTGCTACTAAAGCAGGACTGCCAGCCCGTATTAAAGACATTCGAACTGAAGGTATTGCCAACGCTATAAAGTATAGTTTTGATATTCTCAATAAAAAAGTTAAGCGCCGCTTTATGCAAAAGTCTGAAATGCAAAAACAATTGGCATTGTTGACTGGGTCGGTGGACTATTCTGGGTTTGGTGATGCAGATGTCGTAATTGAAGCGGTATTTGAAGACTTAAATCTAAAACAAAAGATGGTTGCAGAAATAGAAGAAAATTGTGCTGAGCATACAATATTTGCTTCTAATACTTCCTCAATACCGATTACACAAATTGCTGAGAAAGCAAAAAGACCTGAGCAAGTGATTGGTTTGCACTATTTTTCTCCGGTAGACAAAATGCCTCTGGCCGAAGTTATTGCTCACGATAAAACGTCTGACAAAACTATTTCAACTACTGTTGAGTTGGCCAAAAAACAAGGAAAAACACCTATAGTAGTAAAAGATGGTGCTGGGTTTTATGTGAACCGAATTTTAGCGCCGTATATGAACGAAGCTGCTGAAGTGTTGCTGAGCGGAGAGCCAATTGATCACATTGATAAATCTTTAGTGAAATTTGGGTTTCCAGTTGGACCCGTTAAATTGTTAGATGAAGTTGGTATAGATGTTGGTACCAAAATTGGTCCTTTCTTGCAGGCTCAATTTGGTGATCGTTTTGCGTCTAACCCTGGATTCGAAAAAATATTAGCGGATGACCGTAAAGGTAAGAAAAATAAACGTGGCTTTTATGACTACTCAGGAAAAAAACCAGGGAAAGAAGTAGATCAAAGTATTTACAGCTTACTTGGAATTACCCCAACGTCTAAAATGAGTCGCGAGCAAATAGCCGAACGTTGCGTGCTATTAATGTTGAATGAAGCTGCGATGTGTTTAGATGAAGGCGTAGTGCGTAACGCACGTGACGGTGATATCGGGGCGATATTCGGCATAGGCTTCCCTCCGTTCTTAGGTGGACCTTTCCGTTACATGCACACTTTAGGCATCGCACATATTGTGGCTAGATTAGAGTATTACCAAGGTTTACTCGGAGATAAGTTTACACCTGCTGACTGCTTGAAAAAGATGGTGGCAGAAGGGCGCTCTTTTTACTAAATAATAGGAAAACGATAATTTCTTATTCGAAGCCCAACTTTCATATAGCAAAGTTGGGCTTTTTTATGGCCTAGGTTTTGGTAGAATCGCGGCCCATTTTCCAAGAGTGTTGCTATTTTAGTACGCTCTAGTAGATACCATTTTAATTACCCTAACGCAGGAGTTCACAAGTTGCTGTTGTTTTTCATAAGTTCAGTATGTTTTAGCGTGATGTATTATGTACAGTCTTTTAAGACGGGCTTAACAGCAAAAAGGTGGGCATTGGCGGGGTTGGTTTTTGGACCGGTTATCTATCCATTGTTTAGATCTAGGCAAAGAATAAAACTAATTAAAGCAAGAGGAATGGGTAAAGCGCTTTTCCGAGCTTAAAAAAAAAGAGGATCCTTCTCTTTTGTTTTTTTAAAGTCAATTCAGTTAGCAATTAACTGAATTAGATGTTTCATCGTAAGATGGCTAGCCACTATTGATGAATCACTACTAGTAACACAAACATAGACAATGCATTAAGATTATCTAGTGCGGTTTACCAATGTTTACCAGTTTTTACACCGCTTTTAGTGGTATCTGCAGTGGTTGTTGTAGTAGCAGTCTGGTTTTTAGCAGGTGCTTCTACAGTTTCTACTGATTTAACGGCTACCGGAGTAGTTGTGGCTAATACTAGTGCTACCGCATAAGATTTTAACATCTTTTATTTCCTCGTTGTTTTATTGACGTTTATGCCGACATTATTTTGCCGGTCAACGTAATAAAAGCGAGAACTGTGCCAACATTGAAAAGTGAATAATATTTACCATATAAAACAGTGTTATGTTTTTATTCTCGGGTAGTTAATTTTCTGGATGTCTTATGTGGTAAGGGATTGGGCGTTACGTTTGAAAATGACTTAAACGCTAGTACTTTGGATAACTTTTTGTAATTGATGGTTTTCTTTTAGTAGCCGCTCGAATCTAGTGGCATTTAATGGCTTGCTGTAAAGGTAGCCCTGCAACATTTCGCACTTATAGCGTCGTAAAATTGACAATTGATTTTCATTCTCAACACCTTCTGCCACTACCTTCAATCCTAAATTATGGGCAATAGTGATAATGGCTTGGGTCATATGTTTATCTTCGGCACTTTTCGCAATGTCATCTATAAAAGCTTTATCAATTTTTAATGTGTTAATGGGGAAGCGCTTTAAATACGCAAGGGATGAATAACCCGTGCCAAAGTCATCGAGAGCTAAGTGAATACCACGTTCACGTAAACGTTGCATCATCCTGAGTGCATTCTCTGGATTTTGCATCAGTGTGCCTTCAGTAATCTCACACTCTAAGTGCAGCGCTGATAAACCGGATTTATGTAAAATGGTGGCAATACGCTCATCTAAGTCTGGGATCTCAAATTGGCGGGCTGCAATATTCACTGCGACACGGCCAGTGAAGAGGCCCGCATCAACCCAACGTTTAGTGTCTTCACAGGCTTTTCTAAGAACCACTTCACCAATTTCTATGATTTGTCCTGTTTGTTCCGCTAAAGGAATAAACTGTGCGGGACTAACTAATCCCTTCTCTGGGTGTTCGTAGCGCACTAAGGCTTCCATGCTGACTAATTTACCTGTAGCAATATCCACTTTAGGTTGATAAAAAACCGTAAATAAATCTTCTTTTAAACCATGTCGTATAAGGTTTTCTATTTGTAATTGGCGAACTGCGTTTTGGTTCATTTCACCACTGAAAAACTGGTATTTATTGCCTCCAGAATTTTTTGCAAAATACATTGCAGTGTCGGCATTTTTCAACAGCTCTTGTGGATTACTGCCATCTTCTGGATAAAAAGCAATACCAAGGCTCGCGCCGAGCACAAACTCCTGTTTGTTGATAATAAATGGTCGCGCCATATTATCTAATATTGTTTGTGCAAAATGTGTGATGTAATGAATATCGGTAGAGTTATCAATTAAAATACTAAACTCATCACCGCCAAGTCGATAACAGGTAGCTTTGGTTCCCCCTATTTTCTGTAACCGTTTTGCAATTTGTTTAATTAATATATCCCCAGTTTGGTGCCCTAGGGAGTCATTAATCTTTTTGAAGTTATCCATATCCAAACAAATTAAAGCATGCTGAGTATCTCTGCGTACAATATTGTTGTGGCTCGCTTGGAAGAACGAGCGATTAGGTAACTCGGTTAAAGGATCGGTATTTGACAACTTAAGCAATTCTTTTTCTGTCACTTTACGCGAAGTAATATCTGAAAATACTCCAACGTAATGACTTATCTTGCCATCTTCATCGGTGATCGCATCTATATTCAATTCCATTTCATATTTTTCGCCATCGGAACGCCTAGACTCCACCTCTCCAAACCAATTACCTTTTTGTTGTAATGATTTTTTAACTTCTTCAGTAAAAGCCCCGGGATATTGATGAAATGTTAAATAACTGACTAAGGCTTGATCGCGAGTTTCGCCTGTGTACTGACAATATGAATTATTGACCGAGATAAATTTAAAAGAGGTGTCGGTGATAAATACACCATCAGATATGGTTTCAATAGAACGTTTGAATAATTTAAGTTGCTCTTCAGCTTCTTTTAGATGACTAATGTTTTTTAATGTACCCGTCATCCTTTGTGGCTGATGGTTGTTATCTCTAGAGACTACTTTTCCTCGGTCAAGGATCCAAATCCAGTCACCTTTATAGGTCTTGGCTCGATAGGTAATTTCGTAGTGCTCGGTTTTTTCGCTCAGATGTTCATTTAGTGTTTGCTGCACACGCTGGATATCATTGGAGTGAATATTGGCTTCGTATGAGCTGTTTACTCTTATATCATCCTGTGGAAAATCTAACGTTCCCCAAGTGTTTGAACGAAAAACTTGTCCTTGGTAGATGTCCCAATCCCAAAGCTCATCTCCACTACTCCAGAGCGTTAATTTTAAGCGTTCTTCGTTTTCTTTTATGGATTGGCGTATCGCATTCCGAGAGCGGATTTGTTTGAACCAATAAAGTAAAATCAAAATGCTTAGAAATGCATATAAAATCAACGCGTTTTGTTTTAACCATATGGGGGGGGCGATGTTGATTTGTAGTGATTTGGAATCAGACCAAGCAGCTAAGGGGCTCTTACTTTGGACCTCAAATTTATAACTGCCAAAATCCAAGTACGAAAATTCGGCTCGCCTCAACGATTCTGCATCTGTCTCTATCCATTTATCGGATAAACCCACAAGTCTATAACGATATCTTACCGCCTCTGGATTAACGGGATTCAATTCAGCAAACTTAATACTTAGCATGGAAGACCCATTTGGCAACTCAATGCTACTCGACAAATTGATAGGAATTAAAAGCGGCGAATTATCCGAATGAATTGATATAGGTAAATTAAACAAGCGCAATTGAGTAATTGTTGGTGTTTTTCTTTTTGGTTGTTGTTCAATAGTGCTTTTTAGTTCATTAGACTTAAAAGACAATTTGTTAGCATCGAACATTAATAAACCATCGGTACCTCCAAATAATATATTGCCTGTGCTGGTGAGTAATCCAGAATCCTCGTTTAGCTCATTAAACCCGAATCGCCCATTTGCAATATTCTGCAATACTTTACCTGTCTCTAAAGAGATCTCATCTATACCACCATTTACGTGAGATACCCATAAGCTACCTTTGAATTCTATTGATTTGAGGATCTGATTGCTTGCCAGTCCATTTTGATCACTAAGTTTTTTGAGCACACGATACGAGTTTTTATCTAGTTTGATAATTCCCTGTGTCAAAGACGATACCCAATAACTGTCTTGGGTTTCAATTACAGAGTTAAAGTGCCTAACAGAAGTTTCCAATTCTATGACTAATTGCTTAATTAATTTGCTTTCAAGGTTGTACAGTACCATCCCTAAATTTGTATTTAGCCAAAGGTTTTTATCAGTATCTACATGAAGTGGATCCATGTAATTAATATTATCGTTAGTGAGATTAATTTTGTTCGTTTCTAAACTCTTAGGATCAATCCAACTCACTATTCCATTTTCAGAGCGTAGCCACATACGACCGTAAAAATATTTTAGTCTTAGAACAGCCATTTCTGGATAAATATTTTTAACCAAGGTTATTTCTGAATCACTAGTTTGCGAATAAACGAAAATGCCACCAGAACTCGCTACCCAAATTTGATCGGAGTCATCGACTTCAAGAGCAAAAATATGGTGTTCAAATTCGCTCAAAAAGGACTTGAAAACGTAATTTTCAGTATCGAGCTGATTTATACCGTTGTTTTGAGTTCCTATCCAAATTTTGCCCTTTTTATCTTCGGATATTCCCCAAATATTGTTTCCAGATAGTCCGTCTACAGTAGGACTTTTTGTTGACTCATTAATTTCTTTTCGGAAGTGTTTTATTTCTGAACCATCAGCATTGTATCGGTAAATTCCACCAGAATAGGTGCCTAGCCAAATCGAATTGTTGGAGTCGATGAACAGGCTTAGAATAAATGAGCTCTTTAAGCCAAAGTTAATATTATTTCGATCGTTGTATGAGAATGAGTGGTCGCCATCAGGGGTCAATATGCTTATCCCTGTTTCTGTTCCTATCCAGATATTACCATTTTTATTTTCTATTATACTCCATACTGAGTCCCCAATAATTGCTGGTTCACTATGAGTATTTAAAAGTTTCACCGACGTAAGATTGGCATCAATCCTAAAAGCTCCACTTCCTGTTGCGAGCCAATAGTAATTATCAATCTTTTTTAAATCTAATATAGCATTAGCATTTATCTGTACGTTCCAAGGGTTATCTTTTTTCATACTAAATAAAGTATTTGTGGAATGTTCTAAAATAAAAATACCACTAGCTAAACTGCCCAACCACGTTTTATCTTGTTCACTAAAAATCACTTTGATATCAGCGGGCAGATTTTCACCATTAACTGAGTAAGGCAGAAACGAATCGACTTGCTTGTCGTAGAGGTATAGGTTTTCTGCGGTGGAAACTAATAAGTTACCGTCATGATTCAAGGCAATAGTAAATATTTCATTACTATTTAATTGACTATTATCTTTGGTATAACGTTTAAAATTGTCTGTTAACGGATTGTATTTGGCTAACCCATTTCCGGTCGCAACCCAAAGTTCCCCTTGGGAATCAAGCAGAAGTTTTTTGGCAAAGTTATTTGGAAGAGAATTAGGGTCTTTGTTCGAATATCTGTAGTTCTTAAATTCATATCCATCAAAGCGACTCAGCCCTTCAAAAGTAGAAAACCACATGAATCCATTAGGATCTTCAATAATATTGGTGACAGTATTTTGTACTAATCCTTGAGACTTGGAATATTTAACAAAAACGTTGTTTGCTGCATGAGAAGCATGCACCAGAAAGATGCACAGAAATAGCGGCAATAAAAAACTGCGGAATGTTAGTAAATTACGAATATGCAATTCTCACCTTGAGGTAGTCTTCTACCTTCTTATATTATTGGGTTCTGTCGGCAGCATATCCATATCGCCCACCCCTAAATATGCCTAATTTATAGGGCTGCTACAAGTGTTAATCTTGATTAAACAGGAGTCTTAAGGATAAAAGTGTCTGATTGTTGCTTTTTTAACTAGATAATCCAATTTCTAAATGTATTGTATGCTTGATTTAAAATCTTGAATGCTTGTAATTACATGTGTTGGAAACCTCAAAAGTGTTTGTGATGAAGTGGCGCTGTACAAAATGACTTCCCCAAAGCCTTGTCTAGATACTAATGCAAAGAGATAGGATTTAAGAGCTGAAAAATCAATTTCCTCAATGGTTTGAGTCATCCTAGCATTGTAGGAAAATTGGGTATCTTGATTGCCAATTGCCATCCATAATCGTTGACTCTTCATACTTAAATTAGTGTCTTTTTCCATTAATTGTTTTATCACTCCTTTTTTGAGCGGCTCCCAAATATGAGTAAACTGATGAATGTTTTCAGCGATTTGCTGTAAAAATAGGTGAATGGCATCTATCAAATATTCTGCACTGTGTTGTGGTGATTGAATATAAAAACCAATACCAGGATGCTGATTGTAAGGGATGTAACCACTACCAACTAAATACCCTAGTTGTTGCTCGGTCCGCAATTGATTAAAAAAGGGGGTAGCTAATAATTGTTCTGCCAAAATGGTTAATGCAACGTTTTTAAGACTCGCATCAGGGGCTTGAAAATATACGACAACCGCTGGATCTTTATGCTGGCACTCTACCTCAAAAGAAATAGCTTTATCATGTCTAATATCTGCTACCCCTCTATGGATTTTCTGTGCGGGTTCATGTCTTTTTCTAAATGCTTTAATATCAACACTTACTTGGTTAGCGTCTTCTTGAGACCAGTCGCCATACATCATTCCCTCTAAGTGAAATTGGTTCAGTAGTTTTATTTTGGTCGATTCGACATCATCAAGGGTTAAGTTTTCCATTATTTGTATCATGTCTGATGATGCTTGATTTTGTTGCTGCATAATCACTGCAAGCGTCGCAAATAGTCGGTTGATGGGTTTATTCAAAACCGCGTTAGATAAGCCTTGATACTGTTTCGCTTTTACCTGAGAGAAACTATTAGAAAAATCTTCGTGTATGACTATTTTCGTTAAAAGGTTAGTGCAAAACTCCAATTGGTTTGCGCTAAACCCATTAGTTTGCAAGGAAAACCCTCCTTGATGAGGGTAAAAATGAAAATGCATACCCGCTAAATTGGCTTGGTAATACTTTTGGTTAAGTTTTTCGTTTAATAGCGCTACCCAAAGTCGTTTCGCTGTTGTCAGCTGTACACCTTCATTAATGGCGGGACAATCAAAGGTTAAAAAGCAGTCGCCTTTAGGTTGCTTAAACTTATTGTCCTGCCCGTACCAAAAGTCTAAGCCGTTTTCACAGATAATTTTTTTAGGCAAAACATAATGTTTATCAATTGGTTGTGATGTTTTGCATGTTGGTAAAAATTGATTCGCTTTTGGCAACATAAAACTAGATCGCCATTGACCACTCAAAAAACGTTGCATTCGCTGCGTTGAAATACTTTCAACACTGTAAGGTGTTTGGTACCACTTGGCAGTTTGATTAACGTTCACTGAAGGGTTTACAGCCTTTATGCGCATATTTTCGGGGCAGAAAAAATCTAACATTTGTAAAACTATGCCCACGTCTGGTTTATCCAAAATATGGTCGCCAGCCACTAGATGATGAATTGGATATTCGAACATTACCTGACTAAAGTGGTTTGCTTCGTCAATCGCTTTTGCCCGATCCGGAAAGTCCCACATTAACTGATTTAGCGTGGCGGTTTCTTTAATTCGCCAGGGTTCAATTCCATTGTCTTTTATCAATTGAATATAGGAAAATAGCGCGGTGATTACCGCATCACTTTGTGCAATTCCTTTATCCGTTAACTGCAGGTTGATATTAAAATCTTTGAAAGTACTGCCTTCGACGCCGCCACCGGCGCT
Source organism: Paraglaciecola sp. (assembly GCF_039964565.1). Classification (GTDB taxonomy): domain Bacteria; phylum Pseudomonadota; class Gammaproteobacteria; order Enterobacterales; family Alteromonadaceae; genus Paraglaciecola. Next base: position 212,490 of record NZ_JBDVXF010000030.1, read on the forward strand.
CAAGTTTGTTGCCCAATCTTGAGCTTTATAGAAATGTAGTAAGCCTCCTTCACCTTCATCACCTAGAATGTGGCTCAAAACGCTTAAAGGTTTACTTCTGTAATGTGACCGTTGCTGCGGAAGTGCAAAAGTTAAAATCATTCTTTTGGCTTTTTGCAAAGGCAATATGTTAATTTGTACACCTAAGTTTGAGGTTAGGTACAATGCTGGTTGCGCGTCGCGAGTTAACTTACAATTTCCAGACCAATCGCTAAATAGTTCACGAATGTAACCTTCTGTAATTGATAAATCATGCTGGCTAACTAAACATAAACAAGCATTTTGCGGTTGATAAAAACCGTGGAACAAACGTTGTAACTTTTGTTGCAGTTGGTCACAACTGAAAGGGGCGAACGTATCCTTATTTCCTACTGAAAACTGACTAAAGGGGTGGTTAGGGTTACATGTCTCTTTGTGAACTTGATAAAGACGTCGTAAATCGTCTTTTAGTTTCAATAGAAATTCCGAGTCTATTGCATTAATTTCTTTTTCAATAAGTGCCGGATTGAAAAGAGGTTTATTAAACATTGCGCGTAAATGGACTAGCGCCTGCTGTTCATATTCACAAGCAATATCATAAAAATAGCTTGTGTATTCAGTGCCTGTTAATGCATTAATGCAACCACCATGGGTGCTAACGAAATCATTAAATTCATTCGGCCGTGGATAATTCAAATTCCCTAAAAACAGCATATGTTCCAATAAATGACTAATACCGTGGCAGTCTTTATCATCATCAAAATGGCCTACATTAAAAGTAATAGAGCAGGCACTTTTCATACAATTAGGGTCTTGTACTAGCAAAATTCGCAGCCCATTAGCCAATTTTATGTGGTTAAATTGACGATTATCGTAGGCACTCTTTAACAAAATTGTCTGTTCCTAAATTGTAATTCGTGTTGAGAAATGAATATGGCGTAAGTGTTAACCCAAAGCTCGAAATTTTGCTCTAGGTCAAAAAACTCAGAAGTAATGCAACTACTGACGAAATAGCTCCATCAAAGCTGGTCTAAGCTCATATTGTTATTCCGATCAGCGACGTTTTGCCCAAAATCGCCCTGAAATTTCTGAAATAGCAATTCTTTATACTGATTGGTATAAGACATTTCAAGCATAAACTATATTTTTAAAGGGGCAGATTTTTAATTATATATTTTGCTATATTAGCCGTTACAAACCTTAATGTTGCAAACACAAATTCCGCGAGACCTATGAAATTAATTATAATGCGTCATGGCGAAGCTGAAACGTTTCGAGTGCAGGACAAGACGCGCAGTTTAACGATTCACGGCGAAAAACAAGCGAAAGATGCGGGTAAATGGTTAGCAAATTATTTAGGCGCAGATATTTCAATTGATTTTGCACTAGCCAGTAGTTATGTTCGCGCTCAGCAAACACAACAAAAACTTAGTTCTGAGGTGACAATAACGGAGACAAAAATTTGTGACGATGTGACACCAGACGGCGACCCGAAAGTGGCACATGATTTCGTAAGAGTCCTAATTGAGAACACACCCTCTATCAATGTTTTTCTTATTGTAAGCCATATGCCATTTGTCAGTTACTTCCTTGAAGAGGTGCACAGAGACAAACAAACTATGTTGTTCGACACATCAAGTCTTGTGGTTCTTGACTATGATGCTAACAATGGAACTGGGGTAATTGAAAATATCTATCATCCGGTTTAAATTAGTTTAAGAAATTCTTTGTACGAACCGATATGCTGAATATGATTAGCAAAAGTTTGCCGGCTGTCTTACAACAGGCGTTGGAATATCATGTAAATGAATCGCAACTGACTCACGATGATGAGCTTCAGGGGATTTATGATCGCCTAACAAATTTGAACGAAAAAGTAGAATTTTTCAAAAACAAAATTAAAAATAATCGACTAAAAACTGAAGTGTGAACTACTCGGAAAAATGGGTTTCATCATTACGATAAAATTCTGGTAGTACCTTCACCGTTTTGACCATATTGTCTTTCATTTCTAAGATTTCAATCGGGTAACCGGCTAAGCGCAACCCAATATTAGCTTCAGGTATGTCTTCTAAATACTCTAAAATTAATCCGTTTAAGGTTTTTGGTCCTTCGGTTGGGAATTGCCAATCTAACTCTTTGTTGAGTTCACGAATATTGACACTGCCGTCAATTAACACGCTCCCGTCTTGTTGCAGATTGGCTTCTTTACTGTGGTCCGGTAAAAAACTGGTTGTGAAATCACCTATAATTTCTTCCAATATATCTTCTAGGGTCACTAGACCTTGTATGTCGCCATACTCGTCAACCACCAAACCAATGCGTTCTTTTTCTTCTTGAAATTTGTACATTAAGGTATGTAACGGGGTGGACTCAGGAGTGAAATAAATTTCGCGCACAGCCCTAAGTAAAGTCGCTTTACTGAATTCATCTTTCGAAAGTAGTCTAAGCGCATCTCTGACATGCACAAACCCGACTGCGTCGTCTATGCTATCTCGATATAATAAAACCCTAGTGTGCTGTGAGTTGACTAATTTTTTCTGAATATCTTTCCATTCATCATTAATGTCGATAGATACAATGTCACTGCGTGGCACCATAATATCTTCTGCGGTGACGTTTTCGAGGTCTAAAATACCCATTAACATTTCTTGGTGTTTTTGCGGGATTAACGCGCCAGCTTCATGCACAACAGTACGAAGCTCTTCACGACTAAGACTATTGCCATCATTACCAGTGGGCCTAACTCGAAACAACGCTAATAAACCGTTGCATATACCGTTAACCAAGTACACAAAAGGATAAAGCAATGTCAGTAAGGGTAATAAAATAAACGAACTAGGAAACGATATTCTTTCAGGGTATAAAGCGGCTAGTGTTTTAGGCGTTACTTCTGCAAAAATCAAAATGATTAAGGTCAAAGAAAAGGTTGTGATAGCTGTGGCTACCCCAAGCCCTAAGTGGCCAAATAAACGCATGCAAATTATAGTCGCAATGGAGGACGCGGCGATATTGACAAGATTATTACCAATTAGAATGAGTCCAATTAATCTATCCGGACGTTGCAGCAATTTTTGTACTCTCAAAGCACCTTTATGCCCTTCATTTTCAAGATGTTTGAGGCGATACCGGTTAATCGACATCATACCCGTTTCTGAGCTTGAAAAGTATGCAGAGAATAAAATCAAAACACCGAGAATTATAAATAAACTACTGGTGGCAATGTCTTCCAACTATGGAAATCCTATGGTAAAAATGAAGTCGCACTTTAAGGGCAAATTAATTGCTATTCAAGCGTTAAGTATGACTTCTCTAACAAATCGACTTCCAAAATAGGCTAGGGTAAGCAATATACCTCCTAATATTGTCGACCAAATAACCGGTTTTCCGCGCCATCCAAACCGAGAGTGGCCAATCAAAATTACACTATAAAGCCCCCAGGCTAAAAGAGAAAGGAGGGTTTTATGTGCCTGCTCCTTGGCAAACATATCATCTAAAAACATGAAACCACTGGCTAATGATAGCGTCAGTAAAACCGTGCCTACGAGCAATAATTTAAACAGGATATTTTCGACTGCCATTAAAGGCGGCAAAGAAGAATGTAACAGTGAAGCATTTTTTTCTTTTAGGCGTAAATTTATATAAGACAATTGCACGGCATATAACGATGCGATGGCCAAACACGCATAGGCAAACAATGCCAAGCTAATATGAATCAGTAAATTCGGCTTAACGCTGATTTGCATTACATGGGAGTTGGGTATCAAACTGTTGAGTAACACTAATAACCCAGTGAAACCATAAACAACGGGTAATAAAATGGTATTGGGCAATCTAAAAGAAGCCACAAGCATAGTAACGCTAATTAGCCAGCCCACTAAAGAAGCGACATTTAACATGCTCATATTTTGTCCCATTTCGGGCTCAATTAATATTTCGCTACTTAAAATAAAAAGATGCAGAGCAATAGCAACCACTACAGTTAAAATAGCTGCGGGCTTATTAGGACCTTTTTCACGGAACATACCAGCGACAATAATGCTCGATGCCAGCACATAAAAAATACAACAAATGGTGACCGTCAACATGACAGACCACCTGAATCAATATTTAGGAGAGCAGAGATAGACATTTACTTATTGAATTTTCCATGAACAAAGTGACAACTAGTTACTAAAGAAAATAACACTTATTCTCAATACATAACATAGTCCAATTCAGTTTTAAGCATTAACTGATAAAATCTCTGTATAGATATGCTTTTGAGCATTCTTATCTGTTAGCATTTTCTATATAATATCCACATAAAAAACTCTAGGTAGCATTGTACATGTTTGAAAATCTTAGCGAACGCTTAGGCAAAAGCCTTAAAAATATTAGCGGAAAAGGGCGACTCACCGAAGATAATATCAAAGACACTTTACGCGAAGTGCGTATGGCGTTGCTTGAAGCTGATGTGGCATTGCCGGTAGTAAGAGATTTTATTGCGCAAGTTAAAGCGCGGGCGGTAGGTACAGAAGTAAGTAAAAGTCTGAATCCCGGACAAGTATTCATTAAAATTGTTCAGTCCGAATTAGAGACGGTGATGGGGCAGGTTAATGAGTCCTTGAATTTGGCTGCACAACCTCCCGCCGTTGTGCTAATGGCAGGTTTACAGGGGGCAGGTAAAACCACTAGTGTTGGTAAATTAGCTTCGTTATTAAAGCAACGTGAAAATAAAAAAGTATTGGTGGTCAGTGCCGATGTATATCGACCGGCAGCCATTAAACAACTTGAAACCCTCGCCACAGAAGTCGGCGTGGAGTTCTTCCCATCATCTGAAACGCAAAAGCCAATTGATATAGCCAACGCGGCCATCGATTTTGCTCGTAAGAATTTCTTTGATGTGTTGTTAGTAGATACAGCCGGTCGTTTGCATGTTGATGGCGAAATGATGAGCGAGATTCAAGCACTACACAAGGCGATTGACCCGGTAGAAACCTTGTTTGTAGTTGATGCAATGACTGGACAAGATGCCGCTAACACCGCTAAAGCGTTTAATGATGCGTTACCGCTAACAGGTGTGATTTTGACTAAAGCTGATGGTGACGCGCGAGGCGGAGCAGCACTTTCAGTTAGGCATATCACAGGTAAACCCATTAAGTTTATCGGTATGGGTGAAAAACTTGATGCGCTAGAGGCTTTTCATCCTGAGCGTATCGCTTCGCGTATTTTGGGTATGGGGGATGTGTTAAGCCTAATCGAAGAAGTTGAACGCAAAGTTGATAAACAAAAAGCGCAAAAACTCGCCAAGAAAGTACAAAAAGGTAAAGGGTTTGATTTACAAGACTTCAAGGAACAATTGGAGCAAATGCGCAGTATGGGCGGCATGATGTCGTTGATGGATAAAATGCCGGGCATGGGCAATATGTCATCGCAAATTAAAGATAAGGCTAACGATAAATCGTTTGTACAAATGGAAGCCATTATTAATTCTATGACACCTGGTGAGCGCACTCGCCCAGATGTGATAAAGGGCGGACGAAAACGCCGCATTGCAGCAGGATCAGGCACGCAAATTCAAGATGTAAATAGGTTGCTAAAACAATTTACTCAGATGCAAAAAATGATGAAGAAAATGTCTGGTGGAGGCATGAAAAAAATGATGCGTAATATGAAAGGCATGATGCCTCCAGGTGGGCCTGGAGGCATGCCGCCGTTTCGTTAAACATTGATATAATTGATAGGACAAGGAAATGTATAAACGTGGGTTTTTCATTTTAGTGTCCTATTGGTTTATCTTAACTTAAGTGTTACCTAGATAGGTTTTTTGCATTGTCGATCAATATTCTCAACCAACCTTCCAATAAGCTTATCAACCTAATATTTGCACTAGTGTTGGTTTTAGGAATGGCCGTCAGTGGAGTGGTTTTTTATAAAGGTGAGAATATCGCCCAGAAAACCGTTGATTTAATAGCACAGCAAATTCCTTCATATGATCTGTTGAGCAAATTAAACGGCAGCTTGATAGAAAAAGAACGCTTCTTGTACGAATTCTATGCGACCCAGCAACAAAGTGATTTCCAACTAGGTTACGCCAAAAGTAACCTCCAGGCACAAAATGCATTTGATGAGTTACTGGTTAGATTTGGCGATATACCACCTTTACGTATTACTCAGTCTAGTCTGGTTGAGTTGAACAAACTTGCAGAAGCGTTTGTAGCAAACATTACTTCCACCGAAACCAACTGGGATTTAGCCCGTGAGCAATTGCGCACCATTAGTGATGTACGCCGAGCTACCAGCCCTCAAATTCAGCAGTTAATCAATTTAACCGAACAAAAAGTTGAAGACTCGGAAATGGTTATTTTAAATGGCCTAGAGTTGGTTCGATTATTTGTGGTGTTGTATGGATTTGCTACTTTGATTGTGGCGTTTATAGTGGCAAAGGCGATTAAGGCTTATCTTTATACCTCTGTCTATAATCAACGACTTTCACTTTTTTCTACACGAAACCCTAATCCAGTAATTAGCCTTGATAATCGAAATGTGGTGACCTATTACAACCCTGCCACTGAAAATTTACTCAAAAATTTAGGGTTCGCCGAAGGCAAAGTGGATTTGTTGCTAGCCAAAGATATTGAAGAGCATCAAAAACAACTTTTGGAAGAAGGGGCGAATGATTCTAAACAATTTGAATATCAAATAGCCGAACTCTATTTTCAATGTGATCTGCATTGGCTTGAAGATTTACAGCAATGGGATATGCATTTAACTGATATTACGGAACGTAAAAAATTTGAACAAGAATTACAGTATAGAGCGAGTTTTAATCCTCAAACGGGGTTACTTAATCGATATGAACTAGAGAAAGCTGTCACCGAGCTGTGCCAAACTAAACAAACATTTACTTTTGGACTGCTTGAAATTCGCTCTTTTAGTCAGTTGATGTCGGGTCAAGGGGTAACCGTTGCAGCGACAGTCGTTAAAGAAGTGGCTTCTGCATTGGACAACATATTGTTGTCAATACACAAGACGGGTTTCCGTATTTTCCATACCGGTGAAAAAAGTTTTGCTTTAGTTTGCACCTGTGATTTGAATAACCAACAAATAAACAATTTGGTTGAACAAATAGACGCCAAGATAAGTTCGACAATTTTCCATTGCCAATATCAAGTGCAACTTGATTTTGGTTTCGCCAATGCTCCCCAACATGGCAGTGACTACACACAATTGCACAAAAATGCCTTAGCAGCGTTAGATAAGTCGGCCAGAAGCGGTGATAAAAGTCATGTTGTATTTAATATTCAATTGGGCGATAAATTATTTTACCAACAGCAGCTAGTTGAAGACATGCGGACGGCGATTGAAAAGGCGCAGTTTGAGTTGTATTTTCAACCACAGTTAGCGCTTTCGAATAACAAAATAATTGGTGCTGAAGCACTTATTCGCTGGGAAAGAAATGGGCAGTGGATTGCCCCAGGTGAGTTTATTCCTTTGGCAGAACGTGACGGCCTTATTGATTCTCTAGGTGATTGGATATTACATACCGCATGTAAGAAAGCACAGAATTTAGTAAATTCAGGTTGGAAGGATTTGGTTATGGCTGTCAATATCTCTCCTCTACAATTTGGCCGTAAAGATTTTCTGAGCAAAGTAAAAGGTGTATTAAAAGAGACTGGATTGGAAGCGAAAAACCTAGAGCTAGAAGTGACCGAAGGGGTCATCATATATAATGAACTTGAGGCCATTGAAACTTTAGAGGAGCTTAAAAAACTAGGTGTACACCTAGCAATAGATGATTTTGGAACTGGCTACTCTTCCCTCAGTTATCTTCGTAAATTCAATATTGATAAACTCAAGATTGATCAGTCGTTTATTCAAGATATCCAGCATCAAGCTGCAGACCAGTCGATTGTGCGTACCATTATTGAATTAGGCCGAAACTTAGAATTAAAAGTTATCGCCGAAGGAGTTGAGGGGCTCGAACAACAGGATATTTTAGCCTCAATGGGGTGTGACGAAATACAAGGCTTTTACTTTAGTCGACCACTTCCAGAACAACAATTCATTGATTTTGTTGAGCGCCACCAAGTCATTTCTTCACCAAACTAAGCGTTATCCTAAGATCAAAAATATAGCTAAAATACTAAGCCACTTTCGCAATAAAGCTACTGCTTGAGCCTATTGGCTTCGGTCCTAAGGCATTAGCAGCGAAGGGCGTGTTTTTAATAGTCAAAACTATTGATCATATTGTTGCGACCACTGTTGTACTTGAGGGTTGTTTGGCATCAACGACCGTAAATCTTTTAGGGCCATTTTCAGTGCCGCCTCGTTTTTGGTTTTTTCACTGTAAAGCGCAAGTGAATATAACAAATCGTTCTGTTGCGGCCAGCGACGGTTAGCTTGTAGCAGCATATCAACAGCTTGTGTAGTGCGCTTTATAGTATCTAAGGCAGTGGCTGCTACATAGGCGTAGTAGGGTTGCGCATCGTTTTGTTCACTGGCTTTAACTAACCATTTCGCCGCTTTGTAATATTCCTTTTTACGTACCCAAAATAAACCATATTGGTGAAATACATCAGCAAAGTCGTGGTGTATAGCGACCGCTTTCTCTAATATCGCCAGCTCTTTTGTTTGATTGTTGGTTTGCCGCCAGTAATCTGCAAGTGACAACATGGCAATAGGCAAGTTAGGCGCAATGATTAACGCCTGCTCGAAATGTTGTTGCGCCTTTTTGTTGTCTCCCATCGCCAAAGCCAATTGCGCAAGACTAAGTTGAGAAGTAGGAAAATCTGCGGTGAGCAACAAGGAAGCTGTATATTCCTCTATTGCAAAGGATAATTCTGGCAACAAGGTTTCGGGTATTTGTGATAGCCAAGATGCTAATAATGAGCTGGCATGAAAACGCACTGATTTTACGGGATCTTTCAACATTGGGTATAGGTACTGATAGCCCTGATTAGGCGGTAAGGCACGTAATACGTCAATGGCAGCGCGCCTTAACAAAGGTTCTTGTGAGTTGAGTTGTTCAATTGCTAACGTGACTGACTCTTGGCTTGGCTGACGATTGATGATTTCTAGTAATTTTGCAGCCACTATAGGTGAGGTTTTTGTCAGTTGTTGTTTTGCAAAGGGCAGTTGTTCGCTGTTTGGTAGTCGATGTATGTCAGTCCAATGCTCAGTTTGCGCTAGGGGAGAGCTAGACTTAGGTTGTTCGCTGCGCCAGATCGCAAGTTGGGTTGCTACCCAAGGTAAATCTTCTTTTTGATGGCAGTTCATGCAGGCATTGGGTGAGTCAATAGCGGCCGATACTGCGGCGTTAGGCAGCACAAAACTATGATCACGTCTATCATCTACCTGCATATAAGTGCGTGATGGCATATGACATTCAACACACTGAGAACCCAGTGAATCTGCCTTATGTTGATGATGCTCGGGTATGTCGAAAGTAGCCGCACTATGGCATTGAGTACAAGTTTGATTCCCCGGTAACTTTAACTTTCCGCTGTGAGGATTGTGACAATTCGAACAAGTCACCCCCGCTTTGGCCATTTTACTTTGTAAGAAAGACCCCATTACGAACACTTCATCTTTTATTTGACCGTCATCAAAATATAAATTTGTCGACAATAAACTTAAGCTATTAGTGTCGTGATAATCTGTTGGGGCGTTGTTGATGGTTTGTGTTTTGTCCGCAATAGGTAAGCGCCGTGAATGACAGTCAGCGCACTGTTGCATGTATTGGTTGGTTCTTTCGCTCACTAAATTAGCAATGGGATCATTAGGAGCAAAACCCCAAATAGGTGGTTTAATCAGTTGTTGAGTAAAGCCTTTATTGGCGTCAAATTTGTTAGAGGTAGCTTGTGTTTGATGTAAAGCCGCTGGACCATGGCAACTCTCGCAACCCACTGTTGCTTCAGCAAACTGCGTGGCGTAACTGTTTGTTTCTAATTGATAGTTTTTGTCATACCCGGTGGTGTGACACTCAGCGCAACGGCTATTCCAGTTTTGAAAATGCCGTTGCCAAAAAAACGGATGTTCGTTGGTGATAGATTCGTCGGGTTGCAGATGATACCAACGCTGTCCTCCATCGGCATCGGGGCGAGTATCCCACGCGATATTAAACGCCTGCATATGGCCATTACCTGTATCTAAAATATATTGCTGTAATGGATCAAAACCAAATGTATAGATAACCGGAAAGATTTGCGTTTTGCCTTGTTTATTTTGGGTCTCAACAAAATACTGTTTATCTTCAACAAAAAAACGGCTTTTAATATTATGAAATTCAACGGTTTTATTTGAAAAGTCACCCAGAACTGATTCAGCGCTAGGTGATTGCATTGCCTTATGATGGTCAGAAGTCTGCCATTGCTGATGTTCAATTTCATGACAACTTTTACAACTGTCCGAGCCAATATATTGATTTGATGAAGCTGCGGCATCACCCCAGCTCCAAACAGAATATAAAATAATTATAACAAAAAAACGATTTCTCATTGATTACGGTACTGCATGTTTAAGACTCGCAAACTGTTTTAAACATGATAACCAATTTACACTAACAATAGCCAACTACTGTTTGTGTTTGTGTGCCTAACTTTTCAATTCCTAACTGAATTTTGTCACCTACATTTAGATAAACCGGAGGCTTTTGACCTAAGCCAACACCTGGGGGAGTGCCCGTTGAAATAACATCACCCGGTTGTAGGCTCATAAATTGACTTAAATAGCTGACGATGAATGCAGGCTTAAACACCATAGTACGACTGCTACCATTTTGATAACGCTTACCATTTACTTCGAGCCACATATCTAAATCGGTTGGGTCGCCGACTTCATCGCTGGTGACTAGCCATGGGCCGATTGGTCCAAAGGTATCGCAACCTTTGCCTTTATCCCATTGACTGCCTCGTTCAAGTTGAAACGCTCGTTCGGATACATCATTACATACACAATAACCGGCGATATAGGCTTCCGCTTCGGTTTCAGAAACATATTTTGCTTCTTTACCAATGACCAGAGCCAATTCTACTTCCCAATCCATTTTAGTACTGTTTTTGGGTTTAATAATCTCGTCATCTGGACCACAAATTGCGCTGGTGGCTTTAGTAAATACTTCTGGTTCATCAGGCAGTGTCATACCAGACTCAGCGGCATGGTCGCTATAATTAAGACCTATACAAATGAACTTACCTACTTTACCTACGCACGGCCCTATGCGGGTTCCTTTTGGTGCCAAGGGTAGGGTGGCTAAATCTAATGCGTTTATTTTGTTTAAACTATCTGCACCAAGCATGTCACCAGTAACATCATCCACAACCCCTTCAAGACTGCGGATATCGCCGTTGTTATCTATTATCCCTGGTTTTTCATGGCCTGTTTCGCCAAAACGTAATAATTTCATTGTGTTGTCCTGTAAGTTAAATATAAATTTTTGAGCTACGAGCTACGAGCTACGAGCTACGCAAGTATTGTTGTACGGTAAACTTCACTTGCAATCAAAGAGGATATTTTAATCAACCCCCCTTTTTCTTATCAGTTTTTAAAGCTAGAAGCTCCCTGCTCGACACTTGTAGCTGCTTGTTTTTTGTCATTAAATGTTCACGTTATGTTAATAAAAAGTACAAATACTTATTCTATTTTAACTGTCCGTGTGGTACATAGTTAATAAGCTTTTGATTTATTTATAAATCACAATTGCTTAAAGAGTATCCTAATAATAAGTGCGCGAAAAAAATAATAAAGGAGATCAAAATGGATAAGTCCGAATTATTGTCTACCTTAGATTCAGAAACCAAGTCATCCAAAAGCAAAACAAGTAAGCGAAAATGGCGGGAAATTGAAGCCATACACGACAGACACCGACTCAAGCTAGAACTAAGAGAGTTAGGAATGTCACCAGAAGATGAATTAGAATTTTTGTAATATTATAAGCCCTGAATTTTCAGGGCTTTTTTTGTTCATCGACTTTACAACTAACTCGGCCTGAGTCTTTTCGATATCAGGCTGCAGCCACTTTTGTCTCAGATCAACTGGCGACTTTTTCCGCTCCAGAATGCCCTTCTACCACATAATTTTTAGGCATAAAGCTATCGACTGTTGCCTCTTTCATCTCTAACGCAAACAGATCAGGATGACAGTCTTCCTGCAACAAACAACCTTCTGCTAAACTGGGATAAATTTCATCATAGCGCTTTATTTGAGACTGGCTGACCCTTCGATAAATGTGTGAACGGTTTAATTGATTTGGGTTTGATAGGCCAGCAGAAGAAACGAGATCAAAAGTGGCATTTACGGTTCCTTTATGGAAACGCGCAATCCTTGTGGCTTTGTCACCCACCACTAACCCAGACGCCAACGTTGGGTCTTGGGTAGCAATTCCTGTTGGGCATTCATTGGTATGGCAAATTAAAGACTGAACACACCCAAGCGCTATCATCATACCTCTGGCGCTATTACACATATCCGCTCCCAAAGCCAAGTTTTTGACAAGATGAAACCCCGTAAAGGTTTTGCCACTAGCAATGACTCTGATGTCTTTTTTTAAACTAAAGCCAACCAATACATCTACCACAAAAACCAAGGCTTCGCGTAATGGCATGCCAACTGAATTAGAATATTCAAGTGGCGCAGCGCCTGTACCGCCTTCCCCGCCATCAACAGTGATAAAATCTGGCTTAATTTTTGTTTGAACCATAGCTTTACACAATGCAATAAATTCACTTTTACGGCCTATGCATAGTTTAAAGCCGATTGGCTTACCACCTGATAAATCCCTAAGCTGCTTAATAAAGTGCATCATTTCTAAGGGAGTGGAAAATGCCGAGTGGGTTGGAGGTGATTCAACTCGAGTTCCGGGCTCTACGTGACGAATTTGAGCTATCTCTATGGTATTTTTGTGGGCCGGTAGAATTCCACCATGCCCTGGCTTGGCACCTTGAGATAATTTAATTTCAATCATTTTAATATTATCTTTTATGGCCGTTTTAGCAAAGCTATCAGCATCAAATCCGCCTTCGGCAGTTCGACAACCAAAGTATCCGGTTCCTATTTGCCAAACTAAGTCCCCTCCATGCTTTAAATGCGAAGCACTCACGCTACCTTCACCGGTATTGTGGTAAAAACCACCTTTTTTGGCACCTTTGTTTAACGCCTCTATTGCATTGCCGCTTAAGGCACCATAACTCATGGCTGAAATATTAAAAACACTAGCAGAATATGGCTGCAGACAATCATCTGAACCCACCACAATTCTCTGACTTAAGGTCTCTTTATCTGCATGAATTGCGGCTAATGAATGCCCAATCCACTCATACCCTACGGCCTGAGTGTCAAGCTTAGTGCCATAAGGAATAGAATCCTGAGCCCCTTTAGCTCGTTGATAAATCACCGATCTAAACATTCGACTAATAGGCACTCCATCAGTTTCAGACTCGAAAAAATACTGACGTAGAAAAGGTCTAAAAAACTCCATGACCCAACGTCCACGACCGACAAAAGGAAAATTTCGCCTAAGAGCATGTTTGGTCTGATACATGTCGTACAAGCCGACTAGGGAAATTGGGATAAGTACTAGACTGCCCCAAAGCATGCTTGGCCATTTAATACCAAGTAATAACATCAGTATCCACGCAGTAACTGTAGCGATGACAAAAATACTTCTCATTTTATGACCTTTAGACGAGAGATTTATTTGAATGCATAAGAACAACATAGCCACCTTTGTCTTTCAACAAAAATTAGTATGACTAGGTTAGAATCTGTAAACGATATTAATATCTGACCAATAAATATTGTATTTTTTGCTTCAAACACGTCGTCATTATAGGTTTTCAATTATGCAACGACATTGTCGCTAATCAACAACTTACGCAATCAAGCAGAGAACATCTAAACCTGCCAATTGACGGGAGTTTTACCTTGATGTTGAAGTAGTTGATTTGTTTTAGAAAAGTGTTTACAGCCAAAAAAACCACGATAAGCTGATAATGGAGAAGGGTGTGGTGCAGTCAGCACATGATGTTTTGACGTATCAATCACCTCACCTTTTTTCTGAGCATGACTGCCCCAAAGCAAAAATACCAGCCCACTGCATTGCTTACTCAATTGTTGAATAACTACATCGGTAAATTGTTCCCAGCCAATTTTTGCATGGGAGTGTGCTTGTCCTTGTTCGACGGTGAGCACGGCATTGAGAAGCAATACTCCCTGCTCGGCCCAGCTTTGTAAAAAGCCATGCTGTGGGAGACTAAAATCGGGGATGTCAGTGGCCAACTCTTTATATATGTTCACCAATGAAGGGGGTGTTTTAACGTTTGGCAATACCGAGAAACTTAATCCGTGGGCTTGATTAGGACCGTGATAAGGATCTTGCCCCAATATCACTACTTTGACCTTATCTAGCTCAGTTAAACTAAAGGCATTGAATACATCTTGTTTGGGAGGATAAATAGTCTTTCCAGCAGCTCTCTCACTTTCAACAAATTGCATCATTTGTTGAAAGTAAGCTTGCTGTTTTTCTTGACCTAAAAAATCTTCCCAAGTGCTCATCAAAGCACGTTAACTTAAAATATTAAACAAGTGCGCTTTTAGCGCCTGATAGTCACTAGGCAATTCAGCTGACAAGCCTTCTCTTCCCGCGCAATCTGCCAGTGGCTTAGGTAAACTGATTGGTTGCCCCAAAACATTTTCAACTGTTTCGCGAAATTTAGCAGGATGTGCGGTACCTAAGAAAATACCCGTTTGCCCTTCTTCCATCTTTCTGATCAGCGCTTTGTACGCGATGGCAGCGTGGGGTTCACTGACATAACCTAGCTGGGCAAGTTGACGCATTGCGACTTGGGTATAATCTTCGTCTACTGTGTCACCAGAAATAGCCGATTTATCTACCAACCCTAGTTCAATTAAGGCTTCTATACGCGGCCAGTTGTTGGGTTGACTGACATCCATAGCATTAGACAAAGTCGCAACGGTATCTTTTGGCTGCCACTCACCCGTTTTTAAATAACGAGGAACCGTATCGTTAAGATTAGTAGCGGCTACAAAATGTTTGACTGGAAGCCCCATCACTTTTGCGATTAAGCCGGCAGTCAAATTACCAAAATTACCGCTAGGGACCGAAATGACTAAGTCTTCGCGCTCTGCCACTGTAAGCTGAGAAACTGCTTCAAAGTAGTAACATACCTGAGCTGCTAAACGGCTAATATTAATAGAGTTTGCAGAGTTTAAGTGTAATCCATCACGTACATCAGGATCATCAAATGCACTTTTAACTAGCTGCTGACAGGCATCAAAATCATCTTCAACTGCAACAGTGTGAATATTGTCTCCAAGCGTAGTAAATAACTTCTCTTGGAGCTGGCTGATCTTACCTTTTGGATACAAAATCACGACATTAATATTGTCTATACCATGAAATGCATGTGCCACCGCAGCACCGGTATCACCGGAGGTGGCGGTTAAAATTGTGATGGGTTGCCCGTCGGAAATTTCGACCAAACACTGGGCCATAAAACGACCACCAAAATCCTTAAATGCCAGCGTAGGACCATGAAACAATTCCAAGGTATACACATTATCAGTGACTTTAGCCAAAGGGGCATCAAACACAAATGCGCGCTCAACTATGCCGGCAACCGTTTCTCGAGGCAACTCATCACCAATTAAAGCACTTAGTATCTCTACACTTCGCTCAACAAAAGGCTTGGCCAATAGTGATTCTATATCATCAAACTTTGGTAAATGTTTGGGAAAAAATAAACCTTGGTTATTTCCTAAACCTTTTTTAACCGCTTCTGCGAACGTTACTTGCTCTGAGGCGTCTTTTAAATTAACAAGTTCCACTTTACTACCTTTTTAATACTTATAATATTGCGCTAGTTATGTGCTGTTTAGCTCAATGTAACTAGCTCGTAAGAAAGCGTTACGCTTTCAAGAGTGGCTAACGGATGCTCCACTCGTGTCTAGCTGGCAGATATGACTAAAACCCGTGTCATTTTGAATATAGTTATCAGCTAGCCATTGATTAATTCTTTTAGCGTTTTCTAAATTGTCACATACAGCAAATACCGTTGGGCCAGAACCAGAAATTCCAAAAGCCAGCGCCCCATGTTGTTCTGCGAAGCTACGCGATTCGTCAAATTTTGGCAACAGTGACTTGCGGTAAGGTTCGGCAATCACATCAAACATCATAGCAGCTGCGAGCTTTTCGTCATTACGGTACAACGCATCAACAAACACAGCTAATTGACGGCCAAACTGGATAGTATTAGGCATTGAAACCTGTTTGGGTAGAATATCCCTTGCTGCTGCCGTAGAAACGCTGATCCCAGAATAACACGACACCCAATACCAGTTTTCAAACACAGGTAATTGCAACGCTACCTGATCTTGATGTTCGGCCATTAAGGTTAGACCACCAAGGAAGCATGGTGCAACATTATCGTAATGTACACTGCCACTTATTTGCCCTTCGAGTTTCCCCATCACTAACAACAACTCATTGTTATCGAACGGAGCGTGACCCAAATACTCAGTAAAAAACTGATTTAAAGCGCACAACGCCGCGACAATTGAACTGGCACTTGAGCCTAATCCACTGCCAATTGGCAAATGTTTATGCAAAGTTATTTTCAGCGCGGGCAAGGTATTCTGGGGATGACCTTGCTTTTGCAACTCAGCGATGAAGTGCTGGTAACAACGTGTCACTATATTACTTTTGGCGTCAGGCGGCAGCTTGTCTGCAAAACGTCCTTTCACCACTAAACTAAACTGCTCTGCTATTTCAATCTCAACTTCGTCTCCCAATAAACTACCGTCTATTGGTTTTAATGCTGCGCCAAGTAAATCAAACCCTAGACTTACATTGCCGATAGAAGCAGGCGCATAGGCCTTTAAGATAGTATCTTTCATTTTAGCATTTGACATTATAGTGATTGTTTCCATGGCATAGTGCGCATTACATCAGCAAATACACCCGCGGCCGTTACTGCAGCACCGGCTCCGTATCCTCTAATAACATAAGGTATTGGTTGGTAATAATGACTATGGATGGCCAAAGCATTTTCGCCCTCTTTTACCATGTATAGTGGGTGCGCCTCGTTAACTGCTTCAATACTAACCACACATTTACCATGTTCAATCGACCCCACATACCGCAGTACTTTGCCTTCTTCTTTCGCAGCAGCCACTTTTTCGGCGTAGTGGCCGTCTAATTCAGGTAACCGCGACATGAAGTCTTCAATGCTGCCACTGGCATCAAACGAAGACGGCAATATTGGCTCTATGGTAATATCAGATAATTCTAGCGTTAGCCCTGACTCACGAGCCATAATCAGCAGTTTACGTGCGACGTCCATACCACTCAAATCGTCGCGGGGATCAGGTTCAGTAAATCCATTTTCTTTAGCAATTTCCGTTGCTTGAGAAAGGCTCAAGCCTTCGTCTAACTTTCCAAAAACGAAAGACAATGACCCAGATAAGATTCCCTCAAACCGGACTAATTCATCTCCAGCATAAAATAAGTTTTGTAAATTATCGATAACAGGTAAACCTGCTCCTACAGTAGTTTCATAAAGAAACTGGCGATTAGTTTGCTGAGCAGTTTCTCGCAATAAATCATAAAATTCAGTGCTGGCGGTATTGGCCTTTTTATTTGGAGTGACAACATGAAAACCATCAAGCATCATTTGTGGATATTGTTCTGCAATTTGTGAACTACTGGTGCAATCAATAATAACTGGGTTAATTAAACTATTGTCATGTACAAAATTCATTAAGGTTTCGATGGAAAATTGTTTTTCACTTTGCTGCAGAGCTTCTTGCCAAGATATATTTAAGTCTATGCCATTAGATTCCAACAATAATTTTTTACTGTTGGCAATGCCAAACACTTTTAAACTGATATTTTTTTCGAGCAAAGATGCTTGCTGACGAGCGATTTGGGCCAATAATTCCTTACCAACACTGCCGCTACCTACTAAAAAAGCGTCTATGGCATGTAGATTAGAGAAAAAATTCTGATGGACTACTTTAACGGCTTTCTTCGCTTTACTTGATTCAATTACAGTAGAAATTGAACGCTCTGACGAGCCTTGTGCAATGGCTACATTGTTGACTCTAGCTTGAGCTAAGGAACTAAAGAATTTAGCAGCTAAACCTTGAGAATGTCTCATTCCATCACCCACTAAGGTAACAATCGCCAATTCATGACGCACTTCAATAGGATCAAGTAATTGATTGCTTAGTTCTAAAGCAAATGAATCTTCTAATAAATCACGCGCTCGGTTGGCATCTTTACTGTGAATACAAAAACTAATGCTGTATTCAGACGAAGACTGAGTGATAAGACTAATAGAAATATTCGCGTTAGACATGATTTCGAACACACGGCTAGCCATACCCACCATGCCTTTCATACCCGGACCTGCCACATTAAACATGGTCATATCATCTAAGTGGGATATGCCTTTTACACTCGTCCACTTAGTACTCGCTTCATTGCTGATTAAGGTTCCAGGCGCTGCAGGATTAAGAGTATTGCGTATCAAACAAGGGATATGATGCTGAGCGATAGGGCCAATCGTTTTTGGATGTAAAACTTTAGCACCAAAATAAGATAACTCCATAGCTTCTTGATAAGTTAGTTTATCAAGTAATACCGCGCCTTCTACTTGGTTAGGATCTGCATTGTATACGCCATCTACGTCGGTCCAAATTTCACAACATTCTGCGTCAATACAAGCTGCCAAAATAGCAGCAGAATAGTCTGAACCATTTCTACCTAAGGTGACTTTTTCTCCGCTTTCATTTACAGCAACAAAACCTGGCATAATTAAAATTTGCTCACCAGATGTGTTTACATCACTAAAGCGTGCCTTACTTGCAGATACATCAGCGATACTATCTAAATAATCGCCTTCAGCAACTATGTATTCAACAGGATCAATGATGCTGTTGCTGTGTCCCAACGCAGTTAAAATTTCGCTGAAAATATTGACACTAACGTATTCGCCAATACTCAACACCTTTGCAACAACTTGCTCAGGTGCACAACGCAACAAAGCAAAACCTTCTAAATGCTGATTTAAGTCGTTCAAGGTATCCTGAATAAAGTCCGCTAATTTAGCTTGAGAAAAGTTAGGTAAGTTAGACTGCAAATCATCTAATATTCCAAAAAGGACCATATTTAATTTGGCAAACAACTCTCCATAGTCTTTGCCTTCGGCCGCTTCATCACACAATAGCGACAAGGCATTGGTAACGCCCTTTGGAGCAGACAATACAACTGCCGCACCGTTTTCGGCATGACACGCGACACTGATGTCTTTGACTCTTAAGTAACGTTCTGCATCAGCGAGAGACGATCCGCCAAACTTCAATACCTTCATTTTTTAATTCCTTAAACGTTTCAACACTATCTTAATCACGTATTTATTAGAGCTACAAAAAAGCCCGCTGTGGTTGCGGGCTTTTTACGTGTAATTCTTATGCACTAGCCAGCGACCACCCTATTAAAGGTGATAATCATCATGCCGGTGGTGATTGTTATTATTTTTTTCATGGGTTCAATTTGCCGTATAGACGTCTATATGTCAACTAGCTGTTAGCGATGTTTTGTTATTTGATATAGCCGCTTTGTCATAAGGCACAATATTGACAGTCATCAAGATTGTGATTCCTTCATCAATTATGCTGTTAATAGAGGAGTAAATACTCTGGGCATGAGTATTTTGACATATTTTTACTAAAATAAGGTGTGATCTAAATAGCGAACAAATTAGTAACCAGAGCCCGGATTAAGAACAATTAAAAGTTACAAATATTTTGGAATTGTCGATAATATGTTAACAAGCAAATCAGAAGGGCCCCCTATGAAATATCCTTGGCTACAAAATGCTAATCAACTATTTAGAGTTGTTGTGGTTATTCAATGGCTAATATCGTTATTTATTGCTTATATGACATCCAGTTGGATAGAACCTTTTTTACTTGGTTTGCCAATTTTAGCTTTACCCATCATATTAAGTTACACCCACTCTGATAAGGCTATCAATCGATATGCGTTTGCCATAGCGGTACAACTCTTCGCCGCACTACATATTCAGCAATCTTACGGCATGACAGAGCTGCATTTCGAAGTGTTTGTCATGCTGGCGTTTTTATCTTATTTTCGTGATTGGAAAGCGATTGCGATTGGCACCGTTACTGTTGCTATACACCATATCCTTTTTTACTTCGTTCAAAGTAGTGGTGGTAACTTATTCATATTTGAAGAAGGTCGAGTAACGTTTTATATTTTGCTGATTCATGCCGCTTTTGCAGTAGCAGAAGGCGTAATTCTGGGATTAATGTCTAAAAATAGTTTTAATGAAGCCAGAGGAGCCGTGATACTAAACAACACAGTATCAGGCATTATGCATCAAAAAGGGGTGTTAAATCTTAAGGTTGAAATCCCTAACGACGTTCAAAGTATACAAGAATTTAAATCGTTAATTGATGCCTTCAAATCGTTAATTGAAGAGTCAAATAACCTTAGTAGCAACGTTTCTGCCGTAGCACAAAAAGTGAATACTTCGTCGAGCACCCTCAGTACCTCGGTCACTCTTAGCGCGGAACAAGTCAAACTCATTTCTGACTCAATTGAAGAAATGAGTCATACCATACAAGATGTTGCCACACGCTCTCAAGAGACTCATGTTCATGCTGAAAAAGCGAAAACTAGCACAGTAGAAACCAAAGATTCGATAGCGGGCTCTAGTGACAATGTTTCGCGTTTGAGGCAAACCTTAACTGTTGCATCAACTGCCATCCAAGCATTGAGTGACAAATGCAATAACATTTCAGAAGTCATGCAATCAATTAAATCTGTAGCCGAACAAACTAATTTATTGGCACTCAATGCCGCTATTGAATCAGCACGGGCTGGAGAACACGGCAGAGGCTTTGCCGTGGTAGCTGATGAAGTTAGGAACTTAGCTATTAAATCTAAAGAAAGTGCAGAAGAAATAGAACAAATTACAGTAGGCTTAATATCCAGCGCAAATTCTTCAGTCTCACAAATGAACGACTGCGTGGTAATGGTTGACGAAGCAGTTGACTCCTCAAGCGCTGCCATGGAACAAATGGATAGTGTCGTCAATAGCTTCCAATTGGTGTCTGACAATATAACCAACGTAGCGACTTCTGCCGACAGGCAATCAAAAAATGTCAACTCTATGAACGAATCAACTCACTTGTTGCGAGAATTATCGGCTGACGAACAAAGTAACGTCAACATTGTAAAAAACGAGGCGGTAGAATTAACCCAGTTATGCAACAAGCTCGAACAACAATTACGACAATTTTCGGTGTGAACTTTGTCAGCAAAGTGGATTGTCGCTCTATGGGGTGTGATATGTTTGGCCGGTTTATTGACTCTGTCTGTGAGCCAGCTAGACGAGTTTGATCCTCAATCAAAACTCGCCATAGCGTTAACTGATGTCGCATTTGAGCAAAAATTCATTTCCCAATTACAGCAACAACACAAATGGTTGGGGCAATCCCTTGTCCATTTTTCAGACACTAATTGTTTCTGTGAAACCATTGCGCAACCCCATATTGCTCGCTTATCTCAGAACATGCTCGACAACGGTTTCCAAAATATTCATATCAACATTAGCATACACCCTGAGTTCGCTCGTTTTGTTCCTTCCACACCTGCGGTGGCAATTATTGGCGCGCTTCAAGAGTTGATATATTTTGGCCCTTACGCTGAGGGCTATGGATGTTTAAGTGGAACCGGATTGGTAGATGCTATTCTTCCCAAATTGAATAGCCCTACAATCGAAAACAGCATACTCATTACCGACGCAAAAGGCTGTTATTGTCACACGTGAGGTTTACTCAACTGACTCGTTACTATCTAAAATAACTGGCCCTGGGCCGTCTTCTTCCAAGATATCATCAGGGTTATAAATAGGGCAATTTTGCATTGATAAACAACCACACCCAATACAACCATCCAATGAATCGCGCAGCTTAGTCAACGAATTGATTTGCTGATCGAGTTGTTGCTGCCAACGCTTAGACAATTGCGCCCAGTCTTTTTTGTCGGGCGTACGCTCGTTAGGCATATCTAAGAATGTTTGGTGAATACTTTGCAGGCTGATGCCTAACTTTTGAGCGGCTTTGATCACTGAAATTCTGCGTAACACATCACGTTTGTAACGTCTTTGATTGCCCTGGTTACGCCAACTACGAATCAAACCCTTTTGTTCATAAAAGTGCAAAGTAGATACCTTCACCCCGGTGCGTTTAGCCACATAACCCACTGACAAATTTGCGTCTTCCATTTGTGCTCCGCTTTTTAACTATCCCACCAAATATAGAGAAAAAAGCACTTTACCTCAAGTTAACCTGAGGTTTTATGATACTGCCATCAACAACACTATCTATTATTAAAACAAGGCAGCTATTATGAAAAAACTGAAACTAACCTTCAAAAAAGACTTTAAAAATTTTATTGAAAAATGCCTAAGTATCTACAATGGCACTATGTATTTTAAATAGTGAAACAAAGACCGAAGTTCTATTGGCTCACAAAGTTGTCACAACAAAGGTTTTTGTGGTTAAACGAGAATCGACTAATATAGCCGCAAGCAATAATCTTAGCCAAATGAGTGTTAACGAAACCTTGAATTTACAATCTTTAGCAGCGCAGTTGAATATAGCCTCACCATCAGCTGAATCAACAATTCAAACTGATTGGGCCAATCAAAATGGCATAACGCTCACTGTTAAAAGAGATGATTTGTTGCACCCTGTCATCTCGGGCAATAAATGGCGAAAACTTAAATATGCATTAGGCGTTGCGTCAAAAGCCAAGGTTCAACATATCATCAGTTTTGGTGGAGGATTTTCAAATCATTTACACGCATTGGGATACTGCTGCCACCACCTCAACATACAATTAACTGCAATTGTTAGAGGCAATTACTCGCTCAATCCTACTCCAATGTTGTTAGACCTAATGTCTTGGCAAACCGATATTCAATATGTAGATCGAAACACCTACCAACAACGAAGTGAACTCGATTATCTGCAGGCATTGCAGCAACAATATCCGGCAGCATCAATTATACCTGAAGGTGGTTCGCAATTGCTTGCCCTACAGGGTGTAAGCGAAATGATTGATGAGTTAAACAATACGTACGATTATATCCTAGCACCTATGGCAAGTGGCGGTACATTGGCAGGGTTGATCAGTGGCGTCGGCAAAAACAAAACATTTTCAAATTGTCAAATACTCGGGATCGGTGTATTGAAAGGCGAGGGTTACCTTGAAAAATTGGTTGCAGATTTATTAGAAGTAAATTCGTCCCAGGTGAACTGGCAAATTAACCACGATTTTCATTTTGGTGGCTATGGGAAATCCACTAATGAGCTTAGACAGTTTTGTGGTGACTTTCTTCAACAAACGGACATCCCCATTGAGCCAGTTTATAGTGGAAAACTGTTTTGGGGGATCAAGGCACTACTCAATGCCGGATATTTTCCAGAAAATAGTCGCATTTTAGCGCTGCACACTGGCGGTCTGCAGGGCGCAAGATAAGTCATTATTGCTTTTATCATCAAACTTACGGTAAATTGCCAATGGCTTAGCCCTCTACCCCTATCGTAAAAGGTCTTTTTTTGTATAAACACATCCTATTTTCGTTACAACAATCTCTGCCGTTGTTAAAAGAGTTCAAGTACTTATGAATTGGTATGATTGGTTAAGTGGTTTCGCGGGTGCTTCCCCTCTCGAATGGGTAGCGACTGTGTCTGGCTTTGTTTGTGTTTATTTAGTCATCAAACGCAGTATTTGGTGTTTTGCTTTTGGGTTTGTGCAAGTAAGCATTTACACCTGGATTTTTTATGATGTGAAACTGTATTCAGATATGGGTCTACATATTTTTTATATTGGATTTCAAATCTATGGGTGGCTGCTTTGGAAAAACGCCCAAGACACAACGGGACATGTCATTGTTAATCGCGGCACAATAAAAGAATATACTTTATGGTTAATGGCTATTGTCATTTGCACTCTGGTTTTGGGTAACATAATGCACACTAACACTGACGCGAGTTTCCCCTACCCTGACGCATTCACGACTTGCGCCAGCTTAGTTGCTCAGTGGTTACTATCACATAAAAAATTAATGAACTGGACTGTTTGGATTGTTGTAGACATTGTCGCTATTGCCATATATTGGCAAAAAGGATTATTTCCCACGTCGGCACTGTATGCCTGCTTTTTAGTTATGGCTATTATCGGCCAATGGCAATGGTATACACACCTAAACTCTAGTTCGACTTCCGCAAATAAAGGCGAGCACATTTAGTGATCAAGAAAATTGTATTTTTAGGTGGCCCGTCTACCGGTAAAACCACCTTGTGTGAAGCTCTAGCCAAAGATTTGGATACGATCACCGTGCCAGAATATGGACGGGAATATTGGATTACTCATCAAGTCGATCGGCGTTTAACCCCGCAGCAATTATTACATATCGCGAAAATGCAAAATCAGTGGGAAGACCAAGCGACATCGCACGCTAAACAATACTTATTTTGTGATACCAGTGCATTTACTACTTGGCATTTTGCGATCCATTACCACCAAACCGCATTGCCCGAATTAGAAAAACTCGCAAAGGACTGTTGGCAACGTTATGACCTAGTCGTGTTATGTAATGATGACATCCCTTATGATGATACATGGGAGCGTTCCGGTGACGCCAACCGCCACGAATTTCAGATGTTTAATCAGCAATACCTAAAAAATCACGAGATTAAACACATAGTTGTTTCTGGGAGTGTTTCCCAAAGGAAACAACAGGTGCTAACTGCACTTGGACTGACCTCAAAGGAATTGTGTTTTTAAATCCTTGGAACCTTCAATATTCAACTTGCACCTCATTAAATTACTGCTAGCATTCACCTTTTATTACATAACCTTGTTACTAGGAACACTCTATGTCCCGAGTTTTGATTATTGGTGCTGGCGGAGTAGCCGCAGTGACCATAAAAAAGTGTGCTCGTTTACCTGAGCTATTCGATGAAATTTATCTAGCGAGTCGCACGGTAGCTAAGTGTGAAGCACTACAAAAAGAAGTAGGAATAGACAGAGTCAAAGGTGTTTTTGCAGTTGATGCCGATCATGCCAGTGAAGTTGTTGCAGTCATCAATCAGGTCAAACCTGATTTAGTTGTTAATTTAGCGCTACCCTACCAAGATTTAGCGATAATGGATGCCTGCTTAGAAACAGGTGTGGACTATTTGGATACCGCCAATTACGAACCCAAAGACGTGGCTAAGTTTGAATATTCTTGGCAATGGGCTTATCAAGACAAATTTGAAAAAGCTGGCTTGATGGCTTTATTGGGCAGTGGATTTGATCCTGGCGTTACCAATGTTTACACGGCTTATGCAGCCAAACATTACTTTGACGAAATTCACTATCTCGATATTGTCGACTGTAACGGTGGCGACCATGGTCAAGCTTTTGCGACAAACTTTAATCCAGAAATCAATATTCGCGAAATCACCCAACGTGGGCGTTTTTACGAAAACGGCGAGTGGAAAGAAACCGATCCGTTGAGCGTACGTGAAGATCTTGATTACCAAAACATAGGTGTACGTGCTTCATATTTAATGTTCCACGAAGAATTGGAATCCATAGTTAAACACTTCCCAACTCTTAAACGCGCGCGTTTTTGGATGACATTTGGCGATGCATACCTGACTCACCTTAAAGTACTAGAAGGGATCGGCATGACCAGTATCGACCCTATTAATTTCCAAGGTCAACAAATTGTGCCTTTAGAGTTCTTGAAGGCCGTATTGCCAGATCCAGGTTCATTGGCTGATGGATACACTGGGCAAACTTGTATCGGTACTTATATAACAGGCGTAAAAGATGGCAAAGAAAAAACCATCTTTATTTACAACAACTGTGAACATGCCAAATGCCATGAGGAAGTAGGTGCACAGGCGGTATCCTACACAACTGGCGTTCCCGCTATGATCGGCGCATCTTTGATGCTCAATGGCACGTGGAAAAAACCAGGTGTTTGGAATATGGAGCAGTTTGATCCAGATCCCTTTATGGAGATGCTGAATATTCATGGATTGCCGTGGCATGTGATCGAGTGTGAGCAGAGCCCGTTTAATTAATACTAGTGCCTCAATGGATTGAGGCTTTTCATGTTTATGACATAAAACACATATCTAGTGTGGACACATTCTGTAAAAAAATAGTGCTATTAAATTAGCACTTCCCCCTTTATATTTCATATTCAATTTATCCAACGGCTACTTGTCAATCGAGAGTATGAATGCGTCAAATCGAAGTCCTCGATTTAATAATTATTCCTGATGAGTACAGTGTATCTCGCAATGGGCAATCCATTCAGCTACCCAAGTTATCCTATCAACTTCTCATATATTTTATCGAAAACGCCGGGCAATTGTGTACGATAGAACAAATATCCGAAGCGGTTTGGGGTGCAACAATTGTCAGTAACGATACTGTTGTGCAACGCATTACTTTACTTAGAAAATCCCTGGGTGACGATCCCAAAAAACCCAAATATATCGAATCTATCCGCGGCAGAGGATATCGTTTTATCCAAAGCTACCTACCTAGTAAACCACAGCGCAAAAAAACAAGCATATCCTTGCTTGCTTTTGGCTCAGCGCTTTGTTTAGTCACGGCATTTTGGCTTCAAAATAATTATCAAGTAGCCAACAATCCACTACTTCAAACTGTAGATTATGGGCTTGTAGACCGCGGTAATTATTACCTCGGCATAGGTCAAAGTGAGAACATCGAAAGAGCCATTGATTTGTTTAGGCAAGCCCTCGACATTTATCCAGATGATCACCACGCCCAAGTTGGACTGAGTTTGGCTCTTAGTCGTTCAGTATGTCGTTATGGACAAAATGCCAACCGTGCGCAAGAAGCTAATTCCTTAGCCTCTGCAGCGATAAAATCCGATGAAACCTATGCCTTAGCGCAGCACGCCTTGGCCTATTCTTGGGATTGCTTAGGCAACCTTGAGTTAGCATTGAAACACTATTTAATGGCAAGTGAACTGTCTGAAGATAATGCACGAAGTATTAGTTCTGCAGCGCATTTGTTCGAAACCAAAGGGCAATTATTAAAGGCTTATAGCTTCAATAAACAAGCAAAAGCCCTGCAATCTGACCAGCCGCTGGCCGACTTACAACTCGCCCGTATATATGAACTACTCAAATTTACATCTCAAGCAGAAGCTGCTTACCAGAAGCTTTTTATTTTGTATCCTGACAACGTATTTATCAACGAAGCCTTTCCTCGATTTTTGTTTTTTCAGGGGCGTTTTAACGAAGCAAAAGAAACATTTGAAAAAGTCATGGCCAGAGATATCAAGAGACATGACATTTTACTCAATTACGCCACCTTAATTTGGTTGTTGGAAGGTAAAGATGACGCGTTATCTTGGTTCAAACAAGCGGCTCAGGCAAATCCAAATTATTCATTTACCACGACCGTGCTAAAGATATTAGAAGGCCAATTTTCAGAATCACAAGGGAAAAGTAAGATTACTGAGATAAATACTCGCATCCAAAAGGGTGACACTTGGCCTATCAATTATATCGAAGCCTCGTTATTGTCACTTTGGGTGTTAAAGGATCAACAACAAGCTATTGAGTTATTGCACAAAAGTGTCAAATTGGGTTATTTAAACAGCGAATACCTAGCGATTTCCCCGCTATTCGCAGGTCTCAATGGATTGCCAGAGTTCTATCAAATAATTGATAATATTAATCAACAAAGAGCAACCTTGCATCAGACTTTTTTGGCGCAATATCCAGAACCCTTTGTCACTGCTCCAAAATAGCTGGAAGAATATAATTCTTCATCATTTGATTCACTTGTTTATGAGCATATTGGGTATTGTATGCTGTAGCAGTGATTACAATGACGTAGGGTATATCTTTGAAAATAAATATTTTATTACCACCGTTACCTGAAGCATAAGCGACTTCATAAACCTTATCATTTAAAACCAAATCATCATTCCAAAACAAATATCCGTAGTGCCCTTGAGCAACGCTTGCACCACGCTGAACTTGTTTACCAAGACTGGCATCTACCCATTCTTTGGGTAAAATTTGTTTGCCGTGCCATACACCTTTGTTTTTATAGAGTTGCCCATATTTCGCAAAGTCGAGTGCACGTAATTGTAGGCCACCAGCAGTATTCGCTACTTTTTGTGGCGTGTATTGCCATTGGTAAGTTTCAATACCCAGTGGTTTAAATAATTTTTCATGAGCGTAATGTTCAAGTCCTTGTGGTACTGATTGGTGGATAACGTCTCCTAACACAACGACACCGGCGGTAAAGTAACGCCAATCTTTTCTTTGTGCTTTCTCAAACATGGGTAAATCTAGTGCAAACTTGACCCAATCGTTAGTGGGATACATCTTGTCTTCATTACCGAGGGATTGTGGATCAGAATCGTTGCCGTCAAAATTAGAACTCATTGTGACCAAATCCTTTAAGCTCACTTTAGTTTTAGTGGATGAGTTATTCTTGAAGTTTTTGAAGTCGTAAAAATCAGCAAGGGGTTGATTAATACTATCAATGTACCCTTCTTCAATTGCGATACCTAACATAGAGGAAGCCACACTTTTGCCGACTGATCTGGGATCATGTAAGGATTTTCTGTCGGCACCGTTGAAGTATTCTTCAATGAGTAATTCACCCTCTTTGATCACTACAATACTGGAAATCCGTTTGAAATCATTTTGAGCAATCCTTTTGTTTAAGGCTTTGATTTTGTCTTGGTTAAAGGGTTGTTTCGATACTGTCCAGCCACTGTTGGCCTGAATGCGTTGAACCGCGATTTGCTGTTCACTAACCTTTGGCTTAGTTACCTTGATGGTTAGATCTCCTTTGGCCAGCAATTTTCCCGTTTTGATTTCTGCTAATTTTAAGTAAGGTCTTATTTCAATACTGAGCTGATGCTGACCTTCGGTTAACGCATCTTCACCGCCAAAGTGCATAAAACGCATCCACAAAAACCGTCCCCAAGAATCCTCATTCTTTACGCTGTAAAACGGTTTAAACAATACTACATCCTGGGATTTTTGTTTTGTTGTTCCCGCGCCTAGGTTCAGATTTTCGGTATAAACAAGCTGCTTATCCACTAAAAACGAGAATTGATAATTGCCCTGACTCACCACTTTTTCGGCAGGCCAATCTGGCATTAAATCACTCAAAGAATCAGATAACGGCTCGGATAAAAAGCTAGCGAAATATAAATTTTTGCTTTCGTTAATATCTATTGTATTTAGATAATCCTTAGCTTGATACTCATCAACGGGCTTAAGCACATTGGTAAAAAGCACTTTAGCCACATTGTGTTGTGGCTGAGTAGTTAACGATTCAATTGCGATGGCTTGGTGGACAAAAAGTACTAGACTCAAAGCCCAAACAAAGCAGGTAAATTTGGGCGTGACTAATCGAAATAACATGGTTGAATTTCCTAATAATGTTGGACTATCAAAACGTTACCAAGCCATGGTTAAATAAAACACAAAAGATACCTAAAGATTGCATGAAGGTTTGCTGAAGGTGAAATTTTCAATCGATAAAGCACTCAAACACAATATATGTGTCAACTTTTGTTGTGCACGAATTAACTTAGTTTTAGACAGTTTTCTCTCTAGATATTTAGGTGTAAAAAAACACTGACGAGTAGAAAGATAACTAAGTACTAAATTTAATCATACACAGTCAACTTTCACTTTAACTCTATTACTGTCAGAGATATTCTTAGCGGCTTACTTATCAGTGCCAAGAATGTACCCACAATATGACAAACCCAATGTTAAACCCTGCCATCCCTTCACCTTGTTATGTGTGTGAAGAAGCCAAGCTAGAAGCCAACTTGCAAATTATGCGACGTGTACAACAAGAGAGCGGTGTGGAGATTATCTTAGCGCTTAAAGGGTTTTCAATGTGGTCAACTTTTGGGTTAGTTAAACAGTATTTGCAAGGTTCAACTGCGAGTGCCGTTTGGGAAGCAAGGTTAGGAAAAGAAGAAATTGGCAAGCAAGTACATGCCTACTCTCCCGCATTTAAACCTAATGATATCAACGAGCTAGTGAAATTAGTTAATCACATCTCTTTTAACAGTTTAGGCCAATGGAATCGATATAAACAGCAGGTAATACAAGCGGGAATATCTCCAGGATTAAGAGTAAATCCTGAACATAGCGAAACAGAAACCGCTTTATATGACCCCAGTGCACCAGGATCCCGGCTAGGTATCAGAGCCACAGATCTTAAAGGCGCGGATTTAACAGGTGTCGAAGGATTTCATATTCACAATTTATGTGAGTGTGATTCCTTTGCCACCGAACGAACCATAGCAGCGGTCGAGCAAAAATTTGCAGAATGGTTGCCAGGTTTAAAATGGGTGAATTTTGGTGGTGGGCATCTTATGACCAGAGAAGGTTACGATATAGAGCACCTTATTGAAACATTAACGGCATTTAAACTACGCCATCCCCACCTAACAGTCGTTCTTGAACCCGGCTCTGCAGTTGCGTGGCAAACTGGTACCTTAGTGACTGAAGTGGTTGATATAGTCGAAAATGAAGAAAAAATAGCCATATTGGATATGTCTGCCACCGCACATATGCCGGACGTATTGGAAATGCCTTATCGACCCGAAGTCCGCGGTGCAGGTAAAGCAGGAGAAAAACCTTATACTTATAGATTTGGTGGTAACTCTTGTTTGGCTGGTGATGCCATTGATTTATATAGTTTTGACCATGAACTCCAAATTGGAGAGCGAATAATATTCGAAGATATGATCCACTACACTATGGTCAAAACCACCTTCTTTAATGGTGTTGAGCATCCTTCGATTGGTATATTACGTAAAGATGGTAGTTTTGAACTTGTGCGAAAATTTGAGTATACGGACTTTAAAAATAAATTATCCTAGTATGAATATGGCATGCGTGGCGTATCCCGAATTCAGGTTATCTTAGTCATCAGTGTTAAATACCATCTAAGCCTTTATTTTGATTATGGTTTACACTGAGACAGAGGTTGTTTAATCTAAAACATAAATTGGCCTAATATCCAAAGAGATAAAGCATAGTGCCCAATATATTATCCAGCGCTGATATTATTTCTATTATTCCGTCATTACCCTAGTCTTATCTCTCAGTACCCGCAGCTTATTCACAGGCGTAGTCAGTACCGTGATAATGCTAATAGGACTTAATACCAATTCCATTAAAGAAATGACCTCTCAGCGAGATTTAAAGAAGCTTAATCAAGGCGCGTGAAACAGCAATAGTGGTGCTCTTTCAAATTCGCCCTTCGGGCTGATGGTTCCCCAAAAAAGTGACAAGCATGCCAGCGCAATATGCCATAAATTCTTTCGTCAATCTTTATCTCATTTCATTCAAGCTAGAAGTAAGACATTGTTAGATTGTGTTGTTCCCTTCATTCTCAGTAATCGTTTGACCTTGACAGAAATCGGCAAGAGCTTGTCAGGTAGGCGCAGGTAACGGAATTGGGGCATATCCCCTAGAGTCTGCATAATCAATAACCGGTGCCTATAAACCTTGCAGGGAAAGACGCAATGCTGAGTTTTTATGGCCATAAAACCCATAAATACCGGCACCTAACAGCATATAAACCACCAATATTGTTCCTGGAATCCAATCTCCAGCCTGTGAACGTAAACCAATATCAATCAGTACTGGCGCCATCATCGCAAAACAGAATATAAGTGCACAAACTGGTACCACACCAAACCATATTCCTTTAATCCACATTCCGCCAAACGGTACTTTAAATGGGCGTTCCAACTCGGGGTGTTTAGTTCGTAACCAAATCAAGCTAATCGCCACCACAGAAAAAACGAAGGTTGTGCCAATACTGACTAAATCAGCCAATATACTAATAGGAAGGATCGCAGCAGCAATCGCAGCAAGTAAAGCCACAATAATTGTACCTTTGTAAGGTGTTTTAAAACGCGGATGTACAACACTAAATATTTTAGGCAGCAAGCCATCATGTGACATGGAATAACAAACTCGCGAATGGGCATAAGTGTTCACTAGGAGTACAGAAACTAACCCCGTTAATGCGCCTATTTTAATAATTACCGTTAACAATGGTTGTTGTATAACGTCCACAGCTATTGCAATCGGATCGGGCACACCTAAACTTTTAAAAGGCACTAAGCCGGTCATTACCAACGCTACCGCAATATAAACTAAGGTGCTTACTAACATCGCTCCCATTATCCCAATCGGTATATCACGTTGCGGTTTTTTAGCTTCTAAGGCTGCAGTAGCAACCGCTTCGAACCCTAAGTAAGAGAAAAAAAGAATCGAAGCCGCACGAAATATACCTGGCACACCGTAAGTAAATCCTCCTTCATTTTCAGGGATAAGAGGTAGCCAGTTATCGGTATCAACATGACTCCATCCCACTACGACGAACCCGACTAACACACCTATCTTTATAATAACCATAACAGTATTCGCCGCGGCAGAATGCGACACGCCACGCACCAAGACTAAAGTCACCAGCACCACTGTTGCCACAGCAATTAAATTAACTCCGCCACTGAATTCAAAATGAGTGCCTTGCTCTCCTATCTGTTGCTGTATCCATGTGGTGGAAAAGCTTTTGGGTATATGCACGCCAAAGTCGCTTAACAAACTAGTAAAGTATCCAGCTGCACCGGCGGCTAGGGCCGACCCGGCCAACCAAAACTCCAGCATTAGCATCCAACCCAATGTCCATGCAAAAGCCTCTCCTAATGAAGTATATGCGTAACTATAAGATGCGCCGGAAACAGGTATTACCGAAGATAGCTCTGCATAACATAAGGCTGTAAATCCACAAGCTAAACCGGCAAGGACAAAAGATAAAATGATTGCTGGCCCAGCGTATTGAGCCGCAGCGGTACCTGTCATGACATAAACACCAGCGCCAATGATACAACCTAGACCTATCAAGATCAGTTGGAACGGGCCTAGGGTTTTCTTTAGTCCATGCCCTTGCAAACTGCTTTGAATATCGACTAAATTTTTTTTTATTAAAAGGCTACTTACATTATTTGGCACTGAACTTTCCTTTATTGTTGCTTTTATAGTTAGACAGAAAAGCTAACACAACACTTAGATATGCACTTAAGCAATGGGGTCGTTGATTATTGCAAGCAGGCCGATAATTACATTCCTTAATTTCTAATGTGGCCTTATTGCGTTAATTAGCGGCCTTAGAACAAAAGCATTTAGGTTGATAATCACTTAAATTGTCCCTCCTATTAATGATTAGAGACCATGATATGAGCGAAATTGTTGAATCTATATCCATTAACGATGCAATTGAGATAGGCAAACTTGATGCCCACGCTCAAGCCAATTTACTGATCCAAAAAGAACTTTCAAAATCAACCCTATGCCAAGCAGCCATTGTGCGCATAGAGCACATTAACCCGCGCCTTAACGCAGTGGTTTACAATGCTTTTGACTATGCGATGGAAAAATCACTGCAACCATCATCATCAGCAATGGCAGGTGTGCCTTATTTGTTAAAAGCATCTGCCGCCTATCCTGGTTTTCCTATGCACTGTGGCTCTCGATCAATGTTAGGTAAGGTGGCAAAGTTTGCTTACCCTTTTGCTACCAAATTAGACAATGCAGGTCTTATTCCTGTAGGCATGTCTTCGATGCCAGAATTTGGCTTACTCGCCTCTGGTGAGCCAGTACTTTATGGTGCCACTCATAACCCTTGGGCCTTAGACCGTTCAACTGCAGGTTCGAGCAGTGGCGCTGCGGCAGCGGTCGCCGCAGGACTCGTACCTTTGGCCCATGCAAGTGATGCTGCGGGTTCAATTCGCATGCCCGCTTCGGCTTGTGGAGTGATTGGCTACAAACCGAGTCGTGGCTACAATTTGCGCGCTCGGGTACATCACCTTATTGATGATTTACTGTGTTCCGACTCGCTCCTTGCCCGCTCGATGCGCGATACAATATGGGCCGCTAACGTAGTTCGTCCACCGACAATCCCTATTTACCAAAGCACCTCAAATACAATTCACCGTCCCCTAAAAATAGCGGGAGTATTAAGGGGTATAGATGGAACCAAACCGGATTATCAAGTAGAACGAGTCTTTCATCAAACTGCCAGATTACTGCAGGATTCCCTAGGACATGAGCTTAAGTACATTTCGTTACCGATAGATGAAGAAGCAGTCAGCCAAGCCTTAAAGGTTTTGTGGAGTTATTTAGGTGGGGAGTTAAGGGACCAATGCATAGCATTAAATCCCTTTCACCCAATCGATGATTTGCTTGAACCATGGACTATAGGTTTAGCACTGCAGCGTGATACTTACTCTACCAATGATTTAGCAAACGCATTTTCAGAAATAACCAAGGCCACCCTCGCCTTAGAGCAGTTTCATCAAAAATTTGATGTTATATTGTCGCCAGTTAATAGCACGGCCCCCCCCCAAATTGGACACTTAGCACCGACACAACCATTTGAAAATTTATGGGAAGCCCTATTCAAATATATGAATTATACGCCCCTGCATAATATTACCGGTACACCGAGTATTTCTTTACCCTTATTTATGAGTAATGACAATATGCCAATAGGTTCGTTATTTTCAGCTGCATTTGGCAAAGACGACATCCTATTAAATCTTGCCGAAGAATTGGAGCAGACTCTGCCTTGGGCGGCACGCTGGCCTAGTATTTTCTAAGATAAATATAAATTGAGCTTTGGATATTGTTATACAGAACTTATAACCGATTCATTTTTCAAGCTAGTAAGAAAACACAAGTTAGATGTAACTTATAATCACCGCTTTAAGGAATACTTTGCCATGTATGCGCCGTCCCCCTATTTATCTAAAGACCCAACTATTGCCTGCAACCTCATTGACATGATTGTCATGGGAACCTTAGTTACATGCGAAAATTCAATGCAGGGAAGTCCTCTACCCTTTATGGTTAACCAAAAAACAGACGGGAAGTTAAGACTAATCAGCCATATGGACAGAGCCAACCCCTTGTGGAAAACCTTGCAAAACAATCAAGAAGTCATGGTTATTTTCTGGGGGCCTAATAGTTATATTTCACCCTCGATTTACACCACATCACCACGTGTTCCTACTTGGTTTTTTGCCACTGTACACCTAAAAGGAATACCTAGACTAATTGAGGATGAAGATGGTTTAGACACGATAGTGTCGGATCTAAGTCAGTTTATGGAAAAAGCCGACTCAACTTGGCAGATATCTCAGGTTGCCAATTACAAAAAACGTTTACTTTCCGCCATAGTTGGTTTTGAAATTGATGTTAGGTCATGTCAATCGCAGATAAGATTAGGTCAGGGAAATAGCTCTAAAGACCAAAACGCAGTCTATCAAGCCTTAAGCAAAGGTAATCCAGCAGAAAAGCAAGTTGCTGAGTTAATGCAACAACTTGATCTAACATGATTAGTCAATACATATTAATCCCATTTAACAAACCAACTTTCAGTTAATCATGGGGTGAAAAGGATAATTATGGGAAATATATTACGAACATACCTACTACCCGGCTTAATTTTTCAAGGCGTTATCATAGGCGGAGGATATGCTACAGGACGCGAACTGGTTGAGTTTTTTCTATCTAGTGGCCCATTGGGAGGGATATTGGGTATGGCTCTATCGGCCCTTATTTGGGGAGTAGTAATGGCAGTTTCTTTTGAGTTATGCCGCTTAACTCGTAGCTATGATTACAGAAATTTTTTCATTCTGCTCTTAGGACGATATTGGTTTTTATATGAATTACTGTTTGTTCTTACTCTTACCGTGTCCTTAGCCGTTATCGGCTCAGCGTCTGGAGAAATCATTAGCACTTCCACTGGTTGGCCCCAAATAACCGGGACGTTCATACTACTCATCGTAATAGGATTTCTGGTTTTTTACGGCAATACTGCTATTGAACGTTTCATGGGATTTTGGTCATTTGTGCTTTATGTAACTTATTTGGGGTTGGTTATTTGGTGCCTCATAAACTACTTCGACGTTATTACCTTGCATTTAGATCAATCGGAACTTGATACGTCATGGATTTGGAATGGAATAAAGTATGCCGGCTATAACGTTGCTGCCGTTCCAGCAGTATTCTTCAGTTTAAGACATATACAAAACAGGCAACAAGCAATCAGTGCTGGATTAATTGGTGGTTTTGTCGCCATCATTCCCGCATTCTTACTATTTACCGCTTTATTGGTTGGTTATCCTTCAATTCTAGATTCTGATGTGCCATCGACAGCCTTACTAGAACAACTCGAATTACCTTGGTTTAACTATGTTTTTCAGCTGGTTTTAATAGGTACGTTTATTCAAACAGGGGTTGGCTTGGTTCATACTGTCAATGAGCGGATCTCGGTAACTATGTCAGAAACGAAAAAAACACTTCCTAATTACCTTCGACCACTTTTCGCATTGCTATTCTTATCAACGGCTATGATTTTGGCAGATACATTTGGCATCGTTACGCTGATCGCCAAAGGTTTTGGGGTATTAACTTACGGTTTTATATTAGTTTTTGTAGTCCCTACTCTAACGATAGGTATAAGGTATATTTTAAAAAACAATACACCGTAACCTAAAAGGGGCGCAAACTATTAAGGCAATGAATGACCAGATTTTATTCAGCACGTCATTTCATTTCAGACTTAAATAATTTGCGCACTGGTCAAGACAATTGGCGTATCCAATAAAACAATTGTCCTACTTTCGATAGTGCTCATTATTTTACGCTCTAAACTATTGGGCGAATCTTGTTTGGTTAATGGCAATGCCAAACTGCACCTTAGTGAAACGTCATGATACAGCCAAAAAAATCGTAAGGGCCTAAGAATAAAACCTCAATATTCTCTTGCCTTTTATAAGTGAAACACCCCTATCTAATGCGCTTCGAATGGAGATCTAAAAAATGAAATTTATCCCGCCTGTTACCACTATTCCAGCACCATACCTAGTTTTTATCGGCGATGTTGTGGATCCACTCATAGCCAAAACTGCTTTTGGTATCGTTGACTGGCGTCCTGAACTATGTCTTGGACAAATGCGGCTAGCTGGTTGTGAACTCGATTTAGGTTTACCTGATTTAGGATTACCAGAAGCCTTAGTTGCAGGTGTTAAAAGCATAATAATAGGCTCCGCACCAGCAGGAGGGATTTTACCAGAACATTGGGCAAAAGCTTTCGAAGAATTTGCATCTGCCGGTATTAACATTGTTAGCGGTATGCACACTAGATTAGATTCCAATAGATCGTTAACTGAAGCCGCAAAAAAAGGGAATGCACAGCTAATTGATGTACGCAGATTAATCGCAGACATCCCTGTGGGGAATGGTAAAAAACGTTCTGGAAAACGATTACTAACCGTAGGAAGTGATTGTGCTGTAGGAAAAAAATATACGGCACTCGCTATAGAACGAGAAATGTCTAAAAGAGGGATGAATAGTACGTTTAGAGCAACAGGGCAAACCGGAATAATGATTGCTGGTAATGGAATTGCCTTAGATGCGGTAATTGCCGATTTTATTGCAGGGGCAGCAGAATGTATTAGTCCCGACAATAGTCCTGAACACTGGGATGTTATTGAAGGCCAAGGCTCACTTTTACACCCAGCATATTCCGGCGTATCACTGGGACTATTGCATGGCTCCCAACCTGATGCAATCGTATTATGTCACGATCCAAAACGTTCACATATTTACATTTGTCCCGAGCAAGAGATCCCACCATTAAATGACTGTATTGCACAAGTAGTACAACTCGGAAAACTCACTAATAAGCTTATCCGCCCTGTCGGTATCAGCGTTAATTTATCAAGGATTAACGCGTCAGAACACGAAGCTTATTTAAACAAAATACGTTTTGAAACCGGATTACCCTGTACCGATCCTGTTCTATATGGGGTAAGCGACATAGTCGACTATTTAATTGAGTCAGAGGTTGAGTTGTGAAAGACAGAGAATTGCATGTAGACATTACTGAGTGGCCTTTCAAAACGCCATTTCGAATTGCGGGGAAAACATGGGAGACATTGCCAATCGTAAATATTTTGATAAAACAACATGATATAAGCGGTCGAGGAGAAGCAGTTGGCGTTACCTATTTAGGAGAAACGCCAGCAGGCATCGTCAAACAAATAGCAGCAGTTGCCTGTGAGGTCAAGTCCGGTTTAACTCGCAACGAGCTTCAATATTTATTGCCCGCTGGTGGGGCTCGTAATGCCTTAGATTGTGCCCTATGGGATTTAGAAGCCAAACTGTCGGGCCAATCGGTATGGCATTTAACCGGACTAAAATCGCAAAATATTACAACGGTAATGACCATTGGCATTGATGACACTCCAGAGGCCATGGCAGTCAAAGCAATAAAAGCTAAAACCTTTCCAATATTAAAAATTAAGTTGGATCACGAATTAGTGGTCGAGCGCATAAAAGCAATTCGACTCGTCCGCCCTGATGCACGTTTATGTATAGATGCCAATCAGAGTTGGGATCTTGACTTGCTAAAATATGCGGCCCCTAAGTTAGCAGAGCTGGGTGTCGAGATGATTGAACAACCATTACCCCGCAATCAAGATGCCGTATTGCAAACCTATAGTTCACCGCTGCCCTTGTGTGCAGATGAGTCTTGCCAACATATAGAAGAGCTACCAGAGGCTCTAAGCATGTATGACATGATCAACATTAAATTAGACAAAACCGGTGGATTAACTCATGCGTTAGAAATGGCTAAAGTTGTTAGAAATGCGGGTAAACGTTTAATGGTAGGCTCAATGGCGGGGACATCTCTAGGCATGGCGCCCGCTTTTATGATCGGAACATTATGCGATCTTGTTGATATTGATGGCCCCTTACTATTATCCCAAGATCATCCTAATGGCCTTTTATTTAACGGCGCAAATGTTTCCCCCTTTTCACCGGCATTATGGGGTTAATTAATGGGTTCTTCTAATAAGTGCATTTTTAGTTATCGAAAGGAAAAAACTATGAAACTCAACCCTAACATCCTTGCTGGTTGTATATTGTTACTGAGTCTAGCTATCACAGTAATACCAGCAAGTGCCGCCCCCCATTGGCCATCAGTTGAACAAATTCGAAATGTCGTTGATGAAACCTTTTTTGATCTTGCGAATGGCCCTGGCTGTGCGGTAGGTATTCAGCATGAAGGAAACACAATATTCACTAAAGGATTCGGATACACAGACGTTGAGAGCAAAGATCCAATAACTGATACCACCTTGTTCAACATTGCATCAATGTCAAAACAATTTACTGTATTAGCCATCCTTAAACTGCAATCTCAAGGATTACTATCGGTCAACGATCCTGTGAAAAAATTTATTCCCGAAATTACTGAGTCGCATTCCTCAATTCAAATTTCAGATCTTATTCACCACACCAGTGGATTAATGGATTACCTTGGGTACTTTTGGTTCGCAGGAATCCGAGACTTCTCACAATTGTCACGAGAGACAGCTCTACACGCAATGTTTGGAGAATCAATACAAGTATCGGCAACAGGCAGACATTGGGCATATAACAATGGAGGCTACTTATTACTTGCTGAAATTGTTACCCGTGTTAGTGGCCAAAACTTTGAAAATTTCGCTAGAAAAAATGTTTTACTACCGTTTGCTATGGATAACAGCTATTTTCGTTCTCTTGATGATCCCGATTTAGGTCCTATTGCGCATGGCTATGTTCAAACACCGAATGGTTTGATAGAACAAACAGATACCGTAAATTATTCTGGTGACGGGGGCTTAATAACAAACATTCAGCAATTCTTAAAGTACACTGCTGCAATGCACTCTAATCGTGGTCTTTGGAACAAAAAAAACGCAGAGTTTATTACTACTCCTGCCAAACTAGATGGGCCTGAGATGTTTTCTGAAACAGGTACACTGGATACTACCTATGGAGGTGGACTAGGGCTACAACAATTAAATGGCCATTTGGCATACACACATACAGGGGGTATCGCCGGCTACAACTCAAATTTTGCCTACTTTCCAGATAATGGGCTAGCTATTGTCGCATTTTGTAATTTACGCCATGCAAATTTAAAGCAACGTTTTGAAAAAGTTTACGAGCTTTACTTTAATCAAACCACATCTAAAACCAAGAATAGCGAACAATCAAGACCACCTGAAAATCAAGAGCAATTAGCGCCAGCACTATTGTTAACATCGTTAGAAGGACAATACAGTTCGGAACAGTTAAGAACAATTTATGAATTTAAAGTAAATGAAAAAGGAGGGGTAATTCTTAGTATTAGCTCACCCTTTATTCCAAAACCACTTGTTCAAGAGTTTTCAAAAATATTGCTTACCGCTGACGGCTTAATCGCCCTAACACCTTCATTTATTAGAGTAAGGGTGATGTTAACTGAGTCAGGAAAAGTAAAAACCTTTAAACTAGTTAGTCCAATCACCCCTGCCTTTGAATTTCAACGCATCACCCATCACAAGTAAATTATATGGGGCCTTAGGCCCCATAATCGACTTAATATGGATATCGATTTTACATAAAAAATGTTAGCTTTTTGTTCAATACTCAACTTATACCAATCCCCAGATGTTATTTGATTTCCAGATGGCCTAAAAGATTAACTATTTAACTCCTTCTCGATAACGTCGCGCACTATTCCCATATTATTATCATATGCGTGCAACCATTAATGGTAAACACTAACTATGTAAAAATTATAACAACTATAAATATCTTCCAGCATTTGTTTTTAACAATGTTAGAGAAGTAAATAAAATAAGCCGGAGAAAATATGAAAAATCAATTTAGCACGGGTAAGATGCCGAAAAAAAACATAGAACTAACACTAAGCCGAATAAGAAAAGGAATCGATTCCAAACCTTTACTAATGCTTACCTCATTACCTATCCTATTTTTCATACAACAAGCCTCAGCGCAAGACCAAACAATCGTGGTTGAAGATTCATTAGGTATCGAAAAGATTCAAGTAACAGCACAAAAACGAACACAAAGCATTCAGGAAGTTCCAATTTCGCTTATAGTTATGTCGGATAGCGATATAGAAAAAGCAGCAGCAAACACATTAAGCGATCTTAACTTTGCTATTCCTGGCCTCAGTATCAGTGGTGATAGCCAAGGTGGCGTGAGTATTCGAGGAGTGAGCGGCTTTGCGCGCAATGTAGGCAGTGAAGGGCGCGCTGGCATATATACTGATGAGGTATATGTTGGTCGATCGGCGGGAGTTGACCAAAACTTATTTGACATTGAGCGTGTTGAAGTACTTAAAGGTCCTCAAGGTACGTTATTTGGCAGAAACACGGTTTCCGGAGCAATAAGTATTACGACTCGTAAACCTCAAGAAGAGTTTGAAGGCAGTGTAAAGTTAGAAACCGGAAATTTAGGACGATTAAACGGTACCGCTATTGTAAACGTTCCATTAACTGACTCACTTTTTTCCCGTGTGTCTCTAAATAGCATAAAGCAAGACGGTTACGTTACAAATAT
Organism: Paraglaciecola sp.; assembly: GCF_039964565.1. Classification (GTDB taxonomy): domain Bacteria; phylum Pseudomonadota; class Gammaproteobacteria; order Enterobacterales; family Alteromonadaceae; genus Paraglaciecola. The sequence continues at coordinate 254,115 of NZ_JBDVXF010000030.1, forward strand.
TACAACAAACAACGACGTTGGCAGCTTCGAAAAATTAAATGGTAGGTTGCAATTACGCTACCTTGCTAAAGAAGACTTAACGTTTGATTTAAGCATTGATGCTCGTCGCAGCCGCAAAGATACAATCGGTTTTCAAACATTCACGGATTCCGATACAAACGGTATTAGAGCAATTACTCACGATGCTGATGAGTTTGACAATAACACTCTCTATGGAATATCTTTGACTGCAGAGTATATCTTGCCTACTGGGTTTATCTTTAAGTCAATTACGTCGTATCGAGAAGAAGAATATCATTCTTTAAACGATGAGGATGCCTCGTCACTAGATGTAGCAATTAGTCAATTTCAAGAAGACAATAATCAATTTACTCAAGAACTGCGGCTCCAATCGCCAGATTTAGATGCGTTCAATTATATTGTTGGCTTATACTATCTCGGTGAGGACTTATCCTCTGACAAGAGTGTCTCGGCAGGCACTGCATTTCCTATCCCAAATGTTGATATTCCCGCTCCTGGTGACGTTAATTTAGACTCGTATGCCGCCTACGTCCATTCAAACTATAGTTTTACAGATAAATTATTTATGACGGCTGGATTGCGTTATACCAAGGAAACCAAGTCAGCAGATTATTCGATTTCAGATCCAACTGGAATTTTATTTACAACAGGAACCTACAAAGATGAAAAAAGTTGGGATGACTTAAGTCCCAAGATAGGCTTGCAATATAAAGCCTCAAATAATCTGATGGTATATGGCTCGATTGCCCGAGCCTTCAAAGCAGGGGGTTATAATCTAGACTTTCTATCAAGCTTAGATCAAGTTTCTTATGATCCTGAAACAGCAGTGAACTATGAAATAGGTATTAAGAGTGATTTAATAAATCGTCGCCTTAGATTGAATGCATCTGTCTTTTCAATGAAATTCGATGACTATCAGGTTTTTCAGTTCCAAAGATTAGCTAGCGGTGGCACGATTTCAGTTCTTACCAACGCGTCAAGCGCAACATCTAGCGGTATAGAATTAGAAGTCAGTGCTAGACCACTAAAAGAACTTATGCTGGTGGCTAATTACACCCACATTAAAGCTGAGTATGACGAATTTCCAGACGGTGGTGGTCTAGGAATTGATTACGATGGTCAACCAATTAGTTCAACCCCGGATCAGAGCTTTTATATTGGTGCAGATTACGATCGTGAATTAGATCAGTATGGTAGTGTTAATTTTCATTTAGGTTTTTCTTATAACAAAGCATTTGATAAATTCATAAATCTATCACTTCGAGAACCCATTTCATCGCAAAAATCATTGAATGCACATATCGAATTTCGCACTACAGACGAAAGTACAACTTTGGCTATATGGAGTAAAAACATGACATCTGAAGAAGCGGCAAGCGATGTCTCTTACAACTTCCTTGGCAGTAGATATGCATCCTATCCAATATCACATACTTATGGAATATCTTTAAAATATAACTTTTAAGAAAATGTGGGGGATGAGCAACATTTACGTTTCACATTTGGGTGTTTGCTTACCCGAATGGAGCGAGTAGATAAAAATGTCACTATCCCCCATTTAATAAATAAAAATGGAAACAATGCAGCCATATTTCGTTGGATAACAGCCCGTTTTCCAACTTTTCAATAAAAGCAATATCAATTATACGAGTATTACTATGCAAAATTTATTCAAAGTTATGTCTTTAAGTTTGCTTTTAACTGCTGGATGCAGTAATCAATCTGTTGACAACGCCGCTGTAGAAACGACTTACGACCTAATAGTACGCAATGGTAAAATCTATGATGGTAACGGTGGTTTAGGATTTACAGGCGACATCGCTGTCAATGCAGATCGAATTGTTGCCATTAATAAAAATATACTTGGGCACGCTAAAAAAGAAATTGATGCGCGCGGTAACGCTGTCGCTCCAGGTTTTATTAATATTTTGAGTTGGTCAGGAGAGACACTACTCGCTGACGGCCGCGGCCAAAGTGCATTACGCCAAGGTATTACCCTTGAAGTTATGGGAGAAGGAATATCAATGGGACCGCTTTCTCCATCTATGAAAGTTGCACTTAAAGCTCGTCAAGGTGCCACAAAATACGATATTGCATGGACTACCCTAGGTGAATACTTGCAACACGTTGCTGATCGAGGCACGTCAATCAATATCGCATCATACCTTGGTGCAGCAACTGCGCGTTGGAACATATTGGGACCTGATGACGTAGATCCCACTCCAGAACAGCTTAAAGAACTTCGCAAACTAGTAAAAACCGCCATGGAAGAAGGAGCTCTAGGAGTTGCATCATCCCTAATTTACGCCCCTGGAGTATATGCAGAAACAGATGAGCTTGTTGCACTTACTGAAGTTGCAGGATCATGTGGTGGAATATATGCAACTCATATGCGTAGCGAAGGAGACCGCTTTCTTGAAGCAATAGATGAAACCATAGAAATATCTAAACGAGCAAATACCCCAGCTCATATATTTCATCTAAAAGTTGGAGGAGTTAACAATTGGGACAAGATGGCACGGGCTGCCAAGCGTATTGAACAAGTTCGTGATAATGGAGTGCGCATTACAGCAGACATGTATCCCTACGCGGCTTCTGGTACGGGATTGAGTGCGTCAATGCCTCCTTGGGTTCAAAAGGGAGGACACAATGCATGGATAAAACGGCTACAAGACCCAACAATACGTGCCAAAGTTATTGCGGATATGCGCGATCCAAACCCTGATTGGGAAAATGTGATGCAAATGGCCGGTGGCGGTGAGAATGTGCTTTTAGCAATGTTTAATAATCCCAAGCTGAAGCCGTTAATAGGAAAAACACTAGCAGATGTTGCCAAAGAGCGCGGAATTTCCGTCGAGGAAGCGGCAATAGAATTAGTTATAGAAGATAATAGCCGAGTAAATGTTATTTATTACACAATGTCTGAAGATAACCTTAAACGTAAAATTGTTCTTCCTTATGTAAGCTTCAGTTCTGACGGGATGGCAATATCAGCAGAAGGAAACGTCCTCAAGAGTGCCCAGCATCCAAGGAGTTACGGAGCATTTTCACGGGTATTTTCTCATTATGTTAGAGACTTAAAACTTATCACTGTAGCCCAAGCTGTGCATAGAATGTCAGCCGCACCAGCTGATATTTTGGGACTGAAAGATCGAGGTCGGTTGAAAGTAGGTAACTATGCCGACATCGTAATATTCAATATAGATACCATTCAGGATTACGCAACATATACCCAACCACACCAATATTCAAAAGGAGTATCAACAGTTATTATTAACGGCGTCGAAGCCTTGCGAGACGGTGAACCAACGTCGGCACGTCCTGGACAAGTCGTCAGAGGCAGGGCTTGGACAGGTTGGTCAGATGGCGGATGTCGATCTTCTGCTAGCGATTGGGATTGGAATCTAAACTCTTTACTATAAAAATCTAATAGGGGCTTTTAGCCCCTTTATTGCATATAAATTACTATTAGTTTTTGCTGAGGGTATCCAACCTCCCCTTAAATCTCACCATTGTGTTGCAGGTTCAAAGTAGCGATTATTAAATTACTGATGTCCTTCCCCGACAGAGTGAATTCAATATCCTATATTAACTAACCTGAACTCGGGATAAGCCATACCGTCCAGCACCGCTATTATTGCGCCTATCTTCGTTGAACTTGCTCTCATTAGCTGGCTATTGCTTCACAAGCTCGCCTTGATAAACACAATAATATCAGCACTGGATGCATTAAATTGGCGGCTAGATAAATAGTGAGATTATAACCTATTGTTTTTATTAGATTTACTTCATAGGACGCGGCACGTCTTAACCCGAGCTCAGGTTAACTAGACTGTAGTGAACTAAGACACATGCTATCTTTCAAAGTACTTACTGGGAGGAACCCCAAAAGCGCGATGAAACATAGAAGTAAAGGCGCTAGAGCTGTTGTACCCTACGTCAAAAGCAACTTTTGTTACCTGCTCTCCAGTCGAAAGCCTAGAAAGTGCTTCCAAAAGTCGGGCATATTGACGCCATGATGAAAAACTCATATTAGTTTCTTTTCTAAACAACCTAGTAAAAGTTCGCCGACTCATACATGCTAAATCAGCCCATTCAGTAAGGTTTTTTTCTTGGGAAGGTTCTTGCATAAAGGCCGAACATACATGATGTAAACGACTATCGTTTGGCATCGGAACAACAAGATGCTCAATAGGCATTTGCTCAATTTCATCTAAAATCAACTGCATGATGTGCCCTTCTCTATTGGTCACCTCGTAAGCAGCTGGAATTTTCATTGCTTGAAGTATCAGCGCTCGCAGCAAATCAGATGCAATTAGAATACGACACTGTTCAGGAAGATTTCTCCGCTCAGCAGTATTAATATATAAAACGCAAAGAGAAATATCACTACGACATCGAACCATATGACGAATACCTGCCGGTATCCAAAGAGCTCGTTGGGGGGGTAAAACAAAGGTGCCTGTTTCAGTAAATACCGTCAATAATCCCTTGGCGGTATAAATTAATTGCGCTCTTGAGTGGTAATGCCAATCATCAACAAATCCTGCTGGGTATTGATCCTCCAAAGCAATAACTTGACGATCGACTACACATACTTCAACACTGGACTTCATATCTCATCACCTTAGTTATCTAGTACAATGAGCTTATAACGATAAATATTGGCCTAAACACTAAAATGGGCGGGATTATATTTAGATTAGGCCAACAATATCATTTAGCTATTCTGCATGATTTCGCGGAAAGGGAGATATCAGTGTGATACATCATATAGATGGATATGCTAATTATTACAACGTTACCTACCTAAAAGTTATTAGGTTTAAAAGAAGTTACGCAGACTATATTCATTATAAAAAGCTCCCCCGCATATATATCACACATTATTAACTTATTAACCTGAGCTCGGGATAAGCCATACCGTCCAGCACCGCTATTATCGCGCCTATCTTCGTTAAACTTGCTCACAATAGCGCGCTATTCCTTCGCAAGCTCGCCTCGATAAACACAGTAATAGCAGCACTGGATGCGTTCAATACCTTAGTGAATCAATTTAAACCACCTAACCAACTGTTTTTATAGCAATTAATGTCAAGGATGCGGCACGTCTTAACCTGAGTTCAGGTTTATTAATGTTTTGAAGGTAAAACATGGGGGACTTTCAGTTAGTCGGATTCAATGGAGGAGAAATGATGTTGTAACCATGCAGAAGTATCTTGAAACGCCTGTTCTGCAACACCTCCATAACGAATTGACTCTAGGAAACCATGAATTGTTCCCTGATATATATTAGCCTCAACATCTACTTTACTGGCCATCAATTTATCTCTCATTGCGATATTTTCTTTGAGCAGAATATCAAATTCAGAAATGGCCATAAATACAGGGGGTAAACACGATAATTCTGCCAACAACGGGCTTACTAAGGGTTCTTTAGCTAATTTATTATCCCCTAAATACGCCTCCCAAAACCAGATCATCTGTTCGCTAGTCAATAATATTTCATCAGAGTTTAATGATGCAGTTTTCCTGTTAACAATACTCGCATCAAAAGCCCCATAATTTAAAACTAAACCTTTTATTGTGTCTAGAAACCCATCCGATATCAATTTAAGGCAACTTGCTGTACTAAGATTTGCCCCAGCAGAATCACCACCCAAGATCATTTTTTCAGCACTAATGCCTATCTTATTTGCATGCTGTTTACACCATAAAATTACGTGGACAATTTCGTTAATTTGGTAGGGATACTTAAATTCCGGTGCGAGTGAATAGTCAATACCAATAACACAAACATTGGATCTAAGGGCATATTCACGCATCACACGGTCATGAGTATCCAAACTAAATAATACCCAACCACCACCATGTAAATAGAAAAATGCGGGAGAAGCTGTTGTAATAGATGGGTGATAAACTCGAATTTTTATAAAATCACCATCATATGGAATGTCAAACTCTTCAACTTTGGCCATATCGGGAGCATCTGAGGTAAAATAATGACGCACTATTTCCGCATTTTCCCTAGCTTGAGCAGGGGAAATAGATTTAGCGTCGGGAAACGGTTTGGCGCGTTCTGCCATTGTATCAAGGAAAGTGATGATTTCTGGCAATAAGCCATCGCTTATTTGATTATTTGATGTACACACTGTATTTATTTTATCCATGGTTAAAGCTCAGTAAAAAGGAGTGATAAAATTACCTGAAAATAACCTTGAACTGATATTTTGTAAGGGCTTAGTTATATAGATGATGGGCCATAAAATTAAAATGAATATTGCCCCAGAAGTCACAGGTTTCTTACGATGGCTAAATTGGATTTGGATTTACGTTTCAATTGCTTTAAATTCTGAATACAGTAGGATTTCAGAGATTTAATAATGAAAGACAGTAAGTCATTGCAATCGATTGACCGGCCTGTGGCATCTTTAGAAGATGAATACCCAGAGGGCTACGTTGATGACTGGCATTCCCATGAACGTAACCAATTAATCTACGCTTCTAAGGGAGTGTTATCTATAACCACCTCAACAGGTAGTTATATTATTCCACCCCAGCGCGCTTTATGGATCCCTGCATACATTAAACATACCGTGGTTTGTCGAAGTGATGTATCCCTAAAAACCTTGTACATCGATAATCTTTCAATAAGAAATTTTCCAGGCGAATGCAAAGTTATTGGGGTTTCGGATCTGCTACGGGCCTTGATATTACAGGCGATTAATATTCCAAGGCTATATGAGATAGATAGTCGCAATGGGCATATTATGCAGTTAATTTTAGATGAAATTGAAGCAATGCCCATTGCTCCACTATTAATCCCAATGCCCAGCGAAAAAAGGCTAGAAAGAATTTGTCTGGTCTTCATCAAAGACCCATCAGAAAATAAAAATTTGGACGTTTTGGCTAAGGAAGCGGGTATGAGCCGACGTACCTTTACGCGTTTATTCAGACAAGAAACAAAGATGAGCTTTTCATCATGGCGACAACAAGTGAGGCTATTAGAAGCTATCTCGAGAATATCCGCTGGCGCATCAATTACTACGGTTTCTTTAGATGTTGGTTACAATAGCCCCAGCGCATTTACTGCAATGTTTCAAAAAACTTTTGGCGTGCCTCCAAGCAAATATTTTTAATCATTTGTCCAGACTAAATAATAATAATAGCTGTGATGTTTAATTTGAATTTTTACCGTTTAACAGTGCCACATATTTTTCGAAAAGACCGTTACATAAATATCCCAGATAAATCGATAAGTCGTTAAGTCGTTAAGTCGTTAAGTCGTTAAAATACTCAATTACCGCCTTAGCTATACAAAATTACAGGCTGAGAATGATAAATTCTACAGCCTCGTTAGAACATCCTTCGATTAGTATTATTAAAGGCTATGTTCCAACTAAGTGTTATTAAGCTTTTAACAAGTTGTTTTTGTTAGGGTTTTCTTGAGTAACTAAAAATCTAAACCGTCACTACACAATACACTGTCGTTTTCTATTTTCCCTTTCAGCTCGTCATTAAGCTGTTTGGCTTAATATGTGTATTTCCCTCTATCTCGCGCTGTTAACTCGGTCACCAAATCATCCAGTGAGCGCCCTCGTTTCTTTGCTCGTATTTTCGGTTTTCGGTCTGGCATTTTGCTACCTTTTTCAGAGCGTGCAAACAGGGTTTCATCTGCTTCGATAAGACCTGATAATTTTCCGCGACTGGGTTTGACCATCTCACGACGGTAACGATGCAGCATTGTCCATGCAGTTTGATAACTACCTAACCCATGTGGCATTTGCAGACCTGACGTACTTACCCCGTGCTTTTCATTCGTGATATACCACGCGGCGACGAACCTGTTAGTTAAGGGAGCCCAGCTTTTTTCAAATAATGTTCCTGCAGTCATCGTACATTGATATCGACATATAGGGCACTTCATTCGACCGCGAGTTAAGTTATAACGTTTTGGATAATTTGAGGCAACGTGGGCATACAAAACCATAAAGCCAACGTAAGTGTTCAAGAAACTGAATGCATTGTCATCCGGACACCATAGTAAAAACTGAGTCCAATTTCCGAGGGTAATATCTAGGTTATTTTAGTAAATTTGATGAAATTGTCACTACTACATGTTGACATAAGTGGAGCTAAGTCTAAGTGGATACCCCATTTGTTTGTACAACATAGCAACAATTTAAAGGAACATAGCCTTATTAAAAAATATGATAGCTTTAAACTTATGCGTCAGTTTAAGAACCAAAAAACGATAAAAACCAGCTTAATTATCATGTTACGCACCTTTTTGTAAAGTAGACTTGACATAAGAATCTCTTAGGTCAATACTACCCATAAAGTAAAGCTTGTTTTACTTTATGACTTAGGAGTTTGACTTATGAATGAGATTAAACACAATGAATTACGCAACTCACAACAAAAAGCGGGTGTTAAACTTTTAGCGATTTGGACCCTTGCTTGGGTAGTGAGCACGGCATTTTTGAGATTTGGTGCTGAATACATTTGGGACTATCAACTTGCCTATTCTGCTATTGCGTTAATGACGCATCTGGCGATAGGGATCATGATGATCTTAGTAAATGTGAAACACTTAGCCAATCTTGACGAGTTACAGCGTAAAGTCACCATGGATGCAATGGGCATAACTTTAGGTGTGGGTTTGATAGCGGGTATTGCTTATGAGCAATTGGAAGATATAAAACTGATAACCTTCGAGCCAGAAATTGGTCATCTAATAATGTTAATGGGTATCACATATATCATCAGTATTTTAATCGGCAATGGAAAATACAAATGAAGAACCGATTAAAAGTACTCCGCGCTGAACGAGACTGGACTCAAGCTGATTTGGCTAGTGCTCTACAGGTCTCACGTCAAACGGCCAATGCCATCGAAAAAGGAAAGTTTGATCCCAGCTTGCCTTTGGCAATCAAAATAGCGCGACTATTCAACTTAACTGTTGAAGAAGTTTTTATTGTGGATGAAGTTTGATGAACCGTAGGTTGATTGAAATCATTGCGCAGCGCTGCAAGTGACGTTTTCACTCTAAAACGTTGGTGCCGTAAAATCTGAACTCAAAACAAGCAAAGCACATACTGCACGCTATGTTTCGAGTTCAGATACTTTTAGTTACAAGGCTTTTGTAGCAGACAGTTTTTTCAACATATCTTTAGCGTTTTGATTATCCCCGTTGATAGTTAAGGACTTTCTGTAGTTTTCTATTGCCAACTGAGTATTTCCTTTGGTCATATAACCTTCGGCTAAACTATCATAGGCATTGGCATCGTTCGGGTACAAGGCAACATAAACACTGAAGTAATTTATTGCTGCTTTAAATTCCTTCTTAGCTAGGGCTGTGTACCCTGCATTATTTAGAGTATTGGACGCGACCATTCTAGAATTGGGATGCTGCTTTTTCCAAGCCATATAAGCTGTAATACTTTGCTCAACATCTTTATTTTCAGCCACTTCGAATGGTAGTTGCTCGTCGTCGTGTAACTTACGCATGGCATAGTCTTGCAGTCTTGTGCCTGGACGAAACAAGGTCAAATATGCTTGCTGGTCGGCTGGATTGATTTCGAGCCCAATAACATTTGGGTGTGCGTCTAAAGCAAACCTATTATTTTCCATGTAATACATTTCACCGGTAAATTGCCCTCCACCAATTTGTAGTGGATTGTGGTAAATCAATTTATCGTGTTGTTGGCTTATAGTTACAATTTGATCTACTGGCGATACATATCTGCCAGTCATTTTTTCAGCTAAAGCCTTAGGAACTGGCTGTTCACTAGATGTAATTGGCTGAGTCCAATGTAAATTTTTAACCACATTTTCAATCAAGATGTTAATCGCTGGGTTGCGAGTTTGCGTTGTTGCATTAATAAATATCATGATGCCTTTTCCGCCCTGCATTGTTGCCATAACATGGCCGCCTGTTCCAGTATTTGAGCCACCATGGGAAAACCAGTCTAGGTTACCTTGAGCCTCAAACCGCATCCAACCAGCGCCCCATCCTCCCGTTACTTTAATAGTCTGGATATCGGTGGTTTGTTTTGCTACCCAATTAGATATGACCTTAGTTGGCTTACCAGCCAATGCTTTTTGATATTCGATGGTGAATTTGGCCATATCCAAAGGGGTGCTCCACATGCCTGATGGCGCAATTTGTGGACAAATAGGAATACCATCGCGGATCACCTTTTGATTGATGTCGTGCACCTTAGCGAGGTTGCTTAAGAATCTTTCATGCCCATTTTGATACATAGTAGTGTGCTTCATGTTCAGTGGAGCAAATAACATTTCCTCTGCTAATTGCGCCAAAGACTTGCCTGTGAGGTCTTCAATTGCAACTTGAACAATGACATATCCGCCGCCGCTGTAATTCCAGTTTGTTTCAGGTTCAAAATCTACAGATATAGGCGAATTGTATCGAGGTAATTTAATGCCGTTTAAACTTTCAATTAAAGTAGGAATGTCGTCACCTAAGTGAAAATCAGCAAATCCACCTTGGGTCATACCCGCAGTGTGAGACAGCAAATTCCGAAAGGTAATTGGTTGCTTTCCATTCAACTCAGAAGGTGCAATTTTCCAACGTTTAAGGTAAGTATTGACAGGTGCATCCAGATCGAGTTTACCTTGCTGCGCCAACATCATAACTAAGGTAGCAGTGACAGGTTTAGATATAGACGCTGTTGAAAAAGCCGTTTTTTTATCGATTTTATGTTGAGTGCCGTTTTCCTTTAAGCCCGCAACTTGGCTAAATACCACTTGATAATCATCGACAACAGCAAAGCTCAGTCCAGTTACCTTTGCCTTTTGGATAAAAGTCTCATAATCGAGAGTCGAATTATTTGGTCCGCTAACCTTTGACAACAGAGCGTTATAGTCTTGACCTAAGTTAGCGGCGTAAAGTGATTTGGATAAACACAGTAAAAAACCAAAACTGCATAGCTGTACCCATCTTCTTCTTGAGCTAATCATCTTCATAGAATTTTTCCCACAGTATATAAAGTGCCCTTATACTGCGAAAAGTTAGACTGCTTTACAGCGAGTATTGCATCAACTGCTCATCTAATACGTGAACGGCTCTGACGTCACCTTTGCACCTTGGTATGATATCTAAAAGGGAGAATTACAGTGCGTTTACAGTTACTTATTTCCATACTGATATCTTGTGTTTTTATTCAATCGGCCTGTGCCAAAGAGCCTGAGATAATCATCAGTGACACTTATTATCTAAAAATTGATGACCAGATTGATTATTCAAAACCAGAAATGGATCGCAGCCAGTGGCAAAGCGAACACTTTAACGGTATTCCGTTAACTGCAAGAAATATATGGGTACAAATCGATTTCAACATTGATACTGTTGCTAAACAACCACTGGGATTGCTAGTGAGTATATTAGGTTCTTTTGACGCCTATTGGGATGGAGAGTTTATCGCCAGCAATGGTGTTGTAGGTCGAGATAGGCACAGCGAAATTCCTGGCCTGATAGACAAAATCATATTATTACCAAGGCATTTAACTGAAGTGGGCACCCACACACTTAGCTTAAGGATATCTGCTCATCACAACCCAACTACTCTTTTGCATGGCTCCTTTTGGAGTTTGGTGAGCGAATACGAAAGCCTAGTACAATTACCGTACAAACAAGCTAGCCGGCCTATGGTTATGTCTGGCGCATTGTTGTTAATCGCACTGTATTCATTCTTTGTGTATTGCAAGTCGGCTAAGCAACCCAGCTATGCCATTTTTAGTTTGTTATGTTTATCTATTTTGGCACTAACCTTTGCAGAATCTTGGCGAGGTTTATGGCCCTACACTTACGATTGGCAGATACCACGCTTAATAGTAGTGTTGGGAATGTCGTGGTTTATATCACTATTACTCAGTTTATTTTTTGCGTGGTTTTTTCAGTTTAAGTCGATTGAGCGAATTGTCTGGATTAGTATCACGTTAGTCTGTCAATTGATTATCTTATTGTGGTTCGATGGATATGATAGCCGCAGTCTTTACGTGTTTTTAATTGGTGTATTAACTAGTAGTGGCATTTGTTTGCATGCGTTTTTACAAAAGCAAGAAAATGCACTTCTGATGTTAGGTGGCATGCTACTTTTTATTGCGCCTATTTCAATCAATACGTACTCATATATGGATCAGTATTTTTTTGTATCATTTGCCGCGTTAATTAGCTTAATGTTATACACATTAGCGAAAACTATGCACAGCAAACAACAACAATTAATACAAAGTCAGATAAACGCAAGCCGCTTAGAACTTGAACTCGTCAAGCGCAATCTACAGCCGCATTTTATTTTAAACACCTTAACTGCAATTGAAGAATGGATTGAAGATTCCCCCAAAACCGCCGTTAAATTTATTCAAGCGTTGGCAGACGAATTCCGATTTATGGCGCATATGTCGGCAAAGCCCATAATTCAAATCAACGATGAGATAGCTTTGTGTCAATCTCATCTTAAAGTGATGGGGTATCGCACTAACATAAAATTTTCAATGGTTTGCAATATTCTACAACAAGAGGCCAGTATACCTCCTGGAGTGGTGCTCACTTTGTTAGAAAACGCCCTATCCCATAACCTTTATCAACAGGGCGAAGTTGTTTTTAATTTGCAGCAAATTATTATTGCCGAGCAGTCAATGCAACAAATAACGTTTATTGCTCCAATTACCCAAAAGTCTTCAGAGAAAGGCATTAATCTAGGTATTGGAAGCCAATATATTGAAGCGCGTTTAACTGAAAGTTTTGCAAACAACTGGGAAATGAAGAGTCTGCTTAGTAATAATAATTGGCAAGTCACCCTAGTCTTTCCGCTTTCAAACGTCCTTCCTAATGAACTGGTTTCATTGGAGGTAAACCACTGATGATGAATATTGTAATTGTCGAAGATGAATACATGGTTGCCAAACGACTCAAACGTTTTGTAGAGCAAGCTTTTAATCAACAACCGATTAAGACCAAGACTTGTCATTCACTGGATGATGCTACCGATTATTTAGCTGAGCACCCAATAGACTTGTTATTCTTAGATTTAAACCTACAAGGACAAGATGGCTTCACGCTCCTCAAACAACAACTCAGTCAAAGCTTTCATACCATAGTGGTATCTGCCAACTCTGACCGCGCGATCGAGGCTTTCGAAATTGGTGTACTGGATTTTGTAGCTAAACCTTTCACCCAAGAGCGTATTCAAAAAGCCGTAGATAGAATGCAACAACAGAAGGGCCAGAGCAAATATCTCACTTACAAACGCTTAGGAAAAATACAATTATTGGCCATTAGCGAAGTGTTATATCTTAAAGCTGACGGCCATTACTGTGAAGTGTTTCAGCAAAACCAACAAAGCTTTTTACATGACAAAAGTTTAGATAAACTACTCAATCTATTACCCGACGACTTCATCCGTATTCATCGCTCATATGCGGTGTCAGTGGCTGCGATTCAATCCATTGTAGCCGAGGAAGGAAGTAAATACTGGCTAACCTTAACAAGCGGAATTCGCTTGCCTTTAGGGCGTACAAAAGTACGGGATGTTAAAGCTAGATTAATATGACCCCCATACAAACTACTCAGTCAGTGTTGTTAATATTGGATGACGAACTGTCAGTGATTGCGTATTATCAAATACAAAAATACTAAAACGGAGTTCCGATGAAATTGACAAAAATAATGGCTGTAGCCGCGTTTTTATTCACCGCACCAACAATTGCCAGCAGTGAGATCATCCCCGTTTCGAAAGAAACTAAAGAGATGGCAGCGAACTTACGCGATATAGCTATCAAAGATGACAGCGCTTACGAATTATTGAAATCACTGACCACTGAAGTCGGCGCACGTCATCCTGGCACCCCTGGTGAAAAAGCCGGTATCGAATGGGGCGTTAAACAATTACAAGCATTGGGATTCGATAAAGTTTACACCGAAGACGTAGAGATGAACGGTTGGGTTCGTCTCGTTGAAACCGCAGAGGTACTTGTACCTTCTTATCAAAAGATGATTATCACTGCACTTGGCCGTTCAAAATCTACCCCCGAAGGAGGCCTAGAAGCACAAATAGTACATTTTGAAAGCTACGCTGATCTTGAAAAAGCAGCAGACGGCAGTTTAAAAGGAAAAATTGCCTTTATCAGTAATCGTATGGAGCGTTTTAAGAACGGTGCTGGTTATGGCCCTGCTAATATCGCTCGTTCAAAAGGCCATGAGTTAGCGGCCCAAAAAGGAGCAGAAGCATTACTGATTCGTTCCATTGGAACTGACGACCACCGTAACCCCCATACAGGCGCAACCAACGTGGCAATGGGTTATACGATGGTACCTGCGGTGGCGCTGTCAAACCCTGACGCCGATCAGTTAGTGCGATTAATCGGTTATGGTCACAATCCTAAAATCCGCTTAAATATTCAAACTAAAGATTTAGGTGCCATAGTCACCAAAAACGTCATAGGAGAGATTACTGGACGTGAATTGCCTGAAGAAATAGTGGTGATAGGTGGCCATTTAGATAGCTGGGACTTAGGCACAGGAGCAGTTGATGACGGTGCCGGTGTTACCATTGCAATGGCAACAGGGGCGCTGATCAAAAACAACACTAAAATGCGTCCTCGCCGTACCATTCGAGTCATACTTTGGGGAGCCGAAGAACTCGGCTTAATCGGCGCGAGAGCTTATGCCAAAGCCAGAAAAGCTGATGGCACTATCGCAAAACATATTATTGGTTCAGAATCAGACTTTGGTGCTGGTCCTATTTATGGGTTGCAATCATCAGATAACATTTCAACTAATGCTATTCACGTAATCGACACTATGGCCGGGATCATGGGTGAACTCGGTGTTACCCGTCGCAATGGCAATACCAGTGGTGGCCCAGATATGATCCCTCTAGCGGCATTGGGTGTACCCGCGGTGAATTTGATGCAAGACGGTACTGATTATTTTGACTTACATCACACACCAGACGATACCTTTGATAAGGTTAATCCAAAACATATGCGCCAAAATGTAGCTGCATGGTCTGTGTTTGCTTATATTGCTGCTGAATGGCCAGGTTCTTTTAAATAAAGTACTTAGACACGTTAAGTGTCATCCTGATACTAACTATTTAGTTAATTTAAGTTTTGGTGTGAAGGGGTATCGCCCTTTCACACCAATAACCTATGCCACGAATCGCACCCACAGACCTAGGCAGTTTTAGCTTGTTCTCGAGAATCAAGAAACCCTGAGAATTTTGTGAGAATAATAGCTAAAACAACTATTAGAGCACCAATCCAAGAGGTGTCGATTAGTTCCATTTTTTCAACTACCACACCGCCAATAATTGAACCCAGCGCTATACCTACATTGAAAGCGGCAATATTTAAGCCAGAGGCAACATCGACTGCATTAGGGGTGTATTTTTCGGCAAGTTGCACTACGTAAACCTGTAACCCTGGCACATTACCAAATGCAAATGCTCCCCATAAAAGCACAGTAATAACCGCCGCAATTTGGTTGCCGGCAGTAAAGGTAAATGCTAACAACACCACTGCTAAAGCAGTAAAAATAATATTTAGCGCTTTTACAGGCCCCATTTTGTCGGCCAATTTACCACCCCAAATATTACCCACAGCAACAGATACACCGTAAACAAGCATAATCAGTCCTATTAAACTCGATTCAAATCCCGATACTTGTTCGAGAATAGGTGCAAGGTAAGTGAAAACTACAAATGTTCCCCCATACCCCACAGCAGTCATTGCATAAACTAGTAATAATCTAGGCTGGGTCAGGACTTTCAGTTGCTCCGAAAACTTGGCGGGCGGGGCTTGTTTTAGATTTGAAGGCACTAAAATAGCGCTGCCAAGTAACGCAATTAAGCCAAGAATTGAAACAACTAAGAATGTCGCTCTCCAGCCTAACTCTTGTCCAATCCATGTGCCTAGTGGCACACCCGTGACTAAAGCTACAGTTAATCCGGTAAACATAATAGCAATTGCGCTGGCTTCTTTTTCTTTTGGCACCAGGCTAGTCGCGATTGTTGAGCCGATAGAGAAAAACACACCATGGGCTAACCCTGTGAAAATTCGCGCCAGTATGAGTGTTTCATATCTAGGCGATTGCCAAGCTAAAATGTTTCCGGCTACAAAAATAGCCATTAAAGTTAAGAGTACAGATTTCCTGTTCCACCGCCCCATCAAGGCGGTCAACACAGGTGCGCCAATAGCGACGCCCAATGCGTAAAGACTCACCAACAGGCCGGCCGAAGGTAAAGAAACATCTAAATCTGTTGCAATAGTCGGCACTAACCCAACAATTACAAATTCTGTTGTTCCAATTGCGAATGCGCTTAAGGTAAGCGCCCAAAGAGCTAATGGCATTTGAACTTCCTCACATAATTAACGTGAGGCTATTCTCATTAAAAATACAATTTACAAAAATAGCATTAATAACAAAATAATTTTGCAAATAATGTAACAATAAAAAATTTTAGTTTAGGCTTAACCCTAGGTTAACCAATCACTATGCCGTTAAATAACTATGATGATTAAGTCAAAAACCGAAGATCTTGAAATTTTTGTTACTGTGGTAGATTGCGGCAGCTTTACGGGTGCTGCAAATTTATTGGATACGCAGGTTGCCAAAATATCACGAGCAGTTTCTCGACTTGAACGTAACTTAGATATCACTTTGTTTACTAGAAGCACTAGACGCGTAGAATTAACCGAAGCAGGGCTATTATTTCTCAACTATGCCAGAGATGGTTTAGAAACTATCAATCGTGGAGAAGAAGCCTTAAATACTCTACAAAGTGCGCCAAAAGGTAAACTCAGAATTGATGCCGCAAGCCCGTTTTTATTTCATCAAATCATCCCTTATATCGAAGATTTTCAATTGGCCTATCCGGATATACAGCTGAACTTAATATCTAATGAGAACATTGTTGACTTGATTGAAAAAAAGACTGATTTAGCTATCAGAATTGGTAAGTTGTCGGATTCAAATCTCTATGCGAAAAATATAGGTACCAGCAAATTACATATTGTTGCCAGTCCGCGATATTTCGCCAAATTTAAAAAACCTGTAACTATTACTGAATTAAAAGCCCATAAATTGATAGGTTTTGCTGACTCACCAAAGCTTAACAACTGGTTTTTAAAAGAAGAATTGCAGATCACACCGACTATCACAGCTAGCAATGGTGAGGCCATTCGTCAATTAGCGTTAAACGGCAATGGGATTGCTATGCTATCAAACTTTATGGTGAGAAAAGACCTAGAAAATAACGCGCTAGTTGAAGTATTACCGAACTCAGTTATTAGCCCAAATCCAAGAGAAGAAGTGCATGCGGTTTACTATAAAAACTCCGCCTCCACTTCCAGAATTGCTGCCTTCATGAATTTTTATACAAATAAATTTAAGTTATGAGTCACTCAACAGCATCAAAATAGCATTGGCTCAGTCCGTCCAAATCAGCGAAACGTGTTGACTTACGCTGAAGTAATTACGACTGTTGCAGCGCAATCCTACCAGTTTTTACCGCTTGTTTAACCACGGTCCCGTGCGGTGCTAGCTTAAATAAATCGCCATTGAGTCCAGTCAAACTCCTAGGAACATGACTTAATCTCGCCATCTCTGCATTAGCTTCTAAATGTTCCAGTTCGCCATGAGTTGGCACGGCTATTTGTGGACAGACCCATTGGTACATTTGTTTTAACTCTTGCTGACAAGGGTGGCCTGAGGCATGTATAGGAAGTTCCGAATCTTCAGCCATCAAGGTGTGAATTTTTCGACCTTTGTAGGCTTTAAGCAGGTTTTCAATCGGCTCTTCATTGCCCGGGATCACTATAGAGCTAAATATTACTAGGTCTCCCTCATCCAGAGAGACATTACGATAAGTATCTTTGGCCAGTTGGTTTAATGCAGCCCTTGGCTCACCTTGACTGCCTGTTGCAACCGCTAATACTTCTTCTGGCAATAAATATCCAGTATGAAACGCATCTAGTACTGGCAAATCGTCTGGCCAATGACCCGTAGCCTTAGCCGCTCCAACCGTGTTTTGTAAGGAACGGCCAAACAATGCAAAATAACGACCTGTCTCTTGGGCGATTTTTGCAATACTTATCAATCGAGCAATATTACTGCTAAAACAACCTATCACTACCCGTCCCTTTGCATTTGAAACGGCTTGTTTTAAACCAGCATAACATTGTTGCTCAGATACCGAATGACCTTCACGATTAGCATTAGTTGAGTCACAGACCATAGCTAAGATGTTTTCCTTAGCCAGTTGTTTAAACGCTTGGGAATTAAAGGGTTTATCTGTCACTGGTGCGAGGTCAATTTTCCAGTCTGCAGTATGAAAAACATTACCGGCTAAGGTTCTAATCACAAAAGCATGAGGTTCCGGTAATGAGTGGGTAATCAACATCCATTCGACGTTAAATACGCCAATATCAACTCGCTCACCACTGGCTATTTCGATAATTGGAATGCTGTCACCTTGTCCATCACGTGCAAGCTTTCGACGTAATATCTCTGCGGTGTACTTTGTTGTATACACAGGACATTTAAAGCGACGCCATAAATAGGGCAAAGCTCCTAAATGGTCCTCATGGGCATGAGTGATCACTATACCAGCCAATTGTTCTTTACGCTGACTAATAAACCAAGGGTCAGCAGCTACAACGTCATGCTTATGAAGTACAGATGTCTTGGCTTCTGCTTGGGTACACAATGGACTATGAAATGTTATGCCACAGTCCACCATCAACCACTGCCCAGCATGTCCGTATAAATTCATATTCATACCGATTTCGCCGGTTCCTCCTAAAGGCAGAAACCAGAGTTCTTTTTCGCTGGGGTTGAGTGATTGAATAGTTAGTTCCTAATAGTGAAAGTGAAATAAACATACCGTTGGACTAAACAAGTAAAACGGCTTATTTACTCGGTAACAAAACCAGCTAGGTCCTCACCTAAACTAAGCGTTGGTTTTTCAACAACACGCCCTAACTCGTTTTCACCTTGTAGCAAAACAATGGTAGGTGAGTATTCTAAGTCATATCTTTGATGCAAGTTACTAGGCTCATGCTTGTTATAACTTACCCCATGCAAGGACAGGCTTTGCAACTCGACGCCAGACAAATCCAACAGTTTTAAAAGTCTTGGTACCTCTCGCTCACTGTCATGACACCAAGTGCCAAACAAAACCACCAGTGACTTTCCAGATAACGCCTTGACTGCGGAAATTTCTTCTAAGCTAGGTTGATATTGTTCATAAGCCGAACGAAACTGAGGATATTGTGCAATTAATTGGCTGGCGGAAATTACGCCAGTGTGTGGCTCAGATTTAGGTTGTTTTTTCTCCGTCGCACTCGCACTGCAACCGACTGAAAACATAATTAAAACAGCCAGAAAAAGTGACTTCATATTAATGCCCTACCGTTTTTTAAGACCACTAGATTACCTAACAAAGGTAAAAATAAGAATATAAAAAATACATATTGAGCTTTGAATCAAGAAAAATATTAACCTGTAAGTGGGCTATTTCATAAAGAGGGTCGAATAGGCAACTAACTGTTTCATCACTTTTGATCATCTAAACTGGCTGCGTATCCTGCGGCTTAGTGTCGTTATACAACTGCTGCATACGCTGCTGTAAAGTATTGAGGATCTTTTGGGCATCATGCGACTTACCTGAGTCAAGATGTTGTTCCACTAAAGTAGCTAAATCACTGAGTTCTTGAAAACCATAGCTCCCCGCTGAGCCTTTTAATTTATGCATAAGAGAGCCAACCTGAGTCCAATGATTTTGTTCATTGGCCTCTTGTATAGCCGCTAGTTTATTCTTAAAGCTTAATCGATAATTTTGTATTAATTGTGCGAACTCAGGCGATGTATTAGGTTTATCATTATTTTGAACATTACCGTCCTCTCCCCCTAAATTTGTTTCAAAATCTTGGGCGTTACCTAGGTATTTCGCCAGCATAAGATAAAAACTTTTACTATCAATGGGCTTTGGGAAATGCGCGGTAATTCCAGCTGCTAACATCTTATTTTTGCTGTTTAGATCAACGTTAGCCGTCAACATAATAATTGGCGCTTGAAAGTTCCTTTGTTTTAAAATAGTGGTGGCTTGTAAACCATCCATCTCCGGCATTTGCATATCCATTAAAACTAAATCGAAATCAGTATTTGCCACTATATCTAAAGCTTGCTGCCCATCTTCAACCAAGCTAAGTTTTGCCCCTGTTTTGGCCACTAAATACGCCACTAACTGACGATTATCTTCGTTATCATCGGCACATAAAATATGCCCGCTTAAATCAGGTATCTCTAAGGTAGGCTCGGTGTGTTTGCTCAACACTGCATTTGCTTGGCTTTGATTAATCATTACTTGCTTATTTACCGCTGCTACATAAGGCATATAAACGGCAAACTGACTCCCTTGACCTTCCTGACTGGTAACTTTGATATGCCCTCCCAGTATTTCAGTCAATTGCTTACTAATGTACAAACCTAATCCGGTGCCACCATATTTGCGACTAATCGATTGATTACCCTGTGAAAACGCAGTAAACAAACGTAGTTGTTGCTCATCACTCATACCCGGCCCTGTATCCGACACCACAAAAATAAAACGCTGCCTAAAGGTATCCCAATGCACTTGCAAGTCCACTTGCCCTTGATGAGTGAATTTAATCGCGTTATTACATAAATTCAGCAAAATCTGTTTGAGACGAGTCGGATCAGACTTAAATTTATAGGGTAGCGGAAAGTTAAGCTTGAGATTAAAGTCGAGGTGTTTTTCTTTAGCAAAGCCATCCATGTAAGCACTGACCTCTTGCAGCAACCCAATCAAGCAGATATCCGCTGTATCAAGTTGAATCTTACCTGCTTCAATTTTCGATAAATCTAAAACATCGTTAACTATATTGAGTAAGTACTGTCCACCATTATGCACAGCCAGAGTGGCTTTGGTTTTGTCTCCCTCGCTGGCATATTTATCACTCAGTATTTCTGAGTATCCAATTATCGAATTAAGTGGAGTGCGAATTTCGTGGCTCACATTGGCCAAAAAGCGACTTTTTGCTTCTGTAGCCGATGCTGCTAGTTGTTGTTCTTTTTGGGCAATTTCTACCTGATATTTAATAGTGTTGGTTTGGCGAATTTCTTCAGCTTGATCTTTAATTTTCTGTTCTCGCTCCATGACAGCACTTTGCATGCTGCTGAATTCTTTCGCCAACTCCCCCAACTCACTTTTTTCAGAAATCTTGATTTGTTCGGTATAACTGCCACCTGCCACTAATTTAGCTGCTTGTAATAATCGACCAACAGGCCTAGTAATGCTGCGAGCAATCAAAAATGACCCCAACAAAGCCAGCAATATACCCACTATGAAAAATGGTAATAACTCCAACATAAAAGCGTTGCGCGTTTTTAACCAACCGCTAATTGAATCTTGCAACAACACAATAAAATACTGTTTCTGATTGTTAAAAATACTAAAAGGTAAAACGGCCCAATCCTCTGCCCCCATAACATGCATATCAACATTGGCACCTTGGGCAACAAATTGCCCCGTCATTTGTTGCAGTTCACGTTGAACCATTTCATTATTTTGCTGGGTAGATAGCAGTAAAGTGTTTTGGTTATCACCCACCACTAATAAATTAATATCCAACGAAATCAAATTTTTAACTCGATTTAGAAATGCAAGATTCAACCTTTTCCCCATTAATAACCAACCAATAGTAGCCGGCGCCTTAATAGGCTCAGCTGACATAAGAAAAGGTTCGCTACCTACCATGGCAATCCACGCTCTATTTTGCTGTTTGTCATCTAAATCTTGGGCCAAAAATTGGCCTACAGTGAGGTCTTCTCCACCATATTGAGCAATTAACATAAAGCTTTTATCCAAAATCAAAGCAATGTCTGCATCGATGCGCTTACCGTGATTAAACAATACGCTTTTGATTGACTCAGTATCCTCGCCCTGACCAATGGCACTGCGTAATGCCCAGTCCTTAGCTATGGTTTCTACGCTTGAATCCAGATGTTGTTTAGCAATGACTATTTCGTTCATAAACACGTTTTTACCCACGTTTAAGCGAGTAACAAACTCCCGCTCAGCTTGGTTATAAGCCGCTTGGTAAATACTCACTAACGTTAAGGTAAACACCAAAGTAAACAGACTCACCACCAGTAGAAAGATCTTTCTTTGCAATGGTGTCCAAATAAGCTGCTTGCTTTTTTGCATGTGCGCTTTCACTTTTTATTCCTACTGTCGCAAAATAAGTGTTAATTCATTAGATAAAAAGGAGTTTTCTCTAAAATCGAGGCTAACATGTTTTGCCGATGATGCGTATTTAGGCATTGTTGGTTTGATAATAAATGACTTAAAACCCTAAGTGTTCACGTTTTTGTCACTTTTTCCATCTCGCGCCTATATACATTACTTTAATTCGGTTTCATGTGTAAAAAACTACCAATACCGCAATCCCCTTCTATGCTTATTTTGTTGCTTAAGAAATGGATATAAATATGCACATTGTTGATTTTACGACTAATACCTCAAAGTGGAGTTTGGTGTTTCATAAGGTTAGCCAAACTTCGGTTTTGGTATGGGCAGGAACTTTATTTGGCACTTTGCGCAAGCCGAAGTTAGCTAGGCTAATTGTTAGTTTCGGTGACATCGAGATCAATCGGCAGGATATCAGTCTCGAACAATGGCGTCGTCCGTTTAGTAGATTGAGTCAGCGTTTTTATGATTCTCGTGTGATATCAAATTTAGAGGCGGGTCGAACTTATAAAGTCGATTTTTACCAACGTCTAGAAGGTCATGAACATGAAGGCAAAAATCAATGGCAGTTACTTCGTAGTGGTACCTTTTGTACCTTACCTGCAGCTTTACCTACCAATAAAAATAACGCCTTTACTATTGCCCTAAGTAGTTGTTTTTATGAACATCGAGATTGTGGTCAAGCTGCTCGCGCCTACAAGGCTTTGTATGAACGAGGGGCGGAGTCGGTTAAGCCTGATATCAAATTTATGGTCGGTGACCAAGTGTATTTAGATATTGGTCTAGATTCGTTGTCACCTCTTACCAATGAAGTGCGTCAGCGAGTGGCTGAAGATTACGCTAAACATTGGCAAGCTTTAGGCAGTATACTTACCCGCGGTGGTGCATGGATGTTGCCAGATGATCATGAATATTGGAATGATTATCCATTCTACGATAGCCTGCTGCCTACTCTCTTTATGTTGAAAATAAACAAAATCCGCAACGCATGGAAAAGCGCTTCTCGTGATGGCGTATTAAACGTGCAACAAAGTAGCAAAGTCGATACGTTTGAAATAGGGAACGATCTATCGTTTTGTGTGGCCGATTTACGTTCCTATCGTAGTAAAACTCAGTTTATTGATAGGCAAGGCTTCGAAAAGCTATGCAATTGGGCAACTGGTTTAAGCAGACCTGGAGTGTTGGTTATTCCTCAAATATTGCTAACAGATAAAAACAAACAAGAACGTAATTTATTGAGTTCTAAAACACAATATTCAGCGTTGATAAAAGCCTTAGCAAGTTCTGGGCATGATATTGTGGTGATGTCAGGGGATGTACATTTTGGCCGTATTGCACAGGTCAGAATGGGTGCGCATGGAGGCAGATTAATAGAAGTTGTATCGTCGCCTATGTCGAACTTAACAGGGCTAAACAGTGTGGCGTCAGACAAAGCCAAAGCTACCCCCAAACAATTCCCCGATCCGAAATCATTGCTTATTACAAATTTTGAACCGCAAACCATCGAATACAACAAGAACTTTAATGTACAAACAAAAAAAGGATTTCCTTTATCTGCTTATTGGAAGGAGCGGACTCGCGAACATTTTATGACAATTAGTTTTCATAAAAATACCTCAAGTATTGGGATGTCGGTACAAGCATGGCGTATTCGCCAACAAAGCAATGATAGACTACCAGTTAAAGACTATAAACAAGCTTTTACAGCGACACTAAGATAATAAGATATAATCAATACACCGTGTTTACTGAAAGATTTACGGTTACAATACGGTCTATAATTTGTTGCTTGTAATTCGTAGCAACACCAAGTTTTCTTCCGCTTATAAAATCAATTTAAGGACCTCATGTTATGCGCTTAATTACGCTTAACCATTTACTGTGTTTATCATTTTTAATTTTGGCGGGATGCTCTGAACAAGACACTCAAACTCAACAAATGCCTACGCCAGAAGTAGATGTCAGTCACCCTATTCAAGCGGTCATTACTCAATGGGACGAATACACCGGAAGGTTTGCTGCAGTAAACCAAGTAGAAATACGCGCGCGCGTGAGTGGGTATTTACTGAAAGCTAATTTTAAGGACGGTCAGTCAGTTAAAAAAGGGGAGGTGTTGTTTGTCATAGACCAGCGTTCATTCAAGATTGCACTAAAAAGTGCTGAGTCTAGATATGAATTGGCGAAAAAAGAATTGGAGCGAGGAAAAGATTTACGTAGCAAAAACTCACTCTCTCAAGAAGAAGTGGACCGCCGCACCAATGAATTTGATCTTGCCCAAGCCGCTCTTGAAAATGCCAAACTTGAAATGGAATTCACCGAAGTGAAGTCACCTATAGATGGAGTAGTCTCAAGAGATTATGTGAATGTAGGTAATCTTGTTACAGGGGGCGCTTCTGGGGCAACACTACTGACAACTGTTGTCTCGGTTGATCCCATTCACTTTTATTTTGATGCTGGTGAGAGAGACCTTTTAAAATATATTCGTCTAAGTCAATCAGATAAACGTGAGAGCTCACGTACTAAATCCAATCCTGTGCAAATACGCTTGCAAGACGAACAAGAATTTAGTCATTTTGGGGTGATGGATTTTGTTGATAATCAAATAGATTCTGGCACAGGTACGATACAAGGTAGAGCGATTTTGGATAACCCTGGTGGTTTTATTTTACCTGGCTTTTTTGGCCGCATGCGTTTGTTGTCTCAAGAAAATGTTTCGGTTATTTTGATACCAGATACCAGTGTCAATACAGATCAGTCTCGTAAATTTGTTTACGTGGTAACAAGTGAAAATAAGATTCAACGAAAATTTGTCACATTAGGTGAGTTGCATACCCAAGAATTACGCGTTATCACCGAAGGTCTTAATGCTGACGACAATATAGTGGTCAACGGCATGATGCGTGCCAGACCCGGTGCAACAGTGTCACCAAAGCAAGTCGACCTCACTAGCCTTTACAGCTACTAAACCGGGAATAGCCAAATGAACTTTTCTCAGTTTTTTATTTCACGACCCAAGTTTGCCTCAGTTTTGGCCATCATTGTGTTGATTATTGGTAGCCTTGCCTACCAAACATTGCCTATTGAGCAATACCCTCAAGTAGCACCACCAACCATACAAGTTACGGCTTCCTACCCTGGAGCCAATGCTGAAATAGCGGCGCAAACAGTTGCCACACCGCTTGAACAACAAATAAACGGTGTGGAAAACATGCTGTATATTTCTTCCCAATCTACCGCAGATGGCAATGTCAGTATCACGGTAACGTTTAAACTAGGCACTGATTTAGACACCGCTCAAGTACAAGTCCAAAACCGGGTGGCCATTGCTGAGCCGCGCTTACCAGAGCCAGTGCGGCGCATTGGTGTTACTACTATTAAAAACTCACCTGATTTGATGTTAGTGGTTAATATGTTTTCGCCAAATGGCACCTACGACCAAACATATATTGCCAACTATGTCACTTTACAGGTGCGTGACCAATTGGCGCGAGTTCAGGGTGTAGGTAATATTTTGGTATTTGGTGCGAGTCAATATTCAATGCGAGTATGGCTTGATCCTGACCGCGTCGCTTCTATAGGCATGACCGCAGCAGAAGTTGTTAGAGCTTTACAAGCTCAAAATATTCAAGTTGCCAGTGGGACGCTAAACAAATCACCTATTACTCAAGGCCAGACCGCGTTTGAGTTAAGTGTGCAAACTAAAGGAAGGCTCATTGAGCCAGAACAATTTAACAACGTCATTATTAAAAATACCAATGGCAGAATTGTACGTTTTAAAGACATAGGTAGAGTTGAATTAGGCGCCGAGAGTTATGCCACTAGAGGATATTTAGGCGATAAAAAAGCCGTGGCTATGCCCATTTTTCAACGCCCTGGCACTAATGCGTTAGAAACAGCAGCAACGATTCGTAGCATTATGGAAGATTTATCAAACAACTTCCCACCAGATTTAGCCTACGACATTGCTTACAACCCTACTGAATTCATTAGTCAATCTATCGATGCAGTTGAAATTACTATCTACGAAGCCATAGGTTTAGTGGTGTTAGTGATATTAGTCTTCTTACAAAATTGGAGAGCTGCAATTATTCCAATTATTGCGATTCCGGTGTCTTTAATAGGTACTTTTGCAATAATGAGTGCGTTAGGGTTTTCGCTAAATAACCTCACTCTATTCGGGTTAGTCTTAGCCATTGGCATAGTAGTAGATGACGCCATAGTGGTAGTAGAAAACATGGAACGATTATTAGCCGAAGGGCAAAAACCCATGCAAGCGGCTCGCGAAACCATGCGAGAAGTAGGCGGTGCCGTTATGGCGATTGGTTTGGTTTTAGTTGCCGTATTTTTACCTACTGCTTTTGTAGGAGGTATTTCTGGGCAGTTTTACAGCCAATTTGGGATTACCATCGCTGTAGCGACTCTTATTTCCGTGTCAGTTTCTTTAGTCCTTAGCCCAGCGTTATCAGCGGTATTGCTGAAAACACATCAAGCAAAGCAAGGCAAAAAAAGTGTGTTAACGCGTGTAGGTGATGTTTTTAACCGTACTATGGATAAAACATCAGAACTATACGGCAGGTTAACAAAAAAACTCATACGCATGGGAGCACTCATGTCGTTAGCCTATATCGGGTTAATGGTAATGGCAGGCTATGTATTTACGTCTGTTCCCCAAGGCTTTATCCCAGCTCAAGATCAAGGATACTTAATTGTTAGCGTGCAGTTGCCTGCTGGCGCTTCTTTGTCGAGAACTGATGATGTTGTAAAAGATGCTGTAAGTCGATTATTAAAAATTGACGGTATTCGCACCTCTGTAGGTTTTGCTGGCTTTTCGGGGGCGACGTTTACCAATGCGTCAAATTCCGCTGCCATATTCACTATGATGGACCATTTCGAAGATCGCTCCGCAAAGGGGTTAACTTTCGAGCAAATCTTGGCAGAAGTGCGCATTCAAATGTCACAAATAAAAGAAGCGTTTGTGGTAGTCATTCCCCCACCATCAGTGCGCGGCATTGGCAATGGTGGTGGCTTTAAAATGATGATTGAAGACAGAGCTGGACGTGGCCTACCGGTTTTAGAGCAGGCGATGTGGCAGTTAGCAGGTGCTGCAAATCAGGCGCCTGCTACTCAAGCAGTGTTTAGTTTATTCGAAACCAATACTCCGCAGCTGTATGTTGATATAGACAGAGAACGTGTTGAACGTTTAGGAGTACCTGTATCAGAGGTATTTAGCGCCTTAGAAATATATTTAGGCAGCTCGTTTGTAAATGATTTCAGCTACTTAGGTAGAACCTTTAGAGTAACGGCACAAGCTGATTCACCTTTTAGAATGACGCCAGAAGATATCGGGAGGATTAAGGTTAAAAACTTTTCCGGAGATATGGTACCACTTAGTTCAGTGGTGACTTTCAAATATCAATCTGGTCCTTCTCGAGTTCCTAGGTACAACTTATATCCAGCCGCAGACCTGTTAGGTAACACCTCACCTGGATTTAGTTCCGGTGAAGCCATAGCGAGTATGGAACAACTTGCCGCTGAAATATTACCTGATGGCATTGGTTTCGAATGGACAGAACTCGCCTATCAACAACAAATTGCCGGTAACTCAGCGATCATTGCCTTTATCATGGCGGTTATTTTTGTGTATCTGCTACTCGTCGCGTTATACGAAAGTTGGACTTTACCATTGTCAGTTATTCTAATTGTGCCTATGTGTTTGCTCAGTGCAATTACTGGTGTTTGGATAATGGGCATGGATAACAATATTTTAACCCAAGTTGGTTTAATTGTTTTAGTTGGACTTGCCAGTAAAAACGCAATTTTGATTGTCGAATTTGCCCGTCATTTAGAGCAACAAGGCGCACCTTTGCATGAAGCTGCAGTTGAAGCAGCCAAACTAAGACTTCGTCCTATTCTTATGACCTCTTTTGCCTTTATCCTCGGTGTTGTTCCTCTTGCTATCGCTACAGGGGCTGGAGCTGAAATGCGTCAAGCATTAGGGGTAACAGTTTTTAGTGGCATGTTAGGTGTGACGTTTTTTGGCCTGCTATTCACTCCTGTTTTTTACATACTTTGTAGAAAACTATCTATGTTAGTGAAAGGGCAAAAGCTTGATGAAAATGGACGTGTACCGGTAAAAGTTACCGACTAACCGAATAGTGTTTTGTTATTAAGGTAAAAGTGGCTGTTTGATACAGCCACTTTTTTATTCTTCATGGTTGCTTAAGAGTATTTACCTGGCACTTATCAATAGAAACACGACAGTCAACAACATCGGGAAAACGACTATTTAACAGCTTGTTGAACCACTCCACAAACCTTACACCATCTATTTTTTGCGTGTAAAAATGCTTAAAACGTAAAATAGTATGTATATCACCGCTTGCTAAATAATAAGTCAATGGAGCAACCTCACTGTTTAAAGATTTGTATGTCTGGACGATAGCATCAACAAGCACATCAGTATCTCCTAACATTCTCTTAAACATGACTTGGACTTTATCTTCAGCGCTATCATAAAGCGCAAAGCTGATTTTAGGGTGATGCTTGTCTTCAACTCCATAAAACGAATAAAAACTCTTCATTTCTTTCTGAAAACCAGTGTATTTATTTTTATCTAAAGGAGCAAAAACCGACCATTGCTCTAAAATTTTTGGTACTTGCTGTGACCGGTAACCTGCCGCACCGTCAGCAAAACTAAGCACTTCGGCATTGGGAAACATAGTAGCGGCGCGTCCAGCATATATTGGTGCGGCTAATGCTCCAGCGCTAGCCCCTGCAATCACCACTTTTTCTGGCGACATGTTGTTCTCAACCCATTGCAACACCGCTTGAGTGTTTGCCGCCCCCACATGCTGTATTTCGAATTCATGTTTATCCGCGGCGACATATTTACGTTGTGCAGAACCTAAATGCACATCACCGGTACAATAAGGGGCAAAAACCATACTCCAATCTTTAACTGGGTTTTCGGGGTTATCTAAGTCAAAAATGCCGTTATGCTGGTTGGGATCATTGTGTGCAAGATCGGCCCTAGGTACAAAAGCTTTTCTTTCTGCTCGAGCGTCACAGGTTTGTGCATTCCAACATGCCCCACCACCGTTAAAAAAAACAAAAAGTTTGTCGGTTTTACCCGGCTTAACATGAAATTTGTACGGGCTACCATCAGAACATTGAGTCACTCCACCAGGCTCAATTACCTGCCAAGTAGATTCGGCTGCAGTATTGGTTATTTTATCCAGCGCATCAGCAGAAAAAACCAAAGAACTCTGTAAAAATAAGGCTAAACAAAAGCTACTCAAGCGCACTAGTCGGTAAGAGTTTAGTAAAAACATATTAGGATTCCCATTCATCGTGTTCAATTCGTTGTTCGGCAAAAAACGCATCAATTTTATCCAGAGCTAAATACAGTCCATCTCGTTCTTTATCTGTCAGACAAGACTCTATTTCTTCGGCAAAACGTTTACGCTCAGGTGACAAGGCATCGTGTGTATCGGCACCTTTTTGAGTTAAAACTATGAGTTGAGTTCGACGATCACGTTTTGAACGTCTCACATCAATCAACTCAACTTTCTTTAAATGTTTTACGGCACGGGAAATAGTCGTGGAATCTAGGCCAATTTCATTAGCCAATTCTTTATTAGTTTTTGCTCCAGTGGCGGCGAGAAGGGCTAAAATTCGCCAGTCTCGCATGCTGACCGAAATATCTTGAACAGAAACTTTACCGCGAAACGCAAGATCTCGAGTAAGTTTAAAAACGCGATAGGGTAAATATTCAGCCAAATTAAGAGGTTTTCTAACGATCAGATCTTTAGGTGGTTTTCTATGTGGTGATATTAATTTTACGAGATTCGACATAACAGTATCCTCCAAATAATAACGAGACACTGAAAAGAATTTCATTTTTTGTAAATATGAACTAACCATAGATAGGCACTATGCCTTCCAACACATCTAGCTTCATATCATTTCAATGTTACGCTAATAAACAAGGCAAAAGCATACAATTAAATGCATTTGCATTCAATTACAAACTATTGCAATATATTTAACACAATGTAAAGAAAACATTAAACAGCATAACAAAAGCGAGTTTAACAAGTCATAATAAATACAGAGATGCTAACTTTATGCGTGAACAGCCGTTAGATACATTCTACTTTTCGATAGATGCGATTTGCCAAAATACCCAGAGTATTGGCGTTGGTATTCGCGAACACTTTTTTAGCACTATTTCCTCAAACATTCAGAAATTGGAGCAGAGCAATTATAGGTGCTGTAGTCATACTGCTTATGTAGCCAATCATGGCTGCATGGTTTGATGATGGGTCAAACTGCTGCAATAAACTCATATAGCCGAGTTGTTTTTTCGCTGGTTCATTTCACGGTTTTTTTGACTTTATTACCAATATCAGTTTTACCACTTCCTTTTATTCTTATACATCCAACTTCAAATATAAATGAATGTTCAGTCATGGCATTCCACAAGCCATCAGGCCAACCCCTAAATTATGATGGGAGTTGTCTGAGTTAAGAATATTACTGGGTAATGATAGTAGACCTGCATTTTACTGAAAATAATCACACGGATTTACACATTGACCTATTCGTAAAACCAGCCACTTAAAGTAAGGCATAAAGGAGACATCTAATGCATAAAAGTAAACTTAATCCAATTCTTATTTCGATATTGATGAGCCCAGTTTTTGCATTTAGCAGCACTGCACAAGTTGCATCGCAAACCCCAGCTGAGGAAACAGAGTCAAAAGGTCTAGAAAAGATACTTGTTACCGCACAAAAACGTACTCAAAATATTAACGAAGTGCCGATATCTATTTCTACTATGAACAGTGACGCCATTTCGCAAACGGGTGTTAGACAGCTTAAAGACGTTGCCGAGTTTATACCAAACCTAACCATCAGTGATGGTACCGACTTTTCCTCAGAAGTCAGAATACGTGGAGTGGGTGCGAACAGCCGTAACATTGGATTTGATACTCGAGTAGGGGTATATCTTGATGGGGTATATTTAGGCCAGTCTCCGGCACTAAACCAAGAATTATTAGATTTAGAACGAATTGAAGTATTACGTGGGCCGCAAGGTACTTTATTTGGCAAAAATACCGTGGCTGGAGCCATTAACCTAATATCTAAAGAACCCACAGATACCTTAGAAGGACATGTTGGCGCTGAATTCGGTAATTTAAATGCCAAACAATTAACGGCTTCTCTTAACATACCTTTAAGTGACCAACTAGCCGCCAAATTTTCTTTTAATAAACAAACTCGCGATGGTTTTGTCACCAACCTTGCTACCGGAAATGACAACATCAACGAACAAGATGCCACTTCATATCGGGCTCAAGTTCGATATGACATGAGTGAAAACTTTCAAGCCAACCTATCAATGGATGGCATGAAAAGTGACCGAACATCCTATACAGGGGAGCCGATTACCAACACGTTCGGCACAGAGCTCACCACAGAATCCCCTGTTTTATTTGAAATAAGTTCAACCTCTGATCCTGTGGAAGAACGAGACATTAATGGTATCGCCCTTACATTAGATTGGTCTTTAGATAATGGCCATGACGTGCGTTCAATTACGGCTTTTAGAGACAGCGAAATTTCATATAATAATGATAGTGATTACTCCGCATTGGATTTGTTATATATCGGTTATAACGATGCCTATGAACAAACTAGCCAAGAATTCCAGTATATTTCACCAGCTAATTCAAAACTTGAATATGTAGCTGGCTTATATCTATATAGCCAGGACTCTGAAACATCTAGAACGGTATTTGCGTCTCCAATTTCAGCGCAACTATTTGGCACAGACCCAAGCAATCCCACCACAAACCACGGAGATGTAGAGACCACAACAGTTGCGTTATTTGTTAGTGGTGATTACGAACTCACTGAACAATTAAAATTGGGATTTGGGGTACGCTTATCAACAGAAGACAAGAAGGTCGATTGGGAAACAATTGGCACTGGATCTGGTGCTTTTGGTATTGCAACAGGCAGTGTAAATGATAAAAGAACGGATAATCATATAGCCCCAACTGTTAGTTTAAATTACGCGCTAAATGACGACCTAAATACTTATATTAAATACGGCAATGGCTATAAAAGTGGTGGATACAATCTTGACTTCATTGACACTTCTACACTTGAAGGCGGTATTGGTTACGATAAAGAAACAGTAGATAATTTCGAAGTCGGTGTAAAAGGTTCG
This sequence comes from Paraglaciecola sp., assembly GCF_039964565.1. Classification (GTDB taxonomy): domain Bacteria; phylum Pseudomonadota; class Gammaproteobacteria; order Enterobacterales; family Alteromonadaceae; genus Paraglaciecola. The sequence continues at coordinate 286,671 of NZ_JBDVXF010000030.1, forward strand.
GCCTTAGATAAAAATTTATCTTTTTCGTTTGCAGCCTTCCACGCCAAATACAGCGATTACCAAGTTAACCAATTTATTGATTTGGGAGAAGGCCAAACATCAATCAGCATTCGCAATGCTGCGGAAGTAGAAACTAATGGATTGGAAGCTGAGGTGACCTATTTACTGACCGATGAATTAACCCTGAATTTCTCAGCTGGTTTACTCGACACAGAGTTTGTTAGTTTTCCGGGTGGTGGCGCTGGTGGTAGTGACGCATCAGGCAATGAACTTCCCAGAGCGCCTGAAGCATCATTTAACTTAGGTTTGCAGTATTACTACCCCATAGATGCATTTGGAGCTGACCTTTTAGCTCGACTGGATTATTCCTATTCTGATTCCTATTACACAGATGTGAACAATATTAATATTCAATTATTAGCATCTGGAGACAGTGTTCGATTTGGTTCTGTGCCGTCAAATTCTCTACTCAATGCACGACTGGGTTTAATTTCACATAATGATGATTGGACAGTTTCACTTTGGGCCAGAAACTTAACTGACGAAGTTTATCTAACCAATAACAACCGAGACTTTTTTGGAACCTTAGTTAACTACTATGGAACCCCAAGAACCTTTGGGATAGAACTTGAATATAAATTCTAAAGCTAGACTACCACTACCTTAATGGGAATATTTAGCAAATATTTATCGACGTTGCTAAAAGTGGTTGTAGGAAAATTAATGTGAATAAATAAAAAAGTGGCTGATACACAGCCACTTTTTTTAGGTTCAATTAAGCTTGTATAGGAATAATACGTAACTCAACACGCCTATTTTCTTGACGACCTTGGGCAGTATCATTGCTCGCAATTGGTTGACTCTCCCCCATGCCAAGGGTTTGCAAACGATTGGCATCAACATTAGTACCTTGCAAATAATTTGCAACACTATTGGCTCGTTGCATTGAAAGTTGCGAATTGTAATTTATGTTTCCCACAGAATCGGTGTGGCCTTCAATACTTAACTTGGTTTTATCGTAACGGTTGAGGACTTTCGCTACATCCTCTAGTACCGGATAAAACCCAGTCACCAGAGTGGCACTGTCGTTAGCAAAAGTAATATTACCAGGAATAGATAAGCGTATACTGTCTCCTTCCCGATACACTTCAACACCACTATTTGCTAGTTCTTCGCGAAACTCACTCTCTTGTTTATCCATGTAGTTACCAATTGCGCCACCTGCTAATGCTCCTAAAGCAGCCCCCCAAACATAACGACTCTTGTCGTTATCACCAGTCCCTTTTCCAGCCAGCGCCCCAAGCACCGCGCCTATTCCAGCACCTTTTTGCGCGTTGTTAGTATTAGACGCACATCCAGTAATAATAACGCTTGATAATGCCACTGCGATTATTGTGTTTTTCATGTTTACTCCTCAATAACATTCATTAACTCATCTTCTATTAAGCACAAAACATTCCATTAGCAGAAATAAAGTTGAAACTTGATTTCTCTTTATAATCAGTTACTTGAACACATTGAAGCAAAGTGGTTTTGAGTGATTTAAATTGAGATAGTATCGATAGGACATTATTTACAATCGCTTTGTAAATTTTACTTAACGTCTTTTCCTTCCACTAAAGTATAAGTCTCATCGTTACACCAAAAGGGTATAATTTGCTTACAAATTGCGTTATGTCTAAACCAATCCTATATTACTAATACGTACATTTTGAGGAGCTACTTCAGATGAAGTAGATAGGGCTAACCCCAGCATTATTTTACGGATATCGAATTTATGCCTTCAACTTTGAGTGATTCGCAGTACACCACTTCAGTTCAAACACTGGTTAAGCAAATACAAAATAATTCAGAAAAAAAAGACTCACTGTACGAGCTTGCCTCCCTTTATTTCACATCATCTGATGCCAATGCTAGAGTGTTGCGCGGTTGCCAAGACAATCTACAAAGTACACAGGAGTACGTTAAAACAGCCCCCGATTCTAAGCGTGCAGCAGCCCATAACCAAGTTAAGAAACTTCAAAAAGAACTGAATGACGAAAAGCAAAAACAACTTAATAAACGTCAACATTGCTACAAGTGTATTGCTAGTATTTGCGTCAATGTTCTGAAACTATCGGAAGGGAATAGTCAACAACAAACCAACACCAAAAGTGCTAAATTATTAGCCACCCTATTTATGTTGTCGAGCACTGAAGGTAAAAACAGAAAGCAGATGCACCAGTTGTACAAACCGCTCTATAAGGCAGTATTAGCGTTGCGTTTGTTAGACAAAATGCTGTTAGAAAAAAAACTATCTAATAGTTATATTGTTGCTAGATATAAACCCGAGACTCGTTTTTCCTCTGTTCCTAATAAATACACGCAATTTCAGTTAGATGTCGCAGTGCCTGTAATTATCGCAGCCATAACCCAAGACATAGGTATGCAGCATGTTGAAATACAGCGATTATTAAAAGGCGCGGATGGTTCGATTGACGAATTTAGAGTGTTAGACAAAGAGACTCGCATACCTTTGCTTATCATGAATCACGAGCAAACTCAGGATTTCATCTCTAATGGTATCGGTATATCAGTTTATGAGGGACAAGATCCCGATAAAAAGTTACGCTTTGAAAAAAAGCAGAATAATCGCTTAAAGTTTGTTTTAGGTTTGCTGTCGGATGCGGTCAAACCGTCTAAAAACAGTATTGGAAATATAATCAAAATCCCACAGATTTATTCCTCGTTCGTTTTATCTACTAAGCCAGACTACGATTTTCAAGACCTACCAAAAGTAATAACTGTTTTGAATAACTCCGCTAAACACGGTGCTATCTGCGCCAACGCCAACTTGTGTTTTGTTAATTTAGTAGGAGATTTTCCCTTGGGGTTTGGCGTTATGTATGTGCAAAGTCAGCAGGCAAGTGATCAAGTACCTGTCTATTCGTTCGCAATAGTGACTCGCTTAAATCCGCAACGACATGATACTCCTACGTGTCGAAAAATTGCAGATAAGAGTATGAGCGGCACAGAGCCAAAAAACTTCAGATTGCTACCAGAAAACAATTTGTTTTATGCCGAGGTACAAACAAAATTAGAAAGCGTGCCCAAAGAAATCCTTGAAAAAACCCATAAAGTCCACGTAAATGAAATTAACGATCCAAAATTACCAAGTTATGCCCAAGGCTTTTGGAATCCCTATCGTTATTTTAGCATCAACAAGCACCAAAACCTTTGGACTTAGTCACGAATTCCTCTAAAGGGCATTAAGTCATTAATAATCAACTACACTGATTATGAACTACAAATAATTACCATCACTATCAATAGCATCAAGACGCATAGAATCAGGATTACTATCAGTTGCATCAGGGATCCACTTGCTCAAACATTCTCTGTCTTCAACACATGGATCCGTGAGCGCTTCAAGAAAAGCCACTAACTCTGAAATTTCAGTATCAGATAAACTAAAGTGCTCAATACTACTGATACCTTGCGCTCTATTGACCTCCAGTTTGTCAATCGCATTCTGGGTATTCACCAACATATCGTAGACTTGAACTTCGGCAGGCAATTGAGAAAAGTCGTAATTGTCCAATTCGCCTTGCGGGTCTAAATGAGTACGAATCGCTTGTTCTAATGTTGCAGATGCTCCAGCATGTCCCCATGGACCTGTTGCTGTAACATTAATTAACGAAGGAGTTCTAAATGCGTATTTATCTTTTTCATCCCCTGATTCCCTATATCGGCCAAAGTCCTCAGTACCATGTTCACCATCACCTTTACCACGACCAACCTGCGCCATACCGATTACGTGAAATTCTTCGTCAGTAAAAAAGTCACCTGTATGGCAAGCACTGCAATTTGCACCGCCATCCTCATAATTACCAAAAAACAATTTAGCGCCACGTTTCGCGACATCGCTAATCGCCGAATCATCACCTTGCACATAGGCTTTCCATGGCGTTTCCACAAACACCTGTGAACTTTCGTATTCGCCAATGGCTTTTGCAATATTGTCGAATGTGATGAGTTCCTCTGCACTACCATCAGGATCAGCAAACCCTTCTCTAAATTCTGCTAACCAGTTGTTGACCGCTAACTTACCACCTAGAGGATCACCATAATCCCCCAGTCGCTGTTCTAAATTTTCTCTAACTTGATGATTATCCGTACCTCCAAAATTACTGAAATTTTTCATTTCTTCATTTGATGTAACTGGAAATCTAGCTTGAGCAACCACCAAATCATCACCTGCGTAATCATCGTTTTCGGCAAAAGGAACATCAGGGGTACGAATACCTAGGCCATCTTCCCCTCCCATTTTTGGGGTTTTCCCTAAACTTTCGACACGACCATCATGAAACAAATAATCGTCCCACAATGCTACGTTAAAGGTTGTCGGCGAATTTCGAGGGACCGTTGGCCCACCATCAAAGTGATCGCCATCAACTCTATGCAGACGACCAGGGCCTAATAAATCAACAACTTCTGCATCAACCCCAATTGGCAAAGCCAAGTCATCACCACCACCTAACATCGGATGATGACAGGTGACACAAGCGGAATCAAAATCCCCTCCCAAACTCTTAGTAAAAAACAATTTCATTCCCAACTGAGCCATAGGCTCTTCTACATCAGGTATTGCTCTATCAGCACTAGGGTCACCTGTAAGCTCGTTTTCAACAATAATGGTTCTAAGATCTGAATCTAAAATTGAATTAGTTTGATCAGTAGGAGGGGTGATTACGGCGTCATTTGAATCATCTCCGCTACATGCAACTAAGGTTATTGTTAAAGCTCCCAAAAACATGTTTTTTATCATTGAACTGTGTTTGAAAAAGAAAGACGGATTGAATTGGATTAGCTGTGGGTGGTTAAGATCCATGTAGTATTTTTACCTAGAGAAATGTTTATTACTATTTTGAGAATAAAATATTCAACAACAATTTAAAGAGGTGAAATAAAATACTATTTAATGAAGATTAATCAAGCACTTTGATTAATCTAATTTGTATTAGGCGCTTTAGTATTGGGAGATCTGCCAGTATAGTGTTGAAAAACTGCCAGTACTCGACTCTCACCCTAAAAGGAAAAAAACATGATCGGCATTGCGATATTCTCAATAGTGTTACTTTATTTCATATACCGCGGTTACCGACTTGGTTTAGGTTTAGTACTGACTCGTTTTGCGAGTCTAATAGGAGCCTATTTTATCGCCATCAAATTTGCAGCAAAAGGTGCAACTTTTGTAAGTGAAAAAACGCCACTTGAAGGGCTTGCTGCTTATTTTATCGCTGGCTTAGCAATATTTATAGTCAGCGCCATTGTTATTTCTATCGTTTTACGAATTCTACTACATATTTTAGGTAAGGCGACTGACGAAGACTCCAAAATGGCTATACCAGGCGCGATAACTAATGGTGTAGTCGGGGTATTTGTGGGATTGGGCTTGGTCTGGATTGCAAACATGGCAAGTACGGCGATAACCCAAGGCGAATTACCAGAAGACAATTTCGTTAATAATTGGTCACAAAAACTAATGGGCGGCACTATCGATACAGTGTTGACCCAACAATTTCCCGAGGCACCACAATTAGTTGGGGTCGCATCTTATGCCTTGAAAAATCCCGCTAGTAGTATTAAAGATGGTATCGACCTTTCGAATGACCCTGATGTGCAGAGACTGATTAACAGTAGTAAAATTAAACGTATGGTAAACAACAAGGATGTACTCGGGTTAATGGTTGCTCCAGAAATCAACGCGGTACTAGATAAAAAAGCAGTTCAGCGCATTTTAGATGGAACCAATGTGTTAGGTGATGTTGATGTAACCGATAAGACCGCCGTGAAAATGCGAGTCACTCAAGAAGTTATGACGACACTTGCACGTGTTGAACTAGTCAAACAAAACCCTCGTTTTAAACAGCTTTCTAACGACGCTGAACTGTCGCGTATGTTAAACAAAGGTGATGTCTTTGGCTTGTTAGCTAGCCCTAAAGTTAAAGAGATGGCACAAATTGTCATGGACTCAGGGGTGATAAAATAACTCTGCGGGAAGTTACTAGCCTTTAGGTATCTAAGGGCTGCTTATTCGTAATTTTAAGATTCTTTTTCGCCCCAGCAGTGATCATTACAGGTTGGTATTGATTATCTTCAAAACCGGAATTCTGATTCCATTTAAAGAGCATTTATTCCTCATTTCGTAACAGCTATGCTGAATGTACTCGAGCAAACGCTAGTTTATAAACAACGATTTAAATACGCAGCGGGGACATAGAAGCAGCGTATACAAAGTTGCTAAAAGCCTGCTTCCCAATCTCAATAAATAGGACTAAGAAGATGAAAAAAACGATTTTACTGACAGGAGCCACTGATGGAATTGGTTTTGAAGCGGCTAAAAAATTAATATCACAAGGCCACACCCTGTTGTTACACGGTCGCAGCCGAGAAAAATTAGAGCAAGTCAAACACAGTCTTGCGCAATTGAATAGTCAGGCCACTATCGAAACCTATATTGCAGATTTTTCTATATTGTCTGATGTCCAGTCCTTAGCTGACGCAATTAAGAAGCAACATACAAAAATTGACGTGTTAATTAATAATGCTGGTGTGTTTAAAATACCTCATCCAGTAACTGATACAGGTCTTGATGTTAGGTTTGTGGTCAATACGTTAGCGCCATTCGTGTTAACCCAACAACTACTCCCACTTTTCAATGCAACAGGGCGAGTTATCAATTTATCTTCTGCTGCACAAGCGCCCGTTAGTTTAGATGCCTTAAGGGGCTTACAGGTGTTGTCAGATAATGCCGCCTATGCCCAAAGTAAATTAGCGATCACTATGTGGACTATACATCTAGCAGCCACTCTTGGACCCGACGCCCCCTCATTTATTGCCATCAATCCTGCATCATTTCTAGGTAGCAAAATGGTCAAAGAAGCCTATGGCTCTGACGGGAAAGACTTAGGAATTGGGGCAGATATATTGGCCCGAGCAGCACTTAGCAATGAATTCGAGGGTAAAACCGGTAAGTATTTTGATAACGATATAGGTAATTGGGCTGCACCACACCCCGATGCACTTAGCGAAAACAAAAACCGTGAGCTAGTTAATGTTATGCAACAAATATTAAGCAAGCATACTAGCGACTAACAGCAGTTAGATTCGTTATGAAGCGGCCTGAACACCAATAGAACAACTTTTAGCTCGTCGCTAGGTTGATACGACAATATAGATATGAAAAATTGGCTACAGCAAGCATAAGAATTCCTTATATCACTGTAGCAATTTTTGTAGCACCTTCTCCGTAAGATTAGAGAAAGTGCTTTACAAACAATTAGTTGGAGTTGGCCGATAAGCCGGGTTCTGTCTTGGACAATCATTCATCTAGGCCAGCAATCACTCGCTGGCTCCAGCAACACACCCGATCTCAACGTGGGCCACGCCATATGAGATCCTATTTGGTCTTGCTCCGGGTGGAGTTTACCTTGCCGTATACTGTTGCCAGCAACGCGGTGCGCTCTTACCGCACCCTTTCACCCTTACCGAATTGCTACGAATAACAAATTGGCGGTCTTCTCTCTGCTGCACTTGTCGTCGACTCACGCCGCCCAGGCGTTACCTGGCACCCTGCCCTATGGAGCCCGGACTTTCCTCCCTTTAGAAATTCACGAATGAAAACTAAACGGCGATTGTCTGGCCAACTCCGCCGCGGATTTTACGCAGGTTGTAGGTTAGATACAATCACAATTCTGAAACATTTATCGCTATTGAGGAACTGCTGGTATCAGTGAACCTGATGCCATAAACGTGTATCAGCCAAAGGCGCTGAGCGTGGTAAAAACGGGTTTGAAAGCGTATGAATGACCCTAGACCCCATTTCCCCTCTCGATAACGCTTCTTTATGTGCGGGATAGCTATAAAAAAGTTGATCAAAACTACCGTCTTCAATGGCTTGTTCCAAACCGTACTCCAAGCGTTGGGCTAAGGCCTTATTGTTTTTCTGAACAAAAAAATACATGGCTGCGGGGTAATAAAGCAAATGGTTTTTTTCAACTACTAGATTTTCGAACTGAAGTTTTTTCAATTCAGCCCACGGCTCTAAAATAGACCGAGGAAAATAATCATAGTGCCCTTTACTTAGGCTAGTATAAAAACTATTGGACCAAGTTGAAGTTTCTACTTGGAAACCGTTTGCTCGCAATATCTCGGTATCCGCCCAGTCAGTGCCTTGTATTGCGACCATATCTTTGATTTTTTCAATACCCTGTATGCGGGTGAGTGCCTGTTGTTTATTATCTTGGATCACCATCACGCGATAACCAATAAGCCCCTTTAATATTGGGATCATAATCGGCAATAATTCTTGCTCCCTTTGTTTTGATGTGACTGTCCACATTACATCAAGGTCTCCGTTATTCAGGCTCATTAGTTTTCGCTGATACACCATAGAGGCGTCCAAATGTTGCAAACTAGCAGGGCCAAATTTATGTTCGGCTTTGTCTATGGCGAGTTGAAGTAGAGCAACATAGTAGGTTTTTTGTTGGTCACGATATTGTTTGGAACTGACATGTTTAATAATTTCTATGGACGCGTTGCTGGTAGTGACGAATAGTAACATCGTCAGCACAACGCTAAGCTTAGTACACAATGTCTTTATTATGAAAAGCACAAATGACAACTCATTAATGGCGTAAGTATTAATTTCACAGTGGTTCCTGAAAAAGTAAATAACTTGTAAATTACAATATATTACGACAATGGCATTTGCACAAGGCGCTCAATTTAGCTTAACTATCTGGAATTTAATTCGGATATCGGCAAATTTAAGCCTTAGTCATATCTTTACGAATCCCCCTAGAAGGGCAAAAAATTAAATGAATAGTCGAGTAAGGTTTGTGTCACGGTTTGTTCGCCAAAGTTAATTAAGCGTATTCTATTCATTAGTTTTTTCTCGACATCTAGCGAATCTAATTCACTGAAAACCATCTCCACTTTAGAAACTGATCCATCTGGCTCTATTTGCAATTTAACCGTTAACTTGCCTTGCAAACTTGGATCTGAACGTAAAGCTTTACGATAGATTGCATAAATAGCCCCCTTATTTGCATCCAACACTTTACGAATGGACTGTGTTTCTCGACTACCTAACACGCTATCCTCAGTCACGGTTTGTTTTGCAGCTAATGAAGCAAGACCTTCGTTGGGAGCCACATATTCAGTGTTTTTGCGACCGGCTAATTCTCCCCGTGAACCTATGTCAGTGGTTAATTTACTGGTGTCGACACCACCGCTGCCACTTGCCACCTTTTTACCAATAAATTTGCGTTGAGTTTGATTACTGGCTCCTGCCCCTTTTATGGTGTCGGTATCAGCTAAGTTATTTAAACTGGCATTGTCGCGCATGCTTGCAAGGTCATCTTGAAACGCTAACAAGCCAGATTGTTTGGCTTTGATTTTAGCCTGCTCAGTGATTTCCGCTTCTGTCGGCACTTTGACTTTCACTGGTTTAGGCGCCGCTTGTTTGGGTGGTTTTGGCGCTTCTGGTTTAGGCGGCACCACTTTTACTTTTTCGACTATTGATTTTTCCGGCAAAGGTTTGGTGATTTCTGGTTTGGGTTTGGGTTTGGGTTTGGGTTTAGGAATAGGTTTAGGTGGTTCGACATTTCTAGGCGTCATTAAACGTGTCAATTGTGCGGGGACTTCTTCTTTTTCAACTCGAGGACGTTCCGGTAATTCTTGCCATTTCACTATCGCCGCAAAGGCCAAGGTAATGCACAACACGACAGAGGTGATGTGTTTAAATCGTAAGTTTTCTGTTTCACTGGAAGACCAAGGTAATACAGTTATAAATTCATTAGGAGCCGGAGTACCACTACGAGCAGAGGCTATATTCATAGCTGTTGCCCTTGTAAACTAGCGTTATCAATCGCTGCTTTGTCGCCTGGTTTCTCAATAGTTTCCTGACCTTCCACCGCTAAAGAGATGTTGCTAAAACCAGCTTGTGCGCAGGTTTGCATAATGCGTTTTAACAACACATAAGGAATATTCTTGTCACCCATAATGGTAATAGCGCGTTCCATATTCTCGCTATCGGCAGTTTTTTCACCGGTGCTAGCAGTGCGATTAACCTGATAGGCTAGTTCGGTAGCCAGAGTGGGGATTACATCTTCACTTTGATTTAGAATCTGTTTTACATCGGCTAATTTTTGTCCTTGAAGAATTAGATCGCTACTGTTAACCATTAAAATCAGGGTTTCTTTAGCTGCTTGTTTAGCTGTTGATTCAGGTAATTCAACACTTTTACTATTGTGTAAAACCTGAACGTCGGATGCGTTAACCATCAAAAAAAACACCAAGATAGTGAAGATATCCATTAATGACACTAAGCTGAGCTTTGAATCTTTTGCCATGCGTTTATGGTGGCGAGCCATACGTAAAGACCTAGCTGATTGTTTCATTTTAAGCCTCCAGCAGCGTCAGTCGAATCAGCGTCGTTATCTACAATTGGCGCATCACCTAGTGAAATTTCAGGGAAAAGCTCTGCATCCACTACCGATGCAATTAACACATCTTGATAAGAACGCGTGGTATCCATAAGTGCAACTATGACTTGATATGGAGTATTTTCTTCTAACAATAACGTGGCCGCTTTTTTATCTATGTTTTTATTGATCAAAGTCTGTTTTATTTGCCTAAGTACTAACTGCAAAGCAGCATAATCATAACCATTTTCGGTAACCGCTAACTCTTTGACTAAATAGCCTTGAGGATAATAAACAGCAATACTCTTGGCCCTTATAATCAGCTCTAAGCGTTGCTCTTTTTCTGGAATTTCCGATTGACTTGCTTCACTGAGTTGTGGCAACGCCAGCTCTAAAACGGTAATCCGCGAAAACACCATCATCATTAACAGCACCGGCACCAGCACTATCATCAAATTCATAAAAGAGGTGATGTCTAACTCAGCTTCTTTTTTAATTTTTCGACTACTTCGACCGAATTTTGCTCTAGTCGCCATATCTTATTCCTACGTCTAAACCTAGAATCATCTGTTACTTTGATTTACTCATTACTGTCTGTAGAGCGGGAATGACTGCTTAATTCTTGGCGTGCGATGAGTGCGTTCAAGCATTTCACACCAGCCATTTCCATACTGTCTATTATTTCAGTGGTTTTAGTTTGTAGAACAGAATGAAACGCCAATAATGGGATCGCTGCAATCAATCCAAAGGCGGTAGTATTCATTGCCACTGAAATACTTTGGGACAACAAACTGGCTTTTTCAGAGGGGTCAGCGGTAGCCACAGCAGAAAATGCAGCTATCAAACCAATAATAGTGCCTAGCAATCCTAACAAAGTAGAGATATTGGCTAAGGTGGCTAAATAAGCGGTACGCTTTTCTAGTCTCGGCGTAGTTTCCATTAATCCTTCTTCCATGGCGTACTCAATGTCCTCGCGCCTTTGACTGTGGCTTAAACGCGCCATTCCCGCCCCGATGATCCGACTAATGGGTGAGGTATCAGTACTCGCAAAACTTAACACGCCTGTGTAGTCATGTTTATTCAGTAACGGCTCCATTTGTTTAAAGGCTTTTTTATTCACCCTTTTCGAAAAACTCAAAAACAAGTAACGCTCAATAGCGATAGCCAACCCAATCGCTAAAACGATTGCTATTGGGAACATGAACGCTCCTCCCTCTTGAAAAAACCGAACCACTACTTCAAATAAATTCATCACTGACTCCTACTATAAGTGCTATTCACTATATCTTTTCGCCCCCAACCTAAAGGTATTAACCTTTAGGTTGGGGTATGCTTTTATTGTTTAAAATTTGAATTTGTCGCTTTAGTTCATCCCGCTGTAGCGGCACAAACTTTTTATTGATGCGTTCAATAATTTGACTAGGTAAAGCCTCTTTGGGTTTCGGAGAATGCCAAGGCACTATGGTTAAAACTTTTGGCTGCTCTTGGTTACCGCGAATAGTCTCTTGCAGCTTAATCACTTCAGGTTCTTGTGCATCAGCACTTTGAACCCTAAAACCTATTAGTAATGCTAAATACATGACAGTTACAGCACCTTTAACTAGTTTCATAAGGCCTCTCCAGATTGTTCACTTTGGTCGGCGCGTTTAATCTGCCGTTGTAAATCAATTATCCAACCTTGCAATTGCCGTGATTCGTCTTTAGTTAACGCCTGATATACTTCAAAATCAGCCAAGGCTAAAGTTTTTTCTCCTAGATAGAGGTCGTACAATATGCCTCGATTAAAATAGGCGGCACTATAAGCAGGCCAACTTTTAAGCGCCAACTCATAGTGCTTTAGGGCCTCCTTAAACTGACCTTGTTGCCGCAATACTAGGGCTAATTCATTGTGAGCTTGATAGTTGAGAGGGTTAGCAGTTGTCGCTTTGTTTAAGTAGTTCGACATTGCGCTAAGGTTACCCTCGACGTTATCTTTATTAAGTTCTCGGCTTATTAATGCCAGTTGCAACCATATGCCCGAATAATTTGGATGTTGTTCTGATAAGGCAATAAGTTGATGTTGCGCTTGGATAAAGTGACCTTGCTGTTTTAGTGCTACAGCGCCTTGAAATTGCTTCAAAACCCGAGCATCAATGTTATCGATTATTGACTGCTCTTTATATATATTGGGGCGTTGTTGCAAATCCTTAACCTTAAGTTGCAGGGCCGATAGCGATTTGGGTTCAGCTTGAGTAGTTTCGAGTATTGACTCAGTTTTGGTTTCCGGAGCCAAACTACTGCAACCGCTCAATACAATCAGATTCAACAACACAAGTAGCGCAGCACTAATAAATTTCATCACTCACCTCTCCGCGTCTTTCTTGTTTGTTATAGCGCCCAGGGAGCAATTTTTGCAAAGCAATAAAACTCTTTTGGACCCAAACATCGTAGCTACCTTGCCAACTACGTTTGATATTGGTTTCGTGAATATTGATGGCCTTTTCTTCAAATGGATAAGCCTGTTCCTCAAGCAATAACTCATATTGTTCCAGCTCCAAGGCGTTAAGATTTTTAGGTTTACTGGAAGCCATTAGGTCTTTGGCGAGTTGATGGTAAATATCAGCAATACTAAAATTAGCTGAGGTACTGAACTCCTCAACTTTGTATCCCAAGGTTTTGTTGTAAGCCTCAAGGGCAGCATTTAAAGCCGTTTTTTTCTTAGCTAAACTGGCTTTCAAAGGCTGAGTCAGTTTTATTTTTTTGAAGGCATACAACTTGTCGTCTGCAAAAACACTTGATGCCATTGCCGCTAAATAACGAGTACGAGTATCTCTTTCAATATCCGCAGATTGTTGCGCTTGAATATCAGCTTGTATTAACTTTTTGAGCCAAAAACGACGTTTACTGTATTCATTACTTTCAAGGTAAAACTCACTCATTATGAATCGGGCTTGATTCGCTTCCGCGAAAGGTTGTGCATAACTATGAGCGTACGTTCGATACGCATCCAAAGCTTGTTGTCTATTGCCTATTTTGTGCCAATACTGCGCTGCCACATACAGGGCTTGCCTACCTTCTTCAGTTTGAGGTTTAGCTTTGTGTAACAGCAGCAATTCGTCTGCAGCCAGTTGCCAGTTTTCATTTTGCTGATACGCCAATATCAGTTGTGACTGAATATTTTTGGTTAAATCGTTGTTAGGAAAACGTCGTCTAAAGTCGACAAATAAATCTATGGCTTGTTGCCACTGTTGCATTTGTAATAAATAACTAGCAGCATCGTATTGTGCGTTTGCGCGAATGTTAGCTTCAGGTGTTTTGGCTAACACTCGTAAAAAATCATTCACCGCTAACGGTAAATAGTTATTTTTTACATTCTGCTCGCCTTGCTTGTAAATACTCGCGGCGAGCCGCTCTCTTATGTCTGATAGGCGAGGATCGTTATTTGGCATCAATTGTATGATTTTTTCGTAACTGCTTTCCCCCAACACATATTGGTGTAGAGCAAATTGACTGTGTGCTATCACTAAATAACTGGCTAAACTTTTCTCAGAATCAATCTTAGGTTGCCGTTCCAACCATTTTTCAGCCGCATGTATCGCTAAATGGTATCGCTCTAGAGCAAAGAGCTGTTGCATGCTGTTATATAGAATATCCCTTGCTCTGGGATCGTCAGCAAAAGTATTCACAAATTTTTCTTGAGCAATAAGCTGCTTTTCTAACCAAGATTGGTTGCCTTGTGTTTGTAATTGTATTTTCTGATAAGCCAAAATAGCAGCATAAGCCGCTTCTGCCGCTTTAGGATGAGCATCACTTTGATGAGTGCTTGGCTTTAAATGCTGGTAAGCATAGTCTTCAAATGCTTTGATTGATTCGCCATAATGCTGCGCTTCAAATAAAACCTCTCCTAACCTGTAGGTTACTTCTGGGGTTTGCGGATCTTTGGGGAACGTCAATATAAACTCTTGATACCATTGTGAAGCCCGCATTAAAGCTTGAGTGGACGGTGCTTGTAACTCTTGTGGTTTAGAGACACCCTTTTTATTTGGATTAACTGATTGTTTTTGCCCCTGACTGGCTAACGTTTGTCCAAGGCTATGCTCATATTGCGCCAACTCTTGGAGGTATTCGTTTAGAAAAGGTGCTACTTGTTCTTGCAAAACGATGGGCCAATTAGGCCAGTATTGTCCAGAAATTCCATAGCGAGTTACAAATTGTTGTTTAGCAGGCAACACTAAGCTTGGGAATTCTCCTAAGATATAAGAGTCAATTTGTTTCACCGCAAAAATGGGTGCCTGAAAATGCTCCCCATGAACTTCAGTAAAGGCTTTAAAGGTTTTAGCGCTGTCGTGGTATCTGTCTTGATTCAAATAATGCTGCGCCAATGCATCGTAGAGCACGTACTCATAGTGCCTGTTTTTTAGTCGCGTAAAATGCGCGGCAATACTGTCTGCTGGGGTCGAGTACTGGTTATCTTGATAAGAAAACAACAAACTCATAATACGGATCGTATCCTTGACCAAGCGTTTTTGTCCTACAGCTAAACTATCGATTTGTTTTTGGCTGTCTACCTGAGACAACATAGACTGTGCCACAATTTCGTTAGGCAACTGGTGATCAAGCAAAGTTGTAAAGGCTTTTAACGCGTCTGTTTGCTGTTCATTTTTGAAGAAACTCCACCCCAACATATAGGCTGCGGTAGCGTAATAAGGACTTTGCTCTCCTTGAATCAATACTTTACTGTATTCATTAATTGCCAATTCATAGTTAGCACGATTAAATGCCAACTCCCCGAGTCTAAAATGAATTTCTGCAAGATATTCATTGTCAGGAAATTGTTGAAGTAAATGCTGTAATGTATCCAAGCTAGCTAGCGTTTGCCCCTGCTGTTCATACGCCTTAGCAAGCTGATAAAGAACTTCTACATTGTCAGGATTGCGTGGATGTTGTTGCAACAATTTCTGATATTGTTCTATGGCAGCCGCAAACAATTTTTGAGGACTTTGTTTAGGTTGTTCACGTCCATCTGATGAGGGCGCTTCGAGCATTCCGTTTTCTTGTAGTTGTTCCGCTAGTAATACCTCTAAATCGGCCAATCTATATTGCACTATTTGTTTGGTTTGCGGGTCACCCACCATTTCAAGCAATACTTTGTAGGCATCACGCATAGATTTTGTTTCAGGTTGTTCTAAAGGTGTGTGGTCTAAGGGTAATGGCGCAAAATATAGGTCTGCAATTGTTTGATTGGCGGTGGGCTGCTGTTGTGGTGTACCTTTATCAGATAACATTCCGCAACCGCACAAAAACGACACTAGACCTAACAAACTCAAAGGATATAGTCCTAAGCTCATAATTGCTGCTCCTCAACAGAGGTCGCTTCATCTATATTAGTCGAGCTGTTGTTGTCTTTTTGTAAGGCCTGATCCCTCAATCTCACCATAGCCAATTGCGCTTGCAAAATATAATCAGCGACCTTTTGTTTATGTTCTTGTATAGCCTGAACAAAAGTATCTGACAATTGGCTAACCAGAGCATTTTGTAACTGTGTACTTTTAGTGATTTCAGCTTTGATACGCTGCGCCACGTCGCTGACTCTTTGTCTTTGTTGAGTAAACTCTGGTTGCAATGCGAGTTGTTGTAATAGTTGCTGTTGACGTATTTGGGCTTTAGCAATTTCATCATCGAGCTGATTCAAGGCTTTTTGGGCTTGCCATAGATTAGCTGCATGCGCTTCACTAGTTTGCCAAATGATTCTACCTGCTACACGTTTGACCCGTTTATGATAACTGTCATCCAAAGGTTCCTGCCCTAGTTGTTGCTTTAGCTGAGCAATTTTTTCTATAGTTTTTTGAGCTCGTCCCACTCTGTATGACCATTGTTGGCTTTGCTGATTCATTAAAATGTGGGCATTTTTCTGTTCCTTTGCCGATGCCACTTGCTGTGCTAGCGCTTCACGCTGAGTTTGTAATTCAGTCAATTGTTCCAATGTACGGTTTTGTAACGTTTGTTGAGCTCGTTTAGTCCGCTCTGCTTGCCTTTCGTTAAGCATCAAGTGATATTGCTGCATACGGTGTTGCCAATCGTACAATTGTTTTTGTATGCCTTTGTTATCTTCAAGAGCCGATAGCCCGGCCCTAAACTCGCGACTAACCGCAACAGAGTTAAACAGTTCTACGGTGTTAAATTGTCTGCCTTTGTCTATGAGGGATTGGCTTACAACATCTGCATGTTTAGAATGAGTTTTTGCATCAGGTAATAAGCCTAAGATAAATGGCTGTTGCTGTACCTGTTGCTCGGCATGCTTAAGGTCGGTTAAAGCCTGTTCGAAGCGGTTGATTCCTAATTGCAATACTTGTAATGATTGCTGTGGAGCAAAGGCTTTTTCATAAGCATAGGCACTGGCTAAATAGGCTTCTAAGGTGTATTCATTATTCTGAGGTAACAGAATCAGTCGTTGCCACACAGCTAAGGCCGTTTGTAATTCATCCTTTTTAGCCGCCGCCCAGCCATATCCAAGTAACGCGGCCTGCGTGTCTAAACCCTGGGTGCGAATTTTTTCGAACACCCTAAAGGCTTCAAAAGGTTCGTTGTTTTGCAACAAAGTATAACCCAGTGTTAAGTTTGCTCGGTCGACAATAGCATCGCGCTCAGCAGCCAGATTGGCATCGTTATCATGATTAAATATGGGATCCGCCCAACCCATCCAACGACGAACAAAACTGTTGTTGTTATTCACCAGGGACGTCAAATGGCTAATGGCTTGTTGGATTTTACTCGTTTGCAAAAGTCCCAAGGCTTGATTGTACTGCACGTAATATCGATATATTGAATCCGCAGATAGTTGATCTAACCACTGTATATTAGTACTCGGTGTTTCTTGGCCTAATAAAAAATCATGGAGTTGCGATTGCATGTAGAGCCAATTATCACGTACAGAAACCTCAAAATGTGCAATCGCATCTTGTTGAGGTATATTTTGAAAGGCTTGAGCTGCTGCAGCAAATTGGTTTTTCTGATAATAAGTTTTACCCAACAATAACCACGCAAAAGCGGTAACTTCGGAGGCTGAATTATTTTGTAATAAACGCTGAAAAATGTCGGCGGCTTGGTTATCTAACCCATAAGCTAAACTCATTCCCCCTTTGAGAAGCTCTGGTTCTACTGGATTGGCACTCAAAAAATGAGGTATCTGGGTCAAACCACCGGGAAATTTTTGTTCCAAAATCGCCATTTGAGTTAAGGCGAGGCCAAAATTCCCCTGATAATATTCATACAAAACCTGTTGGTAGGCTTTTTGTAACTGTATAGGACTAGAAGGAGTAGCAGGATTGGCAGCGCGGTTTGATTCTCCACTAGCTTGATGACTAACTAGTGAAGCCACGCAACAAATTAAGACGCCAATCCAGTTCAGCATATTATAATTCAACCGCCTCAAAAATAGGTTGCTGTTTTACGCTCGAATCAATAATGCTTATTTCCAAAGATTTGGCTTCAGTAGTCTTAGAGAAAGTGAGACTAGTAGCACGCTTATATTCTCTATCTTGTGGCCCCTTGCCGATAAAAAATGCACTCAGTTGATGTTCGCCTTGAGCCAAATTATCGATATGTAATTTTTGCACGCCGCCTTTAAACAAGGCTTGAATTTGTTTTTCGGTATATAGGTGATAACTCACGACTTTATCGTCAATCCGCAATTCAACTGCATCTAAGTTAAAATAGGTGCCCACATCCATTGACAGATACACTACAACTTGGGTGCTCGACGGAAACAATAAGTCCTCTTCTAAAACAAACAAATCTCGATTTAAGGCAATCACTTCCTTTTTTAGTTGTTGCAATTGTTGGGCTATGACACTTTGTTCTGGCGTCTCAATTTGTTGCGCATTGAGCTGCAAACTGAAAACAAAAAGCAACATAACGAGTAGCAAAGACAAGCTATCAAAAAGTGTAATTTTTGCTAACTGTGGGAAATTAAGATTCATAATATTAGGTTTCCTATAACCTACGCATAATCAAGGTTCATTAGTAAAATATGGACAGGTATAAACGGGTAATATTGGCAGAAAACTGATAGAGCGGCTCAGTTCCAACTGGGACCACTTCAGTTGACCCATGAGTGAGTACGTTTCTAAAATCGTCGTAGTCAAAATTCACATGTTCGAAATCGAGATTGAGAGTGCTTTTTTTCAATAAACTGTCAGTTGAAAATTGAAATTCATAGCTCACACTTAAACCAAGGGATAGATTGCTAAAAGTGCTCATTTCTTTGTCCCGCGCACGAAAGTTAAATTCAGCGCTGCGCGTATATAAGTCCTGATAGAAGTCGGCTTTGTCTTGTTGGTAATGGCGCGCTCTTAACTCCACAATCCAATCATCACCAAAGGTATGGATGTAACCCAGTTTATAGGTATTGGCTTGAATACCCCACGAGTCTGAAAAGATCTTGGCTTCGCCATAAACAGAGGCTCGATAGGGCAAGTAGTAATTAGCTGTGAATGCGGCCGCATTGCTTTTGCGAGTATTGGGATAGAGTTCCGATTCAAAACTATATCCACGCTCGGTATTTGGATCTAAGAATCGCACTGAACGATAAGGATTATTCAAAAATCCTTGATCAGATATGTTTTCAACACTTAACCCAAGTATCATATTTTTGGTAATCACTTGAGTGATACCTATTTGATAATTATGTCGCTCAGCTAATTCTAGAAAACTATCATCCCCAGTTTTCCCCACTTCATCATTTCCTTTGGAATATCCTAAGGATAAAGTGGTGAGGTCGCCAAAAAAGTCTTGGCTAACACCAAGATGAAACGATTCAGCTTCAAAATCGTTTTCCGAACTAGTTGTATAGTTCACACTCATCAGAGTTTTATTATGAAGATAATCAACCCCTATACTATTCTCGGTACGTTCTTCTGAATAGGGGCTAGCCGTTGCTAACACGTCAATGGAGGCTCCAGAAATCGTATCAACATAATAATTGGCCGAAACGGAAACGTTGTTTCCAATTTTTTTACGCAACAATATTGACGGTCCATCTATTGAAATTCCTCCCCCTTCGTAGGAGTGATACATGGCATCAGAGCGGTCTTGTGGTAGCACGGCTGCGCTAGTTTGCCAAATAAATAGCCCCAAGATGATACAAGCGAAGACTAATCGAATAATTAATCTTCGCACTGTACCTTGAGGGCTTTTCATTTTTTGTCTAATTACAGCCACATCCGCCCCCAGCGCCACCCTCAGCTCCTCTAGCTCCTTCTCGTGCTTGATAAACATGATTGGTATAGGACGAGGAAACAGGGTTACGATTCATACTCATAATGGGATCTGCAAGGTTATCGCGCTCGTAGGGCTTTACCCAGGGCTCGAAAGTGCTACTGCAACCACTTGTTAAGCCTAAAACAACCAGTATCCAGTTAAATCGCTGTAATTTACTGACGGTCATTAGTTACTCCCGAAGTAACGCTTTAACAGCTTGTTGATATTTGACTTCGTCGCCACCTTTGTAACCTTTATGCAATAAACGTTGATTGCCGTCTCGGTCAACAATTACTGTAGTTGGCATAGCTTGGACATCGTATAATTTGCTAACTTGGTCATTTACATCAAATAACACCGGAAAAGAAACCCTAACGTCTTTTAGCAAGTTATCTGCTTTGGAAGGCTCTTCGTCTACATTGATAGCCAATATAGTAAAACCCAAGTCCGCATATTGTTGCTGCAACTGTTCTAGGTATGGCAATTCTTCACGACACGGAGCACACCAAGATGCCCAAAAATTAATTAACACTACGTTTCCAAGCTGTTCTTGCAAACGCACATTACCGTGGTGTTTACTTGCCAACGTAAAGTCTGGAGCCGCGACTTTTGCATTTGTCGCAGAAAGACTAAAAGTGGTGAGTAACATACTCAAATAAAGCAATACCTGCCCTAAATAACCACGTGCTTTTGCATGGCTGGGGGCATGATTTTTTTTAACTGATGACTGCATAAATTAACCTCTTAATACGTATATAGCGGTCTAAAAAAAGAATGTGGCGCCTAGGCCATATTCAATATTATGAGTAGTTTTTTCTTCACCAATTAACTCTGAGTTAAACAAGTGGTCTTTCAAATTTACATGTAACGCGAAATAATCAGTCAACAATAATCGGTAACCTGCACCTAAGCTCAGAGTAAACCTTTCATCGCCTCCAAATTCAGTGCTGCCGGCGCCAACTGTGAAATAGGTGGCGGAGTTAAACACCAACCGATCTGTAAAAAAGGTTTCGCCGTTGAGGTTGTAACCTAAGGAAACGTTGTAATAACGATAATTGCGTTCATCATCGGTTAAAAACGGTGCCCCACCGCTTAATACTTCAAAACTGGTTTCACCTGCATCAGCTTGTCCATAGGTCGCTTCCACAAAAAAATCTTCATTAACGTGATAAGCGGCGCGAACCCCTAACACCATGCTAGACGAAAAATCTTCTACGCTTAGCACGCCCACTAAGACACCAAACTCAAAATTTTCAGAATCGATATTAGCTTCGTTGATATCCCTGCGTGAAACGGTTGGCTCAATAACACTTTGCTGCCTTGATTGAAGCGTTTCTTGCTCTGCAAACAACGAAAAACTCATCATTGTGATCAGTAACGCTAGAAAAAAACTGCGAATCCCAATGTCCATTGTTCTAAATCCTCGTTCTCATCTCTATTGGTTAGCGCCTGAAGGTGCTGATATTCAAGCTTAAGTATAAAATTTTGTGCCACGTAATAACGAAGTCCTAATCCTGCAGCCAATAAGTCACTAGTGCGAGTTTCATCGCCGCTTTGCACTAGGTTGGCTCTAGGTTTAGTTCGAATTTTCCCGGCTCCAAGTGTCACATAAGGTGATAGCAACCAATCAGGAAAAGTCGTATGTTGCACTCGAACTAAAAATAATTGGTTTTCTGATAAATCACCCAAAGCTTGGGTTAAGGTAATTCCTGCCATGAGGTTTTCAGTTGCCACCCAATCAGCAAATACTGTCATTGAAGGCACTCCTTCAAAGGAGCCACCCAAGGCGCCAAATTCGAAATTTCGCTGCGAAAAAGAGTCGAATGACCCATCAGCTAAACTAACAGGATCACCACTAAAACTGACGGTTTTATGCAAGGCATCTTGTTTAATCCAGCCTTGAACACCCTTATTCGTTTCGACTTTGAACCAATTAGTTCTGCGCTTTAATACGGTTATCCACTCGTTTTTTGCCGCCACATGAATAACAGGAAAGCCACCAGCTGGACCCGAATGCATTTCGATAAAAGGCTCAATAACTTGAACTTGCGCCCCATCATCAGCCAAAACCTGAAAGCTGATGAAAACTAAAAAAACCAAGACTACAGTTCCCAGACCGTTAACTTTGAGAAGCCCTTGCAAGACACTAAGTAACATCAGTTAAGGGGCGCTGCAAAAGGATTATTGTAATACTGGGCGCCAATATCTAACCATTCAGCTAACAATCTTAGTTCAGCTGTTGATAGCCATCCATCATGGCTACCACCAGAGTCAAAAGGAGTGAAAAATAGTTGGCTAGAACGGGCACCATTGACTGACATAACATTCCTTACGTTTACCGTCTCTGTTACGGGGATCCCATTTCCTTCAGCATCTAGTATTAACTCACCTTCTTCATCAAGTTCGAATACTGTATTACCTTCGTCATCGGTCACTATCACTAAACGGTCTTGCAGCACTCCTGCAAGTAACTCCTGTTCATTGTCTGAGAACATTAACTCTCGATAACTGGTTAAAAAATCTGGGTTATCAGTTGAAGCAGTCGCCCGCAGATCTAACTGAGCAGCGGGTATTTGTGTTAAACCATCTTCACCTTCAGGGGTATGGCAACTTAAGCAACTATGGTCTTCGAGTACAGTGATTCCGTCTTCAGCCAATAATTTTCTATCCAATGACAAAATTGGTTGTATATGCTCTGGAAAATGAATCTGAATTCGACACAAACTTGTCCAATTCAGGGCGCAAGCAGCAGTAATAGGCAAAGGGGTTTGTAAATCAGCATAGCGATAATAAAAGCTGCTTGCAGGGGATTGCATTTCGGGGTCTGCCCAAATATCTTCAAAATTGATATCCGCAGCAGGATAGTGGATACCGTTAATTCTGCCTGATGTTTGTGCCATGGTATCGCCCAAATCGGCAAATAAGGCGGGATTGGTATTCACAAAAGGGCTACCAGTGCTGGTTGCCCCAAGATTAATGCTATCTGCTTCTGCATCTGACCGGCCATGTGGAACCACGCTATCTTCGCTATGACAGCCATTACAAGTGCGCACTTCACCAGGAGCAAACTGCAACCAGTTTTGATGCCTTTCACTAACGCGTTTACCCTTTGAGTCAAGTAAACTAAAGGCCAGTGGCACATTTGCAGGTACATCAAATAACACTGAACCATCGGGCTCTACTGGCACGTAACCAATGATTTCCCGCATCAACTGATTGCGGCTACGTCCAAATGCGGAATTATCAAAGTTTCGCACCTCTCTAGTTGGGATAGACACGGCCTTAACCACCCGTAGAAATCGCACCGGTCTATCGGCAACAGGTGTTTGCGTAGGATCTGCCAATACGGCGATACCTTGCTCTGTGACATCTTCCCCCCCAAAGTCATAAACACTTTTGATATGTACTCGCCCTAAGTTGCTATTCGCCAGGTCTTGATTAAAGTCTGGTGCTGGTTGAGGATCGGCAGGAAAGGGGCGAGCTTGCATGGCCACGACTTCAGTATAAAACAGGCCTTCTTCTGGAACATTAATGACTAGTTGTGTGTTTTCGAGTGGATCGTACATCCACAATCCAAATAACAGAGGAGCGGCCTGAGCCTGTGGATCCGTTATCAAATCAGGCTCGCAAGGCAAAATAATTCGCGGGTCACCTTCATTCGAATCTTGTTGCGGATCGTACACTCGGCATTGACTCCAGCTAAACAACATTCGTTGGCTACCGTCCCAAAGTGGATAAACAGCAGAGAAAATGCCTCCAGGTGAAATACTACCGTCTACGACGACATTATCAAATACAGCAGGCAGCTGAGCTGGCCCACTTAATCCACTCTGTGAAGCTACTGGCGTAAAGTTGTCGATAAAGTTGCTGATATCAATATTGACATATTCTCCTCCCCAGTTATCACTCACTATAGGCCTTAGAGCCGCTAATAATTGACCGTTAGGGTGTTCAGACAGCTGCGTAAATTGCAACGCTTCATCACTGAGTTCAGTGTTATGACTATGATGACCATATACCAGTTCTAGCTGACTGCCATCAGGGTTTATTTGATAAATACTCATGCTGCTTTTATTTGCCACATTGTCCCAGCGACTAAATAAAATTTTGCCAGAGCTGAGCACCATAGGATCGAGATCGTGACTTTGATTGAATGAAATTTGTTGGATATTACTACCGTCACCATCCATTACATGTAACACCGAAGCCAAGTTACTGCGGTTTTCGTCTAACGCTTGATACTGTGGTTTACCTTCATCTAACAATAGCGCTTGGTTAGCTTGTTGCCTGGTAGAACTAAATACAATTCGCCCGTCTGGCAAATAAGTTGGCGCGGTATCTTGGCCAAATTCAGCCTCTAAATCAGATGTTATGACTCTATTTAAAGAGTCGCTGGTGATCTCATATTCCCAAATATTCCAAGTGGGCTGTTCGTCATCATCGGCGTCTTCAATTTCCGGTGCGCGCATAGCAAACAACAAACGTGTGCCATCATATGACACAAACAAATCTTTGATATCGTACCCAGCTAACGGAGACGTTACTGTGGCGTCTAAAATTTCCTGCTCAGAATAAAACGCTCTGGCACTAATATTTGTTTCGAGGGCATTAACCGAGGCTCTTGGTTTAATAAATAACTGCGCCCCAGGCAAAAAATCATTCGGCGAGCGCAGATCTTCAGAGGCCAATAGCATATCTTCATTAAACGGTGCTGGCCTTTTAATATAGGCAATAGGTACATCGACTACTACCGGATCGGGCTCTTGCTCCGAAGTTAATATTTTATCGCCACCGCATCCAATCAATGTCGCGCATAGCAAATACATAACGAATAGCGTCCGCTTTAAATGCTTAACTCGTGATCGTGGCAGATGCTTCAAAGTATTTTCACTATGGTTAATAATAGGCCAATAGAATATCAGCTTCTGTTTTAGCCAAAAACTGTCTACAGGCAGCAACCTTTTGCCTGTAAATAAGCCTTAGATACTTGCACTAACGGCATTCGGCAACAATTTGTGTTTCTATCATTAGGAATGGTTTTCAATACCTTCCCCCTAAACTCGCGGAATCAATGCCTTTTTAGTCTAGTCGCTATCCAAAATAATTTTAGGTGTAATTGAATCAAGTACGACTGTATGAAATTAACGACACCAATAAAAGCATTAAAGGGACTACCTAACATTTTGATAACTATAAATTTAAGCTGTTTTTGAATCGTAGTTTCATAAGAACTTTCTGCTTTTTTTTGGAAACAAAGACGGTTATTAGTGACACTTCGAGCCAATAAGATGATGATTTATTCAAAATACTTTCTATAAACCTCATGAAATTCAAAGCATTGACCTTGATGGCACAATTTGTGTTACCTAACGGTATTGCAATGATGTTGGGGTAGTGTGCTGATAATAGCCGCTTGCCTTTTCCGCTTTCTAGTCACTCAGACAGTGCTTCGATAATTAAGCCAACCAATCAACTATTTAGGTATGAAATAGCAAACCTAACTTGCATCAGCGGTATTGTCAGAATTGGGTTTCTTGACTACAACATAAACCAAACGAGTCGTTACTGGCACGTTGTTATTGACCCAAAGAGGAGTTCCAATTTGAAACATTTAGTTAGGCAAATTGGCAGATATAAAATCCCATTAAATTGGACCTTATTTATCTTGGCTATTAGTACCCTCCCCCTCACCTACGCGGGTCCAAGAGAGCAGGCCAAACGTATGCATGATCGCTTAACAGGCATACCACCGAGTATTCAAGTATTAGATGAAATGGAAAATCTAATTGCTGAAGGTAAAGTATCAGAAGCCGCCGATATTGCGATGCAAAACCCGGCGTTTTATTCAGTCACCTTAAAAAATTGGATTACGCCATGGACGAATGAAGAGGCCGATGTATTTGCGCCTTTAAACGACTATACCGCAACTATCATCGGCATGGTTCGTGATGATATTGATTTTAGGCAAATTTTAAGCGGCGATATTTTATACGTTGCTAACAGCAACGCTGGAATCCCTCCTTACTCAATGACTAGCAACGCCCATTACCAAGCGTTAGAGGAACAAAGCGCCGATTTACAAGACATCTTACAACGCACCACTCAATCAGAAGAGACGGGATTACCAGCACAAGCCACAGCTGGCGTAATGACTACAAGAGCAGCGGCTAAATCCTTTTTTAAAGACGGCACCAATCGCGCTATGTTTCGTTTCACTTTGATTAACCACCTGTGTACTGACCTTGAAGGCTTAAAGGATACCAGTCGAAGTCCAGATCGTATTCGACAGGACGTGAGTCGCAGTCCCGGTGGTGACAGTCGTATATTTAATAATTCATGTGTGGGCTGTCACGCTGGTATGGATCCGCTGGCTCAGGCATTTGCTTATTACAACTACGAATACAACGTAGAGAGCGATCCACAAGGTGAACAAGGCGCTTTGCAATACAATAATCAAGGCCAAGTCGATCCGGATACAGGCTCTCAAGTACAAGCTAAATATCATATCAACGGCAACAACTTTCCTTATGGCTTTTTTACCAATAATGACGACTGGAGCAACTATTGGCGACAAGGGCTCAATAAAAATCTTGGTTGGGACACCGCTTTACCCGGCAATGGTAGTGGAGCTAAATCTATGGGACAAGAACTCGCTAACAGCCAACAATTTGCCAACTGCCAAGTGACCAAAGTATTTAGAAACGTTTGTTTGCGCTCACCTCAAGACGCTGCAGACAGATCCAAAATTACCACTATCACTAACACATTTACCAACACGGGTTACAACATCAAACAAGTGTTTGCCGACGCCGCTGATTACTGCAAAGGGGAATAATAACAATGGTTTATATCACCTCTTTATGCACTTCAAAGCGACATCAGCCAATCACTAGTTTTTGGATCTTGGTTATTATTTTATTGCTTTCCGCTTGTGGAGGCAGTTCGGTTGAAGTGACTAAGACGCCTGCACCAGCGCCTCAAGATAACACACCGGTTACCTATTCAGGGCCTGTTGCAGCGACGCCCGACGTCACCCAATTTAAGCTCGAATTGTGGGACAATATAAGTTCACCGCAGCGTTGTGGTGCGTGCCACGTACAAGACAATCAGTCACCCGAGTTTGCTCGTAATGACGATATAAACTTAGCCTACAACGCAGCCAGTCAATTGGTGAATTTCAGTACACCCGAGGATTCAACCCTTGTCACTAAAGTAGCCGCTGGACATAATTGTTGGTTATCAAGTGACGCAGCCTGCGGCGAAATTTTAGCGACCTGGATTGGAAATTGGGGGGCCACGGAAAATACTGCTAATGACATACAACTAGAGGCGCCCATTGCAAAAGATCCTGGAGCAAATAAGAACTTTCCAGATAACTCACTACTTTTTGAAGATAATGTTTATCCTTTGTTACAGACCTACTGTGCCAATTGTCATACTGGTTCCGCAACCATTCCTATTTCACCTTATTTTGCGTCGAGTGATATAGACGAATCATATGCAGTATCAAAAGCCAGAATTTCACTCGACACCCCAGAAAATTCACGATTTGTAGAAAGGATCCGCGACGAATTCCACAATTGTTGGAGTGATTGTGCGAGCAATGCCAATGACCTGATCAATGGAATTCAAGACATGGCTGATGCCATTGAATTAACAGAACTAGATGAACAGCTGATTAACAGTAAAGCCTTAACCCTGTTTGATGGCACTCTTGCATCTGGCGGCGGACGTTTTGAAAACAACGTTATTGCAAAATGGGAATTTAAAACCGGTTCAGGCACCACTGCATTTGATACCAGTGGTGTTGAGCCCGCTATAGACCTCACGCTCAATGGAGATGCGAGTTGGATTGGAGGCTGGGGTATTCAGTTATCGAACGGAAAAGCTCAAGGGTCAACGACTAACAGTAAAAAGTTACACAATTTAATTACCGCCACCGGCGAATTCTCCATCGAAGCTTGGGTCGTGCCTGCGAATGTGAGTCAAGAAGGTCCAGCTAGGATCATCAGTTACTCGGGTGGTGCTAATACCCGTAATTTTACCTTAGGCCAAACCCTATACAACTACGACTTTCTACTTCGTACCGATAAAACCAATGTCAACGGTCAACCTGCGTTATCTACCGCCGATGCTGCAGAAGTGTTGCAAGCTAGCTTACAACATGTGGTGGTAAATTATGACTCGGTAAATGGTAGACAAATATTTGTTAACGGCCGTTTTACAGGGGATACAGACCCAACAGAAGTGGGGAACTTTGCAGACTGGAACGATACTTATGCCTTTGTGTTAGGGAACGAAGTGTCGGGGGATATTCCGTGGGCTGGCTCCATTAGAATGGTGGCAATCCACAATCGTACTCTAAGTGCTGAACAAGTGGCGCAAAACTTTGATGTAGGTATTGGTCAGAAATTTTTCTTACTGTTCGAAGTCAGCGAAATCACTGAAACACCACAAAGTTACATTGTGATAGAAGTCAGTCAATTTGATAGTTATAGCTACTTGTTTAGTGAGCCATTTTTTTACACTTTAGATGACAGTATTAGTATTCCAGACATTCCACTGCAAGGAATGCGAATTGGTATTAATGGACGCGAAGCCAATGTAGGTCAAGTATTCCAAAACATAAACACGTTGCTAACTCAAAGCGATTATGTTCCAGCAAAAGGGCAACTATTATCTTCCTTAGGCACTATTATACCGATTGAGAAAGGCGCAACTAGCGACGAGTTTTTCCTCACTTTTGAAGTATTGGCAGAGCAAACCAATGTAATGGTAGAAGCGGACCCTCCCGCTCCTGCTGCCACCATAGATTTAGCTGCACAAGCCGAAATTGGCATTCGCAATTTTGCCGAAATAAATGCCAGCATGTCGGCTGTGACACGAGTTCCTATGGATAACTCGTCTGTTAAAGCCTCATTTGAGCAGTTAAAGCAACAACTGCCATCTTTCACCAATATGGACAGTTTTTTGGCTTCCAATCAAATGGCCGTCACTCAATTGGCAATAAAATACTGCGACCAATTAGTCGAGACGACTAACCTGAGAGACAGCTATTTTAGTGATTTTAATTTTAACCAAAGTGCCGAAACAGCATTTACTGCTCAGGGCAGAAACGCGGTTTTGCTACCACTAACAAGCAACATATTGAATTCTGATCTTAGCGATCAACCTAACAATACTGATGTAATCAATGAACTAGATAATCTCGTTACCCGATTAACAGATTGCAGCGGCGACAAAGTATGTGACGCTACATACACCAAGACTGTCGTAAAAGCGGTATGCGCTGCGGCGCTTGGCAGCGCAGTCATTACGTTGCAATAAAAGGTAGATAAAGATGAAAAACAACAAATCCATTGGCTTAAATACCCCTCTATATCATGCCTGCCACGCTAGACCCGTGACTCGACGTGAGTTTATTTCTCAGGGCTTTATGGCTGGTTTAGGCACCGTGCTTGGTGGTTCTGTATTGAGTTTATTTGCCAATCCGGGTAAAGCGCACGGAGCCTTATCTGCTGATTTGGAAGCTCTGAAGAGTAGCTGTGGCATTGCGACTCAAGGTGCCGGCAAGATCCCGTTTTTAGTGTTTGATTTGGCAGGCGGTGCCAATATTTCAGGTTCGAATGTGTTGGTAGGTGGCCGCGGAGGGCAGTTAGATTTCCTCAGTACAGCCGGTTATAGCAAACTGGGATTACCGGGAGACAGCGTACCTTCTATCGCAAATCCGGATACCGGTCTGAGTGACTTTATTAACACCGAATTAGGATTAGCTTTTCATTCAGACAGTGCTTTTTTACGGGGCATACAAGATAAACTCAGTGTCACCAATCGCGCCAATGTAAACGGAGCCGTTATTCCTGCCCGCTCTGAAAACGACACTGGCAATAACCCTCATAACCCTATGTATGGCGTCAATAAAGTGGGCTCTGATGGTTCGTTATTAACGCTTATTGGATCACGAAATTCAGACTCAGGTGGCAACTCCATGGCGCCTGCAGCTATGATTGATACCTCAAAACGCCCAACAAAAATTGATAGGCCGTCTGATGTCACTGGCTTAGTAGATACTGGGGATTTAGTGGGTTTGTTGAGTCAACAAGACTCAGTGGCAGTAATGGAATCAATTCAACGTATTAGTGCTATGAAATTAGGAAAAGTGAATACCCAAATTAGCACCGATGAGGTGTTAAAAGACTTGGTCAATTGTGGTTATGTGAAAAGCGCAGACATCACTGACAGGTTCGGGGATCCCTCTGCTTTAAACCCCGAGCTTGATGCAAACATAGTAGGTGAAAACGGTATTTTCACTCAAGAAGAATTCGATAGCGATGCAGAATTTAGAAAAACGGCATCAACGATGAAACTAGTTATCAATGGTTTTGCAGGAGCTGGCACTATAACTATGGGTGGATTTGATTACCATACCGGTGACAGGTCAACGGGAGAAATTCGAGATTTACGTGCCGGTCGGTGTATGGGAGCGTGTTTAGAATACGCCGCAAGAGTGGGTGTACCTCTTATGATGTATGTTTGCAGTGATGGCTCAGTCGCCAGTAATGGCATGATTGACGATTCGTTAAATGGTCGCGGCAAAGGGGTGTGGACAGGTGATAACTCTTCTACCGCCGCATCATTCTTTTTAGTCTACAACCCTGGAGGCACACCTCGATTAATAGGCGCGACACCCGATGCGCAAGCCCAACACCAACAAATTGGTTACATGCGCAGCGATGCATCAGTAGAAACAGCGGCCACGCCAGCGGCCAACAATGTCAATTTATTGGTCGAGACAGTGATTTTGAACTATATGGCCTTGCATGGAGAACAAGGTAAATTTGCTAATATTTTTCCACAAAATGGTCTAGGAAATGCGCTGTTGATGAACAGCCTTACCGCGTTTGAACCAATAGTAAACGGGGTGATGACCTAAGACTGTTTTTATTAAGTTTGTTTACCTCTAGCCAAGGGCATTAGCTCCAATGTGCATTTGCTCGAACTCCCTTTAGGTCGTTGCTTCAATACTGTTTACTATCCAAGGTTCTCCTTAATGTGCCACTTCAATATTCTCGAAGAGAGTATCTAAAAACTATGCTACTTTTTGTGCATACTGCATATTACGCTTTACTGTTGTTTAGTACCTATGCCACCGTTCAAATACAGGAGTCGCAATGAAAAACTATAAAAGAGTTCAACATTTCCTATTTTTTTTAATGACGCTCTATGGTGGTATTTGCCATGCCAGTGCACTCAACTTGGGTGGTACGGTCTTTAAACCTACTTTAATGACCCTTGGCAAAGGCGAGTCGTCACTCGCTGTTTTTGATTTCAATTCAGATGGTCATAAAGATCTAGTCGTCTCGAACTACGCCGATAACAATATAGTCATTTACAGGGGTAACGGTAAAGGCAACTTAACCGAAATAAACCGAGCATCTGCAGGCATGAACCCTACTGATATTGCCACTGCAGACATCAATGGTGATGGTGACTTTGATATCGCCATAGCCAATCACGAAACGTCCTATATGACAGTGCTGCTTGGAGATGGAAAAGGAAACTTCAACCCTGCTGCTTATTCACCTCTTGGTATCGAGGCTAAACCTCACTTACATGAAGTGCAATTACATGACCTTGATAACGACAATAAAGTAGATCTAATAGTCGATAATAGAGCCAATGAAGGGTTACTGGTTCTAAAGGGGTTAAATGATGGTAGCTTTCAGACTCCTGGAGAATTAATTAACGTTGCTGGAGATCCCTATCGTGGATTTGCTATTGCCGACCTTAACGCCGATGGTCGGTTGGATATAGTGACACCAAATCAGCAGGAGGTTGGTATAATTCTCAATGACAGTTCTGAAAGACTCTCGTTCTCGCTACATGCGGTAGTCGAATCCATTCGTCCATTTTCAGTGGAGTTGGCAGATTTAAATGGAGATGGTCACAAGGATCTAATAGTGGCATCTAACGCCGATGACGTCACTATCATTCCAGGTGACGGTACAGGCAATTTCCTAGAAAAACAAAAAACCTCAATCAAAACTTCATCTGGTGCTAAACAAATAGCGATAGGTGATATTAATGGTGACGGTATTAAAGATAGTCTCATTAGTAGTTGGTCTGGTAAATTGCTAATTATACTTGGCAACAAATCTAAGTTTGAAACCATAAGTTTTGAACATAAAGAGATACCTAACCCTTGGGCAGTGGTGATGGAAGACTTTAACCAAGACGGAAAAAGTGACTTTATTATTTCTGATGGAAACAGCACAAATGCGCTAATGTATGTCAGTCAATAAAAACAATAATCGACTTAGAACGGAACCTTTATGAAAAAGTTTATATACAAAATTATCGATACCAGAGACGTCGAATCCGCCGGACTATTCAAAGGCAGAAAACGTGAAGATGTTGAAGACTATTTAAGCTCACTGGGTGCTCAGGGATGGGAACTAGTAAACGTTGATTTTCGTGAGTTAGAGGGAGGTTTGGAGTTTGCTGGTATAATGAAAAAACAAGTATCCTAAAGACTACAATTGCGATTCTAGAATTTAGTCTCTAGTAAGCACTTCTAACAATTCAATCTCGAATATGAGATTGGAGTTGGCTGGTATCATAGTGCCAATTTGACGTTCTCCATAGGCCAAATCTGCAGGAACGCTTAATCGACGTTTGCCTCCTACTTGCATATCTTTCAAACCTAAAATCCAACCTTGAATGACTCGCTTATTGCTAAGCACGGTTTGAAAAGGTTCTCCCTTTTTGTAAGATGAGTCGAATTCTGTACCGTCTTCTAACCAACCCACATAATGAGCGGTAATCAATGCACCACGTTGTGCGGTTTTGCCTGTACCTTGAATCAAATCTTCAATTTGTAATTGTTGTTGCATAATCACTCTTCAAAATCCCATCTATTAGCATTTTAACCTTGCTAAATGGCTCGTTCCACACATTTCAACTTTGGCAAATTAAGCCGATATAATGCAACTCAATTGACTCAAGTCAATCTCCTCTCAATTACAATAATAAAGAGGAGATTGATAACCAAACTTTTTAAATTAAAAATTTAGAATTGGTGATTATACTGCGCAGAAAATATCGTTGCATCACCACTCGTTCTGAAGCCCCATTGACTACCAAGGTTGTCTGCTTCACTAAAAGTTTGTTCAGAGCCTTTTATGACACTGAAACCCATATCAACTGAAGAAGTTTCATCAAGGATATAGCTTGCACCAACACTTAGCCATTTACGGTTAGAGTCTGGGATAGAGATAGATAAATGGCCGTCGTCTGTAGGCGTAGTATCATAGGCAACTCCAGCACGCAAAATCGTGTTTTTGTCTAATTGGTAGCTACCACCAATGGCGTAACGAAAGCTATTTGAGAAATTTTCTTGTTTTGTAAACGCTGGTGTATCACTTAATGGAACATAAGCTTCCAATGATTCAAAACTACTCCACTGAGTCCACACTACGCTGTAGTTGAATGTCCATTGTTCATCAATAAGGTGAACACCCGAAAACTCCGCAGTAGCAGGTAATTCAAGTTCCAAGGTACCCGGTAAAACCGTACCTTCTAGGCCACCTAATGCTGCTGGTAGTTGGTTACTGTAGTCACCGTCGAAGTTTATTGTTGTTTTACTTCGATATTGCAATCCTAGACGTGAACCTTCAGCCATTTCGTAAGCTACGCCAACATTCCAGCCGTAACCGCTGTCGTCACCTTCTAAATTAACGGCTTCTGTTTGCGCTGGTAAACCTAAAGGATTATCGCCGAAATGACGGACCAAATTTGCATCTGCATAAATGTAATTTACTCCTAAACCAGCCGACCAATTTCCGTTAATTTTATACGATACACTTGCATTAAAATTGACAGTAGTTACCTCAGACGTTCCAGCAAGTTGCCCTGCCGCATAATCGTCTGAAAACTCTGTCGCCAAACCAAAATTCGAGAACACCCCAAAGCCCACTGCCACTTTTTCATTGATAGGTGTGACATAGTAAATTGCAGGTATAAATGCTTCGGGGGCAATACTATCTTGGTTTAATGCGGCGGCACTGGAATAAGCTGGAGCACTTTCGCCAGTAACGCTTACATCAGGTGAAATGTATGTACCAGAAATAGATAACTCAGCGTTCTTAAAAAGTGACATCAGTGCGGGGTTACGGGCCACTACAGCAGCGCTATCTGCAATAGCCGCTTCTCCAGCGAAGGCCCGACCTAGACCTGTTGCGCTATGCTCAGCAAGCTGAAAAGCAGCGGCAAAAACATTTAATGGCAATACACCAATACAAACAGTCAAAATGGACGGGGTTAATTTCATAGTCAATATCTCACTCATATACATTGGGTAGAAGCTCTCTACCCTGTCAAAAAATTTCGACGCGCATAGTATCGGATTATGAAAATTATAGTAGTACAACTCACTGAAATATGTGGATTAAGAGTAAGTGTTTACATCTTTTATGCAATTGAGTTTCACTACCAACAAATAATTAACACCAAGGGCGATAGCAATGGCTCAGTAGCCCTCTCAACAGTATGTCTATTTATGCAGTTACATGTCACTTTTATTTACCCTTAGCCAATAGGTAAGATACAACAATCCAATTCCTATCAAAGTCGCAACAAGGCTAAATTTAGACGATAAGACCGAAAATAAAAGAAACTTGGGAGATTCATCTGCTGACGTGTGATTAGGTAATATAGTTTCGCCAAAAGTAAAATATTCTCGCAAGGTATCTAAGAAAAAACGTCCATCCAACTGCCAATACTGCGCAACAACCGACTCAACCAAGAGTATCGCTGCTATAGGTAATACCGCCCATAAAAAAGGCGCTTTGTTGGCAAACATTGACGCCAGCATTAACCATGCGAAAACCGGAAACATCCATAACGCATAAGGGAACAGGTGCAACCAAATAGCGGCCAGGTTTCCAAATATTTCGGCATTGCTCCATAACTCCCACAACGATATGTCATAGCCTAAAGATAAAACGCAACAGAAAATAAAGGCGACGAATAAAAAAACAATCACAACAGATGTCGCTGCCAGCATAAATATAGCGGGAACAACAAGCGCACCAGTAATCAACTTAACAGCTACTGTTAACGCATCCGATACCGGTAATGAACGCCAAAAGTAAACCGATAAATCTCGTCTCTCGTCAAACAAACAGCTAGTGAAGTAATTCAACTGAATGACCAATGACGCTATAATAAAAGGGAAAAACATACTCATAATTAAGCCCAGAAAAAAGCGAGTAAATCCCTTAACGTTTACCAAATTATTACCATCAGTTAGATTTTCGAGTAGTCTCGATAGTTGGTAATCTTGTATTACAAGGAACTGTAATATAGGTACGAGTATCATAAAAATAGCAATAATGAAGGGGACCCAAAATAGTGTTTTTTTGAACTCCCATATTTCTTTTCTGAAACTGGTGACAAGTTGTGAAGCAATCATGAGTTGTTCTCCTGTGTCATTACTCCCACAAAAATATCAGCCAAAGTAGGCGAGCTAATCTTACCTAGAGAAGCTAATGTCGCAGGATCAACATTGTCGAATAACATGCTGGTTATGCCCATCATACTATTAGTAAAAAGTGGCTGGTGAAGCTTTGCTTGTTCGAGGTGTTCGTTGTCGACGGCCAACAATTTAAACCTATTTCGAATGTCATCGACACTTTGAGCCAAAACAATTTGGCCATCACGAATAAACGCAGCATCGGTAAGAATATGTTCAATTTCTTCTATTTGATGAGTCGTGACTAAAATACACTTACTTTCATCGTGAAAGTCTTCTAAAAGATGTGTGTAGAATTGTCTACGAGTCAGAATATCTAACCCTAGAGTAGGTTCATCTAAGATGAGTATTTTTGCGTCAACAGCCAAGATTAATGCTAGATGTAACTGCGTTACCATTCCTTTGGACAAAGTTTTTACTTTTGCAGAAGCGCCAATATTGGTTTTAGCCAAAAACATTTCAGCTTTTTGTCGATCAAAATTAGGGTGTACCCCTTGCATATAAGTTAAAACTTGATTCACTTTTATCCACTTTGGCAATACGGCTACATCAGCAATATAAGCCACATCATTAAGCATTTTTTCGCGATTTTTACTGGGGTTATAACCTAAAACGTCAATTTCCCCATCGTAACGAGTTAGCCCTAGTAATGCCTGCAAACAGGTAGTTTTGCCAGCTCCATTTGGCCCTACTAAACCTAAGATTTGCCCTGCCTCTAGATTTAGATGCACATCCTTTAGCACCTGCTTATTTTTATAAGACTTATGCAATCCTGAAATCGAGATCATCGCTGACATTATTGACTCTCCTTAGATGATTGTGAAAGTTCCGAAACAGAAAGCTTAAGTCGTGAAATTTTCTGCAAAATTTGCGGCCACTCTGTGCTTAGAAAATATTCTCGTTCCTTTTCCAATAAAATGTGGGCTGCACCTGTTTTAACGAACAAACCTTTACCACGCTGTTTTTCAACATAGTCTTCGTCTTGCAACATTTGATAAGCCTTAGAAATAGTAATGGGATTGAGCCGATATTCTGCCGCCACCTTTCTTACTGAAGGAAGTGCTTCACCTTCTTTAATATTGCCGTCAAGAATACGCTTGATGATTTGCTCATAAAGCTGAATGTAGATGGGAGCATCCCCATCCCAATGAATTGTCATTTGTTACTCCTAGACTCATTACATACTAGTGTTATACATCACCAACACACCAAATGTAAACCTAAGACAAAATCACTTTGTAAGAAATTGTTATTTAACCTGAGCTCGGGTTAAGACGTGCCGCGTCCTATGAAGTAAATCCAATAAAAACAATAGGTTATAATCTTACTATTTATCTAGCCGCCAATTTAATGCACCCAGTGCTGATATTATTGTGTTTATCAAGGCGAGCTGGTGAAGCAATAGCCAGCTATTGAGAGCAAGTTCAACGAAGATAAGCGCAATAATAGCGGTGCTGGACGGTATGGCTTATCCCGAGTTGGAGTTATTTAGTTGTACTGCTACTGTGCTGTTACACCTTTATGCGCAACGGACAACAGCTTAACGCAACAATTTAGATAGAGTTGGCACGAACTAACTTAGGAATAAGCATCTTCTGCAGTTGATACACAATCATCGCCGCTAGCACTATCGCGCTACTTTGGTAAAGCATTCCCATCATTTCTGAGTGTCCACCATGGGATAACTGCATTTGCCAGTTGAAGCGTTCAAAAAGGAAATTCAGAATTAAACCAGCAGTTAACGCGCTGCTTGTTATTGCCATCAGATATAACACCAGTTCGCGTTTACCTAGCTCGTTTTTAATTACCATTAAAGTAGCAATATTAGTTGCAGGTCCGGTTAGCATAAATACTAATGCCGCACCTGGCGTTATTCCCGACAACAATAAACCTACAGCAATAGGAGTTGAAGCAGTAGCACATACGTACATAGGGATAGAGATCAACACTACTAGCAACATGGCGACTATGGAGTTTGAATACTGACTTAAGAAACCTTCTGGCACTATAGTCGTGACCAAAGCCGCAAAAAATATTCCAATCAAAAACCACACCATGAAATCCCGTAACAGTTGACCAAAACCGAATACAAATACCGACTGTATTTTTTCACTTATTGACACGTTCTTGGAAGAAGATGCAGCTTTAGCAGCGTGACAACAGCTGTTTACTTTAGCCGCGGGTTGCTCGGTGATATTGTCTGGCTTTCCAAACCATAAGACCAATAAACCGGTAAAAATAGCAGACATTATTGCAGCTATTGGTCTAGCGATTGCCATAATTGGACCCATTAGTGCGTAGGTAATGCCGATTGAGTCTACTCCGGTTTCTGGCGTGGCCACTAAAAAGCTTGCAGTGCTAGCCTTATTCGCCCCGCTGCGTCTGATGCCCATGGCTACGGGAATAACCGAACATGAGCATAGCGGTAATGGTGCGCCAATTAACGCAGCGGATACAACTGAACTCTTGCTTCCTAAGATTTTTTCTACCAAAGCACGAGGTACCCACTGGTTAATTATTCCAGCAATTAACATTCCCAAAAGTAGAAAAGGAGCTGATTCAGTAAAGAGCAGCACAAAGTTTGCAATAAATTCCATAAGGTTATTCCTGTTCTAGGGCTGATATGATTGAACAAAATTCCGCGCTTTCTTGGCCGCCACAACAAAAATACTCTAGTTGTTGTAAAGTATTTTGCATTTGTTTGAGTTTCGCAATTTGTTGTTCTATCTCGGTAATTTTAGTTACTGTAATCTGCTTGGCTTCTGCGCAAACATGCTGATCTTTGTTATGTTTTATTGCTAACAATGCAGAGGTTTCAGCTAAGCTAAAACCACACTCTTTACTACGTTTGATAAACTTAGCCGTAATCAAATCGTCCTGTGAATAAATACGATAGTTTTTGTCGCTGCGCCTAGATGCACTGAATAGTCCTGTTTTATCGTAATATCTCAAGGTATGCGCGCTAATTCCTGAACGCGCCGCTAAATCGCTTATTTTCATGCTGCCTCCACAATCAATAACCCTATGATAATCCTTAGAGTCGCATCTAAGGTCAAGCAACGATTTGATCTTATATCAATCCGTAATGATAACTACCCGCTCAGAAAAATTCGATTTAAATGATTTAGAACAAACAGCTTGTTAATACTTTGTTAATGAACTCGCAAAATACCAATAGTAAATTACACTTAGTAGAAATTTTAGGAGGCACAATATTATGAAAATTGACCATAACCTTTTAATAATACTTCTATGCTTTACGATTAGCGCTTGTAAACCAGAACCCACTAGCGAACAAGTCGAGGTCTCCACGGTATTGGCAGACAAGGTCGTCCCCCTTCCCGACGAAAATGCTGCAGCTAAAAATTGCCAATTCGTACTCGGATTTGATGCATGGGAGCCCTATCAATATATTGACGTAGGAGACAGAGTTGCGGGATTGGATATTGAGTTAGTAGCAGCTGTCGCTGAACAAATGGGATGCCACTTGACTTATCAACAAGGCACTTGGGTTGACTTATTGATGGCCTTAAAAGAAGGTGAAGTTGACATTCTTCTGGGCGCATCAAAAACCGAAAGTAGAGAACAATTTGCGTTTTTTAGTGACCCCTATCGAATCGAAGAGTTTTCTTTATATATTCGCAAGGACGATACCCAAACAGCGGAGTATAAGACATTAAAAGACTTCATTAACAATGGCAGCCAAATAGGCATAGTCGGTGACTACGTATATGGACCAGAGGTATCAATTTTATTAGATGGCGCTGATACGTCTAAATATTTCGTCAACGCAATTATGGGTGAACTTAATGTCGCAAGGTTATTGGATGGTGATATAGATGGTTTTCTTGAAGATAGTTTTGTGGGTGCTACGTTATTGCGACGCAAGGCATTACATGAGTACATTGTCGCTCATGGCCTCACCATCCATACAGGCGATGCTTATGTGATGTTTAGTCAAAAAAGTGTTTCGCTAGAGCAACTTAGTACTTTTAATGAAGAGCTACAAAAGGTTAAAAAGACTGAGCACTATCAAAATATTTTAGATAAATATTCATTCTAAATGCGCTATTTTGGGTGCTAATGTTGTGCATAATATGTGTGTTTCCCAGACCGTTCCCAGCATAGTGTAACGAATTCGTATATCACCCGTTAATTTGACACTACATCATTGCAATTTGTTGAACTAGCGCGATTAACGTATTAAATTACACTTTGGAGAATAGGAGCATAATATTCGCATTTTAGTAGTTGCACTTATCGCGGTTATAACCTTTCCAGGGTTCGCTAAACAGGAACTCAAAATAGCCGCGTCTATTTCAAACAGTTCACAACGCGCTGCCTATTATAATTTAGCGCGGGCATACGAAGACGCCAATCCAAATACACAAATCAACATAACCTCCTACACCAGCGAAGTATATAAAACTAAGTTTCCCGATATGTTGGAATCAAACCAATATGACATTTTATATTGGCACGCCGGCGTACGTTTATTTGAATTTATTGAACAAAATAAAATAGCTACGATAGACCATATAATAACGACAATTGAAATGGAGCAGTTATATGACAAGGCCGTGATTGATGCAGTCTCATTTAACGAAAAAAGCTACGCGTTGCCAATATCTTACTATCAAATAGGCTTTTATTATCCCAAACCTTTGTTCTCAAGACTAAAGTTGTCCGAACCACAAAGTTGGCAGCAATTTGTTGAGGTTTGTGAAATTCTTAAGAAAAATAATGTCCCTCCTATTTATATAGGTAGTAAAAGCAATTGGCCTGCCACAGCCTGGTTTGACTATTTAAATTTACGTCTAAACGGCATAACCTTTCACAAGGAGTTAATGCGAGGGCAAGCCTCTTATTTAGACGACAGAATTACCAACGTCCTCAAAAAAATCCAAGACATTACTAAGGCCGGCTACTTTATTGAAAATCATCAAGATTTAGAATGGAAGCAAGGCCTACCGTTACTATTTAGGGGCATGATTGGTATGTCAATGCTCGGTAATTACGCGGTACAGGTATTTCCAGAAACCGTCAAAAACAAAATTGGTTTTTTCAAATTTCCCTTGTTTGATGGACAGTCCACCTATTACGAAGAAGTCCCACTTGATGTATTAGTTGTGCCAGCAACAAATAATAAAAAAGACCTAACCAAATCCTTCATAAAATATGCGGCACTCAGTGATAGCCAGGAAAAATTCAATAATAACTTAGGCATAATGTCACCCCATAGAGGTGCCCAACAAAACAACTCAAGTCTTGCTCAAGAAGCCTATGAAACCATCGCTGGGGCTGAGGGTATAACCCAGTTTTTTGACCGCGATAGCAAGAAGGTTTATGGTGATCAAATTATGCCTCTCATCGATGCGTTTATGGTTAACCTAAACATCGAATATACTCAAAAATCCTTAGAAGAAGTAAGACTCAGAGTGCTGAGTGACCAGTCGAATATAAATAACTAAACCAACATAAAAGGTGTTCAAATGGACAAATTCATGCAAGAAGCAATTAAAGAGGCTCAGCAAGGATTGGCCGAAGGTGGGATCCCTATCGGTTCAGTTATCGTGCATAACAACAAAATTATAGGTCGAGGACACAACCGACGCGTTCAAAATGGCAGCCCTATTTTACACGGTGAAATGGATGCATTTGAAAATGCCGGACGTCAAACTGCGCAAACCTATAGAGAATCGATTATTTATACTACCTTGTCTCCCTGTGCTATGTGTACAGGGGCGATAATTCTATATGGTATACCCAATGTTGTAATTGGTGAAAATCACACATTTATGGGAGAAGAAGCGTTACTTCAATCCAAAGGTATTTCCGTCAAAGTGCTGCAAGACCAGCAATGTATCGATTTAATGCAGGGCTTTATCGACTCAAAACCTCAGCTTTGGAATGAAGACATAGGCGAATAACAGAGAACTAAAGACAACCAAAACTAACCTTAAGAAATATAAACTTAACTCAAAGTTAAAAATATTTTACACAAAGTTAGCTTTATATTACTTTATATGCTCTTAGCAAATGAGGGAGATTTATGGCTATGTCTTTTAGAGAAAAGAGTATTTGGATTTCGTTAATAAGTACGTTACTTATTTTTGGTGATTATTTTTTAAATATACTGTTTTTAGGCGGTGTGTCTGAAGAGATAGCACAATCTGCCGCACTCGGATTATTTTTGCGAGCTTTGGTACTTATCATCATTATTGAAATTGTATTTCAAGGAATGTTGGCCATAAGTAATCGTAAAGAAGCTGAATTAGGCGCTAATGAAAGGGACAAGTTATTCGAATATAAAGCCAATAGTTTGGGTTACATCATATTGGTGATCGGGGTATTTGTTACATTAGGACGAGTTGTTTTTCTCGAACTAAACCCAGAGTTTTTTACACAATCAAACACATTTAACATTCCTCTTTTAACTGCACACATTTTATTATTTAGTTTTATATTTTCGGAAGTTGTTAGATTTTCAGCACAACTATATTACTACAGAAGTGGTCACTAACATGGCCACACTTCCTATCAAAAATAAGATCCGCGAGTTACGTTTTTTTGCCGAAGAAATGACTCAACAAGAGCTAGCAGAATTAGTCGGAGTGACACGACAAACGATCATGGCAATCGAAAAATGTAAGTACTCACCAACTCTTGAAGTTGCCTTTAAAATTGCTGAGGTATTTGGACAATCTATCGATGAAGTCTTCCAATATGAATCGTCCTAAACATTATTTTAAATGTGTTCACTTGCAGCGCAGCAACGACACTATTTGACTAAGAAAATGCCGTATAAAATATGGCATTCTTTTTTGTTAAAAAAAGCAAGTAAACACTTACTTAGCTTCCAGTCCAATCAACCTTATAGAGGTCTCGTCTTCTATCAAGATAGTTTCTCACGGAACCTTCATTTCTAAGTTGAGTTAATCGATCTAAATCCAAGTCAACTATGAGGGTCATTTCAGTATTTGGAGTCGTTTCTGACACTATTGCGTCGTGTGGAAAAGCGAAGTCTGAAGGCGAAAAAACAGCCGACTGTCCATACTGAATATCGACGTTATCGACCTTAGGTAGATTACCTACACTACCGGCGATCGCCACATAACATTCGTTTTCAATCGCCCTTGCTTGAGCACAAATTCGCACTCTTAGGTAGCCATTTTTGGTGTCAGTCCAAAACGGAATAAAGAGTATCTGAATTTCTTGCTCGGCAAGTATTCTACCCAACTCAGGAAACTCTACATCGTAACAAATTAGAATACCAATCTTACCAAAGTCAGTATCGAAGGCCTGAAGTTTATCCCCGCCTTGCATGATCCAATCTTTCTTTTCATGAGGTGTTGGATGCAATTTATATTGACTATCAATTTGCCCATCTCGATGACATAGATAACTCACGTTAAATAACTCATCGTCTTGAACAACAGGCATCGACCCCACTATTACATTAATATTATATGACACAGCTAATCGCGACATTTCAGTCAATATTTCGTCACTGTAAGTCGCTAAGTTCCAAATCGCATCAATTGATGTATCAGCAGGTTTAATTCCCATAAGCGGCGCATT
This sequence comes from Paraglaciecola sp., assembly GCF_039964565.1. Classification (GTDB taxonomy): domain Bacteria; phylum Pseudomonadota; class Gammaproteobacteria; order Enterobacterales; family Alteromonadaceae; genus Paraglaciecola. Next base: position 329,490 of record NZ_JBDVXF010000030.1, read on the forward strand.
AAAAAATTCTGGGAACAAGGCTACGTCGCATTTATAGTCCGAAAGCGCGTCTATAAAATATTCAGCTTGTTGTAGTAATTCTGCTACGTCATGAAAATAGCGCATTTGCCATTGCACACATCCAATTCGAGCGGTATTTCTATGACCGCCAAATAGTTTAGGAGATTCTGCGTTGTAATAGATGTTGTGCCACTGCAACAAGGTTGCATATCCCTTTGACGCTTCATCTTCTGGAAGGTATGCCTTGAGTATTTGTTTTACCTCAAACCCATTTGAAATTTGGAAGGTTAAAATAGGGTCAAACAAATCTTTTGATTTAACTGCCTCGATATATTCATAGGGAGTCATGGTGTCTGCGTGTTTCGCATAATTAGGGATCCGTCCTCCAGCCATTATCGATTTGAGATTGAGGTTCTTACATAATTCCTTTCTCGCTTCATACAAACGACGCCCCAATCTGAGTCCTCGATAATCGGGCGATACAAATACATCGACGCCATATAACACATCTCCTTTTGGATCATGTGTACCTAAATAGGCATCGCCTGTGATTTCATCATAGGTATGTTTGTCTCCAAACTTTTCGTAGTCGACTATGACAGATATTGCAGCAGCGATAACTTTTCCTTTATCTTCAATACAAATTTGCCCTTCGGGAAATGTATTAAGCTGTGCTTGATAGTTTTTTAATGGCCATGCCCCGCCGACTTGAACATAGACTACGTCCATTAACTCTTTCACATCGGCATAATCATCAAGGGTAAGATATCGCAACTCTAAAATATGCGTAGGATCGTCTGTGCTTGGCGGTGGATTGGTTTCTCTGTCTTGCATATCAAAATCTCTTGTTAATTGTTCAAAGCATTTTCTTGAGTGGAATTAGGACTACAAGGAATGGATATTTGTTTTAGCATAAATTGCAGATTATAAGATACACCAAAAAATCTAAATAAATGACTATGGGCTACTTATCTTTTATCGATACCATAGGGGCGAGTATGTAAGGGGGTTAAAATGGTCAGCCAAGAACAACGAGAGAGTGCCTTTTTATGGCTACTTGACCGACTTAAAGAAGATCAAGTCGCAGTACCACTTATCGCCAGAGATTTTACCGCGGAAGACTGGGCGTTTATATTTGAAGGGCTCCCTAAAGACCTACGTTTTGAATTGTGGCAAACACTCACCGAAGATAAAAAATCACCTATATTAGCAGCGATGCGAGATGACTCCCGCGAACAGCTTATGTCTTTGTTGTCGAATCAGAACATTGAAGACCTCGCACTTGCTAGTACCACTGAACACTTAGTCGAAATTCTTGACGCACTGCCTAATCGTGTCGCCAAAGGGTTAATTAAGAAATTAAACGCCCAAGAATCTGACTTAATAGAAGAAGCGCTTAATTACTCTGACGAACAGTTAGGTCGTTATGTTAATCATGAGGTTTATACTGTAAATAAAAGTGTTTCAGTGGGCGAGTTATTGGATGCTTTAAAAATAGAAACCCTTCCTCCTTATACCGATAGTATTTTAGTGGTTGATGATACAGACCACTATTTGGGTCAGGTAGACATCAACCAATTATTTAATAGCGATGCTGACGCGCAGCTGATTCAGGTAGCCGAGTTTTCTGACCGAGTGTTGGCCGCGGACCTCGATTTATTTGATGCCTCTGAAGCAGTAAAAAGCAGTGGCCGTTCAATGTTACCTGTCATCACGAAAGAAGGCCGTCTGCTAGGTCGATTCTCCGTAAAAGACGCGATTGACGTCTACCAAGAATATTACGAAGCTCAGTTGTCGCATATGGGCCGTGTTAGCGATGAAGATTTATTTGCACCAGTATTTACCAGTTCGAGACGCCGCGCTGTATGGTTAGGGATCAACCTTTTAACGGCTTTTGCAGCATCAATTGTCATTGGAATTTTCGATGAAGTAGTGGCGCAAGTAGTAGCATTGGCCGTACTCATGCCAATAGTGGCGAGCATGGGTGGCATAACCGGTAGCCAAACGCTGACATTAACCATTCGGGGGTTAGCAACCGGGCAGTTAGCGACTTCAAATCTAAGGGCGCTTGGTAACAAAGAGGTGTTGGTTGCCTTTTTTAACGGCCTGCTCTGGGCTTTGGTGGTGTCGGCTATTACATCGTTGTGGTTTGATAACCCTTGGCTGTCAGCCATTATTGCGGTAGCACTAGTGATCAACATGCTTATTGCCGCAATTTCTGGGATAGTGATACCTGTATTACTTGATAAAATGGGTATTGACCCCGCGCTTGCTGGCTCGGTGATTTTAACAACAGTCACTGATGTTGTCGGCTTTTTTGTGTTTTTAGGAGCAGCGTCATTGTTGTTGGTCTAATCGTGATTAAACTTGCTAGCCACTGCAATTGTTGTTCTTTATAATCCACGTCCTTTTGTTAGACAGAAACTACTATGCCAAGAACTAAAAAGTGGACCATCGACGACTCGGAAAATATCTACCGTGTAAAACGTTGGGGAGATGGTTATTTTGAAATTGGTCAAAATGGCAATTTACAGATTACCCCGGATCCCTCAAATACCAGTATGCGAATCGATTTCAAAGCAGTCATAGATGAAATCAAACAAGAAGGCATTCAATTTCCTCTGGTAGTTAGGTTCCACGATATCCTTCGTTCTCAGGTGGCGTTGCTGAATCAGACCTTTCAAGACATCCTCAAAGAAGCCGAATATGATGGCGGCTACATGGGCGTATACCCTGTAAAAGTCAACCAGATGCGCGAGGTTGTCGAGGAAATAGTCGACGCAGGCGCACCTTTTAATTACGGCTTAGAGGCGGGTTCTAAAGCAGAACTATTGACTGTCATGGCCCTAAACACTAATACAGACTCATTGACTGTATTAAATGGTTATAAAGACGAAGAGTTTATGCGCTTAGCATTGTTAAGTCGTAAATTGGGGCGCAAAACGATAGTAGTAATTGAGAAATTTTCTGAGTTAATTCTTTTAGTTAAAATTGCCAAAGAGCTAGGAATTGAGCCAATAGTCGGCATACGCTCGAAGATGACCGTTAAAGGGCGTGGAAAATGGGCAAGCTCTGGTGGCGACAGAGCAAAATTTGGTTTAACCATAAGTGAAATGATCAATGCGGCCCGTTACCTTGAAAAACATGGTATGGCTGACAGCTTAAAACTATTGCATTTTCATATTGGTAGTCAGTTAACCGATATCCGTGCTGTGAAAGAGTCCATTGCAGAAGGTGCCATGATTTACTCCGAACTACATCGTATGGGCTTTAAGCTTGAATACGTCGATGTAGGTGGCGGTTTAGGAATCGACTATGACGGTAGTCAGTCAACGAATGACTCGTCACGAAACTACAGTATGAAAGAATATGTTGCCGATATCGTATATGGCATGAAACAAGTCTGTGACTTAGAAAATGTTCCCCACCCTACGCTAGTGAGCGAAAGCGGACGCGCCATAACTGCACACCACAGCTGTGTGGTCACACAAGTTGTGGGTGAAATTAAAGCGCACGGTGCCGGTATCGAAACAGATCCAGTAGATGATGAACATGTATTGGTGAGCGATATACGCGAACTATCAGAAATTATTGGTCAACAAAACAATTTGCAGGAAATATTTAACGACGCTTCGCAATTTAAAGAACAGGCGTTAAATGCCTTTAAATTACGGGTAATATCCCTAGAAGAGCTTGCCAAGATTGAAACCTTATACTGGAAAATTATGGGGGAAGTACAACTACGCATCAAAGACGCAGAGTTTGTACCAGAAGAAATGCAAGAGTTAGATTTTGCTCTGTCTTCGCAATACCTATGTAATTTTTCGGTTTTCCAATCGGCTGCGGATACTTGGGCCATCGATCAGGTGCTACCCGTTGTACCCTTAACTAGAATGAACGAAAAACCCAACATTAACTGTTCTTTAGTCGACATCACGTGTGACAGTGACGGTAAATTGGATCAGTTTATAAGTGAACAAGGCATTTCAGACATTGTGCCAATGCACACATTAAAAGCCGATGAAGATTATTATTTGGGTTTGTTTTTGACTGGCGCCTACCAAGATGTAATGGGCGATATGCATAACTTGTTTGGACGCTTAAACGAAGTTCATATATTCAGTCACGACGATGATCCGCAAGATTTTTATATTGAAGAAGTCGTAAACGGCTCTTCGGTTGAGGATGTGCTTTCGATCATGCAATACCACCCAAGCTCAATGGCCAAAAGTGTCAAAAAAATGATCGATGGACATGTAGCTTTGGGGCAAATGAAACCTAGAGAAGGCGTGAAATGGACCGACTTCTATGAGGATTGCCTAAAAGGATATACCTATCTAAAGACCTAAGGCCTCACTTTTAGCGAGCCAGCAACCATGTTGGCTTGCTCTAAGTGCTGAAAACACCTCGCCCAAAAATCTGGGGTAAATTCATTGATCAAATTTGATTCTGCATTCATCAGCATCACATAACCCACACCATATTCTGGTGAAAAAGCGATATCAGCGCGATACCCTCGTACCCAGCCACCATGATAATTCAGTTTGTGACCAGCAAAATCATAAATACGCCATCCCAATCCATAGTGAGCGTCCGACAAAAATTCTCGCCACTGGCGCCTGTAGATCTCTTTTTTACTTTTGGTCAATGGCGTTGTTACTTGAGTAATTAACGCGGGAGACACTACCTGTGGCGATTCACCAAGCAATGCTCGCATCCAAATCACCATATCATGCATACTGGCATTGACTCCTGCGGCGGGAGAATAGCGATAATAATCATCTCTTACTGTTGATAACCGCCAACGATTTTTTGAAATTGCGACATGAGGCTTAGCCCACTTGGTTGAGGCCTGCAATGCCTTTTTGCCAATGCTTGCATATGGCATTTTTAGAGGTTGAATCAACGTTTGTGTGAGCGCTTGCGAATAGGATGAATGATGCTGTTGAAAATAACTGTCAACTACAGCAAATAGTGCATTTTGATAGGTGTAACATTGTCCAGGCTGGCAAAGCGGTTCCAGCTCAGAGAGCATTGTTAATACACGGTCTACGGCGTAATTGGCTTCAATTAAATTATCATAAGCATTGGGAGTATAACCGCTAGATTGACCAATCACATGTTGCAAAACCAATTCACCACTTTTACTTTTTGCGGTAGAAAATTCAGGTATCAACTGCGAAACTGGAATTTGCCAATCCAACTGGTTTTGGGCTACATATTTAGCCATCAGCATTGAGGTAAAAGTTTTAGAAACTGACGCCAAGCGAAACACTGTATCTAAAGCTATGGGTTGCCCCGATTTACTTTCTTTACCGTATACCACCACCGAGGCGGGTTTACCTTTTTCAATATAGGCGAAGGTATACCCTGGCAAGTTCTTTTTTTGCGCTTTTTTTTGAATATCTTCTGCAAATTCAGTGAGCCATTTATCTGCTGCAATACTTCTTTCACTGTAGATACTTACTAGCAGTAGCGCCCCTATGAAAAACTTAAACATATCCAACTCGAACTGCTGTTGCATGGGCTAACATGTTCAAAAGAGTCATAACTATATAAAACAAATAAGTCACATCATTCCTAAATTAGTTTGAATTAACCAAACAGTATTTATCTTAACTGTGGTTATTATCCTATGTGTTAGTGCTTGGAACAACAGCTATGTCTTCGGCAACAACCTATCAACTTAGATTGACTGCCGCTTTTGTCGCACTAAATGAGTAGAAGTCGTTAGAATAACAATAACAAAAGTACCGAAGCAAAAAATAATGAATGCAGATTATCAACAAGCGCGACTGACTAGAGATCCACGATTTGACGGCACATTCTTTATTGCTGTAAAAACCACTAATATTTTTTGTCGTCCAATATGTCCTGCCAATACGCCACTTGAAAAAAACGTCGAGTACTTTGAGTTGGCGCAGCAAGCCATGCATGCTGGGTATCGTCCATGCCTGCGCTGTCGGCCTGACAGTGCACCCCACTCTTTTGCTTGGGGTGGAGTGAATACTACAGTTAACAGGGCAATGCGTTTACTCAGACAAAACAGAGAACTAAACGTTCAAGAAGTAGCGGAAAAGTTAGGCATAACACCCCGTTACTTTCGTCAGCTGTTTCAGCAACATTTAGGCTTAAGTCCAAAACAATACCAATTATTTGATAAGGTATTATTTGCGAAACAACTGCTTCACCAAAATTGTTTATCAATTGAGCATGTTGCCCATGCCAGTGGTTTTTCCAGCGCGAGACGATTACAACAGAACTTCAAAAAAGTGACAGGTTTCACCCCGCAACAAATAAAACAAGGCAAACATCAACAAGACCAACTCCTCAACCTTAAATTGGCATTTAGGCCGCCTCTTAATTCTGCGCACATGTTAACGTTTTTGAGAATCAGAGCAATTCAAGGAATCGAAAGTGTCACTGAAAATACTTATTCTAGAACCTTTGTCATGGGCACAGATAAAGGTTGGTTTAGAGTGTCCATCGATGAGGTAAAACATTGTTTGAAGGTCGAAATCAGGCTTTCCAAAGTTGAAAAGCTAACCAGTGTTTTGAGTAATATTGAAAGAATGTTTGATCTCAATTCGGATACTGAAACAATCCACAAACAATTGCTAAACTGTGGCGTACCAAAAAACCGCTTAGTAACAGGGTTAAGAATACCTGGCGTATGGGATACATTTGAAGCAGGTTGTAGGGCAATTCTTGGACAACAAATATCCGTCAAAGCAGCCATTACCCTGTTATCACAATTAACCCATGAATTAGGCGAAAAAGAGGGGGAGCTTTACTATTTCCCAACTGCTGCTGCAATTGCTACAAGTGACCTCGCCTTCTTAAAAATTCCTAGCAGTCGTAGACAAACCTTACAGTTGTTCGCACAACACATACTTGATAACCCAAATGCATCTGTAGATCACTGGTTAGAAATAAAAGGCATAGGGCCATGGACAGTAGCCTATGGGAAAATGCGTGGTCAATCCAGCCCAGACATCTGGCTGAATACCGATCTAATCATAAAAAAGCAACTAGCGGAAATGAAAATAGAACCCGATTTAGCACGCCCATGGCGGAGCTACTTAACGTTACAACTTTGGAGCATGTCATGACAGAAATCAGTCATTTTATTGAATATCTAGATTCGGAATTTGGCACTTTACAAATATGTGCCGACCACAAAGGTCTTACCTCAATAAGTTTTGTGAAAAGCAACGCCAAAACAACCAATTACAATAAGTTTACCAAACAAGCAGTAACACAATTACAAGAATATTTTGCTGGCACCCGAACCCTGTTTGATTTGTCATTGAACCCTAAGGGAACGAAATTTCAACATCAAGTTTGGCAGCAGTTGCGTAGCATCGAATACGGACAAACCTGCAGTTATGCTGACATTGCAAAAGGAATCAATAACCCAAAGGCTGTGAGAGCAGTAGGTGCAGCCAATGGACGTAACCCACTGACTATCGTAGTGCCTTGCCACAGAGTCATTGGCAGCAATGGCAAGTTAACCGGTTATGCTTGGGGAACACCAATCAAAGCGGGTTTGTTGGCGCTAGAACAAAAAGTGGTAAAAGTCAGCCGCATTGAGTGACTAATCAGAATCGATTAACTGCATTTTGACCATGTTTCTACCATCTCGTTTGGCTGCAAAGAGTGCATCATCGGCCGCAGAAATAACTTCTGACATTGTCCGCGGAGTCGCAGTAAACGACACCCCAAAACTAGCCGTGAGTTGGATAGAAGTAGTACCTGTGGTGATTGTCATTGCACCTAACTTTTTACACAATTCCTGACATAATTCCGCTGCCTCATGAGGCCCAGTGTCTGGCATCAATAAGATAAATTCCTCGCCACCCCAGCGGCCTAAAATATCAGTTTCGCGTATGTTGCTTTGCAACATTTGCGCAACTTGACGCAATACTATGTCCCCAGCCTTCCTGCCGTGTGTGTCGTTGATGGGCTTAAAGTTGTCCAAATCAATTAATACTAAACTAACCGATTGTTTCTCATACATCAGCTCCTCAAACTTCAAACTAATGTTACTGCGATTGGCTAACTCTGTAAGGATATCGATTTGTTTAATTTTTTGAATATCCTTTTTGAAGTAATACAACAAATTGTAAATCAATAAAAACAATCCAAATATCACTGCGAGTAAAGTCACTACACTTAGGATAAAAGCGCGGCTTATTTCAGTTTGTCGAGATTGTAGAGGGGTTATGATATACAAAGTCCAGTCGAATGGTTGAATATTGAGTTCCGCAACTAACGCCTCTTGGCCATTGATTTGCAAAAGTAAATTATTCAAGGAGCCCTGCTGTTGTTCTGGATTTAAGCTTTGAAACCATGGTAAGTCAGCCAGGTTTTTGAAGGTAACACCTTTAATTAGCAACTCAGGATCAGACGTCAAAGTAATATCTTTATTCTGATCAACAAAGATAAAATCATACCCATAGGTTTTTTTGTATTCATTAAAAATTTGCGTAAATTCGTTAAGACTTTTACCTACACCAAATACCCCTAGAAAATTGTTTTCATCATCATAAATTTTTAAGTCAATGTAAAATTGAGGGTTTTGCCACTGGCCGATATCAGCCATGGCATTCTCGGGTTGTGCTTTATACCTGAAATACCAATCAACTTTCCCTTCAGTCAATTCAATTTTTTTTCCTTCTGAATCGTATTGAGTTCGACTGAGTTCGCTTGCGATAAAGAAATTTAGGGAAAACTCCTGATTTAAGCGGCGTAAGGTAGCGAAAATTTGCTCTTCATTAACTGCCGGATTGCGCATTAGTTCTTTTAGTTCTTTTGCTTTGGCCAATGTCTGCGAAATATGCAGAGGTTGCATAAGTTGCTCAACAATCAATCGTAAGGCAGGAGAATGAGATTGTTGCTGGGCTCTACTTTGTTCAGCAACTATTTTAGATACACTAATATGAATTAACGTCACAATAGAGACGACAACCACGGCAAACAGAATTAAGATACTTCGATGTAATGTACGGAAAATATTCACTGGCAACCTTGCTCTTAATTTCACCTAAACTGATTAGTCATACCTCATGCCCTTGAGGCAACACCACCATCATAGCGGAGAATTATCCATAGAGTCATCAGCATACCTGTTATTTTTACTAATCTTAAGGGAAAATCGATCACAATCATCTTTTAGCATAGCGATTTTAAGATTTTGTTAGAACTTCAACTAATTTAAAGCTTTATTTCTCTTATTTTTAAATCTAGAACTGAAATACTGACAGCAGATTCGCAAATAAGTAGAATGGGTAAACTCGTCACCAAGTGAAACCATAGTGGCGACTACATCACAATAATAAAGGAATTTACATGGCTTTTTCTGTAGTAGTTTTAGCAGCTGGTAAAGGTACAAGAATGAAATCTTCGCTACCGAAGGTATTGCATTCTATTGGTGGCAAACCGATGGTTCAACACATTATAGATACAGTTAATAAGTTGAATGCCACAAATATCCACTTGGTTTATGGTCATGGACGGCAACAACTACAAGATAGACTCAGCCACAATACATTGTCTTGGTGTTTACAAGATAAACAATTAGGTACCGGTCATGCGGTACAACAAGCCATTCCACACATTAAGGATGATGAAGATGTATTGATATTAGTTGGTGATGCTCCACTGATTAAAGAAACCACCTTAGAGCAGTTAATAGCCGTTAAAAAAAATGCCGACCTAGCGTTACTTACAGTAGAGCTAGATGACCCAACCGGAATGGGCAGAATCATTAGGCAAGGGGATCAAGTTACAGCAATAGTTGAACATAAAGATGCTTCGCTACAGCAGCGCCAAATTAAAGAAACCAACACTGGCATGATGATTATGGGCGGTAAAGACTTAAAACGTTGGCTGTCTAACTTGAATAATAACAATGCACAAGGTGAGTTTTATCTAACCGACATCATAGAAATGGCGGCTAAAGAAGGCAAATCGATTCAAGCTTCGCAACCCTCTTCTGCCATTGAAGTAGAAGGCATAAACAATCGAGTACAATTAGCTGCAATTGAAAGAGCCTATCAAATGGAACAAGCCAACGCGTTGATGATGCAGGGCGTCTCTTTATCCGACCCATCACGTTTTGATTTAAGAGGTGAACTAGAGGTTGGACAAGATATTAACATTGACGTGAATGTGATCATTACTGGCAAGGTTAAAATTGGCTCAAATGCCTCCATTGGCGCAAATTGTATACTTAGCGATTGCGAAGTTGCAGCAAACGCTGTAATTCATGCTAACTCCGTCATTGAACAAGCTGTGGTAGGGGAATATTGCAGTGTGGGCCCTTATGCTCGATTACGACCTGGCTCGGTAATGATGGAACAATCTAAGGTCGGTAATTTTGTCGAGATGAAAAAAACCACCTTAGGAAAAGGCTCAAAGGCTAATCATCTTAGCTACCTTGGTGACACAGAAGTTGGAGTAGGCGCCAACATTGGTGCGGGCACCATTACCTGTAATTACGACGGGGTGAATAAGTTCAAAACCATCATTAAAGACGGCGCTTTTATTGGGTCTAACAGTTCTCTTGTTGCTCCGACTGTAATTGGAGTGAATGCCACTGTTGGTGCAGGCTCAACTATTACAAAAGAAGTGAGAGACAATGAATTATCTATCGCTCGAGGTAAGCAGCGTAACTTAGAGTCATGGCAACGCCCGGTTAAGAAATAGTTTATTTTTGTTATTGAAAAACGAACTAGAATTGGACATCAAACCCAATAATTTAATAGCTAATAAAAAGCCCCGCTAAACTAGCGGGGCTTTGTGTTTAATAGTAGCTAAAGGCTGTTAACTATGACGTTGTCACGCTAACAGCGAATAGAACCAATTTTATTGCTCAGCTTTAACCACAGCTTGGAAGGTACTGGAGTTATATACCGAGTTTCCGTTGTTGTCAGGATCTAAATCGGTCCCATCACTATACCCTTGGAAATCATCTTCGAAGACTAAAGTCGTACCGGCAACGTCTGAGTAAATAGACACGTCATCCACTTTAAAACTAATATCATCTGGCAATATCGCTGTATTGTCGGCAAATCTAAAGGCAATAGCTGAAACCCCACCTACTGCCGCATCTGGCGATGAAAACGCTTCTGCGGTAACGCTAATACCATCTATGGTTACTGTTACCATAGGTGGTGTTACGTCATTGCCGGCTTCCCAGGTGATTTCTACATTCTGCCATTCGTCAGGAGTAAAAGGATTATTCACTACTATGTCGTCTTGGTCTCGCAACACAAATTGATCGGTTTGAATGCGTAAGTCTGCAATTGCGCGACCACTAGATGTACTGTGGGAGCTGTTAAATAAAGTAACATAGGCGTCTTTAGCTGCAAGTTCATCATTGGTTTCAATAGCATTAGCTGGCTTATTAAACGATGCCACTAACTTACCCACTAACATTGGCGATTCGAATCGATATCTAAGTTCTCCTGAGTCACCAGAGTCAGTGTCGGTAATGGCTGCAATCAGGTTACCATCGAAGCTACCACCATCACCATTACTACCATTGTCAGAGCCGCCATCAGAACCTCCGTCCGTACCACCATCTGCACCACCATCCGTGCTACCAGAGTTAGACGTAACCACAGCTTGGAATGAACTAGAGTTGTATACAGAGTTGCCATTGTTATCAGGATCGAGATCTGTGCCATTGCTATAACTTTCAAAATCGTCTTCGTGCACTAAGGTTGTACCTGCAACGTCTGAGTAAATCGCTATATCGTCGACTTTAAAACTAATATCATCAGGTAGAATTGCTGTGTTATCTGCAAATCTAAATGCTACTGCTGACACTCCACCGACTGCGGCATCTGGAGAAGTAAAGGCTTCTGTAGTCACACTCACACCATCAATTGTGACAGTTACCATAGGCGGCGTAACATCGTTACCGGCTTCCCAAGTGATCTCAACATCTTGCCATTGGCCGGGTGTAAAGGGATTACTAACCACAATATCGTCTTGGTCTCGCAGCACAAATTGATCAGTTTGAATACGTAAATCTGCAATAGCTCTGCCGCTAGAAGTACTGTGCGCGCTATTAAACAAAGTGATGTATGCATCCTTAGCCGCTAACTCATCGTTAATTTCAATTGCATCTGCTGGCTTATTAAATGACGCGACCAACTTACCTGCAAGCATAGGTGATTCAAATCGATATCTAAGTTCACCTGAATCGCCAGAATCGGTATCAGTAATGGCTGCAAATTGGTTGTCGGTTGGCGTATCAACCACACCGTTTATTGGTTCGACTACCGCTTGAAAAGTACTTGAGTTATACACTGAAGTCCCATTGTTATCAGGATCAAGATCGTATCCATCGCTATAACTTTCAAAGTCATCTTCATGCACTAGAGTAGTGCCAACAGCGTCAGAATAGATCGAGATATCATCTACTTTGAAACTCTTATCATCTGGAAGAATCGCAGTATTATCTGCAATTCTAAATGCAATAGCTGCCACACCTCCCACAGCAGCATCTGGAGACGAGAATGCTTCAGTGGTAACACTCACACCGTCAATAGTCACGGTTACCATAGGTGGTGTCACATCATTAGCGGCTTCCCAAGTCACTTCTACATTTTGCCATTCACCCGGAGTAAACGGATTATTAACAACAATGTCATCTTGGTCCCGAAGAACAAACTTATCTGTCTGAATACGCAAATCTGCAATGGCTCGGCCGCCACTGGTGCTAGTCGCTTCATTATAGAAGGTGATGTAAGCATCCTTAGCCGCAAACTCATCGTTTATTTCAATCGCGTCAGCGGGCTTGTTGAATGATGCAACTAACTTACCCGCCAACAACGGGGCATCAAACTTGTATCGTAGCTCTCCAGTATCACCAGAGTCAGTATCACGAATAGTCGCGATTTTTTCGTTGATATCTACGCCTGTAATCGAAATAACTAAACTAGCAACTGTTCCGTCAACTGATTCAATAACAACAGTATCGTCAACTGAATCACTCGAATCCGCTAAAGCTGCTATGGTGGCATCAGAGGTATTAAGGGAGTATGACCACTCACCCTCTTCATCTATTGAAAAAGTACCATAACTCGTTGTGGTATCAGTTTGACTAACTAAAGCGTCGTCACCGGCGTCTACATCGATTACTGTGATGGAGCCAGATTGAGCAGAACTATCGTTCGTTACTGTAACAGCAAGCTCATCAAAGGTTGCCGGGGTATTTGCCACGCCGACAGGACCCGTCGCTGCGGACGTCAAACTTTCAGTAAAACCATCATCATCGGTATAACTTACCGCGACGGTAATAACTTGACCATCAACAGCAGGAGTGAGTTGTAAAGAGGCACCAGTCTCGCCTTCGATAGCGACTCCATCTGCTGACCAAACATAAGACAACTCACCTGGTACGCCGTTACCATCTACAAGAGATGCATTTAGAATCGAATCTTTATCTGCAGCATCACCAACAATAGTTAACTGCCCTATTTCATTTGCTATTATTGCCTCAGAAGAAGCCGAAACCACAGTTTCTATAAAACCTGCGCCATCGGTGTAAACAGCAGAGACAGAGAGCGTCGACCCCGCGTAATCGTCAGAGATCACATAGGAAGCACTAGTCGCACCTGAGATCGGAAAACCGTTGGCATTCCACTGGTATAAAGTACTTGAGTCATTAATTCCGTCTGAATCACTGATAGTTGCAGTCATTGTGACGCCATCAACCAAATTGGCCGAATCAGCAGAAATTGACACGCTACCTTGGCTATTATTTGCCCCATTTAATGTAGAGTCATCGTCGCCACATGCAGTCATTAAAGCAGCACTTAACGCACATAGAGTAAATACTTTCAACTTCTTCATTGTTCATCTCTCTTTGAATTGAAGTTTGTTATGTTTGGCACTTTTGACTAAATAAGGTATTACCAATATCAATTAATGACATAACCAAATACAAACAAAATATTATAACCAAAACAAAAAACACTGTTTCCTTAGTATGACATGAGACCACAAAGAGATAGATCTTTCTAGCCAATTTTAACGTAAAATTACAAATATTTTACAAAAACAAATCTATCAAACAACTTAACACAACGCCAAAAACCTACAATTCCCCTTAAAAACAAGAGATTAAGAGTTATTACCAATTTAATTTTATCTTATTACCAATTAAAAATAGACATGTTATAAACAGTATTACCACTTCTTTTAATCACAAAAAAATGCAGGTATATTTACAAATTAATTGTGATTTAACTGTTGTCTCACTCATCCAAAAATAGGGTCCCTCAATTATGCATTCGTATTACCAAAAAATTTCCTTGTTATTCGTTGCCGTACTCTTCTGCCCATTGGTGATTGCAGACGACTTGCCGACACTTAACCCTAAAGTCCCTCCGGGATTAAACTTCGACTTATTAGACTGGAATCTAAGTCTGCCTTTAGATACCAACAACGATAAAAAAGTGGATGTCATCCCCGAAACATTTCTAGCCAAGGGGTTTCAGCTAGCGCCATATTTCTATACTGCTGCAGATGGTGGCATGGTCTTCACTGCTTTTGTAAAAGGTCCTAAAACCTCTAAAAACACCAAATATACTCGCTCAGAATTGCGGGAAATGTTGCGCCGCGGTAACACGCGCATTAAGACCCAAGGGGTGACGGAAAATAACTGGGTGTTTAGTAGTGTTAGAGGTAAAACACAAAGAAAAGCGGGCGGCGTAGATGGGCGCTTAGAAGCCACCTTAGCAGTCAACAATGTCACAGTAACTGGCGATCCTAAACAACTAGGTAGAGTAATTGTTGGGCAAATACATGCCAAAGACGACGAACCAGCAAGAATTTATTACCGTAAATTACCTAATAATACTAAAGGTTCACTCTACTTAGCTCATGAACCACGTGGTGGAGATGACCAATATTATGAATTTGTAGGCTCGCGTTCCAGTAACGCAAAAGATCCAGAGGATGGGATCGCACTCGATGAAAAATTCAGTTATATCATTGACGTACAGGGCGATGTGTTAACTGTCACCCTAAGTAGAGAAGATAAAGATGACATTACTCATACAGTAGATATGCAAAACAGTGGCTATCACAAACGAGATCAATATATGTATTTTAAAGCCGGTGTATATAATCAAAATAGCACCGGTGTTGCAGAAGATTATGCTCAGGCAACCTTCTACCGTTTAGTCAATTCACATAAAGGTTATGAACATTAATCCTCTTAGCAATTGAGTGATTTTAGTACACACACTTCGGAATACTTGCATTTCAAAAGTTTTTTATTACAATAAGTTTCAAATCGAAACTTATTGTAATCTATGCAAAAGCGAAACACCCAACAAAGAAGACGTGCCATAGTTGAACAGCTTAATTTAGCTGGCGAGGTAGCAGTTGATGAATTAGCCAAACTTTTTGGTACCTCAGAAGTTACCATTCGAAAAGATTTAATCGAACTCGAAAGCAACGGTTTACTCCTGAGAAAATTCGGTGGAGCAATTTTACTACCCGTCAGTTCATCTGAGTTAAGTGACGAAAAAATATCTCCTCGAAAAAAAGCCATAGCGGCTATCGCGGCCTCTCTAATCAAAGACCACAACCGCATTATCATTGATAGTGGCAGCACCACCGCAGCCATATTGCCGGAACTAAAACACCACACCGGCTTGTTGGTTATGACTAACTCACTACAGGTAGCCACCTATTTATTAGAACAAGAAAACGAACCTAAGGTACTCATGACGGGTGGAACTTGGGATACACAATCCTTTTCATTCCAAGGAAAAATGGCAGAGCTAGTATTACAAGAATACAATTTTGACCAAGTGTTTATTGGTGCAGCAGGGTTAGACCCTCAAAAGGGTACGACCACTTTTAACGAGTTAACCCAGTTGAGCCGAGCCATGGCAAAAGTGTCGAACCAAGTAGTAGTAATGGCTGAATCTG
This sequence comes from Paraglaciecola sp., assembly GCF_039964565.1. Taxonomy (GTDB): domain Bacteria; phylum Pseudomonadota; class Gammaproteobacteria; order Enterobacterales; family Alteromonadaceae; genus Paraglaciecola. The sequence continues at coordinate 345,450 of NZ_JBDVXF010000030.1, forward strand.
AAAAGTTACAACGTAAGATACCCAATGTAGAATTGCCATGGGATGTTATTTCGGTGCTAGTCACCGACGACCAAATACCAGCGGCTATAAAACAACAAATTGAACAATATGGTGTAGAGGTTATCTGCGCTAACACAACAAAGATTGGAGCTTAATATGTGTGGGATTGTAGGGGCCATTGCCGAACGTAACGTAGTTGAAATATTATTAGAAGGTTTACGACGCTTAGAGTATCGAGGATATGACTCAGCCGGTGTTGCCCTAGTCGATAGCCAAAATAATCTGACTCGCACTAGGCGTATTGGTAAAGTCAAAGAACTTGCCGATGCCCTGCATCAGCAACCCGTAAAAGGCAGCACAGGCATTGCACATACGCGTTGGGCTACGCACGGGGGCGTTACCGAAGCCAACGCCCACCCACATTTTTCAGCAGAGCGTATAGCCGTAGTCCACAACGGCATTATCGAAAACTATCAAAGGCTACGAGAAGACTTAACGCAACAAGGCTATGGCTTTACTTCAGATACCGACACCGAAACCATTGCCCATCAAGTTCATATTGAACTAGACAGCTGCGGTGATCTGCTCAAGGCAGTACAAAACTCAGTCGCCAAATTTCACGGCGCCTATGGCACTGTTGTCATGGACAAACAAGATCCAGAGCGTTTAATAGTGGCGCGCTCAGGTAGCCCGTTGGTCATTGGTTTAGGTATAGGCGAAAACTTTATTGCCTCAGACCAAATGGCGCTTTTACCGGTTACCCGCCGTTTTATGTTTTTAGAAGAAGGCGACGTTGCCGAAATCACTCGCACCAGCATAACCATTTATGACCAAGCCGGAGCGCCAGTAGAGCGCGAAATTGTAGATTCTGACGTAGAACATGATGCAGGCGACAAGGGTGGTTATCGTCATTACATGTTGAAAGAAATCCATGAACAACCTCATGTAATTCGCAATACCTTACAAGGCAGACTCACAAGAACAGGTATCAACGCCAACATCTTTGGCCCCAACGCCGATAAAATTTTAGCTGACATTGACCATATTCAAATCATTGCGTGTGGCACCAGCTACCACTCAGGCATGACAGCCCGTTATTGGTTAGAGCAATACGCCAACGTCTCTTGTAATGTCGAAATAGCCTCGGAGTTTCGTTACCGTAAATCTTACGTTCATCCAAAAAGTTTAATCGTGACTATTTCGCAATCAGGCGAAACCGCCGACACCCTAGCTGCGCTGCGACTTGCTAAAGAACAAGGCTATGCCGCAAGTTTAACTATATGTAACGTACCAGGCTCGTCTTTAGTTCGAGAGTCAGATTTAGCCTTTATGACACTAGCAGGCGCAGAAATTGGGGTGGCATCTACCAAAGCATTCACCACTCAGTTAACCGGCTTTTTAATGTTGACCCTAGCAATTGGACAACACAGGAGCATGAGCCAAACTGATCACGACCATATAGTGAACGCCCTACATAGCCTACCCGCCAAATTAGAAGAAACCCTCGCATTAACCGCAGGTATTAAAGACTTAGCAGAAGAGTTTGCCGATAAACATCACAGCCTCTTTTTAGGCCGTGGCGACCAATACCCCATAGCAATGGAAGGCGCGTTAAAGCTAAAAGAAATTTCTTATATACATGCCGAGGCCTACGCGTCTGGCGAGCTTAAACACGGCCCATTGGCCCTAATCGACGACGAAATGCCTGTAATAGTGGTAGCGCCAAATAATGAGTTATTAGAAAAGCTCAAATCAAACGTTGAAGAAGTGCGCGCCCGAGGCGGAATCATGTATGTGTTTGCAGATAAAGAAGCCAACTTTAAAGGCGACGACACCATGCGAGTAATCAACGTCCCTCATTGTGAAGCCGCGGTAGCGCCTATTGTTTACACCTTACCATTACAATTATTGTCTTATTATGTGGCAGTAATAAAAGGTACCGATGTCGACCAACCACGCAACCTAGCTAAAAGTGTGACTGTAGAATAAGTATTAGAATGTAAGACATTACTGTTGATTCTAGATGAAGTTGGCAACGTCTAAATAAAGATGGACGCAAATTAAAAGGGCTCAAAGAGCCCTTTTAATAGTCGTATGGGAATTGAAGTATATCCTAAACAGGATTTATCATAGCCTCAACTAACAGTCTCCGATATAGAGCGTAGCCAAAACTGACTGACTCTTATGTGCCATTTGCAGAAGTTAAGAAGGATTGAGGTGACAGGCAGCTCTGAGCCTAAAAGCGGTCGATAGAAAATTCGAACCATCAGACTATTTTGAGAGTAGAATAATCATAATTTTAATCAAACTTGACTGACGGCAACGAGCGATAATCGTGATTTGCACTTTATGACTGTGAGATGGCGCATCGATTTTTTACCTTTCTAGAATTTGTACTAAACTCATTTCTTTTGAATTATTCAGAAGCGAGATTTAAATATGCAATACAACAAAGGCGTGATTGTCGGCGTCACGCGGACAAGCGATGGAGAGCCAATGGGCAATTGCCTGCTGCGGTTCTACGGCATCCAAAAGAACCGAAATTGGCTTGAGATAACAGATAATCGCGGCTGCAAGCTCACCCAGTACAATATGCTTAAGTCCGACAAAAATGGGCGATTTCAAATCAAGTTTCTGTGGCAACGGGCCGATTTTGCGGAGTTTGGCGACAAACCTAGAGCGGTAATATGGGCACTAGGTCCGGAAGGCAGCAGGCTGAAAGGTGATAACTCAGAACCAGTCTATATTGCCCCCAATATTGGGTCGATGGTCACCAGCATTCTGCCTTCCTCGCTTGGGCCCACCGATGCGGCGGGTATGGCAGGATACAAGTTGCCCGGGGCTTTTTCGTCCATGCTAACACCGCGGCTAAGCGTGGGCGACTACGTTGCCGCCAGCATTTGTGATGTTTGGCTCGAATAAGCCGTTAACCTTTGCGGCGAAAGAATAAATCAGGCTTATGTCTTCTTTGTCATACTTGCCATACAAATGGTTTCATCAACTGGCGCATTTCTTGAGCATAGCAGTCATTTTGGAATTGAATCAGGCAGCTGTGAGCCTAAAACCGGACAGTCGAGCGTGAAACCTCACTGAGAAGTTTGTGCCAATTGCGGTCATTCAGGGGTTCTATTCTATCCGCAAGTTGCAGCGGCTCTGACCCCGCAGTTACATCTAGTTTATTCTCCCTCTTAGCTGTCAAACTCCTCAGCCGGCCATTATTTATATCGGCTACGATCCCTTTTATTACGCAAGCTTTTACCAAGCTTTTACCAAGCTTTTACCAAGCCACCCATAACAATTTGACTAAATAAAAAGGCAAACTAGGCTTTGATGAGCCTTTTATTTTACCAAGCCACCCATTATTTTACCAAGCCACCCATAACCATTTGACTAAATAAAAAGACAAACTAGGCTTTGATTAGGAAATAAATCAAAGGATTGATGTCATGCCTCAGCAAGCTTTTACCAAGCCACCCATAACAATTTGACTAAATAAAAAGGCAAACTAGGCTTTGATGAGCCTTTTATTTTACCAAGCCACCCATTATTTTACCAAGCCACCCATAACCATTT